>NZ_JBVHFK010000006.1:0-544411 GCF_055562375.1 Actinoplanes sp. NPDC019969 | reverse complement strand
GCCCCCCCCCCCCCCCCGCCGCCCCCCCCCCCCCCCCCCCCCCCCCCCCCCCCCCCCCCCCCCCCCCCCCCCCCCCCCCCCCCCCCCCCCGCCGCCGGCCCGCGGCGGGGGCGGGGGGGGGGGGGCTATAGTCGGCGCATGTCTTGCTTCAGCGTGCGACGCCGGCGTCCGTCAGGCCGCCGCTGAAGCTGTGCTCTCCTCCGGCGGGTCGACACCCGCCGGAGCCGACTGAGCCGTCCCGGTGCGACCCGTCATCGTCACTCATCGATGGGGTCGTTCATGAATCTCGAGAATCTCCTGCACGCCCGGCTCGCACCCGCGCTGGAAGCGGTCGCCGGACGGCCCGTGGACCCGGCGGTCCGGGCGTCACCGCACGCCGACTTCCAGTCCGGTGTCCCGCTCGCGCTCGCCCGGGACCTCGGCCGGCCGCCGCGGGAGATCGCCGCCGAGGTGGCGGCGAAGGCGGACCTGGCCGGGGTCGCGACGATCGCGGTCTCCGGGCCGGGCTTCCTCAACCTGACCGTCGCCGACGATCTGATCACCGGCACGCTGGACCGGATCGCCGGCGAGGCCCGGCTCGGCGTGGACCCGGCCGGTGATCCGGAGCGGATCGTGCTCGACTACTCCGGGCCGAACGTGGCCAAGGAGATGCACGTCGGCCACCTGCGGTCGACGATCATCGGGGACGCGCTGGCCCGGACCCTGGAGTGGCTCGGGCACGACGTGATCCGGGTGAACCATCTCGGCGACTGGGGCACCCCGTTCGGCATGCTCGTCGAGCACCTGATCGAGACGGGTGGCGACGGCGAGCACTCGGTGGCCGATCTGACCGCTTTCTATCAGGCGGCGCGGGCGAAGTTCGACGGCGACGACGACTTCCGGACCCGGGCCCGGCTGCGGGTGGTGGCGTTGCAGTCCGGCGACCCGGTGTCCCGGGCGATGTGGCGGCAGCTGGTCGAGTTGTCCGAGCGGTATTTCCTGGACGTCTATGCCCGGCTCGGGATCACCCTGGGGCCGGGGGACTTCGCGGGGGAGAGCCGGTACCAGGACGAGCTCGGCGGCATCGTCGCCGAACTGGCGGAGAAGGGCCTGCTGACCGAGAGCGACGGGGCGCTGTGCGCGTTCCCGGGCGGGTTCGCCGGGCGGGACGGCGGGGCGCTGCCGTTGATCGTACGGAAAGCGGACGGGGGTTTCGGTTATGCCGCGACCGATCTCGCCGCGCTCCGGCACCGGGTCCGGGACCTCGGCGCGGACCGGCTGATGTACGTGGTCGGCAGCCCTCAGCGGACCCACTTCCGGATGGTGTTCGCGGTGGCCCGGGCGGCCGGATGGCTGCCGGAGCGGGTGATCGCCGAGCACATCGGGTTCGGGTCGATCCTGGGCGCCGACGGCAGGATGCTCCGGAGCCGGGCCGGGGACTCGATCAAGCTGGCCGGGCTGCTGGACGAGGCGGTCGCCCGGGCGTCGGCGCCGGAGATCGGGATCGGCGCGGTCAAGTACGCGGATCTCTCCGGCGATCGGCGGGGCGACTACGTCCTCGACTTCGACCGGATGCTCGCCATCACCGGCAACACCGGACCTTACCTGCAGATGACGTACGCCCGGACCTGCTCGATCGCCCGGAAGGCCACCGGCGCGCCGCCCGGCCCGGTGCGGCTGACCGAACCGGCCGAGCGGATCCTCGCGCTCGCCCTGCTCGGTTTCGAGCCCGCCGTCCGGGCCGCCGCCGCGACCGCCGAACCGCACCGGCTCGCCGGCTACCTGTACGACCTGGCCTCGGCGTTCGCCGCGTTCTTCGAGCGGTGCCCGGTGCTGCGGGCCCCGGACGAGACGGTCCGGGCGAGCCGGCTGCGGCTCACCGCGCTCACCGGCCGGACCCTCCACACCGGATTGTTTCTGCTGGGTATCGAGGCCCCCGAGCAGATTTGATCTTCGTGCAACACGGCATCGATCGACCGATCCCCTTACCGGCCGTTAGGGTGCTGGGTGCAGCGCTTCCCGAACCGATGTTGAGAGGTCCCGCAATGAGCCTTCCCCCCGGCGTATCGCGGCGGAGCGTCCTCGCCGCGTCCGCGGCCGGCGTCGCCGCGCCGTTCGTCGTCTCCGAGACGGCGCAGGCCGGCGGCCGTGCCCCGGAGAAGACGTACCGGCTCACCGTGCTGGGCACCTCGGACACCCACGGCAACGTCTACAACTGGGACTACTACAAGGACGCCGAGTACGACGACAGCGCCCACAACGACGTCGGCGTGGCCAAGCTGGCCGCGCTGGTGAACAAGCTGCGCGCCGAGGCGGCCGGCCCGGTGCTGGTGCTGGACGCCGGCGACACGATCCAGGGCACCCCGCTCGCCACGTACTACGCCAAGCAGGAGCCGATCACCTCGACCGGTGAGAAGCACCCGATGGCCCGGGCGATGAACGTGCTCCACTACGACGCCGTCACGCTGGGCAACCACGAGTTCAACTACGGCCTGCCGCTGCTGAACCTGTGGATCCGCCAGCTCGGGTTCCCGGCCCTCGCCGCGAACGCGATCAGTGTGAGGACCGGCAAGCCGGCGTTCACCCCGTACGTCATCAAGAAGGTCTCCGTCGGCCGGCACGCTCCGGCGCTCCGCGTCGGCATCCTGGGGCTGACCAACCCGGGCTCGGCGATCTGGGACAAGGCGAACGTCGAAGGCAAGATCGCGTTCACCGACATGATCGCCACGGCGGCGAAGTGGGTCCCGATCATGCGGGCCCGCGGCGCCGACATCGTGCTGATCTCCGCGCACGGCGGCGACAGCGGCACCTCCAGCTACGGTCCGGAGCTGCCGAACGAGAACCCGACCGCGCTGATCGCCGAGCAGGTGCCCGGCATCGACGCGATCCTGTTCGGGCACGCCCACCGCGAGGTGCCGCAGCGGTTCGTCACCAACCTGGCGACCGGCGAGCAGGTGCTGCTGTCCGAGCCGTCGAAGTGGGGTCAGCGGCTCACCAAGATGGACTTCGACATCACCCGCGTCAAGGGCACGTGGAAGATCACCGGCAAGGCGGCGGCCGCGCTGAACACCAACACCGTCGAGGCCGACCCCAAGGTGCTCGCGGTGGTGCGGAAACAGCATGAGAAGACGGTGGCGTACGTCAATCAGGTCGTCGCCGCCTCGACCGTGGAGCTGTCCGCCGCGGCCAGCCGTTACCAGGACACCCCGATCCTGGACTACATCAACAAGGTACAGACCGACACCGTCACGGCGGCGCTGGCCGGCACCGAGTACGCGACGCTGCCGGTGCTGTCGATCGCGGCGCCGTTCAGCCGGACCGCGGTGTTCCCGCAGGGCGACGTGAAGATCAAGGACGTCGCGGGGCTCTACATCTACGACAACACCCTGGAAGCGGTCGTGCTGACCGGGGCCGAGGTGAAGGCGTACCTGGAGTACTCGGCGAAGTACTTCCTCACACACCCCGTCGGCGCCCCGGTCGACCCGGAGACGATCAGCGACCCGGCAGTGCCGGACTACAACTACGACGTGTTCTCCGGCGTCGACTACGACATCGACATCAGCAAGCCGGTCGGCAGCCGGATCACCCGCCTGCAGATCGGCGGGGTGGACGTGGCCGCCGACGCGCGGTTCGTGGTCGCCGTCAACAACTACCGGCGCTCCGGCGGCGGCAGCTTCCCCGGCATCGTGAAGACCCAGGTCTACAACGCGCAGCAGGAGATCCGCCAGCTCCTGATCGACTGGGCGCAGGCCAAGGGCCGGATCGACCCGGCCGACTTCTCGGTGCCGAACTGGCGGCTGGTCCGCGACGGCGTGCCGGTCTTCTGATCAGGCGACGGGCCGGTTCCGCGCGGAACCGGCCCGTTCTCCTTACCGTTCCTGCCAGTTGCCCTCGGCGTCGCCCTCGACGTACTTCCCGCTGCTCCTGCCGTTCGGCAGGTCGAAGGTGCACAGGTAGGTGCGCAGCCCCTCGGCGTTCCGGGCGTCCTCGCCGGCGCAGGAGACACCGGTCACCGCGCCGAGCTCCTTGGTGATCCGGGCGTCGCCGAGCAGACCGTCCTCGAGGACGGTGGTGATCTGATTCTCCTGGTGGTCCCGGTACGCCGGGATCGCCACGCTGAAGGTCAGGGCCGACCAGAACGCGGCGCCGGCCAGCAGGGTCACCCCGAAGGCGATCCAGTACGGCTCACGACGCCTGCCGTAATGCCGGGCCGTCGAGGCCCGCCGCCACGCGGAGATCACCCCGAGCGCGCTCAGGAAGAACGTCCACGCCACCACCGGCCGCCAGGACGGCGCCTCCGGGCGGCCCGCCGCGTGCACCTCGCCCGGAAACCGGACGAGCAGCTGGCCGTGCTTGTTGTGCGGGGAGCCGTAGGGTGGCACCGTCCCGCCGAACAACGCCGTCTCGGCCACCGGGGCCGGGTCCACCGGGCTCGCCCATGGCGGCGCGGTCGGGTAGTGCGCCGGCTCCTGCGGAGTCTGGACTGTCATCGTGGTGCGACCCTCTTCCCGGCTGCTTGCTCCGTGCCGCCGGGACCATCGGCGGGTGGGGTGCCGAGTTGAGGATTAGTTGTATTTCAGGTGCCGGTCTCAGACCACGGGTGGAACGACCGGCGGCGCGTCGGTGGTCGGCGTCGTGGTCGGCGGGGTCGTCGGCGTCGTCTCGTCGTCGTCCGGGTCTTCCTCGGTCCTGGTCGGCGTCGGCGACGGGCTGGTCCCGGTCGGCGTGGGCGTCGTCCCCGTCGTCGCGGGCGTCGTCGGGGTGGTCGTCGGCTTCGTCGTCGGCTTCGTCGTCCGGTTGGTGGGACGGCTCGTCTCGGCGGTGGTCTCCTCCTCGCTGGGCGAGGCGTCCACGCTGGGCTGGGTGATCTCGGCCGGAGTGGTAGTGGTTGTCGGCACTACGTCCTTTTTGCCAGCTTCGGCCGGTTTGTCATCACTTTTGAAGGCGAAGATCAAACCGAGGCCACCGGCGACCAGGAACAGCCCGAGGATCGCGAACATCAGGACGCGCTGGCCCGCCGACTGACTCGGCCTGGTGGCGGTGCGCTGCACCGGCATCGGCATCGGCGCCGGCCGGGGCACCGCCGGGCTGATCGGCGCGGTCGGGCTCTGCGCCAGCGGGTACTGCCCGCTCGAATACTGAGTGGTCGGGTATTGGCCGGTGGTGGGCCGGGCCGGGCTGACCGGGGCGACCAGGGACGTGCCGGTCAGCCGTTTCCAGTCGATCGGGCCGGCCACCGCGAACGCCGCCTGGGCGAACTCCTCGGCGCTCTGGAACCGGTCGGCCGGCTGTTTGGCCATCGCCCGGGCGATCAGCTCGCGCACCTCGAAGGGCACGTGGGCGGGCAGCGGGTCCGGCTCGTCCTCCAGGTGGCGCAGCGCCACCTGGAGCGCGTTGTCCCCGTCGAAGGGCGGGCGGCCGGCGATGCAGTGATAGGCCACCGCGCCGAGCGCGTAGATGTCGGTGGCCGGTGTCAGGTTGCCCTTGGCGACCTGCTCGGGTGCCATGTAGAGGGCGGTGCCGACGATCGCGTTGAGACCGGTGACGCTGGTCATCGCGGTGGACCGGGCCACACCGAAGTCCACCAGGATCACCGCGCCGGTCGGCTTGACGATCAGGTTGCCGGGCTTGACGTCGCGGTGGACGATCCCGTTCTCGTGGGCGGCGTGCAGCGCGTCGGCGGCCTGCGCGACGATCGCCATCGTCTCCGGGACGCCGAGCGGGCCCTCCTTGACCCGGCTGGAGAGCGGGTCGCCCTCCACGAAGGCCATCACCAGATAGGCGACCTTCTCCGGGCCCTCGTAGTCGCCGTCGCTGGCGTAGTCGTAGACCTCGACGACGCCCGGGTGCCGGAAGGCGGCCATCATCCGGGCCTCGCCGTAGAACCGCGCGGCGAACTCGGGGTCCTCCAGCATCGCGGTCCGCAGAACCTTCACGGCGACGGTCCGGCCGAGCACGACATCGGTGCCGCGCCAGACGTCACCCATCCCGCCGGTGGCGACGCGCTCGTCCAACCGATAGCGGTTGTCCAGGACGTTCCCCGCACTGAGCACCAGCGGACCTTATCTGTCGATGGCTGAATCTTCTGCGAATGCCGCTCAACTGTACAGATCGTCCGCGCCCAACGGGAGCCAGCAATCGGTGGGGGAGTGACCCCGCCGGGTCAGTGGTCGTCGTACGTGGGGGTGACCACCACCGCCGTCTCGGCCAGCTCGATCTCCTCGTTCTCCGCCTGCCGTTCCAGCGCCGCGCGAGCGCTGCTCGCCGCCACCCAGCCCACCGCGACCCCGGCCAGACCGAAGGCCAGCAGCAGTCCCCACGGGCGGCGCGGGCGCCGTCCGGCCAGCGCGTCAGCGGCCGCGTTGGCGCGCGAACGGGCCTCGTGGGTGACGGAGGTCACCCGATCTCCGGCCTTGCCCGCGTTGTCGCCGGCCGTGGCCCACGCGCGGGTGAGGTGTTCCCAGGCCTCCTCGGTGGCCCGGCTCTTCTTGGTGAACATCGTCTGCACCTCCAGCGGTCGTCCCGGGCTCAGTGCCCGGGATCAGCGATCACAAACGTCCGGTGTGGACGCCATCACGGTTCCAAAACGATTTGACCCCACGCAGTAGTGTTGACCCGGCTCACACGAGCCACTCAGGCGCTTAACAGGTTCGGGGCCTAACCTTTCGGTCAGTTTCACCGAACCTTTCGGGGGTAGTCGCTGCCGCTCAGTCCGAGTCCGGCAGGGTGGCCACTCGCGTAAAGAAGGAAACAGCGCCCGGATCTGCCGGGTGGGTGGAGGGAAGAGGCGTGACGCTGTCGATAACGACGTCGACGCTGGCCGATGGAGCGGTGGAGGTCTCACCGCGCGGCGAGATCGATGTCGAGAACGCGTACGAGATCCGTGAAGCCGTGGCGGCCCAGCTGTCCGACGGCCGACCCGCCCGGATCGAGCTCAACATGCGGCACGTGACATTCATCGACTCGGTCGGCATCAGCGCCCTCGTGGCCGCTTTCCAGCTGGCCGGCGTGAGCGGCGTCAAGCTGGTCGTCACCCGGCCCAGCCGGTTCGCTCACCGGCAGCTGTGGGTCACCGGCCTGCTCGGCCTCTTCGGCAACCCACAGCCGTTCGAGGAGTCCGTCACCGCCTGACCCGGCTCCAGGCCCTGTGTGGTGGACCCCGCGGGGCTGCGGCGTCAAACACACCGGGCCTAGTACGCCGGGCTCTGCACCCGCACCGCATCCACGTTGATCCGCACCGACGTGTCCTCGTGCGGCGCGCGGATCGGCGTGACCACGGCGAAGTTCTCGGCGAGCGCGGCCAGGTCGGTCTCCGGCTCCAGGGTCTCCTCGGCGGCCTGCACGGCGGTCCGGACATATCCGTCACCCGCCTCCGCGATGCTCATCTGCACCTGGCCGAACCGTGCGAGCGACGCCTGGCGCAGCCCGCGGATGCCGTCCACGTGCAGGTCCGGGACGTTCAGGTTGAGGACCGTCCCGGGCGGGGTGTGCATCAGTGAGGGCAGCAGCCGGACCGCGAGCTCGGCTCCGCTGATCCAGTGGTGCTGCTCGTCGTCGATCGTGTCGAGGGCCGCGATGGCGGCGCCCCCGCTGGAGGCGCTGGCCGCGGCCGGGGTGAGCACGTCGAGTGAGACGGCCAGCCCGTGCAGCCCGGCGTGCGCCGCGGTCAGGCAGGCTCCGACGGTGCCGGAGTGCACCACGGCGGCGCCCGCGTTGGCGCCCCGGTTGATGCCGGAGAGCACCACGTCCGGCGCCGGCCCGAACGCGTCGCGCAGCGCCAGCAGGACGATGTAGGCGGGGGAGGCGGCGACCCCGAAGGCCGGGATGCCGCGGCAGCCGGCGAGTTCCCGCGGCTCCGAGACGATCTTGCCGTCCTGGACGACGGCGGTCATCGACGCGCTGGCGCCGCTCGACTCGCTGAGCGGGGCGGCCACCACCACGTCGTACCCGGCGTGCGCCACGGTCCGGGCCAGCCAGCGGATGCCGGGGGATTCGATGCCGTCGTCGTTGGTGATGAGGATGCGCATTCGGGGATGATTGCCCGCTGTGGAGGTCATGATGCCTTCTCGATCGGGGTCAACCGCACCCGTTCGGTGAGCACCCGGACCGCGTCGACGTGCCCGGTGCCCAGCCCGTGGCGGGTGACGTTCAGTGCTCCGGCGGCCGCTCCGGTGCGGACCGCCTCGTCCATCGCGCCGCCGTTGGCCAGGGTGGCGGCGACCCCGGCGGTCATCGAGTCGCCGGCGCCGCGGTGCTCGGCCGGTGTGAGCCGGGGCAGCGCCACCGAGTAGATCTCCTCGTTGAACAGCGCCAGCGCGCCCATGTCGGCCCGGGACACCAGGACCGACTCGGCGCCGGACTCGTGCAGTTTGACCAGCGCCTTGGTCAGCGCCAGGTCACTGCCGTCCGCGGCCATCCCGTCGGCGATCAGCTCCTCGTGGCTGATCTTCAGCACCGAGATGCCGGCCTCCAGGACGGCGGACAGGTGGTTGCTGCACAGGTCGGCGATCACCTGGCAGCCGTTGGCGCGCAGGTCGGCGGCGAGCCGCCCGTACACCTCCGGTTTGATCACCGAGGGGTGGGCCGGGCCGCTCAGGATCGCGATGCCGGCGCGCAGGCCCTCGGCGAGCGTCAGGTTGTAGAGCTCGTCCAGCTCGTGCCGGGAGAGCGGGCTGCCGGGCCGCTCGGCGATCTCCTGCCGGCTGCCGCCCCGGCGATCGTGCACGTACCAGCCGCTGCCGTGCTCGCGGTACACCATCCGCAGCGTCACACCCGGCAGGTCGTCCATCAACGGGGCCAGCACCCGCCCCACCTCGCCCCCGGTGGCTGTGCAGAGCGTCACCTTCGCGCCCAGCACCGTGATCATCCGGGTCTGCCAGATGCCCTGGCCGCCCGGGTGAACATGCAGTTCCGGCTCGTCGTGGTGTTGCTCGATGGTCACCGTCAGCTGTGGGGCCGGCGCGAAGACCATGACCCGCCCGTCACTCATGTCTCGCATCTTCACCTTTTTTGCGCATCCGGCGTGGCGGTTCGCAAAAAGTACAGAACGCGGCTGGTCGTCAGGGCTGTCTCAGCACGGCCGAGACAGCCCTCAGAACCAGCCGGGGGTCAGCCGTCACCAGCTGATCCCGATGCAGGCGCGGCTGGCCCCGGCCGGCTCCACCTGCAGGGTGGCGTGATCGATGTGGAAGTCCTCGTGCAGCCGCTCCCGGGCCACGGTCAGCACCGTCCCCAGCTCGGCCGCCGGGTCCAGGCGCAGGTGCGCGGAGGCCACGTCCATCCCCTCGGTGAGGGTCCAGACGTGCAGGTCGTGCACGTCGCAGACCCCCGGCACGGTGGCCAGCCGGTCGCGGACCTCGGCGACGTCCAGGTGCTCCGGCGCGGCCTGCACCAGGATCCGGATCGCCGAGCGGCCCAGGGCGAAGGTGCGCGGCAGGATCATCAGGGCGACGAGCACGGCGACGATCGGGTCCGCGTACGCCCACCCGGTGCCCCAGATCACCAGAGCCGCCACGATCACCCCCACCGAGCCGAGCAGGTCCCCGAGCACCTCCAGGTACGCCCCGCGCACCCCGATGTTCTCCTTCGCCCCCGAGCGCAGCAGCGCGAACGCCACCAGGTTGGCCACCAGGCCGCCGACCGCGACCAGCAGCATCCACCCGGCCGGCACGTGCGGCGGGTCGGTGAACCGGCGCACCGCCTGCACCAGCACGAACCCGGCGACCACGGTCAGCAGGGCCGCGTTGGCGAGGGCGGCGAGCACCTCCAGGCGGTAGAGCCCGTAGGTGCGGCCGGAGTCGGTGCCGGCCTTGTGGGCGGCGGTGATCGCGGCGAGCGTCATGCCGATCGCGAGGACGTCGGTGAACATGTGCCCGGCGTCGGAGAGCAGCGCGAGCGATCCGGTGATCACCGCCGCGACCGCCTCGGCCACCATGAAGGCGGTCAGCAGCCCGGCGGCCCACCAGAGTCGCCGCCGATGCTCCGTGCCGTTGCCGAGCAGGGCGCGAGTCCCGTGATCGTGGCCGGCTCCCATGTCGTCCACCTTCCGTCGTCCAGCAGGCCGCCGCCAATGTATGCGCACATTGCTATATGTGCAATCGGTTGTGTGTGCCGTCTCGTGACCCGAGAATCTTGATGCCCCGTTACGCAACGGAAAGGAAGTCTCGTGCTTCGCCGTACCTTTGCGAACGCTCTCTGCCTCACCGCCTTGGCGGTGACCGTAACCGCCGCGCCCGCCGTCGCGTCGCCTTCCACGGCTCTGCCCAGCACAATCACCCTGCCGAGCGGTTTCCAGCCGGAGGGGATCGCCATCGGCGACAAGCCGTACGCCTACTTCGGCTCCCGGGCCGACGGCGACATCTACCGCGTCGACCTGCGCACCGGCATGGGCGCCACGTTCAGCGAGGGCCCCGGCACCGCCTCGCTCGGCCTGAAGGTCGGCGACGGCCGGCTGTTCGTGGCCGGTGGCGCGGGCGGCGACGCCCGCGTGATCGACCTGCGCACCGGCGCCGTGCTGAAGTCCTACCAGCTCCAGCCCGTGGGATCGAACACGTTCATCAACGACGTGATCGTCACCCGGGACGCCGCCTGGTTCACCGACTCCCGCAACCTCACCCTGTTCAAGGTGCCGTTCGGCCGGCACGGCAGGCTTCCGGCGGCCGCCGTCGCCGTGCCGCTGACCGGTGAGATCACGCTCCAGACCGGCAACAACGCCAACGGCATCACCACGACGCCGGACGGCCGCGGACTGATCATCGTCCAGTCCAACACCGGGTTCCTGTTCCGGGTGTCGCCGTCCGGCGTCACGTCCCGGGTCGACATCGGCGACGAGACCGTGGTCAACGGCGACGGGCTGTGGCGGCGCGGCCGTGACCTCTACGTGGTGCAGAACCGGCTCAACGTGATCACCAAGATCGAGCTGGATCGGCGCGGCGCCGCGGGCGAGGTGGTGTCCCGGACCGGGAACCCGGGCTTCGACGTGCCGACCACGATCGCCGAGTACCGCAAGCGGTTCTACCTGCCGAACGCCCGCTTCACCACCCCGCCGACGCCGGAGACCACGTACACCGCGGTCGCCGTGCCGATCCCGTAGACCCTTCGGCGTGTTGACTTCGGGCGCGCTACGCGGCCGAAGTCAACACGCTCTCAAGCGGGCAGCCAGCCGGGGACCGTGCCCACCGTGGTCAGGCGCTGTGTCGCGCGGGACAGGGCCACGTACAGGGTGCGGACCCCGGCCGGGTCGGTCGCGATCTGCGACGGCTCGACCAGGACCACGGCGTCGTACTCCATGCCCTTGGCCTCCAGCGCGGTGACCACCTGCACCCGCTCCGGCAGCCCGGCCACCCAGCCCGCCACCTCGTCCCGCCGCGGCACCGGCATGATCACGCCGATCGTGCCGTCCACCTCGGCGAGCTGCTTCTCGGTCAGCTCCCGGACGGTCTCCGGCAGGGCCGGCACGGCGGCCACCACGTCGGCGGGCACGACACCGGTGCTGCGCACCGCCGAGGGCAACGGCAGATCGGGCATGATCGTACGGATCACCCGCGCCGCCACCTCGAAGATCTCCGACGAGTTCCGGTAGTTCGTGGTCAGCGCGTACGCGTTCCGCTTGCGGCTGCCCAGCGCCCGGTCCCGCGCCCGGTCCAGCTCGTCCAGGTCGCCGGACCAGGCGGTCTGCGCCGGGTCGCCGACGATCGTCCAGGACGCGTACTGCCCACGCCGGCCGATCATCCGCCACTGCATCGGCGACACGTCCTGCGACTCGTCCACCACCACGTGCGCGAAGTCCCGGTAGTCCTCCTCGCGCTGCACCTGCTGGGCCCGCTGCGCCGCCTGCCGGTCGGCGAAGGTGCTGACCTCCTGGATGCCGTCCCGGACGTGGAACGGGTTCTTCGTCTTCTTCTGCGGCTGCCGGGGACGGCCCATCAGCTCGTCCAGCTCGTCCAGGAGGGCCACGTCGGCGATCGTCGGTCCCTCGGTGTCCAGCGCGGCGAACGAGCCCTGCAGCGTGGCGATCTCGTCGCGGGAGAGCAGCCCGTTCGCGTACGCCCGGAGCCGTCGCGGCTCGGCCAGCCAGCGCAGCACCCGCATCGGGGTGAACCGGGGCCACCACGCCTTCAGGAAGTCCCGGAAATCGGTGCGGTCGGCCAGCTCCGACTCGAACTCCCGCTTCTCCGGCAGCCCGGTCACCTTCGCCTCCCGGGCCTGCGCCCAGAGCGCGTCGAAGACCCGGTCGAAGCCGTGCCCGCGGACCTCGTTGCGCCGCGCCCCGCGCTGCAGCACCTTGCGCCGGATCGCGTCGAGAGCCGGCGCGTCCAGCCGCAGCAGGGTGCCCCGGTAGAGCAGGCGCAGCTCGGTCGGCGCGCCCGGCACCGCGTCGTGCGAGGCCCGCTCCAGGACCCGGCGCATCCGCAGCGAGCCCTTGATCGCGGCGACCTCGCCGGAGTCGACCCGGGTCGCGTCCCAGCCCGGCACCAGCGAGCCGAGCGAGCGCAGCGTCGCGGTCTCCTCGCCGAGCGACGGCAGGACGGTCGCGATGTACTCCACGAAGACGCCGGACGGGCCGATCACCAGGATGCCGCCGCCGGCGAACCGGCTGCGGTCCGAGTACAACAGGTAGGCGGCGCGGTGCAGGGCCACCGCGGTCTTGCCGGTCCCGGGGCCGCCGGTGACGATCGTCACGCCACCGGCGGGGGAGCGGATCGCGTCGTCCTGCTCGCGCTGGATGGTGGCCACGATGTCCCGCATGCCCCGGCCGGTCGCCTTGGCCAGGCTGGCCAGCAGCGCGCCGTCACCGACCACCCGCATGCCCTCCGGGGCCGACTCCGGGTCGAGCAGGTCGTCCTCGATGCCGGTGACCTTCTCCCGGCTCGACTGGATCATCCGGCGGCGGATCACGCCGAGCGGCTCGGCCGGGGTGGCCCGGTAGAACGCGGCCGCGGCCGGCGCCCGCCAGTCCACCACCAGCGGCTTCGAGGCGTCGTCCCGGATGCCCATCCGGCCGACGTAGTGGGTGGCCCCGGTCTTCAGGTCCAGCCGGCCGAAGACGAGGCCCTCGTGCTCGGTGTCGAGAGCGTGCCGGCGGCGGGCCGCGTGGAAGACCATCGCGTCCCGCTCGACGAGAGCGCCGAACGTGCCGACGCCGGCCAGCTGGTAGCCCTCCTTCTCGGCCCGGGACGCGTCCCGGCGCAACTCGGTGAGACGGGCGTAGACCCGGTCGACGTGCTCCTGCTCGACCGCGATCTCCTGCTGCAGGACGGTGGTGTCGCTCAAGTCCGTTGTTCTCCTCATCTGGCGCACCACCAAACGCGCAGACGCTCGCGCGAAGGGGGCAATCGAACTTACTCCTGCCCGTACGCCTGCGTCGAACCAGCCTCGCCGCCGAGCCGCCGCCGGGGGTGCGTTTCCCCGGAAAACGAGCGGTGTGTGGATTTCGGGACCACTGTCGCGCCCGAAATCCACACACCGGACGTTCGCTACGCGGCCTGCCGGCCGGGGCAGGCGCCGGCGGTGTGCCGGTGCGCCCGCTTGCGATCGCGCTTCTGCGCCCGCAGCACCTGGCGGACCAGGCCGGTCAGCGCCGCCGACACCTCCGCCGGGCGCTCCAGCGGCAGCATGTGGCCGGCGCCCGGCACCACGGTCAGCTCCGCGTCCGGCAGCGCGCGGGCGATCGACTCGGCACAGGCCGGCGGGGTCAGCCGGTCCCGGTCGCCGACCAGCACGGCGGCCGGCAGCCCGGCCAGCTCGGCGAGGGTGTCCAGACGGGCCTGCGCGCCGATCGACTCCCGGAAGCCGCCGATCGAGCGCAGCGGGGCCCGGCCCAGCGCGCGCATGGTCAGGCGCATCGCCTCCTCGCCGCACTCGTCGCCGAAGAGCAGCCAGCGCAGCGCCGGGCGCAGAGCCGGCAGCATCACCCGGTGCGGCCGCCACGGCCCGGAGCGGGCGAGCAGGCCGGCGCCCAGGGTCTCGCCGGCCCGCAGCAGGCCGGCGACCTGGTCGGGCAGGCCGTACCGGGTGTGGGTGTGTCCCTCGGCGGTGGTGGAGACGAGCAGCAGGCCGGAGATCCGGTCGGCGAACTCGGCGGGGTGGCGGTGCGCGTACTCCATGATCGTCATGCCGCCCATCGAGTGGCCCGCCAGCACCACCGGGCCGGCCGGGGCGAACTGCCGGATCACCTCGGCCATGTCGTCGCCGAGCTGGGCCAGGGTCGCCGACCGCAGATGGGTGGTCCCGGATCGTCCGTGGCCCCGGGTGTCGTACGCGATCACGCGCGGCGCCCGCCGCCCCAGCTCGCTCAGCGCGTCGATCTGGTGCCGCCAGGTCCGCCGGTCCTGGCACCACCCGTGCGACAGCACCACGGTGAGCGGGGCGTCGTCCGGGCCGGAGACCGAGACGTGCAACCGGACACCGTCCGAGAGCGTGATCATGGGTACCTCCGTGGGGGTCACGATCCCCCGCAGTACCCGCGGGTAATAAGCATTACTCGCGATCAGAAGTATTACCAGCACGTTTCGTCGGGACTTCTGGCCCTGCCGTGCCGACACCGCAACGACAGTGAGTTAGCTCGCAAACACTTCTCACCACGCCACGGGCAGCGAAAATCCTCTTCATGACGGCCCTTAGCGACGCCCAGGTCAGCACGCCCGCCGCCGCTTTGAGTGAACTCATCGCGGGTAACAAACGTTTCGTCTACGGTCGCCCCCGCTACGGCCACGACGTCGCACGCGCGGCCGCCACCGCGAACGGGCAGAAGCCCCACTCGCTGGTGTTCGGCTGCATCGACTCGCGGGTGCCGCTGGAGGCGATCTTCGATCAGACCTTCGGCTCGATCTGCGTGGCCCGGTCCGGCGCGCACGTGCTGGACCGGTCGCTGATCGGCTCGATCAACTTCGCGGTGGCCGAGCTCGGCGTCTCGCTGGTGCTCGTGGTCGGCCACAAGCGCTGCGGCGCGGTGCACGCGACGGTGGAGGCGCTGCGGGCCGGCGCGCAGCCGGGCGGCGACGTGGACTACGTCGGCTACCTCGTCGACGAGCTGGCCCCGGCCGTGCAGGCGGTCGGCCTCGACGACGAGAACACCGACGAGAAGGCGGTCCGCGAGCACGTCATCCGCACCGTGGACCGGCTGCGGGAGGTGCCCGGCCTGGTCGAGGGGATCGCGGCCGGCGCGGTGAAGGTGGCCGGCGCCGTCTACGACCTCGACAGTGGCTGGGTCGAGTTCCTGGACTGATCCACGGATCACGCGAAAAAGCGCCTCCCGGCCGAAACCGGAAGGCGCTTTTTTCGATCCTGCTCAGCCCTCGAAGACGCCGGCGTCGACGAGACGCTTCTCGACGCCCGCCCAGCCGTGCTCCGGGTTGCTGTTGTGCAGACTGGTGATCTCGGTGCGGATCTTGACACCGTGCCCGGCCGCGCTCAGGGCCCGGATCTCCTCGACGAAAGCGTCGGAGTCGGTCTTGAGGTGGGTGGTCTTACCGTTGGTCAGGTTCCGCACGTACGCGAAGCGGCCCTCAGCGAGCGGGATGAGGTACTTGTACTCACCGAGCACGCTGAGGGCGCCACCGGTGCCCTGGCCGGCGCGGACTGATGCGCGGGCGGTCTTTGAAGTGTTGCCTGCCACGGCGGTACTCCTTGAAGGAAAGCTGAGAAGAGTAGAAAAAAGGCCGTGGCAACTCTACACGACGGCCGCCGGACCATACCGTCGGAGCAGGTAACAGCGTTGGGCAGGGTATGCCACTACGGCAGCTCCCATAGTCGATGTTGCGGATTCTCTGGCGCACCGTCCGTACCACCCGGCATCATGGGACACGATCAACCGCGGTCGAGGTCGTAGGGGAAGACGCACCTCGGTCTCCGGGAGGTCACCGTGCCAACGTGTGGCGTCGTATACGTCCACTCGACCCCACTCGCCGTGTGCCAGCATGTCGAGTGGGCGATCGCGCGCGTCCTGACCGCGCCGGTCAAACTGGAATGGACCGTGCAACCGGTCGACCCCAGCATGCGCCGAGCCGAGTGCAGCTGGACCGGCCGGGCCGGTACTGGCGCTGAGCTGGCTGCTGCCCTCCGGCAGTGGCCCATGATCCGTTTCGAGGTGACCGAGGAGCCGAGCCCCGGCGTCGACGGGGAGCGGTTCATGCACGTCCCCGGTCGCGGGCTGTTCCACGGGGTCATGGGCGCGTCGGGGGACATCCAGATCGGCGAGGACCGGCTGCGCGCCATCATGTCCTCGGTCCGTGCGCCCGAGGCGCTGTCGCACGCCCTCGAGAAGGCGCTCGGCACCGCCTGGGACGTGGAGCTCGAGCCGTACCGGTACGCCGGCGACGGCGCCCCGGTGACGCTGCTGACCCGCGTCGGCTGACACCCGTCCCCTTGCATTGGGCAAATCCCCCTGAACCATGCCCAAGACACGTTGGGGGGTCGAGTAGCGACCTTTGCCGTGAACTGGTTCGATGGCGATCGTGAGAAATCTGTCGCGCGCGCTGGTCGTACCCCTGCTCCTGCTCCTGGGGGCGTGCGGGGACGAACCCGCGCCGACCGGGAACCCACCGGCCCCGGCCGCGTCCCGGCCGGAGGCCGCGCCCGTCTCACCGAGCGCCGTCCCGTCCGCGACCAGTACCGATCCGGCGGCCCGGGCGGCCGGGACGGTGGCCCGGCTCAGCGACGAGGACCTGGCCGGCCAGGTGCTCATGCCGTACGCGTACGGCAGTGACGCGAACCGGGTGGACGCCGGCCACGCGCAGGGCAACCAGGGCCTCGCCGGTGTCGACACCCCCGCCCAGATGATCGAGAAGTACCGTCTCGGCGGTCTGATCCTGGTCGGCTTCACCCCCGGCGACCCGACCGGCAAGACCAACCCCACCACCAACGTGGAGAACCCGAAGCAGGTCCGCACCCTCACCGACGGCCTCCAGCAGGCGGCCGGGCGGCTGCCTGCCGCGGCCCCGCTGATGATCGGCATGGACCAGGAGTACGGCACCGTCACCCGGGTCACCGACGGCGTCACCCTGCTCCCGTCCGCGATGGCCTTCGGCGCCGCCGGCAAACCCGCGCTCACCGAGGCGGCCTGGCGCGCGGCCGGCGAGGAGATCGCCGCGATGGGCGTCACCGTCGACTTCGCCCCGGTCGCCGACACGCTCAGCCCCGGCGGCGCCGGCGTGATCGGCTCCCGCTCCTTCGGCAGCGACCCGAAAGCCAATGCCGCCCAGGTCGCCGCCGCGGTCCGGGGCCTGCAGTCGGCCGGGGTCGCCGCCGCGCTCAAGCACTTCCCCGGCCACGGCCACACCGTCGCCGACAGCCACGACGAGCTGCCGCTGATCAGCCAGACGCTCCCGGCGTGGCAGGCGCAGGACCTTCCGCCGTTCTCGGCCGGGGTGAGCGCCGGCGCCGGCGTGGTGATGTCCGGCCACCTGAACCTGCAGGCCGTCGACAAGGGCGTGCCGGCCACCTTCTCCCACAAGATCATGACGGAGGTGCTGCGCGGGCAGATGAAGTTCACCGGCGTCGCCGTCACCGACGCCATGAACATGGCCCCCGCCAAGAAGTGGCCCGCCGGGGAAGCCGCCGTCCGCGCCCTCAACGCCGGCAACGACATGCTGCTCATGCCGCCGGACCTCCGTGCCGCCCGGGACGGCATCCTCGCCGGCCTCAAGAACGGCAGCCTGAAGCGGGAACGACTCACCCAGGCCGTCACGCGGATCCTCACGCTGAAATTCCGTACCGCCCGGACCCCGCAGCCCGACCTCACCACCATCGGCTCCGCCGCCCACCAGCAGGCCGTCTCCGCCCTCGACGCGGCCGCCGTCACCGTGCTCCGCGGCAGGTGCGCCGGCCCGCTCGTCACCGGTCCGGTCTCGGTCACCGCGCCGGCCAGCCGGGAGGTCGCCCGGGTCGCCCTGATCAAGGCACTGCAGAGCGCCGGCGTCCCGGTCCAGGCGTCCGGTGGCTCGGTGATCCACCTGGTCGGGTACGGCGACGAGCGCATCGACCTCGACGACACCGCCGCCGCGACCGTCATGATGGACGCTCCGCGCCTGCTGGCCCTCGCCCGTACCCCGACCCTGGTCGCCACGTACTCGTCCAGCCCGCTGTCCCTCAGCGCCCTCGCCGCGGTCATCGCCGGAAAGGCGAAGGCGCCCGGCCGGTCGCCCATCGCGGTCGGCAACCTGCCCCGGAGTGCTTGCGCGAAATAGAGGTACGCCCGTAACCGTCCCCAACCGCACCCCGCCCGTCCCGTCAGGTCCACGCGAGGTCCGCTCCACTCACCACCGAAGCGCGGCCACCGGGCCGAATGCGATGGTCACCGGACAGCCGTCCCGCCACCCCCTCCGGCTGGTTCTCCGGGCTGTCTGAACCGCCCTGAGACAGCCGTGAGAGCCAGCCGGAAGGGGCACGGTCGGGCGGGACTGTCAGAGGGGGCCGGGGCGGCCACGGCCGGCGGGAGCCGCGGCGAAGGCCTCGGCGATGCGGCGGCGGGTCTCGGCCGGGGTGATGACGGCGTCGATGACGCCGGTGGCGACGGCGTGGGTGATGTCGCCGGTCGTGATCAGGTGGTCGCGGAGGAACCGGTCGCGGAGGGCGGGGCGATCCCCGGGCGGCGCGGCGGCGAGGGCCCGGCGGTGCAGGATGTCGACGGCGGCGCCCGGGTCGAGGGCGGCGACGTCGGCGTCCGGCCAGGCGAAGACGGCGGTGGCGCCGAGGGCCCGGGAGTTCATCGCGATGTAGGCGCCGCCGTAGGCCCGGCGGGTGACCAGGGTGACCCGGGGGACGACGGCCTCGGCGAAGGCGTACAGGAGCTTGGCGCCGCGGCCGATCACGCCGTCCCAGTCGTGGCCGGGGCCGGGCAGGTGGCCGGGGGCGTCGACGAGGACGATCAGCGGCAGGCCGAGGGAGTCGCAGGTGCGGACGAAACGGGCGGCTTTCTCGGCGCCCGGGGCGTCCAGGCATCCGCCCAGGTGGAGCGGGTTGTTGGCGATGACGCCGACGGTACGGCCGGCGAACCGGCCCAGGGTGGTGACGACGTTCGGCGCCCAGTCGGCGTGCAGTTCGGTGCCGGGCTCGTCGAGGAGGCCGCGGACCACGGGTTTGACGTCGTACGGGTGCGCGGAACCGGCCGGGATCAGGGCGTCCAGGGGGATCCCCGTACTCCCGCCGGGTTTGACGTCGTCGGGGGAGACCCGGCCCTGGCGGCCCAGCAGCACGATCAGCGCGCGGGTCCGTGCCAGCGCCGACTCGTCGTCGGGCGCGGTGAGGTGGACGACCTCGGAGCCGTGCGCGCCGGGCCCCGGGCCGGTGGTGGAGGGGACGCCGGGGAAGGGCCCGCCGAACGCCGTGGTGAGGCCGGTGTGGGCGGTCCGGGCCGGTGACGGGGCCGGTGCCGGGTCGCCGGTGACGAAGAGGCGGCCGGCGCGGCTGCGGACCACGATGTCGGTGAGGGCGGGCGCGTACGCCGCACCTCCGGCCGCCGGGCCGAGCACCGCCGAGATCTGCGGGATCCGGCCGGACGCCTGGACGACCGCCGCGAAGACCTGGCCGACACCGTCCAGCGCGATCACGCCTTCGGCGAGGCGGGCGCCGCCGGAGTGCCAGAGGCCGGCGACCGGGACGCGCTCGCGGACCGCGGCTCCGATCGCCTCGACGATGCGCCGGCATCCCGCCACGCCCAGGGCGCCGCCCTTGCGGGTGGCGTCGGTGGCGAAGGCGACGGCCGGGGCCCCGTCGACCCGGCCGCGCCCGGAGAGCACGCCGGATCCGTCGGGATCGGCCAGGAGACGCAACGTGCCCCGGTCGAACAGGGCCCGGAGCCGGAGCTCCGGGTCGCGGTGGTCGACCGGGGACGGTACCTGCCCGGAGGGATTCGGGCTCACGCCCGGGTGAAGATCAGCGCCACGTTGTGGCCGCCGAAGCCGAACGAGTTGTTCAGCGCCGCCCGGATGTCGGCGGTACGGGACTTGTGCGCCGCGACGTCGAGGTCGAGCCGCTCGTCGGGGTCGTCGAGGTTGATGGTCGGAGGGATGATGCCGTCCCGGAGGGCCAGGATGGTGGCGATCGACTCGAGCGCGCCGGCCGCGCCGAGCAGGTGACCGGACATCGACTTGGTCGAGGTCACGATCGGGTGGTCGCCGATGGCGGCCCGGATGCCCTTGATCTCGCCCATGTCGCCGGCCGGGGTCGAGGTGGCGTGGGCATTGACGTGGTGGATGTCGGCGCCGGTCAGACCGGCGTCGCGGATCGCCATCCGCATGGCGCGGATGCCACCGGCGCATTCCGGGTCGGGCTGGACGATGTCGTACCCGTCCGAGGTGATGCCCGCCCCGGCGAGCCGCGCGTAAACCCGGGCGCCGCGGGCGGCGGCGTGGTCGGCGCGTTCCAGGATGATGGTTCCGGCGCCCTCGCCGAGGACGAAGCCGTCCCGGTTGACGTCCCACGGGCGGGAGGCCCGCTCCGGCTCGTCGTTGCGGGTCGACATGGCCCGCATCGAGGCGAACCCGGCGATCGGCAGCGGGTGCACCACGGCCTCGGTGCTGCCGGCCACGACGATGTCCGCGCGGCCGGCGCGGATCAGGTCGAGACCGAGCGCGACCGCCTCGGCGCCGGTGGCGCACGCGCTGGCCATCGCCCGGACGCCGGCGCGGGCGCCGAGTTCCAGGCCGATGTGGGCGGCGGGGCCGTTCGGCATGAGCATCGGCACGGTGTGCGGGCTGACCCGGCGAGGTCCCGAGTTCTGCAGGATCTCGTTCTGGTCGAGGGTGGTGATCACACCGCCGATGCCGGTGCCGAAGCTGACCGCGAGGCGGTCCTGGTCCACCCCGGCGTCGGCCAGGCCGGCGTCGGCCCAGGCCTCGCGGGCCGAGATGACGGCCATCGCCTCGGCCCGGTCCAGCCGCCGCAACTTGACCCGCTCGATGATCTCGGAGGGTTCGACGGCGAGCTGGGCGGCGATCCGCACCGGGAGGGAACCGGCCCACTCCTGGGTGAGCGGACCCACCCCGGAGCGGCCGGCGAGCATTGCGTCCCAGGTGGACGCGACGTCCCCGCCGAGCGGGGTCGTCGCGCCGAGCCCGGTGACGACGACGTCTACGTTGCTCATGTCAGTGGTTCGCCTCGATGTAGGTGACGGCGTCGCCGACGGTCTTGAGGTTCTGCACCTCGTTGTCCGGGATCTTGACGCCGAACTTCTCCTCGGCGGCCACCACGACCTCGACCATGGACAGCGAGTCGACGTCCAGGTCGTCGGTGAAGGACTTCTCCTCGGCGACGTCGTCCGGGTTCACCCCGGCGACCTCCTCGAGGATCTCAGCGAGGCCGGAGGTGATCTCTGCGCGAGTTGCCATTGTGGGAATTCTTCCTCTCGATGGTGGTGCGGTTTGTCGACGGGCGGGTCACGCTGCTCAGGGGCAGCGGATGACCTGACCGGCGTAGGTGAGGCCGCCGCCGAAGCCGAAGAGCAGCACCGGCGCCCCGGAGGGCACCTCGCGGCGCTCGATCAGCTTGGACAGGGCCAGGGGGACGCTCGCCGCGGACGTGTTGCCCGACTCGACGAGGTCCTTGGCGACGATCGCGTCCGGGCTCAGGCCGAGCCGCTTGACGATGCCGTCGATGATCCGGGTGTTGGCCTGGTGCGGCACGAAGGCGGCCAGCTCGGACGGGTCCACGCCGGCACGCTTGCAGACCTCGATGGCGAACGGCGCCAGTTCGGTGGTCGCCCAGCGGAACACCACCTGACCGGTCTGCTTGATGTACGGCTGCCAGCCCGCGATGGTCAGCGCGTCGCCCTTGTCCGGGGCCGAACCCCAGAGCACCGGGCCGATGCCGTCCTCCTCGCCGTCCGGGACGGCGCTGACCACTGCCGCGCCGGCGCCGTCGGCGAACAGCACCGCGGTGGTGCGGTCGGACCAGTCGACTACGTCGGACAGCTTCTCCGCGCCGATCACCAGGGCGTGGCGGCTGGCCCCGGACCGGACCGCGTGGTCGGCGGTGGCGAGCGCGTAGGAGAAGCCGGAGCAGGCGGTGTTCAGGTCGAACGCGGCCGGCGAGGCGATGCCGAGCCGGGCCGCGACCCGGGTGGCCACGTTGGGGCAGCGGTCGATGGCCGAGCAGGTGGCGACGACGACCATGTCGATGTCGGCCGCGGTGAGCCCGGAGGCGGCGAGCGCCTTCTCCGCCGCGAAGGTGGCCATGTCGGCGACCGACTCGGAGTCGGCGATCCGCCGCTCGGCGATGCCGACCCGGTCCCGGATCCACGCGTCGTTGGTCTCCAGCGTGGCGGCCAGGTCGTCGTTGGTGACCACACGCGAGGGCTGGTAGTGGCCCATCGCGACGATGCGGGAACCCGCGGTCATCGTGTCTCTCCTTCGGTGCGGGCGATCAGGTCGAGGGCAGCCGGCAGGTCGTCCGGGGTGTTCAGGGTCACGATCTCCGGGGCGCCTTCGCCCTTGAGCTCGCGTTTGACCAGCCCGGCGAGGGTGCCGGCGGGCGGCAGCTCGATGACGCCGGTGACACCGAGGTCCCGGAGAGCGCTCATGCACAGGTCCCAGCGGACCGGGGCGGTGACCTGGCGCACGAGGCGCCGGAGCATCTCCGGGCCGTCGGTGACGGCGGTCCCGTCCAGGTTCGACAGCAGGGTGCGGGCCGGGGCGGCGGCGGTGATCCCGTCCGCGACGGCGGCCAGCGCGATCTCGGCGGGCGCCATGAACGGCGTGTGGAAGGCGCCGGCCACCTGGAGGGCGATGACCCGGGCCTTGGCCGGCGGCGCGGCCGCGAACTCGGCCAGCGCGGGCAGCGCCCCGGCGGCGACGATCTGGCCGGCGCCGTTGCGGTTCGCCGGGACCAGCCCGTGTTTCTCGATGGTGGCGACCACCTCGTCCGGGTCGCCGCCGAGGACGGCGCTCATGCCGGTCGGCTCCAGCGCGCAGGCGGCGGCCATCTCCCGGCCGCGGACTCCGGCGAGGGTGATCGCGGTCTCGGGGGTCAGCACCCCGGCGAGGGCGGCCGCGCCGAGCTCGCCGACGCTGTGCCCGGCGATCACGGTGGCGCCGCCCAGCGACAGGTGCTCACCGGCCAGCAGGGCGGCGGCGACCAGCAGCGGCTGGGTCCGGGCGGTGTCCTTGATCTCCTCGGCCCCGGCCTGGGTGCCGAGGTGCAGGAGGTCGACACCGGCGAGCGCGGACCAGCCGGTGAGGCGGGCCTCGGCACCGGGGAGGTCGAGCCAGGGGGTCAGGAAGCCGGGCTTCTGGGAACCCTGGCCGGGCGAGAGTACGGCGAGCACGTCCTCGACTCTTCCGGATCCGGAGGCTTTGCGGGGTAGCCGGGCGCGACGAAACCCTACGATCAGGGTTGTAGGGTTCCTACAAAACCAGTGTGGTTCTGGGTATGTTGCACCCGTTTTGCGGCTCCCACCATCGTGTCTGATGGTGAGAGATCCCGGTCACGTCGCGGGGTCGAGACGCCCGATCGTGAGCGCCATCCGCAGGGCGAACGAGTCCCTCCCGTCGAGCGGGGACAGGGCGGTGACCTCGGCGACGCGGCGCAGCCGGTACCGGACCGTGTTCGGGTGGACGTACAACTCCCGTGCCGCGCTCTCCAGCACGCCGCCGGAGGCGAAGAAGGCGTCCAGGGTCTCCAGCAGCCCGCTGCCGGCCCGGGACAGCGCCCCGAAGACGTCGTGCCGGAGCACCCGCCGGGCGTCCATGTCACCGGAGAGCACCCGCTCGGGCAGCAGGTCGTCGGCGGCCACCGGGGACGGCGCCCCGGGCCAGGCGGCCGCGGCCCGGAACCCGGCGAGCGCCGCCCGGGCCGACTCGGTCGCCTGGTCCAGCGACGGCACCGCCGGCCCGACCACGACCGGCCCCTCGCCGAACCCGGTCCGCAGCGTGGCCGCGGCGGCGACCGGATCGGTGGCGCCGCCGACCACCACCACGAGACGGTCGCCGTGCACGCCGGCGATCACCTCGAGACGCGCCCGGCGGGCGGCCCGGTAGACGGCGTGCAGCACGGCGGTGATGTCGCCGCCGGGTGAGCGGCCGACCACCACCGCGACCGGCGGGGCGTCCGCCCAGCCGAGCGCGGCGGCCCGGCTGGCCAGCACGTCGGAGGAGTCGCCGCGCAGCAGGGCGTCGACGAGCAGCGCCTGCAGCCGGGCGTCCCAGGCGCCGCGGGACTCGGCGGCCCGCGCGTAGACCCGGGCCGCGGAGAACGCGATCTCCCGGGAGAACCGCAGGATCGCCTGGATCAGCGCCTCGTGCTCGCCCGGCTCGGCGAACCCGGGCACCTCGGCCTCGGCGACGTCGATGGTCACCTTGATCAGCTGGACGGTGTGGGTGAGCGTGATGACCCGGGCCAGCGCGCGCGGCGCGGCGGCGAACACCTCGTCGGAGATCTCGGTGCTGGCCGCGACCGTGCCGCCGGAGCGCAGCCACTCGACCAGGGACCGGACGCCGGCCTGTGCGACGAGCATCACCCAGGAACGCTGGTCGGCCGGGAGCGCGCGGAACCAGGGCAGCGTCTCATCCATGCGTGCCACGGCCGCGCTGGCCAGCGCGCCGGCGTGCCGTTCGATCCGGCGCAGGGTGGCCGGGAGCAGCGGTTTCGCCGGGGTGTCCGGGTGGGCCGCCGGGGTCTCCGGGCGGGCCTCCGCCGTGCCGGGAGTGTCGGTGTCTGCCACCGGCACAGCGTGACACGGCGCGGCCGGGGTCCGGCATCCGGATGACATCTGGCGATAGCGCGAGACGGCGTACGGTTTAGGAGTTTTTATGACATTTGACCGGTGTAGCGGTGCGCCTTCCCCACGATTCCGGTGGGTGACCTGGCATCGTGTCGGACGGCGTGTCGCACCGGCTGGTTCTCAGGGCTGTCTCAGTGCGCCCGAGACAGCCCTGAGAACCAGCCGGAGGACCTCACCCCGGGCGGCGCGATGCCGATGAGGAAGCGGTGCCGGCGACACCGGCGCCGATGGCACTGATCGAGGAGGCGAGACGATGGAACGGGACGACGCGTTCGCGTACACCGACAGGGATCCCGCCCTCGACGAGGCGCCACCGGCGCTGGCGGGCGACGAGGAGCCGGTCGCCGACGGCGGCACCGGCCGGGTCGGCTGCCGGACCGACCTGCGCGGCTGGGCCGGCGCCCACCTGCACGGCGCGGTCCGCCCGCGCCGTCGCGCCGCCGGCCGGGGACGCCCGCCGGGCCGATGGTGCTGAACCCGATCGGGTGAGTGCGGGCCGCCGTCCGGGCGCGTTTCGCCCCGGCGGGCCGGCCGGCCTGGTCAGGTTGACGTGGTGGACGACAAGAGACGGCAGATCCTCGATCAGGCGCTCGCGCTGGTGGACGAGCGCGGGCTGGCGGCGATGTCGATGCGGGCCGTCGCCGAGCGCGTCGGGCTCACCTCGATGGCGCTGTACCCGTACGTCGGGGGCAAGGACGCCCTGCTCGACGGCCTGGTCGATCTGTTGCACCTGGAACTCGGCAGCGCCGTGGGCACCGATCCGGCGGACATCGACTGGAGGCACCGGCTGTGCGCCGTGGGCCGTGCCGTCCGCTCGCTGGCCCGTAACCATCCCAGCGCCTTCCCGCTGCTGCTGAACCGGTCCGCCGCCGGGCCCTCGGCGTCCTGGCTGGCCGGGGCGCTGCAGAGGATCCTGGCCGACGCCGGGGTGCCGGCCGCCGAGGTGCCCCGGACCGCCCGGCTGATCTGCGCGTTCCTGCTCGGGTACACCACCGGGGAGGTCACCGGCGGCCTGCCCGGATCGACCCCGGAAATGCTGGAGGGCGCCGCCGAGTTCGATGCCGACCTGGAGGATCTGGTCCGCCTGGTCGAGAACTCGGCGACGCCCCGCAGCGACGCCGGTCAGCCGGAGCGCGTCAGACGCGCCGGCGGATGAGGAACGCCATGCCGGCCAGCCCGGTCAGGATGACCAGCAGCACCGCCCCGTTCAGCAGGAACAGCCGGCGGAACTCGGTGACGGCCGCGGTGACCTCGCCGAAGGCGCTCGCCTCCTCCTCGGCCAGGTCGGTGCCGACACCGCCGCCGATGCCGCCGCCGACCACGTCCGGCTTGGCCTCCAGCGGAGCGCCGGCGAGCCGCAGCGACTCCGGCATGGAGAGCCTGCCGTAGAACCAGCCCTCGGTCTTCTTGCCGACCGGCTGCTTCGCCGGCCGGTGGGCCCGCGGGCCGCCGGCGGCCAGCGGGTAGAGGTTGTAGATCTGGCTCGGCGCGTCCTTGACGAGCACGGTGACCGTGTATTTCGGGCCGAGCGTCGCGGTCTTCGGCGCCGACGTCGACGACGTCGCCGCGGCCAGCCAGCCGACCTCGCTCATCAGCATCTGGAACAGCCGCGGCCGGTCGTTCTGATCGACCTTGACGGTCTCCTCGAGACCGTTGCCGGTGACCTGGACCGCGTTCGGCTGTGGCGGCGCCTTCGGCGCGGCCTGAGCAGCGGCCGGAGCCATGCCCACCGCCAGCGCCAGCGCCACGGCGCATGCCGCCCCTGCCGCAACCAGTCTGGTCATCGTCCCCCGCACCATCCGACCTCCCCGCCCGTGGATGGACATCAACCCGCTGCTCGTGACCGGTGGTGGCACCGGGCACGGCCCCAGGCCTCCAGCCTTCCCGGACACCGCCCTGCTCGCATCCGGAGACAGGGTGAATTGGAGCCATGTGGGGGATGACCGTGGAGACGAAACGGCCGTTGATCAGCGGGCGAATAGTACCCAGTCCACGCAATCGACGCCTGTTGAGGTCACCCGGCTGACGGAGAGCGTCACCGGATGCGGCGACCGGCTGTAGCGCGCCGGCCGCCGGATCCGGTAGAAGGGTCAGAGACGCGCGCGAGCTGCGGAAATGCGGGCCAGCGTGCGCTCCCGGCCGAGCAGTTCGATCGATTCGAAGAGCGGCAGGCCGATGGTCCGGCCGGTCACCGCGACGCGTACGGGCGCCTGAGTCTTGCCCAATTTGAGACCTCGCGCCTCGCCGACCTGCTCGAGCGCCGCCTTCAGATCGTCGGCGGACCAGTCGCTCAGGGCACCGAAAGCGGCCGCTGCGCCGTCCAGAATGTCCCCCGCGCCCTCCTTCATGGCTTTCGCCCAGGAGGTTTCGTCCCGCACCGGCTCGTCGAGGAAGAGGAAGTCGACGTTCTCGACGATTTCGGAGAGCACCGAGATCCGGGTCTGGGCCAGCGGGGCGATAGTGGCGAACGTCTCGATGTCGAATTTCGCCGCGTCCCACGACGGAGCCGGGATCGTGTCCGTTCCGGTCAGCCACGGAGCGCACACCTGAGTGAACTCGCTCGGCGTGAGCGCCCGGATGTACTCACCGTTGAAGGCGCGCAGCTTCTTCACGTCGAAGAAGGCGGGGGCGTGGTTGACGTCCTCGATCCGGTACTCGGATTCGACGACCGACCACGGGACGATCTCCCGGTCGCCGGACGGGGACCAGCCGAGCAGCATCAGGTAGTTGCGCATGGCGGCGGCCAGGTAGCCCTCGTCCCGGTACGACTCCAGGGCGACCTTGTCGCGGCGCTTCGACAGCTTCTGCCGCTTCTCGTTGACGATCACCGGCACGTGCCCCCACACCGGCGGGGTGTGCCCCAGCGCCTCCCACAGCAGCTGCTGCTTCGGCGTGTTCGGCAGGTGTTCCTCGGCCCGGAACACGTGGGTGATCCCCATGCTCATGTCGTCGACCACGTTGGCCAGCAGGAACACCGCCGAGCCGTCGCTGCGGGCGATGACGAAGTCCTCGAGGAGCTTGTTCTCGAAGGTGGGCTTGCCGCGGACCAGGTCCTCGACCACGGTCTCGCCCTCGTCGGGCGTGCGGAAGCGCAGGGCCCGGCCCTCGCCCGGGCCGAGCGCCCGCTCCCGGCAGAAGCCGTCGTAGCCGGTGTGCTTGTTGCCGGAGCGGGCCACCACGTCGTCACGGGTGCAGTCGCAGTAGTAGGCCTTGCCCTCGCCGTAGAGGCGGGTCGCCGCGGCGGTGTGGTCGGCGGCGTAGGAGGACTGGAAGTAGGGGCCCTCGTACGTCCCGCGCTCGATGCCGATCCAGTCGAGCGCCGAGATGATGCCCTCGGTCCACTCGGGCCGGTTGCGGGCCGCGTCGGTGTCCTCGATCCGGAGCACGAAGACACCGCCGTGCTGCTGGGCGTAGATCCAGTTCTGCAGGGCCGAGCGGGCGCCGCCGACGTGGAACATGCCGGTCGGGGAGGGTGCGAAACGTACGCGAACAGTCACCGCACCAGCGTACCGACCAACCGCCTCAGACGGTGAAGCGCCCGACCAGGCCGGTCAGCTGCTGCGCGGTGGCGGTCAGCTCGTCCGCGGCCCGGTGCGACACCGCCACCGACTCGCGGGTGCTGCGCATCGCCCCGTCCACCGTGCCGATGCCGTCGGCGATGTCCCGGCTCCCGCCGGCCGCCTCGGCGATGTTGCGGGCCATCTCCGCGGTGGTCGCGGCCTGCTCCTCGACCGCCGCCGCGATCGCCGTCTGGTAGTCGTTGACCTGCGCGATCCGGGCCGAGATGGCGTCGATGGCGGAGACCGCGCGGGCCGTGTCGGCGTTGATCGCGGCGACCCGGGAGGTGACGTCCTCGGTCGCCCGGGCGGTCTCCTGGGCCAGCTCCTTGACCTCGCCGGCGACCACCGCGAAGCCCTTGCCGGTCTCGCCGGCCCGGGCCGCCTCGATGGTGGCGTTCAGGGCCAGCAGGTTGGTCTGCTCGGCGATGGCGGCGATCAGCTGCACCACGTCGGTGATCTTCGCGGTGGAGGCGCGCAGCTCGGCGATGACGTCGGCGGCGGCCGCGGTCAGGCCCACCCCGTCCCGACCGGCCTGGGCGGCCTCCTGGGCGTTGTGCGAGATCTCGCTGATCGACGCGCCCATCTGCTCGGCGCCGGCGGCCACCGTCTGCACCACGTGCGACACGCTCTCCGCCGAGGCGCTCACCGAACCGGCCCGGTCGGCCGCGGTGTCGGCGGCAGTGGACATCTCGCCGCTGGTGGCCGCGACCTGCCGGGCGGTCTGCGTCACGGCCTCGGAGGCGCCGGTCACCTCCCGCATCACGGTCCGCAGCTCCTCGGCGGCGGTGTTGAGCGCGGCGCCGGCCTCGCCGATCTCGTCGCGGCCCCGGTCGTCGACCCGGACGGTGAGATCGCGGCCGGCCAGCCGGGTCAGCGCCCCGGTCAGCCCGGCCATCCGGCGCGAGATCCGGGAGGCCTGCTGGTACGCCACGGCCGCCCCGGCCAGCGCCAGCAGCACCCCGGCGATGAGGAACGAGGTCAGCATCGTGCCGCGACCGTCCCGGACGGCGTTCACCGCGGCGGCGGCGTCGGCGTCGTAGCCGCCCACGGTCACCGCCCACTGGTACGGCGGGTAGTAGGCGACCGTGGCGGTGGTGTCCCCGGCGGGCGCGCCGGCCGCTCCGGGCAGCCGGTACTCGGTCTGCCAGGTGGCGCCCTCCGCCAGTTCCGGGGCCTTGGCGACGATCTCCTCGACGTACTTCCTGCCGTCGGCGTCGGTGGCGTCGAGCGCCGTCTGGTCGGCCATGCCGTCGATGTTGGAGGCCACGATCCGGCCCTTGTCGGCGGCCGCGGTGCTGAAGACGGAGACCCAGCCGTTCGTCTGGATCTTGATCTGGCTGATCGTCTCGGTCAGGTTGGCCAGCGCCTCGGCCTGCGGCACACCGACGTAGAGGGCGCCGATCACGTCCCCGGCGGCGTTCTTGATCGGGTCGTAGACCGAGATGAACGGCGTGCCGACGACCAGCGCGACGCCGCGATACGCCGTGCCGTCCTTGATCGCGGCGGCGACCGCGTTCGGTTTGCCGTCGGCGACGGCCGGGATGTACGTCCCGATCGCGCGCGTGCCCTTCGCGGACTTCACCGTCGTGCCGACCCGGAGCAGGTCTCCCGCCGCGTTCATGCGCTGGAAGACCGTGACGGTGGCGCCGGACAGCGCCGCCGTGTCGTCGACGAACGGGGTGGGCCGCTTCAGGTCGGTGTTCTGCCCGAGCCATCGGCCGCCGACCTCGACGCGGGGCAGGGTGACCGTCGTCTTCTCCTGGGTGACCTGATTGGTGGCCGTCCAGGTGGCCCGCTGGCTCGCGTACCGCATGCCGCCGCTCTGGGTGAGGTACACCGAGGCGCTGCTCATGCTGCGGTCGATGCCCTCCTGGAGCTGGTCGCCGACGGTCCGGACCAGGGCGCTGACGTCGGACGTGCTCTGCGCCAGGGCTGCCTGGTTCTGCCGGAGCACCTCCTGCTCGGTGTTGTCGGCGAACCGGCCGCTCTGCCAGGCGCCGACGGCGACCAGCACGAGCGCGGTGACCAGTACGCTTCCCAGTCCGAGCAGGAGCAGCTTGTGGCTGATGCGGAATCCCACCCCTGGATCATCGTTGCCCGGAGGACCGGTTGGAGGCGGAATTCCGGGGTCCGTGACGCGACCAGGCTGTCGTCCGCTCGTTCCCGACGGTAGTCGAGCAGAAACGAGGTGAGGACGATGGGCAAGATCGTCGCAGTGGAGTACGTGACCCTCGACGGGGTTTTCGAGGAGCCGGTCTGGAGCGGGCCGTACTTCAACGCCGAGCTCAGCGCCTGGCAGGCGGCCAACCTGCAGGAGGCCGACGCGCTGCTGCTCGGGCGCAAGACCTACGAGGGGTTCAAGGAGGCCTGGCCGCAGATGGCGGAGCAGACCGGTGACTTCGGCGCCAAGATGAACGGGATGCCCAAGCACGTCGCCACCACTACGCTCACCGAGCCGGAGTGGAACGCCACCTTCCTGCAGGGCGAGGTGGCCGATGCGGTGGCGAAGCTCAAGACCGAGCCGGGCAACCTGCTGATCAACGGCAGCGGGAGCCTCGTCAATTACCTGACCAGGCACAACCTGATCGACGAGTACCGGGTGATGATCTTCCCGGTGGTGGCCGGCGAGGGCCGGAAACTCTGGGAGCCGGGCACGAGGATCGCCCTGGGGCACGCCGGCAGCTGGAAGTCGGAGACCGGCGTCGAGGTCATCAACTACGTCCCGGCGTGAGTTCCCGGGAGGGGCCCGCGGGCCCCTCCCGGATCACCTGCCTACGAGTCGCCGCCGGTCTCGCCCACCGGCGCGGCGTTGACGTCGTCGATCGCGTACTTCTTGGCGGCCTCGGCCGGCACGTGCGCCGGAACCAGGCCGCGCAGCGCCAGCTCGCGCAGCGTCGCCACGGTGACCGACTCGCCGTCCACGTGGAAGTGGCGGCGCAGCGCGTGCCGGGTGTCGCTCATGCCGAAGCCGTCGGTGCCGAGCGAGGTGTACCCGTTCGGGATCCAGCGGCTGATCAGGTCCGGCACGGCCCGCATCCAGTCGCTGACCGCGACCGACGGGCCCTCGGTGCCCTCCAGCTTCTGCTGGATGTACGGCTTGCGCGGCGCGTCGCTCGGGTGCAGCAGGTTGTGCTCCTCCGCCTCGATCGCGTCGCGGCGCAGCTCGGTCCAGGAGGTGACCGACCAGACGTCGGCGCTCACGCCCCAGTCCTCGGCGAGCAGCTCCTGCGCCTTGAGCGCCCAGCGCATGCCGGTGCCGGAGGCGAGGATCTGCGCCTTCGGCCCGTCCTTCTTGGCGCTCTCGCTGAACCGGTAGATGCCCTTGAGCAGGCCCTCGGTGTCCAGACCGGCCGGCTCGGCGGGCTGGATCGCCGGCTCGTTGTAGATGGTGAGGTAGTAGAAGATGTTCTCCTGCTTCTCCCCGTACATCCGGTGCAGGCCGTTCTCGATGATGTGCGCGATCTCGAACCCGAAGGCCGGGTCGTACGCCACCACGGCCGGGTTCGTCGCCGCGATCAGCAGCGAGTGCCCGTCCTCGTGCTGCAGGCCCTCACCGTTGAGCGTGGTCCGCCCGGCGGTGGCGCCGAGCAGGAAGCCGCGGGTCATCTGGTCGGCGGCGGCCCACAACTCGTCGGCGGTGCGCTGGAAGCCGAACATCGAGTAGAAGATGTACAGCGGGATCATCGGCTCGTCGTGCGTCGCGTACGACGTGCCGGCCGCGATGAAGCTCGCCGTGGAGCCCGCCTCGTTGATGCCCTCGTGCAGGATCTGGCCGTCGGTCGACTCCTTGTAGGACAGGAACAGCTCCCGGTCCACGGAGGTGTACGTCTGGCCGTGCGGCGAGTAGATCTTCTTGGTCGGGAAGAGCGAGTCCATGCCGAAGGTCCGGGCCTCGTCCGGGATGATCGGCACCCAGCGGGAGCCGAACTCCTTGTCCCGCATCAGGTCCTTGAGCAGCCGGACGAACGCCATCGTGGTGGCGATCTTCTGCTTGCCGCTGCCGCCCTTGAGGCCGCTGAACGCCTTCGAGTCCGGGATCGCCAGGGACTTGTGCTTCGTCCGCCGGGTCGGGATCGACCCGCCCAGCTCACGGCGCCGCTCGAGCATGTACTGGTACTCGTCGGACTTCTCGCCGGGGTGGTAGTACGGCGGGAGGTACGGGTTCTCCTCGAGCTGCTTGTCGCTGATGTCGAGGTAGAGCCGGTCCCGGAAGCCCTTGAGGTCGTCCAGGGTCAGCTTCTTCATCTGGTGCGTGGCGTTCCGGGCCTCGAAGTGCGAGCCCAGCGTCCAGCCCTTGACCGTCTTGGCGAGGATCACGGTCGGCTGGCCGGTGTGCTCGGTGGCCGCCTTGTACGCCGCGTACAGCTTGCGGTAGTCGTGGCCGCCGCGCTTGAGGTTCCAGATCTCGTCGTCGGAGTAGCCCTCGACCAGCTTGCGGGTGCGCGGGTCCCGGCCGAAGAAGTGCTCCCGGACGTACGCCCCGGACTCGCCCTTGTAGGTCTGGTAGTCACCGTCGGGCGTCACGTTCATCAGGTTGACCAGGGCGCCGTCGGTGTCCGCGGCGAGCAGCTGGTCCCACTCACGGCCCCAGACGACCTTGATCACGTTCCACCCGGCGCCGCGGAAGAACGCCTCCAGCTCCTGCATGACCTTGCCGTTGCCGCGGACCGGGCCGTCCAGGCGCTGCAGGTTGCAGTTGACCACGAAGGTGAGGTTGTCCAGCTCCTCGCGGGCGGCCAGGCCGATCGCGCCGAGCGACTCGACCTCGTCCATCTCGCCGTCGCCGAGGAACGCCCAGACGTGCTGCTGGCTGGTGTCCTTGATGCCGCGGTTGTGCAGGTACCGGTTGTACCGCGCCTGGTAGATCGCGTTCAGCGGGCCGAGGCCCATGCTGACGGTCGGGAACTCCCAGAAGTTCGGCATCAGACGCGGGTGCGGGTACGACGGGAGGCCGCCACCGGGGTGCGACAGCTCCTGCCGGAAACCGTCGAGCTGGTGGGTGGTGAGCCGGCCCTCGAGGAAGGCCCGCGCGTACATGCCGGGGGAGGCGTGACCCTGGTAGAAGATGTGGTCGCCACCGCCCGGGTGGTCCTTGCCCCGGAAGAAGTGGTTCATGCCGACCTCGTAGAGGCTGGCGCTCGACGCGTACGTCGAGATGTGACCGCCGACGCCGATCTCCGGCCGCTGCGCGCGGTGCACCAGCATCGCGGCGTTCCACCGGATGTAGGCGCGGATCCGCCGCTCGACGAACTCGTCACCGGGGAACCAGGGCTCGCTCTCCGGCGGGATGGTGTTGATGTAGTCGGTGGACGTCAGTGGCGGAACGCCGACCTGTCGCTCCCGGGCCTTCTCGAGAAGGCGCAACATCACATAACGGGCTCTCTTGGCGCCGCGTTCGTCGATGACTCCGTTGAGCGACTCGACCCACTCGGTGGTTTCCTCGGGGTCGATGTCGGGAAGCTGGCTCGGCAGGCCATCGCTGATCACCGGGCGCTTGCGCTCCGTGGCCACAGGCAATCCTCTTGGTGTGAGTAGGACGTCCGGCGACCAGCTGCCTCATAGGGTCAAGGTGGCGAATCGCTCGGAAATATCTCTCCATCCTGCCCCCTCACCGTGGGGCCCGTCACGCCTACCGGCCGTTGCAGCGACGCGCGACACACGTACTGACCAGTAACTTTGTGACCCCGATGGGACGTCAGCCGGCCACGAAGGAGAAACGTACCTGGCGGACCGGGTTGTCGCCGTTCGGATCGACCAGGCAGATCGACTGCCAGGTGCCCAGCGCGATCTGGCCGTTGATCACCGGCAACGTGGCGTACGGCGGGATCCAGGCGGGCAGGACGTGGTCCCGGCCGTGGCCCCGGGAGCCGTGCCGGTGCCGCCACTTGTCCTCGGCCGGCAGCAGATCGTCGATCGCGGTCAGCAGATCGTCGTCGGAGCCCGCCCCGGTCTCGATGATCGCCAGCCCGGCCGTCGCGTGCGGGACGAAGACGTTCAGCAGACCGTCCCGTTCGGACGCCACGAACGACGCGGCCTCCCGGGTGATGTCCACGACGACGGGCGCGCCGCCGGTCCGCACGGTGATCACTTCGGTACGCATCGGTCAAGCCTAGGTATAGAGATCCAGCAGCAGGAACGCGGCCGTGGTCCAGGCCAGCCAGCACGCGCAGCGGGTGACCGCCCACAAGATCATGTACACGAGTACACCACTGGATGCGTACCGTCCGTGCAAAGATCGAGCCTCTTCGCAGTGGCAAGGTTGGTTCCGGTCGGCAATGCTGAGATTCGTGACCACCCCGCAAAGCCTCGACGAGCGGTTCCGCGACGCGGTCTCGGCCCTGCGGCCACCGGATTCCGGGCGCCCGCCCGCCGATCCGGTCCGCGACGGCGCCACCCTGACCGGCGCCGGCGCCCGGGACCTCTTCGACGCCCAGCTGACCAGCCGCCACCTCGACCTCGCCGCGCGCTGGCTGCGCAGCTTCAACGAGGGCTTCCACACCGGCGGCTCGGCCGGGCACGAGGGCGACGCGGCGGTCGCCGCAGCGCTGCGCGGCGACGATCCGGCACTGCTGCACCACCGCTCCGCGGCTTTTTATTGCGTACGGGCGGAGCGCCACCCCGGATCCGCCGGCCAGGACCGCACCCGCCGCCTCGAGGACGCCGCCCGGGACGTCCTGCGCGGTGTGGTCGGCTCGGTCCACGACCCGATCAGCGGCGGCCGCGACAAGGTCTTCGGGCACCCCGGCCTGCACCTCGTCCCGGCCGTCTCCACCTCCGGCGGCCACCTGCCCCGGGCCGTCGGTCTCGCCGACGCCCTGGCCCGCGGCGGCGAGCACCCCTGGCCCGCCGACGCGATCGTGGTGGCCACCTTCGGCGACGGCGCGCCCGGCCGCCCCGGTGGCGCCGCCGCCCTCGCCGCCGCGGACCGCCTCGGCGCCGCCGGCCGGCCCCTGCCGCTGCTGCTGGTCTGCCAGGACGACACCCCCGGCGGCCCGCACCCGGACGGCCTGGTCGCCGCGGCCCTGCGGCACCGCCCCGGCCTGCGGTACTCGTTCGCCGACGGCAGCGACCTCGCCGCGGCGTACGACGCGGCGGCCGAGGCGGCCGGTTTCGTCCGCGCCGAGCGCCGCGCCGCCGTCCTGCACCTGTCCGCCGTGCGCCTGCTCGGCCGGCCCGGCGACCCCGACCCCGGCGACGAGGGCCTGGACCGCGACCCGCTGATCGGCGCCGCCCGGCTGCTCGTCGAGGCCGGCCTCTACACCCCCGACGAGGTGATCGCCCGGTACGACGAGGTCGGCTGGCAGGTCCGCAAAGCCGCCGAGGAGGTGCTCGGCGAACCGAAACTGGCCGCCGTCGGCGAGATCGTCGCCACCCTCGCCCCGCGCCGGCCGCTGCGGGTCGCGCACGCCGTCGCCGAACACGCCGACCGCGCCCTCGGCCCCGGCACGCCGGTGCGGCAGCGGATCTTCGGCGGCCGGCTGCCCGAGGACGCCGGCCCGATGACCCTCGCCGAGGCCATCGGCGCCACCCTCACCGACGCCCTCGCCGCCGACCCGCGGATGCTGGCCTTCGGGCCCGCGACCACCCGCGGCGGGCGGTACGGCGTCACCACCGGCCTGGACGAGCACAACGGCGACCGGGTCTTCGACAGCCCGCCGGACACCACCACGATCCTCGGGCTGGCCCTCGGCGCCGGCCTGGCCGGCCTGCTGCCGGTGCCCGAGCTGGACTGCCTCACCGCCCTCGGCGACGCGACCGAGCAGCTGCGGGCCGAGGCGGCCACCATGGCGTACCTGTCGTCCGGCGCCTACCGCAACCCGATGGTCCTGCGGGTCCCCGGGCTCGCCCAGCCGTTCGGCGTCGGTGGCCACCTCGTCAACGACAACACCGTGGCCGCCCTGCGCGACGTGCCCGGCCTCGTCGTCGCGGTCCCGGCCCGGCCCTCCGACGCGGTGCCGATGCTGCGCTCCTGCCTCGCCGCGGCCGAGGTGGACGGCAGCGTCTGCGTCTTCCTCGAACCGGCCGCCCTCTACCGGACGAGGGACCTCTATCAGCAAGGCGACAATGAGTGGCTGGCGCCGTACCCGCCGCCCGGCGCCTGGGCCGAGGATCACGTCCCGATCGGCCGGGCCCGCATCTACGGCCTCGGCACCGCCCAGGACCTGACCATCGTGACGTACGGCAACGGCGTCCGGATGTCGCTGCGTGTCGCCGCCCGGCTCGCCGCCGAGGGCTACGGCTCCCGGGTCGTCGACCTGCGCTGGCTCAACCCGCTACCCGTCGCTGACCTGGTACGGGAGGCCACCGCCACCGGCCGGGTGCTGATCGTCGACGAGACCCGGCGCTCCGGCGGCGTCGGCGAGGGCGTGCTGGCCGCCCTGGTCGACGGATCGTTCGTCGGATCCGTGCGGCGGGTCGCGGCGGCGGACGCGCCGGTTCCGCTCGGTCCCGCAGCCCAGCACGTGCTGGTGGGAGAGGATGCCATCACACAGGGTGCCCACACCCTGCTGGCACGGTAAATTGCCACACACTCGGTGCGCCACTTGCGCACCGGCCCCGGAATGTGTGGACTACCCCCAGGTTCCGGAACATTTTTACGGCATTTTCTGACGGCTAGGAGGATTTGGACAGTGAGCGCGACCGCGGGTCAGGCCGACGGCGTACGCAGCCTGGCGGACCGGTTCGGCCTGGAGCCGAACATGGTGGTCATGGAGATGGGTTACGACGATGACGTCGACGAGGATCTCCGTGACGCCCTGACCGAACGCGTCGGTGACATGGTCGACGAGGACACCGACGAGGTGGTCGATGCGGTGCTGCTGTGGTACCGCGACGGCGACGGTGACCTTTTCGAGATTCTCACCGATGCCCTTGGCCCCCTCGCCGACAACGGCGTGGTGTGGCTGCTGACCCCGAAAGCCGGCCGCGACGGACACGTCGAGCCGAGCGAGATCAGCGAGTCGGCCCCCACCGCCGGTCTCCAGCAGACCTCCACGGTGAACGCCGGCAAGGACTGGACCGGTGCACGCCTGGTCTCCCCCCGGGGCGCCAAGAAGAAGTAGCTCACTGCCACCTCCCCCCAGGTCGGCGCCCACCGCGGGCGCCGGCCCAGCGGCGCGCGCCCATCCGGCGTAGCGATCTTGGCGGGATCCGGCGCGACGACCGGCAGGGCCCGTTCTAGGCTGGGCCGATGCCGATCGACGTGGGCGCGCCGGCCCCGGACTTCGTCCTCAAGGACCAGAACAACCAGGAGGTTCGCCTCTCGGCCTTCCACGGCCGTAAGGCGGTCCTGCTGGTCTTCTACCCGCTCGCGTTCAGCCGCCGGTGCCACGGTGAACTCACCGAGATCCAGCAGAACCTGCCGGACTACGTGAACGAGCACGTCCAGGTGCTCACCGTCAGCGTCGACTCGTCGTACAGCCACAAGGTCTGGTCCGTCCAGGAGGGCTTCGACTTCCCGCTGCTCGCCGACTTCTGGCCGCACGGCGCCGTCGCCACGTCCTACGGCGTCTTCGACGGCGAACGCGGCATCGCCAACCGCGGCACCTTCCTCATCGACAGCACCGGAACCGTCCGCTTCGCCGAGATGACCGGCCCCGGCGAGACCCGCGACCAGAACGCGTGGCGCGCCGCCCTCGCCACCCTCGGCCCTCGATCAGCGGCAGGGTAAGATGACGGCTCCGGTCATTGCCGGGCGCGTAGCTCAGTGGGAGAGCACCCGCCTTACAAGCGGGGGGTCGTAGGTTCGAAACCTACCGCGCCCACGCGGGACGGATCCCTCTGTCCGCAGAACGCGCGGACCGGGGTCCGCGCTTGCCAGCTCCGGGGGCCGAGCCCCCGGAAGCCCCGCGTTACGGTGCGTGCGGTCTGCCGTGAGTCTTCCGGCGGGCCTTTTGTTTCTCCGCTTCGCGATCAGGGTCTTGGTGGTACGCCGTTGCCGGTCAGGCGGGACAGCCAATGGTGGTGGGTCCTCGCGAAGGGCTCGGTGGGGGTGCTCAGCGCCTGATGCAAGTAGGCGGCGGCGTCGATGGCCTCGGTGACCACGTCGGCGGGGTAGCCGAAATGCTCCCGATGGAGGAGGAACTCGTCCTCGTCGTCGGTCTGGACGCGGCCGCCGGTGCGGAAGCGCAGGACGTCGATGTCCAGGTCGATCACCGTGTAGCGGGGGATTCCCAGGGGGGAGACGTCGCGCTCGGCGGGGGTGGCGACGTCGCAGTAGACGTCCAGGCGGTTCGGGGCGGCCAGGAACATCGCCATCCACCAGCCGTCGTGGGGGAGCAGGCGGACGGCGTGTTCGCGGGTGCGCTGGCGGCGGCGCCAGCCGTAGCTGTAGTGGACGACCGAGCCGCGGGGCGTGCCGATCCACGTGCCGAAGTCGTCGGTGCCGAGGAGGTGGCCGGTCACGCGGCGGTGCGGGCGGCCGTCGTACTTGCGCAGGACCAGTTCGGCCGGGGTCACGCGGTTCGGGGTCACGCGGTGCGGGGCCGGAGTCACGCGGTGAGGATAGGCGGTCCCCATCGGGGCGTGTGGGTTTCGGGTGCGTGGGGCGGCCGAACTCCACACGCGGTGACCCGGCAACCGGGCGGTGGGGAAGAGGCAACCGGGGTGCAACGGGTGCGGGCTCATGACGGGCCGGGCGGAACCGATTCTTGATTTCGTCCGCCGGGGAGACCCGCGGTGGGCGGGTCCGGGCCGGTGTCCCCTCGGCGGCCGGGGCCCGCCCTGATGAACGGGGACAGCGACACCACGGAGGCCGACGTGACCACGGACCTGCACGCCGGTTTCGACGACGAGAAGGTGGTCGTCTCCCCGTACCCTCTCAAGCTCCGCAGTGGCCGCGCCCGCCGTGAGCGGACCGGCAGCCTGATCGAATTCGTCCCCCGGCCGCCCAGCGGGCGCAGCCGCGAGGAGCGGGTGACGCGGACCGCACGCGTCGCCCTGCCGCTTCTTCTGATCGTCGCCGGGCTGAGCGCGGCCGGGCTGAGCTGGTGGCTGGCGGCCGGTGGCGGCGCCGCGCTGGTGGTGGCGTTCTGGCGCGCGCAGGCCCGGGCGGCGCAGCAGGCGGCGTTCGCGGTGCCGCGCGACACCGATTCGCTGGTGCTGTGGACGTTGCCGGAGCGGGCCGCCTTCCAGGGCGCGTTGGCCGCCTCGGAGCGGGTCCGGCGGACCTGGCCGGCGCTCGGCGACATGATCGACCCGGCCGCGGCTGACCGGTCCCTGACGCGGGCGCTGCAGGAGCTTTCCGAGGTCCTGGCCCGGCGTCAGGAGCTGCGGCGGTTGCGGGAGGACCTTGCGGGGGTACGCGACGCCGACATCCCCGTGGACAGCCCGGCGAGGATGGCCGCCGACCTGCAGGACGAGCGGGCCGGTGCGGCGTGGCGTGAGGCCGGCGCCGCCGCCAACCGCATCCTGCGCGGCATCGACGTGGCGGCCCGGGCCGGCGAGAGCTTCATCCGTGAGCGGCAGGTGGCGGCGACGGCCCGGCACGCCGAGCGCACGCTGGCCCGGGTGACCGGCGCGGGCCCGGTCGGCGAGAGCGGCCCGGAGTTGGCGGACCGTACCGAGGCCGTGATCGCCGCCTACCGCGACCTCGCGAGGTGAGAACCCCCGGCTGGCTCTGGTGGCTGTCTCGCGCGCGCCGAGACAGCCACCAGAGCCAGCCGGAGGGATTCATTCAGCAAAGTTCATCCTCTGGGGTGATGCGGCCGGGAGCGACCTGCGGGAACCTTGTCTGGTGACAGGTGTTCCCGTGTTCAGGCGACTTTCGGGCTTCAGGCAGCTCTCCGCAGTGTGGACAGTTGCCGGGGCACCACGACGGCGCCCGCCCGGCGATCGTTCCCGAGCGCGGCGATCAGTTTCTCCTGCACCTCTTCCGGGTCCGGCAGGCGCCACTGTGACCGGTCCGGATGGATCTCCCAGCGGACCTGTCCCTCGGGCATCCGGCTGGGCGGTGCGGGGATCCACGAGCCGGCGCCGTGCCGCACGACGTCGATCCGCCGTTCCAGCTCGGGCCGCAGTGGGCCGCCCGGCCGTGTCAGGAACATCCATCGCCCGCCCGCGGTCACCGCGACCGGTCCCACGTCCGGCCCCCGGCGTCCCACGGACGCGGGGACCTCCAGGACGTCGAAGGACGTTCCCGTGGTCAAGAGGACGGTGTGCGGCAGGCGCCGCCACCACGCGGCGATCCGGACCGGATCGTCGCTCGCCGAAGCGGCCCACTCAGTCAGGGCCGGATGGCATCCGGTGATCGAGCAGCCGGGTCGACCACAGTCGAACCGGTGGCCGGTGAGATACGAGCCAGGAGTCACGGACCACCCGTGCGCGGCATAGCGCAGCGCGGCCCGGCGCAGCAGGGCCCGGTCGAGGATTGACGGTGGGACGAACGGCTGACGGCTTGTCCACTGCATGGCTCGATACCCCCGGATCGGGCTGGAGTGCCGTTACCTCACCACGACGGTCGTCGTTGGGTTCGGCAGATCCACCCTTTGCAACTTGCAGAAAAAACTACGAGCATCGGTGAGCAGGCGATCACACACGCTGTGCGATCCGCACACGCGTGGAAGGTCCACACTGCGAGTGACACCGGATGGCTCAGCCCGGCGGAGACTCCGCCGGTTGAGTGGGGGAGGCACCGTGGACGAGCTGCCGATCGGCCGCCGCGTCGCCTATTGGCGGGGCCGACGCAAGATGTCCCAGCAGGTGTTCGCGGACCGGCTGGGCAAATCGAAGAGCTGGGTCGACAAGGTGGAGCGCGGGGTCCGCCGTCTCGACAAGTTCTCAGTGGTGTACGACATCGCCGACGTGCTCCAGGTCGATGTCACGCTGTTGCTGGGCAAGGAAGTGGAGCGCAAGCCGGAGACACAGAACTGCATCGACCAGGTGGAGGTCGAGGAGATTCGCGCCGCTCTGGAGCGTTATGACCAGATGAGTGCGTTCTTCCAAGCAGTGCCACATTCGCCACCGCTGACGGAGATGCGCAAAGCGGTCAGTCATGCCTGGCTGACCTACCAGCACGCCAAGTACGGGGTCCTGGCGCGCGCCCTGCCCAAGCTGCTCCGTGACGCCCAGGCGGCGGACAGCGCGCATGCGAGCAGCGACGAGGCGAACGTCGCCGCGCACCTGCTCGGGCAGGTCTATCAGATCGCCTCGTCGGCGCTGCGCAAGGTCGGCGAGCACGAGTTGTCCTGGCTGGCGGCGGACCGTTCGATCGCGGTCTCCCAGCGGGCCGGTGACCAGTTGCTGGCCGGCCTGGCCAGCTACCGCGTGGGGAGCGCGCTCCTGGCGCTCGGCCGGGTCCGGCCGTCCCTCGAGGTGAACGTCAACATCGCCAACCGGCTCGCGCCGGTGGGCCCGTCCCGGCCCGGCGAGGATCAGCTCTCGGTGTACGGGATGCTGCTGCTCAACGGCGCCATGTCGGCGGCCCGGATCGGCGACAGCGCGACCGTGCGGGACCTGCTCTACGGGGCCGAGCAGGCGGCACGGGAGCTGGGTGGCGACTGCAATCACTACTGGACCAGTTTCGGGCCGACGAACGTGCAGCTGCACCGTTGCGCGACAGCGGTCGAACTGGGTGACGGGCGACTGGCCGTCGAAGCCCACGAGAACATGGACAAAGCGGGCTTCCATGCCATGCTCCCGGAACGCCGGGCGCACCACTATCTCGACATCGCACGGGGCTACACGCAGATCGGCGATGTGGAGAAAGCGGGCGAAATGCTCCTGGAGGGCGATCGTCTCGCCCCCTCGGAGATCCGGTGCCGGCCCCTCGCTCACGAAGTCCTTTCCGACGTGCTCCGGCGTACCCGGGGCACGCCGCCGGCTCCGATAGCGGAGCTGGCCGAACAGATGGGAGTCGGTGTATGAGGGGAGCCTTTAGTCCGCTTTGGGGCGGCGGGTGGGGGGTCCGCGAGTGATGACGGGTAACCCCTCACCCGGTGTGCTGTACGTGCTCGTGTGCGGTTCGCCGATGGCCCGGGACGTCGGGATCCTGGTCAGCCATGCCCAGAGTGAAGGCTGGGATGTCTGCGTGGTCACGACGCCGGACGGCCGTAAGTTCGTCGACGTGGCCGCGCTCCAGGCCCAGACCGGGCATCCGGTCCGTTCCGACTACAAGAGTCCCGGCGACCCCGACGTGCTGCCGCCGGCCGATGCGATGATCGTCGCCCCGGCCACCGTCAACACGGTCAACAAGTGGGCTGCCGGGATCACCGACACGCTCGTGCTGGGTCTTCTCGTGGAGGGGTACGGCTACGGCGTCCCCACCGCGGTGGTGCCGTACACCAACAAGGTCATGGCCTTGCACCCGGCACTGCACGAGAGCCTCGCGAAACTGCGTGACTGGGGGGTGCACGTCCTCTACGGGGAGGACGTGTGCCGTCTCGGCGGCCCGGGGCAGACCGATCGTTTCCGGGGACAGTTCCCCTGGCGGCGTGCCCTTCAGGCGGTCAGCAACCCGATCGCGGCGGCGAGCCGAGTCGAGCCGGGGGCGCTTTCCTAGCGGTATAGGGTTCCAGTCGTGACCGACTGCACCGTCCGAGCGCTGGTGGATGCCCTTGATGCTCGCTTCCCGCGGAACTGGGCGGAGTCCTGGGACCGGGTCGGGCTGGTGCTCGGTGAGTTCGAGCACCCCGTCACCCGGGTCCTGTGCGTCGTCGACTGCGTTCCGGAGACGGTCGAGCAGGCTCTCGACCTCGGCGCGGACCTGATCGTCGCCCACCACCCGCTGTTCCTGAAGCCGGTGTCGTCGATCGCCCCGGACACCTTCAAGGGTGCTCTCGTGCACCGGCTGATCCGTGCCGGGGTGGCGCTCTACACCGCCCACACCAACGCCGACGTCGCCAATCCCGGCGTCTCCGACGCGCTCGCTGCCCGGCTGGACCTGACCGGGTTGCGCCCGCTGGTCCCGGCCGAGGGGGCCGCCGCCGGTGACGGCCGTGGCCTGGGCCGGATCGGGGAGCTGCCGGAGCCGCTGACGCTGGCCGCGCTCACCCGGTTCGCGGCGCGGCGGCTGCCGGCGACCGCGGCGGGCGTGCGGGCCGCCGGCGACCCGGAGCGGCTGATCCGCACGGTCGCCGTCTGCGGTGGCGCGGGCGACTCGTTCCTGTCCGACGCGACCCGGGCGGGCGTCGACGCGTACCTCTGCGCCGATCTGCGGCATCACCCGGTGAGCGAGCATCTCGCCGCGGGTGGCCCGGCGCTGCTCGACGTCGCGCACTGGGCGAGCGAGCGGCCCTGGCTCGACGACGTGGCAGTCTGGCTGCGCGACGCGTTCGACCTCGACGTCGTGGTGTCGGACGTGGACACCGACCCCTGGACCGTCCATGCGATTAGTGATGACTTGGAGACCCGCCCGTGAAGGCCGCCCCCGAAGCCCAGCGCCGCCTGCTCGACCTGCAGGCCGTCGACACCACCCTGGCCCAGCTCGCCCACCGGCGTAAGTCGCTGCCCGAGCTCGCCGAGATCGACGCGGTCGCGCGGGAGATCTCGGCCCTCGAGGACGAGCGGGTCCGCGCCCAGGTGGTGGTGGACGACCTGGACCGGGACATCTCCCGGCTGGAGAAGGACATCGACCAGGTCCGCCAGCGCAAGGACAAGGACCAGAAGCGCCTGGAGGCGGGCGGGTCGCTGCGCGAGCAGGAGGGTCTGCAGCACGAGCTGACCTCGCTGAAGCGGCGGCAGTCCGAGCTCGAGGACGCCGAGCTGGAGCTGATGGAGCAGCGGGAGTCCGCGGAGGCGGCGCTGGCCGAGGTGAAGGGGCGGCTCGCGGCCGCGGTGGAGCGGCGCACCGACGCCGAGCGCCGCCGCGACGAGGCGTACACCGACATCGCCAAGGAGCTGGAGTTCAAGACGCAGGCGCGCGGGCCGCTCGCCGCCGACCTGCCGGACGACCTGGTCACCCTGTACGACAAGATCCGCACCGACACCGGGATGGGCGCGGCGCTGTTCTACGCGGGCCGCTGCGGCGCCTGCCGGATCGAGCTGTACGGCGCCGACCTGAACCGGGTGAAGTCCTCGCCGAAGGACGAGGTGGTCCGCTGCGAGGAGTGCCGCCGGATCATGGTGCGCACCGCGGAGTCGGGCCTATGAACGTCATCGTCGAGGCGGACGGCGGATCGCGGGGCAACCCGGGCCCGGCGGGGTACGGCGCGGTGGTCATGGCCGCGGACTCCGGCGAGGTGCTGGCCGAGCGGTTCGACGCGCTCGGCATCGCGACGAACAACGTCGCCGAGTACTCCGGCCTGATCGCCGGGCTGGCCGCTGCCGCCGAGCTGGGCGCCACCCGGGTCACCGTCCGGATGGACTCGAAGCTGGTCGTCGAGCAGATGTCCGGCCGCTGGCAGATCAAGAACGCGGGGCTGCGGCCGCTCGCGGCGGAGGCGGCGGCGCTGGTCGGGAAGTTCGCGGCGGTGACGTTCGAGTGGATCCCGCGGGAGCGCAACAAGGCGGCCGACGCGCTGGCGAACCGGGCGATGGACGGCGTCACTCAGGAGGCCGAGCCGGCCGCCCCTCCGGTGAAATCCTGGGCGCCCCCGGCGTCGACCGAGGAGGCGACCCGGATCATCCTGGTCCGGCACGGTTCGACCCCGCTGACCTCGCAGGGCCGCTACTCCGGGCGGGGTGACGTGCCGCTCACCGACGAGGGCGAGGCGCAGGCGATGGCCGCGGCCGGCCGGGTCGTCGGCATCTCGCAGGACGTCGCGGCGGTGCTGTCGTCGCCCCTGTCGCGGTGTACGCGGACCGCCCAGCTGATCGCCGACGCGGCCGGCGGGCTGCCGGTGACGATCATGGACGATCTGATCGAGTGCGACTTCGGGCTGTGGGAGGCGAAGACGTTCGCCGAGGTGCAGGAGCGGTGGCCGGACGAGATGAACGCGTGGCTGGGTTCGACGAGTGTCGCCCCGCCGGGTGGGGAGTCGTTCCAGGCGGTCGCGAAACGGGTGCGGGGGGCTCTGGCGACGGTGCTCAGCGCGTACCCCGGCAAGGTCGTCGTCCTGGTCTCCCACGTGTCGCCGATCAAGCTGATCCTGCGGGACGCGCTGGCGGCGGGCGACGCCTTCCTGCACCGGCTGTTCCTGGACGCGGCGGGTGTGTCGACGATGGACGTGTGGCCGGACGGGAACATCGCGGTCAGATCGGTCAACGAGACCGCGCATCTCCGATAACTGGATATTGACCCTCGCAGGGCGGACGTTTAACTTCCTCGATTAGGAAACTTTCTTCAACGTTTCGCCCTGGAGGGCTCATGCGCGGTTTCACCCGCCGCCTCGTCGCCGGGGTCGCGGTAGCCTCGGCTGTCGTGGCTGCCGCACCCGCTCCCGCACAGGCTCACGGCAAAGACTCGTACGTCAAGGTCGGTTACTTCACCCAGTGGGGCATCTACGGCCGCGACTTCCAGCTCGCCGACGTGCAGCAGTCCGGCGCGGCGGCCCGGCTGACCCACCTCAACTACGCGTTCGGGCCGGTCACCGCCGACGGCGTGTGCGCCTCCGCCGACCCGTGGGCCGACTGGCAGACGTCGTTCTCCGCGGAGAACAGCGTGGACGGGGTGGCCGACGTCGCGGGCCAGCCGTACGCCGGCAACCTCAACCAGATCGCCGAGCTCAAGGCGAAGAACCCGAAGCTCCGGGCGCTGATCTCGCTCGGCGGCTGGTCCGGGTCGAAGTACTTCTCGGACGCCGCGCTGACCGGCGCCTCCCGGAAGAAGCTGGTCACCTCCTGCCTCGACCTGTGGATCAAGGGCAACCTGCCGGGTCTCGCCGACGGCATCGCGGGCGGGGTCTTCGACGGCGTCGATCTGGACTGGGAGTGGCCCGGCTCGTCCGGTGAGGTCGGCAACATCATCCGGCCCGAGGACAAGCAGAACTTCACCCTCCTGGCCGCCGAGTTCCGGGCCCAGCTCGACCGGCTCGGCAAGATCAACCGGAAGAAGTACCTGCTCACCGCGTTCCTCCCGGCGGCGCCCGCGAAGATCGAGGCCGGGTTCGAGGTCAACAAGATCTTCAAGTACCTGGACTTCGGCACCGTGCAGGGCTACGACTTCCACGGCACGTGGGAGCCGCGGACCAACCAGCAGTCGGCGCTGCGGGTACCGGCCGGCGCGCCGGACAACCCGGACTTCTCGGTGGAGAACACCATCAACACCTGGGTCGCCGGTGGCGCGCCGAAGCGCAAACTGGTGCTCGGGGTGCCGTACTACAGCCAGGGCTGGACCGGCGTCACCGGCACCGGCAACGGCCTCTTCCAGCCGGCCGCCGGACCCGCGCCCGGCGTCTTCGCCAACGGCACCGAGGACTGGAAGACCCTCAAGAAACTGCCCGCCCAGGGCTTCACGGTGCACCGGGACCTGCGCAACGGTCACGCGTGGCTGTTCGACGGCAACACCTTCTGGACGTACGACGACCCGGCCGTCCTGCTGCAGAAGTCGCTCTACATCCGGGCCAAGGGGCTCGGCGGCGCCATGATGTGGTCGCTCGACGGCGACGACGAGAAGGCGTCCCTCACCAAGGCCATCGCGGCCGGCCTGCGCTAGTTCGGCGACGGCGAGGCGGTGTGTCCTTTCGGCGCACCACCTCGCCCGTTCGGCGCAGCGAGTATCGCCCGATCGTCCACTGTCTCGTTAGCGTGACGTAACGCACACGCAATGATGCACAGGGGAGAACCATGGCCGAGCCGGAAACTCCGCGCACCGATAGAAGTCCCTGGAACTGGCTGCTCGTGGTGCCGATCGTGGTGCCGCTGCTGACCTTCCTCTACAACCACGACGAGCCACGGCTCGCCGGATTCCCGATGTTCTACTGGCTGCAGTTCGCCTTCATCCTGCTCGGCGTCGCCACCACCACCGTCGTCTACCGGATGACGAAGAAGCGGGGCCGGTCATGAGGGATCACATCACCGAGATCGTCATCTTCACGGTCCTGTTCCTGGTGGTCAGCGGCATGGGGTTCGTGGCGGCCAAGTGGCGGCGGCCCACCGACATGGCCCACCTCGACGAGTGGGGGCTGGGCGGGCGCAGCTTCGGCGGCTGGATCACCTGGTTCCTGGTGGGTGGGGACCTCTATACGGCGTACACCTTCGTGGCAGTGCCCGCCCTGATCTTCGGGGCCGGGGCAGCCGGGTTCTTCGCGGTCCCGTACACGGTCATCATCTATCCGCTGTTCTTCCTGATCCTGATCCGGCTCTGGTCGGTGTCGCACCGGCACGGCTTCGTCACCCCGGCCGACTTCGTCCGCACCCGGTTCGACTCGCCGACCCTCGCGCTGGTGGTGGCGATCACCGGGATCGTGGCGACCATGCCGTACATCGCCCTGCAGCTCGTCGGCATCGAAGCGGTGCTCAAGACGATGGGCGTCACCGGCGAGGGAGTGATCGCCCGGCACCTGCCGATCATCGTCGCGTTCGCGATCCTGGCCGCCTACACCTACCAGTCCGGGCTGCGGGCGCCCGCGCTGATCGCGTTCGTCAAGGACACCCTGATCTACATCGTGATCATCGTGGCGGTGCTGTGGCTGCCGTACAAGCTCGGCGGCTGGGGCGCGATCTTCGACGCGGCCGACGCCAAGTTCCAGGCGTCACCGAATCCCAACGACGGGATCATCCTCAACGCCAACAACCAGGTCCAGTACTTCACCCTGGCGCTCGGGTCGGCGCTCGCGCTGTTCCTCTACCCGCACAGCATCACCGGGGTGCTGGCCAGCAAGAACCGGGACGTCATCAAGCGGAACATGAGCGCGCTCCCGGCGTACAGTCTCCTGCTCGGCCTGATCGCCCTGCTCGGCTACATGGCCATCGCCGCCGGGGTGAAACCGCTGCCCGGCGCCAACCCCGGCACCGTCGACAGCAACACCGTCGTGCCGGTCCTGTTCGACCAGCAGTTCCCCGCCTGGTTCACCGGCGTCGCGTTCGCCGCCATCGGCATCGGCGCCCTGGTCCCGGCCGCGATCATGTCGATCGCCGCGGCCAACCTCTTCACCCGCAACATCTACAAGGAGTACCTGCGCAAGGACGCCACCCACGCGCAGGAGGCCAACGTCGCCAAGATCACGTCGCTGGTGGTGAAGATCGGCGCGGTCGCCTGCATCGTCTTCCTCGACCCGCAGTTCTCCATCGACCTGCAGCTCATCGGCGGCGTGATCATCCTGCAGACGGCGCCGGCCGTGGTGATCGGCCTGTACACCCGGTGGCTGCACCGCGGCGCGCTGATCGCCGGCTGGGCGGCCGGCATGTCCCTCGGCTTCTGGATGCTGTGGCAGATCCCGAACGCCGCGACCGGCCGCGAACACTTCGGCGGCTCGGCGTTCCCGCTGTCCGAGTTCGGCTTCGACACCACGAGGACGATCTACGTCGGGTTCGTGGCGGTGCTGGTCAACGCGCTCGTCGCGGTCATCGTGACGCTGGCGCTGCGGGCCGCCAAGTCGCCGGAGGGCGCCGACGGCACCACACCGGACGACTACTTCGCCGACGAGGGCGACCCGCGCATCGACCGCGACCGGGCCACGACGGTCGACAACGTCTCCTCCACCTGAGGCAGGTTTCTCCGCTTGCGGCGGGCTTCGGCCCGCCGCACCCCCTCTGCTGGGTACGGGGAAAGCCCGCGCCGTCTCTTCCCCGCCCTTCTCGCCGCTTGCCGGGATTCGTCGCGCCGGACCGGACGGTCCCGGTCCGTGCGCTGTCGTCCCGGGTCGGACCGCTCGGTCCTCGACGCTGCGTTACGGCATACGCGAGGCTAATTTCCGTATTCGTCCGACTCGCTCGTCTGCTCCGGTACCGTCGGTTTCCGGCGCCGCCGTCACCGCTCCGTCCCCCGGCGCGCCAGCACGCCGCGGTTTCGTCTGCGGCGCGTCGGCACGTCGTGGGCTCTCCTTCGGCGCGCCAGCACGCCGCGGTTTCGTCTGCGGCGCGTCGGCACGTCGTGGGCTCTCCTTCGGCGCGCCAGCACGCCGTGACCGATCGCGGCGTGTCGTCACAGCCGGCCGCGACACCCGGAGGAGCTCGGCGTTGCAGACCCCGACCCTGACGCAGCAGTTCGCCACCGAGTACGCCAAGGGCGCGGTGCCCGGCATGCTCCGGGCCATCCGGATGATCAAACGGGCCAACAACCTGATCCTGATCGGCGCGCTGGCCGCCAGCTACCTGCACCAGGCCCACTACCTGGCCACCCTCGGCGCCGGCATGTTCGCCTGGATCGTCCCCGCCGTCTTCGACCTGGCGATGCTCTCCATGCTGACGATCACCCAGACCACCGGCATGGCCGCCGACGCCCGCCGCGCCGCCATGAAGATCCTCTCCATCGTGGTGATCATCTCCGCCGCGGTGAACTTCGCCGCCCCCGGCCCACTCGGCCTGCGCATCATCTTCGCCCTGGTGGTAGGCCTGGTCGCCGGCGTCGAATGGGTCGCCGCCAAGATCCGCCCCGACTTCGCCGCCATCGAGGCCCGCGAGGTCGAAGTGATCACCGAGGTCCGCCCCAACCGCAAACTCGACCCCGAGGTCGCCAAGGCCCGCGCCGCGAAGGCCGCCGCCACCCGCCGCGCCAAACAGGAAGCCGCCACCGAAGCCGCGAAGGCCGCCGAGGACGCCGCCCGCGCCCGTGCCGCCCGCGCCGCGGAACGCGCCCGCGCCCGCGCCGAGAAGGAGGCCGAGGCCCTGGGCCAGGCCGAGATCGACCGCTTCCTCACCGGCACCCGCAACGACTTCGAGAACGCCGGCGCCCACCGCGCCCCCGAGGCCCGCCTCAGCGCCTGACCCGCCGCAGGACACCGAGGACCACACCTACCAGCACTGATGGCCGCCGCCGGCGAGATCCCGTATCCCCCCGGGAGGCTCGCCGTCACCGAGCCGGTGATCGCCAAGGCGTGTCGTCACGAAACTCGTAGCGGCTGCCCTCGCTGAAGGTGCCCGGACAACGTCACGGTTCTGGCGCTGGAGGCGGTGGGGCCGGGGATAGGGTCGACCGGGTGAGTATGAGCCTCTGCCTCGTGAAAGTAACGACGGATCTCGCGCGGCGGATCGAGGACGACCCGGATCTTCTGGGGCAACTCTGGGACGGGGACGACGACGCTCCGGACGCCGAGATCGCGTCGATCGACCGGGAGCGGGACACCCTGTTCGAGGACTTCCTCGGCGTCTCGGGGCAGGTGGAGGCCGAGGCGGAGCGGTTCCCGTGGATGAAGAAGGCACTGGAAGGGGTCGGGGCGGAGATCGACTTCGACTTCGGGTACGGCAACGGGTTCGTCGTGACAGCCGTCGAGGCGGCGGAGATCGCGGACGGGCTGGCGAGCGAGGGCTGGTGGCAGCCGGGCCGGGAGATCACCCTGATCCCGGAGGCGATCGCCGCGTTCTACCGGGCCGCCGCCGACGAGGGCCGCACCGTGATCGGCGGCGTCGCCTGAGCGGCAGCCGCCGGATGGTGTCCCGATGGGATTCGAACCCACGTTGCCGAGTCCCCGAAGGCCGCTCGGTGTCCTAGGCCTCCAGACGACGAGACGCCAGGACGGTAGCGCACCGCAGCCGCGGGCGGCACTCCGTTTAGCGGGCGGCGGACGAGCCGGCCTGTACGCCGGATTCTGTGGCCGGTGTGAGTCACCGGTGGCGGCCATCCATCTAGGCCTGCCGTTGCCGGCAGGCTCGAGCAGCCTACCCGCAGGCTCGGGCGAGCAGCCCTCGAACGCCTGCGCCGGCCGGCGCCTTGCGGTGCCGGCCTTGCTTGGCCTTGCTCCGGGTGGGGTTTACCGAGCCACCCCGGTCACCCGGGGTGCTGGTGAGCTCTTACCTCACCGTTTCACCCTTACCCTCCCCGAGGGGAAGGCGGTCTGTTTTCTGTGGCACTTTCCCGCGGGTCGCCCCGGGTTGCCGTTAACAACCACCCTGCTCTGCGGAGTCCGGACGTTCCTCGGCGACGCCCCGGAAGGCGCCGACGCGGCCGCCCAGCCGACTCGTCCGTCGCCAGGCAATCCTACGTGCCGCCCGGAACGCTCACGCCGGGGCCGCCCACCCGGCCCCGGCTGGTTCTCAGGGCTGTCTCAACCCGGTTGAGACAGCCCTGAGAACCAGCCGGGGTTGACCGCAGGCGCTGAGGGGTGGGAGGACGTAGATTCACGGGATCATGGATTTCACGCACATCGTGTTGCTGGTGGTGGCCGGGGTGGCGGCCGGGGGCGTCAACGCCATCGCCGGCGGTGGGTCGCTGATCACGTTCCCGAGTCTGATCGCTACGGGACTGCCGTCGGTCGAGGCGAACGTCACGAATTCGGTGGCGGTCTTCCCGGGGTACGTGTCGAGTGTCTTCGGGAGCCGGGCGGATCTCGCCGGGCAGGGCCGGCGGGTCCGGGCGACGCTGCCGGCCGCGATGGTGGGCTCGGCGGCGGGGTGTGCGCTGCTGCTGCTCACGCCGGCCCGGGCGTTCGAGATCGTGGTGCCGTTCCTGGTGCTCGGGGCGGCGGGGACGCTGGCGTTCCAGGAACGGCTGCGCGGGCTGGTCGGGCATCCCCGGGCGATGTCGCCGCGGCGGGCGGCGGTGACGTTGCAGCTGGTGGTCTTCCTGGGGGCGGTGTACGGCGGGTACTTCGGGGCCGCGCTCGGGGTGATGTACGTGGCGGCGCTCGCGCTGATCCTCGACGAGCCGCTGAAGCGGATCAACGCGATGAAGAACGTTCTGTCTGCCACTGTCGGGCTGGTGACGTTGCTGGTCTTCGCGGCGTTCGCCCGGGTCGACTGGTCAGCGGTGGCGGTTCTCGCGCCGGCGACGGTGGTCGGGGGGTACGTGGGGGCGCGTCTCGCCCGGCGCCTGCCGCAGCGGGTGTTGAAGTACCTCATCGTCACGTTCGGTACGGCCATCGGGCTCGTTCTCTTCTATCGGGCCTTCCTGAGCTGACGTGTTGATTTCGGGCGCGCATAGCGCCCGAAATCGACACGCCACTCGTACGGGCGAATTCTCGAACGCTGAACGATCTCGGTCACGGTGGCCCGGAGGGGACCATTTCGCGGACGGTGGCCCCGGGGGGCCTGTTTTACTGGCTGGAACGACCGTGCGGATCCGGGCGGGGCAGCGCGCGAGGAGCGTACGAGAAAAGATCTAAGGGAGACCGGAAGCCGACCGCCGGACGCCGCCCACCAGGGTGAGAAGGGTCTCCAGGGCGTCCTCCTCGTCGAGGCCGTGCAGGGTGCGGCAGGGGATCGCGCGCAGGGCCCGCGGCGCCTCGCAGACGTCCAGGCGCAGGGCCATCAAACGGCCGGTCAGGGCGGGTGTGCGGATGAGCAGCGCCCAGTCCTCGGTGGTGGCGCGGTGTTCGGCGGAGAGCAGCAGGAGCACCGGGCCGGGGCCGCCGGAACCGTCGGCGAGACGGTGCGCGAAGGCGCGATCGGCGGGGTCGAGGCAGGTCTCGTGGCCGGCGGCGCGCAGGGACGTGGCGATCCACTGTGCCCAGGGTTCGTCGGCGGGGGAATGAGAGACGAGTACCGGCACGTTCCCAGCATGCCGGACGCGCGTCCACTGTGCCCGTAGGGGTTCGACGGTCATCTCTGGGGCGGTGTGAGAATGTCGTCCGTTGACGTGCAAGTTGCACAACTCATAGTGTCGGAGTCGTGACGCCGGGTGGACCCTTGTGGGGCGGGGGAAACAAGTCACGGGGGAATTGCGGACAAATATCTCGAATCGAGGAGCGCTCGATGACTGTCGCGATCGGGATCAACGGGCTCGGGCGGATCGGCCGCAGCTTGACCCGGATCGTGGCCTCCGTGCCAAATCCCGGTGTGGAGATCGCCGCGGTGAACGACATCGCGTCGACCGACAAGCTGGCCTATGGCCTGCGCCGGGACAGCATCCGGGGATCATTCCCGGGCACGGTGACCGCGCGGGGAGACTATCTGGTGGTGAACGACCACGCGATCCGGACGTTCCACCATGAGCGCCCGGAGCGGATCCCCTGGGCCGACCACGGGGTCGACGTGGTCATCGAGGCCACCGGGCGGTTCCGGGCCGGCACCACGGCCCGTAAGCACATCACGCACGGTGGAGCCCGCAAGGTGGTGATCAGCGCCTCCGCCGACGACCCGGACGCCTTCCTCGTCGTCGGCGCGAACCATCTGAGCTACGACCCGGTGTCCCACGACGTCGTCTCGCCCGCCTCGTGCGGGGTGAACGCGCTCACCGTGATGGCCAAGGTGCTGCTCGACCGGTTCGGGTTACGGTCGGTGAACACCTCGGTGATGCTGGCCGCCCAGGGCTGGCAGCGGGTGCAGGACTCCGCCGTGGACACCTCGCGCGACGACCCGCGGCTGGGCCGGGCCGTCGGCGACAGCATCATCCCGCACAACTATGTGGTCGGTGACCTGGTGCGGGTGGCGCTGCCGGAGATCGGCGAGATGCGGTACAGCTACTACTGCGTGCCGACGCCGGTCGGATCGCTGGCCGAGCTGTCCGGGCAGACCGACCGGCCGGTGACGGTCGAGGAGGTCAACCGGGCGATGGCGGAGGCGGCGTCCGGGCCGCTGCGCGGCATCCTGGCGTACGATCCCGACCCCACCGTCTCGATCGACGTGAAGAACAACTCCGCGTCCTGCCTGTTCGACCCCTCCGGCACCCAGGCCACCGCGGACGGCGGCGTCAAGGTGCGCGGCTGGTTCGACAACGAGTGGGGCTTCTCCAACCGGCTGCTCGACCTGGCGCGCCTGGTGGGGGAACGTTTACCCGTCCCGTCCAGCCGGGTCACCTGGAGCGTCGCCTAGGCTCGGACACATGATCGACATCGCGGACGTGCGGGCGGCGGCGAAGCGCATCGACGGTCGGGTCCGTCGTACGCCGGTGGTGCAGGCGGGGCCGGACCTGTGGTTCAAGCTCGAGTACCTGCAGCACGCGGGCTCGTTCAAGACGCGGGGCATGTTCAACCGGATCCTCAGCGCGGACGTGCCCGCCACCGGGGTGGTCGCGGCGTCCGGGGGGAACGCGGGGCTCGCGGCGGCGTACGCGGCCCGGGAACTCGGAGTGCCCGCCGAGGTGTTCGTGCCGGAGACGGCGCCGGCGGTCAAGGTGGCGAAACTCGGCAAGCTCGGGGCGCGGGTGGCGCAGGTCGGGTCGGAGTACGCGGAGGCGTACGCGGCCGCGCTCCAGCGGGCCGAGGAGTCAGGGGCGTTGTTCTGCCACGCCTATGACGATCCGGCGATGGTGGCGGGGAACGGGACGCTGGCGCTGGAGCTGGCCGAGTTCGACACGGTGCTGGTCGCGGTCGGCGGTGGCGGGTTGCTCGCCGGGCTCATTTCCGGAAATATCCGGACGATCGCGGTGGAGCCGGAGAACTCGCGGGCGCTGCATGCGGCGCTCGCAGCGGGGGAGCCGGTCGACGTGCCGGTCAGTGGGATCGCCGCCGACTCGCTGGGCGCGCGACGCATCGGAGACATCGCCTTCGAGCAGGCGATGGCGGCGCGGGTCGACTCGCTGCTCGTGACCGACCGGGCGATCGCCGACGCCCGGCGCAGACTGTGGGACGACTACCGGATCGTCGTCGAACACGGGACCGCGGCCGCGTACGCCGCACTGCTCTCCGGCACCTATCGGCCGGCGCCGGGGGAGAAGGTCGTCGTCCTGCTCTGCGGGGCCAACACCGATCCGTCGGATCTCGTCGTGGCCGCCTCATGAACCGGCGCGTACGGTCGATCCGTACTTGAAGCGTCAAGTGCTGAGGGAGAGAGCATGCCGGTTCGTACCCGCGTCACCGTTCCGCTCGAGTTCGCCGACGGGTTCCGCACCACCGCGGAGGTGATCACCTTCCACGGGCTGTCCGACGGCAAGGAGCACCTGGCGCTCGCCCTCGGTGACGTGACGGGCGCCGAGGTGCCGCTGGTGCGGTTGCACTCCGAGTGCATGACCGGCGACGTCTTCGGCTCGCAGCGCTGCGACTGCGGTCCGCAGCTGCGCGAGGCCGTCGAGGAGATCGCCTCGGCCGGCGGCTACCTGCTCTACCTGCGGCAGGAGGGCCGGGGCATCGGGCTGTACGCGAAGCTCGACGCCTACGCCCTTCAGGACCGGGGCATGGACACGTACGAGGCGAACCGGGCGCTCGGGCACGCCGACGACGAACGCGACTACACCGCCGCCGCGCAGATGCTGACCGCGCTCGGCGCCGGCGTCGTCGACCTGCTCACCAACAACCCGGACAAGTCCCGTCAGCTGCGGGACCTCGGCGTGCGCGTGCGCGCGGTCCGGCCCACCGGGGTGCACGCCTCCCCGGCCAACGTGCGCTACCTGCAGGCCAAGGTGACCCACACCCAGCACACCATCGATCTGGCCCCGGCGTCCTGAGTCTTTTTCCGGTTGCGCCTCAGTTTCCGGCCGGCCCGCCGAACGGGTAGGGGTGGGAATCGAGGGAGTGAACTCGCGCATCGCGGATATCCAGAGCCGGATCCTCGCGCTGCAGGGCCAGCAGGCCACGACCACCGGGCCGGCGGCGGCCAAACGGGCGGCGCCGGCGCAGGGGAGTTTCGCCAGTCAGCTCCGGAGCGCGATGGCGGCCGGCCAGCCGCAGGCGGCCGACCGGACCTACAAACTCAACGGCAAGGGCATTCCGGAGGATCTTGTCGCGTACGGGAACGGCAAGATCCCGGAGACCGCCCTGGCCCAGGTCGGGGACACCCGGCACAAGCTGTGGGCGCCGGCCGCCGAGTCGCTGAACCGGATGATCGAGGACGCGAAACGGGACGGGGTCAAGATCGGGATCACCGACTCGTACCGGCCGTACACCGAACAGGTCGACCTGGCCCGGCGCAAGGGTCTGTACTCCCAGGGCGGGCTGGCGGCCAAGCCCGGCACCAGCGAACACGGCTGGGGCATGGCCACCGACCTCGACCTGAACGGGAAGGCGCTCTCCTGGATGCGCAAGAACGGCGGGAATTACGGGTACGTGGAGAGCGTCGCCCGGGAGTCGTGGCACTGGTCGTACCGGCCCAAGTCCTAGACCCTGCAGAGGATCTCGCCGTGCGGGATGATCAGCCAGCCGTCCTCATCGTCGGCCCACCGGCGCCAGCCGGCCGAGATCCGCTCCAGGTCCTCCGACGTCGCCGCCCCGGTACGCAGGGCCGTTGCCGCCATCTCCGACTGGAGAACCCGCTCCTCCCACATGCCGCCCCACCACTCGCGATCCGCCGCGTCGGCGAAACACCACACGCTGGCGGTGGCCGTGACATCGGTGAACCCCGCCGCCCGAGCCCACGACAGCAGCCGCCGCCCGGCGTCCGGCTCGCCGCCGTTGCCACGGGCCACCCGCTGGTACAGGTCCAGCCACTCGTCCAGCTCCGGCACCTGCGGGAACCAGGTGAACGCCGCGTAGTCGCTGTCCCGTACCGCGACCACGCCTCCCGGCTTCGTGACCCGGCGCATCTCGCGCAGCGCCGCCACCGGATCCGCCACGTGCTGCAGCACCTGGTGGGCGTGCACGACATCGAACGTGGCGTCCGCGAACTCCAGCGCGTGCACGTCCCCGACCGCGAAGTCGACGCTGCTCAGCCCACGTCGCGCGATCTCGGCGCGGGCCAGGTCGAGCGCCGTGCCGGTCTGCTCCAGGGCGGTCACCCGGCCGGGCGCCACCAGCTCCGCCAGCTCGGCCGTGATGGTGCCGGGGCCGCATCCGACGTCCAGCAGTGAAAATCCGGAGGAAAGATGCGGCAGCAGGTAAGCCGCCGAATTCTCTGCGGTGCGCCACCGGTGCGAGCGCAAGACCGACTCGTGATGGCCGTGGGTGTAGGTCGTCATGGGACACACGCTAGGCCCGGCGTCCTCAAATGTGGGACATGCTTCCCACTATGTGGATAAGGCGATTTCTTTCTTCGCTGATCAGCACGTATTTTGGTGCTCATGAGGATCGGTATCGTCGGTGCGACGGGACAGGTTGGCGGCGTCATGCGCCGGATTCTGGCCGAGCGCGAGTTCCCTGTAAGCCAACTCCGGCTCTTCGCCTCCGCGCGCAGCGCCGGCCGCACCATCGCGTGGGGCGATGGTGAGGTGACCGTCGAGGACACCGCCACGGCCGACTACTCCGGCCTCGACATCGTGCTCTTCTCCGCAGGCAAGGGTGGCTCCCTGGAGTACGCGCCCCGTTTCGCCGAGGCCGGCGCGGTCATCGTCGACAACTCGTCGGCGTACCGGATGGACCCCGACGTCCCGCTCGTCGTCGCCGAGGTCAACCCGGACGCGGCCCGCGTGCGCCCCAAGGGCATCATCGCCAACCCGAACTGCACCACCATGGCCGCGATGCCGGTGCTGCGCCCGCTGCACGACGAGGCCGGCCTGGTCAGCTTCATCGCCACCACGTACCAGGCGGTCGGCGGCGCCGGCCTCGCCGGTGTGGCCGAGCTCGACGAGCAGATCAAGAAGGTCGCCGACCGGGCCACCGAGCTCACCCACGACGGCTCCGCTGTCGAGTTCCCCGAGTCCAAGGTCTTCCCGAAGCCGATCGCGTTCAACGTGATCCCGCAGGCCGGCTCGTTCGTCGACGACGGCAGCTTCGAGACCGACGAGGAGCAGAAGCTCCGCAACGAGAGCCGCAAGATCCTCGACCTGCCGTCGCTGCTGGTCTCCGGTACCTGCGTGCGGGTCCCGGTCTTCACCGGCCACTCCATCCAGGTCAACGCCCGGTTCGCCCGGCCCGTCAGCGTTTCGCGCGCCAAGGAGATCCTCGCCTCCGCGCCCGGGGTCGAGCTGTCCGACGTGCCGACCCCGCTGCAGGCCGCCGGTCGTGACCCGTCCTACGTGGGCCGCTTCCGGGTCGACCCCACCGCGGAGAACGGTCTGTCCTTCTTCATCTCCAACGACAACCTGCGCAAGGGTGCGGCCCTCAACGCCGTCCAGATCGCTGAGCTGGTCGCTGCCGAGCTGCGCTGACGCTCCTCGAGAGAAACGCCGCCCCGGGTCACGGTCCGATCGGGGCGGCGTTTCCTGCTTTCCGGGGTACGGGGGCCCCGGTCGCCCCGCCGCATCGGGACCGTCCCGTGGGTCCATCCCGAGGCAGGCGACGGTCCGGACCGAAACGCGCCTCACGGGCTCTCGCCGCCAGTTCGCGAGCCGTCGTCCAGGCCGGTATCGCCGCGCCCGTGACGTGTCTGGGCGACGGCCGGCGGTCGGCTGGATCGTGAGCCGTCGTGCAGGCCGGTTTTTGGGGCGGCCGTGGCCTGGCTGGGCGACGGCTGGCGGGTTGTGGGTGTGGGGGTCGGATCGGCGGCCGTCGTGCAGGCCGGTTTTGGGGCGGCTGTTGGGTGGCTGGGCGACGGCTGGTGAGGGGTAGCGGTGAGTGGCGCATTCGGCCCGGCGGCCGCGAGTCGGTATGGACCACCGCCTGCCGGGCGCGGGCGTCACGGGACGGATTGGGGTTGGCGGGAGGTGTGGCCCGTACAAAAGCGGGGTGGGTTTCTGGTGTTTCTACATTGGAAATCTGGGACATTTTGCCCGAATCGGTAGCGCTTGGCCGGTTTTAGCGGCACAGTGATGGAATGAACGACAGTGGGCTGGGCGGAGCGGGCTACTTCTGGTGCCTCCGCGACCACCGGGTGGAGAGCGGCGACGACGTGTGCCCCGCTCAATACCGGCTCGGTCCCTACGCCACGGCTGACGCAGCGACGCGGGCACTCGAGACCGTCGAGAAGCGCAATGCCGAGTGGGATGCCGAGGACGCCCGCTGGACAGGGGAAGCCAGCTGACGTAACCGCCGCTCCGGTCCGTCCGAACCGGAGCCGCGCGTCTTCCGGCGCAGACGTGCCCGCAGTCATTCCGCAAGGAGGAACACCTCGATGCCCGCTGCCAAAAAGGCCCCGACCAGGCCCGCTGCCTCCGGCGCGGGCCTTAAAGCCAGAACCACCCCCTCGGGTACGGGCAGCCGCGCGGCCGCCACACCCGGTGGGGCTGCTTCGGGCGCGACGACCCGGTCTCCGGCTTCCGGTGGCAGGGCTTCCACTGAGGGCTCGGTTTCCGGCCGTGGTGGGGCTTCGGCGGCTGGCCGGGCTTCAGCGGCGGGTCGCGCTCCGGCGGCTGGCCGGGCTTCAGCGGCGGGTCGCGCTCCGGCGGCTGGCCGGGCTTCAGCGGCGGGTCGCGCTCCGGCGGGTGGCCGGGCTTCGGTGGCCGTTGGGAAGGCCGGGAGCCGGACGGCGGTCGAAGCCGCGGAACCGAAGAAGTCGAATGGGTGGTCCGTGGCTGAGCGGGTGGCAGGGAACCGGGTCGTCGGCAAGCAGCGGGTCGAGAAGGCTGAAGCTGCTGCGGCCGGGCGTGGGAAGACGGGGTCCGGGGTCGTGAGGCCGCGGGCGGGTGCTGCGGCGAAAGCTACGTCCGGAGTGGCCGGGCGGGCGAAAGCGGCGGTTCCGGTGACCAGGGTGGGCGGCGTCAAGAAGGCTGCGGGTGCGGTGACCGCAGTGGCTGCTCCTGCGGCCAAGGGGGCCGCGACCAAGGAGAAGAAGGCTTCGACTGCGGCCACGGCGGCCAGAGGAAAGGCGACTCGGACGGCGACGGTGGTGCCTGCGGCCAGGGGAACTGCGGCTGGGGGCACGTCGGCGGGGGTGCGGATGTCACGGTCCGGTGCGGCGGCCAAGGTGACCGCAAGCGGAACGGCGGGCGTGGCCGGCAAAGTCGGGGCGCAGCGGACCGGTTCTGGTGGGGTGGTTGCCGGGAAGAAGGCGGCCGCTGGCAAGGCTGTGGTGGGGAAGCCGGTGGTTGCGCGGGGTACGGGTGGGAAGTCCGCGACCGCTTCGGTGAAAGCCGGCAAGGGCGCGGCGGTGAAGTCACCGGCCGCGACTGTTTCCGGGAAAGTCGGAAAGAGCGCATCGGGTACGTCGGTCAAAGCGTTCTCCGGCAAGGCCGCACCTGTGAAAGCGGTGGCTGCTAAGGCGGCTGCGGGTAAGAGTGTGTCCGGGAAAGCTGTTTCTGGGAGAACGACCGCTGTGAAAGCGGCGGTGGGCAAATCGTCGGCGGTCAAAGCCGGTGCGGTAGGCGTAGCGGGCCGGAATGGGAAGGCGCCTACTTCGAAAGCGGTAGTGAAAGACGCGGTCGGCAAGGTGCTGGCGGGTAAGACGGCCGTCGGCAAGGTGGCTGCGGTCAAGGCCGGCTTTGGTAAGGCGGGTTCCGTCAAGAGCGCTACCGGTAGTGCGAGTGTCGGTAAAGCTGTTACCGGCAAGGCTGCTAGAGGTAAGGCGGCCACTGGTCAGGCGGCTACTGGTAAGGCGACCGCTAGTAGGACGGCTACCACCAAGGCGGCTGCTGGTAGCGCGGTCGTTGGTAAGGCGGCTACTACGAAGGCGGCTGCTGGGAAGGCGGTTCTGGCTTCCGGGCGTGGGGCGGGTATCGAGGCTGCCGGGCGGAAGGCTGTGGCGGGGCGGGCTGAGAAGAACCGGGACGTGGCCGGGGCCGGTGCGAGGAACGTGGTGGCGTTCAAGCGGCCCGCCGAACGGGACGACACCAAGGCGGCGACCGGGCGGAAGACGGCTTCGGGGCGGCGTGGCGCGGGGAAACCCGCTGGCGGCGTGACCGTGTCCATTCAGTCCGCGGCCGGGGCGAAGCGGGGTGGGACGACAGCGGGCCGAGGTTCCGGTTCGCGGCGGGTCGCGGCGGCGATGAGCAACCCGCCGCGGAATCAGGTGACCGTTGCCACGGGGGACGACGGTTCGTGGGACGAGGACACCGGGACGGCGACCGCCGGGTACCTGGCGGTTCCGATGCGGCCCGGCCGGAACACCGACCAGCAGGGCGACGACGCGGTCGACGTGCAGACCCTGGAGGACTCGCCGTTCGTCGGAGGATGGTTCCCGCCGCACAAGCAGGACGCCCAGCCCGACGAGGGGTCCGACCAGTGGGGAGCCGACCGGCCGGATCTCGAGGCGCTCGGCGAATCGGAAACGGACGAGGACTCGGACGAGCCCGTGGCCGAGTACACCGGGCCCGCGGACGCCGTCGAATCCGGCTGGGTGTCGACGCTGAAGCGGGTGTCGCTCGACGAGACCCTCGCTACGGACGACGACGAATCCCCGGACGAGGATGCACTGCGGAACCGGATCGCCGCTGCGTCCGCCGGGATGGTCGATGACGACTCCGGCACCGAGGATCTCAGCGCGAGCGACATCGGCGGCGACACGGATCTGACCGGCGCGGAGAACGAGCCGGAGGACGACGGAGACGACGAAGACGGCAGCGGCGCAGCCGGGGATGAACCGGTTGTGGCGGCGCGGGGTGCCAAGGTCCGGGCGCGTACGCCGCGGCAGTCGGCCGTGGGCCGGACCGCCAAGGCCGGTGCGCGGCAGAGTACGGCTGCGCAGGCCGGTGAGCCGGATTCGGGTGACGCGGACGCGGCGGCGCCGACCACTCGGAGGAGTCGGGGAGCGGCGGTTTCGGCTCAGGTGAACGAGCCGGAGGAGCTGGAGGAGTTCCAGGAGGCCGACGACGCGGCGGTTCTCGCTGCACCGGGGCGGCGGTCCAGGGCGGGCGGTACTCGAGCCACGGCGAACAGGTCCGGTGGCCGGACCGCGGCGAAGACGGCTGGTGGCCGGACCGCGGCCGAATCGGCGGGTGGCCGGACGACAGCGACTGATGCGGACACGGCCGAGACCGGACCGCAGAAGAGCACCCGGACGGCGGCCAAGACTGGCGGCACCAGGGGAACCGCGGGTAAGGCGGCGACGAAGACGGCGGCCAGCAAGGCGACTGGTATCAAAGCGACTGGTGCTAAGGCTGCTGCCACCAAGGCGACTGCTGCTAAGGCGACGGCGGCTAAGGCGGCGACCACCAAGACGACTGCTGCTAAGGCGACCGGCGCCAAGGCGGCCGGTACCAAGGCGACGGCTGTGAAGACCGCTGCTGTGAAGGCAGTTGGCGTTAAGGCTGTGGCGGGGAAGGCTGCTCCGGCGAAGAGCGCGGCGACGAAGGTGGCTGCTGGGAAGTCGGCGGCGGCCAAGGCGGCTCCGGCGAAGGTCGGTGGGGCGAAAGCGGTCGGGAAAACGGCTGCGGTGAAGGTGGCTGGTACCAAGGCCGCGGGAGCTACGGCTGGGGCGAAGGCTGCGAGAGCTGCGGCTGGGACCAAGGCCGCGGCTGCCAAGGTGACGGGGACCAAGGCTGCGGCGGCCGGGACTGCCAAGGCCACGGCTGGGAAGACTGCTGCGTCGAAGGCGGCGGGTACGAAGGCGACGGCTGGCAAGGCGGCTGCGGCGAAGGCGGCCGGGCAGACGGCTGCGGCCAAGCGTGGCGCGGGCAAGGCCACACCGGCAAAGGTCACGGGCACTGCGGCGCGAGGTGGTACGGCCGCCAAGACGACTGCCGCCAAGGCCACTGGCGCGAAGGCGACGGCTGCCAAGGCGGCTACTGCGAAGGCCACTGGCACCAAGGCCACTGGCGCGAAGGCTCCTGGTACTAAGGCGGCTGCTGGGAAGGCGGCGGCTACCAAGGCGGCTGCTGGGAAAGCGGCGGCTACCAAGGCGGCTGCTGGGAAGGCGGCTGCTACCAAGGCCACTGCTGGGAAAGCTACTGGTGCCAAGGCGGCTGGTGGGAAGGTCGCTGGTACGAAGGTGGCTGGTGGCATGGTGGGTGGCGCCAGGGCGGGGGCCTCGAAGGCCACGGCGGTTAGAACGGCTGCTGGGGCGAGGGCTGCTACGGGCACGGCTGCGGTGAAGGTAACCGGGGCCAAGGCGACCGCGGCGAAGGCGGGGGCCAAGAAGGCGCCGAGCAAGACCGCGGTGGCCAAGGTGACTCCGGCTAAGACCGTCAAGGCGGCGTCGGCCGTGGCGAAGAAGGTGGGGTCCAAGGCCGCTGGGGAAGTGACTGCTACCAAGGCCGCGCCGGTAGGGACCAGGACGGCGGCGAAGGCTGGGGGAACCAGGGCCACTGCTACCAAGGCGACGGTGGCGAAGGCCGGGGGGACCAGGGCGGCTACGGCCAAGGCGGCAGCCGGGGGCAAGGTAGTGGGCGCGAAGGCTGCTGCGGCCAAGGCCGCGGGGGCTCGGGGAGCTACGGCCAAGGCGGGTGCGGCCAAGGCGGGTGCGGTCAAGGCGATGGGGGCGAGAACGGCTCCGGCCAAGGCGGGCACGGCAGGTGCGGCCAAGCCGGGAACGGCGCGGGCGGGCACGGGATCCGTCAAGGCTGCTGCTGGGCGGGCGACTACTACTAAAGCGACGGGAAGCAAGGCGACGGGCACCAAGGCCACTACTGCTAAGGCCACCACTGCTAAGGCGACCGCGGCGAAGGCGACTGGCGCTAAGGCGACTGCAGCGAAGGTCACTGCTGCGAAGGCGACTGGCGCTAAGGCGACTGCTGCTAAGGCGACTGCTGCTAAGGCCACTACCGGTAAGGCGACCGCCGGTAAGGGGACCGCGGCCAAGGCGGCGAATGTCAAGGCTGGTGCGGCGAAGGTTGCGGGTGGCCGGGCGACGGCGGGCAAGGCGGCGAACAGTTCGGCGGGTGCGGCGAAAGCGACCGGAAACGCGGCCAAGGCGACTCGGGCATCGCGGAGTACGGGCGCGAACGCGGGAGCCGCCTCCCGGACGCCGGCGGGTGCGCGCAGCGCCCGTAACGCTGCCAAGAGCGAGCCGGTAGCGGCGTCGCGTGCGGCCAGCCGGCGGCGGTAGGGGGACCGGTACGAGTACGACCCGGCTGTGAACGGCGGGCAGGGCCACGGAGAAATCCGGTCCTGCCCGCCGTTGTTTCATGCGACGGCGCTGGGTGACGGGAAGGCTGCTCTGGCGGCGAGAGGCCGAGGGTGGCGCGACGCCGGCGGGAGGGGGATGGCGGGGCGGTGCTTCGGGCGTACCGCAAACGGGGTTGGGGGTGACATGTGGGGATTGCTGGTAGGAATGATCCGTGCCGATCAAACGGGTGGTGGCGCCGCAGATCGACTTCTCGGGGTTGCGGCGGGAGTTGGGGTTGCCGGACGGGTTTCCGGAGGCGGTCCTCGCTGAGGCGGGGGACGTGGCGCGGCAGACGCGGCTGCCGGAGGTGGATCGGACCGGGATCGAGTTCGTGACGATCGATCCGGCGAGTTCGCGGGATCTGGATCAGGCCATGCATCTGAGCAGGCGGGCCGGTGGCGGGTTCCGGGTTCGGTACGCGATCGCCGACGTGGCGTCCTACGTGCGGGCGGGTGGGCCGATCGAGGCGGAGAGCTGGGTACGGGGTCAGACCGTGTACCTGCCGGACGGGCGGGTTCCGCTGCATCCGCCGGTGCTCAGCGAGGACGCGGTGAGTCTGCTGCCGGACGGGGACCGGGCCGCGGTGGTGTGGACGATCGACCTGGACGGCGACGGGGAGACGGCCGCTGTCGAGGTGGAACGGGCGCGGGTGCGCAGCCGGGCCAAGCTGGACTATGCGGGTGTGCAGCGGCAGATCGACGCGGGTACGGCCCCGGAGTCGCTGGCGCTGCTGCCGGAGATCGGCGGGCTGCTGGCGGGGCGGGCGGCGGAACGCGGGGCGGTGAACCTTCCGCTGCCGTCGCAGGAGGTCGAGCGGGACGGGGGCGGCTGGCGGCTGGTGCTGCGCGCGCCGTTGCCGATCGAGGAGCACAACGCGCAGATCTCGCTGCTCACCGGCATGGCGGCGGCGCGGATCATGCTGGCGGGCGGGATCGGGCTGCTGCGGACCATGCCGGCACCGAAACCGGAAGCGGTCGCGAAGCTGCGGGCGGCCGCGGCGCCGCTGGGCATCTCCTGGCCGGACGGCGCCTCCGTCGGTGCGGTGGTCGCGGCCGTCGATCCGGCGGATCCGCGTGGTGCGGCGTTCCTGGATCAGGCGGCGGATCTGCTGCGCGGTGCCGCCTACACGGCATTCGGTCCGGATCTACCGGTGAGTGGGCTGCCGCAGGAGACCGGGCACGGCGGGGTCGGCGCGCCCTACGCGCATGTCACCGCGCCCCTGCGGCGGCTTGCGGATCGCTTCGCGACCGAGATCTGTCTTTCGGTGTACGGGAACCGCCCCGTCCCCGACTGGGTCGCGCACGCCCTGCCGCGCCTGCCGAAGGCGATGTCGGCGACGGACCGCCTCGCGGGCGCGGCCGACCGTGGCGCGATCGATCTGGCCGAGGCGGTCCTGTTGCAGGGCCGGGTCGGTGAGGTGTTCGAGGCGGCGGTGCTGGACCGGGAGGAGGCGTCGGCGAAACGTCCGGCCGGCGGGACGATCGCCCTGGACGATCCGGCGGTACGGGCGAAGTGTCTCGGTGACCTGCCGCTGGGGCAGCGGGTGCCGGTCCGGTTGACCGCCGCCGACCCGGCGAGCCGGACGGTCCGGTTCGAGCGCGCCTGACGGTACGGGGATCGAGCGCTCGGTCCCCGTACCACCGAAAGGGTTTAGAAGGTGTGCTCCGCGGCCGGGAACTCGCCGCTGCGGACCTCGTCGGCGAACTGCCTGGTCGCCTCGGTCAGGGCGCCCGCCAGGTCGGCGTAGCGCTTGACGAAACGCGGCGCCTTGCCGGTGCGCAGACCGGCCATGTCCTGCCAGACCAGCACCTGCGCGTCGGTGTCCGGGCCGGCGCCGATGCCGACCGTGGGGATCGGCAGCTCCTTGGTGATCTGCTTGGCGACGTCCCCGGGGACCATCTCCAGGACCACGGCGAACGCGCCCGCGTCGGCGACCGCCCGGGCGTCCGCGATCACCTCGGCGCCCTCGTTCTCCCGGCCCTGGACGCGGTACCCGCCGATGGCGTGCTCGCGCTGCGGGGTGAAGCCGATGTGCGCCATCACCGGGATGCCGGCGCCGGTGATCGCCTCGATCTGCGGGGCCATCCGGCGGCCGCCTTCGAGTTTGACCGCGTGGCAGCCGCCCTCCTTCATGAACCGGACGGCGGTGCGCAGCGCCTGGGTGGGGCCCTCCTCGTAACTGCCGAACGGCAGGTCACCCACGATCAGCGCGGTCGACGTGGCCCGGACGACGGCGCGGACCAGCGGCAACAGCTCGTCGACGGTGACCGGGACGGTAGTTTCGTACCCGTAGACGTTGTTGGCGGCCGAGTCGCCGACCAGCAGCACCGGCACGCCGGACCGGTCGAAGATCTGGGCGGTGTACATGTCGTACGACGTGAGCATCGGCCACCGGTCGCCGCGGACCTTCGCGTTGAGCAGGTCGCGGGTGCGGACCCGGCGGGTGGGCGGACCGCCGTACAGGGTGGGGATCTCGGACATGGTTCAGCTCCTCCCTCGAGGCCGCGCGGATGCGGTCCCCGGGTCCGCCAATCCTCGCACTTCAGGAGCCTTCACGAAACAGGTTCGTGATGGGGAGGCGACGATCACGGCCGAACGCCTTTCCGGAGATCTTGGTGCCGGGAGCGGACTGCCGGCGCTTGTACTCCGCGAGGTCGATCATGCGGAGCACCCGGTCGACCAGCGCCTCGTCGTTGCCGGCCGCGATCAGCTCGGCCCGGCCCAGGTCGTGGTCCACGTACCCCTTGATGATCGGGTCGAGAAGCTCGTAGTCGGGCAGCGAATCGGAGTCCTTCTGGTCCGGGCGCAGCTCGGCGCTCGGCGCCTTGGTGATCGAGTTCTCCGGGATCGGCGCGTTGTGCTGGGTGTTCCGCCAGCGTGCGAGCTGCCACACCATGGTCTTCGGCACATCCTTGAGCGGATTGAACCCGCCGACCGAGTCGCCGTACAACGTCGAGTAGCCGACGGCCAGCTCGCTCTTGTTGCCGGTGGTCAGGACCAGGTGGCCTTCCTGGTTGGAGAGGGCCATCAGGATCACGCCGCGGACCCGGGCCTGCAGGTTCTCCACGGTGACGCCGGACAGCGACATGTTCGCCAGGAAACCGTCGACCATCGGCTGGATCGGCTCGGTGCGGTAGTCGAGGCCGGTGCGTTTGGCCAGCTCGGCGGCGTCGTCGCGGGAGTGCTCGGAGGAGTAGCCGCTGGGCATCGAGACGCCGAAGACCCGCTCCGGGCCGAGGGCGTCGACGGCGATCGCGGCGACGACCGCCGAGTCGATGCCGCCGGAGAGGCCGAGGATGACCGACCGGAACCGGTTCTTGTCGACGTAGTCCCGGAGCCCCAGGACCAGAGCCGACCAGATCTCGGCCTCGTCGGCGATGCGCTCGGCGATGCCGGCGTCTTTCGCGCCGGAAACGGCAAGATTTATCGTGACTTCGGAGCGCTGGATCCGCATCGTGTCGACCGGCTCGACCGGGGCCGTGGAGACGTTGGGCGCGGTGTCGGCGGCCGGGAGGTCGAGATCGTGGACCAGCAGCTCCTCGGTGAACTGCCCGGTCCGCGCGAGCAGCGCCCCCTCCGCCGAGACGATCATCGAGTCCCCGTCGAAGACCAGCTCGTCCTGCCCGCCGACCATGTTCACGAACGCGACGGTCGCGCCCGCCTCCACCGCCCGCCGCTGGACCAGCGCGAGGCGTACGTCGTCCTTGTTCAGCTCGTACGGCGAGGCGTTGATGTTGACCACCAGGCCGACGCCGGCCTGCCGGGCCACGCTGAACGGCCCGCCCGCCTGCCAGATGTCCTCGCAGACGGTGAGCGCGACATCGACCCCGCCGAACCGGACCACGGTGAGCGTGTCACCCGGTTCGAAATAGCGGTCCTCGTCGAAGACGCCGTAGTTGGGCAGGTGGTGCTTGTAGTACGTGGCGACGACCTCGCCCCGGTGCAGCAGCGCCGACGCGTCCCGCCGGCCGACGCCCGGCGCGGCGTCCGAGCTGATCGCCGGCGGCCCGTCGGCGTCCACATAGCCGACCACCACGGCCAGGTCCCCGAGACCGTCGGCGGCCAGGGCGGCGGCGAGGTCGCGCAGCGCCTGCCGGGACGCCTCGACGAACGAGTTCCGGAAGACCAGGTCCTCGATGGGATAGCCGGTCAGCATCATCTCCGGGAACGCCACCAGATGCGCTCCCACCTCGGCGGCCGTGCGTGTCCAGCGGCGGACCGCGGCCACGTTGCCGGGAATGTCACCGACTGTCGAGTTCACCTGGGCGAGGGCGATGCGCAGCGTGGGCATGCCCCTCATTCTTGCCCCTCGGTGCCCGTTTCGATCCTGACCCGGGCCGACGTCACAGGCCGTGCGCAGCGTAGTCTCACCTCGATAGGTAGGCGTCCGGACGAGGGGTGGCAGTGGACCGTCAGCAGGAGTTCGTGCTTCGCACGCTCGAGGAGCGCGACATCCGTTTCGTCCGGCTCTGGTTCACCGATGTGCTCGGCACGCTGAAGAGCGTGTCGGTGGCCCCGGCAGAGCTGGAGTCCGCCTTCGAGGAGGGCATCGGCATCGACGGCTCGGCGATCGAGGGCTTCGCCCGGGTCTACGAGTCCGACATGGTCGCCATGCCCGACCCGACCACCTTTCAGGTCTTCCCGTTCGAGGGCGGCGTCAGCGGCGAGAGCGCCCGGATGTTCTGCGACATCCTGCTCCCCGACGGCAGCGCCGCCTGGGCCGACCCGCGCCACGTGCTGCGCCGCGCCCTGGCCAAGGCCGCCGAGAAGGGCTTCACCTTCTACACCCACCCCGAGGTCGAGTTCTTCCTGATCCAGGAGGGGGAGAACGACGGCTCGGTGCCGGTGCCGGTGGACCAGGGCGGCTACTTCGACCACACCACGCACGCCATCGCCCGCGACTTCCGCCGGCAGGCCGTGCTGGCCCTGGAGCGGATCGGCATCTCGGTCGAGTTCAGCCACCACGAGGTCGCGCCCGGCCAGCAGGAGATCGACCTGCGGTACGCGGACGCCCTCACCACCGCCGACAACATCATGACGTTCCGGCACGTGGTCAAGGAGGTGGCGCTGTCGCAGGGCGTGCGGGCCACCTTCATGCCGAAGCCGTACACCGATCAGCCCGGCTCCGGCATGCACACCCACCTGTCGCTGATGGAGGGCGAGCGCAACGCCTTCTACGACAGCGAGGACCCGCAGAAGCTGTCCAAGACGGCGCGCGCGTTCATCGCCGGCCTGCTGGTGCACGCCCGGGAGTACACGGCGATCACCAACCAGTGGGTCAACTCGTACAAGCGCCTCTTCCCGCTGCAGCTGCCGGACCGGATCACCGAGTCCCCGGCGTTCGTCAGCTGGGGCCACCTCAACCGGTCCGCGCTGGTCCGGGTGCCGGCGTTCGGCAAGCCCAGCTCGGCGCGGGTGGAGGTGCGCTCGATCGACTCGGCCGCCAACCCGTACCTGGCCTTCGCCGTGATGCTCGGCGCCGGCCTCAAGGGCATCGAGGAGGGGTACGAGCTTCCGCCCGGCGCCGAGGACGACGTGTGGTCGCTGTCGCCGGCCGAGCGCAAGGCCGCCGGTTACGAGGCGCTGCCGGAGAACCTCGCCGAGGCGATCGACGTGATGGCCGGCTCCGAGCTGGTCGCCGAGGTGCTCGGCGAGCACGTCTTCGACTTCTTCCTGCGCAACAAGCGGGCCGAGTGGGAGCAGTTCCGCCGCGAGGTCACTCCGTACGAGCGCCAGCGGTACCTGGGCGCGCTGTAGTAACACCGATCCACGAGAAAGAGGGCCTCTCCCCACCGGAGAGGCCCTCTTTCCCGTTGGCGCCAGGCGGCGACGGTGTCCGAGCCGTCACCGCCTGGCTGGTGCGATCGCCCGGCGCTGGGTGGGGGCACCTCCGAACGCCTGCGACCGACCGTTAAGGCACCCGGCGGACCGCCCGTTCCCCAGATCCGGTCCGCCGGGTGCCGGCTTGTGTCAGCGGCGCGGCTCCGCGCTGCCGTACGGCTTCGGCCAGCCGCCCGTTCTTCGGGGATCCCAGGTACGGCTGCCGGCGTGGGATCCGCAGAACCGGTCGATCCGGTCCCGGTCGCCGGCCCGCCGTTCCAGCTCCCGGAACCGCTCGTCGTCCCAGTCCCGGCTCCGGCGGCCGAACTCCCGGCACAGCTCGCCCACCCGGTCCGGCGCGCTGGACCGGGCCGACGGCGCGGACGGCGCCGCCGACGGCGCGGACGGCCGGGTGCGGGACGGCGCCGGCGACGTGGACGGCCTCGCCGGGGCGGCCCGGGAGACGGTGGCGGACGGCTCGGCCACCCCGGCCGCGTCCGGCACGGTGCTGATGTTCGCGGCCAGCGAGACGCCGCCGATCGTCGCCGTGGTGGCGAACGCGACCGCGGCCACCTTGAGGGTCAGCAGCCTGGCCAGCGCGGACCGGACCGCCGACGGCCGCCGTGCGGGAGCGGAATGCCCGGCCGCCCGGAACGCCGCCAGCGCGGCGGCCTCACCGGCCAGCTCGTGATCGCCCGCCGGCGCCTGCGCCGCGGCCAGGACCCGGTCCAGGGGGTGCCCGGTCCGGTCGCCGCGCAGCAGACTCTCCGCCAGCGTCCGGTCCATCGGGTTCCACTCCTCGGGGCTGCTCATCTCACTTCCTTCAGCGCCGGCGCCGCCGAAGTTGTCACCGGTCTGCTCCATGGATCAGGTTTTCGCTGTTCCGGGGGCGGGGTGAGGCGGGCCGCCAACTGCTTCAGCCCCCGGTACGCGGCAGTGCGGACCGCTCCGGCACGGCGGCCGAGGATCTTCCCGGTGCTGGTGGCGTCCAGGCCGACCACCACCCGCAGCATCACCGCCTCGGCCATCTCCGGCGGCAGCGACGCGATCAGGGCGACCGCCGCGTCGGTGCTGACCAGCTCCACGGCCCGGTCGGCGGTGTCGTCGCCGGCGCTCATCTCGGTCAGGAACTCGACCGGGGCGCTCGCCTGCGGCCGCCGCCGCTGGGCCCGCAGCAGATCCATCGCCCGGTGCCGGGCGATCGTCGCGGTCCAGCCCCGGAACCCGTCCCAGTCGCCGGAGAAGGTGCGCAGGTCCCGGGCGATCTGCAGCCAGGCCTCCGAGGCGACGTCCTCGGCGTCCTCGCCGGCCAGCACCCGCAGGTACCGCAGCAGCGCCGGTTGCTGGGCGCGGTAGAGCAGCCGGAACGCCGCCTCGTCGCCCCGCTGGGCCGCTGTCACGACGGCGTCGAGGTCCTCCGGTGCTGTCATCCAACGACCTCCGCGCCCCTCGATCGCCCTCACACCGCATGCGGGCTCCCCTGGTACAGCGCCGGCTGACCAGAAAACGTCACCACAGAGATCCACCACCCGATCGACGTGGTAGATCGGCTCCGCTACGGTCTGGAGCGGACTACAAGTGACGAGGGAGAAGTCGTGCTGGAGGATCTGCTTGAGGGCGCCGGGCGCAGCATAGTGTTCGGGGTGGTCGGCATCGGGTTGATGGCGGTCGGTTTCGTGCTGGTCGACCTGCTCACCCCGGGTAAGCTGCGCGACCTGATCTGGGTGCACAAGAACCCGAACGCCGCGCTGCTGCTGTCGGCCAACCAGCTGGGAATCGCGGCGATCGTCTTCACCTCGATCTTCACGAGCTACGACTCGTTCGCCGACGGCCTGGCGTCCACGGCCCTGTTCGGCCTGGTCGGCATCGCCATCATGGGCCTGGCCTTCCTGGTGCTGGACTGGCTGACCCCGGGAAAGCTGGGCGATGTCATCTGCACCGACGAGCGGCACCCGGGCGCGGTGGTCAGCGCCGCCTCGCACTTCGGCGCGGCCCTGATCGTCTGCGCCTGCATCGCCTAGCGCGGCCCCCGACGGTGTGTGGATTTCGGGCGCGCATAGCGGCCGAAATCCACACACCGTCGGGACCTCAGCGACGGTTTTCGTCGTACCCCCGGTCTAGCGTTCCTGGGGTGAACCGTACTGATCGGCTTTATGCCCTCGTCGAGGAGTTGCGGGCGGTGGCCCCACGGCCGCGCAGCGCGCGCTGGCTGGCGGAGCGGTTCGAGGTGAGCGTGCGCACCGTCGAGCGGGACATCTCCGCCCTGCAGCAGTCCGGCACCCCGATCTACGCCGAGACCGGCCGCACCGGCGGTTACTGCCTGGACCGCGCGCACACCCTGCCCCCGGTCAACCTCACGCCGGAAGAGGCGGTCGCCATGGCGCTCGCCCTGCGCGGCATGGAGGGCACCCCGTTCCGTCAGCCGGCGGCGAGCGCGCTGCGTAAACTCCTCGCCGCGATGCGCCCGGAGGACGTGGCAGTGGCACAGGACCTGGCCGGCCGGATCCATCTGGCCGGCGACGCGGCGCCACCCGGCCTGCCCCGGCTGCTGGGCGGCACGCTCCCGGCCGGCTGCGTCGTCCGGATCGGCTATGCCGACCGCCACGGCGCCGTGACCAGCCGGGAGGTGGAGCCGTTCGGTTACGTCTGCGTCCGCGACCGGTGGTACCTGATCGCCTGGTGCCGGCTGCGGGATTCGGCCCGCATCTTCCGGGCCGACCGGATCAGCACGTTGACTCCGACCCGGGAGACGGCGCGGCCGCGGACGATGGCGGAGGTCGCGCTGGACATCCCGCACCGTCTGCGGCCGCTCACGCTCACGCCGGCGGGGTGAAGATCTGGAACTGGTTGCCCGACGGGTCGAGCAGGTGGGCGATCGCCGTGCCGTCCGCCGTCGTCCGCTTGACCAGGATCTTCCCGCCTGACGCCTCGGCTGCCCGGCAGGTCTCCTCGACGTCGGCCACCAGCACGGAGAAGACCGCGTGGTTCGGGCCGCCGCCGCTGGTGTCGGCGAGCCCGCCCGGGATGCCGCCCTCACCCGGCGTCTTGATGAAGCGGTACGCGGGCGCCGCCGTCTCGAACGTCCAGCCGAACAGGCCGCCGTAGAAACGCTCGGCCTCGTCCGGCCGGTCGGTGCCGATCTGGAACCATCCGATGCCGTTCACGTTCACTGCACTCATGTCGCATCTCCTTCGAGGAATGTGTCGTGGTTCAGGGTGGGCGCCGGTGGCGACAGCGTCCTGTCGGTGTTATCAGATTCCTCCGTGGATCCTCCAGCCTTCATGCCGGAGAGGAAACGGAACCCCTGCGGGACCACCTGCACAAGCTGACCACCCGACTCGTGCGTGAGAACCAAACGCTCGTGATCGAGGACCTGACCATGCGCAACATGGTCAAGAACCACACCCTGGCCCGCGCCATCTCCGACGCGGCCTGGACCACCTTCCGCGAGTTCCTCACCTACAAATGCGACTGGTACGGCCGGGACCTCGTCGTGATCGACCGCTGGTACCCGTCGTCCAAGGTCTGCTCGAACTGCGGGCACCTCACGGAGAAGATGCCGTTGAACGTCCGATCCTGGACCTGCCGTACCTGCGGCACCATCCACGACCGCGACGTCAACGCGGCACGTAACATCCTGGCCGCCGGGCAGGCGGTGTCGGCCTATGGAGCCGGCGTAAGACCTCAACGGAAACGTCCGTCCGAGGCAGCAGGCTGAGAAGTAGGGAACCCGGCGGGTGACCGCCGGAATCCCCGTCCTTCAGGGTGGGGAGATGTCAACCGAGACGGTTCACGTCGATCACGAGTTTTCCGGAGGTGATCCGGTCCTCCAGGTCGGCGTGCGCCTGCCCGACCCCGGACAGGGGATAGCGGCCGCCGATCCGGGCGGTCAGCACCCCCAGCCCGCACAGGTGGAACAGCCGGGCCGCGCCGGCCCGGTACAGCGCCTCGTCGTCGAGGACCCGTTGCAGCCGGAAGCCGTGCACCCCGGTCGACGACGTCATCAGGTCGTCCACGGCGACCGTGTTGCTGACGTCGCTGGCCCCGCCGTACGCCACGATCCGCCCGAACGGCGCCAGCGCCGCGTGCAACCGCTCGAACGTCCGCCCGCCGACGCTGTCCAGCACCAGCGTGGGCGCCTCGTCCAGGGCCGCGCCCAGATCCGGATGATTCGAGTCGACCGTGGCGTGCGCGCCCAGCTCGGTGAGGAAGGCCCGCTTCGCCGCCGACGACGCGCACGCGATCACCCGGGCCCCGGCCGCGCGGGCCAGCTGGACCGCCAGGTGCCCGACCCCGCCGGCCGCCGCGGTCACCACCACCACGTCGTCGCCGGTGACCCGGCCCAGGGTGTGCAGGCTGTGCCAGGCGGTCAGGCCCTGCTCCAGCACGGCGAGGGCCTGCTCGTCGCTCAGCTCGTCCGGCACCTCCACCACGTGCCGGGCCGGGGCGGCCGCCACCTGGGCGTACCCCCCACCGGCCCGCAGCAGCGCGGCCACCCGCCTGCCGTCGGAGCGGCGGCGGCCCACCACGTCGGTGCCGAGGATCGCGGGCAGGGGCGGCTTCTCGTACTCGCCGCGGCGGCGGTAGACGTCGGCGTAGTTCACCCCGGCCAGCGTCACGTCGATGATCTCGGCGCCGGGACCGGCGGCCGGTGGGTCCAGCTCGGCCAGCCCGAAGACGGACGGCCCGCCGAAGGCGGTGATCACTGCGGCAAGCATGCCCCATTGAAACAGCACCCGTTAGCCTCGACGTGTGGCCACCGCACTCGTCATCGAGAACGATCCTGCCGACGACCTCCGCCGCCTCGGCGACTGGCTCACCGAGGGCGGCCTGGAGCTGTCCGTGCTCCGCCCGCACGCCGGTGACGCCCTCCCGGAGACCCTGGACGGCTATGCCGCTCTGATCGTGCTGGGGGGCGATCAGAACGCGTACCCCGACGCTTCCGGCGCTCCCGGCGCGCCCTGGTTCCCGGCGCTCGAGGGGCTGCTGCGCAAAGCGGTCCGGCACCGGGTGCCCACCCTCGGCGTCTGCCTCGGCGGCCAGTTGCTCGCCCGCGCGCACGGCGGCCTGGTCGAGCGCAGCCCGGCGGGGCCGGAGATCGGGCCCGGCCTGGTCGCCAAACGCGACGCCGCCGACCGGGACCCGCTGTTCAAGTGGGTGACGCTGCTGCCCGACGTGCAGCAGTGGCACCGCGACGAGATCACCGAGCTGCCGGCCGGTGCGGTGCTGCTCGCCGCCTCCAGCCGCTATCCGCACCAGGCGTTCCGGATCGGTGACCGGGCCTGGGGCCTGCAGTTCCACATCGAGTGCGACGCCGAGATGATCGCCGATTGGGCGCACGCCGATCGGGCCGCCCTGGCGGAGCTGGGCTACGACCCGGAGGCCGTGGTCGCGGCCATCGCGGCGGCGCTCCCCGACGTCGAGGAGGTGTGGCAGCCGTTCGCCGTGCGGTTCGCCGCGCTGGCGCTGGGCACCCTGCCGGACGCCGACATCCCGGACAGCGGCGGCGTCCGGACCCTGCCTCTGCTGGGCCAGTGATGACCCGGCCGACCCGCCTCGCCCGGTACGGGTTCGCCGACAACGGCGCCCGGGCCACCGACCTGCTCGGCCCCGGCGGGCTGCGGCTCTGGGACACCGAGACGCAGGCCCCGGTCGACGAGCGGGCGGCCGGGCTGCTGGACGCGCTCTCCAGGGCCGCCGACCCGAACCTGGCACTGCGGCAGCTGCACCGGGTGGTCGAGTCGGCCGGCCGCGGCGACCCCGCCGGAGCGGACGCCCTGCTCGGTGAGCTGTCCGCCGACGACGGGCTGCGGCGGCGGCTGCTGGCGGTGCTCGGCGCGTCGTCGGCGCTCGGCGATCACCTGGTGGCCGACTCGTCGGGGTGGCGGACCCTGGCCACCGGGCCGAGCGGCATGCCCCCGGAGGCCGACGGCGGGCTGGCCGATCTGGAGCAGCTGACCGTTCCGGAGCTGCGCCGGGCGTACCGGCTGGCGCTGTTGCGTATCGCCGCCGCCGACCTGACCGCGGGCCGGGGCCTGGAGCCGACGATGGCCGCCCTGTCCCGGCTGGCCGACGAGACCCTGTCCGCGGCGTACGCGATCGCCGTCGCCGCCCTCCCGCAGTCCACTCCGGAGCCGCGTCTCGCGGTCGTCGCGATGGGCAAGTGCGGCGGCAACGAGCTGAACTACGTCTCCGACGTCGACGTGATCTTCGTGGCCGCCGGTGACGAGGACCTGAGCGCGGGCACCACGGTCGCCGCCCGGCTGATCGAGATCTGCGGGCAGGTCGCCTGGCCGGTGGACGCCGCGCTGCGCCCCGAGGGCAGTCGTGGTCCGCTGGTCCGCACCCTGGCCAGCCACCAGGCGTACTACCGGCGGTGGGCGCGCACCTGGGAGTTCCAGGCGCTGCTCAAGGCCCGCCCGGCAGCCGGTGATCTGGCGTTGGCGCAGGAGTGGGTCGCCGACCTCGCGCCGCTGGTGTGGCACGCCGCGGAACGGCCCGAGGCGGTCGCCGACGTCCGCGACATGCGCCGCCGGATCATCGACAACATCCCGAAGAAGGAGCTGGACCGCGAGATCAAACGTGGTCCGGGCGGGCTGCGCGACATCGAGTTCGCGGTGCAGCTGCTGCAGCTGGTGCACGGCAGGGTGGACGAGACGCTGCGCGGCGGGGGGACGATCCCGGCGCTGCGCGCCCTGGTCACCGGGGGTTACGTGGGCCGCCAGGACGGCGAGACGCTGCTGCGGGGTTACCGTTTCCTGCGCGGCGTCGAGCACCGGCTGCAACTGCAACAGCTGAAACGTACGCACACCGTGCCGGACGATCCGGCCGGGCTGCGCTGGCTCGCGGCCGCCCTGGGTTACACCGCGGTTCCCGGCCGGGACGCCGTCGAGGCGTTCCGCTCCGACTGGGTCGGCCACGCCGCCAACGTCCGCCGCCTGCACGTCAAACTGCTCTACCAGCCGCTGCTGGAGGCGGTCGCCCGGGTGCCGGCCGAGGAGCTGCGGATGACCCCGGAGTCGGCCCGCAAGCGCCTGGAGATCCTCGGGTTCGCCGACCCGGCCGGGGCGCTGCGGCACCTGGAGGCGCTGACCGGCGGCGTGACCCGGACCTCGGCGATCCAGCGGACCCTGCTGCCGATGCTGCTGCAGGACTTCGCCGACGCCCCGGAGCCGGACCGCGGCCTGCTCAACTACCGCCAGGTCTCGGACAAGCTCGGCAGCACCCCGTGGTACCTGCGCCTGCTGCGCGACGGCGGTCCGGTCGCCCGGCGGCTGGCACGGGTGCTGAGCCTCTCCCGGTACGCCACCGACCTGCTCACCCGCGACCCGGAGGCGCTGCGGCTGCTCGCCGACGACGCCGAGTTGCAGCCCCGGCCCCGCGAGTCGCTGCGTGACGGGTTCGCCGCGGCCGGCGACCGGCACACCGACCCGGGTGGCGCGATCGCCGCGGTCCGGGCGCTGCGCCGCCGTGAGCTGTTCCGGCTGGCCTGCGCCGACATCCTGAGCCAGGGCGGTGACCTGGCCCCGGACCGGCCGCTCGGTGTGGATGCGGTCGGGGTCGCTCTCTCCGACGTCACCGACGCCACCCTGAACGCGGCGCTGCGGATCGCCCGCCGCGCCAAACCCGGCCCGGACGGGCTGAGGTTCGCGGTGATCGGGATGGGCCGGCTCGGCAGCTACGAGATGAGCTACCCGTCCGACGCCGACGTGCTGTTCGTCTACGAGCCACCGCCGGGCTGCCCGGAGGGTGAGGCCAGCGCCGCCGCGCACGCCATCGCCGAGGAGATGCGCCGGCTGCTCAACGCGCCCGCCCCGGACCCGGCCCTCGGCGTCGACGCCGACCTGCGCCCGGAGGGCCGGCAGGGCCCGCTGGTCCGCAGCCTCCAGGCGTACCGGCAGTACTACGACCGCTGGTCGAAGGTGTGGGAGGCGCAGGCGCTGCTGCGGGCCCGGTTCGTCTGCGGCGACGCTGACCTGGGCACCCGCTTCGAGCAGCTGGCCGACGCGAAACGCTATCCGGAGGGCGGCCTCACCCGGGAACAGGTCGTCGAGATCCGCCGGATCAAGGCCCGGGTGGAGACCGAGCGGCTGCCCCGCGGCGCCGACCCGAACACGCACACCAAACTCGGCCGGGGCGGTCTCGCCGACGTCGAGTGGGCGGTGCAGCTCACCCAGCTCCGGAATGCCCACGCCATCCCCGCGCTGCGCTGCACCCGGACCCTGGAGGCGCTCGCCGCCGAGGCCGCGGCCGGGGTGGTCGACGAGTCGGACGCGGCCGAGATGACGGCCGGCTGGACCCTGGCCGCGCAGGTGCGCAACGCGCTCACCCTGGTCCGCGGCCGCCCGACCGACCAGCTGCCCCGGCACGGGGTCGAGCTGGCGGGCGCGGTGCTCCTGCTGGGCGGCGGCGACCCGGGTGAGTTCGTCGACCGGTACCTGCGCCTGACCCGGCGATCCCGGGCCGCGATGGAACGTGTGCTGGAGAGCTGATCAACACGGTTCGTTGGTGCCGTCCCCGCGCAACATCCGGTAATCGCCGCCGGACGTGCTGAGGACGTAGACGACACGCCACCGGGTGCAGGTCTCGCCGGGCCGTTCCGGCGGGCCGTGCCCGGCCTTCTGCCGGCTGCGGAAGCTGACCTCGGCCTGCAGCCGGCCGGACGTGGCGGGGGCCAGCCGGTGCAGCACGATCTCGGAGTCCCGGGTGGTCGACGTGCCCTGGGCGAACGCCGCCATCTGGCCGGGCACGCCCGGATCGAGTTCGCCGGACGGGTCGAGCACACCCGCGACCGCCCGGTAGTCCCGCTCGTTGATCCCGGTGAAGTAGGTGCCGAGCATCGCCGCCACCTTCGCCGCCCGCGGGTCGCGGACCGCCGGATCCACGGCGACCAGGTCGATCCGGTCGTTCTCCAGGATCGGCACGCTCTCCTGGACCGGGGTGGCGCTCGGCCGCCCGGCGGGCGCGGCCACCGGCATCTTCCCGGCGCTCTCCGTCCCGGCCCCGAACAGGCGCGGGCCGCCGAAGATCGCCGCGACGGCCAGGGCGCCGATCAGCACCACGATCGGCAGGGCGGGCAGGATCCGGCTGCGGCCCGCGTCACCGGCCGGCACCGGATCGGCCGGCTCCGGGATCCACACCGGCTCCGGCGTCCAGATCTCCACCGCCCGGAAGTCCCGGCGGGGCCGCTCGCACGCCCGGCAGTCGTCCGGCATCCCGTTGTTGCGTTCACCGCAGTTGACGCAGATCCACATCCGGCTTCGTCCTCCCACCGTGCTCAACGACGGTGGCGGATGAATGCCGTGCCCGTTCACCTGCCCGTGTCAGCCGCGACCCCGTCAGCTGGTGGCGGCGGCGATCACCCGGGTCAGCGCCTCGTGGACGCGGCGCAGCTCCTCGATCGGCAGGCCCAGCCGGGCCACCACGGCGGGCGGGATCCGCTCCGCGTCGGCGCGCAGCGCCCGGCCCCGGTCGGTGAGGGTGATGGCCAGGCTGCGCTCGTCGGCCCGGTCCCGCTCCCGAACCAGGTAGCCGATCGCCTCCAGGCGCTTGAGCAGCGGCGACAGGGTGCCGGGGTCGAGCTGGAGAAGTTCACTGAGGCGGCGTACGGACAACGGCGCGTACTGCCAGAGGGCGAGCATGACCAGGTACTGCGGGTGGGTCAGCCCCATCGGCTCGAGCAGTGGCCGGTAGATCGCCACGACGCTGCGGGCGGCCACCGACATCGCGAAACAGACCTGCTGCTCCAGGGCGAGCGGGTCCTCGGTGGGCTCGGTCACTTGCGCATCTCCTCAGGTCGGCCGTTACTCTACCAATAGTTGGGGTACCAATCATTGGTCCACGAACTGTTGGGAGAGTCGCTGATGGGACGGTTGACGGACTGGTACCACCGCACGTTCGACGACTGGGCGTTCCGCTCCTTCATCGGCCCCGCACAGACCAAGGGCGCCGTCCAGGGTTGCGACGAGCCGGCCCGCGAGCAGTGGAAACGAGACCTGGAGAACCGTAAGCGCTACACCCGCGAACAGCGCGAACGCAAACGCGCCGAACGCGAGGCCCGCCGCTCCGCCGTCAGCTGACCGCCGCCCGCAGGGCCGCGAGGAGGCGTTCGTCGTCGGGTACCCGGCTGGACGTCGACCCGGAACCGAGCCCGTGCCGCCGGCTCTCCGCCAATTCGGCACGCATCAGCGGGGCGAGGCGGTCCGCGAGCTCACCGTCGGCGGCTTCCGCGATCGAGGTACGGGTGTGCACGTTGCCGTGCCAGGCCGCAGTGAGCACCGGCAGCACCGGCCGGACCTCGCGGGTGATCCGCCACAGCGTCAGCGCGGCCGTCACCCGCGACCACCAGAACGGGTCGTCGCCGTTCATCGCGGTGGCCACGGCCGGCGCCGCCGCGGCGGCTGACGTCCCCATGGCGCCGATCTCGTCCAGCGCGGTGCTCGCGGCGCCGTTCTCCAGGGCCGCGAGCAGCACCGGCAGCGTGCCGGGGGACCCGGTGATCCGGCGAAGCGCGCCGGCCGCCGCCGCGGCGAGCCGGGGGTCGTCCTCGCGGGCCAGTCGCTCCAGGACAGGAACGGCTTCGGCCGCGGCGGGCCCGACGCGGCCGAGCGCCCGCACCGACCAGGCGTCCAGTGGTGTGGCGAGCAGCCGGGGCACGGCCGGAGCGGCGGCCGGGCCGAACGCCCCGGCCACGGTGGCGAAAGCGCCCGCGGTGTGGAGCCCACCGCCGTCCGGATTGATCGTGGCGAGGATGTGCCCGGCCTGGTCCGGGTAGAGCGACAGCAGGGAACCGATCTCCGACGGACAGTCCGGCAGCGCCCAGGCGGTGAGCAGGAACGGCAGCGCCCGTGGATCGCCGAGGCGCGCGAGCATGGTCAGGTAGGGGTGGAATCCGGTCGACCTGAGCCAGGGCGGCCGGCCGCCCTGCCAGGGCAGCGACTCCAGCCGGGGAAGCCCTTCGGCCACGACCTCGGCCGCCGGCGCGGCGACCGTGCCCCAGCCGGCCAGCGCCAGCGCCGCGTGCAGGCCCAGCGTGTAGTCGCGCGGGCCGTCGGCGCTCAGGAACCCGGCGATCCGCCGTACCAGCTCCCGGTGGTCGCCGCGGTATCCCTCCACCAGGACGGTCGCGCCGTAGAGGGCGTCGCCGGACACGTCCCGGTGCGGCGAGCCGAGCAACGCCTCCAGGATCGCTCGCCGTTCGTCCACGCGGGGGCCGAGGGCCGCGGTGAGGTCGCCGATCAGGCCGGCGGTGTGCGGAGCCCGGCGCCATCCGGGCTCCTCGTCGTCCGGCGCCGGCGCTGCCGGGCCGGCTTCTTCGGCATAGGCGTGTTCCAGCAGCGTGACCAGGTCTTCAGTGTCGGCCACCGCCGGGTCGATCCGGGCCGCGGCCGTCATGGCGGCGGCCTTGGCCGACGCTCGCCGTTCCCCGGCTGCGGAGGCGAGCAGACGTGCGGCGTCGCCGGTCACCTCACCCAGCGCGGTGAGCAGGGCGCGCCGGACGCCGAGGCTGGTCTCCACCGCCAGCCGGCGGGTGAGAAGGGCGTCGAGGCCGGGTATGCCCGGCGAGCACGCGGCCAGGAGCGCGGGGATCATCGCCCGCAACGCCGTGTCCGGGTCGTCGAGCAGTCCGGACAGGCGTGGCGCGGCCGCGACGAGCATCAGCCGGACCTGTATGCCCGCCGGCCCTTCCTCGTCCCGTTCCTCCGGATCGACTTCTCCCGCATCGTCCGGCAGCCCGGCGTACTCGGTGGCCGTCGTGGTCAGCAACTCCGCGACGTACGTGCGCGGCAGGCCGGGTGTGGTCAGCGCGTCCAGCAGGAAGGGCAGCGCGGCGACGGTGCCGGGCATGTCGCAGTACGCCTCTTCACGGACCTCCGGATCGGGGCTGACCAGCCCCCGGAGCCAGTCCGGCATCTCGCGCACCGGGGCAGCCTAGAGCTTCCGCGGTGATCTGGACACCTGTGGGTAGCCGCCGTTCGCCCGGCGGCCACCGGAACGACAAGATCCTCGCGTAGTCAGAGCGCATGTCTCTACGCCGTACCTCCTCGGCGGTTGTCTCCGTCCTGGCCCTGGCCGCGGTGGGCGCCGTGCCCACCGCGGCGGCCGCGCACGGCCGCACCCAAGAATTCCGCCGGCTCGCCACCTTCCCGGCCTATCTGAACTCGTCGGTGGGCGACACCGCGGCGGCCGAGATCTCCACGGTCACCGAGGACGGCCGCACCGTCGTCTACACCGACAGCCCCGGCAAGCGCCTCGGTTTCGTCGACATCACGAACCCGTCGGCGCCGAAGCCGGCCGGCACCCTGGCCGTCGGCGGCGAACCCACCTCGGTCGCGCATCTGGGCCGGCTGCTGCTCGCCGGCGTGAACACCCGGACCAGCTTCACCGACCCGTCCGGCAAGCTCGTCGTGATCGACTCCGCCTCCCGCGCGGTGAAGCGGGAGATCGACCTCGGCGGCCAGCCGGACTCGGTCGCGGTCGCCCCGAGCGGCCGGTACATCGCGGTCGCCATCGAGAACGAGCGCGACGAGGACGTGAACGACGGCGCGATCCCGCAGGCCCCGGCCGGCTGGCTCGCGGTGATCAACACCCGGACCTGGAAGGTCTCACGTGTCAGCCTGAGCGGTCTGCCGGCGATCGCGCCGACCGATCCGGAGCCGGAATACGTCAGCATCAACTCCCGTGACGAGGCCGTCGTCTCGCTCCAGGAGAACAACCACCTCGCCGTGGTATCGCTGCGCACCGGTCGCGTCCTGTCCCATTTCAGTGCCGGCTCGGTGACGGTGGACGACGTCGACACCGAGGACGACGACAGGATCGAGCCGACCGGGACGATCACCGCGAAGCGGGAGCCGGACGGCGTCGCCTGGATCACCGACGACCTGTTCGCCACCGCCAACGAGGGTGACTACGAGGGCGGCTCGCGCGGCTGGTCGATCTTCTCGAAGACGACCGGCAAGGTCGTCTGGGACGCCGGCAACACCCTCGAGCACATCGCCGTGGCGCATGGCCAGTACCCGGACAAGCGCTCCGACGCCAAGGGCATCGAGGCCGAGAACGTGGCGTTCGCGCGTCTCGGCGGAGTCCCCTACGTCTTCGTGAACTCCGAGCGCGGCAACTTCACCGCCGTCTACGACGTCTCCCGCCCGTGGGCGCCGAAGTTCACCCAGCTCCTGCCGGCCACCAACGCCCCCGAGGGCGTCGTCGCGGTCCCGTCGCGCAACCTGCTCGTCGTCGCCAGCGAGGAGGAGGACCCGTCGATCGGCATCCGCGGCGGCATCCAGGTCTTCGGCTTCGGCTCCCCGAAGAACCAGCAGGTCGTCGCGAAGAAGGACATCCCCTGGGGCGCGCTGTCGGCCCTCTCGGCGGTTCCCGGCCGTCGTGACCGGCTCGCGAGCGTCACCGACGCCGTCTACTCGCCGACCCGGATCCTCGGCCTGACCACGGACGGCGTGATCGACTCCCAGATCACCGTCACCAAGGACGGAGAGCCGGTGGGTTACGACGCCGAAGGCCTGGTGGTGCGCAAGGCAGGCGGTTACTGGCTGGCCGTCGAGGGCCAGAATCTTCTGGTACGGCTGAACGCCCGCGCCCAGGTCCAGGAGGAGATCCCACTCTCCGCCGACGTCGCCGCCGCGATCACCAGCAATGGTCTCGAAGGCATCGCCGAGGTCGGCACGAACGTGTGGGTGGCCGTCCAGCGCCCGATCAAGGGCGATCCCGCGAACACCGCCCGGATCGGCCGCTACGACACGGTCACGAAGACCTGGTCGTGGCTGCTCTACCCGCTCGACACCGCGCCCACCGGCTGGGTCGGCCTGTCCGAGCTGGTCGCCGTCGACGCGAACACGTTCGCCGTGATCGAGCGCGACAACCAGCGCGGCGCCCTCGCCGCGATCAAGAAGATCTACGCCTTCGACGTCCCGAAGACCTGGACGGGTACGCCCACCGTCTCGAAGAAGCTCGTCAAGGACCTGCTGCCGCTGCTCAAGGCGGACAACGGCTGGGTGCAGGACAAGGTCGAGGGTCTGGCCGTCGCCGGGGACGGCCGCACCTACGCGGTCACCGACAACGACGGCCTCGACGACGCCACCGGCGAGACCGTCTTCCTGAAGCTGGGCCGGCTGCTCTGACCTCCGCTGACACGGCGCTGATCGTGACATCAGCGCCGTGTCAGCGCGGCACGGCACCGTGTCCGGCATGGACACCACGTATGCGATCCACGCCGAAGGGCTGGTGAAACGCTACGGCGACACCACCGCCCTGGACGGCGTCGACCTGGCCGTGCGCCCCGGGACGGTGCTCGGCCTGCTCGGCCCGAACGGGGCCGGCAAGACCACCGCGGTCCGGATCCTGACCACCCTGATCACCCCGGACGCCGGGCACGCGACCGTCGACGGCCACGACGTCGTAGGGCAGCCGCACCGGGTCCGCGAGCTGATCGGCCTGACCGGCCAGTACGCCTCCGTCGACGAGACACTGACCGGCACCGAGAACCTGCTCATGATCGGGCGGCTGCTCGGCCTGTCCCGGGGCGCCGCCCGGGCCCGCGCCGCCGAACTGCTGGACCGTTTCGACCTCACCGGCGCGGCGAGCCGTGCCGCCGGGAAGTACTCCGGCGGCATGCGGCGCCGCCTCGACCTGGCCGCCAGCCTGGTCGGCCGGCCCCGCCTGCTCTACCTCGACGAACCCACCACCGGGCTCGACCCGCGCAGCCGCAACGAGGTGTGGGACATCGTCCGCGGCCTGGTCCGGGACGGGGTGACGGTGCTGCTCACCACCCAGTACCTCGACGAGGCCGACCAGCTCGCCGGCGAGATCGTGGTGATCGACCACGGCCGGGTCATCGCCACCGGTACCCCGGCCGCGCTGAAGGCCCGTACCGGTGCGCAGACCCTGACCGTCCGCCCCGCCTTCGCCGATGAGCTGGCCCGGGTCCGGGACGCCGTCGGCCGGGTCGCGGCCGGTCCCGTCGACGTGGCCGCGGAGATCGTCACCGCCCCGGTCAGCGACCCCGGAGCGCTCGCCAAACTCGTGCGGGACCTGGACGAACACGGGCTCGCCGTGGCCGAGCTGGCACTGCGCAGCCCCAGCCTGGACGAGGTCTTCCTGAGCCTGACGGGAGCACGATCGTGACGACCATGCCCTTGCGGAACACCGCCACCCTGGCCTGGCGGACCCTCGTGCAGATCAAGCACAACCCGTTCGAGCTGATCGATTTCAGCATCCAGCCGATCATGTTCCTGCTGCTGTTCACGTACGTCTTCGGCGGCGCGATGGCCGGCAGCCCCGCCGAGTACCTCGTCTTCGCCCTGCCCGGCATCATCGTGCAGAACCTGATGTTCGCCACCATGAACACCGGCATCGGCCTCAACACCGACATCACCAAGGGCGTCTTCGACCGGCTGCGGTCCCTGCCGATCAGCCGGTTCTCCCCGCTGGCCGGCCGGATCGCCGCCGACGTCGTCAAACAGGCCTGGGCGATCGTGCTGCTGCTGGTCATCGGCATGATCCTCGGCTTCCGGATCGAGACCGGACCGGCCGCCACCCTCGCCGCCATCGGCCTGCTGCTCATCTTCGCGGTCGCGCTCGCCTGGACGTCGGTGCTGGTGGCGATGCTGGTCAGCAGCCCGGAGAAGGTGCAGATCCTCGGGTTCGTGCTGTACTTCCCGATCACCATGGCCAGCGGGGCCTTCGTCGACCCGGCGACCATGCCCGGCTGGCTGCAGGCGTTCGCCGAGGTCAACCCGACCACGCTGCTCGCCGACGCGGTCCGCGGGCTGCTCAGCGGCGGGCCGGTCGCCGGGCCGGTCACCTGGTCACTGGCCTGGTCGGCGGGACTCCTGCTGATCTTCGCCCCGCTCTCGGTCCGGGCCTTCCGCCGCCGCGTCTAGACCCTTCCCAGCGTGTGGAGTTCGGCCGTCATACGAGCCCGAACTCCACACGATGCGTCTGACTTCTGGTGTGTGGAGTTCGGGCGTCATGCCGGCCCGAACTCCACACAGGTGGAGAGCGCCGTGCTCATGGTGACGCCGGCGGCCCCGGCGTAGGCGGCCGCGAACGCCGTGTCGCCCAGCGCGCTCCGGGCGGCGCGTTCCACCCGGTCGGCGTGCGGGTCGGAACGGTCGCGGGTGCCGCGTACGGCGTCGGCGGCGCCCAGCAGGAACGCGGCCCGCGCCGGATCGCCCCGACGCATCGCCAGATCCGCTGTCGCCGCCAGCACCGCCCCGATCACCGGCGAATCCTTCGTCCCCTCCGCAATCAGCAACGCCTCCCGGTGCAGCGCCGCCGCCCGCGCCAGGTCACCGGCGCCGCCCTCGGCCAGCGCGGCGGTGCTGCAGGCCAGCGCCCGGAACTGCGGCGCCACCGGCACGTCCCCGACCAGCCGTAACGCCTCGGCGGCCAGCTCGTGGGCCTCGGCCCAGCGGCCCTCGGCCAGGGCCAGGGTGGCCTGCCCGTGCCGGACCGCCGCGAGCGTCTCGGCGGCGGCGGCCGGGCCGGCGGCGTACTCCTCGGCCCGCGCCAGCACCCGGCGTGCCTCGGCCGTGTCCCCGGCCATCCACAGCTGATGCGCCAGCTTGACGGTGAGCTGCGGCACCTCCTCCCGGGTGCCCACCTCCTCGGCCAGCGCCAGCGACTCCCGCTGCCAGATCACCGCACGGGCGAAGTCCCCCTCGGCCGCGGCCAGGTCCGCCAGCGCGGTCAGCGTGAAACCGGTGCCCCAGCGTTCGCCGGTCGCCCGGAAACCGTCCAGCGCCGTCAGCAGGCCGGCCTGCACGTCGCCGGTCTGCTCGCCGAAGTTCAGGCGGATGTGCGCGATGAACATGTGGGCGACCGCGCGCAGCCACGGGTCCGGGTCGTCCAGCAGGCCCTCGGCGCCGCCGAACCCGTCCGCGCCCCGGTCCCCGGAGGCGAGCGTCACCAGGGTCGGCAGCAGCCGCAGCACCGGATGGGCGGACCGGTCGGCGGCGCCCAGCTCCTCGGCCCGCCGCAGGGACTCCTGGATCTCGGGCAGGCTCATCAGACCCTCGAAACCGTTGAGGGCGGTGTACGCGTACGCCAGCGCCAGATCGGACCGTTCCGCCTCGCCCGGCATGGCGAGCATGTCCCGGTACAACGCGGTGCCCTCCGCCCGGTGCCCGCGCAACCACCAGTACCAGCCCAGAGCGGCGCCCAGCGCGACCGCCGTCGCCCGGTCACCCGCGCCGACGGCGGCCCGGATCGAGGCGTGCAGGTTGTCGTGCTCGTCGCCGAGCCGGCGTAGCCAGAGCAGCTGATCCGGGCCGCGCAGATGCGGGCCCGCCGTCCGCGCCACGTCGAGCAGATACGCGGCGATCGCCCGGCGCGCGTCCTCGGTCTCCTCCGTGCCGCTGAGGCGCTCCAGGCCGTACTCCCGGATCGTCTCCAGCATCCGGTACCGCCCGTCCGGGCCCAGCACCAGCAACGACTTGTCCACCAGCGAACCCAGCGGATCCAGGTCGGGGCCGCAGATCCGCTCCACCGCGGTCACGTCCGCGCCGCCGGGCAGCAGCGCCAGCCGCCGCCACAGCCGCTGCTCCGGCTCCGACAGCAGATCCCAGCTCCAGTCGACCACCGCGCGCAGCGTCCGGTGCCGGGGGAGCGCGGCCCGGCTGCCGCCGGTCAGCAGCCGGAACCGGTCCGCGAGACGGTCGGCCAGAACCTCGACCGGGAGGGTACGCAGCCGGGCCGCCGCCAGCTCGATCGCGAGGGGGATGCCGTCCAGGGCGCGGCAGATCCGTACCACCGCACCGGTGTTGCCCGGGGTCAGCGTCAACCCGGACGCCCGGTCCAGCAGCAGGCGCACCGCCGCCGCCCGCCCCGCCGTGCCCGGGTCCGCGTCGGCCGGCGGCAGGCCCAGCGGCTCCACCGGGAACAGCCGCTCACCCGGCAACCCCAGCGGCTCCCGGCTCGTCACCAGCACCCGCAGACCCGGCGCGGCCCGCAGCAGCACGTCGGCGACCTCCGCGGCCGCCTCCACGAGATGCTCACAGTTGTCCAGGATCAGCAGCAGCTCCCGGCCCGCCACCGCCTCCCGCAGCCGGGCCGGCGTCTCCACCGCCGGACCGCTCAGCATCACCCGGCCCCGCAGGCCCAGGGCGGTGAGCACGGCTTGCGGGAGCTCGGCTGGGTCCCGTACCGGAGCCAGCTCCACCAGCCACGCCGAACCCGTCAGCCGGGCGCCGACCTCGACCGACAGCCTCGTCTTGCCGCTCCCGCCCGGGCCGGTCAGGGTGACCAGCCGATGTGCCGTGAGCAGCGCGCACACCGCCCGCACCGCGTCGTCCCGGCCCACGAAGCTGCTCATCTCGGCCGGCAGGTTCCCCACCCCGTGCTGCTCCCGCAGAAGATCCAGATGCAGTGCCGCCAGCTCCGCTGACGGATCCACCCCCAGCCGGTCCGCGAGCCGCCGCCGCGTCTCCTCGAACACCTCCAGCGCCCGCCCCCGGTTCCCCGCCCGGCGCAGCGCCCGGACCAGCAGCACCGCCAGCGGCTCGTCCAGCGGATGCGCCGCGACCAGCGCCTCCAGCTCCGGAACCACATCCCGGTGCGCCATCTCCCCGGCCAGCCATTGCCGAAGCGCCGCCGATCTCGTCGTCTCCAGCCGGGCAGCCTCGGGCCGGGCGACATCCGGGAACTCCAGCTCCCCGCGCCACAGGGCGAGCGCCTTCGCCGGATCCTCCACCGCCAGCCGGGCGAACCGGTGCGCGTCCACCCGATCCGGCTCGATCACCAGCCGGTATCCGGTCGCCGTCGCTTCCACGACCAGGCCCGGCGCGGCCCGCCGCAACCGCGACACCAGCGCCTGCAGGGCGTTCCCGGCGCCGGCCGGCGGCTCCGCACCCCAGATCCCGTCGATCAGCCGGCCGGCGGCCACGGTGCGGCCCGCCTCCAGAGCGAACAGGACCACGAGGGTGCGCAGCCGCGCCCCCGCCACGGGCAGCAGCACCCCGTCCCCATCCCGTACCTCCACCGCCCCGAGCACCGCGATCTCCACCCGTCGATTCTCCCGCCCGAGCCGCTCCGATGGTGACCGCCATCTCCGCCCGCCGGTCGCTCCGGGGCGCTGGCAGACTGATCACCGTGGAGTTCGAGGTGCTGGACGGGACACCGGGCCTGATGCTGGCCCAGGTCGCGCACGTCCTGATCCCCGGACACGGCCGCGACCCCGACGCCGTCGGCCTCACCCCGGGCGGCGCCGACCGCTGCCGGACCGCGCTCGCCGTGCACGAGCACCTGGGCCGCGGGCTGATCGTCTGCTCCGGCTACAAGTCGCCGGTGGACGGCAAGGGCGCCGACTGGACCGCCCTCGACGCGCCCGGTGAGACGTTCCGCGGCGTCCCGGAGGCCGACCTGATGCGCTCCTACCTGATGGCCGCCGGCGCCGACCCCACCGTCATCCGCGTCGAACGGCACTCCGTCGACACCGTCACCAACCTGCTCCGCGCCGAACACGAGGGCCACTTCGGCGACGACCGCCCGGTCGCCGTCGTCGCCCAGCGCGGCCACCTGCGCCGCATCCTGTCCACCGTGGCCCCGCGTACGCTGCGCCGCCCGTACCTCGGTGTGGTCGTCCCCACCGCCGGCGCCGCCCGGGAGAACCCCCTGGCCGCCCCGGTCAGCCGGCTGATCAGCGCATCCCTCCCCGCCGACCCGGCCGCCGCGATCGCCACGGCGACCCGCCGCTCGGAGTTCCTGTGGGGCGCCGCCCAGCGCCTCGGCAAGCGCTCCTACCACTAGCCGGCACGAGCCTCCGGATCGCTAGGCTCCGTCCATGATCGAACGACCGACCGGCCGGTGGCGACGTGAGACGGCCGAGCAGGAGGCTGCCGTGGCGGCCGGGAAACTGCCGCCCGGCGAGGCGTACGCGGCCGCTTGGTGGCCGGAGGACTTCCTCGCCCGAGTCGACGCCGTCCTGGCGGCCTACGAGCGGGACGTCGCCCGGCTCGATCCGGGCAGCGACGCGGAGGTGTGGGCCGCGGTCGAGCGTGTGGTCGTGGGGCTCAACGAGGCGGACAGCGGCGAGATCGAGACGACGATCCGCGAGGAGCTGTGCGAGTACATCGACGAGGTCCTGACCGGGGCGGGCGTCGACGTCGAGGCCCTGACCGGCCGGCGCGGCCTGGATCCCGCCGAGCTGACCGACCAGTGGCGCGACTGGTAGACACACGAGACGGCGGTCATCCCCGGCCGGAGCCGGGCATGACCGCCGTCGTCGTCAGGCGCGAGCGTCAGACGTTGTAGTACATCTCGAACTCGTGCGGGGTCGGGCGGAGCCGGACCGGGTCGATCTCGTTGGTGCGCTTGTAGTCGATCCACGTCGAGATCAGGTCGTCGGTGAAGACGCCACCGGCGGTGAGGAACTCGTGGTCGGCCTCGAGCGAGTTGAGCACCGCGTCGAGGGAACCCGGCACCTGCTTGACGTTGCCCCACTCCTCCGGCGGCAGGTCGTACAGGTCCTTGTCGATCGGCGCCGGGGGCTCGATCTTGTTCTTGATGCCGTCGAGGCCCGCCATCATCTGGGCGGAGAACGCCAGGTACGGGTTCGACGACGGGTCCGGGACGCGGAACTCGACGCGCTTGGCCTTCGGGTTGCTGCCGGTCACCGGGATGCGGGTGCAGGCGGACCGGTTGCGCTGCGAGTACACCAGGTTGACCGGGGCCTCGTAACCGGGCACGAGACGCCGGTACGAGTTGACGGTCGGGTTGGTGAACGCGAGCAGCGACGGCGCGTGGTGGAGCAGGCCGCCGATGTACCAGCGGGCCATGTCGGACAGGCCGGCGTACCCGGTCTCGTCGTAGAACAGCGGCTCGCCGCCGAGCCACAGGCTCTGGTGGGTGTGCATGCCGGAGCCGTTGTCACCGAAGAGCGGCTTCGGCATGAACGTCGCCGTCTTGCCGTGCTCCCAGGCGGTGTTCTTGATGATGTACTTGAACAGCTGCATCTGGTCGCCGGCGTGCAGCAGCGTCGAGAACTTGTAGTTGATCTCGCCCTGGCCGGCGGTGCCGACCTCGTGGTGCGAGCGCTCGACGGTGAAGCCGGTGTCGACGAGGCGGCGCACCATGGCGTCCCGCAGGTCGGCGTAGTGATCGACCGGGGACACCGGGAAGTAGCCGCCCTTGAAGGCGGTCTTGTAGCCGCGGTTGCCGCCCGGCTCCTCGCGGCCGCTGTTCCAGGCGCCCTCGATCGAGTCGATGTAGTAGAACGCCTGGTGGGCGGAGGTCTCGTGGCGGATCGAGTCGAAGATGTAGAACTCCGCCTCGGCGCCGAAGTAGGCGGTGTCGGCGATGCCGCTGGAGGCGAGGTAGGCCTCGGCCTTCTTGGCCACGTTCCGCGGGTCGCGCGAGTACGCCTCGCGGGTGAACGGGTCGTGGATGAAGAAGTTCAGGGCGAGCGTCTTCTGGATCCGGAACGGGTCGATGAAGGCGGTCGCGACGTCCGGCAGGAGCAGCATGTCGGACTCGTGGATGGCCTGGAAGCCGCGGATCGAGGATCCGTCGAAGGCGAGGCCGTCGGTGGCAACACTGTCGTCGAACGACTCGACCGGGATGTTGAAGTGCTGCATCACACCCGGGAGGTCACAGAAACGTACGTCGACGAACTTGACGTCCTCGTCTTTGAGGTATCGCAGGAGTTCCTCGGGATTGGCGAACACACGTCCTCCTGGCACAGTTTTCCGATACCGGGCGGCATGGGCCGCCACCTGGCAGGGCTGGTCGCGACGTTATGGGTCCGGAGTTGCCCCGGCGTATCCCTATTGTTTCCGCCGTGTTACGTAGTGCGTTCAGCAGGCACGGCGACAGCGCGAGCCGATCAGAAAAACCCTATCGCGTACGCTCGTAAGGCGTGGCTGCTTCAGTGAACGAGACGACCGCCCTGGAGCCTGCCGGCCTGGGCCCGCGCCTGGGTGCGATCGTGATCGACCAGATCCTCTTCGTGCTCGTCGCCAGTCTCTACGCCAGCCCGACGGCCACCCCCTGGCCGGCCGTCGTCGTGCTGATCGTGGCGAACACCTTCTTCCTCGGACTGTTCGGGCAGACGCCGGGCATGCGACTGTGCCGTGTCCGCTGTGCCTCTTACCCCGACGGTGGCGTGATAGGCCTGTTCCGCGGACTGATCCGCGCCGTCCTGCTGGCTCTCTTCGTCCCCGCGATCATCCTGAACAGCCAGGGCCGGGGCCTGCACGACCGCGCTGCCGGCTCGATCGTGGTCGCGGTCCCCCAGTCCTGAGCGTGTGGATTTCGGCCGTCATACGCGCCCGAAATCCACACGCGGGACTCAGCGGAAGGCCCGGCGGATCTCCGGCTCCGGCGGCTCGTCACCGCGGCCGGTCACCACGCCACCGCCCGGGGTGCGTACCCCGAACGCCTGCTCGTCGGTGACCAGCTCGTGCTCCTCGCGTACCGGGATCGGCTCCCCGCCGCCCCGGCGTTTGCCCAGCTCCGGCGAGACCGTGCCAGGCCGGTTCGGCGCGGCGGGAGCGTCCGGTGTGGCCGCCCGGCTGCGCAGGCCCCACGGCCCGCTGTCCGGCCGGGCCGGTTCCGGCGCGTCGATGACCCCGGAGCCACCGCGCCGCCGGGCCTCGTCGGCGCCGAACAGGTCCGACCAGGCCGCGCCGCCGCGTGCCGCCGTGCGATGCGGTTTCCAGGGCGGGGGAGCGGTGGGCGAGGCCGGGCGGTTCAGCACCGGTGGCGCGGTGCCGCCGGGCCGCTGCGCGGCGGGCGTCTGACGGACCTCCGCGGCACTGCCCGGCCGGATGTTGCGGTCCTCGACGGGATTTTTCAGTACGGGCGGAGCAGCCGACCCGGGCGGCCGCCGGAACGTGTCCGTCCCGCCCGGCTTGCCGGGTCTGGCGCCGGGCCGTTCCCCGCGCCGTCCGGCGCCGGGCGGCGGCGGGGTCACTCCCGGGGTACCGCCGGGACGTCCGGCCTGCCCCGGCGGGGTCGTTCCCGGGGCGCCGCGGCCGGGACGTCCGGCCTGCCCCGGCGGGGTGACGCCCGGCGGCTGCGTGCGCCTGCGGTCCCCGGGGCGCCCGCCGGGCGGGATCGGCGGGGTGATGCCGGGCGTGGTGATGCCGGGCGTGGTGCGGCCGGGCCGCTGGGCGCCGGGCGGCGGCGGGGTGACGCCGGGCGTGGTGCGCCCGGGACGGCTGCCGGGCGGCGGGACGAAGACGGGCCGGTTGATCTGCCGCCCGCCCGGAGGCACGATCGGCACGCTCGGGACGGCCGGCCGCCGGATGGTCCGTCCCGGCAGGTTGCCGGGCGGAATCGCGACGCTCGGCCCGCCGCCGGGCCGGGGGATCTGCGGCGGCAGCCCCGGCCGTACACCGCCGGGCGGGAAGATCGGGGTCCCGCCGGGCGGCAGCTTCCCCGGCGGAAGGGTGCCGGGCGGCAGAGCGCCCGGCGGCAGGGTTCCGGGAGGCAGGGTTCCCGGCGGGAGAGCACCGGGCGGAAGCGTTCCCGGCGGCAGGACCGCGGGCGGCAGCACGCCGTTGCCACCCGGCTGGGGCAGCGGCGGCGCGACGCCCGGCGGCACGGCCCCGGGCGGCGTCACACCGGGCGGAAGAGTTCCCGGAGGTACGGCATTCGGCGGCTGGACACCGGGCGGCAGGACACCGGGCGGATTGATGCCCGGCGGCAGCAGCCCCTGCGGCGGAGGGGTGCCCGGCTGGACCTCGCCCAGCGGCGGCGGGGATCCCGGAGCGGTCGATCCGGGCCCGAACACGGGACCACCGGGCCCGCCCGTCCCGGGAACCGCCGCGGGCTGGCTGAGCACCGCGTTCAACGGCTGCACCGGCGGACCGGCCCCGTTGCTGATCATGCCGAGGTAGTCGAAGTACTGGTTGCCGTAGTGCTGCGCCAGCGCCTGCGCCTCCTCCCGGTACTTCCGCTCGACAGCGGAGACGTCCTCCTCCCGTTTCGCCTGGGCTGCGTCGTCCCAGCCGTCGCGCTCGGTGAAGACCGCCTTGAGGTTCTCGCCGAAGCCGATGTCCTGCGCCCCGGCCAGTTCCTGCCGGTAGTCCCGCAGCAGCAGCTCCATCTGGTCACGTGCCTCGGCCGAGACGTCGCTCAGGTGCCGGAGCGCGACGATGTTGCGCTGCGCCGCGTCCATCCACTCGTCCAGGTAGACCAGGGTCTCGCCGGGTCCCTTCCGGAGGAAGGCGTCCCGGGCGGCAGGCGACTTCCAGGTCTCGTTGCGCAGCACGATGCTCTGGTTCAGCACGAAGTCCCGGACGTCCAGCAGCAGCTGCCAGGCGTTCTGCCACTGGTCGGCGAGCGTGGCGATCTGCTCCGGGTGCATGTTCCGGATCCGCTGGCTGATCTGCTCGATGGTGGCCGGGTTGCCCGGTCCGGGCGCCCCGGTGAACGGCGTGGTCGACGACGGGTACTCGGCGTACCGCGTCTGCCCGGTCTGTGGGGTGTACCCGTAGTTGCGGTCGGCGGTCGCGCCGAAGTGGTCGGCCATGACGATCAGCCCTCCACCCGGTACGGGTCGGCGATGGACGGGCCGACATGGTCCTGCCCGGCGGTCGCGACCCCGCTGTTGACCCGGTTCGTCACCACGATCCGCCCCTTCTCGTCACGTTCCTCGGTGACCGTGATCCGCTCGGCCGAGTCCGAGTCGGTGAACTCGGTCGTCCGGTGCACGGTGTTGCCGTCCGCGTCCCGGACGTCGGTGCTGCGCCCCTCGACCCGCTGGTCCTCGTCGAACCTGGTCCGGGTCTCGGTGGTGCCGATCTGCCTGCCGTCGGGGCCGAACGTGTCCTCGACGGTGATCTCCACGTTGTCGACCTGCCGGGTCGTCGCGCGGCCGGTGACCGACGCGACCTTCTCGCCCTTGCTGTCGTACACCGTCGTGGTGGTCGTGACCGGGCCGCCGGGCGGGCTGAACGTCAGCACGTCCCGCCGCTCGCCGTTCGGGCCGGTCGCCGTCTCCAGGGTCTGGTACGCCGAGATCCGTGTCGACGAGGCCGGCTGCCACAGCGGGCTGTTCGCGGGCGGCGGCACCGGCCCGGTGGCCGCCTGCTGCTCCTGGAAGGTCCGTCCGACGCCCTCGGGCAGCCCGGCCGGGCGCGGCGCGCTCTTGTCGCCGAACGCGAACAGGACGTCGTTGAGCGAGGCCGCCGCCATCGCGTCGCTGCTGCCGTAGCTGTCCGCCACGACCCGCGCCGCGTTCGCGATGTTGCCCACCGACTCGGCGAGCTTCTGCAGGTAGATGGACATCTCGCCGGCGTTGGCGATCAGCCCGGTCCGGACCGCGTCGGCCTCGCCCAGGATCTCGCCCTGGAACGCGGCGTCCGGGATCGTGCTCAGCGGCGCCAGGTAGCCGGCCCGGGAGGTGATCTCGTTCTGGTGGCTCGCCAGCCGGGTCGCGTAGTCCCGCAACCCCTCCAGGTCGATGTCGACCGGGATGGTGCCGTCCAACCACGGTGCGCCCGCGCTGCCGGCGTCCGGATAGGGATTGCTCGCGCCCATCACGCCTCCCGGGATTCCCTTCTCTCCGCCCCGCTATTGATCAAGATAATTGTTGATCGCGAAAGCGGCTGACAGAGGAGAGTACGCGCGCTCCCCGGATCGGGTTCGACGAGATTATTTGAAAAAGTCTCGAACCGAGTACGGGGGAGTGGCGTACGGATAGGCATAACCCACTGGCGGCCCGGAACCGGATCGCCGACCGATGAATCGGGGAGAAGATCGTGGCAGGAACGCCGGGCATGGGTCAGGTCCATGCCACTCAGGAACAGCTCACCGCGATGGCCAACCGCTGCGCCGACACCGGGCAGAACATCTCCAGCGGGATGAACCAGCTGCTCGGCCAGATCCAGGGCCTCAGCGGCGGCGCCTTCGCCGGTACCGCGAACAACGCGCTGCAGGACGTCTCCGCGCAGCTCAACGACGGCCTGAACAAGATCATGCAGGCGCTGGCCGAGCTCGGCGGCAAGATGTCCGCCGCCTCGCAGACCTACGGGGTCAACGACGAGGAAGCCGCCACGAACCTGCGCAACGCCGCCGCCGGTGGTGGCGACACCGCCGTCATGAACGCCCTTCGCGGCTGACCAGGCCCCGACGAGAACCCGGATCGGAGAGAGCAGAGACCATGAACATCACGTACAACTTCGGCCAGATCAACGAGGCCTCGGCCAGCATCAACAAGTTCCAGGGCGACATGGACCAGCAGCTCAACGACCTGTACACCGCGTTCACCCAGCTCTTCGCGCAGGACTGGACCGGCGCCGCGGGCACCGCCTGCGACGAGGCCCGGCAGAAGTGGAACCAGGGCGCCACCGAGATCAAGCAGGCCCTCGCCAGCGTCGGTGTGAAGCTGGGCGCCTCCGCCGACCGGATGCAGCAGGTCGACGCGCAGATCGCCTCGAACATGTGACGACCCGGCCGCGGAGGATCGGCCGCCGGCAGTCCCACCGGCGGCTGATCCGCGTACTTTTGAAAGGTACGGGGGAATGGCCGTTCCATCGCAATTCCGCCAGCAGCCCGAGACGGGCGTGAAACGCCGCGCGACGATCTCCGAATGGTCGCGAAAAGGGCTCCCGATCATCATTTCCGCCGTGACGGCCGGCACCCTCGCCGCCGTTCCGGCAGTCGCTGCTCCGGCAGGGGCCGCTCGGGTGGCAGCCGCCGCGCCCGGGCAGAACTGCGCCGAACCGGGCGAGGCGGAGGTCCGCGTGTCCTGGCCGCGGACCATGCTCCAGGCCCGCGACATCGGCCCGATCGAGAACGGCGCGGGCGTCCTCGTGGCCGTCCTCTCCACCGGTGTCGACGCCGGCCAGCCGCTGCTCGGCGGGCGGGTCGCGGCGGGCGCCGACGTGGCCGGCACCGGCCGGGCCGACACCGACTGCACCGGCGCGGGCACCCAGGTGGCCGGAGTGATCAACGGCCGGGCGGCCGGCGAGGTCGCCGGGATCGCGCCCGGCGCACGGGTGCTGCCGATCCGCGTGATGCCGGACGACCCGGCCGGATCCGAGCCGACGCCCGGGTCCCTCGCGCAGGGCATCCGTACCGCGGCGCAGAACGGCGCCGCCGTCGTGGTGGTGACCGTACCCGTCTACACCGGCCAGCGAGCGTTGGAAACGGCGGTCGCGGACGCGGTCGCCGCGGGCACGGTCGTGGTCGCGGCGGTCGGCGAGGTGGAGCGGGACGAGAAGGCGCGGCGTACGCCGTACCCCGCGGCCTACGACGGCGTCATCGGTGTCGGCGCGATCGGCCCGGACGGCCGGATCATGGCCGGATCCCGCCCGGGCGGCTTCGTCGACCTGGTAGCGCCCGGAGTCGACGTCCCGTCCACGCAGACCGGTCGCGGGCTGGTGCTGACCGGCGGCACCGCGATCGCCGCCGGATTCGTCGGCGCGTCGGCCGCCCTGGTCCGCGCACGGTACCCCGGGGCCACCCCGGCGCAGGTCACCCGGCTCCTGGCGGCCACCGCGAGCCCCGCCCCGGCCGACCCGGCGTTCGGAGCCGGTGTGGTCAGCCCGTACGCCGCCCTCACCTCCCGCATGGTCGGCACCGAACCCCGCGTGCTCCCCGGCGTGCCGGCCGCCGCGCCCGCGATGGACGCCGCCGAGTTCCAGCGCCGGGTCATCGCCATGAACGCCGCCGCGATCACCGCCGTCCTGGTGCTCGTCCTGCTCCTGGTCGCCGCCGCGTTCCGCCGCAGCCGCCGCCGCAAATGGCGCCCCGGCCTCCCACCCCGCCTGCCGACCCCACCCGAGCCCCTCGAACCCACACCCCCGGTGATGCTGCACTGACCCCAACCCCTGGCTGGTTGTCAGGGCTGTCTCGGCGGCCGGGAGACAGCCGTGACGACCAGCCGGGGAACGGCCGGGGCCGCGCTGGGGTTCGGGTCAGCGCGGACCGTGCGCGCCGGGGCACGGGACGGGCGGGATCGGTGGGGGCGGCGTACGGCGGAAGGGGTTAGTCGGCGGCCTGGACAGCGAGGCGCGGGTCCAGGGTGACCCCCTCCGGGATCGCGTTGATCAGGGCGGTCGGCACTCCGGTGGCGGCGGCCGGGTCGTAACCGAGCGCCTGCGCGGCGGCCTCACCGGAGAGCGGGTGGGCCAGGGCGACGTCGGTGACCAGTACCAGGGTGCCCGAGCCGGGGACCCGGACCAGGGCGAATCCGCCGGCGCCGACCTGGACGGAACTGGCGAGGGCGCGGCCGCCACCGTTGTTGCCGGGGGTGGGGATGGCCGCGCCGAACGATCCGGCGGCGCCCGCGGCGACGCCGACCTTCGGTGGCGCGCCGGCGTCGGCGGTGACCGCGCAGACGGCGTCGGTGGCGGTGGCGTTCTCCAGTGGGGGAACCTTCGCGGGCCCGGCCGCGTCGCCGAGGGCCCGGCTGACCGGGAGGCGGCCCAGGTCGTTGAGGGAGATCTCCTTCGGCCGCTCGCCGGACACCCCGGTCTCGATGGCCTGCTGCAGCTCGGTGATGCTGGCGACGCCGTCGTTCAGGACGATGTGGAACTCGGCGCCGCTGGCTGGCCGGCTGACCAGGATGTCGCCGTTGTCGAAGCCGGGGACCGCGCCGGACTCGTCGCCCGCTCCGGCGACCGGGACGGCGGTGATGTCGGCGCCGGCCGGGAGGGTGTCGAGCCAGGCGGGCGCGACCGGGACCGGCCGGCGGTTCTGGCCGAACAGGGCGTTGAAGGCCGCGGTCTGCGGGATGGGGTGCTTGCGGCCCTGCCAGATCAGGTGGGTGCCTGACGTCTCCGGATCGTCGTCGACCACGAGGGCGCTCGCGTCCAGGGGCTTGCCGGCCGGGCCTTTCCCGCCGACGACCAGGACGGCCTGCGGGTCGTTGCCGGGGACCGCGCACATCGTCCACGGCAGGCGAAGCTGGCGGGCCGGTTCGGGCAGGGAGGCGGGTGCGCCGGCGATGCCGATGACGTTGCCGCGCGGGGTGCCGGTGAGCGATTTCGCGGCGATCCGGTAGACCGGCGGGTTCGGGCGGCCGGCGGCGAGTTTCGCGGAGGCGAAGTTGAGCGCGGGCAGGAGGCGTTTCCCCCGGTAGACGAAGCTGGCGCCGGATTCCCGCTCGACCACCACGGCGCCCTCCTGCTGCCACTGGTTGGCGCCGGTGCGGGTGAGCAGGCCGTAGACGCCGAACCCGGCGGCGACCAGCACGGCGATCATGAGGCCGCCGAACAGCGCGCCGATGCCGCGTCGCAGCGGCGACTGGGCCGGGTCGGTCTCGCGCATGACGAGCGCGGAGATCACCCGCTGGTTCATGAACTGGTACGACTGGAGCTGATCGCGCCGGGAGATCATCGCCGGTCACCCGCCGATCGACGCGAACAGGCCGCGGATGTCGTCGAAGACCCCGATCACCGCGCAGGCCAGCGGGATCAGCGCCATGATCGCGACGATGTCCAGGATGTCGGCGGCCCGGCCCAGGTACGGCGACGGCGGCCGGCGGCTGTAGATCAGCGCCGTGGGCAGGGCCACCGCGACGATCACCGCGGCGACCGCGATCAAGGCCAGCCCGGACCGGTCGGCGGCGAGCGCCGGGCCGATCCCCAGGCCGGCCAGCCCGAGCAGGCCGGCGGTCAGCAGCGGCACCCGCTGCTGCGGGGTGGGCAGCAGCCGGGCCCGCAGCAGCAGCGCGGCGACCGCGGCGATCATCAGGAGCACCGTGGACGTCGTCGGGTCGGTGCGGGCCAGCCAGATCATCGCCACCACGCTGCAGATCGCCGCGGACAGGATGAACCCGGTGAGCACCTCGGAGGCCCGCACCACGGCGGCGAACACGTCCTCGCGGCGGGGCAGTTTCTCGTCCTTGAGGATCTCCTCCGCCCGGTTCGGCAGCTGCGGGAACGGCAGCCGCCCGATCCAGCCGGCCAGCACCGGGTAGGCCGGGAGCAGCCCGATCGCGGCGGTCAGCGCGACGGCGGCGGCGCCCGCCGGGGACATGCCGGCCAGCGCGAGCATCGCCGCGAGCAGACCGGTCAGCCCGGCCGCGATGCCGGCCACGAAGAGCCGGGTCAGGCCTGCCACCCCGGCGTGCCCGATCACGCTGACCAGCAGCAGGGTGGACGAACCGAGGACCAGGCCGGCGACGCCGACGTCGAGCGGGCCGGCCGCGTCCGGGGTGAGCAGCCAGGCGCCGCCGAGGAACGCCCAGGGCAGGCCGGCCGCGGCCACCACCGCGCCGGCGCCCGCGTCGCCGAACGCGCGGGAGAGCAGGATGCCGAGGACCGCCAGGGCGAGCGCCACCCCGAGCGCGAACGCGCCGGGCAGCACCCACGCCGGGCCGGTGGCGGCCAGCCCGGCCAGGCCCAGCAACAGCGCGGCGGCGGTGACGGCGAGACCGCAGCGCCGGGTCGCGGCGGGACTCCACGACCGGGCGGCCCGCCGGGAGCCGCCGGCGATCACCTCGACCACGTCGTCGTACGCCAGCTCGGGCCAGTCCTCCCGGGCCGGGTTGAGATGCAGCAGGGCGCCGTCGCGCACGCCCTGGGCCGCCAGGTTCTTCCCCGGCTCCAGGACGGTGCCGGTGGCGTGCCGCAGGACCCAGCCGCCGTAACGCTCCGACGGCTCGCCCAGGGCGCCCTCGGCGTGCCGCAGCAGGTGCGGCAGCAGCTCGGCGACCAGCATGTTGTCGGGCAGGGCGAGGTCGAGGCGGCGGGTCGGGGCCGCGATGGTGACCCGGGCCAGGGAGGGCCCGCTCGCTGCGGGTGCGCTCACAGAGGACAACGTAGCGCGTCCGGAAGATCCATTCACGCTCACGGATGAACGCTAGGATGGGCGTCGCTACGTCACCGACGGGGAGCCCAGCGTGACAGTAACGATCATCAAGCGCCCGCCACGCCGTCCCGCGCCCGCGATGCCGGGCGGCGAGGTCCCGCTCGACCCGCCGCCGGAGATCCCGCCGCCGCAGGGCAAGGGCTGGAGCCGGATGCTGATGATCCTGCCGATGGGCGCCGGCGCGGCGGCGATGGGCCTGATGATGGGCACGCAGCAGCGCGGCCCGATCGCGTACGTCGCCGGCGCGATGTACGGCGTGTCCATGCTCGGCATGATGGCGATGATGGCCACCAACAGCGGCGGCCCCGGCAAGCGCGAGATGATCGAGGCCCGCCGGCAGTACCTGCGCCACCTCTCCCAGCTGCGCGCCCAGGTCCGCGCCACGATCCGCCAGCAGCGCGAAGCCCTCTACTACCGCAACCCCGACCCGGCGACACTGTGGACGTTCACCGACAGCGGCCGGCTGTGGGAGCGCCGCCGCGGCGACGCCGACTTCACCGTGGTCCGGATCGCCGTCGGCCCGCAGGAGGTCGCCACCCGCCTCGTGCCGCCGCAGACCCGCCCGGTCGACGAGCTGGAGCCGCTGTGCACGATGGCGCTGCGCCGGTTCCTCAACACCTACTCGGTGGTGCCGGACCTGCCGGTGTCGGTGGCGCTGCGCGACTTCTCGCACATCTACGTGCGCGGCGGCGAGCGGCAGGCACACGACTTCAGCCGTGCCCTGATCGCCCAGATGGCCACCTTCCACGCCCCCGACGACCTGCGGATCGGGGTGTGCGTGCCGGACCACGATCGGTCCCGCTGGGAGTGGGCGAAATGGCTGCCGCACACCCAGCACCCGGACAAGACCGACGCGATCGGCCAGGTGCGGCTGGTCGCGCCGAGCGTGCCGGCGCTCGAGGCGATGCTCGACGACGTGCTGGTCAACCGGCCCCGGTTCGACCCGGCGGGCGCTCCCGGCGGCGGCCCGCACGTCATGGTGATCATCGACGGGGGTTCGACGGCGGGCTCCGACCATCTGATGACCGAGGGCGGCGTCGCCGGGGTCACCATCGTCGACCTGTCGGTGCCGCCGCCCCGGCTGCTCGACGACAGCTCGGTGGTGCTGGAGATCGCCGCCGACGGCACCGTCACCGGCACCACGATGGACGGTCCCACCGAGGTGGGCCGGGCCGACGCGCTGAGCCTGCCGGAGGCCGAGGTGCTGGCCCGGGAGCTGGCCCCGCTGCGGTTGTCCGCCGCGTCGTCGTCCGACGAGACCGCCATCTCCCAGGACACCGGGCTGGCCGAGCTGCTGGAGCAGGACGACCCGTACCAGATCGATCTGAACGCCCTGTGGGCCAGCCGCCCCAACCGGGACCGGCTGCGGGTGCCGATCGGGGTCGGCGCCGACGGCCGCCCGGTCGAGCTGGATCTGAAGGAGTCGGCGCAGGACGGGATGGGCCCGCACGGGCTGCTGGTCGGCGCGACCGGCTCCGGCAAGTCGGAGCTGCTGCGCACGCTCGTGCTGGCGCTGGCCATGACGCACAGCTCGGAGATCCTCAATCTGCTGCTGGTCGACTTCAAGGGCGGCGCAACGTTCGCCTCGCTGGACCGGCTGCCGCACACCGCCGCGATGATCACCAACCTGGAGGGGGAGCTGCCGCTCGTCGACCGGATGCTCGGCGCCATCCAGGGCGAGCTGACCCGGCGGCAGGAGCTGCTGCGCAAGGCCGGGAACTACGCGTCCCAGCGCGACTACGAGCGGGCCCGGTCGGCCGGGGTGCCGCTCGCGCCGCTGCCCAGCCTGCTGTTCATCGTCGACGAGTTCTCCGAGCTGCTCAGCGCCCGGCCGGACTTCATCGACATGTTCGTCCAGATCGGACGCGTCGGCCGGTCGCTCGGCATCCATCTGCTGCTGGCCTCGCAGAAACTGGAGGAGGGCCGGCTGCGGGGTCTGGAGTCCCACCTGTCGTACCGGATCGGCCTCCGGACCTTCTCGTCGATGGAGAGCCGGGCCGTGCTGGGGGTGCCCGACGCGTACGAGCTTCCCCGCTCGCCCGGCCACGGCTACCTGCGTACCGGTACTGAGGGCCTGGTCCGGCTGAAGGCGGCGTACGTGTCCGGCGCCGTCCGCAACAACGGCTCGATCCCGGGCGCCGGTGGCCGCGGCGGCAACCCGATCCGCGACTTCTCCACCTACTACGTGGCGCCGCTGCCGTCCGCGTCGGAGAAGGCCGAGGAGCAGCCGGAGGAGACCGCGGCCGGCGACACCCTGATCGAGGTGCTGGTCCGGCAGATGGAGGGCAAGGGCGCGCCCGCCCACGAGGTGTGGCTGCCGCCGCTGGACAAGGCGCCGACCCTCGGCCAGATGCTGCCGCCCGCGATGACCACGCCGGAGCCGGGGGCGTTGCAGGCGCTCGGCGGGATCATCGACAAGCCGTACGAGCAGCGCCGTGATCCGATGTGGCTGGACCTGGCCGGCGCCGCCGGCAACGTGATGGTGGTCGGCGCCGCCCAGTCCGGCAAGTCGAACCTGCTGCGCACCCTGGCGGTCAGCCTGGCGCTCACGCACACCCCCCGCGAGGTGCAGATCTACGGGCTGGACTTCGGCGGCGGGCCGCTCAGCGCGCTCGCCGGCCTGCCGCACGTGGGCGGCGTCGCCACCCGGCGCGACGTGGACAAGGTCCGCCGGACCATCGCCGAGCTGCACGGGCTGATGCGGTCCCGGGAGGAGATGTTCGCCCGGGAGAACGTGGAGGGCGCCGCGGCGTACCGGCGGGCCCGCGCCCAGGGCCGGTTCGCCGACGAGGCGTTCGGTGACGTGTTCCTGGTGGTGGACGGCTGGGCGACGCTGCGCACCGAGTTCGAGGACCTCGAGACGTCGGTGCACGAGCTGGCCAACCGCGGCCTCGGGTTCGGCATCCACATCCTGGCCGCGACGAACCGGTGGATGGACGTGCGGCCGCAGATCCGCGACGTCTTCGGTACCCGGGTCGAGCTGCGGCTCGGCGAGGCCGGCGACTCGGTGATCAACCGGCGGGAGGCGGTGAACGTGCCGGAGAACGCGCCCGGCCGCGGCCTCACCCCGGACGGCTACCACTTCCTCGCCGCCCTGCCCCGGATGGACCGCGAGCAGCGCGTCGACGACCTCTCCGAGGCGGTCGCCGAGCTGGTCCGGCACGCCGCCGAGCAGTGGACCGCGCCGCCCGCCCCGCCGGTCCGGCTGCTCCCGCCCGAGCTGCCGTTCGAGGCGCTGCCCCCGGCCCACGGCGGCCGGATCCCGGTCGGCATCGCCGAGTCCGACCTGGAACCGGTCTGGCTCGACTTCGACGCCGAGCCGCACGCGCTGCTCTTCGGCGACGTGGAGAGCGGCAAGAGCTCGTTCCTTCGCAGCCTCGCCCGGTCCATCGTGGCCACCCACAGCCCCGCCCAGGCCCGGATCCTCCCGGTCGACCTGCGGCGCAGCCTGCTCGGGTGCGTGCCCGCCGAGAACACCATCGGCTGGGGTACGTCCCATCAGGTCACCGCCGATCTGATCAACCAGGCGGTGGTGGTGATGAAGGAGCGGCTGCCCGGACCGGACGTCACGCCCGAGATGCTCAACAACCGCAGCTGGTGGAAGGGTCCCGAGTTCTACGTCCTGGTCGACGACTACGACCTGCTCGCCGGCGCCAACCCGAACCCGCTGAACCCCCTCCTCGAACTTCTGCCGCAGGCCCGCGACATCGGCCTGCACGTCGTGATCACCCGGCGGATCGGCGGTGCCGGCCGGGCCCTCTTCGACCCGGTGGTCGGCCGGATCCGGGAGCTCGCGTCGCCGGGGATCATGATGTCCGGGCCGCGGGAGGAGGGCGCGCTGTTCGGCAACCTCAAACCGCAGCCGCTGCCGCCGGGCCGCGCCTGGATGATCACCCGGCGGCATGGCGCGCGGCTGGTGCAGCTGGCCTGGTCACCGCCGGTCCGTTGATCTCTCCGGCTGGTTGTCAGGGCTGTCTCAACCGCGTTGAGACAGCCCTGACAACCAGCCGGGTCAGCGGCGGGGCGGGCCGATGTACTGCTGCTCGATGCCGGTCTGGTGCAGATGCACGTACCGGTCGTCGCCGTCGCCGATCAGCGCCAGCATGTCGTCCGCCATGCTCTGCAGCAGCTGCCCGCTCTGCGCGCCCAGCCGCAGCGCCGACGCCGCCAGGGCCGCCTCGTCCCCGCCGAGCCGCTGCAGCACCGTGATCCCGGCCTCCTGCAACACCGGCGTCCCCGGCCGGTCCAGCTGCCGCAGGATCGTCAGCCCGGCGTGCCACGGCCCCAGCGGGGGACTGGCCGCCGGCCCGGTCACGCCCAGGTCGTACACGGTCAGCAGCGGGGTCTGCGCGGTCCCGCCGAACGGTCCGCCCGGCTCCTGCCCGACCACGGTCAGCCGGTTCGGCAGGCCGGTGGCCCGCTCGCCGAAACCCGCCCACGCCCGCGGCTCGGTCGTCACCACGACCACCCGGACCCCGACCGAGAACGCCCGGAAGATCAGCAACTGGGCCGCCCACACGCCGCCGACCAGGGCGGCCCGGACCGGGTTCGGCCCGAACAGCCGCACCGGCACCGGGGCCTGCCGCTGGTCACGCCCGAGCACCAGGCCGGCCGGGCCGGGCTGGTTGGTGGTCATCCGGCGCAGCCCGGCCCGGGGGATCGCATGCCAGCCGATCCGCAGCCGGCCGGCCCGTCCGGACGGGCCGGTCCGGTCCCGGGGCCCGTCCTCCGGGGGTGTGGGCGGGCCGTCCGGGGGTCGTTCCGGGACGAACGTGCCCGGGCGGGCCAGCGGCGCGTTCGTCACCTGTGGCGCGACCCGGCCCCGGGCCGCCGACGGCTGGGCGGCGGGGACGCGCACCGGCACGGAGGCCCGCCCGGATGTCACCTGGCCCGGCTCGCGGCTCGCGGGCGCTGGTGCGGGCGGCGGTTGCTGTCGCTGGTAGGGGCCCTCCTCCTGGGGCCACGGGTAGCTCATCCGGCGCCTCCTCCGGTCGGTGCGGTCGCGTACGCCGCAGGCCCCTGCTCGCCGTCGAGCGCCAGCAACTCGCCGCCCGCCCGGCGCACCCCCTCCTGCAGCACCCGGTCCAGGGCCGCCGGGTCGGCGTCGGGGCGGGTCGCCAGCCGGATGAAGGCCCGCACCGCCACCTCGTCGCCGGCGCCCGCGTCGAGCACCAGGGCGACGCTGGTCTGCGCGGCCGGGGCGGTCGACGCCCACGCGAACAGTGACCCGATCTCGGTGGCCGACGCGGGCCAGGTCTTCAGCCAGTACGTCCGGTGGACCAGCCGGGCCGACCGCCAATGCCCCCATGCCTCGTCCACGCCCGGCCCGTCGGCGAGCGCCCACGGCTCGACGTCGCAGGACCGGGCGAGCAGCGCCAGCAGCCGGTCCGCGTCGAGGGCCCGCCCGGTCACCCCGAGCCGCCGCAGGCTGGTCACCACCTTGCGGGCCAGCCCGGCGACCAGGGTGGCGGCCGCCTCCGGGTCGGCGGTGTGGTCGAGCAGCGCCTCGGCCAGGGCGCGGGCGTCGACACGGACGCTGATCGACGACTCCCGGAAGGCGGGCACCGGCCCGGCCGCTTCGACGAGTTGCCGGTACGAGGCGCCGGCCGGCGACGCGGCCGGCACGTCCGGGCTGGGCGCCGGCACGGTGTGCGTGACGAGTTCCAGCACCAGGCCGGGCTGGCCGGTGCCGGCGAGCGCCCCGACGAGGGTGTCGAGGGGGATCGGGCCGGCGGCCGGATCGAGCCCGACGGCGCTGAACCAGCCGGCCTCGTCCCGGGCCACACCCACCGCGCCGTCGGCGTCGTCCGAGGTGGCGACGTCGCGGACGGTCAGTCCGGGGGCGATCGTCCGCAGCGCCGCCAGGACCGGCCCGTTCCGCTGGTCGAGGCGGGCCGTACGCCGCCGTCGATGGTCCCGGGCGACCTGCCGGTGCTCCAGCCACCAGCGGTGCTGCCGCCGGGAGAAGAACACCAGCAGGAGCACGGCGGCCGCGGCGCCGGCGGCCAGGACGGCGAGCGGGGTCTGGGTGAACGACGCGGCGACCGCCAGGATCGAGGCCTCGGCGACCAGGATCTGGGTCACGTGGAACGGGCCGAGATGTCCCTTCTTCGGCACCGCGCGGACGGTGGCCTCCGGTGGCCGGTACGCGACGGCGGGCCGGGACCGGGGCGGTGGTGGCGGCGCCGCGGGAGGCGGCGGCGGGGAAACAGCGCCGCCACGGACCGCGGCAGCGCCGTACGTCGTTCCTTCACCACGGTGCACCGATCGCCTCCCCGGGGAGAACAGGTCACATGAGACAAACGTAGGTCAGCGGACCGCCACCCGCAGATCGTCGACCGTCAACGTCCGCAGGTCGTCCCGGCTGGGCATCCGGCCCATCGCCCGCAGCCGCCCGGACTGGGCCTTGCGCATGCCCTCGAGCAGCTTGCGGGCCTCCCGGGCGTTGCCGAAGTTACGGTCCCGTTCGAGCCGTCCGAAGTGGTCGAGCAGCGCCTCGGGCAGCCCCGGCCCGAACAGGTAGTCGTCGGTGCGGGCGATCCGGCCGGCGATCATCACGAGTTCCTCCGGCCCGTAGTTCTCGAATTCCATGGTCTTGGCGAACCGGGAGGCCAGACCGGAGTTCGCGTCCAGGAAGTCGGACATCTCCCGGGTGTACCCGGCGACGATCACCGCGACCCGGTCCCGGTGGTCCTCCATCAGCTTCACCAGCGTGTCGATCGCCTCCTGGCCGAAGTCGGCGGTCGCCCCACCGGCCCGGGCCAGCGTGTACGCCTCGTCGATGAACAGCACCCCGCCCATCGCGTCCTCGAAGACCGAGGTGGTCTTCTCCGCGGTGTGGCCGATGTACTGCCCGACCAGATCCCGCCGGGACACCTCACGGAACCTGCCGTCCGGCAGCACCCCCAGCGCCTTGAGCAACTGCCCGTAGATCCGGGCGACCGTCGTCTTCCCGGTCCCCGGCGCGCCCGTGAAGATCAGATGGTGGCTGACCGCGCCCACCGACAGGCCCGCCGACCGCCGCCACTCGTTCACCTGGATCTCGTCGAGCAGCGCCCGCACCTCGTCCTTCACCCCGGCCAGCCCGATCATCGAGTTGAGTTCGGTGATCAGCCGGTCCATCTCGGCGAGGTCCTGTGCCGTGCCGGCGGTCGCCACGCCCGCCCGCGGGATGTCGCCGCTCTCGATCAGATCCACCGTCGCCTTCGCGGTCGGATCCACCGTCACCGGCCGCTCGCGGGCGTCGGTCACCACGCACCGCACGATCTCGGCGGCGCACTCCGCGCCGATCTCGATGCCCGACCTCTCCGTGCCCCGGACCGTGGTGGCCACCACCCGGACCGATTTCGCGTGCACCACCATGATGCCCACGTCACCGATGCCGCTGATCTCACAACCCTCGATCAACGGGCCGGACTGATAGACGTACACCCCGCGCTTGCCGCAATCGCGCACCGTCGAGCGGGCGACGGTCACCTTCGAGCCGACCACGATCACGCCGTCCGCCTTCACGTCGCGGACCTCGCACTCCTCGACGGCGCCGTCGGCGTAGGAGAACTCGAACCCGGACTCGCCGCCCGGCACCACCACCCGGGTCGCCTCGACCAGCGCGCCCCGCTCGGCCTTCAGCCCGGCGTTCTGCTCCGCCCGCAACTCGCAGTCCCGCAGCCGCAGCTCGGTCCGGTCACCGGCCACCCGCACCGCCGGATGCACGTCCGAGAGCAGCGTCAGCCCCTCCACCTCGACCCGGCCCGCGGTGACCGTGAGCGCCGGCCCGCCCAGGCCGGACGCGTCCACCACGGACGATCGCGGCTCGCCGGACGCCCGCACCGTCAGATCACGCCCGGCCGGATCGATGCGCTCCCGGTAGGTGCCGGGAGCCAGGGTGATGACCGCCCCGTCGGGCGCCTGCTCGAGGGCGTCGGCCAGGGTCGGATAGGTGCCGGGGACCGCCAGGGTGCTGACCACGAGCGGAACTCCTTCGTGCCCACGGGTGCGAGTCTGCGTCACCGTCCGGCGTGGATCGCCGGCGGCGGCGTAGACCCGAGGCTAGCGCCCCGGACCGATCATGGAGGCACTTGTCGATGAATGCGGCCCACTCACCCTCTTGCGCGGGTTCCGCTCACACCGACTTATCCGGTACGCCCACACATGCACGCCCTGGCACGACAACGGCAGACCGTCCCTCGCAGAGACGACGACGCCCGCCCCGCTGGTCGCGGGACGGGCGTTACGTCGTACAGCCGGAAAGGGTTGTCAGCGAGGCCGCTGCTGCCGGAAGGCGCCCTTGCTCGGCCGCATGTTCTTCGGGATCGCGCCCTTGGGCATCTGCGGCCGCGACATCAGGGCGCCGAGCCGCTTGTCCAGAGCGTTCACGTCCTTGCCGGTGAGGTTGCGGGGCAGCTTCAGCATGGTCGTCCGCAGCTTGCGGATCGACAGCTGACCCTCCTCGGTGCCGATCACGTAGTCGTAGAGCGGCGCGTTGCCGATCACCTTCACCAGACGCTTCTTCTCCTGGCCGAGCAGGCCGCGCACCCGCTGCGGGTCGCCCTCGCCGAGCAGGATCACGCCGGGCTTGCCGATCACCACGTGCACCATGTCGAACTGCGTGGTGGAACTCGCGGCCGGGCGCACCCGCCAGTCGCCGCGCATGTTCTCCATCAGTGAGGCCGCGGCGCCGGGCTGGCCCTCCGCCACGTTCATCATCGCCGTGTTCGACCGCAGGTTCAGCACGATCAGCACGGCCAGCAGCGTGAACAGGATGCCGACCGGAATCCACGGCCAGGAGCCGGTCAGGAGCACGATGGTCACGGTGATCGCGAGCGGGATCACGACGGCCGCGATGACCAGCGGGACGAACCACTTGTCCTGCTTCGCCGTGAAAGCGAACACCTGGCCGATCTGCTTCAGCCGCGTGCCGGACGGCACCTTCTCCTGGGGTTTTGCCATAGCCGCAAAGTGTAGTGGGACTCAGGTACCTTACGGCGTCCCGGGCACCTGAGGACGTGCCGGTAAGGAGGGGACGGGGCGGGAGATCAGGCGACATCCCCATGCGAACGGGGCGCCTGAGCGCGAAAAGTCGGTGACACACCACCGACAGGAGCGTCAGATGATCCCGTTCAGCGACCCCGGCACCCCGTTCGACCTGGTCCGGCACCGCCTCGACGACCTGCTCCGGGAGGCCGGCGACCGGCGGCGGGCCTGGGAGAACACGACCGAACGGGTACGCCGTACCGGCCGATGGCCATGGCCGCGCCGGCCCGGGCGGGCGGACTGACCGCGACGATCGGGCCGGAAGATCTGTCGTACCCGCGCGGCATGCTCGACCTCATGACGGTGAGCGCGCACAGCTCGGCCGGGAGCCCGACCTGGCTGTGCTGCGCTCGGCGCTCGCCGACCCCTCCGCCGGCCTTCCCGACCTGCGCCCAGCGCCTCTTCATCTCCCCGAAGACCGCGAGCGTCCATGTCTCCCGCATCATCGCCGAGCTGGAGGTCACGACCCGCGTCGAGGCCGCCGCGGTGGCGCACCGCCTCGGCCTGTTCAGCTGAGGCCGGATCCAGCGCCGGCTCGGGTGGTGGAGTGACCACCCGGCCGCCGGCGCGGCCTCGAAGGCGTTCCAGCGGCATGCCGGCCCCAGAAGCGGGACGACGATTTCCGGGGGCGCGGCAATGGTCACTCCACCCGCCATCCCGGCGCGCCGCGGTTCACCACGTAGTGGCAGCACCGGCGCCGATGTGGTGACCACGGGAACCGGCGAGCGAGTGGGAAAGGCTAAGGCGGTAGGACGCGGATCCGATGGTGGGGGCCGACTCTGATTCGCCAAGGGCGACCTGCCCTGCTGGGGTCATTCGCTACGTCCGGAGGCATGTATGGATACCGCAGTCGAGGTGAGTTATGGCGTGGCCGGCATGTTGGTCGGGCCGAACTCTCTGCTGCCGTGGTGGGCGTGGCTGGCTCCGCTCGCCATGGTCTTCATGAAGCTTCTTGCGCCGGTGTTCCTTCCGGAGGTGGCCGAAGCCAAGTGGGCTTCCGAGAGGGATGACGACAAGGACGGCAAGAAGGGCAAGAAGTCGAAGAAGGCCAAGAAGAAGAAGTAGGCGGAACGCGAAGAGCCCCGTGCCGGACGGCACGGGGCTCTGTCGTGGGCGGGGGTCAGCCGCGGGCGTCGAGGGCCTGACGGTAGAGGCGGCCGGCACGGTAGGAGGACCGGACCAGCGGGCCGCTCATCACACCGGCGAAACCGATCTGCTCGGCCTCCTCGCGGAGCTCGACGAACTCCTCGGGCTTGACCCAGCGCTCGACGGGGTGGTGCCGCGGGGTGGGGCGCAGGTACTGCGTGATGGTGATCAGCTCGCAGCCGGCGGCGTGCAGGTCGCGCAGGGCGGCGGACACCTCGGAGCGCTCCTCGCCCATGCCGAGGATCAGGTTGCTCTTGGTGACCAGGCCGGCCGCGCGGGCCTGGGTGATCACGTCGAGGGACCGCTCGTAGCGGAAGCCGGGGCGGATGCGCTTGAAGATGCGCGGAACCGTCTCGACGTTGTGCGCCAGGACCTCGGGGGCGGCGCCGAACACCTCGGCGAGCTGCTCGGGGTCGGCGTTGAAGTCGGGGATCAGCAGCTCGACGCCGCAGCCGGGCTGGAGCTTGTGGATCTGGCGGACGGTCTCCGCGTAGAGCCAGGCGCCGCCGTCGGGCAGGTCGTCGCGGGCGACGCCGGTGACGGTGGCGTAGCGCAGGCCCATGGTGGCGACGGACTCGCCGACGCGGCGGGGCTCGTCGGCGTCGAACTCGGCCGGCTTGCCGGTGTCGATCTGGCAGAAGTCACAGCGGCGGGTGCACTGGTCGCCGCCGATGAGGAAGGTGGCCTCGCGGTCTTCCCAGCACTCGTAGATGTTGGGACACCCGGCCTCCTGGCAGACCGTGTGCAGGCCCTCTTTCTGCACGAGACCGCGCATCTCGGTGTATTCAGGGCCCATCTTCGCCTTGACTTTGATCCACGGCGGCTTCCGCTCGATGGGAGTTTCGGCGTTGCGCGCCTCGATGCGCAGCATGCGGCGGCCCTCGGGAGCAATAGTCACAACCCGAAGATACGCCCGCCACGGCCGGTCGCGCCGCAGGGGCGACGAGGCTCACGTGACCATTGGTGTGAAGGCCGTCACTCAGAATTCGGGAGAAAGGCGCATCGGCGACTGTTAGCGTTCACGGCCCGCGCCGATCCGCCGACCGGAAGCCGCCGTCCGAGAGCGGCGAAGGGTGGCGACACCCCGGCGAGGGGCGGCGATCGCGACCCGATCACACCGTCGAGGATTGACATACGGCGGGATCATGTCGGCGTGGTTATCGACCTCGACCGGCCCCCACCGTCCCGCACGGCGCCGCCGTCCCCGCTCCGGCCGCGCGTTCTGGCGCTGGCCCTGGCCGGGCTGCTGACGTTCCTGCTGGGCGCCTCCCAGCCGCCCGGCGCCGAGCCCGCGCCGATGCCGGTCGCGGCGCGGACCGGGGCGCGGACGGTGGCGTGGCTGCTGACGGGGGACGCCCTCTACAGCGTCCACACGCGGCCGCAGGACTCGGTGCTGACCGTGGTGGCGCGAACCCTGTCCGGCGGCCGGGAGCGGTGGAGCCGGCAGATCGACGGGCAGGGCTTCAACCCCGAGCTGCACGAACTCGGGCCGAACCTGGCGCTGTCCCTCGGCGGCGTGTGGATGTCCCTGCTGGACGCGGCCACCGGCGCGGAGGTCTGGAACGACCACGCGTATCCCGGCGCGATCCTGGCCGGTGACCTGATCGTGCTGTTGAAGGACGACGTGCGCCTCGGCGTCCTCGACCCGCGGACCGCCCGGCCGGTGTGGTGGCAGACGGCGCGGACCCCACCGATCGCGGCGGTCACCACGGCACGCCACCTGCAGGTGCTCCACGGGGACGGCACCGCGGTCCTCCATGATCGGCGCACCGGGGCGAGGGTCGCCGAGGCCCGCGGGATCCCGATCGGCGACGGCTTCGACGACCGCCCAAGGCTGTCGGTCGCCGGTGACATGGCATTCGTCCTCGGCCGCGGCAACGTGACGGCGCTGCGGCTGCCCTCGCTGGACCGGTTGTGGACGACGCGGATGAACCACCCGACCGCCGTGAACCGGTGCGGCACCCGGCTCTGCGTGACCGGTTCGGCGGGTCTGACCGCTCTGGATCAGCAGAACGGAGCCGTCGCCTGGACCGGTCCGGTGTGGGTCTCCTGGCACAACGGCCTGGCGGCGTCGCGGTCCGGCCAGGTGGCGCGCCTGGACCCGGAGACCGGCGCGGTGACGGGACGGGAGATGTCCGGCTGGCTGAGCGGTGATCTGTTCCTGCGCAAGAGCGGCGAGGAGCACTACGTGATCGACACCGTGACCGGCCGCATCCGGGGCTGGCAGGTGGCGCCTGGCGGCTGGCTGAGGTGCACGAGCACGCGTACGCACCTGGCCTGCCCGGCGGGCGGCGACACGGTGACCGCCTGGCGCCTGAACTGATCAAGAGCTTCAACCCGGCGACGGTACGGGCCACGCAACGTCCCGTGACTCCCCGTGGCTGCGGCAGGAGTCCCTCCGGACCGTCCCCGGGTGCGGGTCATGCATGCGCGTCCCGGTTACCCCCCCGGCTGGTTGTCAGGGCTGTCTCAGCGCCGCTGAGACAGCCCTGACAACCAGCCGGGGTTCGGGGTGAACCGGTAGCCGGGATCGCAGCCCGTCGGCCGCGCCGTCGGCCGTGAGTCCCGCCTGCCTCGCGGAGGACTGGCACGGGACCGTCGTTGGCCCGTACAAGAAAAGAAAGAACCTAGAGGAAGACGGCCACCGTGACCACCGCGACGATCACGAAGGGGATGATCGTCGTGCAGACGAGAATGGCCCAGGCGATGGGGTGGCCGAAATTGAGCACCACCCCGCCGCCCTGCTTGGGGACGAAGACGCGTTTGTCGCGCGGATCGCGGTGGAGGGCCATCAGAGCAGCGTCGCCAGGTGGCGCTCGATCACCGGCATGACCTCGCTGACCGGGACCGGGCGGCCGACCTCGGCGCTGAGCGACGTCACGGCGGCGTCGCGAATGCCGCACGGGATGAACCGGTTGAAGTTGGACAGGTCGCAGTCGCAGTTGAGGGCGAACCCGTGCAGCGTGACGCCGCGGGAGACGCGGATGCCGATCTGCGCGATCTTGCGGTCCAGGCCGCCCTCGGTCGCCTTGATCCAGGCGCCGCTCCGGCCCTCGACGCGCTCGACGGTGACGCCGAACTCGGCGCACACGTCGATCAGCATCTGCTCGGTGCGGCGCACGTAGGCCACCACGTCGACCGGGTCGGGCAGGCGCAGGATCGGGTAGCCGACGAGCTGGCCCGGGCCGTGCCAGGTGATCTTGCCGCCGCGGTCGACGTCGACGACCGGAGTGCCGTCGAACGGGCGGTCGGCGGGCTCGGTGCGCTTGCCGGCGGTGAAGACGCTGGGGTGCTCCAGCAGCAGCACGGTGTCCGGCTGGGTGCCGGCGACCACCGCCTCGTGCAGACGCTTCTGCTCCTCCCAGGCCGCCAGGTAGTCGACCAGGCCGGGGCGCAGGACGGTGAGAACGGAAGAGGTCACAGCCGCAAGCCTAGCCCCGGGCCGGTTGATCGACCGGATCCACACCCGGACGGATTCGCCACACCAGCACGTCCTGCACGTGCTCGGGCTCGCCGAGCAGGTCGGTGCAGAGCAGGACCAGGGCCGCCCGGTTGAGCGGGCCGCGCGGGCCGGTCATCTCGTCGGGCAGGTAGATCGCCTCGAGCTTCCAGTACTCGAAGTCGACCCGGGCCCGGGCACGCTCCACATCGGTGACCCGGCTGACCTGGCCGTACCGCCCGGCCCGGTAGAACAGCCGCCCGGTCGGCCGGTCCGGCGGGCCGAGCCGCCCGACCAGATGCCGGCCGGTCTCCTCGTAGTCCTGCGGACCGAGGAAGTACCCGGCGGGGATGCGGAACTGCGCAGCGCCGCCGTCGGCCATCGTGGTCGCCTGCCAGCGCATCGCGTCCACCGCCACGTCCACGGCCAGCGGCAGCGTGGTCATCACGCCGCCGTCGGAGACGTAGTCGCGCCACCGGCCACTGGAGATGAACTCCGGCTCCGGCGCGCGTTCCAGGGTGCGCAGCGGCAGCGGGGCGATCGGGGCGAGCGCGGCCACCACGGCGGCGCCCAGGGCCACCCGGGTGAGCTTCGGGCGGTTCAGGAACTCGTCGACGAACAGCGCCAGCACCAGCGCGATGATCACCACGACCACGAGGGTGTACCGGACCGGCAGCGCCGAGTCGAACAGCGGAATCTCGGTGAGCAGCGCGTACGGCAGCGGGATGTGCTCCTGCTCGGCGCCCATGAACCGCAGCCGGGGGCCGAGCGACAGCACGAAGAACAGCAGCCCGACGACGCTCAGGGCGCGCAGCGTGACCCGGCGTTCCGGCGAGGCGCGCCGCCACAGCAGCACCAGCGCGGCCCCGACCAGCAGCAGCAGCGGGGCGCCCAGGAAGGAGGTCGCCTCGGTCGCGTTCGGCGCCAGGTCGGCGCCCCAGCCGAACAGCCCGGCCAGCGACTGCAGCGGGAAGGCGGCGTAGGCGACCAGATCCTCGGAGTAGAAGTCCATCAGGAAGCCGGTGCCGGAGAACTTGAGCGGCCCGTTGAAGTGCATGTACAGCGGGTACGCCAGCAGCGCCCCGGCGAGCACCGCGCACACGCCCAGCGCCTTGAGCACCGGCGGCAGGGCGGTCCGCGCCATCTGCCGGCCGGGCCCGGACAGCAGCCAGACGCCGAGGAACAGGCCGCTGGCCAGCGCACAGAAGAACAGGGCCTCGGCGGCGATCGAGAAACCCATCGCGCAGAGCAGGCCGAGGACGAGGCCGTTGCGCAGCCAGTGGTCGCGTTCCGGCAGTTTCAGCACCCACCAGGCGACGATGCCGACCATCCAGCCGGAGGTCCAGTTGAGGTGACCGTTGGCGTGCGAGATCAGGCCCGGGCAGAACCCGAAGAGCATGCCGCCGACGGCCGCGGCGAGCCCGCTGCGGACCAGCCAGCGGCGCAGGAAGAGGTACCACACGAAGGCGGAGCCGGCCAGGTTCAGCGTCAGGATGGTGGCGAACGAGATGGACGGGCCGGCGAGGTGGGTCAGCGGCGCGAACAGCACGGCGTAGAACGTGCTGGACGTGTTCATCGCCAGGTTGACGCCGCGCGGCGCGTTCAGCAGGTCGGTGAAGAACGGGTCGGTGCCGTGCTGGAGCAGGTAGACGCCGTACGCCAGCATCCACTCGAACTGGCCCTGGTCGCTGACGTTGTCGGCGACCACGTTCCGGTACGGCGCCGACCAGAGCCCCTGGCACACGTACACCGCGGCGGCCAGCGCCACCACGGCCATGGTCAGGTGGGCACGCCAGCGGGAGGGCGGTCTGCCCGGTTCGTCCGGCGATGCGGCTTCGGCTGGCGAGGTGATCGGGGCAGGCGCGGCGATCGTCACGTCGCGGAGGTTATCCAGCCCCGAACTCATCGGTCGATCGGGTCCATGCCGGGACGGATACGCCACAACAGCACATCGTCCACCTCCTCCGGCGGCCCGAGCAGATCGGTCGCGGTGATCTCGACGGCTTGACGGAACAGCACCATGTGATCGGAGCCGGTGATCTTCTCGGGCAGGAAGACCGCCTCCACGCCCCAGTATGCGAAATCGGCGCGAGCCTGGGCGCGGTCGGCGTTGCTCAGCTCGGTCACGTACCCGTAGATGGCGGCGCGGGTGAACAGCCAGTCGGTGGCCAGCGTCGGCGCGCCGATCCGGCCGGCCTGCTCACGACCCTCCGGGCCGGTCGTCATCGGGCCGAGGAAGTAGCCGCCGGGCATCCGGAACTGCGGGCCGCCACGGGCCATCGTGTACGCCTGCCAGCGCTGCCCGTCGGCGTGCACGTTGAGCGCGAACGGCAGGGCGGTGAGGATGCCGTTCTCGGACACGTACCGCTGCCAGGTGCCGTCGGCGATGAAGTCCGGCTCGGGCGCCCGCTCCTGGTGCCGCACCGGCAGCGGGAAGACCGGCAGCAGCGCGACCACGATCGCCGCGCTGATCCCGGAGTGCACGTTCGGCGAGGTGAACCGGCCGTCCATGATCTCCTGGGTGACCAGGGCCAGCACGATGCCGACGACACAGGCGGTGACCAGCGCCAGCCGCAGCGGCAGCGCCGCGTCGAACAGCGGCAGCTTGGCCAGCAGCGCGAACGGCAGCGGGAACCCCGGCCACTCCTCGCCCATCCAGTTGAACCGGGGGCCCCAGGACAGCACCATGAAAACCCCGCCGGTCACCAGGATGGCGCGCAGCGTCGCCTTGCGCCCGGGCGCCGCCCGGCGCCACACCAGCACGGCCGAGACCACCGTCAGGATGACCAGGGGCACGCCGAAGTAGCTCGTCTCCTCGGTGCGGTTGGGGCCGAGCTCCGAGCCGAGACCGAAGACGGCCGCCAGCGACCGGCTGGCGAACGACAGGTACGCCGCCGCGTCCTCGGCGAAATACCGCTGGTTGTAGCCGGTGCCACTGAACGTCTGCGGGCCGGCGAAATGCATGTACAGCGGGTAGGCCAGCAGGCCACCGGCGACCACCCCGGTCACCGCGCACGCCTTCAGCACCGTGCCGGCGGCCGCCCTGGCCTCGCCCCGCACCGGGCCGGCCAGCGACCACACCACCACGAACAGCGCGCTCGCCAGCGCCGTGTAGAACAGCCCCTCCGCGGCGATCGTGAAGAACGCCGCCAGCATCAGCCCGAGGACGAAACCGTTGCGCAGCCAGTGGCCCGGCTGCCGCAGCCGCAGCACCTGCCACAGCACGAGCGGGGCGACCCAGCCCGCCGTCCAGTTCAGGTGGCCGTTGGCGTGCGAGATGACACCGGGCGCGAAACCGCAGAACATGCCGCCCAGGGCCGCCGCGACGGCGCTGGGGGTCAGCCAGCGGTGCAGGAACAGGTACCACGCGAAGGCGGACCCGGCCAGGTTCAGCGTGAGGATCGTCACATAGCTGATCTGGGGACCGGCCAGGTGGGTGAGGGGCGCGAACAGGATCGTGTAGACCGAGATCGAGGTGTTCGCCGCCAGGTTCACCCCCCACGGCACGTTCAGCAGATCGGTGAAGAACGGGTCCGACCCGTGCCCCAGCGTGTAGACGCCGTAACCCAGCAGCCACTCGAAGAACGCCTGGTCACCCAGGTTGTCGGAGAGGCCGTGCCCGAACGGGTCACGCCACAGACCGTTCGTCACGTAGACGGCGAGGCCCAGGGCCAGCAGTCCGACGATCAGGTGGGCGCGCCAAGGACGGGCACGGGACGGCGCGGGCGGCTCGGCGGGGGGATCGGCGGACGCGGCGGGGGCGGAGGCGGCGAGGGACATCAGCCGCAGGTTAGCAAGAAAGGCTGATGATCCAGGACCCCTCAGGGCCGCATCGCCGGTTCCGGTCGCAGGGCGGCCGCCAGGGCGGCATCCATTCCGGGGTACGCCCACGCGAACCCGGCACTCGACAACACCCCCGGCAGCACCCGCTGACTGCGCTGCGCCTCCCCGGCCAGCTCGCCGATCACCAGGTCGAGCACCGGCCCCGGCACGGTCAGCAGAGCCGGCCTGCGCAGCAGCCGGGCCAGCTCCCGGGTGAACTCCGCGTTCGTCACCGGGCGGGGCGACACCACGTTCACCGGGCCGGCCAGGTCCTCACGGTCCAGCAGGAACTCCGCGGCGGCCATCCAGTCCTCCTGGGCGACCCACGGCATCCACTGTTTCCCACCGCCGATCCGCGAGCCCGCGCCCAGCTTGAACGGCAGCAGCAGCAGCTTCAGCGGCGCGTTGGCGGCATGGATCGTCGGCGCGGTCCGCAACAGCACCACCCGGGTGCCGGCGTCCTCTGCCGGGCGGGCCGCGGCCTCCCACACCCGGCACAGGTCGGCCAGGAAGGTGTTGCCGGCCGGCGCCTCCTCGGTGACCGGCTGGTCGCCGGTGTCGCCGTACCACCCGACGCCGGAGGCCTGGAGCAGGGTGCGGGGCCGCTGCCCGGTGGGCAGGCGGCCGATCGCCTGGGCGATGGTGTCGGTGGTGTCGATCCGGCTGGACCGCAGCACCCGCTTGTACGCCGCCGTCCAGCGCCGGTCGCCGAGGTTCGCCCCGGCCAGGTTGATCACCGCGTCGGCGCCGTCCAGCACCGCCACGTCCAGCCGGCCCTGCGCGGGGTCCCAGGTGGCCTCGCCGGGCCGCTCGGTGGGACGCCGGACCAGCCGGACGATGTCGTGCCCGCTCTGCCGCAGCCGCTCGGCGAGCTCGGTGCCGAGGAAACCGGACGCACCGGCCATGACGATCCGCATGCTCTGATTCTTTCCCGAAGATCTCTCATCGCAAAACAGACCCGGGGGGTACGCCGTGAACGGCGCACCCCCCGGGTCTCTGTCGTCCTTACAGACCGAGGTCGGCCTCGAAGTGCCCGGCCTCCAGACGCTCCTTGAGCGTCGCCAGGAAGCGGGCGGCGTCGGCGCCGTCCACGATCCGGTGGTCGTACGAGAGGGCCAGGTACACCATCGACCGCGGCGCGATGATCTCGCCCAGCTCCGGGTCGTTCACGATCACCGGGCGCTTGACGACCGCGCCGAGACCGAGGATGCCGACCTGCGGCTGGTTGATGATCGGCGTGTCGAACAGCGCGCCCCGGCTGCCGGTGTTGGTCAGCGTGAAGGTGCCGCCACCGATCTCGTCCGGACCGATCTTGTTGTTGCGGGTGCGGTCCGCCAGGTCCGCGATCCGCTTGGACAGACCGGCCAGGTTGAGATCACCGGCGTCCTTGATGACCGGGACGACCAGGCCCTTCGGCGCGTCCACCGCGATGCCCAGGTGCTCGGCGCCGTGGTACGTGACGGTGCCCGCCTCCATGTCCAGCGACGAGTTCACCACCGGGTGCTGCTGCAGCGCCTCGACCGTGGCCAGGGCGAAGAACGGCAGGAAGGTGAGCTTCACGCCGTGCTTGGCCTGGAACGCGGCCTTCGCCTTGTTCCGCAGGTTGGCGATCTTGGTGACGTCGACCTCGACGACGGTGGTCAGCTGAGCCGAGATCTGCAGCGACTCCACCATGCGGCGGGCGATCGTCTGACGGATCCGGGGCAGCTTCTCGGTCCGGCCACGGAGCGGGCTCGGCTCCGGCTTGGCCTTCTCCGCGACCGGGGCAGCCTTCTCGGCCGGGGCTGCCGGGGCCGGAGCGGGCTGCGCCTTGGCGGCGGCGGCCTTCTCAGCGGCGTCGAGGACGTCCTGCTTGCGGATGCGGCCGCCCACGCCGGTGCCGGACAGGGTGGACAGGTCCACGCCCTTCTCGGCGGCCAGCTTGCGGACCAGCGGCGTGACGTAACCGGCGTCGCCGGCCCCGTTCGAGGAGGCCGGAGCAGCCGGAGCAGCCGGAGCAGCCGGGGCGGCCTGCGGGGCGGCGTCCTTCGTCTCCGCGGCGGGCGACGGCGTCGCGTACGACTCGCCGCTCACCTGCGGAGCCGGGGCGGTCTCCACCTTCGGCGCCGGGGCCTGCTGAGGCGCCGGGGCGGGGGCCGGCTTCTCCGGCTCCGGGGCGGCGGCCGGGGCGCTGCCCGGGGTGCCGACGATCGCCAGGACGGCGCCGACCTCAGCGGTCTCGTCCTCGCCGACCTTGATCTCCAGCAGGGTGCCGGCGACCGGCGACGGCAGCTCCGTGTCGACCTTGTCGGTGGAGACCTCGACCAGCGGCTCGTCCGCCTCGACGGTCTCGCCGACCTGCTTGAGCCAGCGGGTGATGGTGCCCTCGGTGACGCTCTCGCCCAGGGCGGGCAGCTTCACCTCGGTGCCCTCGGCCGCGCCGCCGCCGTTCTGCGGCGCCGGGGCCTCGGCCTCGACCGGCTTCTCGGTCGACGGCTCGGCCGGAGCCGGCGGCTCCGGCTCGGCCTGGGCCTCCTCCTGCTGGGCCGGCGCGGGCGCGGCCGAACCGGCGTCCTCACCGTCCCCGGCGATGACCGCCAGCTCGCTGCCGACCTCCGCCGTCTCGTCCTCGCCGACCACGATCCGCGAGAGGATGCCCGCGGCGGGCGACGGGATCTCCGTGTCGACCTTGTCGGTGGAGACCTCGAGCAGCGGCTCGTCCGCCTCGACGCGCTCGCCTTCCTGCTTGAGCCAGCGCGTCACGGTTCCCTCGGTGACGCTCTCACCCAGCCGCGGCATGGTTACCGATACCGGCATGTTCTCCCAAACTCCTTAACGTCAGAACGCGATCGAATCAGCTGTGCGCGTGCAGCGGCTTGCCCGCGAGCGCGAGGAAGGCCTCGCCCAGCGCCTCGTTCTGCGTCGGGTGGGCGTGTACGAGCTGGGCGACCTCCTCGGGGAAGGCCTCCCAGTTGGTGATGAGCTGGGCCTCGCCGACGAGCTCGCCGACCCGGGCGCCGACCATGTGGACGCCGACGACCGGCCCGTCGTTCACCCGGACCAGCTTGATGAAGCCCGCGGTCTTGAGGATCTGGCTCTTGCCGTTGCCGCCGAGGTTGTAGTTGTACGTCGAGACCTTGTCCGCGCCGTACTGCTCCTTGGCCTTGGCCTCGGTGATGCCGACCGACGCGACCTCCGGGTCGGAGTAGGTGACCCGCGGGATGCCCGCCTCGTCGATGACCGCCGGGTTCTTGCCGGCGATCTCCTCGGCCACGAAGATGCCCTGCTGGAAGCCGCGGTGCGCGAGCTGCAGGCCGGGCACGATGTCACCGACGGCGTAGATGTTGCCGACACCGGTGTGCAGGCGCTCGTTGGTGATCACGAAGCCGCGGTCCAGGGTGATGCCCTGCTCCTCGTACCCCAGGTTCGCGGTCGTCGGGCCCCGGCCGACCGCGACCAGCAGCACCTCGGCCTCGAGGGTCTCGCCGCCGGCGATGGTCACCCTGACGCCGTTGTCGGTCTTCTCGACCTTCTCGAACGGCTTGCCGACCTTGAAGTTGATCTTCCGCTTGCGGAAGGCGCGCTCGACCTGCTTCGAGATCTCCTCGTCCTCCGCGGCGACCAGGCGGGGCAGGGCCTCGATGATGGTCACGTCGGCGCCGAACGACTTCCACACGCTGGCGAACTCGACGCCGATCACGCCGCCGCCCAGGACGATCGCCGACTGCGGCACCCGGTCCATCTTGAGCGCGTGCTCACTGGTCAGCACCCGCGTGCCGTCGACCTCCAGGCCGGGCAGCGAACGCGAGTAGGAGCCGGTGGCGAGGATGACGTTGCGGCCGGTGTACCGCTGGCCGTCCACCTCGACGGTGTCCTTGCTGACGAGCTTGCCCGCGCCCTGGACGATCGTGATGTTCTTGTTGTGGCCGAGCAGTCCGGTCAGCCCCTTGTAAAGGCGGCCGACGACACCGTCCTTGTAGGCGTTGACGCCCGCCATGTCGATGCCGACGAGGTCGGCCTTCACACCGAACTGCTCGCTCTCCCGCGTCTGGTCGGCGATCTCCGCGGCGTGCAGCAGCGCCTTGGTCGGAATGCAGCCGCGGTGCAGGCAGGTGCCGCCGAGTTCGGCCTTGTCGATCAGCGCCACCGACAGATCGAACTGGGCCGCGCGCAGGGCGGCCGCATAGCCACCACTGCCCGCTCCGAGAATGACGATGTCGAAGGTTCCGCCGTTGGGCTGGCTCACGTTGACTCCAGTGGTCGCATCGTCTCCGGTGTGGGTCACACAATGGAAACGGTCACAGTCCCGTCACCGACATCTTGTCACTTCGCGACCCGGTCAATGCAGTCAGGTGCCCCACGACACGTCGGCCCGACGTACCCTTGCGGGATCGAACGCGAGGAGGAGCGGTGGCTTGGTTTCGGCGGCGTCCCCGATCCGTCGGTGCCCTCGGACGGCCGGTTGATCAGGCCGATCTCGAGCATCTTACGCAATTCTTCCGCTCCCGGCGCGGAGTCGAGGGATTCATCGAGCCACAGACGACGGTGACCGAGACCACCCTGTTGCTTGTCGCACACGACGGCGAGTGGACCCGCCGGCGCATCCAGTCGCCCGAGGTGGCCCGCCGGCTCGCCCACAAGCTGTCGATGCCGATCTACGACATCAAGCTGCTCGGATATCCACAGCGGATGCGCGACTACAACGAGCGGCAGAAGCGCCGCCCGGACTGACCGGGCGGCGCGCCGGCCGTCAGACCAGGTCGTCGATCAGCTTCAGGAGGGTCCGGACCGGGACACCGGTGCCGCCCTTGGTCCAGTAACCGTTCGCCTCACCGGAGTGGTAAGCGGGACCGGCGATGTCGATGTGCGCCCACTCCACCCCCTCGGCCACGAACTCGCGCAGGAACACGCCACCCTGCAGCATGTGCCCGGCCCGGTCCAGGTTGGCGTTGGTCTGGCAGATGTCGGCGATCTCCGACTCCATGCCCTTGCGCACGTCGTCCGGCAGCGGCATCCGCCAGGCCGGCTCGCCGACCGCGGCGCCCGCCGTCTCCACCAGCTTCGTCGCCTCGTCCGAGCCCATCAGACCGGAGATCCGCTTGCCCAGCGCGATCACCTGGCCGCCGGTCAGCGTCGACGTCTCGAAGAGATAGTCGGTGCCGTCCGCGCAGGCCCGCGCCATCGCGTCGCCCAGCACCATCCGGCCCTCGGCGTCGGTGTTGAACACCTCGACCCGCTTGCCGTTGAACATGGTGATCACGTCGCCCGGCCGGTACGCCGACCCGGACGGCATGTTCTCCGCGATCGCCAGGTAACCCGAGACCGCCACCTTCGGCTTCAGCGCCGCCACCGCGAGCATGGTCGCCGCGACCGCAGCGGCCCCGGCCATGTCCGACTTCATCTCCCACATGCCGGCGGCCGGCTTGATGCTGACGCCACCGGTGTCGAAGGTGATGCCCTTGCCGACCAGCGCCACCCGCTTCGGGCCGTCCACGCCGTCCGGGGTGTAGGTGAGCTTCACCAGCCGCGGCGGGGCCTCGGAACCCTGCCCGACCGCCACGATGCCGCCGTACCCACCGGCCTTGAGCTGCTCGAAGTCGAGCACCTCGACCGCGAGGCCCGCCTCGGTCGCGGCCGCCGCCACCTGGTCGGCCAGGTCCGCCGGGCGCAGGTTGTTCGGCGGGGTGTTCACCCAGTCCCGGCTGAGCCGGACCGAACGGGCCACCACCTCGGCGCGGCGCAGCTCGGCCGCTGCCGTCTCGTCCGACGCGTCCGGCACGTGCAGGCGCAGCGCGGCGACCGGGTCACGGCGGCCCTTCTGCGGCTTCGTCTTGTAACCGGCGAACCGGTACCCGCCGAGCAGCGCGCCCTCCAGCGCCGCGCGCAGCACCGGCGCGGCGTCCGCGTCGTCCGGCACCGGCAGGGCCAGCGCCACCGTCTCGCTGCCGGCCAGCGCGCGGACCGCCGCGCCGGCGCCACGGCGCAGCGTCTCCAGGTCCGGGGCCGGACCGTTCGGCTCGGTGCCGAGACCGACCGCGACCAGCAGCGGAGCGGCGATCGTGCCGAGGGTGGCCAGCTTGGTCACCTCACCGGCCGCGCCGGTCGCGCCGAGCAGAGCCAGCGTCGCGGTCAGCTTGCCGTCGAAGGCCGCGGCGATGCTCTCGGCGCCGGCGGCCGGCAGCAGCGTGCCGTCCTCGTCGGGCTGACTGTGCAGGCCGATGACGATGGCGTCGGCCGCGGACTCGGCCGGATCGGTGTCGACCAGGGTGAGGGTGGGCTGGGGCACTCGAACTCTCCGGGACGTCGGGACAGGAAGCACGCCTGTGGGCGCCCTCCCGGCTATGAGGAAGACTGTGTTGTCCCCGCGACTCTAAACCCGGCCAAGGTCACCGGTAAGTTGAGTCTCATGTCTGCCGAGCTTCTTCAGTCCCCCCTGCACGACCGGCACGCCGCCCTCGGCGCGAAGTTCGCCGCCTTCGGCGGATGGGACATGCCCCTGGAGTACGCGGGCGGCGGCGTCCTGAAGGAGCACGCGGCGGTCCGCGAGTCGGCCGGCGTCTTCGACGTGTCGCACCTCGGCAAGGCCCGGGTCCGGGGCGCCGGGGCGGCCGCCTTCGTGAACTCCTGCCTCACCAACGACCTGGACCGGATCGCGCCCGGCAAGGCGCAGTACACGCTGTGCTGCGACGAGAGCGGCGGCGTGGTCGACGACCTGATCGCCTACCTGTACGGCGACGACCACGTCTTCCTCATCCCGAACGCCGCCAACACCGCCGAGGTGGTCCGCCGGCTCCGGGCGGCCGCCCCGGACCCGCTGGAGATCACCGACGAGCACCGCTCGCACGCCGTCCTGGCCGTGCAGGGCCCGCAGTCGGCGGAGATCCTCGGCAAGCTGGGCCTGCCGCTCACGCACGACTACATGTCCTTCGCGACGGCCTCCTTCGGCGGCGCCGAGCTGGTCGTCTGCCGGACCGGGTACACCGGCGAGCACGGCTACGAGCTGGTCGCGGACTGGGACGCCGCGCCCGCGCTGTGGGACGCGGTGATCGCCGCCGGGGCGCGGCCGTGCGGGCTCGGCGCCCGGGACACGCTGCGCACCGAGATGGGCTACCCGCTGCACGGCCAGGAGCTCACCCTCGACATCAGCCCGGTGCAGGCCCGGTCCGGGTGGGCGGTCGGCTGGGGCAAGCCGGAGTTCTGGGGGCGTGCGGCCCTGCAGGCCGAGAAGACCGAGGGCCCGCGGCGGGTGCTGCGCGGCCTGGAGCTGACGGGCCGCGGCATCCCGCGGGGTCACATGCGGGTGTACGCGGGGGAGCGCCTGATCGGGGAGACCACCAGCGGCACGTTCTCACCGACGAAGAAGATCGGTATCGCGCTGGCCCTCATCGACACCGAGCCGGCCCTCCTCGACGGCGACCTGGTCGAGATCGACATCCGCGGCCGCCGCACCGAGGCCCGCCTCGTCAAGCCCCCTTTCGTCACCCCTTCCGTCCGCTGACCTCAACCCCCGGCTGGTTCTCAGGGCTGTCTCGGGGCGGGTGAGACAGCCCTGAGAACCAGCCGGGTTGCGATCTTGTGCGGCTGGTTGTCAGGGCTGTCTCGGGGCGGGTGAGACAGCCCTGAGAACCAGCCGGGGTTTGATCTTGCTGGGCTGGTGTGGGGGAGCGGGGCTCAGACGGCGCTGAGGGTCAGGGTGATCAGGGTGAGGGTGACGGCCAGCTCGACGGCCGCGCCCAGGACGTCGCCGGTGATGCCGCCGAACCGCCGTACCGTGTGACGCAGCAGCAGAAGCACCGCGGACAGGGCGACGGCGACGGCGAGGGGCCCCTGCCACGGACGGCCCGGAACCGCGGCAGCACCGAGGCCCGCGACGCACGCCGCGCCGATCAGCACCGCGGGCAGCGGGACCGTCGAGGCGACCATCGCGCCCAGGCCTTCCGGGCGGGCGGGCGGCACTCCGCGGCGACAGGCGACGGTGATCGCGAGCCGGCCGGCGGCCCAGGCGGTCACCACGGCCCACGGCCCGGCGACGGTGAGCGTACCGGCTTGAATCAGCAGGGTGACGGCGAGCGCCGCCACCCCGAACGGCCCGATGTCCGGCTTTTTCATGATTTCCAGGGCGGCTGCGCCTGACCGGTACGACCCCAGCGCGTCCACCGTGTCCGCCAGCCCGTCCAGATGCAGCCCCCGGGTCAGCAACGCGCCCGCCGCGACCGTCACCCCGGCCGCGACCAGGTCCGGTGACCCGGCCGCCCGCAGGCCCAGGAGCAGCCCGGCCAGCGTCAGCCCGAGCACCGCGCCGACGGCCGGGGCCACCGCCATCGCCACCGCCGCGGTGGACCGGTCGACCCGGCCCGCCCGCAGGGGCAGGACGGTCAGGGTGGTGACCGCCAGCCGTACGCCGTCAAGCACCCGTGGTCGAAGCCGGGCCCGGGCCGTGCGGCTCCGGCTCGGCGAACTCCGCCGGCTCCCCGATGATCTCCGGCTCGGCCTCGGAGCCGGTCTCAGCAGCGTCGAAGGCGTCGAGGCCGTCGTCGCCGACCTCGCCCAGCAGCGCCGGGTGCACCGGCGCCGACGCCGACAGGCCGATCGCGGTACGCAGCAGCGGCAGCACCGACAGCGCGTTCGCCCCTTCCCCCAGGTCGAGACCGGTCTGCAGCACCGGGGTCAGGCCGAGCACGTCGGCGCCCTGCTTGACCAGCGACAGCGTGCCCGCCTCCGGCAGCAGGCACCAGTGCCGGGTCTGGCTGGCCAGGTCCCGGGCGACCAGGCCGGCCGCGATGCCGAGCGGGCCGTCGACCAGCACCGGGATCCGCCGGGCGGCGGCGCCGAGCAGCAGGCCGGTGGCGACGGCGACGTCCAGGCCGCCGATCTGCTGGAGCACGTCGGTGGCGCCGCGCGGCTCCTGGCGGATGCGGTGCAGCGCGTCCCGTACCGCCGCACACCGCGCCATCCAGGCCGCATCGTCGAAACGCGCCCCGGGGACCTGCACCCGCGGCAGCGTCGCGACCGCCTCGGCCCCGGTGGTCGCGGCGAGCACCGCGGTGGCGGCGGCCTCGGCCCCGGCGCTGATGCCGGCGAGCACGATCACGTCCCGGCCGGCGTCGGCCGCGGAGTCGGCGAGTTTCCAGCCGTCCCGCAGCGCGGCCTCCACCGACTTCTCGTCGGTGACCGGGCCGTCCTCCATCGCCCCGGCCGGCGCGGTGCGCAGCACGGAGATGTCGGCGCCGTGCTGACCGGCGAGCCGCCCGAGCAGGCCCTCGCCGCGTTCGGCCTCGGCGAGGCGGCGTTCCACATCGGCGAGATCGGTGCCGGCGACAGCGCCGCCGGTACGGGTGCCGGCGATCACCACCACCCGGGGGCTCGCCCACGGCCGGGGCGTCACGGTGCCCTGGGTGGCCGCCGCGAACTCGACCGCCTCGCCCAGCGCGCCCAGACCGCCGCCGGGCAGGTCCAGAGAGGCCAGTCGTTCCCGGGCGTCCGGGCCGGACTCGCTGCTCGGCAGCGGCAGGTCCATGCCCGGCTTGATCTCGGTGAGCCCGGACGCGACCAGCGGCAACGTCATCGTGGCGCCCTGCAGCGCGTCCACCGGCGCGGGCTCCGTTTCGGGGGCCACGACCGGCGCGACCACTGTGGGCGGTTGGGCCGGCGGCGGCGGGGGAGCGGGAGTGGACGGGGTCGGCACGGCGACCGGGCGGGACGACACCGGGGCCGCGGCGACGGGTTCGGGGGCGACGGGTTCGGGGGCGACGGGCTCGAGAGGGCCGCCGCGCAGCCACGCCGGCTGGCCGGCGACCACCAGGGCCACCCCGTCACACGCCGCCGCGAGGGCCTGATTGGTGGTGCCGAGCGCGTCGGCGAACGCCCGCCCCACCGGCGTGACCGGGACCAGCGACAACCCGACCTCCGGGCTGACCAGCACCACGCGCGCCTGTGTGTCACGGACCGCCTCGGCGAGCGCCGCCACGTCGGCCTCGTCGTCGTTGGGCTGCCGGGCCGGGTTCAGCACGGCCGCCACCCAGCCGCCCAGGTCGTCGACGAGCAGTGTCTCGTCCGGACCGGCCGCGCGCAGCAGCTCGGTCAGCAGGGCCGGGTCGGCGCCGGTCTCCTCGGTCGTCCAGGACTGCGGCCGCCGCCGCTGATGCTTCTCGATGCGCTCGAGCCATTCGGGGTCGTCCTCGCCGCCGGCCGCGGTCGCCACATATCGCACCGACGGCGCGCCGGCCACCAGGGACTCGGCGAACCCGGATTTGCCGGAGCGGATACCACCGAGCACCAGAACCGTGTTCCACCGATCTTCGGACATGCCCCGTACCTTAGAGCCGGGTCGCACGCGCGGACGCCGTAGGGTGGAAGCCCATCGGAGTTTGCGACGTGAGGGGGTGGCTCCATGGCATGGATGTGGCGGTACGAAGACGCCGACGGGAAGCCGGTCGATGGCCCGGCCGAGCCGTTCAGCAGCCAGGCGGACGCCGAGTCCTGGATCGGGCAGGAGTGGCGGAACCTGCAGAGTGCCGGGATCAGCACGGTCACGCTGGTCGAGGACGACCGGGTGGACTACCAGATGAGTCTGCAACCGGCCGAGTGAGCGGGCTGACGTGACGTACGAACCGGTTTACACCCGTACCCCGCGCAACGCCTTCGTGCCGAGCCCGGTCTTCGTCGGCATCGTCGCGGTCTTCGTGGCCAGCGGCGTGATGACCTGGACCGGGTTCGGCAACGTCGGGCTGGACGTCTTCCTGTTCATCATCTCCGGCTGGCTGATCTCGCTGTGTCTCCACGAGTACGCCCACGCCGTCCTCGGCTACCTCTCCGGTGACCTGACCGTCGCCGACCGGGGCTACCTGCGGCTCAACCCGCTGAAGTACACGCACCCGCTGCTGTCGATCGTGCTGCCGGTGATCGTGGTGATCCTCGGCGGCATCGGCCTGCCCGGTGGCGCGGTCTGGGTGGACCACCGCTACATCCGCAGCAAGGTGAAGGACTCGCTGATCAGCGCGGCCGGCCCGCTGACCAACGTGGTCCTGGCCGTGCTGATCGCGATCCCGTTCCTGATCGGCCTGGCGCCGGACGTGGTGCCCAGCGGTCTCGGCGGCGTCACCCTGTCCGACACCAGCCACGGCGCGTTCTGGGCGGCACTGGCCGCGCTCGGGTTCCTGCAGGTGACCGCGAGCGTGCTGAACTTCCTGCCGATCCCGGGCCTGGACGGCGGCGGCATCATCCAGCCCTGGATGAGCCCGGCCTACCAGCGCGCCTGGAACCTGATCGCCCCCTGGGGCTTCCTGGTCCTGTTCCTGGTGCTCTGGCAGACCCAGGTCGGCACGTACTTCTTCGAGCTGGTGGACTGGCTGGCCGGGCTGCTCGGCATCGACCTGGAGCTGTACGCCAGCGGCCTCCAGCTGATGCGGTTCTGGGAGAACTAAGGCGTTTCTACGGGCGTTTCGCGGGGCTGGAGGTGAGCGACGGGTCGCGGGTCACGATCGGATCCACGATCTCGTCGATCGCCTTCAGCAGCCCGTCGTCCAGCCTGACCCCGGACGCCTTCACGTTGTCGCGGACCTGCTCGGGCCGGGACGCGCCGATGATCGCGGCCGAGACGTTCGGGTTCTGCAGCACCCAGGCCAGCGCCAGCTGCGCCATCGTCAGCCCCGCCTGATCGGCGAGCGGCCGGAGCCGGGCGACGGTGGCCAGCACGTCGTCGTCGAGCCAGCGGGCGATGAACCCGGCCCCGGCCTTGTCGTCGGTGGCCCGTGATCCGGCAGGCGGCTGCTCCCCGGCGCGGTACTTGCCGGTCAGCACGCCCTGCGCCAGCGGCGACCAGACGATCTGCCCCAGGCCGAGCTCGGCCGACGCCGGCACCACCTCGGCCTCGATGACCCGCCACAGCATCGAGTACTGCGGCTGATTCGACACCAGGCGGACCTTCAGCTCGCGGGCCAGCGGCGCGGCCGCCCGGATCTGCTCGGCGGTCCACTCGGACACCCCGATGTAGAGCGCCTTGCCCTGGCGTACCACGTCGGCGAACGCCTCCATGGTCTCGTCCAGCGGCGTGTGATGGTCGAAGCGGTGCGCCTGGTAGAGGTCGACGTAATCGGTGCCCAGGCGGCGCAGCGAACCGTCGATCGACTCCAGGATGTGCTTGCGGGAGAGGCCGCTGGCGTTCGGGCCCTGACCCGTACGCCAGAAGACCTTGGTGAAGATCTCCAGCTCCGCCCGGGTGGAACGGGAGAGCGCGCGGCCCAGGACCTCCTCGGCGCGCGTTCCCGCGTACACGTCGGCGGTGTCGAACGTGGTGATGCCGCAGTCGAGGGCCGCCCGCACACACGCGAGGGCGGCCTCCTCCTCCACCTGCGAACCGTGGGTGATCCAGTTGCCGTAGGCGATCTCGCTGACCAGCAGGCCGGAACGGCCGAGATGACGAAACTCCATCCTCCGAACCTAGAGGACCGGTCTGGCCTCCTCGGGCAGCCGCTCGGCGACGTCCTCCCGCGACGGATGGCTCATCTCGGTCAGCGGGGCGCCCTGACGGTCCAGCGCACCCCACATGCCCGCCGCGTTGCGCACCAGGAACGCCGCCGGATGGATCACCACGGCCGCGTGCACGGCGTCGATCACCGCCCGCCCGGTCCGGTCCACCACCCCGAAGCGGTCCCCGGCGTCCACCACCGCCAGGCCCTCGTCGGTGAACCCGTCCACCGGCCCGCCGGTGTGCGACACCGTCGCGAAACCCTGGTACTCCGGCTGCACCACGATCCTGCCGTTGCGGTCCACTGCGCCCCACAGGCCACCCTGCCGGACCGCGGCCAGCCCGCGGCGGAACGGCAGGGCGTCCTCGAACCCGCCGGCCGGCACGCCGAGCCGGTTCTGCCGGTCGATCGCGAACCAGCCGCCGTCACCCCGCGACACCCAGGCCAGCCCTTCCGCGAACCGGCTCACCGCCACGTAGCCGTGTGCCGCCGGAATGACCAGCTCACCCGACGTGTCGATCAGTTCCCAGGCCGGCGAGCCGGGACGGCGTACCCAGGCCAGCCCCTCGGCGAAGGGTTGCGCCGCCTCGTACCGGGGGTCGACCGCGGCCGCGTATCCCCAGAGCCCCGCGCCCTCGTCCAGCAGCGGAACCGGCGCGCCCGGCAGCCCCAGCAGCTCGTCGCGGGTCCGCGGGTACGGGCCCCAGCCCTCCCCGGACCGCCGGGTGATCTCGTCGAGCGCCAGCTCGACCCGCTCCACCAGCTCCGGATCCGCACCCCCGCGCACGTCCAGCGCCCGCTCGAAGTGGTTCACCGCCTCCAGGTAGCGCCCCTGCTCGAACGCCGACCGCCCGGCCAGCTCGATGATCTCCGCGCGGGTCCGCGACGGCAGCTCCGGCGAGTCGGCCCGCGCGTACAGCAGATCCGCCTCCGCGAACTCGGCCCGCCACTGCAGCACGTGCGCCAGCCGCGCCTGCGCGATAGCCACCGTCCGCAGCTCACCCGCGGCCTCCGCGTGCCGCAGCGCCTCCCGCCCGTCCGCGAGCGCGTCGTCCAGCTCACCGACGACGCGGTTCACCACGGCCCGCAGACTCAGCAGCCCCGCACGCACGTTGTCCCGCTCGGCGAACTCCAGCCGGTCACTGAGCCGATCCACCAGATCCCACAGCCGATCCGGGTCGTCGACCTGCTCCCGCAACGTCCGCGGATCGAACGCCCACGGATACGACGCCAGAATCTGCTCCGGATCCGCCCGCCGCCGATCCGCCGGATTTCGCTGGTCCTGCCGCTGCCGCACCGGTTCGACCCGCGGGGGCGGCGTGGTTGCGGTCACTTCCTTCGGGGGTACGACCGGAGCACCGGTCCCCTCCGGGCCGGCCACTGCCACGTCATCGCCCGGCAGTACCGCCGTGTACTCCTCGGTGGCCGCCGCCTCGGCCTCGCCAACCCCGAGCGGGGCGGTCACCTCTTCGCCCGTGACACTTTCGATCCGGGTGGTCTGTTCCTCATCCACCTCGCCGCCGATCACAGCCGTCTGCTCGTCGTCCGGCTCCGCGGCGTGGATCGGTTCGGTGACGTCGTGCGGTGCCGCGGTGACGAGCCGGGTGGTCTGCTCCTCATCCACCGTCGGGAACGCCTCCGTGGCCTCTGCCGTCGCGAGTCGGGTCGTCACCTCATCGTCCGCGACGTCCTGCCGCACTGCCGTCACGACAGCGGCGGTCTCCTGTTCGGACACATCTTCCGGCTCGACCGCAACCGCTTCCGTCGCGCCGTGACCAGCCAACTGCTCTTCGGCGTCGGCTGCCTCAGACCCTGTTCCGCTCGCACCCGCCGCATCCTCTGCCGGCACTGCGCCGAATGCGGTAGTCGCCTCGCCGGACCCGGGAAACGTGTCGAATCCGGGTGAATCGTCAGCCTCTGCAGCGGATTCAGCAAGCGGCTCGCCCTCACCCCGCGGTTCCGGAATGGCCAGCGTCTCCGGCTCGGCGACATCCCGCCGTTCCCCACTGAGAACGACCGTTCTATCCGCCTCGTCACCGTCTGGAACGCCGGCCACGTCCGCCACGGACAGCGACCCCGGTCCGGCGTGCTGCTCTCCGGAAAGAACCGCCGTCGCTTCCTCGGATCCTTCGGTCTCCTGAGCCGCGTCCACGATCCAGCCCTGCGCCTCGGCAGCCTCCGGACCAACCTCGGCGTCGTCACCCGGCGAACGAGTCTCGTCCCCGCCGGTCTCACCGGCAGGTTCCGCGCCGGTGACGTCTTCCGGCTCCCGCTCGATCGTCAGCGGCAGGTCCTCGACGGAGTCACGACCCGTTCCGTCCTGGCTGTACGCGCCGACCTCTACGGCCTGACCTGCCTCGACGGCGACGTTCGCCGTTTCCGCCGAGACGCGTCCGGAGTCGACCGCCTCTTCGACGTCATGCACGACGGCGTGGTCTGCCGGGAACGCGAGTTCCTCCTCGTCCTGCCCGGCCGGGGCGCGCTCGCTTCCGTCTTCAGCGGCTTCCTCGTACTCGACCGCTTCGGAAAGATCCTCGCCAACGGTGGCTTCGCCGTTCTCCGCCGCCTCGTCGTCGTCCAGCTCGGCCTGAACGATCCCCGTGCGGGGCCCAGCCGGCCCACTCTCCGCGGGTTCCTGGCTCTCCTCAAGTGAGACCAGGCCCGGGGTCATCTCGGAGTCGATCTCGGCAACATCCGGAATCTGCTCGAAGTCGGTCTTCTCATCCACCAGCCTCGGAACCTCTCCGAGGTCGGCGGATTCGGACTCGGTGAGGTTCGAGTCCTGCTCGAGGTCGGTCTGCTCATCCTCGGAGAGGCTCGGGACCTGTTCGGGGTCGATGTGCTCCGCTTGGGTGAGGTTCGGGGCCAGCTCGAGGTTGGTCTGCTCATCCTCGGTCAGGTTCGAGACCTGTTCGGGGTCGGCGTGCTTCGCTTCGATGAGGTCCGGGACCAGCTCGGGGTTGGTGTGCTCGGGCTCGGTGAGACCGGCGGTCTGATCGAGGTCGGCATCGTCGTTCCCGCTGGTGCCCGAGTCCGGGACGATGTCGGTGCGCCCGTCCTCGCCCGGGCTTTGCGCGAGGTCGGTGCGCTGTTCCTGGATGGTGGCCAGGGCGTGCGTGAGGTCGGAGTCTTCGTCCTCGCGGGTGCCGAGGCTCTCTGTGAGGCCGGTGTGCTCCTCCGCAGCGGTGACCGAAAGCTCGTCCTCCGTGAGCAGCGGGACGTCGCCGGAGTCCGTCGAAGCGTTCTCGAGGGCGGCCGATGCCTGTTCGGAGTCCGTGTGCTCGACGCTGTGAAGGGCCAGGTCCTCGCCCGCCTCCTGCGGTTCCATCGCAGTGGACTTCGGCTCGGTCGGAGCGAACGCGAACCAGCTCATCGGCTTGTTCGCCACGTCGGTGACGGTTGCCTCGTCCGCGTCGGCCGTTTCCGGCTCGGGAACCGGCGTAGTCGCCCCGAGCCCACTCATCGACAACAACCAGCCGAGACCGTGGGCCTCCGGCCCCTCATCGGTACCCGGCTCGGCCACGACCCGGCCACTGCCGTCCGCCGGTACGTTCGGTGCGCGCTCCGGCTCGACAGCGGCCTGCGCGCCCGCTTCGCTGTGCCGTACGTCCACGACATCGGAGCCGGCCTGACCAGCGTGCGCGCCGAGCATCCGTACGTCGATGACCTGGGTGTGTTCCAGGTTGTGCCCGGGAGTCTCCGTCCCGGTACGCCGCAACCCGAAAGGCCGGGTCGGATCGTCCGGTCCGGACACCGCCTCGTGTTTTCCGTGCGCCGGAGCGGCCTGCCCCAGCCGTCGCGGATCGAGCGGCCGCGTCGGCTCCTGCTCGTCCGCCTCGTGCCGGCCGCGGGCGGCATCCTCCCCGAGCCGTTCATGATCACGCGGGAACGAGATGCCCTGAGCGCCCGCGGCTTCCCTGCTGGCCGCCACGGAGTGACCCGCAGCCCGCGTGTCGTTCCCGGCCACCCCGGAGACGGGCGCGGCGCCTGTCGTGGAATGCGCGTCGTATCCGGTCGGTTCGGAGGCGGCATCGGGCGTGCGGTGCGGCTTCTGGAGCGGCTGCGGGATCTGGAACGCCTGGGTGGTTTCCGGCGCGAGGTACTCGCCCGGAACAGCGGTTCCCGAGGCCGGCGCGCCACGGCCGGGAGCGGACATCGCCCGCGTGGCCTCATCGGCATCCGGTCGACCGTGCGGGTGCTGGCGGCCGCCTGCCACCGGCCCGGCGTGCAGATCCGTCTGTGCCGGGCCAGAAACCGGCGCGGCACCGCCCGCATTGCCGGGAACCCCAGCGACCGCTGGTCCGCCCGGATTGCCGGGATCGGCCGGGTTTTGGGCGGCCCCGTGTGCCATCGCCCCACCGGGAACGAACGTTCTTCCTGGCCCGCCGGCCACCGCCGGGTCGCCTGAAACACCGGAGACTGCCGGCCCACTCGGAACCACGGGCACCGCGGGTCCGCTCAGTACCCCGGGAACAGCCAGTCCGCCGGCCACCGCCGGACCAGCGGGAACGGCAGGAACGCCGGGAACGGCGGGAATGGAAGGACCACCGGGAACGGAGGGACCGCTGGTAACGGGAGGAACGTCCGGAACAGCAGAGGCGCCTGGAACGGCGGGAACGCCTGGAACGGCGGGAACGCCTGGAACAGGAGGAATGCCCGGAGCGGCAAGAACGCCGGAGACCGCCGGGCCGCCGGGAACGCCAGGGACCGCCGGGAACGGCGATATTCCTGAGTGCTGCGGCGCTGCCAGACCGGAGACCGGAGCCACCCCACCGGGCACACCACGGCCGTGGGTGGGCGCCGGCATGCCGGGGTTCTGACCCGGAACGGCGGGGTAGACCGCCGCCGGAGGCATCACCGGCTGCGCCGGGGTGACCCGGGTCGGCTGTGCGGCCGGACGGGCCGGCGCGGGCGAGTTCCGGTCCTGCGGCGCTGGGCGCAGATCGAACGGAGCGTCCGGGGTGCGGCCGTCGCGCACCGGACCACGTTCGCCGGAGTAGGCCGGGAAGGCGTCAGCAGGCGCCGGACGAGCCGCGCCATAAGCGGGCCCCGCGGGCGACGTCGGGCCCACTTCGCCACCCTGACGCGGAATGTACCGCTCCTGCCCCCGATGAGCTTGTTCCTGCTCGGCCCACCCACGCCCCGGCCCGGAACCGGCCGCCACGGGCCCTCCGAAACGCTCCGGTGAAACCGGGCGCCCCTGAGCAGGAGACTCACCCTGTGCCCCCGAGGCTCCCGGCCCACTACGCGCCCCAGGGCCGCCAGGCGTACTGTGCGACCCAGGTCCGCCGGGCCCAGCGTGAGGGACGGCGCCGCCGTGAGAGCCAGGGCCACCATGAGAGCCAGGGCGATCAAAGGAGCCGGGCCCACCCTGCGACCCCGGTCCACGACCCGAAACGGGCGCACCATAAGAACCAGCGCCACGCGGCGGAACCCCACCACCGTGCGAGCCAGGAACACCGGACCCACCCTGCGACCCGGGCACGCCACCGCGCTGCCCGGAACGTTCCCATTCCTGCTGTGACCGCCCCGGTGAAACCGGCGCCACCGGCATCGGATGCCCCGGGCTGACCGGAACGGATCCCCCCGGCCGCCCGTACACCGGCGCGGATCCCCGCCGCTGTTCCGCCCCGCCCTGAACCCGGTCGTGCATGTGGATCGGCCGGTTCCAGGACGGCTCGTCGCGGGGGGTGTCACGCTGCTCGGCCTCGTACCGCGCCGCACCCGGAACCGACGCCCGGCCCGCCGGGCTGACCGGCACGGAGCTGGCCGGCGCCGAACTGCCACGGGACGCCTCGTAGACCGGGGTGTGCACGGCCTTGCGGCGTCCCGGGTCGCCGGGGTAACGCTGTCCGGGGACCGGCTCCCACTCCCAGGTGATCTCGTAGACCCAGGCGGGTTCGTCGTCCCAGTGGTCCGGCCGGGAGCTCCAACCGTTCATCGGGCGAGACCCGTCGAATGGCAACGCTCCGTCACGGCGAACTCCACCTGTCGTGAAAATTGAGCCGCATCCGGTGGGGCGACCCGCGTAGAGTCGCCCGGCTCCGTCGCGGGGGTTTCGGAAAGGAGATTAACGGCGTGGACCATCGAGACGCCAGCGTGCCGACGATCTCTCGCATCGGTCCGTTCCGCGCCTCCGTCACTACTTTCGGTGCGCTGATCGGCTCGGGTTTCCGGCGGTACGCGACCTACCGGCAAGCCACCATAGCCGGAACGTTCACCAACATCGTGTTCGGCTTCCTGCGCTGCTACGTGTTGCTGGCGGTGGCGGCGGGCGCGGCGGGCAACCGGCCGGCGGGTTATGACGCGGAACAACTGGCGACGTACGTCTGGGTGGGTCAGGGCCTACTCAGTGTGATCGGTATCTGGGGCTGGACGGAATTGGCCGACCGGATCCGTACCGGTGACATCGCGGCTGACCTGTTACGTCCGGTCGGACCGGTCACCGCCTATCTCGCCGCCGACCTCGGCCGGGCCCTGTACGGGATGCTCACCCGGTTCGGCCCGCCGCTGCTGGCCGGCGCCCTGTTCTTCCCGTTGCACACCCCGGCGCGCTGGCAGACGGTCCCGCTGTTCGCGCTCTCCGTACTCCTCGCCGTGATCATCTGTTTCGGGTGCCGGTACGCCGTGAACGCGACCGCCTACTGGCTCCAGGACGCCCGCGGCCCGATCACCCTGTGGACCCTCGGCTCCGGCGTGCTGGGCGGCCTGTACTTCCCGTTGCGCCTGCTCCCGCCCGAGATCGCGGTGACGCTGTGGGTGGCGACGCCGCTGCCGAGCCTGCTGCAGACCCCGCTCGACGTGATCTCCGAACGGGACGGGCCGGCGCTGCAGGCCGGGCTGGTGGGCCTGCAGGTGGTGTGGGCGATCGTGGTCCTGTCGGTGGCCGTGCTGGTGCAGCGGCGGGCGGAGCGGCGCCTGGTGGTGCAGGGTGGGTGAGATCCGGGCGTACGCGGCCCTGGCCTCCGCGCAGATCCGCTCCGCCACCGCGTACCGGTCGTCGTTCCTGGTGGAGATGTTCGGCAACATGGGCGCCACGGTGTTCGACGTGCTCACCGTGCTGGTGCTGTTCCGGGCGACCCCGTCGGTCGGCGGGTTCTCGCTGTGGGAGGCGATCCTGATCGTGGGGCTGAGTTCGGCCGGGTTCGCGCTCGCCGATCTCACGGTCGGCAACGTGGATCATCTGAAGACGTTCGTGCGGACCGGGACGATGGACGCGGTGCTGGTCCGGCCGCTGCGCGCGCTGCCGCAGCTGCTGCTGATGGATCTGCCGGTCCGGAAGGCGCTGCGAGTGGTGCTCGGGTTGACCGTGCTCGGCGTGGCGCTGGCCGTCAACGACATCGACTGGACGCCGCTGCGGGTGCTCCTGGTGGTACTGGCCCCGGTCACGGCGGCGGTGTTCTTCGGGTCGATCTTCGTGATCAGTGCGAGCCTGGCGTTCTGGTGGGTCGACTCCGGGGAGATCGGGTCGGCGTTCACCTATGGCGGCCGCGACTTCACGTCGTACCCCATCACGGTCTATGGCCCGTGGTTCCGCAACCTGTTCGCGTACACCCTGGGTTTCGCCTTCGTCGCCTATCAGCCGGCGCTCGCGCTGCTGGGCCGCCCCGATCCGCTCGGCCTGCCGGTCTGGGCCGGTTTCCTGTCCCCGCTGGTCGCGCTCGGCGCGGCAGGCATCGCCGCCGCCGTCTGGCGTTCCGGCATCCGCCACTACCGGAGCACCGGGTCATGATCGAGATGCGAGATCTTCACAAGAGCTTCGCGGTACGGGTGAAAGCCGGCCGATTCCGCCGGGAGAAACGGACTGTCGCGGCCGTGGACGGGGTGAGCCTGACCATCGGCCACGGCGAGATGGTCGGTTACATCGGCCCGAACGGCGCCGGCAAGTCCACCACCCTGAAGATGCTCACCGGCGTCCTGACCCCGTCGTCCGGCGAGGTGTCGGTGTGCGGCCTGACCCCGGTGCCGCAGCGCACGAAGCTGGCGCTGCGCATCGGCGTGGTCTTCGGCCAGCGTTCCCAGCTGTGGTGGGACCTGCCGTTGCGGGAGTCGTTCGCGCTGCTCCGGCACATCTACCGGGTGCCGGCCGCCGACCACGCGGCCCGCCTGCGGCGCTGCCGGGACCTGCTCGACCTGGACGAGTTCCTGGACACCCCGGTCCGGCAGTTGTCGCTCGGCCAGCGGATGCGCGGCGAACTGACGGCGGCCCTGCTGCACGGCCCGGAGGTGCTGTTCCTGGACGAGCCGACGATCGGCCTGGACGTGGTCAGCAAGCAGGCGGTCCGCTCGTTCCTGGCCGAACTCGGCGCGACCGGCGACGTCACCCTGGTCCTGACCACCCACGACCTCGCCGACATCGAACGCCTCTGCGAACGTCTCGTGGTGATCGACCACGGCCGGGTGGTGCACGACGGCAGCATCGAGGCCCTGCACGCCCGGTACGGGTCCCGCCGCAGCCTCGTCGCCGATCTGGAGAAGCCGCTGCCGGACGGGTTCGCGCTGCCGGGCGCCTCGCTGACCGCCGTGACCGCGAACGGTCACCGGGTGACGTTCACGCTGGACTCCGCGGCCGCCGGGGCCGCGGTCGCCGGCCTGGTCGCCGCCGTCCCGGTCCGCGACCTGTCCCTGCTCGAGCCGGACATCGAGGACGTCGTCGCCCGCCTGTACGCCGAACGCCCCTCCCCACCGTGTTGATTTGCGGCGCGCATGACGGCCGTACTCCACACGCTCGTCGGCTTTTCCGCGTGTTGATTTGGGGTGCGCATGACGGCCGTACTCCACACGCTCAGGGGTGTTCGGTGACCAGGATCGCCCAGGTGCCCGGCGTCAGGGCCTCGTAGCTGTGCGGCACGTCGCCGGGAAACGTCACGTAGTCGCCCGGCTCCAGCTCGACCAGCTCGTCGACCGGGCCGAGCCGCATCCGCCCGCCGCACACCACGATGTGCTCGACGCTGCGCGGGATGTGCGGTTCCGCGTCCCGCCGTGATCCCGGCTCCAGCTCCAGCAGGTAGAGATCCCGGCGCGAGTGCGGCGCCCCGGCGGCCAGCAGGGTTCCGTAGAAATCGGCGTTGTCGGCCCGTACCCGGGGCGCGCTCCCGGCCCGGATGACCCGTACCGGAGTGGGCGGCGGCTCGATCAACCGGCTGAACGGGACGCCCAGCGCCACCCCGAGCGCCCACAGCGTCTCGATACTCGGGTTCCCGGTGCCGGCCTCCAGCTGGGACAGCGTCGACTTGGCCAGCCCGGCCCGCCGGGCCAGCTCGGTCTGCGAGATGCCGGCCCGGTCACGTTCCCGGCGCAGGGCCGCGGCGATGACGGCCAGCGGAGGTGCCGGCTGCTGCATGTTCGCTCCATCGGTCTAGTCGTTCGGTTTGACGAACGCCGCGATCGACGTTCAGTATGTCGAACCATGGGGACGATATATCGAACACGCGCCCAGGCGCGCGACATCGGCGCCCTGGCCGCCGCCTCCCTCGCGGTCGGCGCGTCGTTCGGGGCCATCGCCATTGCGTACGGGCTACCCACCTGGGTTCCGGTCGTCATGTCGACGCTGATCTTCGCCGGTGGCGCCCAGTTCCTCGCCGTCGGCCTGCTCGCCGCGGGCAACCCGGTCGCCGCCGTCCTCGCCGGCCTGCTGCTCAACGCCCGCCACCTGCCGTTCGGCCTCGCCGTCGCCGACACCCTCGGCACCCGCTGGCGCGACCGTCTCCTCGGCAGCCACCTGATGACCGACGAGACCGTCGCCTTCACCCTCGCCGAATCGTCCCCGCAGGCCCGCCGGCGGGTGTACTGGCTGGTCGGAGGCTCCCTCTTCCTCGCCTGGAACACCGGCGTCGTCCTCGGCGTCCTCCTCGGCGGCGCCACCGGCGACCCGGACGCCCTCGGCCTCGACGCCGCCTTCCCCGCCGGCCTGATCGCCCTGATCCTGCCGTCCCTCCGCGACCGCGACACCCGAGCGGTCGCCCTGACCGGCGCGGCCGCCGCCGTCCTGCTCACCCCGGTCCTTCCCGCCGGCCTCCCCGTCATGTGCGCCCTCGTCGGCCTCTTCACCCTCTTCCGCCCCTCGGCCCGCAGTCGCGCCGAGGCCGCCTCCCACACTGAGAAAGGGGTGCGGTGATGCTCGCCGCGATCCTGGTGCTCGCCGCCGGCACCTATGCGTTCCGGCTGAGCGGAGTGCTCCTGCGCGACCGCCTGGAACTCTCCCCGGCACTGCAACGGATGCTCCCGATGTCCGCCGCCGCCCTGCTGGCCGCTCTCGCCGCGACGGCCGCCCTGATGGCCGGCAGCGAGTTCGCCGGTTTCGCCCGTCCCGCCGGAGTCCTGGCCGGCGCCCTGCTGGCCTGGCGGAAAGCCCCGTTCGTCCTGGTCGTCATCGTCGCCGCCGCGGTGACCGCCCTGCTCCGCCTCGCCGGCGTCGAGTAACCGCCGCTCCTCCGCGGCTGGTTCTCATGGCTGTCTCGCCCACCCGAAGACAGCCATGAGAACCAGCCGGACAGCACCACCGGCGAGCGGACATTCTCCGCCCCACCCGTATGACCGGTGGCGGAGAACGCCGGCCGTCGTTGCGGCGGGTCTTCGGCACTGGGAGTGCCGTCTGAACGACGGCTGACCACGCCATCCGGTCAGGACTCACCGTTGACGGCCGGCAAGCGGCACGCCCGCGCAAAATTTGCCGCCGACCGGCCGATCGGCAGCCGTCGCCTAGCCCTGTTATCGCGGGTCGTTGGGGTGGTTGGGCGACGGCTGGCGTTCTTGGCCGTCGCCCAAGCCGGTCATGGTGGGTCTGTTGGGTGGTTGGGGGACGGCTGGCGTTCTCGGCCGTCGTCCAGCCCGGTTACGGCGGGTTGGTGGGGTGGCTGTGCGACGGCTGGCGTTCTCGGCCGTCGGTGAAGCCGGTCACGGTGGGTCCGTGAGGTGGTGGGGCGACGGCTGAGGTGTGGGCTCGGCGTCGAGGCGGGCGGCGGCGGGGGTGGCCGTCCGGGGCATGCATGAGGAGCAGCCGGGGACGGTCGGGAGGGGACGCCTGCCGCAGCCGTGGAGGGTCACGGGACGTCGCGTGGCCCGTACCCCGGAAATGCGGAACGCGGAGGCCGCCCGGCCTCCGCGTTCGGAAGGATCAGATCGAGGCGCCCAGCTCCACCTTCGGCTTCGGGATGCGCATGCGGCGGAACGTGAGGCCGCGCATGATGCCGTAGAAGTAGAGCGATCCCATCTTCTGCGCCGTCTGCGGGAAGCGGGTCTTGACCAGCTTCTTGATGCGCCGGGCGATGAAGACGCTGTCGACGAAGACGGCCAGGGCCAGGCCGGCCCACAGCAGGTTGCTGGCGATCTGGACCGCCTGGATGGCGATCGACGAGCCGATCAGCACGATGACGGCGCCACCGATGAAGTACGACCCGACGGTGCGGCGGGAGTCGACGATGTCGCGGACGAGGGAGCGCTCCGGGCCGCGGTCACGGGCGAGCAGGTAACGCTCGTCGCCGTTGCGCATGCCCTCGTTGGCCTCGAGGCGCTCGGCCCGCTGCCGCTCGCGGAGCTGCTTGTAGGCCTCTTTGCGGTTGGCCGGGGCCGGATCCTGCACGCGGCGGCCCTGGACAGCCCGTTTCGGCGTGACGACGCCCAGCTCCTTCTTGCTGGGCGTGTAGCCCTTGGGGCGTGCCACCTCGGGCTCCTCAGGGGTGACCGAGGAGGAGGTGGTGTCGGCGACGAGGTCGTTTGACTTGCGGCGAAACAGCGGGGACACGACAGAAGCGTAGCCAAACGGCGCGGTGTGTTACACACCGCGCCGTTGATCGTGACTAAATTGCCGGTCAGGGCCGCTCGACGTGAGCGCCGAGGGCGGCCAGCTTGGCTTCGAAGTCCTCGTAGCCGCGCTTGATCAGGTCGACGCCGTAGACCCGCGAGGTGCCTTCGGCGGCCAGCGCCGCGATCAGGTGCGCGAACCCGGCCCGCAGGTCGGGGATGCGCAGGTCGGCCGCGTGCAGCTTGGACGGGCCGGCGATCACCGCGGAGTGCATGAAGTTGCGGCGGCCGAACCGGCACGGGGTGCCGCCGAGGCAGTCCCGGTACACCTGGATGGTGGCGCCCATGGAGTTCAGCGCGTCGGTGTAGCCGAGCCGCTGCTCGTACACCGTCTCGTGCATGATCGAGATGCCGCGGGCCTGGGTGAGCGCGACGACGAGCGGCTGCTGCCAGTCGGTCATGAAGCCGGGGTGCACGTCGGTCTCCAGCGCGACGGCCTTCAGCTCGCCGCCGGGGTGCCAGAACTTGATGCCGCCCTCGGCGCCGGAGACGCCCGAACGCGCCACCCGGTCGTCAGTGATCTTCAGCTCACCGCCGATGTTCCGGTAGACGTTCAGGAACGTCATCATGTCGGCCTGGCGGGCGCCGAGCACCTCGATCTCGCCACGGGTGGCGAGCGCGGCGGCGGCCCAGCTGGCGGCCTCGATCCGGTCCGGGATCGGCTTGTGCTCGTACCCGTAGAGGCGCGGCACGCCCTGGATCTCGATGACCCGGTCGGTGTGCACCGTGATGATCGCGCCCATCTTCTGCAGGATGCAGATCAGGTCGATGATCTCCGGCTCGATCGCCGCGTTGCGCAGCTCGGTGACGCCCTCTGCGCGGACGGCGGTGAGCAGCACCTGCTCGGTGGCGCCGACGCTCGGGTAGGGCAGCTCCAGCTTGGCGCCGTGCAGACCGTTCGGGGCGCTCAGGTGCATGCCCTCGGGGGTCTTGTCGACGACCGCGCCGAACTCGCGCAGCGCCTGGATGTGGAAGTCGATCGGGCGCGGGCCGATGTGGCAGCCGCCCAGGTCCGGGATGAACGCGTGCCCGAGGCGGTGCAGCAGCGGCCCGCACAGCAGGATCGGAATCCGGCTGGAGCCCGCGTGGACGTTGATCTCGTCAGTGCTGGCGCTCTCCACGTTCGTGGGGTCCATCACCAGCTCGCCGTCCTCGGCGCCGGCGGTGACCTTGACGCCGTGCAGCTCGAGGAGCCCGCTCACCACTTCGACGTCGCGGATCCGCGGGACGTCGTAGAGGCGGCTCGGTGACTCACCGAGCAGCGCGGCCACCATGGCCTTGGAGACGAGATTCTTGGCGCCACGGACCCGGATCTGCCCCTGCAGCGGCGTACCGCCGTGCACGATCAGGACATCGTCGGTCAACGTAACCTCCAGCCGGTGGGCGCGTGGGCGCGCCCGGAGTCGAGTAGGCAGAGCGCGGGCGGGGGTACCCGATTCTGCAACCGGGGAAGCATAGCGCTGAGTGACAACCACGGCAGCCGTGGCGAGGCGTGAAACGCCGTTTAAATGCTGTTGACTAAGGCGCGCTTAATGAATCCCCCGAAGGGGTGGATTCGTACGGCTACACAGAGTCACGGTAGAGCGAGCATCTGGTCGAGCGCGACCCGGGCCTCGTGGGCGGTCTTCTCATCCACGGTGATGACGTTCGGCACCCGGCCGGCGACCAGCTCCTCCAGCGTCCACACCAGGTGGGGGAGGTCGATGCGGTTCATCGTGGAGCAGTAGCAGACCGTTCGGTCGAGGAACATGATCTGCTTGTCCGGGTGGGCGAGCGCGAGCCGGCGCACCAGATTGAGCTCGGTGCCCACCGCCCACGCCGAACCGGCCGGCGCCGCGTCCAGGGCCTTGATGATGTATTCGGTCGAGCCCACGTAGTCGGCGGCGCGCACCACGTCGTGCCGGCACTCCGGGTGGACCAGCACGTTGACGCCGGGGACCCGCTCGCGCACCTCACGGACGCTGTCGAGGGTGAACCTGCCGTGCACCGAGCAGTGCCCGCGCCACAGGATCATCTTCGCGTTGATCAGCTGCTCGTCGGTCAGGCCGCCCTGGGGCTTGTGCGGGTCGTAGAGGACGCAGTCGTCCAGGTCGAAGCCCATCTCCAGGACGGCGGTGTTGCGGCCGAGGTGCTGGTCGGGCAGGAAGAACACCTTCGACCCCTGCTCGAACGACCAGTCGAGAGCCCGCTTGGCGTTGGACGAGGTGCAGACCACGCCCTTGTTGCGGCCGACGAAGCCCTTGATGTCGGCGGAGGAGTTCATGTATGTCACGGGGACGATCTGATCGGTGATGCCGAGGTCCTCGAAGTGCTCCCACGCCGTCTCGACCTGGCCCAGCACGGCCATGTCGGCCATGGAGCAGCCCGCCGCGAGATCCGGCAGGATCACGCGCTGCGAGGGGGTCGTGAGGATGTCCGCGCTCTCGGCCATGAAGTGCACGCCGCAGAACACGATGAACTCCGCGTCCGGGCGGGCCGCCGCCTGCTGGGCGAGCTTGAACGAGTCACCGGTGACGTCGGCGAACTGGATCACCTCGTCACGCTGGTAGTGGTGGCCGAGGACGAACACCCGGTCGCCGAGCGCCGCCTTCGCCGCGGTGGCACGGGCCACCAGGCCGGGGTCGCTGGGGGCGGGGAGATCGCCGGGGCAGTCCACGCCGCGCTCGCTCGCCGGGTCGGTGCCTTTGCCGAGCAGGAGCAGGGTCAGCGGGGTGTTCGAGGGTTCGGTCCAGGTCGACGTCACGCCAGCCATGGTCGCACAGGGGATGAGACGGTAGCTGCGCCATCGGGAGTGGGCTGCCACACTCGCGGGGTGCGCGTACTGATCTGTCCGGACAAGTTCGCCGGCACCCTCTCCGCTCCCGAAGTCGCCCAGGCCGTCGCGGACGGCTGGACCACCCCCGGCGACGTCCTCGTCCAGCGTCCGCTCGCCGACGGCGGCCCCGGTTTCGTCGAAGTGCTCGCCACCGCGCTGCAGGGGCGGCGCATCCCGGTCGAGACCGTCGACCCGCTCGGCCGCCCGGCCCGCGGCGAGATCCTGTACGCGGACGGCGTCGCGTACGTGGAGAGCGCCCAAGCCTGCGGCCTGCACCTGCTCACCGTCGAGGAGCGCGATCCGAGGGCGGCCACCTCGTACGGTCTCGGCCTGCTCCTGGCCGCCGCCGCCGAGACCGGCGCCGCCGAGATCGTCGTCGGCCTGGGCGGTTCCGCGGTCAACGACGCCGGCGCCGGGATGCTCGCCGCCCTCGGCGCCGCCCCGCTGGACGACGCCGGCCTGGCCCTGCCGTACGGCGGCGCGCCTCTGATCGGCGCAGCCGCGCTGGGCGGCGTCCCGAGCCTGCGCCAGGCCCGCCTGGTCGCCGCCACCGACGTCGACAACCCGCTGACCGGCCTGCACGGCGCCAGCAACGTGTTCGGCCCGCAGAAGGGCGCCTCCCGCGAGGACGTGCTGCTGCTGGACGCCGCGCTGGAGCACTTCGCCGGCGTGCTGGAGAAGGCGTTCGGCGTCACGGACCTGGCGCTGCAGCCGGGTGGGGGAGCGGCGGGCGGGATCGGGGCGGCCCTGATCGCGCTCGGCGGCCGGGTCACCTCCGGCATCAATCTGGTCACGAACCTGATCGGCCTGGACCGGGAGCTGGACGCCGCCGATCTGGTGATCACCGGGGAGGGCTCGTTCGACCACCAGTCGCTGCGCGGCAAGGTGGTGGCCGGGATCGCGGCCGGCGCCCGGGACCGGGGCCTGCCGTGTGTGGTGCTGGCCGGGCGCAACGAGACCGGTCAGCGCGAGGCGGCGGCCGCCGGGGTGACCGAGACCCACACCCTGGTCGAGCATTTCGGCAACGTGGAGACGGCCCTCACGGAACCCGCCCGCGGCCTGCGGGAACTCGCTGCTCGACTGGCTGGCCAGTGGAGCAGGTGATCTGTGTCGTCCCGAGATTGGGAATCCCGGGGAATGGGGTTAGCGTTGCCTGGTACGGCACATGACCGCACCTGGCAGGGAGATACCTAGTGACCACTGAAGCGCACACCGAGTCGACCGAGGCGACCGCCCCGACCGGCGTCATCCTCACCGACGTCGCCGCGGTGAAGGTCAAGGCCCTGATCGAGCAGGAGGGGCGCGACGACCTGCGCCTGCGCATCGCCGTACAGCCCGGTGGCTGCTCCGGCCTGCGCTACCAGCTGTTCTTCGACGAGCGTTCGCTCGACGGCGACGTCGTCGCCGATTTCGACGGCGTCGAGGTCGTGGTGGACCGGATGAGCGCTCCGTACCTCGCGGGCGCGACCATCGACTTCGCCGACCGGATCGACGCTCAGGGCTTCACGATCGACAACCCGAACGCGCAGAACTCCTGCGCCTGTGGTGACTCGTTCCACTGATCGACAGCACCTCCGGATCAGGCCGCCCCGTCAACGGGGCGGCCTGATCTGCTTGTCCGACCGGTAGTCTCAAGCCGTAAGGACCCTGTTTCCCGACCCCCGAGGGCCGAAATGAAGATCGCCGTCACCGGCTCGATCGCCACCGACCACCTGATGCACTTCCCCGGCCGTTTCGCCGAGCAGCTCATCGCGGACCAGCTGCACAAGGTCTCGCTGTCCTTCCTCGTCGACGACCTGGTGGTCCGGCGTGGCGGCATCGCCCCGAACATCGCGTTCGGGATGGGCAAGCTGGGCCTGCGGCCGATCCTGGTGGGCGCGGTCGGGGCGGACTTCGCCGATTACCGGTCGTGGCTGGAGCGGCACGGGGTGGACTGCGGCTCGGTGCACATCAGCGACACGGCGCACACCGCCCGGTTCGTCTGCACCACCGACGACGACCTGAACCAGATCGCCTCGTTCTACGCCGGGGCGATGGCCGAGGCGCGCAACATCGAGCTGTCCCCGGTGGTGGAGCGGGCCGGCGGCATCGACCTGGTGCTGATCAGCGCGAACGACCCGGCCGCGATGATCCGCCACTCCGAGGAGTGCCGGGTGCGGGGCTACCGGTTCGCCGCGGACCCGTCGCAGCAGCTGGCCCGGATCGACGGGTCGGACGTGCTGACCCTGATCCGCGGCGCGGAGTACCTGCTCTGCAACGAGTACGAGCGGTCCCTGCTGGAGAGCAAGTCCGGCCTGACCGGCGACCAGATCCTCGACGAGGTCCGGTTCCGGATCACCACCCTCGGCAAGGACGGCGTGGAGATCACCGGCAAGGAGATCGAGCGGATCCACGTGCCGGTCGTCCCGGACGTGATCGGCGAGGACCCGACCGGGGTCGGCGACGGGTTCCGGGCCGGTTTCTTCTCCGGCATCTCGTGGGGTCTCGGGCTGGAGCGGTCCGCGCAGGTGGGCTCGCTGGTGGCGGCTCTGGTGCTGGAGACGGTCGGCACCCAGGAGTACGACGTCAAGGTGTCCGACTTCACCAAGCGCTTCGCCGCGGCGTACGGCGACGAGGCGGCTGCCGAGATCACGCCCTTCCTGCCGGCCTGAGGCGTAGACCTTCAGTCATGGTTCTAGCGGTTTTCGCCGGGCTTCCCGGCGTCGGTAAGAGCACCCTGGCCGCCGCGGTCGCAGCCGAGCTGCCCGCGGCGGTCCTCGCGGTCGACACCGTCGACTTCACCCTCCAGCGGTACGGGGTCCACGAGCCACGGCCCGGGCATGCCGCCTACGGCGTGGTGGCGGCGCTCGCCGAGCAGCAGATCAGAGTCGGTCATAACGTGATCATCGACGCGGTGAACCCGGTCAAGGCGGCCCGTCAGCTGTGGACCGAGCTGGCCGACCGGCTGGCGGTGCCGCTGCGGGTGGTCGAGGTGATGTGCGGCGACGACGAGGAGCACCGCCGGCGGGTCGAGGAGCGGTTCAAGGTCCGCGACCACGACGGCGTGCCGGACTGGGTGCGCGTCCTGGAGCGGCAGGCCGAGTACGAGCCGTACCTCGGCCCGCGCCTGGTCGTCGACACGTTCCTGGCCAAGGACCCGGTGGCCTCGGTGGTGGAATACCTCACGTGACTCTGCGGACGTCGAAGGCGTGGCCGTCGGCCGCGACGAACTCCTGGCCCTTCATCCGGCACCAGGCGGGGATGTCGTTGGCCGCGGCCGGGTCGTCGGCGAGCACCCGCACGATCTCGCCGATCGCCACGCCCGGCATCGCCTTCGCCAGCCGGATGACCGGAATCGGGCATCGCAGCCCCAGGCAGTCCAGGGTGATCAGAACCCGGCCTCCGTCCGGATGCGGGCCACCACGTCCGGCAGCACGGTGAGAAACCTCTCCACGTCGGCCTCGGTGGTGTCCCGGTGCAGCGACACCCGCACATTGCCGTGACTGAGCACACCCATCGCCTCCAGCACGTGACTGGGCCGCAGCGTCGACGCCGTGCAGGAGGAGCCGGACGAGACGGCGAACCCGTGCCGGTCCAGGGCGTGCAGCAGCGCCTCGCCGTCCACGTACAGGCAGCTGAACGTCACCAGATGCGGCAGCCGGCGCACCGGGTCGCCGACGATCTCCACGTCCGGCACGGTCGCCGCGACCCGCTCCCGGATCCGGTCCACCAGGGCGCTCAGCCGCACCGCCTCGGTCTCCGCCTCGCTCACGGCGGCCCGCAGCGACGCGGCGGCGGCGATCACCTGCGGCAGGCCCAGCGCGCCCGGCATCCCGGGGCGATGAAGATCATCTTGCGGGTACGGGGACAGCCAGCGCACCCCCTTGCGGACCGCCAGGACGCCCACGCCGGGCGGGCCACCCCACTTGTGCGCGCTGGCGCTCAGCATCGACCAGCCGGACGGCGCCGGAGCCCGGCCGACGGTCTGCGCCGCGTCCACGAACAGCGGCACCCCCGCCTCCGCGCACCGCTCCGCCGCCGCGGCCACCGGCTGCACCGTGCCGGCCTCGTGACTGGCGCTGATCAGGCACGCCAGGGCCACCCCCGGCCGGTGGACCGCGGTGGCCCAGGCGTCCAGATCGAGCCGGCCCAGCCGGTCCACGCCGACCTCGACGGCCTCCGCGGTGCCGGCGGCGTGCAGGACCGCCGAGTGCTCGATCGCCGAGTGGACCAGGCCGCGACCGGCCCGCCTGCGGCCGCCGAGACCGCCCAGGACCGCCGCCTGCGCCGCCGCGGTGCCGGAGGGCCAGAAGCTGACCTCGTCCGCCCGTACCCCCAGAAGCTCGGCGACGACCGCAACCGCCGCATCGCGCAACTGTTGCGCCCGCCGTCCCGCCGCATAGAGCCGTGAGGGGTCGGCCCAGCCGTCGGCGAGCGACGCGAGAAGGGCCTCCCGGGCCACCGGATGCAGCGGCGCCGCGGTCGCCGCGTCCAGGTAAGCGGGGACGGCGGCCGGATCGCCTGTGTAATCCACACCGGGAACGGTATCGTCCGGTTATCCGGATCTTTCGCCGGACAGCCCCTTCCGGACGGGTCGCGCGCCCCCCGGTGGCGGGCGGCCGAGGCCAGGTCGAGTAGTGTGCGACCGTCGGTGAGCCTTGCCGCCAGAAGTCCGGTTTCGGCAGGCGGCGCTGCTAAGGAGGCAGAAGCAGGTGGGCGCAAGGAGTTCGGCCACACGGCCGCGGGCAGTAGGCCGGGCGGCCGGGCTGGGTCTCGGCGGCGCGTTGCTGCTGACACTGCTCTCGGGCTGTTCGATCGAGGACTGGGGCAGCAAGTTCGGCCACTTCGGATGGCCGGGCAAGGGCATCAGTCTGCAGGCCCACGAGATGTACGACCTGTGGATCGCGTCGACGATCGCGGCCCTCGCGGTCGGTATCGGCGTGTGGGGTCTGATCTTCTGGTGTGTCATCCGGTACCGCAAGCGTGGCGAAGAGCTGCCCGTGCAGACCCGGTTCAACATGCCGATGGAGATCCTCTACACGGTCACGCCGGTCCTCATCGTCGCGGTGCTCTTCTACTACACCGCGATCGTGCAGACCAATGTCGACAAGCTGTCCAAGAACCCGGACAACGTCGTCGAGGTCGTCGCGTTCAAGTGGAACTGGCAGTTCAACTACCGCGACGGCATGGGCGCGGATGCCAAGACCGTCGCGTCGACGGTCGGCTCGTCCGACGTCATCCCGATCCTGGTCCTGCCGGTGGGCGAGACCATCCGGTTCGAGGAGACCAGCAAGGACGTCATCCACTCGTTCTGGGTGCCGGAGATGCTGTTCAAGCGGGACGTGTTCCCCGGCAACGTGCGCAACGTCTTCGAGGTCACCCTCGACAAGACGGGCCACTACGTCGGCCGGTGCGCCGAGCTGTGCGGCACCTACCACGCCTTCATGAACTTCGAGCTGGTCACGGTCACCCCGGAGAACTTCGACAAGTACATCGAGGCGCGGAAGGCGGGCCAGTCCACGCAGGACGCGCTGGTCGCGATCGGCGAGCCGGCGTACGCCACCACGACGTCTCCGTTCAACACCCGGCGCCAGGCACACACCTGGAACCAGGGCGAGACCGCGGCCGCGGGGAAGTAGGGCTGTCGTGAGGACCGAATACAAGATCTTCGCCGCGGTTGCCGTGTTCCTCTTCGGCGCGGCCGCCGTCTACGGCGTCTACACCCACAGCACCGGCAACATCTCCGGTACGGACAGCGCCTACAACGGCGGCATGGAGTGGGTCGGCGTGGTCGCGCTGATCCTGTCCGGGCTGCTGTGCTCGATGTGCGCGGGCTTCTTCTGGTTCGTCGCCCGGCGTATCGACCTGCGTCCCGAGGACCGGGAGGACGGCGAGATCGCCGAGGGCGCCGGCGAGGTCGGCTTCTTCAGCCCGGGCAGCTACTGGCCGTTCGGTATCGCGCTGGCCGCCGCCGTCGCCGGCATCGGCCTGGTGTTCTGGATGTGGTGGCTGCTGGCCTTCGGCCTGGTCTGCGTCATCCTGGCGTCCTGCGGCCTGCTCTTCGAGTACTACTCGGGCACCCGGCACCCGGAAGCCCACCTGTAAGTCTTCGCGCCGACGCGAAAGCCCGCCCCCTGATCGAAGGAGGCGGGCTTTCGCGTCGTGGTGGGTCAGGCGGCGCTGCGCTGGTGCGGGGCGATGCCCTTACCGGGTTTCCAGAGGTGCACGACGATCGGGGCGACCACCTCGGCCGCGCCACAGCGGGTGCACACCAGCTCGGGGCAGTCGTCGTGGCCGTCCTCGCACGGCGGCACCTCGAAGAGCATGTCGCCGTCGCAGATGACGCAGCGGAGTTCGCGTTCCTGCACGGGTCTCTCCTTCGCTCACGGCAAGGCTCCAAATTACCCGAATGCGATTCTGACGTTGCCACGCAATTCGGGTGATCTAGGGCATTGTCACCGGCGTGTCGTCACTCGGCTGCTTTGGCGGCCTGCGCCGCGGCCACCCAGCGGTCCAGCTGAGCGGTCGTGGCGCCGGAGTCGATCGCCTCGGCGGCCCGCGCGATGCCGGCCCGCAGCGTCTCGTGGAAGTCACCCGGGAAGCCGCTCTGCGCCGCGAACGCGGCCGCCGCGTTGAGCACCACGGCGTCCCGCACCGGGCCGTGCTCACCGGCGAACGTCCGGCGTGCCACGTCGGCGTTGAACGCCACGTCACCGCCCCGCAGATCCTCCGGGCGGCTCCGGGGCAGGCCCAGGTCCACCGAGTCGACCAGCAACTCCTCCACCTTGCCGTCCCGGGCCAGCCAGACCCGGGTGGGCGCCGACGTGGTGAACTCGTCCAGCCCGTCCTCACCCCGGACCACCAGCGCCGAGTCGCCCCGCTGGGCGAACACCTCGGCCATCACCGGCGCCATCCGCGGGTCGAAGCAGCCGACCGCGGCAGCGGTCGGCCGGGCCGGGTTCGTCAGCGGGCCCAGCACGTTGAAGAACGTCGGCACGCCCAGCTCCCGCCGGGTCACCGAGGCGTGCCGCATGCCCGGGTGGTAGCGGGCGGCGAAACAGAAGCCGATGCCGGCCTCCGCCACCGTCCGGGCCACCCCGGCCGGGCCCAGGTCCAGCGGCAGGCCGAAGTGCTCCAGCAGGTCGGCGGTGCCGGTGGTGGACGACGCCGACCGGTTGCCGTGCTTGACCACCGTCACGCCCGCGGAGGCGGTCACGATCGCGGCCATGGTGGAGATGTTCACCGTGTTGGCCCGGTCGCCACCGGTGCCCACCACGTCCACCGCGCTGGTGCGGGTCTCCTCCGGGAGCTCGACCAGCGTGGCGTTGGCGATCATCGCCTGCACCAGGCCGGCCAGCTCGGCCGGTGTCTCACCCTTGGCCCGCAGCGCGACGGCGAAACCGGCGACCTGCACCGGCGTCGCGTTGCCGGCCATGATCTCGCCCATCGCCCAGGCGGTGTCCGCGGTGGCGAGCTCCTCACCTCGCAACAGCGCGCTGGTCAGATTGGGCCAGGTGCGTGCGCCCATCGAGGGGCCTCCCGGGGTGTGGAAATCGTCAGGATCAGCGGGCGACGGTGCCCTGGGTGCCGAGCGGGATCGCGCCGTCCCGGCGGGCGCGGAGCAGCCCGGCCACGGCCTGGCCGGTGGCCACCGGGTCCAGCGGGGCGATCAGGGTCGCGTCCACCTGGGCGTACGCGGCGAGCCAGCGGTCCGCGGCCCGGGCGATCACGACGCACGTGGGCGGCGGGGTGAGGTATTCGTCCTTGGCCTGCCGGGCGATGCCGATGCCGCCGGCCGGAGTCGCCTCCCCGTCGAGCACCATCAGATCGATCTCGTAGTCGTCGAGCAGGCGGCGGCACTCCTCCCAGGTGGAGGCCTCGGCGAACTCGACCTGGAGATCAGCCGCGGGACGCGGGCCGATGGCGAGCCGGAACCGGTCCCGCACGGCGGCGTCGTCGCTGTAGAGCAGAACGGTGTACTGGCTCATCTTGTGCCCCACCTCACGTCTCAGGTCCCGCCGATCGTACCGAACTTGTTATCCGGCGTCCGGCCCCGGTTGGCCCGCATGTTCCGCCGCCTCGGCCCGGTCCAGCGCGCGGTCGATCCGCTTGGCCTCCCGCTCCGACTGGCGGACCCACTGGACCACCAGGATGCCGAGCATCGTGACGCTGACGATCTCGCCGCCGGCCCACAGGACGCCGCCCGCCGTGACCTGGTCGGCCGCCGGATCGAGCCAGCTCAGGCCCAGGTTCGGGTACCAGTCGCCGCCCAGCAGCTCCTTGCTCTGCATGATCGTCAGACCGAGCACCGTGTGGAACGGGACGCTCAGCACCATCAGCAGCGCGCGGGCGGGGTACGGCCACCGGTTCGGCAGCGGGTCCAGCCCCAGCAGCGGCCAGAAGAAGAGGCAGCCGGTGATGATGAAGTGCAGGTGGACGAACTCGTGCACCCAGACGTGTTCGAGGGTCTGCCGGTACGCGCCGGTGAAGTAGAGGACGAACGGGTTCGCGATGAACAGTCCGAACGCGACCAGCGGAAACGTGAGAACCCGCACGTACCGGCTGTGCAAGACGGCCAGCAGCGCCTTGCGCGGGCCCGGCGTGAGCACCCGCAGGGCGAGAGTGGTCGGCGCGCCCAGGGCCAGGAAGATCGGCCCCACCATGGAGAGCACCATGTGCTGGACCATGTGCACGGAGATCAGGGTGGTGTCGTACGCCTCGATCCCGGTCACCGTGACCGCCGCGATGGACCCCAGTCCACCTGCGACGAAAGCCGCGGTCCGGCCGGGCGGCCAGTGGTCGCCGCGCTGTCGCAGGCGCCAGACGCCGTACCCGTAGAGGGCGGCCGACACCAGGAGTCCCAGAGCGATCAGGCTGACCAGGTTCACCTCGGTGAAGAACGCCGCCGGGGTGAACGGCGGGAGTCCAGTATCCCCGGCATCCGCCGCGAGTGGGGGCAAAACGTGAGAGTGCACCACTTGAGGCTAGGCCTACCCGCTGGTCACGGATTATTCCGGGCCTCCCAGTAGGCCAGTTTGGGGACCCCGGAGGACCTTGGGCCTATCTCGGATGAATAATGAGGCCGTGACTGCGGCAGCCATCGACAAGAGCCGGATCCACTCGCTGACCCGACCCAACATGGTCAGCGTCGGGACCATCGTGTGGCTCTCCAGCGAGCTCATGTTCTTCGCGGCGTTGTTCGCGATGTACTTCTCCATCCGCGCCGCGGCGCCGGAGGTGTGGGAGAAGAACACGGAGCATCTGAACATCCCGTACGCCACCACCTTCACGGTGATCCTGGTTCTGTCCTCGGTGACGTGCCAGCTCGGCGTCTTCGCGGCGGAGAAAGGCGACGTGTTCGCGCTGCGGCGCTGGTTCACCGTCACCTTCGTGATGGGCCTGATCTTCGTGCTCGGCCAGGTGAACGAGTACGTCACCCTGGTCGGTCACGGCGTCAAGATCAACGCTGACGGCTACGGCTCGATGTTCTACCTGACGACCGGGTTCCACGGCCTGCACGTGACCGGTGGCCTGATCGCGTTCATCATCTACATGATCCGGACGACCATGGGCCGCTTCACCCCGGCACAGGCGACGTCGGCGATCGTCGTGTCCTACTACTGGCACTTCGTCGACGTGGTGTGGATCGCGCTGTTCGCCATGATCTATTGGCTTCAGTAACCAGCGCCAACGGCGAGGATCGCAACAACAAACCAGAGGGACATAACCCATGACTTCTGACACCCCCGCCCGCAGGCGCGTCCGGGTGTTCTCCCGGCGGCGCGGCGCGCCCAGCCGGGCACGCCGCAGGGCCGGCGCGGCGGTGCGCATGCTCGCCGCGCTCTTCCTGGCCGGCGGCGTGTACACCGCGTTCACCCCCGGCGCCTTCGCCGAGGACGATGCCCCGCTCTCGACCAGCGCACGTGAGGGTAAGGCGCTCTACGACACCAGCTGCATCACCTGCCATGGGCGGGACGGGCAGGGTGTCCAGGGTCGCGGCCCCAGCCTGATCGGCGTCGGCTCCGCCTCCGTGGAGTTCCAGGTCAGCACCGGCCGCATGCCGATGACCCGGCAGGAGGCCCAGGCCGAGCAGAAGCCGCGGCAGTTCAACGACGCGGAGACCGCGCAGCTGGGCGACTACATCCAGGAGATCGGCGGTGGCCCAGAGCTTCCCGCCGAGGACAAGCAGATCGCCGACCTCAAGACCGACCCCGAGGCCCTGGCCCGCGGTGGCGAGCTCTTCCGGGTCAACTGCACCTCCTGCCACGGCTTCGGCGGCGGCGGCGGCGCGCTCTCCTCGGGCAAGTTCGCCCCGGCCCTGCACGACGCGACCACCGCGCAGATCTACGCGGCCATGCTCACCGGTCCGCAGAACATGCCGGTCTTCGGTGACAACCAGCTCACCCCGGACCAGAAGGCGCAGATCACCGCCTACATCAAGTACCAGCTCCAGGAGGAGAAGGACCCGGGCGGCCTGTTCAACCTCGGCCGTTACGGACCGTCGACCGAGGGCATGGCCATCTTCCTGGTCGGCATCACGATCCTGGTCTTCACGTCGCTCTGGATTGCGGGGAAGTCATGACGGCTCTCCATCACGGCGAGACCGGCACGCCGGTCGACGTCAACGATCCGCACCTCACGCGGTTCGACATCGTCAAGGAAGGCCTCCGGCGCGACGACATCGAGATCGTCACGTACGAGTCGCACTTCCACGGGCAGAACTCCAAGGCGGAGAAGCGGGTCGTCCGCAACATCGCCATCCTGTTCCTGCTGTCCGGGCTGTTCACGCTCGCGTTCCTGGTCTTCTACATCGTCTGGCCGTGGGAGTTCGAGCTCGGCCACACGCTGAGCGACTACTACACCCCGATCCTGGGCGTCACCCTCGGCCTCGGCCTGCTGGCGCTCGGCTTCGCGATCCTCGCCTGGGCGAAGAAGCTGCTGCCGCACGAGCTGTCCATCCAGCAGCGGCACGGCGACCCGTCCTCCGACGAGGAGCGGCTGATCACCGGGCAGACCATGATGTACGTGGCCGACGAGCTGGGTGTCCAGCGCCGGCCGCTGCTCAAGGGCGCCATCGCGCTCGGTGCGGCGCCGCTCGGCCTGGCCGTCGCGGCCCCGCTGGTCGGCGGTCTGATCCAGGACCCGCACAAGGACCCCGAGCCGATGATGTACCGCACCGGCTTCAACCCGGTGACCAACGGCGGCAACCTGGTCCGGCTCACCCGCGAGGACGGCAGCCCGATCCGCCCCGACGACGTCAGCGCCGGTGGCCAGATGACCGTCTACCCGGGCATCCCGCACGGCGCGACGAACCAGCACGCCGACTCGCCGACGCTGCTCATCCACCTGCGGGCGGACGACGCGGAGACGACCCGGGCCAAGGCCGACGCCGACCCCCGCAACAAGGGCTCGATGTACGGCAACTACGTGGCGTACTCCAAGATCTGCACGCACGCCGGCTGCCCCGCCAGCCTCTACGAGCAGCAGACGAACCGCCTTCTCTGCCCGTGCCACCAGTCGCAGTTCCTCATCACCAACAACGCGCAGCCGGTCTTCGGGCCCGCGACTCGGCGTCTGCCGATGCTGCCGCTTACAGTGGACGAGGAAGGTTTCTTCGTGGCAGCGTCCGACTTCAAGGACACCGTCGGACCTGACTTCTGGGAGCGGCCGTGAAGCGCCGAAAAATGGACCTCGCCGAGGCCCCCAAGAACTTCGCCAAGGGTGTGGACGACCGGTTCCAGGCGGCGACCCCGCTTCGCGGCCTGCTGAACAAGGTCTTCCCCGATCACTGGTCGTTCCTGCTCGGTGAGATCGCCCTCTTCTCGTTCATCGTGCTGCTGCTCAGCGGCGTGTTCCTCACCCTCTTCTTCGACCCGTCGATGAAGGAGGTGGCGTACGACGGCGAGTACCTCGCCCTCAAGGGCACCATGATGTCCGCCGCCTACGAGTCGTCGCTGCACATCTCGTTCGAGGTGCGCGGTGGCCTCTTCATGCGGCAGATGCACCACTGGGCGGCGCTGCTGTTCATGGCGTCGATCATCGTGCACATGGCCCGCGTGTTCTTCACCGGCGCGTTCCGCAAGCCGCGTGAGATCAACTGGGTGATCGGCGTCCTGCTGTTCCTGCTCGGCTTCTTCGCCGGCTTCACCGGTTACTCGCTCCCCGACGACGGCCTCTCCGGCACCGGTCTGCGCATCGCGTCCGCGATCATGCTGACCCTCCCGGTCATCGGCACCTGGCTGTCGGCCGCCATCTTCGGCGGCGAGTTCCCCGGCGAGCTGATCATCGGCCGGTTCTACATCGCGCACGTGCTGCTCATCCCGGGCATCCTGCTCGCGCTGATCGCCGCCCACCTGGGCATCGTCTTCAAGCAGAAGCACACCCAGTGGCCCGGCCCGCTGCGGACCAACGACAACGTGGTCGGCGAGCGGATGTTCCCGCGGTACGCGATGAAGCAGGGCGGCTTCTTCATGGCCGTCTTCGGCGTGATCGCGCTGATGGCGGGCATGTTCCAGATCAACCCGATCTGGCTGTTCGGGCCGTACCGCGCGGCCGAGGTGTCGTCCGCCTCGCAGCCCGACTTCTACGTCATGTTCATGGACGGACTGGTCCGTCTCATGCCGAACTGGCAGATCTACATCCCCATCGGCAACGGGTACAGCATCCCGCCGATGTTCTGGCCGGCGGTCGTCGGTCTGGGGGCACTGTTCACCCTGCCCATGGCGTACCCCTGGCTGGAAGCCCGCAAGCTGAAGGACAAGCGCACCCACCACCTGCTCGAGCGGCCGCGTGACAACCCGGAGCGCGTCGGCATCGGCATGATGGCGCTGACGTTCTTCCTGGTCGCCACGATCTCCGGCGGCAACGACGTCATCGCCGACAAGTTCCACATCAGCCTGAACGCGATGACCTGGGCCGGCCGTATCGGCCTGCTCATCCTGCCGCCGCTGGCCTACTACATCTCGGTCCGCATCTGCCTCGGTCTGCAGCAGCACGACCGTCAGGTGCTGGCCCACGGTGTCGAGACCGGCATCATCAAGCGGCTGCCGAACGGCCAGTTCGTCGAGATCCACCAGCCGCTCGGCCCGGTCGACGACCACGGCCACCCGATCCCGCTGGAGTACGCCGGCTGGGCCGTCCCGAAGAAGATGAACCGCATCGGCGCCCTCGCGCCGGCGATCAAGGGCTTCTTCTACCCGGTCGAGAAGCCGGCGGAGGCCCCGGTCTCCCCGGCGGTCGTGGCACCCAAGAAGCGTGAGGAGATCAAGTCCGGTCGTTGATCGGCGGTCTCTCGAAGGCCCACCGGGGTTCCGGTGGGCCTTTCGCTTTCCTGCCTCCTCATGGATTGGCGGACCTGTTGCGATAGGACGGTTCGGGGGCGGCGATGGCCCACTCCGGGCGGTCAGGCTTGATCCCTCCGTGGGCCATCGCCGCCCCCTTCCGGTACGCGCACGGCCGCCGTTCGATTTCTCGGGGTACGGTCCGGTGCGGGGCACCAGGTCCAGTCAGAGGCAGGGTCCGAGCCCGCCCGGCCGTCTGCCTGGCGCCCGCCCACCTGCCTGGCCGATCGCCGCTTGCCTGTCCGGCCGTGCGCCTGTCCAGCCGCTCGCCGGCCGTCTGCCTGCCCACCCGCCCGGCTGCCTAGCTGCTGGCTGCTGGCTTAGTTTGTGCGGCTCGTGGTTGATCTTGGGTGGCTTGCGCTCATGGCTGTCTCGGCCGGGCGTCCGGAGGCAGCCATGAGAGCCAACCGGGGTTTGCAGACCAACCGAACGGCGCTGTCAACGGGACCGTTCCTTACCGGTGCAGACCCTGGTCGCGGGGGCATTGGCTGATCTTGTGCGCCGGAGTCCTGCCTCTTGTTGTGCGCTGAGCTGCGGGACGAATGGCACAAGAATGCTGCGCCGGTCGGCCTCGATGGTTCGATCGTTGCGCGATCCGGGCCTGAACGACCGTAGAAGGCTCAGTGGGATCGAGCGGTGGTGGCGTGGACGGCCGCGGCGGGCGGTGCCGGGTACGGGCGGGCTGTGCGGGAGGGGTGGGGGACGGCATAGCATGGGCCGGTCCGCGTTCGTCCTCACAGCCGAGGAGCTTGCTGGTGAACACCGCGATCGTCCACATCGACTGCGCTACCGACACGATTCCGGAGGTCGCCGAGGCACTGGCGGCGCTTGAGGGGGTCAGCGAGGTCTACTCGGTGGCCGGTGGGGTGGATCTGATCGCGATCGTGCGGGTGCCGCGGTTCGATGACATCGCTGAGGTGATCGCGGGACGGATCTCCAAGACGGCCGGGGTGGTCAATACCGAGACGTTCGTGGCGTTCCGGGCGTACTCGAAGCATGATCTTGAAGACGCGTTCGCCATCGGGCTGCCCGACGCCGACTGAACGGGCGCCGATGGGGTTCCGGTGGTCGCTTGCCGAGCATGACGAGCCGGAGCGGCGGTTGGGGCTCTGCGTGGAGGTCGAGGGGCTTTTCGCGGATCCGCCGGAACCCGAGGTGGAACGGTTCGTCCTGATCGGCTGCGAGCGGGAGCCAGGGACCGGGACCGCCGGCACCCGTCTGGGCGAGGTGGTTCTCGAGACCCTTCGGCCCGGGAGATTCCAGCATGACACCTGGCTGCGGGACGTGACCGTGGCCGGTGGCGACGGGGACCGGGTGGTACTGACCGGGCGGGTGTACGGGGATGCTGCCCGGCTGCCGGTGTCGTCGATGCCGGAGGTGCCGGGTTTCCGGGTCGGGCTCGCGGACGGGACCACGGTTGGCTGGTGCCGGGCGGTCGATGGAGTGTTCCGTGGGCGGCCGGAGCTGGAGCCGCCGGCGGTGACTCTCGCCGGGTTCCGGGCGGAGCCGTGGTTCGCCGCCGAGCTGGCGGGGTGGCGTGCCGGGGAGCGAGCGCCGGTGCGGGTCGCCGCCGAGGTCGGGACCTGGGCGGCGGACGGGCGGGAGATCGTCCTCCCCGGGCGCGGGGTGGCCGGGGTCGTGACTGCGATACATCCGGCCGGAACGCGGAGCGATGCCGGTGTGGTGGCGATCCACGGTGATCCGGGTGGGGTGTTCGACGTCGAGCTGGCCGGCGGGGCGCGGGATCCGATTCCGGCGCGGGCGCGAGGGCTCTGGGATGCGTGGCTGGCGGAGCCACCGGTACGGCCCGGTGGCTGGGAGGCACTGGACGGCGGCCTGCGGCGGGAGTGGCTGAGGCTGGCGCTGGCGTACCTGCGGCATGGCGTGGCGGACCGTCCGGCGGGGACCACGTATCGGCTGGACGGCAGGCATGTCACCGATGAGCTCGGGCTCTACTGTGCGCTGGGCGAGGCCGTGAACGGGCCCGGTGGATATTTCGGGCAGGACCTCGACGGCATGGCGGATTGCCTGGGCGGGGGCTTCGGTGCGGGCGTGCCGTTCCGGCTGCTGTGGACCGGTTCCGAGGTGGCCCGCCGGGCGCTGGGCGCGGAACGGCTGGAGACGATTGTTCAGTGCCTGCGGAGAAGGCGGGTCGAGGTGGTGCTTGAGTGAGCGCGGTACGGCCGGACGAGGCGTCGCGGTGGGTGCTGGTGGACGAGTTCACCGAGGGGGAGCCGGATCGGCTGATCGGGGTGTGTGCCGCGGTCGAAGGGCTGTTCGTGGACATGCCGGAGCCGGGGCCGGAGCGGTTCGCCCTGGTGGAGTGCGCGCCGGAGGGGCTGCTGCGGGAGGCGATCGACGGCATCGGCACGGAGCGCGCCCACCTGGGTGAGGTGCTGCTGACGGCGGGGAGGCACGAGGCCTACCTGCGTGAGATCACCGTGGTCGCGGCGGCGGGAGGACGGGTCGACCTGACCGGCGTGGTGTACCCGGACCTGCACGACCAGCCGGATGACGAGTTGCCGGCGGTGGATCGCTGGCGGATCGCGCGGACCGAGGACGGCGCCCTGCTCGGGTGGTGCCGGACGGTGGAGGGTGTGTTCCGGGAGCGTCCGGAGTTCTGGCCGCCGGAGGCGACGCTGACCGGTTTCCGGCCGGAACCCTGGCTCCGGGAGCAGTGGGAGCAGTGGCGCCGGGGTGAGCGGGATCAGGTGACGTTCAGTGCCGCGCTGTCGGCGCGGGGGCACGACGGCCGGACGATCCGGACGTTGACGCACACGGTGACCAGTGACGTGCTCGACGTTCAGGCGGCCGGCGGGGAGCTGTTCGACGTGCGGCTGGACGGGCTGGTGTACGACCCGATCCCGGTGGCCGCGCGGGAGCTGTGGGACCGGTGGCTGGACCGGGCGCCGTCGGAGCCGGGGAGCTGGGCGCCGCTGGACCCCGGGATGCGGCACGAGTGGTTGCGGCTGGCGCTGGGACAGCACGAGTACGGCGCGGCGCCGGACCGGGCGGCCGGGGCGGTGTACCGGCTCGACGGGCGGCACGTCACCGACGGGAACGGGTTCCACTGTGCGCTCGGGGAGGCGATCAACGGGCCGGGTGGCTACTTCGGGTGGAACTGGCCGGCGTTCGACGACTGCCTCGACGGGGGATGGGGTGCGGCGACGCCGTTCCGGCTGGTCTGGACGGATGCGGGGGTGGCCCGGCAGGCGTTGGGGGAGGAGGGCTTCGCGTCGATCGTCGAGCTGTTCGCGAAACACCGGGTCGAGGTCGTCATGGAACAGGGGAGGCCGGAATGGTCAGTCCGGAAGCCGTGCGGATGACGCCGGAAAGGGTCTCGCCGGGGGCCACGCGGGCGCCCGGCAGGACGACCGAGCGCGTCACCGGCCCGTCGACCCGCGCGCCCGCGCCGACCACCGACTCGGTGACGGGGGCGGTGATCCGGGCCGAGGGGTCGGCGAGGACGCCTCCGGCGGCGGCGTGCAGGTTGGCGGCCAGGTAGTCGGCGGGAGTGCCGGTGTCCAGGTAGAAACCCTGGTAGGTGATCAACTCCAGGTCGCCGGCGGCTTCGGCGGGGCGCCAGACGGTACGCACCAGGCTGCTGTCGGAGTCCGCCAGGTCCTTCAGGTAGCGCCACGGGATCAGCGAGAAGCCGGCGAACCGGTGACCGCTGAAACCGCCGGTCTCGCCGGGACGGCAGGGCAGGGTCAGCATCCGCACGGTGTCGCCGGACCAGCCGTCGAACAGCGCCGCGATGTCCTTGCCGGGATCGCGGGCCGGGTCGTGCAGGTAGGCGTCCGCGTTGCCGGCGAGCACCGCGCGGCCGTCCAGCCACGGGCGCAGCCGGCCCAGGCCGCCGGACGTGCCGATCGGGCCGTCCTGCTCCACGGAGAGGTGCGCGCGGTCGCCGACGTGGGTGACGACCTGACCGGCCAGGTAGGCGGCGTTGACCGCGACCGTGGCCGGGCCGGACAGGCCCAGCCCGGCGAGGCGGCGCAGCCCGTGGTCGAGCAGCGGCAGGTTGCCGACCGGGCAGAGCGCTTTCGGGAGGGTCTCGGTGAGCGGCCGCAGCCGGGTGCCCTCACCGGCGGCGAACACCACGCCAGCGACCTCGGCGGGCACGGTCACTGCGGATCACCCGAAGCAGGGAAGGGCGTGCGGTACGACGTGCCGGCCGGCAGGGACGGCGGCAGCTCGCCCGCGCGGGGGCCCAGGCCGTAGATGCCGAGCAGCCGGGCGGTCGCCCAGGTCAGGTCGGGCAGCTCGTCGAGCGGGAACCAGCGGGCCTCCAGCACCTCGCCGCCGTCGACGGCCAGGGTGGTGCGGGACGCCGGGACCGAGCCGAACCAGACGGTGTCGACCACGCCACCGTTCGGGTGCACGATCGCGTTGGGATTGCCGGGGGTCAGGTCGCCGGGCTCCACGCGTACCCCCGCCTCCTCGAAAAGCTCCCGTGCCGCACCGACCGCCGGAAGCTCACGGCGTTTCAGCAGCCCCGCCGGGAGGCCCCAGCCGCGTCCCGGCGGCTGGCGCAGCAGAAGGATGCGCCCGGGCGCCTCCGCCTCCGCGTCCCGGATCACGGTGACCGCGCCGACCAGGTATTTCGGCGAGATCAGCCGGGCGACCTTGCGGCGGACCGGGAAGGGCAGCCCGTAGAAGGCCTGATAGGCGAGGCCGCGGATCTGCCGGGGAATGTTCACCGCGTAAGGCTAACGGGGGACGCTGTGAGCGTCAGTCCGGGTGGTCGACCAGGGCGATGAGCTGCTCGACGACCGCGTCCGGCTCCAGGCTGCGCTCGCAGACGGCGACCAGCAGGGTTTCCAGGTCGGGGTATCCCAGCTCGTCGGCGAGGCGGCGCAGCGGCACCTCGCTGGCCAGGCCGCGGTCGTGCTTGCGCAGGGTGAGACCGATGGTGGCGCGGCCGAGGCGGACCTTGTCGGCGATGCTGATGCCGGGCTCGTTCCGCTCGTCGAAGTAGCGGTTGATCTGCATCTGCGCCTGGCTGGACTTGACGAAGCCGAGCCATTCCTTGCGGGGGCCGCGTGGCGCGTTCGGCTCGACGTCGACCTGGCTCTCGGTCTCGGAGAAGATCTCGACGACGTCGCCGTCCCGGAGCGGGGAACTGAGCGGGGCGAGGCGCCCGTTGATGGTTGCGGCGAGGCAGTGGTCACCCTGGCGGGGACCGAGTTCGTACGCCAGGTCGACCGGCGTGGACTGACTGGGCAGCTCGTAGGCGTTGCCGTGCGCGAAGACGGTGATCTGGCCCTCGGCGAGGTCACATCGCAGCGAGTCGAGGAACTGGGCCGCGTCGGTGGTGTCCTGCTGCCAGTCGAGCACCCGTTTCAGCCAGGTCAGCTGGTCGGCGCCGGGTGGCTCGTCGGCGCCCTTGGGATAGCGGTAGCTGGTGGCGACGCCGTACTCCGAGTAGCGGTGCATGGTCTTGGTGCGGATCAGCACTTCGACCAGCCGCCCCTCCGGACCGACCACCGTGGTGTGCAGCGACCGGTACAGATTGTTCTTCGGCGAGGCGATGAAGTCCTTGAAACGGCCGGCCACCGGACGCCATCGGCCGTGGACGGCCCCGAGAGCGGCGTAACAGTCGGTGTCCGGCCCGTCCACGATCACCGCGATGCGGGGGAGGTCGAGCGGCACGTCGTGCCCGCCGGCGACCGTGTCCTTCCAGATCGAGTAGTAGTGCCGGGGCCGCGGCGTCACCTCGGCCGTCACCTTCGACCGGCGCAGCGCGACCCGGGCCTTGTGCGAGACGTCGGATAAGTAGTCGTCCCAGCCGGGACGGTTCTTCACGTGCTCGTCGATGCGCGCGTACGCGTCCGGCTGCAGGTGGTAGAGCACCACGTCGTCGAGGGACCGTTTCAGGGCCTGGATGCCGAGCCGGTCACAGAGCGGAACCAGCACGTCCAGGGTGGCCCTCGCGATCCGGGCGCGGCTGGCGTTGGACCGGGCGCCCAGGGTGCGCATGTTGTGCAGCCGGTCGGCCAGCTTGATGACCAGCACCCGGACGTCCTTGCCGGCCGCGACGATCATCTTGCGGATGGTCTCGCCCTCGGCGGCCTTGCCGTAATAGGCCTTGTCGAACTTGGTCACCCCGTCGACCAGGTGGGCCACCTCGTTGCCGAAGTCGCCCTGCAGCGCCTCCAGGGTGTAGCTGGTGTCCTCGACCGTGTCGTGCAGCAGCGCCGCGACCAGGGTGGTGGTGTCCATGCCCAGCTCGGCGCAGATCTGCGCGACCGCGAGCGGGTGGGTGATGTAGGGGTCGCCGCTCTTGCGCATCTGACCGCGGTGCATGCTCTCGGCGATCTGGTAGCTGCGGCGCAGGATCGCGACATCGGCCGAGGCGTGGATGCTGCGATGGGTGCGGACCAGCTCGGCGACCGGATCGTCGTCGTTGCTCTGGAAGCTGAGCAGCGAGCGCAGGCGCCGGGTGAACGATGTCTCCTGGGACGTGCTGGTCGGCAGAGCGCGACCGAAAGCGGCGCCGTGGCCGGCGTCGACGTCCACCCGGACACCCCCTCACCGATCGCCCACGCCTCGCCTGATGCGTGGAGTCGCCTCGCGTTTGTGCCCGCAAGCGAATCACTGAAGGGGCCAAACGCCAAGGCTCCGGCCCTCAAATGTGACGAATCATTGCGACACTTCACGCGTTCCTTACAGCCTAAGCGAGCGAGCGTCATCCGAACGGTCAGTTACCGATAGGCGAACGGACGAGTCTTGTGCGGAACCGGCCGCCTCAGCCCGGCTGAGCAGGGCGGCGAAACGCGCGGCGCCACGAACCGGTGACACCCAGTCGCCCGAGGTTTCCACCAAGCGGGTGTCCGGGCGTTCCAGCCAGGCCAGGATCCGCTCGGTCTCCTCGGCGGTCGCCGCCGGAACCGGGCCGTGCCCGGGCAGCACCGTCTCGGCCGTCAGCATCGCCGCGTCCAGGGTCGGGCGGGGATGCTCCCGCGGCGGTGAGGTGGCCGCCGCCGCGAGCCTGCCGTGCCGGACCACCACGATCTCCCAGCCGCCCTTGTCGTCACGGCGCGCCGCCACCACCTCCGGCAGCCGGGTCACCGCCTGCAGCCGCTGCATCCGGATCAAGGCCCGGAGCAGGGCGATCAGCCGGGACCGGACGACCGCCGCCTCCTCGTACCGCTGCTTCTCCGACAACGCCTCGATGCGGGCCAGGATCGCCGCGATCACCGGGCCCGGGTCGCCCGACGTGGCGGTGCGGAACGGCAGGGCGGCGCGGAGGTCGTACTCCGCGGGGGTGATCTCGTGCTCGCACGGCGCCGGACAACGGCCCAGCTCGGCCAGCGCGCACGCCGGGGTCTTCGAGCGCAGCGAGAGCTTGTGGTTGCACTGCCGCAGAGGCACGGCGTCGTAGACGCCGGCGGCGGCCAGCTCGGCGGTCCGCCGCGACGAGAACGGGCCCAGGTAGGTCGCCCCGTCCTCGGCCATCCGGCGCACCACCGACAGGCGCGGGAAAGCCTCCGTGGTCAGCTTCAGCCAGACGACCCTCTCCGGAAACTTCGACCTGCGGTTGTACGGCGGAGCGTGCGCCGCGATCAACCGCAGCTCCCGCACCTCCGCCTCCAGAGGATGGGCACACTCCACCACCTCCACCCGGGCCGCGGCAGTGAGCATCTCGGAGATCCGCGCCCGTTTCTCCCCGGCCGTGAAGTAGCTGCGCACCCGGGTGGCGACATCCTTCGACGTGCCCACGTAGAGCGGCCGCTCGTCGGCGGCCCGGAAGAGGTAGACCCCCGGCACGTGCGGCAGCCCGTCGGCCAGATGCCGCTGGCGGCGCTGCGCCGGGGTGACCGCCTTGGCGAACTCGATCGCGTCGCCCAGCGTGTGCACCTGGAAACCGCCCAGCCGCTCGAACAGCCCGTGCAGCACGTCGACGGTCGCCTTCGCGTCGTCGAGCGCCCGGTGGTTCGGCTGCACCGGCGACCGGAAGAACTGGGCGAGCGTGCCCAGCTTGCGGTTCGGCACCTCGTCGCGGGTCAGCGCCCGGCGGGCCAGCGCCGCCGTGTCCAGCACCCGCGGGTTCGGCCAGGGGTAGCCGTGCCGGGCGCAGGCCGCCTTCAGGAAGCCGACGTCGTACGGCGCGTTGTGGGCGACCAGCACCGCCCCGCGCAGGAACTCCAGCAGCGCCGGCAGCACCGTCTCGATCGGCGGCGCCGGGCGCAGCATCGCCTCGGTGATGCCGGTCAGCACGGTGATGAACGGCGGCAGCGGCTGACCGGGGTTGACCAGCGTGGCGAACTCGCCCAGCCGCTCACCGCCGCGCACCTTCACCGCACCGATCTCGGTGATGCCGGCCCCGTCCGGGGCGCCGCCGGTGGTCTCCAGGTCGAGCACGACGAACGTGGTGTCCGCCAGCGACAGCGCCGCCGGGTCCACCGAGCCGTCGGCGGTCAGCAGCGTGTCCAGAGTGCCCTGCACGTAGGCCGGATGCGTCACGGGCGGCAAGGATAGAGCGGGGGTACGACATAAACCCAGCCCGGCCCGGGAAAAGATCACCTGCTCCGCTGGGCTAATCCGCCGTCGCCGGTGTGAGAATGGGTGGATGTCCGCACTGCTGAACCCTGATGACCGCCCCGAGGAGGAGGCGGTGCCGGAGGGTGCGGACGTTTCCCACGCCACGGATCACGCCACCGAAACAGCACCCGAACCGGTGCTGCCCGAAGCGGTCCGTCAGCGGATCACCGTCCTCGCCGCCGCCGCGCTGCCCGGCCTGCCCGCCGACGAGATGCCGGTCGCGCTGCGCCGCGTCGCCCGGTTCGCGCCCAACCGCCGGGCCCGGCTCGGCGGCCGCGACATCGCCGCCCAGCTCGTCGCCGACCCGGTCTTCCGACAGCGCATCGGCGCCCGCATCATGGCCGACTCCGGAGACCTCGGCGCCGCCGTGACCAGCGGCGTCGCCCCCGCCGCGGCCGACCCGGTCGAGGTCGCCGCACTCGCCTACCTGGCCCGGCCGGACGGCTGGCGCGACCTGATCGACGCCGCCGGCGACGCGGTCCGGGCCGAGGCCGACAGCGCCGCCGTCGCCGCCCAGCTACGGGCCGCCGAGCAGCGCGCCGTCCGCGCCGAACACGACCGCACCGTCGCCCGGGTCGAGGCCGACAAGCTGCGCGACGAGCTCGCCCGGGTCCGGGAGGAGCTGGGCCAGCTGCGCGAGGAGGCGCGGAGCACGGGAAAGGCGCTGCGCGAGGCGCAGGCGGCGCAGAAACGCGCGGCCGATCTGCTGGCCACCGAGAAGGGACGCGCGGCACGGGTGTCCCTTGATCACGAGGCGGAGGTACGCCGCCTGCGGTCCCGCCTCGCCGACGCCGAGGCCGCCGCGGCCACCGGCAAACAGGCGGTCAAGGACGCGCGGGCGGTCGACGACGCCCGGCTCTGGCTGCTGCTCGAGACGATCAACCAGGCCGCCACCGGCCTGCGCCGGGAGCTGGCCCTCGGGCCCGCCGACAAACTGCCCGCCGACTTCGTGGCGGACAGCGCCGCCGAACGGCCCGGCGCGCCCGAGCGGTCCCGCGCCCGCGCCCAGGACACCGACGACCCCGGCCGTCTCGACCAGCTGCTCGCCCTGCCCCGGGCGCACCTGATCGTCGACGGGTACAACGTCACCAAGCGCGGCTTCGCCGACATGTCCCTGGAACAGCAGCGCAAACGCCTGATCACCGGGCTCGGCGGGATAGCCGCGCAGACCGGCGACGAGGTCACCTGCGTCTTCGACGGCGCCGAACGGGTGCACGGGCTGCCACCGGCGCCGCGCGGGGTGCGGGTGCTGTTCTCCCGCAAGGGCACCACCGCGGACGAGCTGATCCGCCAGCTGGTCCGGGCCGAGCCGCCGGGCCGCCCGGTGGTCGTCGTCTCCTCCGACCGCGAGGTCGCCGACGGCGTGCGGCGGCACGGGGCGTACCCGATGGGGGCCGATTCACTGCTGCGCCGGCTGTCGCGCTCGTAAAACTGTCATACCCCTCGCCTAGCGTGACTGTCACGGATGGTGGCCGCTCCAGCACTCCCGCCGGTGCGGCAGGCCGTCCCACCGGTTTCGGCCGGTTGTCCGGGCCGGCCTGGTCGCGCTTCTTCCGGTCCGGCCGGTTGTCCCGCCGTTCGAGGAGGGGTAATGATCATCGATTGTGGGCGCTGCGCCGAGGAACGCGCCGAATGCAACGGCTGCCTGGTCAGCGCGCTGATGGACACACCGGACGGGATCGCCGATCTGACCGCCGGGGAGCTGCGGGCGATCGAGGTGTTCGAGTTGGCCGGCTTCGAGGTGGAGCTGCTGCAGACGCCGTCCCCACCGGTGGTGGTGCCGCTGGTCCCGCCCCGCCGTGACGTGGCGTGATCATGAGCCCTGGGCGGGCGGCCGGTCCGGCGCGCGATCTCTAGGATTGACCGTCACACGCCGTCTCCGGGCGTACACCGAAGGGGTTTGATGTCGATGAGGGCTGAGCGGTGACGCCGCGCCTCTGGGCCGCCGGTGCGCTCGTTGTGCTGCTCGTGGCCCTGATCGTGTTCACCGTGACCGCCGTGCCCTGGCACCGGTCGCCGGCGCCCCGCGCCGACCAGCTCGCCGCCCTCGGCCAGCTCCCCGCCGACCAGGTGGCCCGCTCCCGCGCGTTCCACGCCGCGCTGCGCCCCGGGTCGTACACCTCGATGATCCTCGGCCTGGCGCTGGCCCTCCTGCTCGGGCTCACCCCGCTCGGCGCCCGGCTGGTCGAGCTGGCCGGCCGCCCGTTCGGCGGTCACTGGCTGGCCGAGGCCGTCCTCGGCGGACTCGCCGTCGTCCTGGTCACCGAGCTGATCACGCTGCCGCTGGCGGCGTGGCGGCACACCGTCGTCGTGCGCTACGGCATCTCCACCCAGACGTGGACCGGCTGGACGGTCGACCTGCTCAAGTCGTTCGCCGTCGGCGCGGTGCTCGGCGCCGTCGTGCTGGCCGGCTTCTACACGGTCACCCACTTCGCGCCCCGCTGGTGGTGGGCGATCGGCGCGGCCGGGGCGGCCGGGCTGGTGGTGCTGCTCTCGTTCATCCTGCCGGTGCTGGTCGAGCCGGTGTTCAACAGGTTCACCCCGATGCCCGACGGGCCGCTGCGCACCGAGCTGCTGGCCCTGGCCGACCGCGACGGCGTCCCGGTCAAGGACGTCCTGGTCGCCGACGCCTCCCGGCGCACCCGCGCGGTCAACGCCTACGTCTCCGGTCTCGGCCCGACCCGCCGGATCGTCGTCTACGACACCATGCTGACCGAGGCCACCCCCGGCGAGGTCGTCTCGGTGGCCGCCCACGAGCTCGGGCACGCCAAGGACAACGACGTGCTCACCGGCACGATCATGGGAGCGCTCGGCGCCGCCGCCGCCGTGATCGTCCTCTACCTGCTCGGCTCCTGGCAGGGGCTGCTGCGCCTGGCCGGGGTCGACTCGATCGCCGAGCCCCGCGCGATCGGCCTGCTCCTGGCCGTGACCACGGTCGCCGGCCTGATCACCGGCCCGGCGCAGGCCTTCGTGTCCCGCCGGGTCGAGGCCCGCGCCGACACCCACGCCCTCGCCCTGACCGGCGACCCGGAAACCTTCGAGGCGATGCAGCGCCGCCTCGGCACCGTCAACCTCGCCGACCCCGACCCACCGTCCTGGGAGCACGCCATGTTCGCCTCACATCCCTCCACCGTCCAGCGGATGGCCGCCGCCCGCGCCTGGGCCCGGGGTGAGCGCTGATGGGCCGGACGCTGCTGGTCACGAACGATTTCCCGCCCCGGCCCGGCGGGATCCAGCAGTTCGTGCACAACCTGGCGGTGCGACAGCCGGCCGGTTCGATCGTGGTGTATTCGTCGACCTGGCGCGGGGCTGCCGAGTTCGACGCCGAACAACCCTTCGAGGTCGTCCGCGAGAACACCGGCATCCTGCTGCCCACGCCCGCGGTCGCCCGCCGCGCCGCCGAACTCGCCCGCGCGCACGACTGCGACAGTGTCCTCTTCGGCGCGGCCGCCCCGCTCGGGCTGCTCGCCCACGGCCTGCGCCGCACCGCCGGCATCGAACGCGCCGTCGGCATCACCCACGGGCACGAGATCGGCTGGGCGGCGCTGCCCGGCGCGCGTGGCCTGCTCCGGCGCATCGCCCGCGGCAACGACGTGATCACCTACCTGGGGGAGTACCAGCGCACCCGCCTCGACAAGGCCCTGCACGGCCTGACCGAGCTGCGGCGGCTCGCGCCCGGCGTCGACGTGGACAAGTTCCACCCCGGCGTGGACGGCGCCGCGATCCGCAAACGGCACGGCCTGGCCGGGCGGCCGGTCGTCGTCTGCGTGTCCCGGCTGGTTCCGCGCAAAGGCCAGGACATGCTGATCCGTGCCCTGCCGGAGATCCGCCGGCGGGTGCCCGGAGCCGCGTTGCTGCTGGTCAGCGGTGGGCCGTACCGGAAAACCCTGGAACGCCTGGCCCGCGAGCACGACGTCGAGTCCGACGTGGTCTTCACCGGTTCGGTCCCGTGGGCCGAGCTGCCCGACCACTACGCGGCCGGCGACGTCTACGCCATGCCGTGCCGCACCCGGGCCGCCGGCCTCGACGTCGAAGGCCTCGGCATCGTCTACCTGGAAGCCTCCGCCACCGGCCTCCCCGTCGTCGGCGGCGACTCCGGCGGCGCCCCCGACGCCGTCCGTGAGGGCGAGACCGGCCACGTGGTCGGCGGCACCGACGTCCCCGCCATCGCCGCCCGCATCGCGGACCTCCTCGGCGACCCCACCAAGGCGAAGGCGATGGGCGCGGCAGGCCGCGCCTGGGTCGAACAGGAGTGGCGCTGGGAAACCCAGGCCGCCCGCCTCACCGACCTGCTGAACCCGTCCTGACCGGTTCGGCGAGGACGCCGGAGGGATGGGCGGTGCGAGCCGGTCCACCACACCCGCCTCGACGTTGAGTAAACAGATCGGCGGTGGTCCGGGCGCTGTTGCCCGGACCGGGCAGGAAGCGCTGACCCGACCTCATGCCGGCGAGGTCGGCGGTGCCGCGCTTGTTTCCATCGAATCCGCGGAACGATCCTTGAATGGGCTCGGCCATGGATCAGCGCTCCCGCGCGCGTCCGGCTTTCGCCGGGGTCACGAACGGCGGTCGTGGTGCGTGCGCGTCGCGGGGGAGATCCCGGAGAGCGGGCCTCAAGATCGAAACCAGCGTCCCGATCTTGGGGTGCCGGCGCCGGGGTCCGGCGCACAAGATCGGGATGCTCCCGGTACTTGTGCTTTCGGCTCCGGAATCGTGTCTTCTCCTGGGCACTGAGGGGCGAGTAGTCAAGCCCCCGTCCGGGCGATGCCGTCACGACTACGGCCGTGCCCCGGACTGGTTCGCGATCTTGTGGACTCGACGCCGGAGCCCGGCGCACACGATCGGATTTCTGCCCCTTCTTGTGCGCTGAGCTGCGGAAATCCGGTGCCGCCCAACCAAGATCGCAAGCCTTATCGATCTTGGGTATGCGGCACCGGGCCGCATCGCACAAGAACGCCGGCCGCGGGTCGATCATGCGTACGGACTCACCCGTTCGGAGGCTGGCGGACGCGGACGTGAGCAACCGAGAAGAAGGCTCGATCCCGGCATCTGGCGACCAAGATCGCGAGTCTTGTTGTTCTTGGTCGGGAAATGCCGGAGCGAACCGCACAAGATCTCGTCCGGCGATCGCTTGCGGTGATCAACAGCTTCCGGGCCGTCCACGATCGCGGCGGGCGGGGGCGGGCGACGCCGGTCCAACAGATGCTGATGTCCGGCGCTGAGGGGTGTTCAGGTGGGCCCGGGCTGGGCTGGTGGAAGCCTGATGTCCGGCGGTGGGGAGGTCCGGTGAGGGGCAGGTTGCGCTGGTCTGGCGGATGCCTGATGTTGAGCGGTGGGGTTCAGGTGGGGCCGGGTTGCGCTGGTCTGGCGGATGCCTGATGTTGAGCGGTGGGGTTCAGGTGGGGCCGGGTTGCGCTGGCCTGGCGGATGCCTGATGTTGAGCGGTGGAGGTTCAGGCGGGAGCGGGGCCAGGCTGGCCCGGCGAATGTCCGAGCCAGCGGCGGAGGAATTCGAGCTTGAGGTTCATTTCCGACAATGAGAAGCAGGGCTGTCCGGAGATGCCGGCGGCAGTGAGGGATGGCGCGGCGGGGCCGGCTGCGGCGAGGCGGTCGCTGGTGTGACGCCTGCCGGGAGCGGGCTGTGTGTGCGGTGATGATGGGTCAGGACGGCCAGCCGGCTCGGTTGGAGCAGGACTCGCGGCTGATGCCGGAGTTGGTCCGGGGCCAGCTGCCGGTCAGGTCGTTGTGCAGGTGGGCGAAGAAGTAGCACATCGACTCGCACTCGGCGTCCATGATCGCGAGCTCGGGGTGGGCTCGGACTGCCTCGTAGAAGTCCTGGCCGGCGGCGACGATGAAACCGCGGGCGTAGAGGAAACCGTCGTCGGAGCCGTCGGTGAACTCGTGGATGTCCGCGCGGTCGATGTCGAACAGCTTGCGCTCGAGGACCCGGTCGAGGTCGGTGAGCTCCTGCGCGGACAGATCGGCGGAGGCGGCCTGGAGCCGCTCCAGGAACGGCTTCAGCCACGGGTCCAGAGCGTGGAGCGCGTCCTCGCCGGTCTCCGGGGTGCGGTGGACCAGCGCGTGCCGGATCGCGGCGGGCTCCGGGCCCAGCCCGGCCCAGGCGGACTCGATGAGAGCCCAGAAACGGGTCTCGTCAGCGGCGGTCGGGAGCAGCGCAGTCGGCGCGTCGGTGGTCATGGGCGGAACGTATCAGCGGGGTCTGACAAGAATCGCGCGCGGCGGCAGAGACCGCGGTCAGCGGGGGCGCGGGGGTGACAGGGGGTCACTGCCACGCGGGCTCGTTGCTGTAGGACTCGCGGCTGATGCCGGAGCCGGTTTCGGGGCGGGTGCCGAAACGCTCCCGGTGCAGGTCGGCGAAGAAGTAGCACATCGGCTCGCAGTGGGCGTCCTCGATCGCCTTGCCGGGAGTCGCGTCGACGGCCTCGTAGAAGGCACGGCCGGCGGCGACGATGTAGCCGCGGGCGTGCAGGAAACCCTCCTCGGTTCCTTCGGCGGCCGTGTGGACGTCCCGGCGGTCCAGGTCGAACAGCTTGCGTTCCAGGACGCGGTCGAGGCCGGTCAGTTCGGTACTGGTCAGGTCGGCGCTGAGGGCCCGGAGACGGTCGAGGAACGGGTCCATCCAGGGGTCCAGGTCGTAGATCCAGGGTTCGTAGGCGCCGGGGGTCCGCTGGAGCAGTTGGCGGCGGAGGGCGTCCGGCTCGTCGCCGAGGGAGGTCCAGGCGGATTCCAGGAGTGACCAGAAGCGGGCCTCGTCGGCGGCGGCAGGAGCGATCGTCATGGCCGGGAAGGTATCAGCGGGGGTTGAAAGACGCTCACGAGCGTGAATGAGTGCCGGATTCCGCAATGTGCGGTGGACGGCCGGCGGCCGGGCGGCGTAATAACGACAGCGGGGCTTCCGGCAGGCCGGGTGCGGCGTGCCGCCCGTGCGCCGCGCGCCCTGCCGCGCTCGCGGAGCCCCGCCGAGGGACCCGAGAGGCGACCGACGATGCCGGACCCCACTCCCGAGTCGATTCCTTCCGCTGCCACGTCGCCGGCCGTCCCCGGCGAACCTGCCCCAGCCGCGGAGGCCGCCAACGGCAGGGTGACGCCTGCCGCGGAAACTCGCAAAACGGAAAAAATCGAGGTGGATGGAGCGCCAAGCAACGGCAGAAGGGGCGCCCACGGCGAGGGGGCCGAAGTAGGCGGTGCGGCGGTAGATGGCGGTGACGCGGGGACGGAAGGCCACGGCGGGCCGGCCGCGGGCGGTGACGATGGCCGGGCGGTCGCGGCGGAGACGATGCTCACCGCGCAGGATGATGGGGAGTTGGAGTTGCCGTACTGGCTGACCAGTACGGAGGAGGCGGCGAACACCACGTTCCTGCAGATGGTGCGGCGGCTGCCGAGCCTGCTGCGGGAGGCGTGGCTGCTCGGGTGGCGGGCCAGCCGGCGGACCACGGCGGCGGTGCTGATCCTGCAGATCGCGGCGGGGGTGGCGGCGGCCGTCGGGCTGATCAGTGTGGTCGGTGTGCTGGACGGGCTGCTGCTGGCGGGGCCGACGCCGGAACGTGTGCGGGCCGCCGTACCGTCGCTGCTGCTCTTGATCGTCGCCCTGGCGGTGCGGGGGTTGCTGGCGTCGGCGGCGACGGCGGCGCACGGGCGGCTGTCGCCGATGGTGTACGAGGCCGCGGAGATGCGGCTGCTGGACCTGACGACGCGGGTGGATCTGGCCACGTTCGACGATCCGGGCTGGCGGGACGCCATGGAACGGGCCCGGGACCGGGGGATCAGCGCCGCGCAGCAGGTGGTGGATCACGGCATCGAGGTGCTGACCCACCTGATCGGGCTGGTCGCGGCGGCGGGCGTGCTGGCGGTGCTGCATCCGGCGCTGCTGCCGATGCTGGTGCTCGCGGTGGTGCCGACGGCGTGGGCGGCGGTGCGGTCGGCCCGGCTCGGGTACCGCAGCAAGCTGCGGCTGATCGCGGTCTGGCGGCGTCAGCGGATGCTCGCCTACCTGCTGGCGGAGCGGGAGCAGGCGGCCGAGCTGCGAGCTTTCACGGTACGGCGTTTCCTGCTCGCCGAGGTCGGCCGGCTGCTGCGGATCTCCACTCTCGAGGAGATCCGGGTGATCGGCCGGGTGGTCCGGACGAACCTGGCCGGGCAGGCGCTGAGCGGGCTGGCGACCGGCCTGGCGTACATCATGCTGTTCTGGCTGTTGTGGACCGGCCGGATGGAGCTGGCGGTGGCCGGCGCCGCCGCGTACGCGATCAACATCGGGATCGGGAAGCTCAGCGAGCTGGCGTTCACCGCCAACCGGGTGTACGAGCAGGGGCTGTACTTCTCCGACTTCCAGGGCTTCTGCGACCTGTCGGTGGCGCGGGCCGAACCGGAGCCGGGACGGCGGGCCCCGGACCGGTTCACCGAGATCCGCCTGGACCGGGTGACGTTCAGCTACCCGGACGCCGAGCGGCCCGCCGTGAACGACGTCAGCGTCACCCTGCGGCGCGGGCAGATCATCGCGCTGGTCGGCGAGAACGGGTCCGGCAAGTCGACCCTGGCCGCCGTGCTGGCCGGGCTGTACCGGCCGCAGCAGGGCACGGTGCGCTGGGACGGGGTGGACGTGACCCGGTACGACCCGGAGTCGGTACGGGAACAGGTGGCGGTGGTGATGCAGGAGCCGACCCGGTGGCCGCTGTCGGCGCGGCTCAACATCGCGATCGGGCGGCACGACCGGCCGGCGACCCTGGAACGGGTGCGCGAGTCGGCGATGGCCGGGGACGCCCACGAGTTCGTGATGGAGCTGCCCCGGGAGTACGAGACCCTGCTGTCGCGCCATTTCACCGACGGCGCGGATCTGTCCGGCGGGCAGTGGCAGCGCCTCGCGGTGAGCCGGGCCTTTCATCGGGACGCGCCGCTGCTGATCTGCGACGAGCCGACCGCGAATCTGGACGCCCGGGCCGAGCACGAGGTGTACCGGCGGCTGCGGGACCTGGCCGCCGGCCGGACCGTGGTGCTGATCACCCACCGGATGGCGAGTGTCCGCGAGGCCGACCGGATCTACGTGCTCGACCACGGATCGGTCGTCGAGGAGGGGGACCACGCGGAGCTGATGGCGGCCGCCGGGCTGTACGCCCAGCTGTTCACCCTCCAGGCGAGCGCCTACCAGTCGGCCTGAGCGAAGATCGGGACATGAGGGAACTGTTCGAACGGCTCGGGGTCGAGCCGGCGCCCGCCACCCTGCTGCAGTTCTCCACCGCGTTCTGCGCCCCCTGCCGGGCCGTGCGCCGGGTCAGCGCCGAGGTCGCCGCCCTGCTCCCCGGGGTACGCCACGTCGAGGTGGACGCGGAGAGCCACCTCGACGAGATCCGGGAGCTCGGGATCGTACGTACCCCCACGCTGTTGATCCTCGACGCCGCCGGGCAGGAGGTGCGCCGCGCGACCGGCGTGCCCACCAAGCCGCACCTGATCGCCGCCCTGGCGGAGATCCTGCCCGCTCAGGCCTGAGCCGGCTCGGGCGCCGGCGAACCGGTCCGGACCAGGCGGCGGGCGCCCGGCACCAGCAGCATCGACGCGCTCGCGGCGAACAGGACGGCAGCGCACACCGTCAGCACCCGATCGATGCCGAACCGTTCCGACAGCGGCCCGGCCAGCGCGTTCCCGAGCGGCATCGCCAGGAACGAGGTCAGGTAGTCCCACGAGCTGACCCGGCCCAGCATCCGGTGCGGCACGTTCTCCTGCAGCGACGTCTCCCAGGCGACGTCGTAGAAGAGCAGGCCCGCGTACCCGATCACGGCGCCGATCATGACGGCGGCGAGAGTGCCCGGCCAGACGTACGCCAACGCCCACACCGCCATCAACGGCAGCGCCAGCAGGCCCGCCAGCAGCAACCGGCGCGGGCGCAGCCGCATCCCCAGCGCCGAGCCGATCACCCCGCCCAGACCCTCGGCGGCGGCGACCCAGCCGATCGCGTGCGCCCCGCCGAGCCGCTGCACCGCCACCACCTGCACCAGGACCAGGACCACGCCGTTGGCGACGTGGTAGACGGTCGCCCCGAACAGTCCGCTGACCAGCCAGTCCCGGGACCGGATCGCGTGCCACCCGGCGGCCAGCTCACCGCGCATCGGCGAGCGGGGGCCGCGCGGGGCGCGTACCCGGATCAGAGCCGCCGCGACCAGGGAGGCCAGGAAGCTGACCGCATTGATGCCGAAACCGGCAGGCGCGCCGAAGGCGGCGACGGTGATGCCCGCCGTGGCCGGGCCCGCCACGCCGCACGCCGACTGCAGCAGGCTCAGCGTGGCGTTCGCGCGCTGCCGCTGATCCGCCGGGACCAGCAGCGGCTTCAGGGCGGACATCGCGGGGCTGAAGAAGCTGCCGGCGCCGGCCGAGACAACGGTGAGCGCGCACAGCAGCGGCAGGTGGTAGCCGCCGGAGGCGAACATCACGGCGATGCCGGCGGTGGCGGCGAAACGGATCGCGTCGGAGACGACCAGGACGCGCTGCGGTTGCAGGCGGTCGGCCCAGATGCCGCCGAACAGGGTGCCGGCGAGCAGCGTGAGGATGTTGGCGGCCATCACCAGGCCGAGGTCGCGGGCGCCGCCGCCGGTGGTGACGACGGCGACGGCGAGGGCGACGGTCTGGAAGGCGTTGCCGAGCCAGGACAGGCCCTGACCGGTGGCGAGCAGCCGGAACTCACGGTTCATGCGACGGACAATAATTCCACGTCGAACTATTCGAAAGCGAATAGTTCGACGTGTGGCAGACTTCTCCCGTGGAAGACAGCGTGGATCAGCATGTGGCCAGGTGGGCGACCTACTGGAAGAACGAGCCCGCCTTCAACCCGCAGGTCGAGGGCGCCCTGGTCCGGATGAAGCACCTGCTGCGCTGGATCGAGCGCGCCGACGCCGCCGCCTTCGCCGTCGTCCGGGACGAATTCACCCTGCAGGACTACCAGACGCTGCACGCCCTGATGGTCCTGCCGTGGCCGAACGAGGCGACGCCCGCGCAGTTGGCCGAGGCGACCGGGGTGTCGCGCCCGGCGATGACGAGCCGGCTGGAGCGGCTGGCCGAGCTGGCGCTGATCACGCGGGAGATGGATGCCACCGACCGCCGCCGGATCCTGGTGCGGCCGAGCAAGACCGGCCGGGCGATGTGGAGCAAGTACATCTTCGAGGGCATCGCCCGTGACGGGGAACTGATGTCGGCCTTGACGGACGAGGAGCTGGGCACGCTGAACGCGCTGTTGCGGAAGGTCCTGGTCGCCCTGGAGAAGTGAGCGGGCGAGCGGGGTACCGCCAGATTCGGCGCCTGAAAAACAGAAACGCCGAATCTGTCCGGAATGTTTAGAATTTGGGAGCGTCGGGCGCTTCCAGCAGACCAAGCCGCAGCGCGGTCATGAGCGCCTGTGCCCGGTTCGCCGCACCCAGCTTCTCGTAGAGCTTCGAGATGTGGGTCTTCGCCGTCGACTCCGAGACGAACAGCTGCTTGGCGATCCCGGCCACGCTCATGCCGTCGGCGAGCAGGCGCAGCACCTGGCCCTCGCGCGGCGACAACTGCGGGCCGGACGGGGCGAGCCGCCGCTTCATCGCCTCGGCCAGATCGGCCGCGGTGAACGCGCTGGGCGCCGACGCCGCGTGCCGGGCGGCCGCCACGACCTCGTCCGCGGGCGCCGTCTTCGGCACGAACGCGCTGGCCCCGGCTTCGAGAGCGCCGAAGAGCTGGTCGTCGCCCGCATACATGGTCAGGACCACGATGCCCATGTTGGCGTTGTTCTTGCGCAGCGCGCGGGTGGCTTCGAGACCACTGCCGTCGGGCAGGCGAAGGTCCATGATCACGACATCCGGCTGGAGGGCGCCGGCCTGGCGCACCGCCTCCGCCGCCGTGGCGGCCTCACCGACGACCTCGAACTGCCGGTCGCGCTCGAATGCGTGTCGCAGCCCCTTACGGATCAGATCGTGATCGTCGACAAGGAGGACCTTGGTGCGCGTCGTCGGCGCAGGACTGGTCGACATGCTCGGGTTACTCCCCTTCTGGAGCTGAAACGCTATCCCGCACGCTATCGCGCCGAGGCGGTGTTCCGAGCACTACAGCGACGGTTGTCCCGCTGGGGTGTCGCGGCGTGATCTTGAGACGACCGCGGATGCGTTCGGCGCGTTCCGCCATGATGGTAAGACCGTAGCGGCCGTCGGGGCGGGTGTCCGCGAACCCCTTGCCGTCATCCGACACCTCGATCTCGGCGTACGGCGGGTCGACCGTACAGGTGACCCACAGGTTCGACGCCCCCGCGTGCTTGCGCGCGTTGGTGATCGCCTCCTGGGCGATCCGCAGCAGCTCGGCCTCGGTGGCGGCGGGCAGCCGGGCGGTCGACTCGTCGAAGGTGAAGTGCACCCGCAGCCCGGCGCTGGTGCCCAGGGTCCGGGCGTACTCGGCGATCGCCGCGGCCAGCCCGCCGTTGCGGTCGACCTCGCTGCGCAGCTCGAACAGGCTCAGCCGCAGCTCGGTGATCACCCGGGTCACCTCGGAGCGCAGCACGCGCAGCTCCTCGGCCGTCTCCTCGGCGCCCTCCGGCAGGGTGGCCTGCGCGTTGTCGATGCCGTAGCCGACCATCACCAGCTCCTGCGCGACCCCGTCGTGGATCTCCCGGGCCAGCCGCTGCCGCTCCTCGTTGGTGGCCAGCGAGCGGACGTCGTCGAAGAGCAGGGCGGCCTCCAGCCGCAGCGAGGCCGGGCCGGTCACCTCCGTCACGGCTTGCACCACCGCGGAGGGGTACGCCCCGGAGGCGTCCGTCTCCAGGATGACGAGGCCGATCGTCCGGACCCCGGCGACCAGCGGCACCACCAGCGAGGACACGTCGCCCCCGGGGTGGCTGCGCGCCTGCGACCGGCTCGCGGTCTGCGGCTGCTGGGTTGCCCAGGCGTCGGCGATTCCCGAGTCGGCGTCGAGGGTGGTCTCCCAGTCGACCCGCTCGGCCCCGGTCTGCGCCAGCACGACGAGACGGCCGCCGCCGCTGGCCGACAGCACCGCCGCCCGGTGCCCGGGGGCGACCGCCCGCAGCTCCTCCAGGAGGTGCTCGGAGATGCCGCCCGGGTCCAGGGTCGCGCCGGGCAGCGACCGGGCCACGCTGCGCAGCTGGGTGAGCAGGCGGGTGGCCTCCGCGTACGGCTGCGGGGTGGGCTCCGGCGGCTGCAGCAGCTGCCGCATCGTCTCGGCGGCGAACGTGATGATCGCCCCGAGCACCAGCCACTGGCCGCAGGCGGCCAGGTAGCCCGGGGTCCGCAGCACGTCGCCCGGACCGGCCATGGCGCCGCCGGCGACCATGGTGACCGCCGCGACGCCGAGCAGCGACAGACCCTCCATGGTGCGGCGGTGCAGGGCCGCGGTGAGCAGCGGCACCGCCAGGTAGGGCAGCACCGCCTCGGCGCCGAACCCGGCGTCGACCCGGTCGGCCTCCTGCGCGGCGGCGGCGACCCACCCGGCCGCCAGGCAGGTGACCACCACCTCGGCGGCCCGGCCCAGCGGCGCCAGGACGGGATGGTCGCGGGCCACGAAGCTGGGCACGGCGGCGACCGCCAGCAGGACGATCCAGCCGAGCTGGGACGGCTTGCCGGTGGCGGTCAGGGTCAGGGCCGCGACCAGCAGGAGCATGACGGCACGGGCCGCGGCTTCGGCCGGGCGGATACGCGCGGGACCACTGGCGAGGGCTGGCACGTGACGGATCGTAGCGGGACGCTGCGGGATCGGCGCGTTGCGGCGACGCCCCGGTCGCGCGAACGGGCGCGTTCAGCGAGTAGCCTGCCGTGCATGGCGGACACCTCGACACAGTCGATTCAGGTCCATGCGCCCCTGGCCCGGGTCGCCGCGGTGATCTGCGACTTCCCGCGTTACCCGGATTGGGCGGAGTCGATCAAGAAAGTCCAGGTCCTCGAGGAGTACGAGGACGGGTACGCCGCTCAGGTGCGGTTCCAGATCGACGCGACGGTGCTGGTCGACGAATACACCCTGGAGTACGCGTACGCCGACGATCTGTCCCGGATCGAGTGGCACCTGGTCGAGCCGTCGAAGACGCAGCGCTCCCAGGAGGGGGCCTACGACCTGGTGGAGAACGCGGACGGCAGCACGACTGTGACGTACACCCTGGCGGTCGATCTCGCGATCGGCATGCTGGGGATGTTCCGCCGCAAGGCGGAGAAAATGATCATGGATACGGCGCTCAAGGAGCTCAAGCGCCGGGTCGAGAGCCTGCCCGCGGCCTGAGCCGCGGGCCGAGGGGAGCGCAGCATGCCCGGGTCAGCGCGGGAGGAGGCGGAGCGCCTGGTCGCGGCGTTCCTCGCGCACGCATCGGCGGGCGGACGCTCGCCCGGGGAGGGATTCGGCCTCCTGGGTGAATCGGTCATGGGCCTGCTGGCGAGCGCCGGCGCCGCCGCCGGCTCCTGGTCGACCGGCAGCGCCGAGTGCTGCGTGTGCCCGGTCTGCAAGGCGATCGCCGCGGTCCGTGACCCGAGCCCGGAGACCGCCGAACGGCTCGCCGGCAGTGCCGGCGACATCGCCGCCGGGGTGGCCGGGCTGATGCGCGCCTTCTCCACGCTGAGCGGCGAGCGGTCCCGCCCGGCCGCGCCGCGTCCCCGCCCGCAGCCCGCCCCGGACCGGGCCTGGTCGGCGGCGACCGACGAGGCGCCCGCGGCCGAGCCCGACGCGGAGGCCGACCCCTGGGGCGCGGCCAGCGCCGCCGACGCCCGGGCGGCAGCGGTGGAGCGGGCCCGCAACGAGGCCGCCGCGGCCCGGGCCCGGGCCGCCGCCGCCGAGCAGGCCGTCGCGCGCGCCGTCGAGCAGGCCCGGGCGGCCGCGGCCGCCGCGGGATCCACCCGGACCGGGGACGTCTGGGCGGCCGCCACTGCCGAGGCGGCCGTGAGCGGCCCGGACACGCCCCGTAGCGTGGATCATGAGTTGGGCGCCACGGCGCCCGAGGACCGCGACACGGGTCCGGGCGACGACGCCCGCCCCGGCAGCGCGGTGTGAACTGTTTGCAGAGGGGACGGGCAGCGTGACGCTGACCATCGGAATCGACGTCGGCGGCACCAAGGTCGCCGGTGGTGTGGTCGACGAGCACGGCAACGTGCTCGCCTCTAACCGCCGGCCCACGCCGGCGGACGACCCCGCCGGCACCCGGGACACGATCGTCGAGGTGGCCGCCGAGCTGGTGGCGCAGTACCCGGAGGCGGCCGCGATCGGGATCGGGGCCGCCGCGTGGATCGACGCGGCCGGCTCGACCGTGCTGTTCGCGCCGAACCTGGCCTGGCGCGACGAGCCGCTGCAGGCCTACGTGAGCAAGGCCACGAACCTGCCGGTCGTGCTGGACAACGACGCCAACGTCGCCGCCTGGGCGGAGTTCCGCTTCGGGGTGGCCGCGCACGCCGACTCGATGGTGATGATCACCGTCGGCACCGGCATCGGCGGCGCGATCGTGGTGAACGGGCAGCTGTGGCGCGGCGCCAACGGCATCGCCGCGGAGCTCGGGCACATCCAGTCGGTGCCGGACGGGCATCCGTGCGGCTGCGGCCGGCTGGGCTGCCTGGAGCAGTACGCGAGCGGCAACGCGCTGGTCCGCTTCGGCCGGGCCGGGGCGCGCCAGGAGCCGGACCGGGCCGCCGCGCTGCTCGCCCTGGCCGGCGGTGACGCGCTGGCCATCACCGGCCGGCAGATCACCGAGGCGGCGCGGGCCGGCGACGGGGTCGCGATGGACGCGTTCGCCCAGGTCGGCTACTGGCTCGGGGTGGCGCTGGCCGACCTGGCGCAGAGCCTGGACCCGCAGCTGATGGTGATCGGCGGCGGGGTGATCGACGCGGGACCGCTGCTGATGGGACCGATCGAGCGGGCGTACCGGGATCAGCTCGCCAACCGGGACCGGTTCCCGGTGGCCGCGATCCACGCCGCCCGGATGGGCAACGCGGCCGGCGTGGTCGGCGCTGCCGACCTCGCGCGACTCGCCTGAGGCGGCGGGGGATGTCCGGGGTTCCGCTGCGGGTGGTCAGCTACAACGTCCACGGGTTGCGGGACGACCGGGCCGCGCTGGTCGGCCTGGTCCGCGATCTGGCCCCGGACGTCCTCGTCGTGCAGGAGGCGCCGCGCCGGTTCCGGTGGCGGCAGAAGTGCGCGCTGCTCGCCGCCGAGACCGGTCTCGTGGTGGCCGCCGGCGGGCTGCCGTCGCTGGGCAACCTGCTGCTGGTCAGCCTGCGGGTGGCGGTCAAGCGGACCTGGTGCCTGCGCTACCCGCTCACCCCGGGCCGGCATCTGCGTGGCGCGGTGTTCGCGCAGGGGGCGGTCCGCGGCGCGACGTTCACCGTCTCCGGCTCGCACCTGGCCACCGATCCGGCCGAGCGGCCGTCCCAGGCCGCGCACTGGAAGGCCGAGCTGGACGCCGTCACCGGCCCGGCGATCGTGGCGGCCGACCTGAACGAGGGCCCGGGCGGCGGCGCCTGGCGGACGGTGCAGGACGGGCTGGTCGGTTCGGCCGCTGACGTGCCCACCTTCCCGGCGACGGTGCCCAGCCGGCGCATCGACGCGCTGTTCGTCACCCCGGACGTGACCATCGAGAAGTACGAGATCATCGGGACCGACCGGGCCCGCGTCGCGAGTGATCATCTGCCGATCGTCGCGGACCTTTTGCTCCCTTCCTCCTAAGCGCGGCATCTGCAAGGATCGCCGGGTGCAAGACTCCCCGGACCTCGGCGACCGTGGCGGCGCGGTGTGCGTCATCGGCGCCGGAGCGAGCGGTCTGACCGCCGTCAAGAACCTGCGCGAGCAGGGCTTCGCGGTCGACTGCTACGAGCGTGAGACCTCCGTCGGCGGCGCCTGGAACTGGCGGCACGACCGCAGCCCGGTCTATGCCGGGGCGCATGTGATCTCGTCGCGGCCCCTCACCGAGTTCCCCGACTTCCCGATGCCGGACACCTGGCCGGACTATCCGCACCACAGCCGGATCCTGGGGTACCTGGAGCGGTACGCGCAGCACTTCGGGCTCGGCGACGACATCTGGTTCGGCATGGAGGTCGCCGCGATCGAGCCGGCCGGCGACGGCCGCTGGGACGTGACCATCCGGTCCATCGGCGGCGGCTCGTCGCGGGTGCAGCGGTACGCGGCCGTGGTGATCGCCAACGGGCACAACGGGGCGCCGGTCCACCCGGAGATCCCGGGGGAGTTCGGCGGGCAGGTGATCCATGCCAACGCGTACAAGGACCCGTCCCGGCTGCGCGGCCGCCGGGTGCTGGTGATCGGCGGCGGCAACACCGGCTGCGACATCGCGGTCGAGGCGGCCCAGCACGCCGATCGGGTGTGGCACTCGACCCGGCGCGGCTACTGGTACGCCCCGAAGTATCTCGGCACCCGCCCCGCCGACCAGGCCCGGCAGCGCCGGGGGCCGGCCTGGCTGCGGCAGTGGCGGCACCGCCGGGTCGCCGCCGACCTGACCCGCTGGGGTGTCCCCGCCCCGGACCACACCCCGGACGAGCGTCACCCGGTGGTCAACGGCCTGCTGCCGCACTATCTCGGGCACGGCCGGATCGAGCCGGTGGGCGACGTGCTCCGGTACGACGGCACGTCGGTGGAACTGGCCGGCGGCCACCGGATCGAGCCGCACCTGGTCATCACCGCCACCGGGTACCGCCCCCGCTTCGACTTCGCCGCCCCGGAGCTGCTCGACGCCGACGAGCACGGCCGCCCCGATCTGCACCTGCACACCTTCGCCCGCAAGCACCCCACGCTCGCGGTGGTCGGCCTGGTGCAGCCGGACAGCGGCGTCTTCCCGCTCGCCCACTGGCAGAGCGTCGCGGTGGCCCGCTGGCTGCGGCTGCGCGCGGGCGACCCGGAGAAGGCCGCCGCGGTGCAGCGTGAGGAATCCCGGCGCCCGCCGGCGTCCTGGTCGCGGCGCCCCGGGTTCGAGGTCGCCCACGTCGACTACCTGCGTGCCGTGGAGAGCCTGCTGAATCGGATGGACGACCCCAAGTGAGAGAGATCCTGCGGTACAAGGACTGGTCCGACCCGGTGCCCGCCGCCGACCGCGAGGTCGTCTCGGCGCTGCCCGGCGACGACGAGGGCCGCCCGCCGCTGCTGTTCGTGCCCGGCCACGGCCACGGCGCCGGGGTGTTCGCCGAGCACTGGCTCGCCCACGCCGCGAGCCGCGGTTTCCCGGCCCACGCCGTAACCCCGCGTCCCGGCGGCGACCGGCGCGCCCAGGTCCACGACGTGGTCCAGGTGGCGGCCGGCCTGCCCCGCCGGACGGTGCTGATCGGCCACGGCGCCGGCGCCCGGGTGGTGGCCGGGGCGCTGGGCCGTTACCCGGCCCGCGCCGCGGTCCTGGTCGCCCCGCTGCTCGAGGACCGGTTCGGGTGGCGGCGCCGGGTCACCCTGCCGGACCCGGTCGGTGATCCGCCCATGCTGGTGGCGGGCAGCCCGGACGACCGGGTGGTGTCGCGGGCCGCCCTGGACCGCGCCGCGGCCCGGTACGGCGTGGCGCCGCTGCTGTTCCCCGGCATGGGCCACGACCTGATGCGGGAGCCGAGCTGGGCCGAGCCGATCGATGCGATCCTGGACTGGCTGCTCAAGGAGCTGTGAGCCGCTCCGCCAGCCGCCCGGTGTGGTCGAGCGCGCTCAGGTAGGCCCGCGCCCACGCCATGATGTCGTGGGTGGCCAGGTGCCGGCGCATCGCCGTCATCCGGGCGGTCAGGTCGGCGCTGTCCGCCTCCATGGCCTGCAACAGGGTGTCCTTGAGCCCGTCGACGTCGTGCGGGTTGACCAGGAAGGCCTGTCCGAGTTCGGCGGCGGCCCCGGCGAACTCGCTGAGCACCAGCGCGCCCGCGCCGTCCTCACGGGCCGCCACGAACTCCTTGGCGACCAGGTTCATCCCGTCGCGCAGCGGGGTCACCACCATCACGTCGGCGGTCCGGTAGAGGGCGGCGAGCTGGGACCGGGCGAACGGCTGGTTCAGGTAGTGGATGGCGGGCTCGCCGACCCTGCCGTACTCGCCGTTGATCCGGCCGACCTCGCCCTCGATCCGGTCACGCAGGTCCTGGTAGCTCTCCACCCGTTCCCGGCTGGGCACCGCCACCTGCACCAGCACCGTGTCGCGCACTTTCACGTAGCCGTCGCGCAGCAGCTCGCTGTACGCCGTGAGCCGGTGCTCGATGCCCTTGGTGTAGTCGAGCCGGTCCACGCTGAGCAGCACCCGTTTCGGCTCGCCCAGGCTGTGCCGCAGCTGCTCGGCCTGGCTGACCACGTCCGGCCGGGCGGCCAGCGCCCGCATCTCGGCGACGTCGATGGAGACCGGGAACGCGCCGGTCCGCACGGTCCGCCCGTCCACGGTGATGGCGTCGTCGGTGGCGTCGGCCCCGAGCAGCTTCTGCGCCAGCTGGGCGACGTTGTGGGCGGCCTGTTCGCGCTGGAAGCCGACCAGGTCCGCGCCGAGCATCCCGCGCAGCAGCTCGACCCGGCGGGGCAGTTGCATGTACAGCTCCGGGGGCGGGAACGGCACGTGCATGAAGAAGCCGATCAGCAGGTCCGGCCGCAGTTCCCGGAGCATCCCGGGGACGAGCTGGAGGTGGTAGTCCTGCACCCAGACGGCGGCGCCCGGCTCGGCCACCTCGGCGGCGGCCTCGGCGAACCGGCGGTTGACCGTCCGGTACGTCTCCCACCAGCCACGGTCGAACGTCGGCTGCTGCACGGCGTCGTGATAGAGCGGCCACAGGGTCGAGTTGGCGAACCCCTCGTAATAGCCCCGCAGCTCGTCCTCGGTCAGTGACACGGGCCGTAACCGCAGGCTGCCGACGTCGGGCAGGGCCGGCGCCGGGCCGACCCCGCCGGCCCAGCCGACCCAGGTGGCCGGGGTCTGCTCCAGGATCGCGTGCAGGGCGCTGGCCAGGCCACCGGGATTGCGGCGCCACTCACAGGCTCCGTCCGGAGCGGCGCTGTCATCCAGGGGCAGGCGGTTGGCGATGACGACGAGCGAACTCTGACGCATCACCGTAGGTTACTGCGTCAGCACCGACATCTGTCTATACGACGGCGCCGTCGTCGTCCTCGTCGTCCTCGTCGCCCGAGCGCAGGCGCCAGACCAGGGTGCCCGCGCCGCCGACGACAGCGGCGAAGCCCAGCAGCTGGACCGTGAACGCGTCGAGCGGCACCAGCCGCGGGAACAGGAACAGCACCAGGCCGAACACCACGCCCAGCAGGCCCACGACCGCGTATTTCGAGATGCTCGGCAGGGGCGGGGGAGGCGGCGGGACGTAGCGCTCCTCCTCCTCGTCCTCCGCGTCGGGCGGCAGGTCGCTGCCGAACGTGTCGAGTCCGTAGAGGATCGAGGGCTCGTCCTTGGGGTCGGTGCGCCGCCGGTTGAGGGGCGTGCCCTCCTCGGTGACCGGGCGGGCCGGCTCCTGGCGAGGGGTGTCCTCAGCGGCCGGCCACGGTGGCGTCTCGGCGTCGACCGTGGTGTGGAACCCGGCGATGATCTTGGCCCACTCGGCGTCCACCTCGGCCTGCGGCCGGGGCGCGGGCGCCGGGGGCGCCGGTGGGGTGGGCGGTGCCCCGCCGGTCACCTTCTGCAGGTGCTCCTTGGCGGTCTCCAGATGAGCCCGGTCCACGAACAGCCGGTCGATCGGCCGCGCGGGCAGCGTGGTCGCCCGCAGGATCGGGTTCAGATCGGCGGTCGGTTGCAGGTAGGCGGCGATGCCGCCGGCCGCCAGGACGTCGAGCAGATGCTCGCCGATCCGAGGATCCACATCTCCCGCCGCCGCGTAGTCGGCAGCGTCAAGCCCATTGTCACGCCGCCCACGACGGGCGCCACCCGCTGTCACCGATGCACACCCCCTTGCCGACCGTGCCTTGAATGGTGACACGGCAGGCGCCTGTTGCGGGAGTGCGTTGTGACGCGCCGCCCCCGCTTCGTACGCTTCTGGCGCCCCGGACGCACGGTGGCATCCGTCGAAAGGACGTCAGTGTTCTACTGGCTGCTGAAGTTGGTGGTTCTCGGACCGGTGCTGAGACTGGTCTTCCGCCCCAAGGTGGAGGGCCTGCGGAACGTGCCCCGCTCCGGCCCGGTGATCCTCGCCTGTAACCACCTCTCGTTCTCCGACTCGATCTTCACCCCTCTGATCATGAAGCGGAAAGTGACCTTCGTCGCCAAGGCCGAATACTTCACCGGCAAGGGGATCAAGGGCTGGTTCTCGCGGATGTTCTTCACCGGCGCCGGGACCATCCCGGTGGACCGTTCGGGCGGCCAGGCGGCCCAGGCGGCTCTGGACACCCTGCTGCGCGTGCTGCGGGAGGGCAACATCGCCGGCATCTATCCGGAGGGCACCCGCTCGCCGGACGGCCGGCTCTACCGCGGCAAGACCGGGGTCGCCCGGCTGGCCCTGGAGAGCGGCGCCCCGGTCGTCCCGGTGGCGCTGCTGAACACCGACGAGATCCAGCCGACCGGCACGCTGATCCCGTCGGTGAAGCGGGTCCGGATCCGGATCGGCGCGCCGCTCGACTTCTCCCGGTACGCCGACCAGAAGGGCGACCGGTTCGTCGAGCGCGCCATCACCGACGAGATCATGTACGAGCTGATGGCGCTGTCCGGCCGCGAGTACGTCGACGTCTACGCCTCCACGCTCAAGACCGCGGCCTGACGGCAGAACCGCGTGTGTATTCCGGGTGCGTATGACGGCCGAAATACACACGCGGTCGGGCCGTCAGCCCTGCATGCCCGCGCGGCGCCGCAGGGCCTGCACGTCGGTGACGACGATGCGCCGGCCCTCGGTGCGCAGCCAGCCCCGGCTCGCGAAGGACCCGATCGCCTGGTTGACGCTCTGCCGGGAGCCGCCGGCCATCTCGGCGAGCTGACTCTGGTTCAGCTCGATGGTGATCATCGGCGCCTGGCTCTCGCCGGAGAGCCGGACCAGGGTCTTGGCCACCCGGCCGGGCAGGTCGAGGAAGACGTGATCGGCGTTCTGCTCGGTGAGCCGCCGGATCAGGCCGCCGACCGAGCGCATCACCGCGTCCAGGATGCGCGGGTTGGAGTGGACCAGCTCCATGAAGGCGACCCGGGACAGCGACAGCGCCTGCGAGTCCTCGATGGCCTCCGCCGAGGCGCTGCGGGTCGAGGCGTCCAGCAGGGACACCTCGCCGAGCACGTCGGGCGGGCGGACCACGGTGAGGACGGCGCGCTCCCCGGTCGGCGCGGTCCGGAACACGGCGACGGCGCCCCGCTTCATGATGATCAGCGAGTCGCCGGGGTCGTGTTCGACGAAGATGATCTGGCCCTTGCGGTAGTGCCGTGGGACGGCGGCGGCGATCACCCGCTGGCGCACCTCTGGCTCCAGCCCGGCGAACATGTCCACGCCGGTTAAGGCGTCGCCGGGATCCGGCATGCGATGGTCCACGGCGCTATCCCTCCCCCGGTGGGGACCGCGTCGGACGTGGCCCGGCGTCGGCCCCACGACGCGAACGATCACTCTTAGCACGAAGCGTGCCTCGAACGCCATTTTCAAAACGGACATCGAAGCATGCCTCGTACGATCATGTCCCTCAGATAGCTTTCTGTAAACCGTCAATCTCTCTGAGTGACCGTCGCCCATGCTGTCCGTCGCTTTGGCGGCTTGTGTCGAGATAATCCCGCGGTGCCGGATGACGACTTCCTTCGATCACTCCTGCGGGACCGGTGGCACCTCGCTCCGTCCGCAATGAGCGGGCTGCCGGTGACCCTGATGTCCCGCGGCTGGGAGTTCACCGCGGGCGGCGAACCACACCTGCTGCTGCTCACCGAGACCACGGCCCGGCAGCCACTCGAGGCCGGTCTGGCGGCGGCGCTGCACCTGCGCGGCACCCGGATCGCCGCCGGGGACCCGGTCCGGACCCTCGGCGGAGCGCTGACCGTGGAGACGCCGGACGGGGTGGTCGCCGTCCTGCGCCGGATCCCCGGCCGCTGCCTGGACGGCCGGGACCCGGTCGATCAGCAGTGGTGGGGGGAGCGCTTGGGCGTCGTACATCAAGCGCTCCGGGGTTTCCGGCACCCCGGCCTGCGTCCCTGGCAGCTGCCCACCCCGGCCACCGCCCACCCGGAAGCGGAGCCCTGGCTCCGCGCCGCCGTCGTCGCGGCCACCCGGCTCACCGTGACCGACCAGCTCACCTACGGGGTGCTGCACGGCGATCCGGCGCCGGGGACGTTCGTGCTGGACCCGGCGACCGGGCGGACCGGACTGCTGCACTGCGGGGCGAGCGGCACCGGCCCGCTGGTGTACGACGTGGCCGCCGCCGTCGCCTACGCCGGTGGGCCGGAGCGCTGCGCCGAACTGCTCGACGGGTACCGCGCGGCCGGCCCGGTCGGCGCCGACGAACTGGACGCGGCGCTGCCGGTGCTGCTGAGGCTGCGGTGGGCGGTGCTGGCCGACCGGGCCGCGCGGGAGGGCTGTGGCGAAGGGCTCAAGGAGGCGAGGGAGGCCCTGGAGTCCATGCCTGGATGACGATGGGCGAGGATGGGCGGCGATGACTTACCGCTATTTCTACGACTGCGAGTTCATCGAGGACGGCCGGATCGTCGACCTCGTCTCGATCGGCGTCGTCGACGAGTTCGGCCGCGAGTTCTACGCGGTCAGCACCGAGTTCGACGACGCCAAGGCCGTGCCCTGGGTGCGCCGCAACGTCCTCGACAAGCTGCCCTCGCCGTCCGACAAGGCGTGGCGCAGCCGTGAACGGATCCGCGACGACCTCTACGAGTTCCTCGCCGAGCCGCTCCGCGGGCGCGGCGAGCAGATGGAGCTCTGGGCGTGGTACGCGGCGTACGACCACGTCGCGCTCGCCCAGCTCTGGGGCGCCATGCCGGCCCTGCCCCGGGAGATCCCCCGGTTCACCAAGGACCTGCGGCAGCGCTGGGACGACCTGGGCCGCCCGCACCTGCCGGAGATGGCCGGGCGGCACGACGCCCTGGTCGACGCCCGGCACAACCTGGCCCGGTGGAACGCTATGTCGGCCGCGAAGAGGGCTTGATCGCGGGCACGCACTCCCGCATGACGGCCCGGAGGTCGGCGTCGGTCGGCGCGGCTCCCAGCGAGCCGTTGTCCGGCCGGGCCCGCAGGCCGTCGATCACCAGCTCCAGATAACGCTCGTAGAGGCCCGGCCGGCAGCCCGCGCTGTGCTGGGCCATCTCGGTCACCATCGCCATGATGATCGGGAAGTCGTGGAATCCGGCGTCCGGCCGGAGCGTCCCCTCGGCGTGCGCCCGCTCCATGATCTGCTCCAGCAGCGGCACGATCTGCTCGCCGGCCTGCTTGAAATGCTGCTCGTCCATGCTCAGCGCGGCGTCGCGCAGCCCGCGGTCGGCCGCGTGCCATCGGGCCGACGTCCGCAGGAAACCGGTGAGGCCGTCCCAGGCCGACGGGGCGGCGAGTGCCTCCTCGGCGAGGGTCACCAGATCCTCGAGGCGGTCGGTGAAGACGGCCTCGATCAGCTCCTCCTTGGTGGGGAACCGGCGGTAGACCGTGCCGATCCCGACGCCCGCGTGATGCGCCACGTCGTCGAGTGTGGCCGCGAAACCGCGGGCCGCGAAGACCTCACGGGCGGCTTCGATGATCCGCTCCCGGTTGCGTTGCGCGTCACGTCGCAGGGCCATGTGGCCAAGCCTACAAGTAAGCGGAGGTTATTCCTCAACTTCCCCTGCTAGCCTGCCGAAGTGGAGGACGTACCTCAACTTAGCTCGGAAGGCTCCCGCATGAGCAGCACCGTCATTGATCGGCCACGGCCGGACCAACGTGAGTCCGGGCGCTGGTGGGCCCTCGTGGTGCTCGCCCTGGCGCAGCTCATGGTCGTGCTGGACGCCACCATCGTGAACATCGCGCTGCCCACCGCCCAGGCCGACATCGGCTTCGACGACCACGGCAGGCAGTGGGTCGTCACCGGCTACGCCCTCGCCTTCGGCAGCCTGCTGCTGCTCGGCGGCCGGCTCTCCGACTTCCTCGGCCGCAAGCGGATGTTCGTCATCGGCCTGATCGGTTTCGCCCTGGCCTCCGCCCTCGGCGGCGCCGCCGGCAGCCTCGAGCTGCTCATCGTGGCCCGCGCCCTGCAGGGCGTCTTCGGCGCCGCGCTGGCCCCGGCCGCGCTGTCGCTGCTGTCCACCACGTTCACCGAGCCCGCCGAGCGCGGCAAGGCGTTCGGCATCTTCGGCGCCATCTCCGGCGCCGGCGGCGGCATCGGCCTGCTGCTCGGCGGCGTCCTCACCGAGTACGTCTCCTGGCGCTGGTGCCTCTACGTCAACCTGGTGATCGCCGCCATCGCGGTGGCCGGCGCCTACCTCAAGCTGCGCGACGAGCCGGTCCGCGCGCACGGCCGGATCGACGTCCCCGGCACGATCACCGCCGTCGCCGGCCTGGTCGCGCTCGTCTACGGCCTGGCCAACGCCGAGACCGACGGCTGGACCGACGCCATGACCCTCGGCCCGATCGTCGCCGGCCTGGTCTTCCTCACCGCGTTCGTGCTGATCGAGCGCAAGGTGGAGCACCCCCTGCTGCCGCTGCGCGTCGTCCTCGACCGCAACCGCGGCGGCTCCTACGCCTCGATCGCGATCGCCGGCGCCGGCATGTTCGGCATCTTCCTCTTCCTCACCTACTACCTGGCCGGCATCCTCCGGTTCACCCCGGTCGAGACCGGGCTCGCGTTCCTGCCGATGCTCGGCGGCATCATGCTCACCGCCACCACCGCCGGTTCGATCCTGACCCCGAAGATCGGCCCGCGCCCGCTGGTCCCGCTCGGCGCCCTGATCGCCGCCGGCGGCATGATCCTGCTGACCCGCCTCGAACTCGACTCCTCATACGTCACCGGCGTCCTCCCCGGCCTGATCATCATCGGCCTCGGCCTCGGCCTGGTCTTCGCGCCCACCCAGAACGCCGCCACCTCCGGCGTCGAGCACAGCGACGCCGGCGTCGCCTCCGCGATGATCAACACGGTGCAGCAGATCGGCGGCTCCATCGGCACCGCGCTGCTCAGCTCGTTCGCCGCCACCGCCGCGACCGACCACATGGCCGGCAAGGAGCCGTCCCCGCTGGTCCAGGCGCAGGCCGCGCTGGAGAGCTACCACACGGTCTTCTGGTGGTCGGCCGGGTTCTTCCTGCTCGCCGCCGTGGTCGCCGCGGTCCTCTTCCGCACCGGGCCGCTCGACGTCGACCCGGACGCGCCGCCCGCCATGGCCCACTGATCATCGGGGCATGAGGAAGACCCGGCCGCTTCAGGTGGCCGGGTCTTCCTCCTTTTTCCGGTACGACCTGAGCCGTCCCCGCCGGACCGCCCCCGTCCCGGACCACTCCGCGAGCGATGCGCGGGCCCGGACCGAAACGCGCCGCACGGGCGTATCCCTGGTCTCCGGGTACTCGCCGGGCGACGAGATCTCCACCGCCCTCGGATGCCCGGTACAGGTGATCAACAACGGGCATCTCGCCGCGCTGGCCGAGGCCCGGCGCGGGGCCGGCCGGGGCGTCCGGGACATGCTGTTCCTGAGCGCCGACCAGTACCTCAGCGGCGGCCTGGTGGTGGGCGGCCGGATGTATAGCGGAGCGATCGGGTACGCCGGCGAGGTCGGTCACCTCAATGTCCGGGACATGGGACCGTTCTGCGGGTGAGGGCGGCGCGGCTGCCTGCGGGCGTTCCTCACCCCGGAGTACTTTGCCGCCCTGCTGGACCGCAGCCCCGCCCTCCGAGGACCGCCTGCTCGGCCTGGCGGCGAACGGCAACCGGCCGTTCCAGCGGGCCCTGCTCGACGCGGGCCGCCTGATCGGCCGCTCGGTCACCCCGCTGGTCTCGGTTCTCAACCCGGCGGTGGTCGTGGTCGGCGGCCGCTTCCCGGAACCCGGCGCGTACGTGGTCGACGGCGTCCGCGAGGCCCTGCAACGGCACTGCGCGCCCGCCGCGGTCACCGGCCTCACCGTGATCCCGGCAGCCCTCGGGCTCGACGCCGAGGCCCTCGGCGCGATCGAGTCGCTGATCTGACCCGGTCCCGGCAGCGTGTTGAGTTCGGCCGTCCTACGCGCCGAAAATCCACACGCGGTCGGCGTACGCCGCAAGCAGTTGATCTTGTGGGGTTTGGGGGTGATGCCTGAGGGCAGAGGGGAGGAAAGCGACCCGGAAGCGAGGAATCGGCACATGACCGCGACGGATCAAGAGCGACGGGACAAGGTCACGGCGATGGTGGCGGACGCCAAGATCGCCATGCTGACCACGATGACCGAGGACGGCAAGCACGTCAGCCGGCCGATGGCGGTGCAGGACGTGGAGTTCGACGGGGATCTGTGGTTCTTCACCTACGCGGACTCCGACCTGGTCGCGCAGATCGGGGTGCACCCGCAGGTGAACGTCGCGTTCAGCGACTCCAAGCACAACAACTGGATCTCCATCTCCGGCACGGCCGCGCACGTGCAGGACCGCGCGCAGGCGGAGCGGCTGTGGAACCCGTTCCTGAAGGCCTGGTTCCCGGACGGCCTGGACACGCCGAACCTGACCCTGGTCAAGGTGAACGCGGAGACCGCCGAGTACTGGGAGGCGGCGCACAGTTCCAAGGTCGTCACTCTGCTCGGGTACGCGAAGGCGGCCGTTACCGGAAAGACGCCGGACGCTGGCGAGAACGAAATCGTCAGGCTTTAGCAGGGCGCGTGCCGGGGGTGCCGGGGCGGCGGCTAGAGTGCCGGGTGTGCGGCCCCGCCCCGGACCGGCAACGCTGCCGATGGGGGCCTCGACGGGCTATCCGCATCTCGCTACCCGATCCAGGGGGAACAAAAATGCGTATCGGCGTGCTCACCGGTGGCGGCGACTGCCCCGGTCTCAACGCGGTCATCCGTGCCGTCGTCCGTAAGGGCGTGTCCGCTTACGGTCACGAGTTCGTCGGATTCCGCGACGGCTGGAAGGGCCCGCTGGAGGGTCTGACCAAGCCGCTCGGCATCGCTGAGGTCCGTGGCATCCTGCCCCGCGGCGGCACCATCCTCGGCTCCTCGCGCACCAACCCGTTCAAGATCGAGGGTGGCGTCGAGAAGATCAAGGCCAACCTGGCCGAGCAGGGCGTCGACGCGCTCGTCGCGATCGGTGGCGAGGACACCCTCGGTGTCGCCACCAAGCTGTCCGAGCTGGGCGTCAACGTGGTCGGCGTGCCGAAGACCATCGACAACGACCTCAACGGCACCGACTACACCTTCGGCTTCGACACCGCGGTCAACATCGCGATGGAGGCCATCGACCGGCTGCACACCACCGCCGAGTCGCACCACCGCACCCTCGTCGTCGAGGTCATGGGCCGCCACGCCGGCTGGATCGCGCTGCACGCCGGCCTCGCCGGTGGCGCCAACGTCATCCTGCTGCCGGAGCGCCAGTTCGACGTCGAGCAGGTCGCGACGTACGTGACCAAGCGTTTCCAGGTCGAGTACGCCCCGATCGTCGTCGTCGCCGAGGGCGCCCAGCCGCTCGACGGCCAGATGGTCCTGCACAACCAGGAGCTGGACAGCTTCGGTCACGTCCGCCTCGGCGGCATCGGCCAGTGGCTCGCCGAGCAGCTCGAGGAGAAGACCGGCAAGGAGGCCCGCACGGTCGTCCTCGGTCACATCCAGCGCGGCGGCACCCCGACCGCGTTCGACCGGGTCCTGTCGACCCGCTTCGGCCTGCAGGCGATCGACGCCGTGCACGAGGGCGACTTCGGCAAGATGGTCGCGCTCAAGGGCACCGATGTCGTGCGGATCCCGCTGATCGAGGGCACCGGCGAGCTGAAGACCGTTCCGCTCGAGCGTTACGAAGAGGCAGAGGTCTTCTTCGGCAGCTGACCCGCTGCTTTTCTGGGATGCCGGGGGCGTTTTCGCTCCCGGCATTCTCCAGTTCCCGCCCTTCCTCGAGGAGTCTGCGTTGCCCAAGCACACCGTGGCGGTCCTCGGGGCCGGCAAGATCGGTGAACTCGTCCTCTCCGGCCTGCTGCGCTCCGGCTGGCCCGCCGACCGGCTGCTGGTCACCACCCGCCGCGCGGCCCGCGGCGCGGAACTGGCCGACCGGTACGGCGTCACCATCACCGACAACGCCACCGCCGTCACACAGGCCGACATCCTCGCCGTCGCGGTCAAACCGCAGGACGCCGCCACTCTCCTCGACGAGATCGGCCCGCTCGTCCCCGCCGGCACGCTGGTCGTTTCGCTCTGCGCAGGCCTGCCCACCGCCTTCTTCGCCGCGAGGCTGCCCGACGGCGCCCCGGTGATCCGGGTCATGACGAACACGCCCGCCCTCGTCGACCAGGCGATGAGCGCGATCTCCGCCGGCCCGCACGCCGGCGAGGAACACCTGGCGATCGCCGAGCAGATGTTCCAGCCACTCGGCGCGACGATCCGCGTCCCCGAATCGCAGCAGGACGCCGTCACGGCACTGTCCGGTTCCGGCCCCGCCTACTTCTACCTCCTGGTCGAAGCCATGATCGACGCGGGCGTCCTGCTCGGCCTGCCCCGGCAGACCGCGCACGAGTTGATCGTGCAGACCGCGATCGGTTCCTCGACGATGCTCCGCGACTCCGGCGACCACCCGGTCAAACTTCGCGAAGCGGTCACATCCCCGGCCGGCACCACCATCGCCGCCATCCACGAGCTGGAGAAACACGGGGTCCGGGCGGCCATGTTCGGCGCGCTGGAGGCGGCCCGCGACCGGGCTCGCGAGATCGCCGCCCAGGCGAAATAACCTTCGGGGTACGGGCCACACCTCTCACAAGAGCAACCACAACCGTCCCGTGGCGATCCGGCGGGAGGCAGGCGACGGTTGAGGCCGTTGCATGGCCGCCGGGGTGTGGCTCGGGTTGCGGTCACCCCGGGGGGGTTGCGGCTGCGCGCACGCCTGCGACCGCGACTGCGGCTGCGCGCACGCCTGCGACCGCGACTGCGGCTGCGCGTAAGCCCGCGACTGCGGCTGCGCGTACGCCTGCGACTACGGGCATAGCAGTGCCAGGGGCTGCGCCCGCGCCAGCGACTGCGCCTGCGGGCATGCCAGTGCCAGCGACGGCGCCTGCACCAGCGACTGCTCTGGCCCCAGCGGCTGCGCTGGTCCAACTCGCCCTCACCGTCGGCGCGGATGGCGTTGGGTCGCGGTGGCGACAGCCGGTTCGGGTGGTTGTGGGTTGGGGTGGGGCTGGCCAGACGGGGTGGTTGTGGGTTGGGGTGGGGCTGGCCAGGTGAGGTGGCGTTCGGCTGCGGTTGTGCTCCCGGGTGCGGGCGATCTTGCGCGCTTTGCCCCGGTGCTGACTGCTCCAGATCGGTGAGGCTCGCGATCTTGGTCGCGAAGCACCGGATTTCCGGTGTCGACGGCACGAATATGAGGACGATGCCGATCTTGTTCGCTCGGCTCCGGTGTCAGCACCACAAGATCTGCGTAGGGGCGCGCTTCGGCATTGATGCACCCGGCGTGGTGGTCCTGATCGGCCGCAACCGATGTCCCGGCTGGTTGCCGCCGGACGGCCTGAGGTGACCGCTGCCGTGCGTGGCCAGCAGCCCGAGGCGGTCGGTGAGGCGCGGGCGGGTGGTGAGTGGTTGCTGCCGTGCGTGGCTAGCAGCCAATGGCGCGTCCGTGAGGCGCAGGAAGGCCGGCGAGTAGCCGCTGCCGTGCGCGACTGCCACCCCCGGCGGGCAACCCGGCGTGACCGTGTGGGGAGACATGACGGCTCACCCCGTACCCCGAAATGGTCAATACCAGATGGCGATGCGGCTGCCGTTCTCCTCCTCGGGCGGGCTCGGGTGGGAGAGGGCGGTACCGGTCGCGACGCGGTGGGCGGTCCAGGCGACCGCTGCCGCGTCCAGGATGTCGTCGGGTGGGGCCTGGCCGGCCGGGCCGAGTTTGTCCGGCAGCACGATGCCGTGGCGGGCCAGCAGTTCGCGGCGGCGGGTCTGGCCGCTCCAGGTCTTCTTGGCGTGGGGGAGCGGCTCGCCGGCCATGGTGCGGAAGGACAGTTCCGGGTGGGCCTCGAACAGGAGTTTGGGATGCCGTTCCCAGATGGCGTTGGCTTCGAGGAGTTTGGGCCGCAGCGCCCAGGACTGCCGGGACAGTCCGGCGCCGGTGAGTTCGCGGCAGAGCCGGTTGGCGGAGGCGAAGTCGGGTTCCTGCCAGACGGGGCGGGGCGGCACCCGGAAGACGCTGCCGCGGCGGGGGCCGAGCTGGTCGGCGGCGAGGGTGTCGGCGGCGCGCCAGCGATCGGGGAGCATGCCGAGGGGGATGTCCACGCCGATCACGGCGGCGCCGGAGCTGCCGGCGACGATCTCGTAGAGGGTGGCGGCGAGGATGGCGCGGCCGAAGGCGCCGTCGCGCAGTTCGACGCCGACCCAGCCGAGCGGGTACGCGTCAACCCCGATGACGTGGATGCTCATCAGTGCGGCAGCAGCTTCTCGATCGTCGCGATCAGCTCGGCGTCGTCGGGGGCGGTGCCGGGGGCGAAGCGGGCGGCGACCGTGCCGTCGGGGGCGACGACGAACTTCTCGAAGTTCCATTCGATGTCGCCGCCGGCGCCGATCAGCTCGCGGTAGAGCGGGTGCCGGCCCGGTCCGTTGACCTCGACCTTCTCGGTCACGGGGAAGGTGACCCCGTAGTTGACACGGCAGAACTCGTCGATCTCCGCCGCGGTGCCCGGCTCCTGGCCGCCGAACTGGTCGCACGGCACGCCCACCAGGACCAGGCCGCGGTCGCGGTAGGTCTCGTAGAGCGTCTGCAGGCCGGCGTACTGCGGGGTCAGGCCGCAGCGAGAGGCCACATTGACCACCAGCACGACCGATCCGCGGTAACGGTCCAATTCGGTCGCGCCACCGGTGAGGGCGCCAATGCTGACGTCGAAGATGGTCATGACCGAAGACTACCGGCCGTGTCTGGTCGATCGCACCCCGTCGTGACGCGCACGACGCTGTTAAAGAAACCTTAAAGCTGTTCACCTGGCTTGACTGTTGTTAATCGATGTGACTACGGTCTCTTCATCCCTCTCTTTGGAAAGTTTCCTAACTGTTTGAGGAGACGTCCCCGTGTCTAAAACCACCCGCCGGGCGTTGTTCGCCGGCACGGTCATGATCGCGGCCAGTGTCGCGGTCCCGGCCGTGTCCGCCTCGGCTGCCGCCGCCTGCGCCCCCGCATGGAGCTCCACCGCCGTTTATGTGAAGGACAACGTCGCCTCGCAGAACGGCCACAACTACACCGCCAAGTGGTGGACGCAGGGCGAGTCGCCGGCCACCAACAGCTCCCAGTGGGCCGTGTGGGTCGACGGCGGAGTCTGTGGCGGTGGCACCACGCCGCCGACCACCCCGCCGACCACTCCTCCCACGACGCCGCCGACCACCCCGCCGACGACGCCGCCGACCACCCCGCCGACCACGAACCCGCCCACCGGCAGCAAGTGGGTCGTCGGCTACTTCGCGGAGTGGGGCGTCTACGGGCGCGGCTACCACGTGAAGAACATCGACACCTCCGGGTCGGCGTCGAAGCTGACCCACATCCTGTACGCGTTCGCCAACAGCACCGGCGGCAAGTGCACGATCGGTGACTCGTACGCCGACTACGAGAAGGCGTACACCGCCGCGGAGAGCGTCGACGGCGTCGCGGACACCTGGGACCAGCCGCTGCGTGGCTCGTTCAACCAGCTCCGCAAGCTCAAGAAGAAGTACCCGCACCTCAAGGTGATCTACTCGGTCGGTGGCTGGACCTGGTCCGGTGGCTTCTCCGACGCCGCCAAGAACCCGGCCGCGTTCGCGGACAGCTGCTACAACCTGGTCGAGGACCCGCGCTGGGCGGACGTGTTCGACGGCATCGACGTCGACTGGGAGTACCCGAACGCCTGCGGCCTCACCTGTGACACCAGCGGCCCGCAGGCGTACGCCAACGTGCTGACCGCGCTGCGCAACAAGTTCGGCGCGAACAACCTGATCACCTCGGCGATCTCCGCCGACGGCAGCAACGGCGGCAAGCTCGACGTCACCGACTACGCGGCCGGCATCGCGAAGCTCGACAAGGTCTTCCCGATGACGTACGACTACTTCGGCGCCTTCAACGCGGCCGGCCCGACCGCCCCGCACTCGCCGCTGACCTCGTACTCCGGCATCCCGCAGGCGGGCTTCAACTCCGACGCCGCCGTGCAGAAGCTGAAGAGCAAGGGCGTTCCGGCCAGCAAGATCCTGCTGGGCATCGGCTTCTACGGCCGTGGCTGGACCGGTGTCACCCAGGCCGCCCCGGGCGGTTCGGCGACCGGCGCGGCGCCCGGCACCTACGAGGCGGGCATCGAGGACTACAAGGTCCTCAAGACCAAGTGCCCGGCCACCAGCACGATCGCCGGCACCGCGTACGCGCTGTGCGGCAACAACTGGTGGAGCTACGACACCCCGTCGACGATCGCCGGCAAGATGACCTACGCGAAGAACCAGGGTCTCGGCGGCGCGTTCTTCTGGGAGCTCTCCGGTGACACCACCAACGGCGAGCTGATCAGCGCCATCAAGAGCAACCTGTAATCCGTTCCATGAGAAGAGGGGCACCGGCCGCAGGGTCGGTGCCCCTCTTTCGTAGGCTTTCCGATATGCGCCGTGAGTGGCATCAGCTCAGTCACCCCGGGGTGGGTAACCCTGCTCTGCAGACGTCCCGCCCGTCCACCGACTCCGCCGAGGACGAGGCTCTCGGCCTGGACCACTGGCGGAGCCTGCCGCGCGTCCAGATGCCGCCCTGGCCGGACATGGCCGAGGTCGCCGAGGTCTGCAAGGTCCTCGACAACGTGCCGTCGATCGTCGCGCCCTACGAGGTCGACCAGTTGCGGCACCGGCTCGCCGAGGTCTGCGAGGGCCGGGCGTTCCTGCTCCAGGGCGGCGACTGCGCCGAGACGTTCGCCGACAACACCGAGAGCCACCTGCTGGCCAACGCGCGGACCCTGCTGCAGATGGCGGTCGTGCTGACGTACGGCGCGTCGATGCCGGTGGTCAAGGTGGCGCGGGTCGCCGGGCAGTACACCAAGCCCCGCTCGTCGCCGACCGACGCGCTGGGCCTCCCGGCGTACCGGGGCGATCTGATCAACTCGCTGGACGCGAACGAGGCGGCCCGGGTCGCCGACCCGCAGCGGATGATCCGGGCGTACGCGAACTCCGCGGCCGCCATGAACATGCTCCGGGCGTACCTCTCCGGTGGTCTCGCCGACCTGCACGGCCTGCACGACTGGAACAAGGACTTCGTCCGCGCCTCCCCGGCCGGCGAGCGCTACGAGGCGATCGCCCGCGAGATCGACCGCGCCCTCGACTTCATCCGCGCCTGCGGCATGACCGACAGCGAGGCCCTGCGCACGGTCAGCCTGTACTGCTCGCACGAGGCCCTCGCCCTGGAGTACGACCGGGCCCTGACCCGGGTCTCCGACGGCCGGGCGTACGGGTTGAGCGGTCACTTCCTGTGGATCGGCGAGCGGACCCGCCAGCTCGACCACGCGCACATCGACTTCATCAGCCGGATCGCCAACCCGATCGGCGTCAAGATCGGGCCGGGCACGTCGCCGGAGACCGCGATCGAGCTGTGCGAGAAGCTGAACCCCGCCAACGAGCCGGGACGCCTGACCCTGATCAGCCGGATGGGCAACGGCAAGGTCCGGGACGTGCTCCCGCCGATCGTGGAGAAGGTCAACGCCTCCGGCGCCAAGGTCGTCTGGCAGTGCGACCCGATGCACGGCAACACCCACGAGTCCAGCAACGGCTACAAGACCCGCCATTTCGACCGGGTCGTCGACGAGGTGCTGGGCTACTTCGAGGTGCACCGCGGCCTCGGCACCCACCCGGGCGGCATCCACGTCGAGCTGACCGGTGAGGACGTCACCGAGTGCCTCGGCGGCGCCCAGGGCATCGAGGACCTCGACCTGCCGGACCGCTACGAGACCGCCTGCGACCCGCGGCTCAACACCCAGCAGAGCCTGGAGCTGGCGTTCCTGGTCGCCGAGATGCTCCGTGGCTGACCTGCGGTCGGACACCGTGACCCGGCCGACCGCCGGGATGCGGGAGGCGATGGCGAAAGCGGCGGTCGGCGACGACGTGTTCGGCGACGACCCGACCGTCAACGAGCTCGAGGCGTACGTCGCCGGCCTGTTCGGGCACGAGGCGGCGCTGTTCGCGCCGTCCGGGACGATGGCCAACCAGATCGCCATGCAACTGGTCGTCCCGGCCGGCGGCGAGCTGCTGGCCGGCGCCGACGCCCACGTGGTGACGTACGAGCTGGGCGCCGGCGCCCTCTACGGCGGCATCCAGACCCGCACCTGGGGCTCCGACGGCGCCGACCTGGACGCCGAACGGATCGCCGGGATGATCCGGCCGGCCGGCTACCCCTCGGTGCCGACCGCGGCGATCGCCGTCGAGCAGACCCACAACCTGGGCGGCGGCGGGGTCGTCCCGCTCGCCACCCTCCAGCACCTGCGGGGCGTCGCCCAGGCGCAGGGGGTGGCGCTGCACTGCGACGGCGCCCGGATCTGGCACGCCCACGTCGCCGACGGGGTGACCCTCGCCGAGTACGGCGCGCTCTTCGACACCCTGTCGGTCTGCCTCTCCAAGGGTCTCGGCGCGCCGGTCGGCTCGCTGATCGTCGGCAGCCGGGAGCGGATCACCCGGGCCCGGCTGATCCGCAAACGGATGGGCGGCGGCATGCGGCAGGCCGGGATCCTGGCCGCGGCCGGGCGGTACGCGCTCGACCACCACGTCCGGCGGCTCACCGAGGACCACGAGCGGGCCCGGATCATCGCCGAGGCGCTGGCCGGGTTCGGGGTGGTCGATCCGGAGAAGGTACGGACGAACCTCGTACCGCTGGATCTGTCGAAACACGACCTGGACGCGCCCACCCTGACCGCCCGTGCCGCCGAACACGGCGTGCTGATCTCCGCGATGCTGCCGCGCACCGCGCGCCTGGTCACTCACCTGGACCTCGACGACGAGGCGATGGACCAGGCCATCGAGGTATTGAGCGACTTGCTCGCCTAAATCCTTTGGTCGGACCGCCGGGAGCCGATATGTGCCATCGCTATGGTGAACACATCTCGAGCCCGCAGGGCCACCGCACTCACTGCCACCGCTGTGGCCGTCGTCGGCACCGTCGCGATCTCCGTCGCGCAGCCGGCGGCGGCCATCGGACGGACCGTCCTGGCCGCGACCTCAGCGGCCCCTGCCATCTCGGGCATCTCACCCGCGGTGGGCGTCCTCGAAGGGGGCACTCCGGTCGTCCTGACCGGCGCCGGCTTCAAGACCGTCGACACCGGTGACAACAGCGCCGTCACGTTCGGGGGAGTGCCCGCGCTGAGGTTCGTGATCCTCTCGGACACCAAGATGATCGCGGTGGCCCCGGCCGGCACCGGCACCGTCGCGATCAAGGTGGCCACCGCCAGCAAGACCGTGACCGCCGCCACGAAATTCGGGTACCGGATGGAGCTGGGGGCCGACTTCGAGAACCTCCCGGCCGGGGCCGGTGGTGGTCAGGCCGTCGTTGTCACGGTCACCGGCGGCACGGTCGGCGCCACGGCCCGGGAGTTCAGCGCGCTGCGGATCACCGCTCTGGTCGGCGGTGTGGCCGCGAAGGTCGCCTGGGTCGACTCCGAGCACGTCAAGGTGATCGTCCCGGCGACCACGAAGGCGGTCGCGTCCAGTCTGCAGCTGGTCCACGACGGTTACGCCGGGCCGTCGTCGGTCGCCAAGGTCGAGTACTTCCCGGTCGTCACCTCGGTCAACCCGTTCTCGGTCGGCATCGGCGGCGGCTCGACCGTCAAGATCAATGGTGCGGGTTTCCTCAGCGTGGACGCCGACGACGCGGACGCGGTGACCATCGGCGGCGTCCCCGCGATGTCCTTCGAGGTCAAGTCCGGCACCCTGATCGAGGCCGCGGTCCCGGCCGCGTCCAGCGGGTATGCGGCGGTCCGGGTGACCACCCCGGGCGGGACCAGCCCTGAGGAGGGCGCGCCCCGGGTCGTGTACCGCGGGCCACTGGCGATCGACACCTCCGGCGACCAGTTCCTGCGGGCCGACGGCGGCCAGCACATCCTCGCCGTCACCGGCGGCGTGCTGGGGGAGAACGCCAAGGAGTTCGCCGCCTCGAACATCACGGTACGGATGGGGGACCGCAAGCTCGTCGCCGCGTACCACGACTCCGCGCATCTCAAAGTCACCGTCCCGGCCCTGACCACCGCCACTGCCGCTCTCACGGTGACGAACGAGAAGGTCGCCGGCGAGCCGGCCACGCTGCCCGTCGGCCCGGTGGTGACCCGCCTCTCGGCGTCCGCGGACACGGTCGCCGGCGGCAAGACGGTCCAGATCAAGGTGGCCGGCGCCCAGATCGCCGACGCGTACGACTTCATGTTCGGCTCGAATCCCGCCACCTGCGAGCCGAAGGGCTCCGGGACGACCTTGATCTTCCACTGCGTCGTTCCGCCGGCCGCCGAGGCCGGCCCGGTGTGGGTGCGTTTCACCTCAGGTGACGACACCCCCAGCCGGTTCACCGCCACCGCCGCGTTCGCCTACACCGACATCGACTGAGGGACAGCCATGGCGCATTCGAGGAAGACCCGCAGGGCCGCCGGAATCGCGGCTGCCACCGTCGTCATCGCGGCGGCCGGCCTCTCCGCACCGGCCGGAGCGTTCGCGGCGCCGGGCACACCCGGCACGGTGAGCGTGCTGAGCGAGGCCGCCAGCCTGGGCGCGGACTTCGAGGACGGCGTCGAGGCCACGATGGCCGGCGGCACCGTCATCCCGGTGACCGTGACCGGCGGTGGCGTCGGCGCCACAGCGAAGGAGTTCTCGGCCGCGAAGGTGACCGCGAAGATCGGCGGCGTCAGCGCCCGGGTCACCTGGACGGACGCCACCCACCTCAAGGTGACCGCGCCGGCCAGCACGAAGGCGGCCCTCGCGACGATGCAGCTGTTCAGCAACGGCGTCGCGGGTCCCGAGTCGTCGGCGAAGGTGGCGTACCTGCCGGTGGTCAGCAGCGTCGTACCCGCCAAGATCGCGGTGGCCGGCGGCGTCACGGTCACCATCACCGGCGCCGGCTTCCTCGACGTGAACAAGGACGACCCGTCGGCGGTCATGTTCGGCGGGACCCCCGCCACATCGTTCGCCGTCGTGTCCGCCACCAAGATCACCGCAGTCGCTCCGGCCGGCGCCGACGGCACGGCCAAGGTGACCGTGATCACGGAGAGCGGCGAGAACGCCGCCGGCACCAAGGCCACCGTCACCTACCGGGCGACCCTCGGCCTCGATGTCGCGGACGAGACCGCGGTCCGCGCCAACGGCGGGCCGCTCGTCCTGACCGTCACCGGCGGCACCCTGGGCGAGAACGCCAAGGAGTTCGGCGCCTCCCGCGTCTCGGTCAAGATGGGCGCGAAGCCGCTCAAGGCCACGTACGTGGACGCCACCCACCTCAAGGTCACCGTTCCGGCCGCCACCACCGACACGGTGTCGCTCGCCGTGGACCGGGACGGGTTCGCCGGCACGCCCGCCGCGGTCTCGGTCGCGCCGGTGATCACCGGCCTGTCCGTGAAGTCCGGCGCTGTCGGCGGCGGCGTCCAGGTCGTCGTGAAGGTGGCCGGCGGCGACATCACCGGAGCGACCGACTTCACCTTCGGTGAGAACCCCGCCACCTGCTCCAAGCAGGGCGTGGGGGCGGCGACGACCTACCGGTGCACGGTGCCGGCGGCCGGTCAGCCCGGCCCGGTCGAGGTCGCCTTCGTGTCCAGCACCGGCAAGGAGAGCCGTTTCACCTCGGCCTCACTGTTCAGTTACACCGCGAACTGAGCGGAGGCCCTTCAGCAGGGCGATGTCGGCGGCATGGCCTTCGTGCTCGACCGTCGGCGTCTCCACGATGACCGGGACGCCGGCGGTGGCCGGATGGGCGAACAGCTCCGTGAACGGGGCCGCGCCGATCCGGCCCTTGCCGATCGTCTCGTGCCGGTCCCGCGTCGACCCGCACTCGTCCTTCGAGTCGTTGGCGTGGATCAGCTGCAGCCGGCCCGGGCCCACCGCCGCGACCAGCGCGTCCAGCGTCTCGGTCATGCCGCCCGGGGTGGCCAGGTCGTGCCCGGCCGCCCAGGCGTGACAGGTGTCGAAGCAGACGCCCATCCACGGGTGGTTCTCCACCGCCGCGAGGTAGGCCTCCAGGTCCTGCACCTTCGAGGCCAGACTGCGCCCGCCGCCCGCGCTCGGCTCCACCAGCAGTTTCGGCAGGCCCTCGGCGGCGGCCCGGTCGAGCAGCGGCAGCAGCGCCTCCCGGACCTGATGCAGGGCCTTGCCGTCGTGCGCCTCGTCGACCGAGCTGCCGGCGTGGTAGACGACAGCGGTCGCGCCGATCGCCCGGCCCCGCTCCAGCGCGTGGACCAGCGTCGCGAGCGACTTCTCCACCGTGAGCTCGGTCGGGGAGCCCAGGTTCACCAGCAGCGACGCGTGGATGTAGGCGGGCAGCCCGCGCTCGCCGATGCCGTCGCGGAACAGGGTGTCCTGCTTCGGGTCGCCGGCCGGCAGCGCCCAGCCCCGGGAGTTGGACACGTACACCTGGAGGGTTTCCGAACCCGCGGCGTCGGCGTACGGGAGGGCGGCCTTGGCGAGCCCTCCCGACGTCTTCGTGTGCGAGCCGATCCGATGACTTACAGGAAGCACGTCAGCTGCACCACGCTCTGCGGTTCGACCTGGGTGCCCGGCGGCGGGTTTTGCCCGCGGACGGTGGCGTTCGGGTCGATGCTGATCTGCACCTGCAGCCCCATGCCCTGCAACGTCTGCTGCGCCTGCGGGCACGGCTGGTTGTTGAAGTCGGGCAGCGTCAGCAGCGGCGGGCCGAGGCTGATCTGCAGCTTGACCTCGGTGTTCTTCTCCGCGCCGGTGCCCGCCTTGGGTGTCTGGCTGATGACCTCGTCGCGTGGCCTGTCGCTCTCCACCGACTCCTCGACGGCCTTCAGGCCCTTCTCGTTGAGCAGCTGCCGGGCCTCGTTGATGTTCTTGCCGACCACGTCCGGTATGTCGATCGGCGGCTTGCCCTTGCTCAGCACCAGGGTGACCGTCTCACCCGGCTTGAGCTTGGTGCCCGCTTTCGGGTTGGTCGAGACGACCACACCCTCCGGGGCCACGTCGCTGTAGACGCCCGGGCCCTGCTTGACCTTCAGCTTGAGGTCGGTCAGCGCGGCTTTCGCGAAATCCAGCTCCTGACCCTCCAGGTCGGGGACCGGGTGCATCTCCGGGCCGAGCGACAGGTTGACCGTGATGGCGTCGCCCTTGACGATCTCCTCGCCGGCGCCCGGGGTCTGCTTCACCACCGAGCCGGCGGGCACCTTGGCGTCGTAGATCCCGTCGCCGACCAGGACGGTGAAGCCCTCCTTGTTGGCGAGCGCGGCGGCCTGCTCCTCGCTCATCGTGAGCAGGGTCGGTGCCTCGGTGTACCGCCCGGAGGTCACCCACCACGTGCTGCCGAGCACGACGACGGCCATCAGGGCGATCAGCGAGGTCAGCACGACCCGCCGCCGGTCGGCGAAGAACCCGGGCAGCCCGCCGGCCGGCGCGGCGGAGCGGCGGTGCGGCGTGGTGCGGCCGCCCTGCTCCGGCAGCCGGGCCCAGGCCGGGCGGTGCGAGGCCTGATAGGTGCCGGCCGGGATCTGCGGCACCAGGGCGGTGGCGTCCGCGGCCGGGACGGCGGGCACGATCGCCGTCGCGTCGGCCGGGCGCGGCATGCCGGGGACCGGGCGCATCATCGCGGTCTCGGCCTGCGCGACGCCGAGACCCTCACGGGCCGCCTGCACCTCGGTCAGCAGGCCGCCGGCGTCGGTGGGCCGGGCGGCCGGGTCGCGCCGGGTGGCCCGGGCGACCAGCCGGTCGAGCAGCGTGGGCAGGCCCGGGACGGTCCGCGAGGGCGGCGGGACGTCGTTGTCGACGTGCTGCCAGGCGACCTCGATGGGTTCGGCGGCGTCGTACGGCACCTTGCCGGTGAGCATCTCGTAGAGCACGATGCCGGCCGAGTAGACGTCGGTGCGGGCGTCGGCCTGGCCGGTCTGCACAAGTTCGGGGGCCACGTACGCCACGGTGGCCATGAGCTGGCCGGAGTCGTCGACGGTGCTGGCCTCGATGGCCCGGGCCAGACCGAAGTCGGCCACCTTGACCACCGCGTCGACCAGGTCCGCGGAGCCGCCGCTGGGCGCCTCGGCGACGAGCACGTTCTCCGGCTTGACGTCGCGGTGCACCAGGCCGGCGCGGTGCGCGGCGGCGATCGCGGCGAGCATCTGCTCCAGGATCGCCAGCGCCTCGACCGGGTTCAGCCGGGTGCGCTGGCTCAGCAGGTCACGCAGTGTGCGGCCCTGCACGAACTCCATCACCAGATAGGGGAGTCCCTGATGCCGGCCCTGGTCGTAGACGGCCACCACGTTCGGGTGGGTCAGCCGGGCGATCGTCTTGGCCTCGTCGGTGAAACGGTCGACGAAGTGGACGTTGGTGGCCTGTGACGGGTGGATTATCTTCAGCGCGACGGTGCGCTCAAGCCGCTCGTCGGTGGCCCGGTAGACGGTCGCCATGCCACCACGGGCGACGCGACCGGTGATCCGGTAGCGCCCGTCAATCGTTGTGCCGATCAACGTATCGGCGACTGTGGTGTCCATCGGCGTGAAGTGTATGTGTCTTTCCCGTGAGGGTGACCCAGGATGTCACAGCTGAGTCCAAACGGGTATCCAAACGCTCTCAGTGACGGCGCCAGCGGTGACGACGGTCACTGCGTACCCCCGAGGAGCTGCTGTCCGGGGTGGGGGAGAGGGTCGGGTCGCTGCTGACGGAGGGGGACGGGGAGCCGGAATCCGACACGGAAGGTGTGGGTGACGGCGCGGTCGGGGTCGGCACCGGCGGTGTCTCGCAGTGACATTCCGGGGATGCCGTGGTCTCCGGGACCACGGTGCTCCGGGGCGGCGTGCGCGTGGGCGGGGCCGCCGGCGGGATGGTCTTCCGCGGGGCCGGGGTGACCGGCGCCGCGGTCGCCGGCCGGGCCGGCGGGGCGGCGCGGGGTTTGCGGGTGCTCGCCGGCACTCCGCCCATGGCCTCCTCGAAGGCGGGCGGCGCGGGGGCGGCGGCAGCGGGCGGCGCCACCGCGGCGACCCGGTCGCTCATCCGGTCGGCGAACGCCGTGGTCGCGACGAGGTACGACCCGGCCGCTCCACAGAGGGAAAGCGCGCAGAAGGCCGTAACCGCGACAAATCGCCGTGGGGGGCGGGCGTCTGCCGCCACCGGTGGCACCGGCAGGTCGACGAGCGATCCGGGGAACGTCTCCATCCCGGTCGACGTGACATCCGGCTCCCTCCCCTCCCGGGACACACCGCGCCGGCCCAGGTCGTAACAGATCGACCGCCATGCGCCGGCCATCTCGCCGCGGACGTTGCGCCACAGGCTCATCAAACGTTCTCCGATCCGGTCTGGCACGCTGTACTGGTGACCGATCCCGTAACCCCCGGCCCGACAGAGTGGGTCACTCTGCCGGATGTGTCCGAAAAGCTCGGTGTGACGATCAGCAAGGTGCACCAGCTGATCCGCGAGGGCTCACTGCTCGCGGTCCGCAGGGACGGCATCCGGGTGGTGCCCGCCGAGCTGGTGGCGAACGCCACTGTGCTCAAGCACCTGCCCGGGGTTCTGACCCTGCTCCATGACGCCGGGTACAACGACGAAGAAGCCCTCGGGTGGCTCTACGAACCGGACGAGACCCTGGACGGCAACGCGGCGATCGCCCTCGGCGGCGACCGCGCACGGGAGGCCAAACGGCGCGCGCAGGCTCTCGGTTTCTGAAACCCTTGATGTGGTACGGGGTGGAGCAGCCGAAATGCCCCACCCCGTCTTGTCTCAGACCGTTCGTCTGATCGCGGCCTCCGCCAGGGCCAGCAGCGCCGTGCGTCCCTCGCCGTCGATCGGGGCCGCCTCCAGCGCCGTCAGGGCCTCCCCGCTCAGCGCGTCGATCCGCGCCTCGGTGGCGGCCAGCGCGCCCGACTCCCGGATCATCGCCCGCAGCCGTTCCACCCCGGCGTCGTCCAGCCCCGGGTCGCCCAGCGCCCGGTCCAGCTCGGCCCGCCCCGCCTCGTCCAGCCCCCCGAACGCGGCCGCGACCAGATAGGTCCGCTTGCCCTCGCGCAGGTCGTCGCCGGCCGGTTTGCCGGTCTGCGCCGGATCCCCGAACACGCCGAGGACGTCGTCGCGCATCTGGAACGCCTCACCCAGCGGCAGCCCGAAGGCCGCGTACGCCGCGAAGATCTCCGGACCGGCGCCCGCAAGCGCCGCGCCCAGCAGCAAGGGCCGCTCGACCGTGTATTTCGCCGACTTGAACCGGGCCACCTTCCCGGCCCGCTCCAGGGACATCTCCCCGGTCGCCTGGGTCAGCACGTCCAGGTACTGCCCGACCGTCACCTCGGTCCGCATCTGATCGAACACCGGCCGTGCCCGGGCCAGCTCCGCCAGCCCCATCCCGGACGAGTGCAGCAGATCGTCCGACCACACCATCGCCAGGTCGCCGAGCAGCACCGCCGCCGCGTCGCCGAACCCGGCCGCCCCGCCCCGCCAGCCCGCCTCGACGTGCAGCACCTCGAACCGCCGGTGCACCGACGGCTCCCCGCGCCGGGTGTCCGACCGGTCCATCAGATCGTCGTGGATCAGCGCGCTCGCCTGCACCAGCTCCAGTGCCGAGACCGCCGCCACCACTTCGTCGGAGTCCACGCCGCCGGCGGCCCGGAACCCCCAGTACGCGAAGGCGGGCCGCAGCCGCTTCCCGCCGCCCAGCACGAACGCCGACACCGTGTCGGCGACCTCGGCCAGCGCCGGGTCGATCTCCAGCAGGCGGGCCCGCTGGGTGGCGAGGAAACCGGAGAGCGCCTTGTCGACACGCGGCCGCAGCCCGGCCCGATCGAGCGGAGAAGTCGTCACCCGGCTGACGGTATCGCGTGGCTGTTCACATCCGATCACGGCCGTGCCGGGCCGGTAGAGTTCGGCTATGTCCCTCGGTTTTCCCACCCGGCTGCCCGGCGCCCCGTCCATCGGCGACCTGGTCCGTGGCACGGCGCCGACGTTCTCGTTCGAGTTCTTCCCACCCAAGACCCCGGCCGGTGAGCAGTTCCTCTGGCAGGCCATCCGTGAGCTGGAGTCGTTGCGGCCCAGCTTCGTGTCGATCACCTACGGCGCCGGTGGCACCACCCGGGACACCACCGTCGCCGTCACCGAACGGGTCGCCACCGAGACCACCCTGCTGCCGATGGCGCACCTCACCGCGGTCAACCACTCGATCGCCGAGCTGCGCAACGTCATCGGCCGGCTGGCCGGCGCCGGCATCGGCAACATCCTGGCCGTCCGTGGCGACCCGCCCGGCGACCCCGCCGGCGAGTGGATCCCGCACCCCGAGGGCGTGCTATACGCCGAGGACCTGGTGCGGCTGATCCGCGAGTCGGGGAACTTCAGCGTCGGGGTGGCCGCGTTCCCGTACAAGCATCCCCGCTCCCCGGACGTGGAGAGCGACACCCGCGACTTCGTCCGCAAATGCCGGGCCGGCGCCGACTTCGCGATCACCCAGATGTTCTTCGACGCCGACGACTACCTGCGCCTGCGCGACCGGGTCGCCGCCGCCGGCTGCGACACGGCGATCCTGCCCGGCCTGATGCCGGTCACCCGGATGGCCACCATCGAACGTTCGGCCGTGCTGTCCGGCGCGCCGTTCCCGCCGGCCCTGCTGCGCCGCTTCGAACGCATCGCCGACGACGAGCAGGCAGTCCGCGCCCTGGGCGTCGAACTGTGCGCGGAGATGTGCGCCCGGCTCCTCGCCGAGGGCGCCCCCGGCATCCACTTCATCACCCTGAACCGTTCCACGGCGACCCGTGAGGTGTGGCAGCTGCTGGCCCCTTCCGAGATCGCCACCACCGCCTGACCTGAGCCATGCCAACCATCCCCACCGGCCCGCAGGCCTACGGCGGCTCGGCGGCCGGCTCCACGCCGTCCGAGCCGCCGCCGGCCTCCTCCATCTCGCCCTCCTACCCCGTCCCGCCCTCCAGCTCTGTCTCGCCTTCTGTCCCCGCCTCTCCTTCCACCCCTGCTGCTTCTTCCAGCTCTGACATTTCCTCCGGCGCTCCCGTTGACGCCGGACTGGGCACCCCCTCCCACTCCGCCATGTCGGATATGCCAGTCATCGGAGGAGATGTCGAGGCGGGCCTGACCTGGGATGAGTACGCGGTGGCATGGTCGAGGCTGCACGGCGGATTCGATCCGCGGCAGGCGTCGCTGGTGGTGCGGGGGTGGGTGCGAGGGGCGTACCGGATCGGCTCCTGGCTCGGCCGCAACCGGGTGGGGCCGCTCGCCGTGACCCTCGCCGGTCTCGCGCTCTGCCTGGCCGTGCCGCTCGCGGCGCTGGCCGGCCCACCCGGTCTCGCCATCGGTGCGGTGCTGGTGCTGCTCGCAGCCGCCGCGGACGGCCTCGACGGTGCGGTCGCGGTGGTCACCGGACGGGTCACCCGAACCGGTTTCGTGTACGACTCGGTCGCCGACCGCCTCGGCGAGATGGCCTGGCTGACCGCCTTCTGGGTGGCCGGCGTCCCCGGCTGGCTCACGGTCTGCGCCGGTGCGGCGAGCTGGCTGCACGAGTACGTTCGTGCCCGCGCCACCACCGCCGGCATGCCCGACATCGGCGTCGTCACCGTCGGCGAACGGCCCACCCGCGCCGCGGTCACCATCACCGGCTGCATCGTGGCCGCCCTCGCTGCCCTGATCATCCCCAGCTGGACCGTCCTGGTGCTGGTCGTCGCCACTGCCGTCTGGCTGATCCTGCAGCTGATCGGCCTGGCCCAGCTGGCCCATGCAGTCCGCGCCGCCCTCCGCTGACCCGCACGACCCGCCTCAGCCCCGCTGGCCCAGACGGTTCGCCCTGGCCCCACTGGCCCGCGCGGTCCGCCTCAGCTCCGCCGGTCCAGGCGGTTCGCCCTGGTTCCATGGCCGACGCGGCCCGCCTTGGTCCCGCCGGCCGATGCCAGACCCACAAGATCCCGAGTTGCGGCCGATTCCGGCGGTCGGCGTCTGAAGATCGTCAGGCCATGCGCCCACCGCCGCCGAGGGATTGCGGAGGCGATCGTGAGCAACTCGGAAGACCCGGCCATGAGCCCGATGATCGACTCCTATCCGGTGATCGTTTATTCGGTTGTCGGTGGTCGATGGCGCGCCTATTTTTCTCCTCAGCGGATCTGCCGGGGGAGGAACGCCCCTGAGCTGTGGATTCCCTATTTCGCAAATGATTTTCCGGGGGTGATGAAATGAGTGCGGTTCTGGTTCTGAACGCCGACTGCGGACCGCTGCACCGGGTCAGCCTCCGGCACGCGATCCGGATGCTGTTCCGTCAGGTCGCCGTGGTGCACGAGGCCCAGCCGGACACCCGGATCGGGGTCTATCCGGTGCCGACCGTGGTGCGGCTGGTGTCCTACGTCGTCACGCGGTGGCGGCGTGGCCGCGGTCCGGGCTGGTCGCGGGCCGGTGTGCTGGTGCGGGACGGGCGGAGGTGCGCCTATTGCGGCGACGCCGCCTCGACCATCGACCACGTCCTGCCGCGTTCGCGTGGCGGCCGCAACGAATGGCTCAACACGGTGGCGGCCTGCGGCCGGTGCAACAACCGCAAGGGCGACCGCACCCCTGCCGAGGCCCGCATGCCACTGCGTACGACGCCGTTCGCTCCGGTCTGGACCGCGTCCTTCCACTGACCGGCATTTCCTTCGGTCTTTCCTGAACGGGCGGTCGGCGGGTTTACACGGGGACCCGCCGGCCGCTCTCTTCCCGGCGAACCCCGACACCAGCCGGATGCTGGCGCGATCTGGCCACCTCTCCATGTCAACAAAACGTTGACAGTCAGATAGGCTGTGACGGTGGTTGATCTGGAAGCTCTTCGTGACATCCAGGCCCGGCGGTCCCGCCTCGACGCCGAGGAGCTGGAGACGATCGACCGTGCCCGGCGAGACGGCGCCACCTGGCCGGAGATCGCCGCCGCGCTCGGTCTGTCCAGCCGCCAGGCCGCCGAGCAACGCCGGCATCGCCTCGCCACGGCAGCCGACCGCGCCTTGCGGTCGCAGCGCCAAGAGCTTGACGAGGGGTACGGTCCCGCCGCCCCAGAACTCCGCCGCCGCGCCACCGACCTGCACCGCCGCATCGGCGCCGACCGCCGCTGGGATCACCGGTTCACTCGCGCTCCCTTGGTTCGCGAAACCCTGGCCGCCGCCCCCGACGCCCCTGCCGGCGCCCTCTTCGACCTGGTCACCGCCGCGTTGACCGACCTCGCCGCCCCGGACGTCCCCGCCCTCCCGGCCCCCTTGCGCGCCGCCGTCGATCACCTGCGCGAAGCCGCCACCCGCCCATAGCCCAGCCACTTTCGGTGCCCTGGTGGCTGTCCCTTGTGGTGTGCCGCCGCCGCAACTACCAGTTGACGTCTATTCCTGTCGCCCGCCAAGATATGAGCCGACAAGGCTCAGTCTTGTGAGTCGGCCCTGTGGCACGGCCGAGAGGTGGGAGTACGGCATGCGACGTAACGCGGCTCTCTTCGTACTGATCTCGGTCCTGTCCGGTTTCGGTGGCACCGCCATGACCTTGGCCGCCGGCATCTGGATCCTCGACCTGACCGGAAACGCCGGTCTCGCCGCACTCGGCGCCCTCGGTATCTACGCGCCCAGCCTGGCCGCCCCCTGGCTGGGCGCGCTGGTCGACCGTTTCCCCCGCCGTACCCTGCTGGTCTGCACCGAGATCATCCTCGGGCTGACGATGCTGAGCCTGCTCGCTGTCGGCAACGCGGGTCAGACCTGGCTGATCTACGCGGTCATGCTGATCCGTGGCATCGGCTACGTCCTCTCCGACGCCGGCGAGTCGGCGCTGCTCCCGGCGACCCTGCCCACCCGGCTTCTCGGCGACGTCAACGGCTGGCGATCCAGCGCCCAGGAAGGCATGAAGCTCCTGGCCCCACTGGCCGGCGCGGCCCTCTACGCATCCGCCGGCCCCCGCCCGGTGATTCTGCTCTGCGCCGCGCTGCCCCTGCTCAGCGCCATCCTGTACGCCTTCATCACCCTGATGCCCGCATCCTCCGCCGTGCCAAGCGATCTCGCGCAAACCCGCAGGCCAGCGGACGAGAAGCCGGTGCGGCCCGACGAGCCGATGAGAGCGGAGCGGCCCGGGCCGGTCGGGGAGAGGCATGGGATGCGGCCCGACGAGCCGATGAAGGCGGATCACGCCGAGGCGGCGGCTCCGGGGAAGCGGGTGACGCTGGGCTGGAGCAGCGTCCGGCAGGGGCTGGTCCTGTTGATGCGTGAACCGCTACGGACCCCGGTCCTGCTGGCGACCGTAGCGATCGCGGTCTCCGGGTTGACCAATGCGGCCGTACTGTCCCGGCTCGTCGACGACCTGCGCCTCCCCGCCACCCATCTCGGCATCCTGTCCAGTGCCCAGGGCGCCGGCTCCCTGATCGCCGGTCTCGTGGTGGGCCGCCTCCTCGCCCGGACGTCAGCGGCACGGGTCGGGGCGATCGGCGCGGCGGTCTTCGCGGCGGCCTGCGTCTTCTGGACGCTGCCCTGGTGGCCGACCATGATCGCCGGAAATGTGCTGGCCGGCATCGGCCTGGTGTGGGCGCTGATCGCCGCGGTGACCGCCGTGCAGACCGGAACACCCGCCCACCTGCTGGGCCGCGTCGCCGCCACCAGCAACACGGCCGTCTTCGGCCCGATCGCGATCGCCATCCCCCTCGGCGCGGCCCTGGTCCACATCAGCGACCGCCTCGTCCTCGCCACCGGCGCGATCCTCGTCCTCGTCACCGTCCTCCTGACCCGACGTCATCTCCGGTGACCTCGATTCCGGCTTCCTGAAGACCACCGTCCACTCTGCGACTGGTTCTCATGTGCCCGGGGGCAGCCAGGAGAACGGCGCCGACGGTGGGTGCGGAGACGATCCTGACGACCGGCTGAAGACTTCGACTAATCTCGATCACACCGCTGTCGATCCTGGAGTGAGAACTTGAGAATGCACCGCAAAGGCCCGACCATGTTCGCCGTCATGCTGGCCGCCGCTGCGGCGACAGTGGTTCCGGCGGCGGGGCCGGCCGCTGCCGCGCTGCCGGCCTGCCCGGAGGTCTACGGGCACGGGGGATATCCGACCAACGGCGTTCCGTACAACCTTGACAAGGTGCGCCAGCCGAACCACCCGAAGGGCCTCGGCGACCAGCGCAGCTGGGGTGCGGACGGGGTGGAGGCGGACGTCCAGCTCACCCGGGACGGCACCAAGGCGGTCATGTGGCACAACACCTCCACCGGCAAGCTGACCGGCACCTCGGCGAACATCACTGATCTGTGGTGGGCGTCCGGCGCCGACAAGCTGTCCGGGCGCACCATCGAGGTCGGCCCGTACGCCGGGCAGACCGTCTACACGCTGCGGGAATGGTTGAACTCGGCGAAGGCCAACGGGCTCAACGCCTACTTGGAAGTGAAGGGTGAGGCCAAGCAGTCGCTGCTGAACAGCGATGCCGCGATCAAGACGCGCGCCTGGTCGGAACTGCTCGCTCCGGTGCAGGAGCGGTACGCGGGGCAGGTCATCACCATGTACTCGAACGACGCCGCGGTCGCCGCCGAGCTGAAGACGCGAGCGACCGCGCTCGGGCTCGCCGCCGTGCTGACCGGCCGCCCGAAGTGGACCGACAGCGTCGCCTGGACGGAGCCGCCGGCCGCGGCGAGTGCGAACCACGCCCAGTGGGCGGCGGTGCTGGCGACCGGTCCGGCCCGGGTGTTCACCAGTTACCCCAGGGAGTACCGCGTGTGGCTGACCCAGCAGACCGGAACCCTCTGCACGGCCTGACCGAGGAGCCGGCCGGTCAGAGGGCGATCTGCTTGAGGTAGGCCAGGACGTCGGCGGGATCGGTGGTGACGCAGCCGACGTAGTTGTCCGGGCGGATCAGGAAGAGAGCCGGGCCGGTCGCGTCGTACGTCGCGGCGGCCTCGGAGACGTGGTGCACGGGAACCGGCAGGTCGGGCAGCAGCGCCGTCCAGTGGAAGGCCAGCAGAGTGGCGTGCGGGCCGCGGAGCAGGTCGAAGACGCGGCCCGCGGCGGTGCGGGCGTCGGGGGCGCGGTCGCCGGCGCGGACCGCGCCGGGAAGCGTCCGGTGGTCGGCGGCCAGGGAGGCGCCGCGGTAGTGCAGGGACAGCTGACGGAGCGCGGGGTCGTCGCGGCGTAGGGCGTCCTCGGCGCCGTCGACGTGACGCTGGTGCAGGCGGGTGCTGATGCCGAGCACGTCCGCGGCGACCGGGAGACGCTCCTCCTCGTAGGTGTCGAGGATCGTGGAGCTGCCGGTGGCGATCTTCCAGCCGAGGTTGTAAGCGTCCTGCACGCCGGTGTTGAGGCCCTGCCCGCCGGCCGGGGAGTGCACGTGTGCCGCGTCGCCGGCGAGGAAGACGTTGCCGCTGCGGAAGCGGGACGCCAGCCGGATGTTCGCCCGGTATTCCGAGGTCCAGCCGATCTCGGTGATGGTGATCGACGGATCGACGGCGGCGACCAGCTCCTCGACGGACTGTGTGGACGGAGGCGCGGTCAGCTGGAACCAGTCGGTGCCGGCCAGCGGGCACAGGCCGAGCCGGAACGACCGCTCGCCCTCGCCCGGCCACACGTGCCAGAACTCGCGGTCGAGCCCGGTCAGCCGGACGTCGGCGATCAGCAGGCGCTCCTCCTCGTGAGTGGAGCCCTCGAACGCCACACCGAGCAGCTTGCGGATCGTGCTGCGGCCGCCGTCGGCGCCGACCAGATGACGCGCGTCGATGACCTCGCCGGTGTCGAGGGTGACCCGCACCCCGTCGCCGGTGTCGGTGAAGCCGGTGACGCCGACGCCGAACTCGACCGGAATGCCCTCGGCGAGCAGCTCGCAGGTGCGCCACTGCGGGACCATCAGCCCGTTGGGATAGGGGACGGCATCCGTGGGGGCGCGCAGCTCGTCGAGGCGGAAGTCGTGGTTGCCGCCGCCTGGCACGTGCGCGCGCAGGACCGGATAGTCGCCGCCGGCCGCCAGGAACCGGTCGATCAGCCCCAGGTCGTCAAGCACCTCCAGCGTGCGGGGCTGCAGGCCCTTGCCCCGGGAGCCGGTGAACGGCTGCGCCGACTGCTCGACGATCCGGTAGGGCACGCCGTGGCGCTCCAGCTGACGGGCCAGGACGAGACCGGTCGGCCCCGCGCCGGCGATGACGGTGAATTCGGATTCAGTGAACATGAATTCACCATAGGTCGGTTGATAGCCTCGGTCAAGGCCGAAAGGGGGCAGCAGTGGTGGTTGGCACGCGCAAGGAGCAGGCGGCGCAGACCGAGGCGGAGTTGAAGGCGGCTGCGATCCGGGTGTTCCAGCGGGTGGGCTACCTGAACGCCAAGATCACGGACATCACCGCCGAGGCCGGCCGGGCGACCGGGTCGTTCTACAAGCATTTCGCCGGCAAGGAGGCGCTGCTCGTCGAGCTGCTGGCGGACCTGCTGGCGGAGAACGACGCGACCATCGATCCGGGCAATCACCCCGACGACTTCCGGGACCGGGCGGCGGTCCGCTGGCACATCGCGATGTACTGGGACTTCCACCGCCGGCACGGCCCGGTTCTGAACGCTCTCCATCAGGCGGCGATCATCGACGAGGGTTTCGCGCGGCGCGCCCGCGAGTTGATGGAGCCCGACCTGCACCACATCGCCGGTCACCTCACCGGTCTGGACCTGCCCGGTGATCCGCTGGTCGCGGCGTCACTGATCACCACGACGATGTCCGCGGCGGCGTCGGCCTGGTTCGCCGGCAGCGGCCCCACCGCCGGCGAGGAGGAGATGATCGAGACCCTCGCCACCTTCCTGCACAGCGGCCTGGGTGGCGACAAGATCAAAGACTGAGGATCAGGAGCGGGCCAGGCCCGCGAAGACGACGGCGAGGGTACGGGTACGCAGCTCCGCGTCCCACCCCCCGTGCAGCGCGCCCTGGCACACGCTGACCAGCAGCGCCATCACCTCGGGCAGCCGCACGCCCGCCGCCACCGTCCCGGCCGTCGCGGCCTGACCTCGCGATCCGGCTGGTTCTCAGGGCTGTCTCCGGGTGTTCGAGACAGCCCTGAGAACCAGCCGGGGTGGAACCGTACCCCTGGAAAACCGGAAGCCCGGCACGCCGTTGTGCCGGGCATCCGAAGAAGCCGGGTACCGGACACGCCGTTGTGCCCGATACCTGGAGTCGCTCTGGCGATCAGCGCTTGCTGACCGCCTTGCGGTAGTCGCTGTTCAGGCGGCCGATGAGGCTCAGCGGGATGCCCTTCGGGCAGACCGTGGTGCACTCGCCGGCGTTGGTGCAGCCGCCGAAGCCGGCGTCGTCCTGCGCCTGGAGCATGTCGAGGACGCGGCTGTCGCGTTCCGGCTGGCCCTGCGGCATCAGGCCGAGGTGGGTGATCTTCGCGGCGGTGAACAGCATCGACGAGCCGTTCGGGCAGGCGGCCACGCAGGCGCCGCAGCCGATGCAGGTGGCCGCCTCGAACGCGGCGTCGGCGTCCTTCTTGGGCACCGGCGTGGCGTGGGCGTCCGGCGCGGTGCCGGTCGGCACGGTGATGTAACCGCCGGCCTGAATGATCTTGTCGAAGGCGCTGCGGTCGACGACCAGGTCCTTGATGACCGGGAAGGCGGCGGCACGCCACGGCTCGACGTCGATCGTGTCGCCGTCCTTGAATTTGCGCATGTGCAGCTGGCAGACGGTGGTGGCCTTCTCCGGGCCGTGCGCCACACCGTTGACGACCATGCTGCACATGCCGCAGATGCCCTCGCGGCAGTCGTGGTCGAACGCGATCGGGTCGTCACCGTTGAGGATCAGCGTCTCGTTGAGCACGTCGATCATCTCGAGGAACGATGCGTCGGGGGAGATGCCCTTCACGTCGTAGGCGACCATCTTGCCGGCCGCGGACGGACCGGCCTGACGCCACACCCTGACCTTGATGTCCATTACTTGTAGCTCCGCGTGCTCGGGTGGACGTACTCGAAGTTGAGGTCCTCCTTGTGCAGGACCGGCTTGCCGTCGGCGCCGAAGTACTCCCACGCCGCGGCGTAGCTGAACTCGTCGTCGTGGCGCAGCGCCTCGCCGTCGGGGGTCTGCGACTCGGCCCGGAAGTGACCGCCGCACGACTCACGCCGGTGCAGCGCGTCGATGCACATCAGCTCACCGAGTTCGATGAAGTCGGCCACCCGGCCGGCCTTCTCGAGGTTCTGGTTGAGCTCCTCGCCCTTACCGGGCACCTTCACCCGGGTCCAGAACTCCTCCTTGAGCGCCCGGATCAGGCCGATGGCCTTGGTCAGGCCCTCCTCGGAGCGCTCCATGCCGCAGTACTCCCACATGATCTGGCCGAGCTCGCGGTGGAACGAGTCCACGGTGCGGTCGCCGTCGATGGAGAGGAACTTCTCGATCCGGTCCTCGACCTGCTTACGGGCCTCGACCACCGGGGCGTCCGACGCCGAGACGGCAGGGAACGGGCCGGCGGCGAGGTAGTTGCTGATCGTGTTCGGGAGTACGAAGTAGCCGTCGGCGAGGCCCTGCATCAGCGCGGACGCGCCGAGCCGGTTGGCGCCGTGGTCGGAGAAGTTCGCCTCGCCCACCACGAACAGACCGGGGATCGTCGACTGCAGGTCGTAGTCGACCCACAGGCCACCCATCGTGTAGTGCACGGCGGGGTAGATGCGCATCGGCGTCTCGTACGGGTCCTCGCCCGTGATCCGCTCGTACATCTCGAAGAGGTTGCCGTACTTCGCCTCGACCGCCTTGCGGCCCAGCCGCTTGATCGCGTCGGCGAAGTCCAGGTAGACGCCGAGACCGCCGGGACCGACGCCGCGGCCCTCGTCGCAGACGTTCTTGGCGGCACGCGACGCGATGTCACGCGGCACCAGGTTGCCGAACGACGGGTAGATCCGCTCCAGGTAGTAGTCGCGGTCCTCCTCCGCGATCTCCCCGGCGGGCTTCTGGCAGTCCTTGGCGTCCTTCGGAACCCACACCCGGCCGTCGTTGCGCAGCGACTCCGACATCAGGGTCAGCTTCGACTGGTGCGAGCCGGACTCCGGGATGCAGGTCGGGTGGATCTGCGTGTAGCAGGGGTTCGCGAACAGCGCGCCCTTGCGGTGCGCCCGCCACGACGCGGTGACGTTGCAGCCCTTGGCGTTGGTGGACAGGAAGAACACGTTGCCGTAGCCGCCGGAGGCCAGCACGACCGCGTCGGCGAACTCGGTGGTGATCTCGCCGGTGACCATGTCCCGGACGACGATGCCGCGGGCCTTGCCGTCCACGATGATCAGCTCGAGCATCTCGTGCCGGGCGTTCATCTCGACGTTGCCGAGGCCGATCTGGCGTTCCAGGGCCTGGTACGCGCCGAGCAGCAGCTGCTGGCCCGTCTGGCCCCGGGCGTAGAACGTCCGGGACACCTGGGTGCCACCGAACGAGCGGTTGTCGAGCAGGCCGCCGTACTCACGGGCGAACGGGACGCCCTGGGCCACGCACTGGTCGATGATGTTCACGCTGACCTGGGCGAGCCGGTACACGTTGGACTCGCGGGCGCGGAAGTCGCCACCCTTGACCGTGTCGTAGAACAGCCGGTAGACGGAGTCGCCGTCGTTGCGGTAGTTCTTCGCGGCGTTGATGCCACCCTGCGCGGCGATCGAGTGCGCACGGCGCGGGCTGTCCTGGTAGCAGTACGACTTGACCTTGTACCCGGCCTCGGCCAGGGTCGCCGCGGCCGAGCCGCCGGCCAGGCCGGTGCCCACCACGATCACGGTCAGCTTGCGGCGGTTCGCCGGGTTGACCAGCTTGGCGGAGAACTTGCGGCGCTCCCAGCGGGTCTCGACCGGCCCGTCCGGGGCGGCCTTGTCGAAGACGGGCTCGCCCTCGGCCCAGAAGTCGTTGGCACTCATGATCAACCCACCAATCCGGTCAGCACCGCGACGGGCACCGAGAGGTACATCGCGACCAGCGCGACCGAGAGGACCAGCGCGATGGCCTGCGCCCGGCGCTCACCCTTCGTCGTCTGCTGGCCCAGCGTGCGGAACGCGCTCCAGATGCCGTGCCGCAGGTGGAAACCGACGGCGACCACGGAGACGACGTAGAAGAGCGTCACGTACCAGCGGTCGGGGGCGAAGTCCGCCACCACCCGGGCGGACGGGTTGGAGTCGCCGCCCTCGGGGTTCAGGTGACCGGTGGTCAGGTCGAGGATGTGGTAGATCACGAACAGCACGATGATCACACCACCCCAGCGCATGGTGCGTGCGGCGTAGCTGCCCTGGATCTTCGGCCGGTGCGCGTACTTGACCGGGCGCGCCTTCTTCGCGCGGATGGTCAGCGCCGTCGCCGCCCAGATGTGCAGGCCGATCGCGACCAGCAGGCCGACCCGCTGGATCCAGAGGAACCACGCGTGCGGCAGCAGGGGCGTGCCGAGCCCGCGCAGCCATTCCGCGTAGTGGTCGAAGTCCGACTCGCCCACGAAGATCTTGAGGTTGCCGGCCGCGTGCGCGAAGAGGAAGAGGACCAGCAGCGCGCCGCTGACCGCCATGATCAGTTTGAGGATGACCGACGAGGGCCGGACCGACTTCCGCGGCGTGGGGCGTGCCGTCGCACCCGCCGCGTTCGTCGTTTTCGGAATAGGAGTGTCTACCGCCACAACTTGGACGGTAAGAAGTCCCGCACGATTCGTCTAATGCATGATCGGTGAGGAGTCCATAGCGGTAAGCTATTACGGTGCAGCTGCAACAACTCAGGTACTTCTTAGCGGTGGCAGAGACGCGACATTTCACCCAAGCGGCGGACGAAATGGGCGTATCGCAACCGACGCTGAGTAAGCAGATTCACACCCTGGAAACCTCACTCGGCGCGCCGCTCTTCGAGCGCATCCGCGGCGGGGTGACCCTCACCGTCGCAGGCGAAACTCTGCTCCCACTGGCGCAGCGGATGATCGCGGACGCCGACGCGGCGCGGGACGCGGTCGCCGACATCGTGGGGCTGCGGCGCGGCGAGATCCGGCTGGGCGCCACCCCGAGCCTGTGCTCCTCCCTGGTGCCGCCGGTGCTGCGCGCCTACCGGGCCGATCATCCCGCCATCCAGCTGCACGTGAGCGAGGGCAGCTCGCAGGACCTGATCGACAGCCTGCTCGCCCACGCCCTCGACCTGGCCCTGATCGTCTCGCCCGAGTCCGGCGTGGATCCGTCCCTGGAGGCGACCGAGCTGCTGCGGGAGAGCCTGGTGGTGGCCTCGGTCGCGTCCGGCCCACCGTTGACGGTGGCCCGTCAGCTCGACCTCGCCGAGCTCCGGCACACCCCGATGGTGATGTTCCGGGTGGGGTACGACATCCGCGACGTCACCCTGCACGCCTGCGAGCGGGCCGGGTTCACCCCGAAGTTCGCCGTCGAGGGCGGCGAGATGGACGCCGTGCTGGCCTTCGTCGAGGCCGGCCTCGGGGTCGCGGTGGTGCCGAGCATGGTGCTCGCCAACCGGCCGTTGCTGCGCGCCACCCCGCTCGCCCCGCCCGGGATGCGCCGGACCATCGCGCTGGCCCACCGCCGTGGCGCGGTGCTGCCGCACGCGGCCGCCGCGCTGCGCGAGGTGATCATCGAGCACAGCGCCTCGCTGTGAGGAGCGGGAGACGACTGTCCACTTCGGGTGGTGGAGTGGTTACCGCGCGTCTAGGCTCCCAGTGTGTGGCACGGTGAGTACCGGGACCCCCGCCTCGTCGAGGTGTACGACGCCGAACGCCTCCTGGGCTGGGAGGACGACTTCTTCCTGCGAATCCTCGCCGACCGGATGGCGCCGCGGGTCCTCGACCTCGGCTGCGGCACCGGCCGCCTGGCGATCGCGATGGCCGAGGCCGGTCACGAGGTGACCGCTGTCGACCCGGCCGGCCCGGTGCTCGACGCGGCCCGCCGCAAGCCCGGCGCCGCCCGGGTCCGGTGGATCCAGGGCTCGTTCGAGGACCTGCCGCCGCGATCGTTCGACGCCGCGTTCATGACCCGGCATGTCGCCCCGCACCTGGTCACCGACGACGAGTGGAACGGCGCGCTGCACGCCCTGCGCGACGCCCTGGTCACCGACGGGCGGCTGATCTTCGACAGCCCGGATCCGGCGGCCCGGCCCTGGCAGGACTGGACCCGCGCCGGCACCGAGCGGCCGATCGTGCTGACCGACGGCTCGATGGTGCGGGCGTGGACCGAGGCCGGCCCGGCCGGCGCCGACGACGTGGTTCCGGTCGTCCACCACTACCACTTCGACGACGGGCTCGAACTGAGCAGCACCGCCGCGCTCCGGTTCCGGGACGAGGCCCTGCTGCGCGCGTCGCTGCGGTCGGCGGGGTTCCGGGTGGATCAGGTGTACGGCGGCTGGGGCCGCGAACCACCCGGTCTCGGCGCCGACGGCGAATTGATAGTGATCGCCGTCGCGGAGCCTCGAATCCTGCCGTGATGTGCCGCTTTGCACATCGAACCATTGCGAGACATGAATCCCGGACTACTATCCGGCAGGCATCCGTCCCTCCCCTTACGACGGGTTAGGTGGAATGTCCGACAACGAGTGGCCAGAGCCACCGCAGGCCCGGAGCCGGGTCCTGCTCTCCGCGGCCCTGGTGATTGTGGTCCTGCTGGTCGCCGGCGGTGTCGCCTGGCGGCTGATGAGCAACGGAACGTCCCGGACGGCCGCTCAGCCCAGCTCCGGGCCGGTGCCCTCGGCGACGCAGCCCAGCGTCGCCCCCTGCCCCGACCCTCAGCTCACGGTGGCCGCCGCCCCCGAGATCGAGCCGGTGATCCGGGCCGCCGCGGACACCCTCAAACCGGCCGGGCAGCGCTGTGCGCCGATCCTGGTGCGGGCCGAGGAGCCCGGCGTCACCCTGGAGTCGGGCGGCAAGCCGGACGTCTGGGTGCCGTCGTCGACGGCCTGGCTGCGGATCGCCGAGGAGCGCCGGCTCGTCTACCGGACCTCCGGCGCCACCCTCGCCTGGTCCCCGATCGTCCTGGCCGCGCCGGAGTCCATCACCGGCCAGTTCGTCAAGGACGGCAGGACCAGCTGGGTCGCGGTGACCGAGGCGATCACCGAGGGCCGCATCCCGCTCGTCACCATGAGCAACCCGCTGCGGACGACCGCCGGGCTGCTCAGCGTCCACGGCGTGCAGGCCGCGACCGCGCTGACCACGAAGGACCCCGGCATCGCCCAGCTGCGGGCGCTCACCCTGCGCAGCCGGATGACGGTGGCGGCGGCCGACCCTGCCACCCTGATCGCCCGGCTGGCCGAGGAGTCCGACGCGGTGAAGGCGACGTACCAGATCGGTGTCTTCCCGGTGGCCGAGCAGCAGCTCGCCGTCTACCGCAAGGGCGGTTACAAGGTGCCGCTCGTCGGCGCGGTCCCGGCCGACGGTCAGATCGAGGCGGACTACCCGTACGCGATCCGCACCGGTGTGAAGAGCGGCCTGGCCGAGCAGCTGCGCGCGGCGATCAGCAAGCAGGCCGTCAGCGACGCCGGTTTCCGCACCGAGCCGACCGCCGGCGGCGCCCGCCTGCCCGAGTCCGGCGCGGGCCTGCTGACCCCGGCCAAACAGTGGGCGCAGTTCCAGGACCTGGCCTTCCAGGTGCTGCTCCTGATCGACGCCTCCGGCTCGATGAACGAGAAGATCGGCAAGGGTACGGCCACCAAGGCGTCCCTGCTGCGCGAGTCCGGGTCGGTCGCGGCCGGTCTGTTCGACGAGGACACCCGGATCGGCATGTGGTACTTCGGCGCGGCCTCGGCGAACAGTCCCGCCCACACCGAGGAGGTCGGCTTCGGCGACCTCACCGACACCGCCGACGGCAACGCCCGGCGCCAGAGCCTGGTCGGCAAGATCAGCTCGTACCGTCCGGTGCCGTCCGCCGGGACGCCGCTCTACCAGAGCGTCCTCGACGGGGTCGACTTCCTGCGCGGCAAGGCCCAGGCCGACCGGCCGTCGGTGGTCGTGGTGCTCACCGACGGCGCCGACGGTGGCACCCGGTTCGCGATGTCGAATCAGGAGTTCCTGAAGCGGCTCAACGCCGGCCGGGACCCGGCCAAGCCGGTGCCGATCATCGCCGTCGGTTACGGGCCGGACGCCAACATGGCCGCCCTGCAGGGCATGGCCAAGGCCACCGGCGGTCAGGCCATCGCCGCCCGTGACCCGGCCGACCTGGCCTCCGCCATGGCCAAGGCCTTCCTAGCGGCCCGTACCCCGTCCTGAGTTCTCGATCAGCTCGGCGGCGATCCGGGCGGAGAGGGTGACCATCGGCAGCCCACCACCCGGATGCACCGAACCGCCGACCAGGAACAGCCCGTCGACCGGCCCGCGGTTGCCGGGCCGCAGCAGCCCGCCCGCGGTGCCGTAGATCGACCCGCCCGGCGCGGCCGCCGCCTCCGCCAGGTCGGCCGGCGTCCGGACCTCCGTGAACGCCAGCCGATCCCGCACGTCCAGGCCGCGCCGGGCCAGCACGTCCAGGACATGGCCGGCGTACGCGTCGGCCAGCCCCGGCCGCCGCCAGTCCACAGCGGACCACGCCGACCCGTGCCGTGGCGCGTTGACCAGCACGAACCACGCCTCGTGACCGTCCGGCCGGACCGCCGGATCGTCGGCCCGGGTCACGAACACCGCCGGATCCGGCACCGGCCGGGCCCGCCGCCCCGGCCCGGGGAAGATCGCGTCGAACTCGGCGTCGTAGCGGCGCGGGAAGAACACCGTGTGGTGGGCGAGTTCCGGCGTGTGCCCGCGCACCCCGAGCAGCAGCACGAACCCGGCGAGACTGCGGTCCGCCAGCCGGGTCAGCGGTTTCGGCGCGGGAAGCAGATCCCGGTAGAGCGACACGGCGTCCACATTCGACACGACCACGTCGGCGGGCACGAACCCGCCCGAGGCCAGGCGCACCCCGCGGACCGCGGTGTCCGCCTCGATGCCGGTGACCTCGGCGCCGAGGCTCACCCGTACCCCCGCGGCAAGGCACTTGGCGTGCAACGCCGTGGCGATCGTGCCGAGACCGCCCGGCAGGTACCAGCCACCGTGGGTGAGTTCCGCGTAGGGGATCGCGGCCAGTGCGGCGGGCGCCCGGCGCGGATCCGTGCCGGTGTAGGTGGCGTAGCGGTCCAGCATCATCCGCAGCCGCGGATCGCGCAGGTGCCGGCGGCCCAGCGCGCGCAGCGACCGGCCCGGCGCGATCGCCGCGAGATCACCGAGCCGCCAGGACAGCCGGGCCAGCGACGCCGCCGTCACCGGCTGTTGCAGCACCGATCCCCACGAGGCCTGCCAGATGCGTGCCGCCCGCCGCCAGAACCGATCCCAATCGGCCGCCGCGTCCCCGCCCAGCGCCGCCGCGATCCGCTCCAGGAAGACACCGTGATCGGACGACGAGTCGAGCACCACCCCGTCCGGGAAGACGTGCCGCACCACCGGGTCCAGCGGTTCCGGCCGCAGGTCCAGGCCCAGTTCCTCGAACACCTGCGGCAGCGTCAGCAGGCTCGGCCCGGTGTCGAAGCGGTAGCCGTCCCGCTCGAACACCGCGAGTTTCCCCCCGGGCCGCGCCGCGCGTTCGAAAACGGTCACCCGATGTCCCGACGACGCCAGCCGCAGAGCCGCGGCCATGCCGCCGACCCCGGCTCCGATCACCACGATGTCACTCACGGTCAATTCCTATCCTGTACGCCGTCGGAGTCCCACCGAACCACACCTCCCGCCCGTGACAGCGCGGGGTCCGGCCGGGGTTGCCACCGAAACGCGCCTTTCGCGCGAGGCGTCCGGTCAGAGCGCCCGGCCGCGCCAGGACAGGCGGCCGGTGCGCCGCAGGTGGAAGGAACGGGCCACCAGCCAGGCGAACAGAACCACCGAGAGCGGGTGCGCGAACGCGTCGAGCAGCCGGCCGCCGGTCGCCGCCGCGCTGATCAGGCGGCCGGTCACGCCGAGCAGAAGCGCCGAGAGGGCGACGGCAGGCCAGGGGGAGAGGAGGAACAGCGCGGGTACGGCGTACAACGCGAGAAGAAGGACCACGACGGCGCCCGCACCCGCCGCCGACCCGAAGGACGCCCACAGGGATTTGCCGTAACCGTCCGCGAGCTCGCGCCAGGACCCGTACATGTGGCAGGTGGCCAGGCCCGAGCCGTCGGCGAGGGCGATCCGGCCGCCGGACCGTTTGACCGCCCGCGCCAGGCCGATGTCCTCCAGGACGTCGCCGCGGACCGCCGCGTGCCCGCCCGCCCGCTGATAGCCGGCCCGGTCGGTGACCAGCCACTGCCCACCGGCGGCGGCCAGGGACGGGCGCGGCGAGCGTTCCATCGCGCGCAGCGGCAGGAACGTCAGCCACGACCACTGCAACAGCGGCTGGACGAGACGCCCGGAACCCACGATCTTCGGGTACGGCGACAGCAACGTCACCCCGCTGTCCCGCAGCAGCGTCACCGCCCCCGCGACGGCGTCCGGCGCCAGGACCACGTCGGCGTCCACGAAGACCAGCACGTCCGCGTCCCCGGCGTCGTCGGCGAGCCGCCGGCAGGCGTTCGGTTTGCCGAGCCAGCCGTCCGGCGGCGGCGTGCCGGTGATCAGCCGCACCCGCGCGTCCCCGGCGGTGACCGCCCGCACCACATCGGCCGTGCCGTCGGTCGAATCGTCGTCGAGGACGTGGATGGTCAGGTCCGCCACGCCCCGCTGCGCCAGCAGGGACTCCAGGCACGGCGTGACCCGGTCCGCCTCGTCGCGCAGCGGCAGCAGGACGGCGACCCGCTCGCACGTCGTCCTGCCCCGGCGCGGGCGGCGCAGCAGCACGGCGTTGACCGCGGTGTGCGCGGTGAGCAGCACCAGCGGCGCCAGCGCGAACCAGCCCGTCATAGCCGCCGCAGCAGTGGCAGGACCGCCCCGCCCATCAGGAGACCACCCCAGGCCGCGGAGGCCGGCAGGTCGAGGAAGACGGCATGCGCGAGGACGGAGGACGCATAGGTCCAGAGCCACAGCGCGAGCATCGGCCCATCCCCGGCCCGCTTCTCGAAAGCGGATCCCGCGGCGAACGACAGGGCCGTCATCAGCAGCAAGGCGAACCCCAGCCAGCCCAGATAGTTGCCGATCGGGACACCGGGCACGCCGGGCAGCGCCGGCACCGGGTCGTGCCAGCGCCAGTACCCCTCGGCGACCATCTGCGGGTCCAGGAACAGGTCCCAGGCGGCCAGCCCGGCCGCGGCGATCATGATCCGGGGGACGCGGCCCCGGGCCACCCGGGTCGCCGCCAGCCAGGCCGGCCAGGCCATCCAGGTCCAGGCCAGCGGGATGATCAGCGGCACCCCGAGGACCTTCGGGCCGAGCTGGCCGGAGTAGTCGTACGTCCCGAACGGGAAACCGGTCGCCACACCGATCGCCTCGACCGCGAACCCACCCAGCGTCGCCGTCCCGACCAGCGCCAGCCCGGCGCGCACGCCCCGGCTCAGCAGCGCGTGCGACACCGACAGCAGCACCCCGATCAGCACCGTCGTCACGGTCAGTCCGGCGCGCAGCTCACCGTCGGTGAGCGGATAACAGATCTGGGCCAGGATCAGAGCGCCCAGCAGAACCCACGGGACCTTGCGCAACGGTGTCAGTCCGTGCCCTCGGACGGCAGCGGTATCTCCCGGCCGAGAATCGCGAACGCCCGCTCGTCACCGGGGAAGATGAAGTTCCGCAGCACGTCGGTGAAACCGTGCCGCCGGTACAGACGCCACGCGCGGGACGCCTGCTCGTCGGCCTCCGGTGTGGACAGCAGCACCGTCTTGCCGTCGGCCATCGCCAGCAGGGCACGCAACTGCTTGGCACCGACACCGTGACCCTGCGCGACCGGGCGCACATGCAGCTCGACGACCTCGAAACAGTCCGTCAGCCACTGCCGGCGGGCCGGCTCGCCCAGCGCCGACCGCACCTGGTCGTGCCACCACTGGCCGGGGGCGGAGGTGTAGCCGTACCCGAAACCGGCGACCTTGCCCTCGGCGGTCAGCGTCGCCACCGCCCGGAACCCCGGCCGGCGCACATGCGAGCCGATGTAGCCGCGGCGGGTCTGCAGCAACTCCTTGCGGTATCCCATCGCCTCGCCGTAGACGGTCACCACGTCGTCGAGCCGGCGCAGCAGGTCATCCGGCTGCCAAGCAACGAGCCTCATCGCTCCGTGCGCTCCTTCTCGTCGGCGGTCCAGCCCAGCACACCCCGGTCACCGCTGATCTCCCGCACCGCGAAACGGGCGAAGAGCTCCTCGGCGTACCAGCGGTCGGTGGGGGTGCGTGCGATCACCGCGCGGTGTTCTGGCTGACGGTACGCGAACGCGGTCAGGTCCGTCGTGCTGCGCCACACGCTGACCGTGCCCTGCCAGCCGATCGGCGCCTCCCCGATCCCGAACCGGGCGAGCAGGCCGGGCGCGGCACTGATCTCCCGGGCCACCGGCGGGATCGACCGCCAGAACGTCAGCGCACGAGTCGGGCGCAGCCGGGCCCGGGTGAGCGACAGCACCATGCCGTCGGTCTTCCCTCCCGCTGCCGGGAAAGGGCTCACACCCGACCATTTCCCCCGGCTGACCAGCGGGTCCAGGTCGACGCGGGCATGGCTCTCGGCGATCGACTCCCAGGCCGGGAACCGGACCTGACGATCGCTCACGGTGATCGCGGCCCAGCGGGTCAGATCCGAGTCGCCCGGGCCGAACGTGGCGCCGGTGCCCGTACCGAGGAATTTGCCGAAACGGACCCCCGCGAGACGGCGGCGGGCGAACGCCATGCGCAGCAGGGCGGAGCCCACGGAACGCCGGGGGATCCGCCAGACATGCAGGCTGACCAGGTCATCGGTCACCGGGTCACGCCACCACCGTCGGCGTGCCCGAGGTCACCCGGACCAGATCGGCATAGCCGATGGGGAAAACCGAGCGGGGTACGCCGCCCGCCGCCCACAGCACCGGGAATTGCTCCAGAGCGACGTCCACCAGCGTCCGCACCGGCTTCGGATGACCCAGCGGCGCGACGCCGCCGATCGCCTGCCCGGTGTGCTCCCGGACGAACTCCGGCGTGGCCCGCTTGATCTTCTCCGCACCGATCGCGGCGGCCACCGTGGCGGTGTCGACGCGGTGCGCGCCCGACGTCAGCACCAGCAGCGGAGCGCCGTCCGCGTCGAAGATCAGCGAGTTGGCGATCTGGCCGACCTCGACATCGAGGGCCGCAGCCGCTGCCGCCGCGGTGTGCACGGCCTCGTCCAGGATCACGACCTCGGTGGGCAGGCCGGCCGCCGCCAGGGCGTCCCGTACCGCTGTGACGTTGGGATGGTCGTGCATGGTCACCTCGCCACCGCCGCGGCGCTGGCGTCCCACAGCCGCGCGGCCAGGCCGGCGTCGCGGGCGTGCGGAGCCGGGGTGGTGAGCTGGTGGCCCACGTAGTAGCCGCCGTTCGTCAGCTCGGACTCCGGCGCGGTCGCCAGCCACACCAGCAACTCACCCGCCTTCTCCGGAGTCACCAGGAACGGCGCGAACCGGTAGAAGAACCGGGTCACCCTGCCCGCCCCGAAATTCGTCCGCACCACACCCGGGTGGAAGGACACGCTGAACACATCCGGCCAGCGGCGTGCCGCCTCGGCGGTGAACAGGATGTTCGCGGCCTTGCCCGCCCCGTAGGCCCGCCACGAGTTGTACTTCGCCGGATCACCCGCGAGGTCTTCCGGATCGGGGCTGCCCTGCAGGTGCGCACGCGACGCGGTGTTCACCACGCGGGCGCCGCGCAGACGCTCCCGCAGCAGGGTGGTCAGCAGGAACGGGGCCAGATGATTGCCCTGGATCGTCGCCTCGAAGCCGTCCCCGGTGCGCCGGAAGTCGCCGACCATGCCGCCGGCGTTGTTCGCCAGGACGTCGATGCGGGGGTGCGCGTCAAGGAGACGGGCGGCGAGATCGCGTACCTCATCGAGGTGTTCGAAATCGGTCCTGAAGTGGGCGGGCTCCCGGCCGTCGGCGACGGCCCGCACCTGCGCGACGGCGGCGGCCAGCCTGCCGGGATCACGGCCGACCAGAACCACCTCGTCCCCGCGGGCGGCGAACTGCTTCGCAGCCGCCAGGCCCACACCCGAACTGCCGCCGGTCACCACGATCGTCGCCATGCCGACCATCGTATTCATGATTCGCGTGAGGTCAGTGGTGGCGGGTGTTTCGTCGCTTTCCGGGGGGTTCGGCGCGGGTCCGGGTCCGCGCGGGGGTTCCGCTTGACCTCCCTTGCGGTTTCCTCCGCGGCGGTACGGGGGACGAGTTCGCCTGCCACCGCATCGCCTTCCGCCGTACCGCCTTCGTCCTTTGCCGCCGGTTTCGGCGCCTGCCCGGCCCGGCTCGCGCCTGTCCGCCCCGGTTCGCGCGTACCTGTTCCGGTTCGCGCGTGCCCGTTCCGGTTCGCGCCTGGCTGTTCCGGTTCGCGCCTGCTTGCGTCGGCCCGGCCCCTGTCAGCGTTTGCTCGCCCCTGCCCGTGCTTGCGTGCGTCGGCCGACCTCAGCCTGCGCCTGTCGACCCCGCCCCGCACCTGCTCAGCGATCGCCCTGGTGGCCTTCCCCTGCTCGGGTGCGGCTGGGATCTTGAGCACTTCGCGCCGGTGCCTCCTGCTCAAGATCGACAGCCTTCGCGATCTTGAGCAGGAGGCACCGGATTTCCGCAGCTCAGCGCACAAGGAGGGGCAGGAATTCGATCTTGTGCGCTCGGCTCCGGCGTCGAGTCCACAAGATCGGGCACTGACCCGGGCCCCGGCCGTACTCGTGACGGCATTGGCCGGGCAGGGAGGATCAATGGTGGTACTGGTGGACTGCCGCATGACCTTTGCCTCGAGCGATCAGCCACCGGTTGACCGGCACGGTCAGCACGAAGGCGACCGCCAGCGCGAACGCGAGCGACGCCCAGAACAGCGCGTTGCCCAAGCCGGCCTCCATGGCCCCGGGAACGGCGACCATGACCGCGTTGTCGACGATCTCCATGACGGCGATCGATACCGTGTCCGCTGCGAGCGCCACCTTGAGTGCCGTGCGGATGTCGATCCCGGAACGCAGCAGAGGCCGCATGGTCAGCGCATAGCCGAAGACGAACGCCAGCGCGATCGCCAGAGCCACGGTGGCTGCCGTGGGCCAGCCCAGCGCGCTGCCGATCACCATGCCGAGCACCTCGCCGATGGCGCAGCCGGTGAGGCAGTGCAGTGTCGCCCTCATCGCCGTCCGCCACGACTTCCCGTGTACTTCGTGATGCGCATGGTCGTTCATGTCCGTACCTCCTTCGCTCCCCAATATACCCCCGGGGGGTATACAGGTGAAGTGACGGTGGTCTCCGGATGGGGCGTTCTCCCGTCTTCAGGCAGTGGGTTCCGCAGCTTGCCGGCCTGGTCCGAGAGTTGTCGATCATCCGTACGAAAAAGCTGGCGGCGCGGGGTGCCAAAGGTTGCGTTTTTGTCGGAGGGGGGTGTTAGTCTCTGCAGTAGTTAGAACGGATGTTCGAAAGGGTGTTCGTTCTGCTCCGGGAGCGTGTTTCGCGGCGCGCCTCCCGGGTGCGGCGCCCGCGAAGTGCCGCACGCGTGGTCCGGGCATTCGCGGGTCCGGGCCCGTTCAAAGGCAGGCCGTCGCTCGCCGCCCCCGACCCCCGGTGGCGGGCGACGGACCCGCCGGCGGTGCCGGCCGGGTGTGGTGTGGGGAAGCTTCACGCCCGGCCGGCTTGCCGCTCGGCGACCCGAGTGGTCGCCCGCCGGGGCTCCGGCCGCCCGTTGGAGCTCCGGTTCCGGCTTCGGCCGGCAGGCAGGCTGCGTCTTCCTCCGCGGCGATCGATCCGGCCACCACGCCGGATGCGGAACAGGTGAGGAGAAACGACGATGGCGAGCACCACGGCCCCGGGCCTCACAACGGCTCCCGGTCCCGCTCTCGGCCCTATGCGGTCTGCGGCTGCCCCACCCCCGGGTGCACCCTGCCCCGCTTCCGGCTCGACACTCCCTGTTCCCGGCCCATCCCGGGCCAGTGCCGGCGTGCCCTCCGCCCCGGCCTCCACTGCTGCCGGCCCGGCTCCCATCGTGGCTCGGTCCGCTTCGGTCCCGGCTGTCGCGGGCCCAGCCGCCTCTGTTGTCGATTCGGCTTCCGGTCCAGCGTTGACTGATGCCGCCCCTGCCCTCGTTCCCGTGCAGCCTGCCGCCGGCCCGGCCTTGGCCCCAGCGCAACCCGCTGTCGGCCCGGCTCTCGGTCCATCGCAACCTGCCGGCGGCTCGGTGGCGCGGTCTGCCAGCGATTTGGCTTTCGACTCTGCGCGGTCTGCTGGCGGTGCGGCTTCCGGCCCTGTGAGGCCTGCCGGCGGTGCGGCTCCCGATTCCGCGGGGCCTGCCGCCGATGCGGCTCCCGGTCTCGTGGGGTCTGCCGGCGGTGTGACTTCCGGGCAGGGCCGGTCCGGTGGGGGTGCCCGGGCGGAGGCGCCGACGGTTCCGGCGCACATGCTGCCGCACCGGACTCCGGCTCAGCTGCTGACGATCGCCCGCGAGGGTTTGAGCGAGGCGGCACGTACTGCTCCCGACGGTCTGCGTTATGCGACCGCGCACATGGCCGCCCTGCGCGCGGCCGCGGCTCTGTTGGCTGCGCGGGCCCGGCCGTCGGCTCGCGGCAGTAGTCGCCGGGCCAAGGCGACAAGTGTCTGGTCGTTGCTCGTCATGGTGGCTCCGGAGTTCGGCGACTGGGCCGGCTATTTCGCCCTCGGCGCCGGCAAGCGCGCCGCCGCCGAAGCGGGCATCCCCCACGTGGTGAGCGCCCGCGAAGCCGACGACCTGTTGCGCGCCGCCGAGCAGTTCGTGGCGGTCGCCGAGTCCTCCCTCGGGTTCTCCTACCAGCCACCGCTAGCGGCATGAGCACCCCATCGGCGCTCCTCGCCGTTCCGCACGCCTGCCCCGCCTCTCGGTCTCTGGCGGATGCCGTCAGGCGGCGTTCGTGTCAGCCGTCCACCCGTCGGATCGGTAGGGGTCTGAGCCCGCCGACCCCAGGCAGAGCCTTGAGCCGTCTGCCTACTCCGTGGTTCCGGGGGTCTGGTCGGCCTGCTCCCTGGCCTCGGTGAGCCGTTCGATCTGTTCCTTGGCTTCGAGGCGGGCTGGGCGGTCCGATCGTTGGTTCCAGCGGGCCGGTTGACCTGCTTCTTGACTTCGGTGGTCGGTTGATCTGATCACCGGGTCCCGTGAGCCGTTTGCCCTGTTCCTGGGCTGCTCGGCCTGTTCTTGGCTTCGGGGCCGGGCCGGCCGATCCGCTCCTAGGTCCCGGTGGGTTGGTTGACCTGTTCCTCGGTTCGGCGAGCAGCTCGAACGGAGCGGGGTTGAACCGGCTTTGAACCGACTGAGGGGCTGGCTCTCCCCGTTAGTTGATCTTGATTCGTGCCGCGTGGCCGGTTCGGGAGGGTGATGCCTTCTAGGTATTCGTGGGGGTTGAGGCCTGTCGGGTGGCGCGGGGATTCGGGGGCGGTCCATTTCGGGGCTGGTCAGGTAGCCGGCTGATTGGAGGTCGGCGGGCTGGGCTGGCCGGGTGACTGGTGATCGGGCGGTGTGCGTGGCAGGGCCGGCCGTGGTGGTGCTTGGTGGGGGTCCGTCGCGTGACTGGGGTTGCCGTTCGGTGGCGCTTGACGGGGAGCAACAGAGCGGGGCTTGACGTGGCTGGGCGCATGATCAATGGTGCGGCCGCCCTCGCGGAGATGGTCCGGACGGCCACCGGGACCGGTGCGCCGGACATGGACCGGATGCTGCCGGTGGCGGCCGAGTTGAGCGGGCTGCTGCCGGGACGCGGTTTGCGCCGGGGCAGCACCGTCGCGGTCGCGGGCGCACAGACGTTCACGAGCGGGCAGACGTTCGTGAACGGACGGACGGTCACGGGCGAGCAGACGTTCGCGAGCGAGCAGACACGGGCGGGCGGGCGGAGGGTCGCGGGCGGGCAAGTGGGCACGGGTGCGCGGATGTTCGCCGGTGGGCAGACGGGCGGGGGTGGGCAGGCGTTTGCGGGTGGGCAGACGGGATCGGGCGGGCGCGTACCGGCAGGTGACCGTGCGTCTGCGGACCCGCGGGAGTTTGCGGGTGGGGGAGCGGCAGCGGGTGGTCGGGCCTCTGAAGTAGGGCGGTCGGCTGCGGGTGGTCGCCTGTCCGGGGTGGGGCCGGCACCGGTGGGTGGCCGGGCGTTCGCGGGTGGGAGAGACGGCCGTGGGTTCGCTGAGAGGCAGTCGCCGGCTGTGGGCGGGCCGGCGTACCCGGCGGAGCGGGGCATGCCGGCCGGTGGGGGCACGTCGCTGATGCTGGCGTTGCTGGCCGCGGCGTCGCGGAGTGGATCCTGGTGTGCGGTGGTCGGTGTGCCCTCGCTCGGGGCGCTCGCGGCGGCCGAGAGCGGGATCGTGCTGGAACGGCTCGCGCTCGTTCCGGACCCCGGGCCGGACTGGCCCACCGTGGTGGCCGCGTTGATCGACGGGGTGGACGTGGTGGTCGCCGCGGTTCCCGGGCCGGTGCCGGCGTCGATCGTCAGCAGGTTGGCGGCGCGGGCCCGGCAGCGGGGCAGTGTGCTCGTGCCGCTCGGGGACTGGGCCGGGGCGGATGTGACCCTGCAGGTCGGTAAGGGCCGCTGGGACGGTCTGGGTTCCGGGACCGGCCGGCTGCGTCGCCGTGAGGTCACCGTGGTGGCCCGCGGGCGAGGGGCCGCTGCCCGGCCACGGGAGATCACGATGTGGATGCCGGGTGTCACGGTCCGTCCCTTCGCCGTCCCGCCCGCTCCTCCGAGATCCGATGACCCCACCCCGCGCCGTTCTGCCCGCGCGGCCGGAGAGCCCCTCGGGCGCGAGAGGGCTCGGGCGGACCAGGTGGTGGTGGAGGGCGGCGTGGCGCGGGCGGACCAGGTGGTGTGGGAGGACGGCGTAGCGCGGGCGGGCCGGGCGGTGGGGGAGAGCGGCGTCGTGGCGCGGGCTCTTGAGGGCCGGGAGGGGGCGTAGTGGAAGCGGCGGTTCGTACGTTGCTGGTCTGGTGTCCGGACTGGCCGGTGGTGGCGGCGGAGATCGTGGCGGGGGTGGCGGCTTCCGAGCCGGTGGCGGTGATGTTCGGGAACCGGGTGCTGGCCTGTTCGGAGGCGGCGCGGCGGGAAGGGGTGCGCCGGGGGCTGCGGCGGCGGGAGGCACAGGGGCGGTGTCCGCAGCTGATCGTCGTCGAGCACGATCCGGGGCGGGACGCGCGGGCCTTCGAACCGGTGGTGGCGGCCGTCGAGGAGGTCGTGGCCGGGGTGGAGGTGCTGCGGCCGGGAGTGTGTGCGGCGGCGGTGCGCGGGCCGGCGCGGTACTTCGGCGGGGAGGAGGCGGCGGCCGAACGGATCGTCGAGCAGGTCGCGCTCGCCTGTGCGGTGGAGTGCCAGATCGGGATCGCCGACGGGGTGTTCGCGGCGGGTATCGCGGCGCGGACCGGGCGGGTGGTGGAGGCGGGGAGGAGCGGGGAGTTTCTGTACGGCGTACCCGTGGAAGCTCTGGAGGAACCGCAACTGACGGACCTCCTGAAGCGGCTCGGCATCAAGACCCTCGGGGAGTTCGCGGCGTTGCCGGCGGGGGATGTGCTGACCCGGTTCGGGTTCGAGGGGGCGCTCGCGCACCGGCTGGCGTCGGGAGCCGACCATCGGCCGCTCGCGGTGCGCAGGCCGCCGCCGGATCTGGCGGTCGAGGAGACATACGACGAGGCGCTGGAACGGGTGGACGTGGCGGCGTTCGCGGGGCGGGCGCTGGCCGAACGGCTGCACGACCGGCTCGCCGCGCACGGGCTGGCCTGCACCCGGCTCGGCATCGAGGCGGTCACGGCGGACGGCCAGGAGCTGTTCCGGGTGTGGCGGCACGACGGGCTGCTGACCGCCGCGGCGATCGCCGAGCGGGTGCGCTGGCAGCTGGACGGGTGGCTGACCGGGGCGCGGCGTGGTGGCCCGGCGCGGCCGACGGCCGGGCTGGTGCGGTTGCGGCTGGTGCCGGACGGGGTGCTCGCCCATGCGGGACTGCAGGCGGGGTTGTGGGGGGAGACCGGCGACGAGCGGGAGCGGGCCCATCGGGCGTTCAGCCGGGTGCAGGGCCTGCTCGGGCCGGAAGCCGTGCTGATACCGGTGATCGGCGGCGGGCGGTCGGCGGACGACCAGGTGCGGCTCGTGCCGTGGGGTGACGAGCGCGAGCCGGAGCGCCCGGCGGCCCCGCACCCGGATCCGATTCCCGGGGTCGAGACCGTCCCGGTTCTCGACAAGGCGACCGGGCCACCGCTGCGCCTGGCCTGGCCGGCGGAGAGGAGCCGGCCCCACCACGGACTGACGCTGGTCAACGGCCTGGCCGGCGCCGGCGGTCCGGAGACGGGGGAGGAGCGGGGAAGGGAGCGGAAGAAACCGCTGCCGCCGTGGCCGGGACGGCTGCCGAGGCCGTCGCCGGCGATCGTGCTGGAGCATCCGCTGCCGGCGGCGGTGTTCGACGAGGCGGGGCAGCCGGTCGGGGTCAGTGCCCGGCTGGAGCTGTCCGGCGCCCCGGCGACGCTGCGGATCGACCGGCGCCGGCCGGTGGCGATCACCGGCTGGGCCGGGCCATGGCCGGTCGACGAGCGCTGGTGGACGGCCCGGGAGTCCCGCCGCCGGGCCCGTTTCCAGATGCTCCTGGAGGACGGCCGGGCGCTGCTGATGTCCCTTTCCGGCGGCCAGTGGATGGTCGAGGCGATCTATGACTGACGGGGAACGTAGTGGGATTCAATAATCCGGATGTGCCGTGGGGCCGGCTGGAGGCCGCGCTGAGCGGCAAGGCGGTCGTCGATCCGCTGACGGTGGACGGGGACGGCGGTGACTCCCCGGCCTGGTCCCGCAAGCGGGAGCCGTACCGGGCCGCGCCCGGGCTGGTGCGGGCCGAGAGCCGGGTGGAGTACGCGGAGCTGCACTGCCACACCAACTTCAGCTTCCTGGACGGCGCGAGCCATCCGGAGGAGCTGGCCGAGGAGGCGGCCCGGCTCGGGCTGACCGGGCTTGCGGTCACCGACCATGACGGGTTGTACGGCGTGGTCCGCTTCTCCCAGGCCGCCCGCGAGCTGCGGCTTCCCACCGTCTTCGGCGCCGAGTTGTCGCTGGGCCTGACCCGTCCGCGCAGTGGCGAGCCGGATCCGGAGGGCCCGCACCTGCTGGCCCTGGCGCACGGCCACGAGGGGTACGCCCGGCTGGCCCGGGTGATCTCCGAGGCGCAGCTGCGCGGCGGGGAGAAGGGCCGCCCCGACTACGGCAGCCTGGAGCAGGTCGCCGAGCTGCTGCGGGATCACGTCCTGGTGCTGACCGGCTGCCGGAAGGGCACGGTTCCGCTCGCGCTGACCACGCACGGGCCGGAACGGGCGGCGTACGAGCTGGATCGCCTGATCGACGGTTTCGGCGCCCCGAACGTGGTGGTGGAGCTGACCGATCACGGCGACCCGTACGACGGCGACCGTAACGACGCTCTCTTCGACCTGGCCCGGAGCCGCCGGCTGGAGGTGGTGGCCACCAACAACGCGCACTACGCGACCCCGGGCCGCCGCCGTCTGGCGACCGCCCTGGCCGCGGTCCGGGCCCGGCGCAGCCTGGACGAGATGGACGGCTGGCTGCCCGCGGCCGGGGGCGCCCATCTGCGCAGCGGCGAGGAGATGGCCCGCCGTTTCGCCGGGTACCCGGGCGCCGTGGCGAACGCCGCGATGTACGGCAGGGACCTCGCGTTCAGTCTCGACCTGGTCGCGCCGAAGCTGCCGGACTATCCGGTGCCGCCGGGCCACACCGAGATGAGCTGGCTGCGGGAGCTGACGATGCGGGGCGCCCGGCAGCGGTACGGCGTGGATCATCCCCGGGCGTACGAGCAGATCGAGCACGAGCTGCGGATGATCGAGGAGCTGGGCTTCCCCGGCTACTTCCTGGTCGTCTACGACATCGTCCAGTTCTGCAAGGAGGCGAACATCTACTGCCAGGGCCGCGGTTCGGCGGCCAACTCGGCGGTCTGTTACGCGCTCTGGATCACCAACGTCGACGCGGTCAAGCACCGGCTGCTCTTCGAGCGGTTCCTCACCCCGGAACGGGACGGCCCGCCGGACATCGACGTCGACATCGAGTCGGACCGGCGGGAGGAGGTCATCCAGCACGTCTACCGCAAGTACGGCAGGGAGCACACCGCCCAGGTCGCCAACGTGATCTCCTACCGGCCCCGGTCGGCGGTGCGGGACATGGCGCGGGCGCTCGGGTTCTCGCCGGGCCAGCAGGACGCCTGGAGCAAGCAGATCGACCGCTGGGGTGACGTGGCGGAGGCCGAGGACATCCCGGAGAGCGTGATCCAGGCCGCCAACGAGGTGCAGGACTTCCCCCGCCACCTGGGCATCCACTCCGGCGGCATGGTCATCTGCGACCGCCCGATCATCGAGGTCTGCCCGGTGGAGTGGGGGCGGATGCCGGGCCGCACCGTCCTGCAGTGGGACAAGGACGACTGCGCCGCCGTCGACCTGGTCAAGTTCGACCTGCTCGGGCTGGGGATGCTGTCGGCGCTGCACTACGCGTACGACCTGATCGAGGACGAACTCGACATCGGGACGATGCCGCTGGACGACGAGGAGGTCTACGCGATGCTGTGCCGGGCCGACTCGGTCGGGGTGTTCCAGGTGGAGAGCCGCGCGCAGATGGCCACGCTGCCCCGGCTCAAGCCCCGCGAGTTCTATGACCTGGTCATCGAGGTGGCGCTGATCCGGCCGGGGCCGATCCAGGGCGGTTCGGTTCACCCGTACATCCGCCGCAAGAACGGTCTGGAGAAACCGGATGTGCCGCATCCCCTGATGAAGAACGCCCTGGCCAAGACCCTCGGGGTGCCGCTCTTCCAGGAGCAGCTGATGCAGCTGGCGATCGACGTCGCCGGGTTCGATCCGGCGGAGGCGGACCAGTTGCGGCGCGCGATGGGCTCGAAACGGTCCATGGAGAAGATGGAGAGGATCAGAAAGCGACTGTACGAGGGGATGGCCGCGAACGGGATCACCGGGAAACTGGCCGATGATCTCTTCGTCAAGCTGTCCGCGTTCGCCAGTTACGGCTTCCCGGAGAGCCACGCGATGAGCTTCGCCTACCTGGTGTACGCGAGCGCCTGGCTCAAGCGGTACCACCCGGCGGCGTTCTGCGCGGCGCTGCTCAACGCGCAGCCGATGGGTTTCTACTCGCCGCAGACCCTGGTCGACGACGCGCGGCGGCACGGCGTCGAGGTCAGGCGGCCGGACATCAACCTCAGTGACGCGATGGCGACGCTGGAGACCACGCCGGCGAGCCGGCACAAGAGCGAGGCAGGCGAGCCTCCGCAGGCGTGGGGCCTGGGCGGTCCGGCGGTGCGGCAGGGGCTTTCCCGCATCCGTACGATCGGCGCCGAACTGGCCGGGAAGATCGAGCGGGAACGCCGTACCCATGGTCCTTATCGGTCGATGACGGATCTCGCCCGGCGTACCGGATGCTCCACCGCCCACCTGGAAGCCCTCGCCACCGCCGACGCCTTCGCGAGTTTCGGCCTGTCCCGCCGTGAGGCGCTGTGGGCCGCGGGCGCCGCCGCCCAGGACAAACCGGACCGCCTGCCGGGCACCGTGACCGGCACCGAGGCGCCCACCCTGCCCGGCATGAGCGACCTGGACGTGCTGGTCTCCGACGTGTGGGCGACGGGCCTGTCACCGGAGACGCATCCCGCCCGGTTCCTGCGCGCGGAGCTGGACCGGGCCGGGGCGCTGACGATCGCGCGGCTGGCCGACGTGGAGGCCGGCACCCGGGTGCGGGTCGGCGGGATCGTGACCCACCGGCAGCGCCCGGCGACGGCGGGCGGGGTCACCTTCGTGAACCTGGAGGACGAGACCGGGATGCTGAACGTGACCTGCTCGGCGGGGTTGTGGGTGCGGTACCGGCGGGTGGCGCGCAGCAGTGCGGCGCTGCTGGTGCGCGGGCGCCTGGAGAAGGTGGCGGGCGTGCTGAACCTGGTCGCCGACCGGCTCGACGCCGTCACGCCACCAGTTGCCACGACTTCTCGTGATTTCCGGTGACATGCACCTTTAGCACGATAGGGTGCACTCCGAAGTCATCCGGGGGTGCCTCATGATCCATACGATGATCGGTCTCGCCGCGGCGTTGGCGCTGGTACCAGGGCCTGCCGTGGCCGACTCGTCGCTCACGCTCACGTATGAGGCGAAGGCGGTGAAACTGACCTGCAACCCGCCCGGCGGCGGCCATCCCAAGGCCGACCAGGCCTGCGCGACCCTGCGCGGCAGCGGCGGCAACCCGGCGAAGCTGAAAGCCGGCGACGCCATGTGCATGATGCTCTACCAGCCGGTCACCGCCAAGGTGAAGGGCACCTGGCAGGGCAAGCGGGTCAAGTGGGAACGCACCTACGGCAACAGTTGCGAGATGACCCGCGCGACCGGGGTGCTGTTCCAGTTCTGACTCGACAGTCTCGCTAGGCTGCTGGACGTGGAAACTTCTGCGCGTACCGGCCGCCCGCACGTCACGGCCCGCACCGCCGCGGTCTGGGCGGTGCTCCGCCGCGAGCTGGAGCGGCAGGGCCGCGAGCTGACCGTTCTCGACGTCGGCGGCGGCACCGGCGGGTTCGCGGTGCCGCTCGCCGAGGACGGCCACACCGTCACCGTGATCGACGCCAGCCCCGACGCGCTCGCCGCGCTCACCCGCCGCGCCGCCGACGCCGGGGTCGCCGACCGGGTCCGGGCCGTGCAGGGCGACGGCGACGCGCTCGCCGCCCTCGTCGAACCGGCCAGCGCCGACCTGATCCTCTGCCACTCCGTCCTCGAGGTCGTCGACGACCCGGAGCGGGTGGTCTCCGCGATCGCGGCCGCGCTGCGTCCCGGCGGCGCCGTCAGCGTGCTGGTCGCCGGCCGGGCCGCGGCAGTGCTGGGCCGGGCCGTCAACGGCCATCTGCGGGCGGCGGCCGCCCTGGTCACCGACCCGGCCGGCCGGGCCGGGCCGCGGGACACCCTGCTGCGCCGCTACGACGACGCCACGGCCAGCGGTCTGCTCACGGCTGCCGGGCTCGAGGTCGAGGAGACCCACGGCGTACGGGTGATCGCCGACCTGCTGCCCGCCACCGTCCTCGAGGAGGACCCGCAGGCGGTCCTCGAGCTGGAGCTGGAACTGAGCAGCCGGGCGCCGTTCCGGGACGTGGCCTCGCAGTTGCACCTGTTCGCGCGGCGCGCCGAGGACCTTCATACCGGCTCCTTCAGCGGAGGCGTCCCGGGCCGGTCATGACCGGGGCCTCTCCCGCTGCCGAGCCCGCCTTCCCTCCTGCCGGGGTGCCGGCGGATGGGCTGCCGGACGAGGCGTTCCGGGTGGTGGCGCCGGCCTACGGCTCGGGGAGTCTCGCGGACCTGCTGCCCAGCGTGTGCGCGGTGCTCGGGGTGCCGGGGGCGGTGGACGTGCTCGGGCTCACCGAGGCGCTCGACGGCGTGGACCGGGTCGGGGTGCTGCTGGTGGACGGCCTCGGGGCGTACCAGTTGCCCACGGCCGCGCCGTACGCGCCGATCCTGGCCGGTCTCGCCGCCGGCTCCCGTACCCTGACCGCCGGTTTTCCGTCGACCACCCCGGTCAGCCTGGTCACCGTCGGCACCGGGGTCCCGCCGGGGGCGCACGGCGTCCTCGGATTCACCGTGCGCCGGCCGGACGGCAGGGTGCTCAACCACATCGCCTGGGGTGACGACCCGGACCCGTACCTCTGGCAGCCGAAACCCACCACCCTGGAGACCGCCGCGGCCGCCGGTGTGCCGGTCACCGTGGTCAGCCGGGGCCTCTACCAGGGCACCGGGCTCAGCGTCGCGGCCAACCGGGGCGGCCGGTACCACATCGCCGACGACGGCCCGGCCGTCGCCGACGGGATGCTGGCGGCCCTGCGTGCCGGGCCCGGCCTGGTCTACGGCTACCACCCGGACCTGGACAAGGCCGGCCACGAGGACGGGGTGTGCTCCCCGCTCTGGCAGGCCGCGGCCCGCGGCGTCGACGACATCCTGGACCGGATCGTGCACGGGCTCCCGCCCGGCGCCGCGCTCCTGGTGATCGCCGACCACGGTCAGCTCAACGTCCCCGCCGAGGGCCGGTACGACGTGGCCGCGCTCGGCCCCGGCGTGATCGGGGTGGCCGGCGAGCCCCGGGCCCGCTACCTGTACGTCGCGGACGGCGCCCGGGACGACGTCCTGGCGAACTGCCGGGCCGTGCTCGGTGCGGACGCCGCCGTGCTGAGCCGGGACGAGGCGATCGCCGAGGGATGGTACGGCCCGATGGCCCCCGCACACGCCGGCCGGATCGGCGACGTGGTGATCATCTGCCGGAACCGGGCGGTCGTGGTGGCGCCGGTCTGGGAACCGGAGCGGGCCGGCCAGCTGGTCGCATACCACGGTTCGGTCACCGCCGCCGAGATGACCGTCCCGCTGTTGATCGCCCGGGCGGATCTCTGAGAGAGAACCTGGTCGATTTGTGCGCCTTACGGCAACAGCTTTTCGGATCATGTGTTGAGGCAGGTCACAGGCCGTGATCAGGGCCACACGCTGCCGTGACGGACGCGTTGTGCGACCGGATGATCGGTCTTTTGGGACGAACCGATCTTACGGACATGGAAAATCACCCGCACTCGGCGGTCGTCCCGCTTTCCGACCCGCCAACCCGCTCGTAGACTTGCGTGATAAGGCAGCCGACGGCTGCCCCGCATCATCACACCTGCACCACCCCGACCCCACTACGGGGCCGGACATGCGCCCGGGGAGGAATGCCGTGCCGCTCTCGGAGCACGAGCAGCGGCTGTTCGATCAGATCGAGCGGTCGCTTGCCGAGGACCCCAAGTTCGCCTCGGCTGTGCGGGCCAGCGACCCGCGTTTCCACGCACGGCGCCGGCTCCTCATCGCCGCGTTCGTGATCGTCCTTGGTCTGGCCATCGTCGTCTACGGGGCGATGAGTCAGAACCCGCCGCTTGGCGTGGCCGGTTTCGTCGTCATGCTCGGCTCGGCCGCCTTCGCGATGCAGTCGCGGCGCCGGGTCCAGGCCCCCGACCTGAAATCGGTCGGCGGCACGGCGTCCCGCCGCACCCGCCAGAGCAGCCGCAAGAGCGGCGGTTTCCTCGATCGTCTCGAGGACCGGTGGCGCCAGCGCCCGGAGGGACATCGCTGACCCAGCGAGCCGGCCGTCGGCCGGCTCCCGACGAACGGCGGCCGCCACCCGGCCGCCGTCGTCATTCCCTGCCCACCGCGCGTCCCGCCCCACCCGAGCCGTCGCTCCGCCCTCTCACCGCAGCCCGATAACCGCCCTCCCCAACGGCCGGCGTAGCCGTTCGGTCGTGGGCCGTCGTGGCGGCCGGTTTCCGCAGCCCGATAACCGCCCTGGCCGACGGCTGGCGTAGCGGTTTCGTTGGTGAGCCGTCGCTGGGGCCGGTTTCGGCGGGCCGATAGCCGTTGTGGCCGACGGCTGGCGTAGCCGTTTGGTGGTGGGCCGTCGTTGCGGCCGGTTATCGCGGGTCGGTAGGCGCTGTGGGCGACGGCTGGCGTAGCCGTTGGGTGGTGGGCCGTCGCTGGGGCCGGTTTCGGCGGGCCGATAGCCGCTCTCACCGACGGCTGGCGACCTTTCGGCCGTGAGTCGTCGCGCTACGGAGGGCTGATAGCCGCGCCGGCGGGCTCAGCGATGCGGCGGCGAGAGGATCCGGCGGGTAAGCGAAGGCGCCGCCCTCCGACGGAGGACGGCGCCCGAATCGCTCAGCGGGAGCGGGTCAGCAGCCGGCGAGGGTTGAAGCGGGTCAGGGTCTCGGCGACCCGGCTGAGGCGCTCCGCCGTCCGCGTGGACCACTCGGCCAGACCGAGGCGCCAACTGAGCAGCACCGACGGTGGCAGCAGAAGAGCCTGCATCCGGGTCCGGAACGTCGCCGTCTCGGCCATGCCCGACCGGACCCGGCCCAGTGCCGTCGTCAGCTCGGCGCCCTGCATCGGCTGCCGCGCGTACCGGGCCCGTTCCTCGGCGGTGCCCAGCAGGGTCGCCGCCTCGGCCGGGTCGCCGGTCAGCGACGACTCGCGGATCAGCCGCTGGGCGGTCACCCGGGGCGTCTCCGTCGGGTCCACCGGCACCCGGAAGTCGACCATGCAGTCGATCAACTCGTCCCACGCGGCGTGCGCGTCCTCCCGGGCCTGACCGGACTCGGCGGTGACCGTGATCTCGGTGCCCGTCGCGCCCCCGTCGGCCGACAGCACAGCGGGCGCCCGGGGGACAGTGGCGGCGTGTCTGCGGCGTCGCAGCAGCATCCGCCGCAGGGCCGGGATCAGCAGCAACGCGATGACCAGGGCGACCCCGACGGCGATCAGCAGACCGGTCCACGAGGTCTCCTCGGCGACGGCTCCACCGGTGCCGCCGGCGGCGGCGTTGTTCTCCGCCGGGTCGGGCCGGCCGACCTGGCCGGGCCGGGCCGAGGAATTGGCGCCCGGAACTCCGGCCCCGGCCGAGGCCGAGGCGGCCGGTTCGACCCGGTCGACGTCCGGCGCCCAGGCGGAGCGGGCGTTGCCGGCGACCCCGGCGGATGGGGTGGCGTCGAACGGCACCCAGCCGAAGCCCTGGAAGTAGACCTCGGTCCAGGCGTGCGCGTTGCGGTTGCTGATCTGGTAGACGCCCTTGGCCCCGTCGACTGCCGTGCCGCGGGTGAACCCGAACGCCACCCGGGCCGGGATGCCGGCGGCCCGCACCATCCAGGCCATCGCCGCCGCGTACTGCTGGCAGTAGCCGATCCGGTTGGTGAGGAACTGGGAGATCTCCGAGGCCGTCCCGTTGCTCTTGGCGTTCAGGTCGTACGAGAATCCGTTCTCCTTGGAGAAGAAGTTGTAGATCGCTCGTACCTTGTCGTAGTCGTTGGTCTTGCCGGCGGTCAGCTTGATGACCTCGGCGTTGACGTTCGCGTCACCGGGCGTGGTGGTGTACGCCCGCAGCGGGTCGCCGGACTCCAGCGACGGCGCCCGCCGCAGCAGGGCGGGCGGGTAACTGGCCCGCTGGTAGGTGAAGGTGTACGTCTGCCCGCGAGTGGTGGTCTGCCCGGAGAAGAGCACCTGCTGGTTCTGGTCGTACGACCACGCGCCGCCCAGATCCTGGACATCGGTGGTGTACGAGTACAGCGGCGCCATCGTCTGCTGCAGGTTGTTGGAGATCTCCACCGTCGCGGTGTACTGCGCGTACTCCGCGTTGCCGGTGGCCTCCAGCCGCCGCGGGTCGGGCAGCCCCTGGCTGGCCGAGTTCCCCTTCGGCGCCTGGTGCCCGAACCCGCTCGTGGTGAGCACGTCCGCCACCCCGAACCGCAGATAGAACGGCTCCGGCTCGTTGGTGGTGACCTTGAGCAGCGGGACCGTGCTGGTGTGGGTGAGCTGGCCGCTGAGCGACGCGAACAGGTTGATCCGCCCGCCCCCGCCGCCACCCGGGCCGCCGCCGGGCCCGGCGCCGCTCTGGGTGAGCTGGGTGAGCAGGCCGCCGGTCACGGTCGGCACGGCCAGCGGCAGCGTCACCGCGACCAGCACGCCGACCACGCCGATCCGCCGGCCGGCGGTGGCCAGCGGCGACGGCTCCCAGACGTCCACGTCGCGCCCGTCGCCGGTGAACCGGCGGCCGAAACGGCGTACCCGGTCGACGTTGTCGGCGACCAGCAGCCACATGAACCCGGCGGCGCCGATGACGAACGGCAGCGGGGGAACGCTGTCCAGGTAGACCGCGACCGGGATGGAGTAGATGGCGAGCATCGGCAGCCCGGCGAGGGCCGGCCGGCGGAACACCGCGGTCAGCAGGTCGACGGCGATGGCGACCACGCCGACGCCGAGGACCGCGACGAAGAGCAGGCCTTCCCGGTCCGGGACGGGCACGCCGTACGTCCGGGTGTCCTGCCCGGCCTGCCGGATCAGGTCCGCGAAGTGGGCGAAGGTGTCCGGCTGCGGGATGATGAACTCCCCGCCGCTCGGGAAGATCCAGGTCAGCGCGAGGACCAGGCCGAACACCATGCCGAGCGCCTGCGCCCAGGTGGGGAGGCGGAAGGTGCGGGCGGCCACCGCGGCGCCCTCGATCAGCACCACGGTGAGCAGGCACTCCATCAGCCAGGTCCACGTGCTGAAGATCGACGACAGGGGTGCCGCGGCCAGCAGGGTCGCGGTCGCGGCCACCAGGCCGAGGCGGCGCCGGCCGGTCATCGGATCACCCCGCTCACGGTCTCGGCCATCGCGGCGCGGTAGGCGAAGCCCTGCGAGCCGCGGGCCACGCTGGGCCACAGCGCCGGCAGGGTGTCCCCGTGCGTGACCGGCACCGATTTCCAGCCGCCGCGGACCAGGGCCAGCGACGCGGCAGCGTGCTCCCGGTCGGGTTCCGCGCCGGTCGTGGCCGGCACCCAGGTGGTGCTGTCGATGGCGAAGCCGATGCAGGTCGCGCCGTTGCCGCGCAGGCCGCCGAGCAGTTCCGCCTCGGCCACCGTGAGGGTGCCGAACAGGCCGATCACCAGGCCGCCGTCGTTGCGCCGGCGAACGTGCTCGACCAGCACCGAGATGTCCCCGCTCTGTTCGGTCTTCACATCGGCCAGGGTGTCCAGGATCAGGCCCTCCCCACCGGTCTCGGAGGCGTCGATGTCGATGCCGGTGCCGGTGACGAGCCGCAGCTTGTAACCGGCCTCCCGCAGGTGGACCGCGATGCTGGCGGCCGCCGAGACGGCCCACTCGAAGCTGGCGGTCGGGCCCTCGCCGCGGTGCGCGTAGACCCGGGTGTCCAGCACCACGGTGGCCCGGCTCTCCCAGGGCTGTTCCTCGCGGCGCACCATCAGCTCCCCGGTGCGCGCGGTGGACCGCCAGTGCACCCGGCGCAGGTCGTCGCCGCGCCGGTACTCACGGGTGGCCGCGTCGTCCTCGCCGTGCACCGCCACCGAACGGGCGCGGCTCTCGCCGGTGCCGGCGTACTCCCCGGCCAGGCGCACCCGGGGGAGCGGGGTGACCTGCGGGATCACGGTGAGCCGGTCGACGCTGGGGAACGACCGGGTCAGCTCGCACAGCCCGAACGGATCGGTGAGCCGGACCATGAGGGGGCCGATCGGGTACCGGCCGCGGACGTCGGCACGGACCGTGTACGCCACCGAGCTGGCCTGTTGTGCGCCGAGCCGCTCCAGCACCACCCGGGGGCGGCTGCCCAGCGCGTACGGCAGGCGGTCCTCCAGCAGCATGGTGCCGGTGGGCAGCCGGGACAGGTTCTGCAGGCGCAGGATGACCCGCGCGCTGGAACCGACCGGCGCCCGGCCCGGCTCCAGCGACCGGGTGCACGCCAGCTTGTACCGGCTGCGGCCGACGTACCACGCGGCGAGCAGCGGGAGGACGGCCAGGAGCACCGCCACCCGCAGCAGGTCGCGCTCGCCGAGGATCAGCGCCGAGACCGCGGCGGCGATCGCCGCGGCCAGGAACGAGCGGCCGCGCGTGGTGAGTCCCCGCAGCGCCTCCCGCATGCTCACCGCCCCCGGGACTCGAACGAGGCGCGGCCGTCACGGGTGTCGTAGGGGTTCCGGCTCCGGTCGTGCGGCAGCGGCAGCCGGTGCACGATCTCGGAGACGATGGCGTCCGTGGTGCGCCGGTTGAGCTGGGCGTCCGCGGTCGGGATGAGGCGGTGCGCGAGGACCGGCACGGCGAGCGCCTGCAGGTCGTCGGGGAGCACGTAGTCCCGGCCCTCCAGGGCGGCCACGGCCTTGGCGGTGCGCAGCAGCTGGAGGGTGGACCGGGGCGAGGCGCCGAGGCGGATCTCCGGGGCCTCCCGGGTCGCGGTGACCAGGGCGATCGCGTACTGCTGGACGGCGTCGGCGGCGTGCACCGCGCGGGCCGTCTCGATCAGCCGGCGGACCAGCGCGGCGTCGGCGACGGCCCGCAGATCGTTCAGCGGGTCGTGGTCGCCGTGACCGGTGAGCATGGCCAGCTCGGCCCGCGGGTCGGGGTAACCCATCGCGATCCGGGCGGTGAACCGGTCCCGCTGCGCCTCGGGCAGCGGGTAGGTGCCCTCCATCTCGATGGGGTTCTGGGTGGCCACGACCATGAACGGCGCCTGCAGCTCATAGGTCGTGCCGTCGACGGTGACCTGCCGCTCCTCCATGCACTCCAGGAGAGCGGACTGGGTCTTCGGCGAAGCCCGGTTGATCTCGTCGCCGACCACCAGGTTGGCGAAGACGGCGCCCGGCTTGAACTCGAAGTCGCGCGTCTCCTGGTTGTAGACGCTGACCCCGGTCACATCGCTGGGCAGCAGGTCGGGCGTGAACTGGATGCGCCGCACCGAACAGTCGATCGAGCGGGCGAGGGCCTTGGCGAGTTTCGTCTTGCCGACGCCCGGCACGTCCTCGATCAGCAGGTGGCCCTCGGCGATCAGAACCGCGATCGCCAGCCGCACCGTCGCGCTCTTGCCCTCGATGACCTGCTCGATGTTGGCCATGATGGCTTGCGTCGCGGCGCGGAACTCGGCGCTCGTCAGCGGTCCTGACGGCTCACCCCAGGTCGGCGTTGTCACGGGCCTCCTCCAAAACGTGTCTACCCCCGTAGGGCGGAGATCACCCACCGTCAAGGGGCACCGTAAGGTAGCGGGCGCCCAGCGGCCGTGGGCCTCCGGCGCTCGCCGCCCGTCCCCACAGGTTATCCCTGTACATACGTCTTGCCGAAAGGCCTGTTCGGGGCCCTGTTGATAACGGCGAGGGGGGAATAGGGACGAACTCGTGCCATCCGCCATCCCAGGCTGGTCGCCTGTGGACAGCCGGGAGTATGTCACGCGCCCGCCATACCGGTCGCCGTCCGTGACGGGCGGGGAGTATCATGCATCGCATGGCTCGGTCTGTTCTGCTCCTTAGCCGGCCGTGCTGATTCGCTGACCCAGCGGACCAGGCACGGCAACCCCTCCTGCGCGAGGGGCTTTTTTATGCCCTCTGCACGGCCTGTACATGAAAAAGACGAGACGTAGACGAGATGGTGAAGATGAGCGAGACCGAGACCCCGCCGTTCCGTTACACCGCCGCCCTGGCTGACGAGATCGAACTGCGCTGGCAGGACTTCTGGGACTCCAACGGGACGTTCCACGCGCCCAACCCGGTCGGCGAGCTGGCCGATCCCACCCACCCCCGGGCCGGCGCCCCCAAGCTGCACGTCCAGGACATGTTCCCGTACCCGTCCGGCGCCGGCCTGCACGTCGGGCACCCGCTGGGCTACATCGGCACCGACTGCTACACCCGCTTCCAGCGGATGGCCGGCTTCAACGTGCTGCACCCGATGGGCTTCGACGCGTTCGGCCTGCCCGCCGAGCAGTACGCGGTGCAGACCGGCACCCACCCGGCGGTCACCACCGCGGCGAACGTCGAGCGGTACCGGCAGCAGCTGCGCCGGCTGGGTCTGGCGTACGACGAGCGCCGTTCCTTCTCGACCACCGACCCGGACTACTACCGCTGGACCCAGTGGATCTTCCTGCAGGTCTTCAACTCCTGGTTCGACCCGTCGGTGCAGAAGGCCCGGCCGATCCAGGAGCTGATCGACGCGTACGAGTCCGGCGCCCGTGGCCCGGAGTGGGCCGGTCTGTCCGCCACCGAGAAGCGCAAGGTGATCGACGGGCACCGCCTGGCGTACGTGTCCGAGGCCCCGGTCAACTGGTGCCCCGGCCTGGGCACCGTGCTGGCCAACGAGGAGGTCACCCCGGACGGCCGGTCCGAGCGCGGCAACTACCCGGTCTTCCAGCGCAGCCTGAAGCAGTGGATGATGCGGATCACCGCGTACGGCGACCGCCTGGTCGAGGACCTGGACGCGCTGGACTGGCCGGAGCCGGTCAAGCTGATGCAGCGCAACTGGATCGGCCGCTCCAAGGGTGCGCATGTTGATTTTTCCGTTAATTCGGACAAAATCACCGTGTTCACCACTCGGCCCGACACCCTGTTCGGTGCGACCTACATGGTGCTGGCCCCCGAGCACGAGCTGGTGACCAGGATCGTTCCCGCCGCGTGGCCCGCCGGCACCCACGCGGTGTGGACGGGCGGGGCCGGGACCCCGGCCGAGGCTGTCGCGGCCTACCAAGCGAAAGCGGCCGCGAAGACCGAGGAGGAGCGCACCGCCGACGGCAAGGCCAAGACCGGCGTCTTCACCGGCGCGTACGCGATCAACCCGGTCAACGGTGAAGAAGTACCGGTGTTCATCGCCGACTACGTGCTGGCCGGTTACGGCACCGGCGCGATCATGGCGGTGCCCGGCCACGACGTGCGCGACTTCGAGTTCGCCACGGTGTTCGAGCTGCCGATCGTCCGTACCATCGCCACCCCGGACGGCTTCGAGGGCGCCTACGTCGGCGACGGCGAGGTGATCAACTCGGGCTTCCTGAACGGGAAGAACAAGGACGACGCCAAGGCCGCGATGATCGCCTGGCTGGAGGAGAACGGCAAGGGCGCCGGCGCCACCACCTACCGGCTGCGGGACTGGCTGTTCAGCCGCCAGCGGTACTGGGGCGAGCCGTTCCCGATCGTCTACGACGAGACCGGCCTGCCGATCGCGCTGCCCGAGTCGATGCTGCCGGTCGAGCTGCCGGACGTCGACGACTTCTCGCCGCGCACCTTCGACCCGGACGACGCGGACTCCGAGCCGGAGACCCCGCTGTCCCGCAAGAAGGACTGGGTGCAGGTCGAGCTGGACCTGGGCGACGGGCCGAAGACGTACACCCGCGAGACCAACACCATGCCCCAGTGGGCCGGATCCTGCTGGTACGAGCTGCGTTACCTGGACCCGGAGAACCAGAAGTTCCTGGTCGACCCGGAGAACGAGGCGTACTGGATGGGGCCCCGCTCCGAGGGCGACGCCGGTGGCGTCGACCTGTACGTCGGCGGTGTCGAGCACGCCGTCCTGCACCTGCTGTACGCCCGCTTCTGGCACAAGGTCCTGTTCGACCTGGGTCACGTCTCGTCCTTCGAGCCGTTCAAGAAGCTGTTCAACCAGGGCTACATCCAGGCGTACGCGTTCCGCGACGACCGTGGCGTGATCGTGCCGGCCGAGGAGGTCGTCGAGCGCGACGGCAAGTGGTACCACGGTGACCAGCAGGTCAACCGGGAGTACGGCAAGATGGGCAAGTCGCTGAAGAACGTCGTCACCCCGGACGAGATGTGCGAGCAGTACGGCGCCGACACGTTCCGGGTGTACGAGATGGCGATGGGCCCGCTGGACGTCTCCCGCCCCTGGGAGACCCGCGCTGTCGTCGGCTCCCAGCGGTTCCTGCAGCGCGTCTGGCGTCTGGTGATCGACGAGGAGACCGGCGCCGTCCGGGTCGGTGACGAGCCGCTGGACCCGAAGACCCGGAAGATCCTGCACAAGGTCATCGCCGGGGTCCGGGAGGACATGGCCGAGCTGCGGTTCAACACCGCGATCGCCAAGCTGATCGAGCTGACGAACGCGCTGACCCCGCTGCCGGTCGCCGCCCGCGAGGCGGTCGAGCCGCTGGTGCTGATGCTGTCCCCGTTCGCCCCGCACATGGCCGAGGAGCTGTGGGGCAAGCTGGGCCACGAGGGCACGCTGGCGTACGTGGACTTCCCCGTCGCCGACCCGGCCCAGCTGGTCGCCGACGCGATCACCTACCCGGTGCAGGTCAACGGCAAGGTCCGCGGCCGGGTCGAGGTCTCCCCGGACACCGCCGAGGCGGACGTACGGGCGGCCGCGCTGGCCGAGGTCGCCGAGGCGCTGGCCGGCCGCGAGCCGAAGAAGGTCATCGTGGTCAAGGGCCGCCTGGTCAGCGTCGTCGTCTGACCCACCCACGGCGAACGGCCCGTCGCGACTCCTCGCGGCGGGCCGTTTCTCGCGGTTTTGACCGTGGTTGCGGTCAGAGCAGCTTGCGGCGTACGGGGAAAGCTTTAAGCGGTCTTCAGCCCGTCGCGGCGGGACGTGTGGCGCCAGCGGAGGATGATCGCGGTGGAGAGGGCGAAACTGACCAGCGCGGGCACCAGGGTCAGGAAGTTCATCTCGCCGGGCGCGACCACCGCGGCGCCGATCACCGCGTAGGTGACCGTGGACGGGATCGCGGCGATCGTAGTGCCGAGCAGGTAACGCTTGCGGCACACGCTGGTGGTCCCGTACGCATAGCCGACCAGCCCGAACGGGGCCAGCGGCAGGAACCGGACCAGCAGCACGGCGGCCAGGCCCCGGCGGTTGAGCCAGCCGTCGAGCCGGGCCAGGCGGCTGCCGGCACGGGCCTGAAGGGCGCCCCGGCCGGCCCAGCGGCCCGCGTAGTAGGTGGCGACCGCGGCGATCACCGCGGCGGCCAGCGCGGCCGTGCCACCGGTCAGCGGGCCCAGCAGGGCGCCGCAGGACATCGTGATCAGGGTGCGCGGGACCAGCACCGACAGCAGCATCCCGCCCATCACCGCGACCGCGAAGACGGCGCTCGGGCCCATCGTCGAGAGGGTCTCGGCGATGTCGCGCAGCGGCAGCACCGCCGACACGCCGGCGAGCGCGGCCACCCCGGCGGCCAGCAGCCCGAACCGGACCAGACGCTTGCGCCAGCCGGAGCGGTCGGCCTTGTCAACGGCCTGAGAGTCCACGGAGTCGAGGCCCCGCGGGGCGTTCAGGGAGTCGATCATGCAGGCCTACCGCCTCGGCTTTCTCGTCGGGTCAGGTCAGGGTCATGCGCATCACGCCGCCGGGGTCGCGGCGGTGAGACGCTCGCTCCGCAGCCGCTCGGACCACGAATCGTCGAGAGGCTGAAGCCTATCCGCGCCCGTCGACCAGCGCAGTAGCAGATCGGCTATCGCTGGGTTGCGAGCCAGCGCCGGGCCGTGCGAGTAGGTGCCGAGGATCTTGCCGGCCCACGCGCCCTCGGTCTGGCCGTCGTTGCCGATGCCGCCGGTCACCCGGGCCAGCGGCGCGGCGTGCTGGCCGACGTGGGTCCGGCCGCCGTGGTTCTCGAAGCCGGTCAGCGGGGGCAGACCGAGCCGGGGGTCGATGTCACCGCGCAGCTCGCCGACCGCTCGCGTCTCGCCCCGGTCGGAGGAGATGTCGAGCAGGCCGAGACCGGCGCACTTGGCCCCCTTCGCGTAGAACGAGTGACCGAGCAACTGGTAACCCGCGCAGATGGAAAGGATCGCGGCGCCCCGGGCGACGGCCTCGTGCAGGCCGCGGTCGGCGATCAGGCGCTGGGCGGCGAGCGCCTGCGGACCGTCCTCGCCGCCGCCGATCAGGTAGATGTCGGCGCCGTTGGGCATCTTCTGGTCGGAACGGATCTCGTAGGTCTCCACCGGGATGCCGCGGTCGGCGGCCCGGCGGGCCAGGATGAGCATGTTGCCGCGGTCGCCGTACGTGGAGAGCAGATCGGGGTAGATCCACACGATCCGCAGGGCCTCAGTTGACACGGTCCAACTCCGCTCGGATGTCCTGGAACGCCGTGTAGTTGGCGATCACTTCGAGGCGGCCGGGCGGCACGGCGGCCAGCGCCTCGTCGAAACTGGTCACGTGCCGGAACGGCACCTGGTTCACCTGCAGGCGTACGGCCAGGTCGTACGCCCGGTCGCCGGTGATCAGCACCGGCCGGTCGCGCAGCGGCGAGAAGTCCACGTCGTAGAGCCACGACGTGTCCAGGCCGTCGGGGTCCCGGGCGTTGATCGAGAGCAGTGTCGGCGCCTGGTCGGCCATGTCGAAGGCCTCCAGCCAGCTCGCCGGGTTCTTCGCCAGCAGCAGCCGGATGTTGCGGCCGTCCTTGTCGACCTGCGCGTACCGCCCGGCGATCGACGCCACCCGGGCCAGCCGGGGGAGCGCCTCGATCGGGCGGACCCCGAACTCGCCGGCCACGGCCAGCGCGGTCGCGGCGTTACCGATGTTGACCTTGCCGGGTAGCTGCAGCTTGACCAGGTGCCAGTCGCCGCGCGGGTCGATCACGCCCTCGTCCTCGACCACCCACTGCGGGCGGGGCCGGCGCAGCGGGCAGCCGGTGCACCACCACTCACCCTGGGCGCGCTCGATCGGGTGGCCGCTCTCCGGGCAGACGAACGAGTCGTCGAGCCAGCGCTGGCCGGCGCTGAACCAGGTGATCTGCGGGCTGGCCGAGGCCGCCCACACCACCATCGGGTCGTCGGCGTTGGCCACCACCTTGATCTCCGGGTGGCCGGCGAGCGCGGTCTTCCACAGCTGCGCCATCATCGCCACCTCCTTGGCCCGGTCGAGCTGGTCCCGGGACAGGTTCAGCAGCGCCACCACCTTGGGGCGGGTGGCGTCGATCACCTGGGCCAGGTAGTGCTCGTCCACCTCGAGGACCGCGAACGGGGTGTGTCCCTCCCGCGCCAGGGCCGAGGTGTGGCCGGTCGGCATGTTGGCGCCGAACGAGTTGGTGGCGACCCGGCCGAGCACGCCGACGGCGGCCGCGGTGAGCCGGGTCGTCGTGGTCTTGCCGTTGGTCCCGGAGACGAGCGCCACAGCGCGCCCGGACGCGAGATGGGTCAGGAGGTCAGGGTCGATCTTGAGGCCGATCCAGCCGCCGATCACCGAGCCGTCGCCGCGGCCCGCGGCCCTGGAGAGCGCCGCAGCGGTCTTCGACACGGAGGTCGCGACCTTGGCGATGAGAGGCATCTTCCCGTCCGTCACGCCAGCGAGGGTACCGGAAGCGAACGTTACGTCGCGTTGCCAGACGGTCAAGATCACGAGGCGTACGGCGATTTTCCCGCTGGTTTCCCAGTTCGGGCGTTTCGGGCAAGGTCGCGGGTGAGCCGCCGACTTTTTATGTGTTCTGATTCACCCGTAACCTTCTGCGGAGAGTATTCGATCATGCGCGACGGGTAATGGCATTTGTCTCGTGGAGGTAACAAACTGGACAGTAACAACTGTGCCAATCACTCTGGGTGATCAGGACGGGGCTGACGATCATGGCCGGATTCAGGTAGCAAGGATTCGCCGGCGGCACTCCGCCTGCCGGCCGCACCGGATCGGTTCACGCCGAGCCCTGCCCCGGGCCGGTCGGTGCGACACCGCAGCAGCAAGCCAGACCACAAGGCATTCGGGGGCAGGGACGGGGGACCCAACACCGGTCTCTCCCCGCACCACCGCTCCGGTGGCGCACCGGGAGAAACCTTGGGGTGAAGCCGCCCACCCGCGGCCGGGCAAGCCTTCCCGCCCGAACCCGACAGCTAACCTCGCAGGCGTGCCGGAGGGAACTCTCTACCGTGCACGGACATCGTTCGAGCCGTCCTCGCCACCGCCGCCCGTCCACCATGGGCCCCGGCACCGCCGTCCTCTCGCTGGGGCTGTGCCTCTGCGCCGGGCAGCTGTTCACCTCGTCGCCCGCCGCCGCTGCGGCCGCCGCCCCGGTGAAAGCCACCGCAGTCCCGGTCGCCCAGGCCGCGGCCGTCGCGAAGGTCACGCCGAAGCAGACCGTCTACACCGCCTCGCGCAACATCCCCTGGGGCTCCACCCTCAAGGTCACCACGAAGGTGATCAACCCGAAAACCGGCAAGATCGCCAAGGGCAACGTCAGCTTCCAGGCCTACACCAACGGCGCGTGGCGCACCTGGAGCACCAAGGCGTCCACCAACGGCTGGGTGACCTTCACCGTCAAGCCGACCTCCAACGTGCTGTTCCGGACCCTCTTCTTCGGCTCCGGGTACAACTGGAGGCTCAGCCCCAACACCAAGGTCACGGTGCGGGCCAGCGGCGCCAAGGTCCTCGCCGAGGCGAAGCGGCACAAGGGCGCGCTCTACCTGTACGGCTCGGCCGGCCCCAACCGTTTCGACTGCTCCGGCTTCACCAAGTACGTCTACAAGAAGGCGGCCGGCAAGAACCTGCCGCACAAGGCGAACTCGCAGCAGAGCTACGGCAAGAGCATCGCCAAGGGCCAGAAGCAGATCGGTGACCTGATCATCTTCCGGAACGGGTCGTACGGCTACCACGCCGGGATCTACGCCGGCAACGGCTACATCTACGACTCGCCGCACACCGGCGCCCGGGTCGGCCTGCACAAGATCTGGAACAACAACTACGTCGTACGCCGTCTGGTCGCCTGACGATCCTCGTCGGCGCTGCCCTGGCCGGGTGAGCGTGACCGCGTAGTAAGTAAGGAACAGCAACGCCGCTGAGGGGCGTGACCCGATCCCGGGGTCACGCCCCTCAGGCGTCTCCGCGCCCGCCCATCCGGTCTCCCCGCCTTCCGGAACAGCGGGCGCCGCGAAATGCCCGTTTCCAGGCGAGCCGATCGGGCGGCGTCGCTGTCCGGCTGGCGCTCAGGGCTGTCTCGCGCCGCGCGAGACAGCCCTGAGAGCCAGCCGCGCAAGATCCGCCGGCCGGCGGACCGGTTCGGGAGGCCGTCGGGTCCGCCGTGGTCTTGCGCTCTCGGGTCCTCCCTGCCGATCGCCCGTCTTCGGCCGTGCGGCAGTTCTCCCGTGGGTGCGTCGCCTCGCTTCTGCTGAGCCCTCACCTACCTTCCGGAGGTTGCTCGTCTCGCCGGGTTCCGTGTCGCCTCCCGGCGGGCCGCTGTGGTCCTCCACCTCTCCTCGCGGCTCTCCACCTCTCTCCTCGCGGCCCTCCACCTCTCTCCCCGGGTGGCCGCCACTTCCTTCCCGGGCGGCCTCCACCTCTCTCCACGGGCGGCCTCCACTTCCCTCCCCGGGGATCCCCCACTTCCCTCCACGGGAGGTCTTCACTTCCTCGGCCGGTGGCTGTATGGGGGTTCAGGGCGGGTGTAGAGGGCGCTCCCGGAGGCGGTTTGCGACCGCGAGTGCTCGATGTCGGAAACCGGACCAAGTGGATCTTGATAGCTCCCTCCACTCGGCTCCACCGCCTTTGAACAGGGCTAACGTCCGCGAAAAGGCCTCGCGAGGGATCGCTTTCGGGTTGCAGGTGGAGTGAAGTGGAGTAGAGTGGAGCGCAGTGGCAGGGCGGAGGAACGTCGCCGGACCTGCCGGCCCGAGTTGACAGGCGGTCCACTTCTCCGCGAAGGGGCGGGCGGCCACGGCAAGGGGGTGAGGGCCGATGTTCCTCGGCACGCACACCCCGCGCCTCGACGAGAAGGGCCGGCTGATCCTCCCGGCGAAGTTCCGTGATGAGCTGGCGGGAGGTGTCGTGATCACGAAGGGGCAGGAGCGCTGTCTGTACGTGTTCCCGATGCCGGAGTTCCAGCGCATCGCCGGTCAGCTACGGGAGGCTCCGGTCACCAACAAGGCCGCCCGGGCTTACAGCCGGGTGTTCTTCGCGAGTGCGCACGACGAGGTTCCTGACAAGCAGGGCCGGGTGATGATTCCGGCCCATTTGCGGGAGTATGCCAGCCTTGGCCGTGACCTCGTGGTGATCGGTGCGAGCACCCGGGTCGAGATCTGGGACAAGCAGTCCTGGGACGACTACCTCTCGGCGAGCGAGGAAGAGTTCGCCGACATCGAGGAGGGGGTGCTGCCCGGCGGACTGTAAGGCGTGGCACTCGGTCGGACCCCAGGTTCGGCCCGGACGTCACTGCCGCCGTAACGCGAGATCTCCACCCGCTCCCGCTCCTGGCGCCTCTTCCCCGGCGCCAGGCGCGTGTCCGGGCCGGTTCGCCGGCGCGGGACATGAGAGCGGATGGGGATCTGGCGGTACGGACGGGCGCCCGGGCCGGACAGCACCATGGAACAGACGAGTGAGACGCGAGCGGGCACGGCGATGGGGGTCGACATGGGGGAGCCGCGGGGCACGCATGTGCCGGTGCTGCTCGAGCGCTGCTTGGAGCTGCTCGACCCCGGCCTCACCTTGCCGGGCGCGGTCCACGTCGACTTCACGCTGGGTCTGGGCGGGCACGCCGAAGCGGTCCTCGAGCGGTACCCGGACGTGGTCCTCATCGGGCTGGACCGGGACACCGAGGCGCTGGCACACGCACGGCACCGGCTGATCCGGTTCGGTGACCGGGCGCATCTGGTGCACGCGGTCTACGACGAGTTGCCGCGGGTTCTCGACGAGCTGGGCATCCCGGCGATCCACAGTGGGCTCTTCGACCTCGGGGTCTCGTCGTTGCAGCTGGACGAGGCGGACCGGGGGTTCGCCTATGCGCAGGACGCCCCGCTGGACATGCGGATGGACCAGTCCCGTGGGGTGACCGCGGAGGAGATCGTCAACAGTTACGAACCTGGTGATCTTGTTCGCGTTTTGCGGCAGTACGGCGAGGAGAAGTTCGCTCCGCGAATCGTTCAATCGATCATGCGGGAGCGGGTGAAGGTGCGGATCACCTCGACGGCACGGCTGGCCGAGCTGGTGAAGGACGCCATCCCCGCCGCCGCGCGGCGAACGGGTGGAAATCCCGCGAAAAGAACCTTCCAGGCACTACGCATTGAGGTCAACAGGGAGCTGGAGGCGCTCGAAGGGGCGGTTCCGGCGGCTTTGGACGTGCTGGCGCCCCGGGGGCGCCTTGTGGTGATGAGTTATCAATCGTTGGAGGACAGGATCGTCAAGCGCGCACTCACCGCGAGGTCGCGCAGTACCGGGCCGGTCGACCTGCCGGTCGAACTCCCCGGTACCGGACCGAGTCTGAGGCTCCTGACCCGCGGGTCGGAGCTGCCCAGCGATGCGGAGGTGGCAGCGAACCCGAGGGCGGCCTCGGTGAAGCTGCGAGCGGTGGAGCGGATCGACGAGCAGGAGCAGGCGCGCAAGTTCGAGAAGCAGTTCGGGGCCGGCCGCGAGCGGCCCCGGATGGCCGGGCCGTCCCGGGGTGGGACGCCGTAACGGCACCGAGGTTTCAAACGCGTGGGGGACCGGGCGGTTACGCCCCGGGGCGAGCGACGAGGGGGAGGGAAGAGCATGAGCGAGCGATCCGGAGCGCCGCGGTCGGGGGGCCGGGCGCAGGCGCGCACCACAGCCGGGGGGCTGGGGCGCCGGGTCGGCCGCGATGCCGGGACCGGGACGGGCGCGCGGGGGCAGCGCCGGTCCGAGGGAGCCGACACGCGCCGGTCCGGGATGCGGGGCCGGGATGCCGTGGAGACGGTCGCGCCGGTCGACGGCGCCACCGCGCTGGACATCGAGGTGACCGCGGAGCCGCAGCCGGCGCCGAGCGGGCGGCCGCGCCTGTGGGTGGCGCCGCCGCTGCCGATCCGGGCGCCGCGGGCCACGTTCGCGGCCGCTGTCGTCATGGTGATCGTGGCCGGTGTGGTCGGCATCCTGCTGCTCAGCACCGAGACGATGGAACGTTCGTTCCGCCTTGCCGCCCTGCGTGAGCAGAAAGCGGACCTCGACAAGCAGCACTCCGAACTGCAGCGGCAGATCGTCGAGAAATCGGCGCCCGGCAGTCTGCACGCGGCCGCCCGGCGGCTCGGCCTGGTGCCGGCCACGAATCCCGCGGTCATCGTCCTGCCGAGCGGCGAGAAGATCGGCACCCCGAAGGCGGGCGAGGGACCGACCTCGCCGACGGCCGGGCGGTAACCGGCATGGCGCCGCGAGCTGACGACGACACACCGCGCCGGGGCGACCAGCCCCGGCGCGGTTCGTCGCGTGACCTGCCGGGCGAGGAGCACACCGACGACCCCCGGGAGGGGCGGCGCGGGCGATCCAGCATCGGCGAGGCCCGGGCGTACACCCCGCGCGGGCGGACGGTGGCCGAACGCGGCCGGCTGCCCCGCGACGGCGCTCGTGGCGGCGACCCGTTCCGGCCGGCGTTGCAGGTGCTCGACGGCGGCGAGAGCGGCCAGCGGACCAGGGGACGCGGCCGGCAAGCCGAGCCACCGGCGCCGCGGGAGCGAGCGAAACAGCAGGACCAGGACAAGCCGCTGGAACGGGCGAAACCGCAGGACCAGGACAAGCCGCGGCAGCGGGCGAAACCGCAGGACCAGGACAAGCCGCGCGAGCGGGACAGGCCGCGGGACCGAGCGAAGCCGCGCGAGCAGGACAAGACCCGGGAACGGGCCAGGCAGCGGGAGCAGGACAAGCCGCGGGAGACGGCCCGGGACCGGGAGAGGCCGCGCGAGCGGGAACGCGAGCTGCCGCGGGCGTGGGATCGGGACGCGCGTACCCGTACGCCGAAAGAGAAAGCCGGACCACGGCGGACCGCGACCCGGCGGCCGGTCCCGTCCGAGCCGCCGAAGCTCGCCAACAGCACCCGCCGCCTGCGGCTGGGCACCGTGCTGGCGCTCTCGTTGTTCGTCACCATCGGCGTGCGGCTGGTGGTGCTGCAGGTGGCGACCTCCCCGGAGGAGGCGGCGAGCCTGCTGGAACTGCGCGAGGGCCGGCTGAGCAGTGTCACGCTGCCGGCGCCGCGCGGCAGCATCCTGGACCGGGACGGCCACCCGCTGGCGCACAGCGTCGAGGCGCGGTACGTGTTCGCCGACCCGCAGAACGAGCTGCTGCAGAAGAACCTGCCGTCCATCGCCGAGCAGCTCGCGCCGCTGGTCGGGATCCAGAAGTCGCTGCTGATGGAGCGGATGAAGCCGAAGTTCGTGCTGGGCAAGTGGACCCGGTTCCGTTACCTGGCCCGCGGTGTGAACATCGCCCGCGCCGACCAGGTGGACGCGCTGAAGCTGCCCGGCATCTACACGCACTTCGACGAGCGCCGCGACGTGCCGGGCGGGGACCTCGCGGCGAACCTGGTCGGTTTCACCGGTGACGAGCAGCGCGGCCTGGTCGGGCTGGAGGCGCGCTACGACGAGCTGCTGCACGGCATCGACGGCAAACGGGTCTTCGAGGTCGGTACGAGCGGGATGGACGCGCCGATCCCCGGCGGGTACCAGCACGAGACCGCCGCCCAGCCCGGCGACTCGCTGAAGCTCACCATCAATCAGGACCTGCAGTTCCAGGTGCAGCGGATCCTCAACGAGGCGGGCCGGTCGCGCAACGCCACCGTCGGCGCCGCTGTCGTGCTGGACGTCAAGACCGGCGAGGTGCTGTCCCAGGCGAGTTACCCGACCTACAACGCGGCGGACCCGGAGAAGTCCCAGCCGCGGGACCGGATCGACGTGGCGAGCAGCGTCGTCACCGACCCGGGGTCGACGCACAAGGCGTTCATCTTCGGCGCCGCGCTGCAGGAGGGTCTGGTCAAGCCCTCCGGCACGGTGACGGTCGGCCCGGCGATCAAGAAGGGCGACACCACCTTCAAGGACCATCACCAGTTCGAGTCGGGCACCAAAGTGACCCTGCCGGGGCTGCTCGCCTACTCGTCGAACGTCGGCACGATCCTGCTCGCCGACCGGCTCGGCAAGGAGAAGGTGCACGAGTACCAGCAGAAGTTCGGGCTCGGCAAGGCCACCGGCGAGGGCATGCCGGGCGAGGCCGAGGGCAAGCTGCTGGCCCCGGGAGACTGGAGCGGCTCGTCGTACGGCTCGGTGCCGATCGGGCACAGCGTCGACGCCACCCTGGTCCAGATGGCCGCCGCGTACGCCGCGATCGCCAACGACGGCGTCTACATCCAGCCGCACCTGATCAAGTCGACGATCTCCGGTGAGGACGAGAAGGAGACCCCGGCCGCCGCGCCGGAGACGCACCGGGTGCTCGACGCCGAGGTGGCCCGTGAGCTGCGGCTGATGATGGAGGCCGTGGTCAGCGTCAAGGACGGCACCGGCCGGGCCGCCCGGGTCGAGGGATACCGGGTGGCGGGCAAGACCGGCACCGGCAAGATGCTCATCGACGGCGAGTACACCAGCCACAACGCGAGTTCGTTCATCGGCATGGCGCCGGCCGAGAACCCGCGGTTCGTGATCGCCGTGTCGATGGACGTCAGCAGCGGCGGCGGCGGCGACGTGGCGGCTCCGGCGTTCAGCCAGATGATGTTCCACGCCCTTGCCGGTGACGGGGTGCCACCGTCCGGTAGCAAGTCGCCGAACTTCACGATCAAGGAATGACCCGGGTCGCATGGCGTTGACAACGGGCCCCGGGGTACGGGGTAGGGTCTGACGCCGTGTCCGGCATTCCACGTCCCGAGACCGTCGAACCGCGCCTCACGTCGCGGCTCGCGGAACTGTTACCGGCAGCGCTGACCGGCGGTGACGTCCCGGTCACCGGTGTCACGCACAGCAGCCGAGAGGTTCGTCCGGGTGATCTCTACGCGGCCCTGCCCGGCGCCAACCGGCACGGCGCAGAGTTCGTCGCGGACGCCGCCCGCTCCGGAGCGGCAGCCGTCCTGACCGATCCGGCCGGTCGTGCCGCCGCCGAGGCCGCGGGCCTGCCCGTGCTGGTGGCCGACGATCCGCGGGCGGTGCTCGGCGCGGCGGCGGCGGCGATCTACGGGGAGCCGTCCCGGCGGCTCACCATGATCGGCATCACCGGGACGGCCGGGAAGACCTCGACGTCGTACCTGGTGGAGGCCGGCCTGCGAGCCGCCGGCCGGGTCACCGGCCTGGTCGGCACGGTGGAGACCCGGCTCGGCGAGCTGGTGGTCAAGAGCGTGCGCACCACCCCGGAGGCCACCGACCTGCAGGCGATCCTCGCCGCCGGGGTCGAGCGCGGCGTCCAGGCGGTGGTCATGGAGGTCTCCAGCCACGCGCTGGTGATGGGCCGGGCCGACGGGATCCGGTTCGCCGCCGCCGGCTACACCAACTTCGGCCAGGACCACCTGGACTTCCACCCGACCACCGAGGACTACTTCGCGGCCAAGGCCCGGCTCTTCGACGGCCGCGCCGACGCCGCCGTGCTGAACCACGACGATCCCGCGCTCGTGCCGCTGCGCACCCCGGCCACGGTCACCTACTCGGCCGCCGGGGACACCGCGGCGACCTGGTGGGCCTCCGACGTGCAGCCGTCCGATTTCGGTCAGCGGTTCGTCGCGCACGGCCCGGACGGGCTGACCGTCGAGGTCGGCGTGGCGCTGCCCGGCCTGCACAACGTCGCCAACGCGCTGCTCGCGCTGGCCCTGCTGGTCGCCGCGGGCGTGGACGCCCGGGCCGCGGCCGAGGGCATCGGCGCCTGCCGCGGTGTCCCCGGCCGGCTGGAGCAGGTCGCGGCGCCCGGCGAGATCCTCGGCGTGGTCGACTACGCGCACAAGCCCAACGCGATCGTCGCGGCGCTCGCGGCGCTGCGCGGCCTGGCGACCGCCCGGCAGGGCCGGCTGATCTGCGTCATCGGCGCCGGCGGCGACCGGGACCAGGGCAAACGTCCGCTGATGGGTGCGGCAGCCGCGCAGGGCTCGGATCTGGTGATCATCACGGACGACAACCCCAGGACCGAAGATCCTTCCGTTGTACGGTCGTCGATCCGCGTGGGCGCAGACGAGGCGTCGGCGGGCGCGAAGGTCATCGAAGTGCCCGGCCGCCGCGCCGCGATCGACGAGGCCGTGCGGCTGGCGGCGCCCGGTGACGTGATCGCGGTGCTCGGCAAGGGTGCCGAACAGGGGCAGGAGGTGAACGGCGAGGTGCTGCCGTTCGACGACCGGATCGAGCTCGCCGCCGCACTGGAGGCCCGCGCATGATTCCACTGACCCTGGGCGAGATCGCCTCGATCACCGGTGGCCGGGTCGTCGGCGGCGACCCGTCGATCACGGTGACCGGCACCGTCGAGTACGACACCCGCAAGATCGGCCCCGGCGGCCTGTTCGTGGCCTTCGCCGGGGAGAAGGTGGACGGCCACGACTTCGCCGGTGCCGCCCTCGCGGCGGGTGCGGCGGCCGTGCTCGGCAGCCGGGAGACCGAGGCGCCCGGCGTCGTCGTCGAGAACCCCCTCGACGCGCTCGCCGCCCTGGCCCGGGTGGTCGTGTCCCGGCTGGACAAGCTCACCGTGGTCGGGCTGACCGGCTCCTCCGGCAAGACCACCACCAAGGACTACATCGGCCAGCTGCTGTCGCGCCTCGGGCCGACGGTGGCGCCGGCCGGATCGCTCAACAACGAGCTGGGATTCCCGTACACCGTGCTGCAGGCTACCGAGGAGACCCGGTTCCTGGTGCTGGAGATGGGCGCCCGGGGGATCGGCCACATCCGGTACCTGACCGAGATAGCCCAGCCGTCGATCGGCGTGGTGCTCAACATCGGGTCCGCCCACCTCGGCGAGTTCGGCTCCGTCGAGGGGACCGCGCAGGCCAAGGGTGAGCTGGTCGAGGCGCTGCCGTCGTCCGGGGTGGCGATCCTGAACGCCGACGATCCGCTGGTGGCGGGGATGGCCCCGCGAACCGCCGCGTCCGTGGTGCTCGTCGGTTCCACAGGGGATCTCGTGGCTACGGATGTGTCGCTGGACGCTGACGGCCGGGCATCGTACACCCTGATCTCTGGTCCTAAATCCGGAAATGTCCGCCTCTCGGTGGTCGGGGAGCACCAGGTCGCCAACAGCCTGGCCGCCGCCGCCGTCGCGCTGGCCGCCGGCATGCCCTTCGAGGAACTGGCCACCGCGCTCGGCGAGGTCGGGATCGTGTCCGGCCGCCGGATGGACGTCTTCACCCGTCCCGACGGCGTGACCGTCATCGACGACTCCTACAACGCCAACCCCTCGTCGGCCGCCGCCGCGCTGCGGTCGCTCGCGTCGATGGGTGCGGGGAAGCGGACCACCGCCGTCCTCGGCTACATGGCCGAACTCGGCGAGCACGAGGTCTCCGGGCACGCCGAGGTCGGCCGGCTCGCCGCCGAACTGGGCGTCGACCGGCTGATCGCCGTCGCTCCCGAGAGCGGCCCGATCCTCGACGGCGCGGCCGGCGTGGCCGGATGGCAGGGCACGGGGCTCCTCGCCGCCGATCAGGCCGCCGCGATCGAGATTCTGCAAGCCGACCTGCGCGCCGACGACGTCGTGCTGGTCAAGGGTTCCCGGTACCGCACATGGGACGTCGCCGACCGGCTGCGTTCTACAGGAGGTTCAGCCCTGTGAGGGCAGTCATCGTCGCGGCCGCGGTCGCCTTCCTCATCTCGCTCTTCGGCACCCCGATCGCCATCCGGGTCTTCTCGGCGCTCAAGGCCGGCCAGCCGATCCGCACCATCGGCCCGCAGACCCACCTGGGCAAGCGGGGCACCCCCACGATGGGTGGCGTGGCGTTCATCCTCGCCACCGTTCTCGCGTACGTCGCCGGGCACCTGGCCCTGACCACGCTGCCGGACCGGCAGATCGCCCAGGAGAAGCCGACCATGACCGCCCTGGTCCTGCTCGGCGTGTTCGTCTTCTGTGGCGCGGTGGGCTTCATGGACGACTTCCTGAAGGTGCGCAAGCGCAACTCGGACGGTCTCAGCGCCAAGGGCAAGCTGCTCGGCCAGCTGATCATCGGCACCGGCTTCGGCATCGCCGCGCTCTACTTCCCGAGCACCAACGGCCAGACCGTGGCCAGCGAGAAGATCTCCTTCATCCGGGACGTGAGCTGGCTGGACGTCGGCAAGGTCGGCTCGGTCATGGTGTTCGTCTTCGTGATCATGGCGATGTCGAACGGCGTGAACCTGACCGACGGCCTGGACGGTCTCGCCACCGGCGCGTCGATCCTGGTGCTCGGCGCCTACTCGCTGATCGGCTTCTGGCAGTACCGGCACTGGTGCGGCGACAACGACTACGCCGGCGCACCGGGTTCGCTCACCGCCCAGCACTGTTATCAGGTCCGAGATCCACTGGAGATCGCGATGATCGCGGCCGCGGCGGCCGCGGCCTGCGTCGGCTTCCTCTGGTGGAACACCAACCCGGCCCGGATCTTCATGGGTGACACCGGCGCGCTCGCGCTCGGCGGCCTGATCGGCGGCCTGGCGGTGGCCACCCGGACCACCCTGCTCTCGGTCATCATCGGCGGCCTGTTCGTGATCATCACGATGTCCGTGGTGATCCAGATCATCTCGTTCAAGACCACCGGCAAGCGGGTCTTCCGGATGTCGCCGCTGCAGCACCACTTCGAACTGGCCGGGTGGAGCGAGGTCAACATCGTGGTCCGGTTCTGGATCATCGCGGGCATCTGCGCCGCGATCGGCCTGGGCCTGTTCTACAGCGACCACCTGGCGGTCATGGGCTAGACCGGTTCGGCAGTCGAGCACGGGAGGGGTTGTGGCCGGTGAGCCGCAACCCCTCCGGCATCACCGGCCTCATCCTGCTATTCCACCTGGAAAGCGATATATCCGTCCTTAGGCTGTGAACTGCGCGTGGAGGAACCGGCAGCGGGGCGTGCCCACACCCCCGCCGATATCGGCCTCCGGCGAAGACTCGCGACTCACAGAGGATGGAAACCTATGAGGTCACGCCTCCTGCTCACGTCCGTCGGCGCGATGGGGATCATTTTCGCGACCGGTTCCTCGGCGGCTGCCGCGGCACCGATGGTTCCGGCCGACATCAAAGTGTGTGTCAACAAGAAGTCCGGTGAGATGCGCTGGGTGGGGTCCGGCGCGACCGGTTGCCGCAACGGCGAGGTGCTGCGCTCCTGGGACGAGGAGGGCCCCAGGGGTCCCGCCGGGCCGAAGGGCGCCACCGGCCCGAAGGGCGCCGACGGTGATGCCGGTCCGGCGGGACCGGCCGGCCCCGCGGGTCCCGAAGGCCCCGCCGGTCCCCAGGGGAGTGCCGGCGCGGCGGGCCCCGCCGGCCCGCAAGGTGTCGCGGGTCCGGAAGGCCCGGGCGGTCCGCAAGGTGCCACCGGAGCAGCGGGTGGCACCGGTGACAAGGGACCCACCGGTGACAAGGGACCCACCGGTGACAAGGGTGCGACCGGTGACAAGGGCCCCGCCGGTGACAAGGGTGTCGCCGGTGACAAGGGTGCGACCGGTGACAAGGGTGCCACCGGCGATCAGGGTCCGGTCGGTGACAAGGGTCCGGTCGGTGACAAGGGTGCCACCGGCGATCAGGGTCCGGTCGGCGAGCAGGGCCCGCCCGGTGAGTCCGGGGCGCGCTTTGCCTGACACGGCTACGAAGCCGCCTGTCTCTGACCCCGCGCTGCTGCCCGTATAGGGCCCACGGGCCGGCCGGTGGAATCACCGGCCGGCCCGCGTGGCGTACATGACAATCGCTCACGCGACACGCCATCGACGGTGTAGGGCGATGGCGTGAGCGCGGGACGATGATGGGGGCATGGCGGACGACCGTACTCAGACTGCGGCCCGCCCGTCACTGAGCCGGCAGCTGCTGCCCGCCGTGCACGGGCTGCTGGCCAGACCCCTGTCGTCGTACTACCTGCTGATCTCCAGCTGCTCGCTGCTGCTGCTGATCGGCCTCACCATGGTCTTCTCGGCGACCTCGGTGAAGGCGTTCGCGGAGAAGGACAACGCGTTCGCCGAGGTCAGCAGCCAGTCGGTGTACGCGCTGCTGGGTCTGGTGGCGTTCTGGGTCTGCCAGCGGCTTCCGGCGGGGACCCTGCGGACCCTGGGCAAGTACCTGCTCGGCGTGGCGATCCTGCTGCTCTCCTTCCTCGCGGTGCTCATGGCGCTGGGCTCGGCCGGGGTGCTGAGTCCGCCGGACAAGCCGCGGATCGGCCCGGTCTGGGCGTACCTCAACTGGCTCTATTTCGGACCGGTCAGCATCCAGCCGGGTGAGCTGGCCAAGCTCGCCATCGTGCTGTGGGGCGCCGGCATGCTGGCCCGCAAGGGCCCGGCGCTGGCGCACTGGCGAGAGCTGGCGATGCCGCTCTTCCCGGTGGTCGGCCTGCTCTTCCTCCTCGTCGGCTACAACGACCTGGGCACCATGCTGGTGCTGCTGGGCCTGATCGTCGGCCTGCTCTGGGCGGCGGGTGTCCGGCTGAAGGTCTTCGGCGCCCTCGGGGTGCTGGGGCTGGCCGGTGTCGGTCTGCTGATCGCGGCGGCCTCCCGGGGAGCCGGCTCCGGTGCCGCCGGCGTGGAGAACTACCGTCTCGCGCGGCTCACCTCGTTCCTGCAGCCGCTGGAGGACTGTGACATCTCCAGCGAGGCGGGCAAGTGGTGCTATCAGATCGTTCAGGGCCGGTCGGCGATCTTCGAGGGTGGCTGGTTCGGTGTCGGGCTGGGGGAGAGCGCGCTGAAGTGGGGCTGGGTCCCGGAGGCCGGCAACGACTTCATCTTCGCCATCGTGGCCGAGGAGCTCGGCGTGGTGGGCTGTGCCGTGGTGCTGGCGTTGCTGTCGGTGATGGCGTACACCGGGTTCCGGATCGCCCGCCGGTCCGCCGACCCGTTCCGCCGGCTGGCCGCCACCGGCATCACCACCTGGCTGGTCGTCCAGGCGGTCATCAACATGGGCGGCGTGGTGAAGCTGCTGCCCATCACCGGTCTTCCGCTACCGTTCATCTCCGCAGGTGGTACGGCCCTCGTGGTGACCATGGCGGGCATCGGGATCCTGGCGTCGTTCGCCCGTGCGGAGCCCGATGCGGCGCGAGCCCTGAACGCCCGTCCGACGCCTCGATGGGTACGGCTAGTCTGGGCCCCGCTGCCGCCGCTTCCCCCGCCGCGGCGGCCGGCGCAGCCGCGCCCGCCCGCGCCGAAGGATGCGGGGAGTAATCGGGCATCCACGAAGGTGGGGGGCGAGAGGAGACGGTGATGGGTCCGACGCTGCGGTCGGTCGTGCTCGCCGGAGGAGGCACCGGCGGTCACATCTATCCGCTGCTCGCCTTCGCCGACGCTCTACGGCGCCACTTCCCCCAGATCAGGATCACCACGCTGGGCAGCCCGAAGGGCATGGAGAACCAGCTGATCCCGGCCGCCGGGTACGACCTGCGGGTCATCCCTGCGTTCCAGCTGCCCCGCGCGCTGAACCTGGACCTGCTGCGCACCCCGGACCGGATGGTCCGGTCCGCCGCGGCGGCCGGCGAGGTCATCGACGAGGTGCAGGCCGAGGTCGTGGTCGGTTTCGGCGGGTACGTGTCGGTGCCGGCCTATCTGGCCGCCTGGCGCCGTGAGCTGCCGATCGTGATCCACGAGGTGAACGTGCCGCCGGGCGTCGCGAACCGGATGGGCATGAAGTTCACCAAGCGGATCGCCGTCGGGTTCCCGCACCAGCTGGAGCAGGCGGAGTCGCTGCGCAACGCCCGGCTGGTCGGCGTGCCCCTGCGCACCGGGATCACCCACATGGACCGGCCGGCGCTGCGCCCGCAGGCGCTCTACCACTTCGGGCTGCGCCCGGACCTGCCGGTGCTCTTCGTCTCCGGTGGCTCGTCCGGGGCCCGCACGATCAACCTGGCGGTGGCCGCGGCGGCGAAGCGGCTGGCCCACGCCGGCATCCAGGTGCTGCACGTGCAGGGCGGGCGCAACGACCCGTTCGAGGTGCCGAACGACCTGCCGGTTCCCTATGTCGTCGTGCCCTACCTGTCGGACATGCAGCTCGGCTACGCTGCCGCCGACCTGATGCTCTGCCGGGGCGGTGCGATCACGGTGGCCGAGACCACGGCGCTCGGCATGCCCGCGATCTACGTGCCCTATCCGTTCAGCAACCAGGAGCAGCGGCGGAACGCGCTGCCCGTGGTGGAGGCCGGTGGCGGGCTGCTGGTCGACAACAGCGAGCTGACGCCGGACTGGATCGAACGCAACATCATCCCGCTGGCCCGGGACCGGCAGCGGCTCGCCGCGATGGGACACGCCGCCGCGGGCTACGGGCGCCGTGACGGTGACGAGCAGCTGCTGCGGTACGTACTGGAAGCGGTGAGCTGATCTTGAGCAAGGGAGTGGAACTGTGAACACGGCGGAGCTGACGCCGGCCGGTGAGATGACCGCCGAGGACCTGGGCAGTGTGCACCTGATCGGGATCGGCGGGGTCGGCATGGCCGGCCTGGCCCGGCTCCTGCTCACCCGGGGCGTGCCGGTCTCCGGCAGCGAGCTGCGGGAGTGGCCGGCCCTGGCCGCGCTGCGGGCGCTCGGCGGCACCGTGCACATGGCCCACGAGGCGTCCAACCTGGACGGCGTGGACACGGTGGTCTACTCGACCGCCATCCCGAAGGACCACGTGGAGATGGTCGAGGCGCGCCGCCGCGGGCTGCGGGTGCTGCACCGCTCGGAGGCCCTCGCCGCGGCGATGACCGGGCGGCAGACCATCGCGGTGGCCGGCACCCACGGCAAGACCACCACCACCTCGATCATGACGGTGATCCTGCAGCACGCCGGGCAGGACCCGTCGTTCGTGATCGGCGGCGAGATGTCGGCGGCCGGGTCGAACGGGCACCACGGCACCGGGCCGCACTTCGTGGCCGAGGCCGACGAGCACGACCGGTCGTTCCTGATCTACCGGCCGCACGTCGCGATCATCACCAACGTCGAGGGCGACCACCTCAACAACTGGGGTGACCTGGAGACGCTGAAGGCCGGGTTCCTGGAGTTCGGCGGGCTGGCCGACGGGTTCGTGGTGACCTGCGCGGACGGGCCGGGCACCGAGGAGCTGATCGCGGGGCTGAAGGCGCAGGGCAAGACCGTTTACACGTACGGCGAATCGGCCGGCTCGGATCTGCGGATCTTCGACGTCACCTCGTCGACCAGCGGCGTCCGTTACCAGGCGGAGCTGGGCGGGCAGCCGCTCGGCGAGTTCAAGCTGGCGCTGCCCGGCACCCACATGGGGCTGAACAGCGCGGCCACCGTGCTCACCGCCCTGAAACTGGGCATCGGACTCGAGAAGATCACCGAGGCGCTGGAGTCGTTCCCGGGGGTGCGGCGGCGGTTCGAGCGCAAGGGCATCGCCGCGGGCGTGCGGGTGTACGACGAGTACGCGTACCACCCCACCTCCGTGAAGGCCGCGCTCCGCACCCTGCGTGAGGTGGCCGGGGACGGCCGCCTGCTGGTCGTCTTCCAGCCGTACCGGGTGTACCGCACCCGGGACCTGCAGGCCGAGCTCGCCGACGGCCTCGGGGTCGCCGACGAGGTGATCTGCATGGAGGTGTTCGGCCCGGGCGAGACCCGCGGCCCGGGGGAGGGCGGCCGGGCGCTGACCGCGGCGATCGAGCTGCCCGGTGAGCAGAAGGTGTTCGTGCCCGACTGGGAGGACGTCCCGGCCGAGGTGGTCCGGCGCAGCCGTCCCGGCGACGTCGTGGTGACCATGGGCGCGCCGCCGATCTCGCTGATGGGCGACGAGCTGTTGGCCGCGCTCGCCGAGGCGGACCACCAGCCGGACCTGGCCCGGTAGCACCGTGGCGGGCGGGGGCACGCGGAACTGGCGGCTGGTGCGGGCGGACACGGACGCCGTGCCGTCCTCGGCCCGGCGTTTCATGGCCCGGGCCCGGCAGCGGCGCCTGCGGGCCGCGATGCCCTGGCTGATCGGCGCCGCGGTGTTGCTGGTCGCCGGCGGCGTGGCCTGGGTGGTGTACGGGACCGCGGTCTTCGGCGTCCGCGAGGTCCGGGTGGTCGGCGCCCAGTCGCTCGCTACCGACCAGGTGCTGGCCGCCGCCGCGGTGCCGCCGGACCGGCCGCTGGCCCGGGTCGACCTGGACGAGGTCGGTGACCGGGTCCGGGGCCTGCCGGCGGTGGACCGGGCGGCGGTCACCCGGAGCTGGCCGTCGACGGTGGTGATCGAGGTGGTCGAGCGGGTCGCGGTGGCGGCGGTGCCGGCCGGGACCGCGTTCACGCTGATCGACGACGATGGTGTGGCGTTCCGCACGGTGGACGCCCAGCCGGCCGGGCTGCCGCTGGCCCGGCTCGCCACGCCCGGTGGCCGCGACGAGAACACCCGCTCGGCGCTGACCGTGCTGAGTTCGCTCACCGACGAGCTGCGCGAGCAGCTGGTGGCGGTCTCGGTGGAGTCGCCGGTGAAGATCCGCCTGGAGCTGCGCAAGGGCCGGGTGGTGATCTGGGGCGACGACACCAAGAGCGACCGCAAGAGCACCGTCGCCACCGCGCTCCTCCGGGAGAAGGGTGACGAGATCGACGTCAGCGCACCCCGGGTGGTGAGCATTCGATAAGCATGCGATTAAATGGACAAAGCGTTCTGAACGCTACAAAAGCGTACGAGGTTACGGGTGAGTCGGATACTCACCTCGTTAGCGGACGCGACACGCCGCCCGGGGTCTTTGGCTGAGGCGGCATGTCCGCATACGTTGCCTCGAGAGGTTCGAGTGGTTGACATAACTCTGAACCTCTAGTAGAGGGTGAGGGTTTCCTCGCCCTCCCTTGTACGGATGCGGATGTCGAAGTGCGGTTCCCGGACCGCAGGGGCCGTCGACATCCGCCAACCCCGGAAGGGATGGCTGAGCCCGATGACACCTCCGCACAACTACCTCGCGGTCATCAAGGTCGTCGGCATCGGCGGTGGCGGCGTGAACGCCGTCAACCGCATGATCGAAGTTGGGCTCAAGGGCGTGGAGTTCATCGCGATCAACACCGATGCCCAGGCGCTGTTGATGAGCGACGCCGACGTCAAGCTCGACGTCGGCCGGGAACTGACCCGCGGCCTCGGCGCCGGCGCCCAGCCCGAGGTCGGCAAGAACGCCGCCGAGGACCACCGGGACGAGATCGAAGAGGTGCTCAAGGGCGCCGACATGGTCTTCGTGACGTGTGGCGAGGGCGGCGGCACCGGCACCGGCGGCGCGCCCGTGGTCGCCAACATCGCCCGCAAGCTGGGCGCGCTGACCATCGGCGTGGTGACCCGGCCGTTCAACTTCGAGGGCAAGCGCCGTCAGGTGCAGGCCGAGGCCGGCATCGACGAGCTGCGCAACCAGTGCGACACCCTGATCGTGATCCCGAACGACCGGCTGCTCGCGCTGGGCGACCGCGGGATCAGCATGATGGACGCGTTCCGGCAGGCCGACCAGGTGCTGCTCTCCGGTGTGCAGGGCATCACCGACCTGATCACCACGCCGGGTCTGATCAACCTGGACTTCGCCGACGTCAAGAGCGTCATGAGCAACGCCGGCAGCGCCCTGATGGGCATCGGCAGCGCCCGCGGCGACAACCGCGCGGTCGAGGCCGCCGAGAAGGCGATCTCCAGCCCGCTGCTGGAGCAGAGCATGGACGGCGCCCGCGGCGTGCTGCTCTCCATCGCCGGCGGCTCGGACCTCGGCCTGTTCGAGATCAACGACGCGGCGCAGCTGGTGACTGACGCGGCCCACCCGGACGCGAACATCATCTTCGGCGCGGTCATCGACGACGCCCTCGGCGACGAGGTGCGGGTCACCGTGATCGCGGCCGGCTTCGACGCGGGCGCGCCCGCCTACAAGCCGTCCGAGCCGGCCCGCAAGGTCCCGGCGCCGTCGACCGGGAGCAACCTGCCCCCGATCCCGGCCGCGCCGGTCGCCCCGCCGCCGCCGGTGACGACCACCCCGCCGCCGCGCAGCCGGGTGCTCTTCGACGACGTGGATGTGCCGGACTTCCTGAAGAACGGCTCCTGAGGCTCACCCGTACCCCTCAAGAAGGTTGAACCTTGACCGACGCCGGACGGCGCGCCGAGCTCGCCGCCAACCTTGATCGTGTGCGGGAGCGCATCACGCGTGCCTGTCTGGCGGCCGGACGGCCGCCGGACGCGGTCACCCTGACCGCGGTGACCAAGACCTACCCGGCGAGCGACGTCCTGTTGCTCGCCGGGCTCGGTGTCACGGACGTCGCGGAGAACCGCGACCAGGAGGCGTCCGCCAAGGCGGCCGCCGTGCGGGCCGAGGGCGTACGGCTCCGGTGGCACTTCGTCGGCCAGTTGCAGCGCAACAAGGCCCGATCGGTGACCGGGTACGCCGACGTGATCGAGTCGGCCGACTCGGTGCGCCTGGCCGAGGCGCTGGGCCGGGCCGCCGCGGACCGGGAGATCCCGATCGATGTTCTCGTCCAGGTGAGCCTGGACGGAGATCCGGCGCGTGGCGGAGTGTCGGGAGATGATCTCTGGCGGGTATCCGACGCGGTGGCCTCATCGGACGGTCTGCGCCTCGCCGGCGTGATGGCCGTCGCGCCACTCGGCGAGGAACCCGGCGCGGCGTTCGCCCGGTTGGAAGTTCTGGCTGGTCAGATGGCTGTCCGGCATCCCGGCGCGAGCACTGTCTCGGCGGGCATGAGCGGCGACCTGGAGGCCGCGATCCGGTACGGGGCGACACACGTACGGATCGGTACTTCTTTACTCGGGATGCGAAACTCGCTGCGGTAGCCTTGCGGCGGGCAGCAAACTACACAGGTGTTGTTTTACGCGACGCGCCGGGCGGGCATGACCGCACGGCGGCCGGCGCGTCCGACGACGCAGCGTCGCAACGGGTCGGTGGTCCGAATCGGACCGGGGTTACCGGCTCGTGAGGGGGGACGCGGCACGCCAGGGGGCGCGGGTCGCAAAGCGGACATGAGGGGTGTGGGGGCATATGGTCTCTCGGCAGGAGGCGATGGCATGAGCGAGCGAAGCGAGTTCATGCCGGAGCAGGCGTGGGCTTCTGACTCCCGAGAGGGGGGACAGGCATGAGCGGTGGCGCTTTTCGTAAAGCAGGCGTCTGGCTCGGCCTCGTCGAGGAGGACGACGACCGCGGTTATGACGACCGCAACTACCGGGAGAGCTCCTACCGGTCGCGGGAGCGCGACCGTGACCGGGATCGCGACCGTGATCGTGACCGGGACCGATACTCCTCCGACCGTTACTCCGACGAGTTCGCCGACGAGGACGAGGAGGAGGAGCGCGCCGTCCCACGGGCCCGGCGTGAGCGTCTCTCCACCGCCCGCACGGAGCTGGACCGGGACGAGAGCGAGCGCCTCGATCGGGCGAGCGTCCGCTCCATCACCCGGCCGTCCCCGGTCGCCGAGCAGCCGAACGCGCTGACCTATCCCACCCGGGACAACACGGCGCTCAAGCCGCAGCCGGTGGTCCACCCGCAGCCGGTGATCCAGCGGCAGGAGGAGGAGCAGCGGTACCAGATCACCACGCTGCACCCGACCACCTACCGCGAGGCGCGGACGATCGGCGAGCACTTCCGGGACGGTGTGCCGGTCATCATCAACCTCACCGAGATGGATGAGTCGGACGCCCGGAGACTGGTCGACTTCGCGGCGGGTCTGGCCTTCGGCCTGCGGGGTACGATCGAGCGCGTCACCAACCGGGTCTTCCTGCTCTCTCCGGCGAACGTCCAGGTCACCGCGGAGGACAAGGCCAAGATCGCCGAGGGTGGCTTCTTCACCCAGGGTTGATGTTGACCGGTTGCCGATAGACCCCGAACGAGGGATCCGCCTGACGTGCTGTCGATCGTGTTCCAGATCCTCTACATCCTGCTGTACCTCTTCACCATGGTGCTGTTGACCAGGTTCGTGCTGAGCGCGGTACTCCAGTACGGTCGGCGCTGGCAGCCCAGCAGGGGCGCCTCGGCCGCACTCGAAGCCGTGTGGAGCGTCACGGATCCACCCCTCAAGGCGTTGAGGCGTGTGATCCCACCGCTGCGCATTGGTAACGTGAGTTTGGACCTGGCTTCCATCGTGCTGCTGGTTATCCTGTTCGTGCTCACGGACCTGGTACTGAGAAGACTGATTTCGCAATACAGCTAGACAGCAGCCCCAACCGCGGCCGCGACTGACCCGAGGAGTTTCGATGCCGCTGACCCCGGCCGACGTTCATAACGTCGCCTTCAAGAAGCCCCCGATCGGCAAGCGGGGGTATGACGAGGAGGAGGTCGACGCCTTCCTTGACGAGGTGGAGCGCGAGCTCGCCCGTCTGATCGAGGAGAACAACGAGCTCCGCGCGCAGGTGGAGCGCGGCGGCCGGGGTGGCTCTCCGGCTGCGGCCGGCGCCGACCCCCGCCTCGCGGCCGAGCTCAACGAGCTCAAGGCCCAGCTGGACCGCGTGCAGCGGGACAAGACCGCCGCCGAGCAGGCCGCCCGGCAGATGCAGGCCGAGCTGGAGCAGGTGCGTGCCCAGGGCCCCGGTCCCGGCGCCGCCGCGTCCGCTGCCGACGGCGAGCAGCAGGCCCTGCGCGTGCTGATGATGGCGCAGCGCACCGCCGACGACCACGTCGCGGACGCCCGCCGCGAGGCCGACAAGCTGCTTTCCGACGCCCGCTCCAAGGCCGAGGAGGTCACCCGCGAGGCGCGGGCCAAGGCCGACGCCCTCGAGCGGGACGCCCGTCAGCGCCACCAGGAGGCCATGGGCGGCCTGGACGCGAAGCGGACCGCGCTGCAGAAGCACATCGAGGAGCTGAAGCAGTTCGAGCGGGAGTACCGCACGCGCCTCAAGGCGTACCTGGAGAGCCAGCTCCGTGACCTGGACGGTCGTGGGCAGGGTCTCGAGGCCGAGCTGACCCGGGCCGACTCCGGCCGGGCCGTCGGTGGCTCCGGCGGTCTCGCCGCGGCCGGTCTCGCCGGGTCGTACAGCGGCGGCCGGACCAACTCCATCGAATCGGGCCGCTGACTTCAGCCCCCCGCACCGCGACGAGGATGAGCCATGATCGTTGCTACTCTCCTGCTCATCCCCGTCGCGGTTCTTTTTCTCGCGCTGGGCATCGTCAACGGCTCGAGCAGTCTTCTCATAACGTCGATCGTGGTCAGCCTGCTGGCCGCGGTCGCGCTCGTCATCGGCCTGCGACAGGCCGCGGCACGGCGCGCGGCTGAGTCTCCCGCCGCCCCGGCCGCCCGGGTGAGCCGGGCCGGCCGCCGTGATCCCGAGTTCGACGACTTCGACCCGCCTCCGCCGCCGGTGATCTTCGACGAGCCGGTGGCCTCCGCGGACGATTCTGCCCCCGCGCCGACGGCGTCCGCAGGCGAATCCGGCAGCTACGAGCGGGCCGCCGCGGCCGAGGCGGACGACGCGCGGGCGGCCGGCGCCCGGGACGCCGCCACCCATCTGGGCGACCGGGAGCCGGTCCCCGCAGACTATGCCGATTCCGACTCCACGGTGGATTCCCCCCGTGCGACGGCTCCGGACTCCGACGAGCACGCGTGGCGGCCGGCCACCGCCGGGCCGGCCGAGGCCGACGAGTTCGACGAGCCGGACGACGACGATCCCGACGACGAGCCGCTGCCGCAGTCGGTGCGGCCCGCCGACGCCGTGCTGGTCGCCCGGTTCGACACCGAGGTGCTGGTGGTCGACGGCCGCCCGCGGTACCACATGGCCGACTGCCCGCACCTCGTCGGCCGGCTCACCGAGCCGCTCCCGGCGAACGAGGCGGTCGAGCTGGGCTTCAGCCCGTGCGGTCTGTGCCGGCCGGTGGATCGTCTGGTCGCCGCCGTGGCGCATCAGCGTTGAGAGCCGGTCCGGCGGGCGTCTCCGTGCCGGTGCGGGTGCGGCCGGGCGCCGGGCGTACCCGCGTCGGTGGCCGTTACGAGGGCCCGCACGGCCCCGCGCTGATCATCGCGGTGGGTGCGCCCGCAGTCGACGGCAAGGCCACCGAGGCGGTCCGGAAGGCCTTGGCCGGCGCGCTCGGGGTGCGGCCCGGCGAGGTGTCGCTGCGGCTCGGCGCGACCAGCCGGGACAAGGTGTTCACGGTGACCGCCCCGGCCGGCGGGTGGGAGCGGCGGCTCACCGGTCTCCGTGACGGCGACTCCGACCTGTGATCAAAGAGTCACGTGGGGTGTATCGTCGGTTTTCCGGCCCGGCCCTGAGCGTTCTGCGGCGGTTTGCCTCTTCTGCGGTCTGTGGCGGGTTGTCGGCCTAGTTCACGTTCCGTATCCTTGCCACCCTCGCCGAGTGCGCGGCAGTTGTTCCCGCCGCGCCGTTCGTGCAGGTGGGCCCACGCGAGCCGACACGGGGACATGACCAGGGGACACGAGACCGGCGGCCCGGCGAGCCGGCCGGAGGTGTTCCGCAACCGTTGATCGCCGCGCTCGCCGCGGCCGAGGGAGCGACGATGGCCAAGGCAACCGACACCCGTTCCGGCTCGGCCACACCGGCCACGGACCGCAGCCGCAGCGCCGAGGAGACCGCTCGGATCCGCGAGGCGCTGGTCGCGCGGCTCGACGAGCTGCAGGCCGAGTACGATCAGGCGCTCAGTGAGATCACCGTGTTGCAGCGCGAGCGGCTCGCCGACTCGGCCGGGGACGACCAGGCCGACACCGGCACCAAGACGTTCGAGCGGGAGCAGGAGATCACGCTGGCCAACAACCTGCTCGAGCGGATCACACAGGTCGAACGTGCGATCGATCGGCTCGGGTCGGGCAATTACGGTTGGTGTGAGCGGTGCGGCACCCAGATCCCGGTCGAGCGGCTGGCTGCCTTCCCCTCCGCCACCCTCTGTGTCTCGTGTAAGCAGTTGGAGGAACGACGCTGAACGCCGACGAGCAGGCCGCGCCGCGGTTCACGACCCGTGCCGTGGCCGTCCTGGCCGCCACCGCCGCGGTCGCCGTGGTGGTCGACCAGTGGGTCAAGCACCTGTCCACCGAGAACCTGGAGCCCGGCGAGCCGGTCCGCATCCTCGGTGGCCTGATCTACCTGTCGCTGCTGCGCAACAGCGGAGCGGCGTTCAGCTTCGGCAGCGGGTTCACCTGGGTGTTCCCGCTGATCACCTTCGTCGTGGTGGGGGTGATCGTCTGGATGGCCACCCGGCTGCGGTCGGTGCCCTGGGCGATCTCCCTGGGCCTGGTGCTGGGCGGCGCGCTCGGCAACCTGGGCGACCGCCTGTTCCGCGCGCCCGGCGTGTTCCACGGCCATGTGGTCGACATGATCAGCGTGTTCGCGCCGTACGGGGAGAAGTTCGCCGTTTTCAACATCGCGGACAGCTGCCTCACCGTCGGCGTGTGCCTCGCGGTGCTGCTGGAGCTGACCGGGCGGCAGCGTGACGGCAGCCGGATCACCAAGGAAAAGGCGGACGCGTCATCGGAGGAGACAGCGTGAGCGGGCAGCGTTCCCTTCCGGTTCCGGACGGACTCCACGGCATGCGGCTGGACCAGGCCGTCTCCCGCCTGTTCGGGCTGTCCCGGACCGCGGCCGCGATGCTGGTCGAGGCCGGCGACGCGATGGTCGACGGGGTGCCCCGCCCCAAGTCGGAGAAGGTGGTGGCCGGCTCCTGGCTGGAGGTGACGCTGCCGTCGCCGGCCGCGCCGCCGTCGCTTACGCCCGAGCCGGTGCACGGCATGGGCATCATCTACAGCGACGACGACATCGTGGTGGTGGACAAGCCGGTCGGCGTCGCCGCGCACCCCAGCCCCGGCTGGACCGGCCCGACCGTGGTCAGCGGGCTGGCCGCGATGGGGCAGAACGTCGCGACCAGCGGCGCGGCCGAGCGGCAGGGCATCGTGCACCGCCTCGACGTGGGCACCACCGGCATCATGGTGGTGGCCAAGAGCGAGCAGGCGTACAGCTTCCTGAAGCGGGCCTTCAAGGAGCGCGAGGTGGAGAAGCGGTACCACGCGGTGGTCCAGGGGCACCTGGATCCGCTGCGCGGCACCATCGACGCGCCGATCGACCGGCACCCGACCGCCGACTACAAGTTCGCGGTGATGTCCGGGGGCAAGCCGAGCGTCACCCATTACGACACGGTCGAGGCGTTCCGGTCGGCGAGCCTGGTGGACGTACGGCTGGAGACGGGGCGCACGCACCAGATCCGGGTGCACTTCTCGGCGATGCGGCACCCGTGCGCGGGCGACCTCACCTACGGGGCCGACCCGACGCTGGCCACCCGGCTCAAGCTCAACCGGCAGTGGCTGCACGCGCGCGAGCTGGCGTTCACCCACCCCCGGACGTACGAGGAGGTCAGGTTCGTCAGCGACTACCCTGACGACCTGAAATACGCGCTGGACGTCCTCCAGGACGCCGGCTGACTTCTCGGGAGACAACGTGGGCCCCGCGCATGGCATGCGGGCAGTCCTCGTCCGGTTCGGGGGCGCCGCGCTCCGGTTGCAGGTCATGACCGGAACGGCGGTGGTGGCTACCTTCGCACTGGTCCTGGTGGTCTTCTGGGCCGGCCCGGAGCTCCCGATCCGGCCGGAGGCCGGCGACGTGCTGCGGGTCGGCGTGGTGGAGGGTCAGTCGGTCGCCGGCTACCTCCACTCCTCGCGTGACGAGCTGGACCGGCTCACCGACCCGTCGGCGCCGGTGACCGGCGACACCTGGGCGCTCGTCGCTCTCGGTGAGTACACCGCGGTGGATCTCCTGTCCGGGCTGTTCGCGGGCAGTCAGGTGGCGCAGGTGTACACGCGGGCGCCGGTGGCAGGCGCCCGCACCGCGGTGATCCGGATCCCGGTCCACCGGCTGCCGGGGGACGTGACGGCGGGGATGCTCGGGGCGGCGCTGACCCGCGACCGGGAGCGGGCCGACTATCTGCGGCTGAGCCGGGAGCTGACCGGCGGCGGGCGCAACGAGGCGCGGCTGCGGACGGCGTACGAGACCGCCGCGCGGATCGCCGCCGGGGAGGCCACCGCGTACCGGTCCGGATGCGCGTGCGTCTTCGCCGCCGTGGTGCGGGGCACGCCGGCGGTGCTCGGGACGATCGCGGACCGGCCCGGGATACGGGTGGTGGACCCGGCGCCGGAGGTAGGGCAGTTGGAGCGGGCCGAGTTCCGGCCGCCGCTGCCCGAGGAGATCGCGGTGGTGTCGCCGGAGCCGGTCCCCGTCGTGCCATCCGCACTGGCCGGCGTTGCCTCAGCCGTCCCGGGACCGTTACCGTCGTCGATCGGGCCGGATGTGACATCTACCTCACCGATTGATTCAGGCGTCACGCCGTCCACCGCCGTATTCCCCTCCGAGGGGGCGGTTGCCGTACCCTCTGCAACGGACACGAGCCCTGCTCATGCCGGGCCGGATGTCTCGCCGGGAGCATCCAGCGGCGATTCCGGCCGTTAAGTTTTCCGTTCGCACAATGTTCGGCCGGGTTACGCAGGCACGACCGGGAGCGTCGTGTGATCAAGAACGACCGGGGGATGGGCGGTCGGCCGGTGGCCCGAATAGGGTTTGCCTCCGTAGCCTGTCAGGGGCGAGCGAGACCATCGCCGTGAGAGATGCCGGGTAGGCGCAGAAGGGACGAGCCGTGGACGGGACCGAGACCGGCTGGGGCCGGCCTGCGGAACCAGCCCCGCGCTGGCGGGCGCTGCTCGACCGTGCCCGGCATGGCCGCAGCGAGGAGCCGGAGGAGGCTCCGAAGCAGCCGGAGGCGCCCGCGCAGCAGCAGTGGGGCCAGCAGCAACAGCAGCAGCAGCCGGGGCGGGGATCGGCGGCGGTCGGCCGCCCGGTCAACCCGCTCGACCCGCGGCAGAGCCGGCACGGTGGCTTCGAGCGGCCCGCCGAACCACAGCGGCCGGCGGTCCCGCAACGGCCGATCAACCCGCTCGACCCGCGCTGGCAGAACCGTGGCGAGACCGAGCAGCCGCACAGCTTCTTCGACCCGCCGCAGCGGTCCGCGCCCGCGGCCCCGCCGCCCCCACCGTCCGCCCCGTCTCCGGCGCCCGCCACGCCGCCCGCCCGGGCCTACCCGCCGGCGCCCGCGCGCGACTATCCGGCGCCCAACGGGTTCACGCCGCCGCCGGCCGCCCCCAACGGGTACGCCCAGCCGGCCCCCGCGTACGCGCCGCAGCCCACCGCGTACCCACCGCCGGTCGCGCCCCCGCCGCCCGCACCCGTCCCGCAGCCCGGCCGGGCGCCCGCGCCGGTCTCCCCGGCGCCCGCCGCCGCCCGGATCGAGTGGCGGCAGAGCCGCACCGAGGACGGCGTGGACCGCGCCGTGTCGGTGATGCGCCGCAAGCTCGGCCAGCCCCGGGTGCTGGCCTTCGCCAACCCCAAGGGCGGCGTGCACAAGACCACCGCGACGGTGCTGGCCGCGGCGACCATCGGCAGCGTCCGCGGGCGTGGCGTGCTCGCCTGGGACGACAACGAGCTTCGCGGCACCCTCGGCCTGCGGGCCGGCAGCGCCCGGCACGCGCGGACGATAAAGCACCTGCTGGCCGACCTGATGCGGATCGAGAGCCTGCACGGCGACGAACTGCTGCAGGAGTTGGACGCCTACCTGCGACACGCCTCGGACGGCTCCTACGACGTGCTGGCCGGCGAGGAGAACCCGCGCTTCGCCCAGCGGCTGGACCAGGCCACCGTGCGCCGGGTGATGGACCTGCTCCGGCGCACCCATGACGTGATCTGCGTGGACACCGGCAACAACGTGGAGAGCGTGAACTGGCAGACCGTGATGCGGTCGGCCGACCAACTGGTGATCACCACCGTGCCGCGGGAGGACGCCGCGTTCACCGCGGACTGGATGCTCGACGTGCTCGAGGAGGGTGGGCAGGGCGACATGGTGGCGAACGCCGTGACGTTGATCTCCTGCCCGTCGCCGGGGCATCTGCCGCTGCTGGAGGACTTCAAGCGGCACTTCGCGACCCGCACCCGGGCGGTCGCCGTGGTGCCCTACGACCCGGCGCTCGAGGTGGGTTCCTCGATCGAGTACGGGGACCTGCAGCAGGAGACGCGGCAGGCGTGGTTGCGCGCGGCGTCGGTGATGCTGGAGCCCTTCGCGGAGTAGGTTCTTGTCCAGCGCCGGCGGTTCGCCGCCGGTGAGGATCTCAACTTGTCGTACGCCGGGGCTAGGCTGCACGGCACCGTCAACGGAAGAGGGGGTTCCGGGTGTCTGACTCGTTTGTGCACCTGCACGTGCACACAGAGTATTCGATGCTCGACGGTGCGGCCCGGATCAAGGAACTCCTCGCGGAGGCGAAACGGCTCGGCATGCCGGCCGCCGCGATCACCGACCACGGCAACATGCACGGCGCCTACGACTTCTACAACCAGGCGAAAGCCGCCGGGATCACCCCGGTCATCGGCGTCGAGGCGTACGTCGCCCCGGAGTCCCGCCTGGACAAGAAGCGCATCAAGTGGGGCCGTCCGGAGCAGAAATCCGACGACGTCTCCGGTAACGGTGCGTATACCCACATGACCATGTGGGCGCGCAACGCGGTCGGCCTGAAGAACCTGTTCCGGCTCAACTCGCGCGGCTCCATGGAGGGCCAGCTCGGCAAGTACCCGCGCATGGACTTCGAGATCATCGCGGAGCACGCCGAGGGCATCATGGGCACCACCGGCTGCCCGTCCGGCATCGTGCAGACCCGGCTGCGGCTCGGGCACTTCGACGAGGCGCTGAAGTCCGCCGCGATGTACCAGGAGGCGCTCGGCAAGGAGCACTACTTCCTGGAGCTGATGGACCACGGCCTGTCGATCGAGAAGCGGGTCCGTGACGGCCTGCTGGAGATCGGCAAGAAACTGGACATCCCGCCGCTGGTCACCAACGACTCGCACTACGTGCACGAGGAGCAGTCCGCGGCGCACGACGTGCTGCTGTGCGTGCAGACCGGCAGCAACGTGGCCGACCCCAACCGGTTCCGCTTCGACGGCTCCGGCTATTTCGTGAAGTCGGCCGACCAGATGCGTGCCGTCGACTCCTCGGAGGCGTGGCAGGACGGCTGCCGCAACACCCTGCTGGTCGCCGAGAAGGTGGACATCGACGGGATGTTCACCTTCAAGAACCTGATGCCCCGGTTCCCCATCCCGGACGGGTTCACCGAGGAGGAGTACTTCCGTCACGTCGCGTTCGAGGGCCTGCGCAAGCGGTTCCCGGACGGCATCCCGGAGACGCACGTCAAGCAGGCCGACTACGAGCTCGGCGTGATCATCTCGATGGGCTTCCCGGCGTACTTCCTCGTGGTCGCCGACTTCATCCAGTGGGCGAAGAACAACGGCATCGCGGTCGGCCCCGGCCGTGGCTCGGCGGCGGGCTCGCTGATCGCGTACGCGATGGGCATCACCGACCTCGACCCGATCCCGCACGGCCTGATCTTCGAGCGGTTCCTCAACCCCGAGCGCGTCTCGATGCCCGACGTCGACATCGACTTCGACGACCGGCGCCGTGCCGAGGTGATCCGCTACGTCACCGAGAAATGGGGCGAGGACAAGGTCGCCCAGATCGCCACGTTCGGCACGATCAAGGCGAAGGCTGCGATCAAGGACTCGGCCCGGGTGCTGGGCTATCCCTTCGCGGTCGGCGACAAGATCACCAAGGCGATGCCGCCGGACGTCATGGGCAAGGGCATCACCCTCGGCGGCATCTTCAACAAGGACGACAAGCGGTACAACGAGGCCGGCGAGGTCCGCGGCCTCTACGAGACCGACCCCGACGTGAAGAAGGTCATCGACACCGCGCGCGGCATCGAGGGCCTGATCCGGCAGACCGGTGTGCACGCCGCCGGCGTCATCATGAGCGCCGAGCCGATCATCGATCACATCCCGCTGATGCGCCGGGCCAGCGACGGCGTGATCATCACGCAGTTCGACTACCCGACCTGCGAGACGCTCGGCCTGCTGAAGATGGACTTCCTCGGCCTGCGCAACCTGACCATCCTCGACGACGCGAACCGCAACGTCGAACTCAACCACGGGCAGAAACTCGACCTGCTGTCGCTGCCGCTGGACGACCCGAAGGCGTACGAGCTGCTGTCCCGCGGCGACACCCTGGGCGTGTTCCAGCTCGACGGTGGGCCGATGCGGTCGCTGCTGCGGCTGATGAAACCGGACAACTTCGAGGACATCTCCGCCGTCCTGGCGCTGTACCGGCCCGGGCCGATGGGCGTCGACTCGCACACCAACTACGCGCTCCGCAAGAACAAGCTCCAGGAGATCACCCCGATCCACCCGGAGCTGGAGGAGCCGCTGCGGGAGATCCTGGAGCCCACCTACGGCCTGATCGTCTATCAGGAGCAGGTGCAGCGCGCCGCGCAGATCCTCGCCGGCTACAGCCTCGGCCAGGCCGACCTGCTGCGCCGCGCGATGGGCAAGAAGAAGAAGGAGATCCTCGACAAGGAGTTCGTGCCGTTCCGGGACGGCTGCCGGGAGCACGGCTACTCCGACGAGGCGATCCAGGCCGTGTGGGACGTGCTGGTGCCGTTCGCCGGCTACGCGTTCAACAAGGCGCACTCCGCGGCGTACGGCCTGGTGTCCTTCTGGACCGCGTACCTGAAGGCGCACTATCCCGCGGAGTACATGGCCGGCCTGCTCACCAGCGTCGGCGACGACAAGGACAAGATGGCCATGTACCTGGCCGAGTGCCGCCGCATGGGCATCCAGGTGCTGCCGCCGGACGTGAACCAGTCGGCCGGCCCGTTCACCCCGGTCGGCAAGGACATCCGGTTCGGTCTCGGCGCGGTCCGCAACGTCGGCGGCAACGTGGTCGAGGCGATCGTCCGGTGCCGCAAGGAGAAATCCGAGTACAACGACTTCTACGACTTCCTGTCCAAGGTCGACGCGGTGGCCTGCAACAAGCGGACCATCGAATCGCTGATCAAGGCGGGCGCGTTCGACTCGATGGGGCACAGCCGCAAGGGCCTGCTCGCCGTGCACGCCGAGGCCATCGATGCGTACGCGGATGTCAAGCGCAACGAGGCGGCCGGCCAGTTCGACCTGTTCGGGGCGTTCGGAGACGATGCCGGCGGCGGCAACTCGGCAGCGGTCAGCATGCCGCCGATCGGCGAGAGCGAGTGGGACAAGCGCGACAAACTGGCCTTCGAGCGGGAGATGCTCGGCCTCTACGTCTCCGACCACCCGCTCGCCGGCCTGGAGATGATGCTGGCGAACGCGGCCGACACCAGCATCGCCGCGCTCAACGAGGAGGGCTCGGTCCCGGACGGCTCGGTCGTCACCCTGGCCGGCATCCTCACCGGCGTGCAGCGGCGGATCACCAAGCAGGGCCGGTCCTGGGCGTCGGCCACCCTGGAGGACCTGGCCGGCGGGGTCGAGGCGCTGTTCTTCCCCAACACGTACGAACTCGTCGGGCAGTACATCGCCGAGGACGCCATCGTGGTCGTCAAGGGCCGGATCGAACGCCGTGACGGCGCCGCCCGGATCATGGCGATGGACATGTCCATCCCGGATATCTCGCACAACCCGGACAGCAAGCCGGTGACCCTGACGATGCCGATCACCCGGTGTACGCCACCGCTGGTCGACGAGCTCAAGGAGATCCTGGTGAGCCACCCCGGCGACACCGAGGTGCACGTCCACCTGCAGAACGGCAGCCGGACCACGGTGATGCGGCTCGGCGGGCTGAGGGTCGCGGCGACCCCGGCCCTGCGCGCCGACCTCAAGACGATCCTCGGCCCGTCGGCCGTCGCCTGACGGCGCGGGCCGGTCTGGAAGGATCGCAGCGTGCACCCGAGTGAGCAGCCGGCCGGACCACCCCCACCGCTGGAGGGGATGGCCGGGCCGCCCGCGGCCCCGGAACCGGGCGGTTACGCCGGGCAGCCGGTGTCGTCCGGGCCGGGTGGGTTCGTGCCGGTGCGGCCGGACTGGCGGCAGTTCATGCTGCAGGGGAGCGCGCGGCCGTGGCGGCGCAGCCTGGCCGCCGGATTCGGGGCGGCGACAGCGGTCGCTGTGCTCGGGGTGCTTCTCGGCCTGTTGTGGGGATGGCTCGCGCCGACCGTGCCGGTGGTCAACGCCGGTGAGTCGGGGATCCTGGTCACCGATCCCTCGCCGGAGCAGTACATCGCCGCCGATGGCTGGTTCACGCTGCTCGGGCTCGGGTTCGGGCTCATCGTGGCGGTCGGGGCGTGGCTGGCGCTGCGCCGGGACCGCGGGCCGTTCCTGCTGATCGGGGTGGTCGTCGGCGCCTATGTGGCGGGCCGCTGGGTGGCGCCGGCCGCCGGGGAGTTCCTCGGGCGGGGCGCCTACGAGCAGTGGATGGCGACGGCGGCGCGCGGAGCGACCTACCTGGCGCCGCCGGAGGTGCAGGCGGCCGGGCCGAAACTGGTGCCGGCATTCGTGGCGGCGATCGTGCTCACCCTGCTGGCCGGATGGTCCAACGATCCGGACCTGGATCTGCCGGGCGCGCAGCCGGGGTACGGGCCGAATCACGCCTACCCGCCGCCGTACGACGCCCCGCCGCTCTATGCGCCGGATCACATCCCGACGGGCTCGCCGTATGCGCCACCGGCCGGCCCGCCCTACGGGGCGCCTGCCGACGGAGGGCCGGGCGGCTTGTCGCAAACGCCGCCGGCCGGCTCGCCCTACATGCCGCCGGCCGGCCCGCCTCATACGCCGCCGGGTGGCTCGCCGTACACGCCGGCGGCCGGTGGTGGGCAGGACGGCTTGACGCATACGCAGTCGGCGGGAGTGGATCCGACCGGGGCGTTCCCAGGGCCGCCGCCGGTGGATCCGACGGCCGCGCCCGGCAGCGGGACGGTGGGCGACCAGAACCGGCGGGACTCGTAGCGCGCCGAGGAGGGGTGACCGGGACGGGCATGCATGGCCCGCACCCGCGGGTCGGTCGTGCGGGGACGCCTGCCGGGGCCGGCGCGAGTCACGGGACGCTACTGGCCCGTACCGGAGCATGGGGTGAGAGAAGCACGGCGGACCGGAAGCCGAGGGCGGGGTCAGTTGGGGCTGGCGGGGCGGGCCAGGTCGGAGAGCGGGACGGGGACCGCACGGACCCGGGCGAGCAGGCCCGCCTCCCGGTTGAGCAGGCGCAACTCGGCGCGCAGGCGGCTGGCGGTGTCCGGCATGGCGAGGAGCATCTGGCGTTCCTCGACGGTCAGCTGGGCGGTCGCGGCGACCAGGTGGGACAGCACTGTCGCGTCGTCGGGGACCTGGTCGAGGACCTCGCTGTTGGGGCGCAGCAGTTCCAGGTAGGTGCGGAAGGCGGTCAGCACCCGCGGCGCGAGGATCTGCGCGGTCTGGCTGGGCTCCTCCTCGTCGGGGAGCCAGCGGACACGGGCGGTCAGGTACGGCTCGGCGCCCTGCTCGACGCTGAGGACCGTGAACCGGCGCCGGCCGACCGTCATGATGTCGAAGCGGCCGTCCGGAAGCTCGGTGACGTGGCGCAGCTCAGCGGTGCAGCCGACGTCGTAGAGATCGCCGGCGGCGACCAGCGGCTGCGGGGGAGCGCCGTCCTCGCCGGGGTCGGGGGCGACCTCGCTGCCGTGGCGCAGCGTGACCACGCCGAACTCGTGCGGTGTCTCCGCCGAACTGGCCACCAGCTCACGCACGAGGGTGCGGTAACGCTCCTCGAAGATGTGCAGGGGCAGCACCAGACCGGGGAAGAGCACCGTACTCAGCGGGAAGACCGGCAGCCGATCGCTCACGCACTCAGCCTAGTCCCCGCAAGACCATGGTCAACCCGCCGCGGGAGCCGCGCCGGGCGGTATTCGGTCGCCCCGCCTCGGCCATGATCGATATCGTGCCCCGGTGCCGTCGAACTTCGCATGCCTGGGACTCGGATCACTGGACCGGGACGGGCTGAACACGCTGATCAACCGGGTCATGCCGGACACCGAGCCGCTCGGCGAGCCGGGTGGCGTCGCGGTGCGCCGCTGGACCGACCCGTCCGGGGTGCGCCTGGTGTTCACCATCCGCGACCGGGAACTGGTCGAGTTGCTGCCGTCGTTCGCCGGCACGCCGGGCGCGAACCTCGCCGAGGTGCGCCGGGTCAACGGCGAGATGGTGGTCGCCGACGTGCTGGACGACGACGGCGAGCAGGTCACCATGCTGGCCGCGGCCGCCGAGCAGCTGCCGCTGCTGACCGTGGGCGGCCCGCCGTCGCGCGGCCGGGCCACGGTGGTCGCTCTCGGCGTGGACGTCACCGTGCACGCCGACGAGGAGGCGTTCGCGGCCTCGGACGCCAGCATGCTCAGCGCCCCGGAGCCGGGCGAGGAGCCGCCGGCCCACTTCGTGGAGAACGGGTGGCCGTGGCCGCCGCGGATGGGCGCCGAGTCGTTCATCTCGTACGGCACCTTCGACCAGGAGAACGGTGAGCCGGTCGCCCGGTTCAACGGGGTGGTGCTCGCCGCCGAGCGGCGTGCCGTGGCGGCGACCGGCGGCGAGTTCTCGGTGGTACGGGCCCGGTGCGCGGGCTTCGAGGCGGACGTCTGCCTGCCCGGCGACGTGCCGACCCCGGCGCCGGGGAACGTGGTCGGCGGGACCGTCTACCTGATCACCGACCTGCCGTTCGCCGTCGCCCGGCCGCCGCTCTCGGCGCCGTCCGGGAAGGCCCGGCGCTCGTGGTGGCCGTTCTGACATCCCACGGTCCGGGCCGGAGCCGTCGCCGGAGAAAAACCCGGTTGGGCGGCGGCCTAGACTGGGCGGCGTGCTGAATCGGATCGACCTGCGCGGCTCCCGCCGGGACCCGCGCGGACTGCTGCCCCGTGCCCAGCTCGACGTCTCCGTGGCCGTCGAGAGGATTCGCCCGCTCGTCGAGGCGGTCCATGAGCATGGATTCAGTGCGATCCGGGAGGCGACCGAGAAATTCGACGGCGTCACCCTGGAGCGCCTGCGGGTGCCGGCCGAGGCGATCGCCGCGGCCGCCGAGACGCTCGACCCCGAGGTGCGCGCCGCGCTGCTCGAGGCGATCAAGCGGACCCGCAAGGTGCACGCCGACCAGCGCCGCACCGACGTGACGACCCAGGTGGTCGACGGTGGCACGGTGACCGAGCGGTGGATCCCGGTGCGCCGGGTCGGGCTCTACGTGCCGGGCGGCCTCGCCGTCTACCCCTCGACCGTCGTGATGAACGTGGTTCCCGCCCAGGAGGCCGGCGTCGAGGGCCTGGTCGTGACGTCGCCGCCGCAGGCCGCCAACAACGGCCTGCCCGACTCCCGGGTGCTCGCCGCGTGCGCGCTGCTCGGGGTGACCGAGGTGTACGCGGTCGGCGGCGCCCAGGCGATCGCCATGCTCGGCTACGGCTCCGACGGTGTCGACGAGAGCGACCGCTGTGAGCCGGTCGACGTGATCACCGGGCCGGGCAACATCTGGGTGACCGCCGCCAAGCGGCTGCTCCAGGGCCGGGTCGGGATCGACGCCGAGGCGGGCCCGACGGAGATCGCCATCCTGGCCGACGACACCGCCGACCCGCGGCACGTCGCCGCCGACCTGATCAGCCAGGCCGAGCACGACCCGCTGGCCGCCTCGGTGCTGGTGACCCCGTCGCTCGAGCTGGCCGACGCGGTCGAGGTGGAGCTGGCGAAACAGGTCCCGGCCACCAAGCACCAGGAGCGGGTCCGCACGTCGCTCACCGGCGAGCAGTCCGGCATCGTGCTGGTCGACGACCTGGAGCAGGGCCTGCGGGTCGTCGACGAGTACGCCGCCGAGCACCTGGAGATCCAGACCCGGGACGCTCGGGAGTGGGCCCTGCGGGTCCGCAACGCCGGGGCGATCTTCGTGGGCGCGTTCGCGCCGGTGTCGCTCGGTGACTACGCGGCCGGTTCCAACCACGTGCTGCCGACCGCCGGCTGTGCCCGGCACTCCTCGGGCCTGTCGGTGCAGTCGTTCCTGCGTGGGGTCCACATCGTGGAGTACACCGAGGACGCCCTCCGGGACGTCGCCGGGCACGTGGTGGCCCTGGCCAACGCCGAGGATCTGCCCGCCCACGGTGACGCTGTCACAGCGAGGTTCGGCCGGTGACGACGATCGACGACCTGCCGATCCGGGACGACCTGCGGGGGCAGACGCCGTACGGCGCCCCGCAGCTGGACGTCGCCGTCCGGCTGAACACCAACGAGCACGCCTTCGCCGTCCCGGAGCCGGTGATCGAGGCGATGCGCAAGTCCCTCGACGCCGAGCTGGCGAACCTGAACCGCTACCCCGACCGGGACGCCGTGGCGCTGCGCACCGACCTCGCCGCGTACCTGGGCCACGGCCTCGGCCACCGGCAGGTCTGGGCCGCGAACGGGTCGAACGAGGTGCAGCAGCAGCTGCTCCAGGCGTTCGGCGGCCCGGGGCGGACGGCTCTCGGCTTCGGCCCGTCCTACTCGATGCACCCGCTGCTCGCGGCCGGCACCGGCACCCGCTGGATCGGCGCGCTGCGTGACCCCGACTTCGGCCTGCGTGCCGACGCGGCGGTCGCCGAGATCCAGCGGCACGACCCCGACCTGGTCTTCCTGTGCTCGCCGAACAATCCGACCGGCACCGCCCTGGACCCCGCGGTGATCGACGCGGTGCTGGGCGTGGCCCGTGGCATGGTGCTGGTCGACGAGGCCTACTTCGAGTACGCCCGGACCGGCACCCGCAGCGCCATCGAGCTGTTGCCCGGGCACCCGAGGCTGGTGGTGACCCGGACCATGAGCAAGGCGTTCGGGTTCGCCGGCGGGCGGCTGGGCTATTTCGCCGCCGATCCGGCAGTGGTCGACGCGGTCCAGCTGGTCCGCCTGCCGTACCACCTCAGTGCCCTCACCCAGGCCGCCGCGCGGGCCGCCGTGTCGCAGAGCGCGGCGCTGCTGGCGACCGTCGAGCAGATCAAGGTCCAGCGCGACCGGATCGTCTCCGTTCTTCGCGACCGGGGCGTCCAGGTCGCCGACAGCGACGCGAACTTCGTGTTGTTCGCCACCCGCGGGGATCAGAAGACCGCCTGGCAGGCGTTCCTGGACCGGGGGGTGCTGATCCGCGACGTCGGCCTGACCGGCTGGCTGCGGGTCACCGCCGGCACCGAAGACGAGACCACCGCATTCCTGAACGCCGCCGAGGAGATTCTGTCGTGAGCCGCACCGCACGGATCGACCGTGTGACCAACGAGACCAAGGTGCTGATCGAGATCGACCTCGACGGCACCGGCAAGGGCGACCTGCACACCGGGGTCGGCTTCTACGACCACATGCTCAACCAGCTCGCCAAGCACGGCGGGTTCGACCTCACCGTGCGCTGCGAGGGCGACCTGGAGATCGACTCGCACCACACCATGGAGGACACCGCCATCGCCCTCGGTGAGGCCTTCGCGCAGGCGCTCGGCGACAAGCGGGGCATCCGGCGGTACGGCTCGGCGACCATCCCGATGGACGAGGTGCTGGTCCGGGCGGCCGTCGACCTGTCCGGCCGGCCCTACGTGGTGCACGACGAGCCGCTGCTCACGCCGTACATCGGCCCGGTCTACGCGACCAGCATGACCCGGCACATCTTCGAGGCGTTCGGCCACGCCGCCAAGGTGACCCTGCACGTGGACGTGCTGCGCGCCTGCCGTCCCGGCGGCCACCCGGACGCCCACCACGTGGTGGAGGCCCAGTTCAAGGCGTTCTCCCGGGCGCTGCGCGAAGCCGTCGAGATCGACCCGCGCAACGCCGGTTCGCTGCCGTCCACCAAGGGTGTGCTGTGACGTCCGTGGTGATCCTCGACTACGGGTCGGGGAACCTGCGGTCGGCCGAGCGGGCGGTCGCCCGGACCGGGGTGGACGTCACGGTGACCAGCGATCTGTCGCTGGCGGCCGAGGCGGACGGCCTGGTCGTGCCGGGCGTCGGGGCGTACGCGGCGTGCATGGCCGGGATCGAGGCCCTGGAGGCCGGGCCGGTCATCGCCGACCGGGTCGCGGCCGGGAAACCGGTGCTCGGCATCTGCGTCGGCATGCAGATCCTGTTCGAGTCCGGGGTCGAGCACGGGGTGGAGACCAAGGGGCTCGGGCTGCTGCCCGGCTCGGTCACCAAGCTGGCCGCCGAGCGGATCCCGCACATGGGGTGGAACACCGTGGACGTCCCGGAGGGGTCCCGGCTGCTCGCGGGACTCGGCGGGGACGCGCGGTTCTACTTCGTCCACTCGTACGCCGCGCAAGATCTTGATCTGCTGAGCACGGCGAAGGTGACCACCGCGAGTCACGACCTGCCGTTCGCCGCGGTGGTGGAGGCCGGCCCGCTCAGCGCCGCCCAGTTCCACCCGGAGAAGTCGGCGGACGCCGGTTTCGCGCTGCTCGGCAACTGGGTCAAGACACTGCCGTGAGCAAGGAACGTGCCCGGCGGCGGGCCGAACGGCTCGCCGTCCTGGAGCGGGAGAAGACGGCCCGCGCCCGGAAGGCCGCCCGCCGGGACCGTCGCCGTGCTCTGATCAGGAGAATCAAACCCCGATTCGGCCGGGACGGCCGGCTCTACCATCGCAGCCGGCGGCAGCGGACCGGCATCGTGGTCGTCACGCTGCTGGCCGTCGCCGCGGTCTGGACCCTGATCCCGGACCTGGCGCTGCGCATCATCCTCACCGCCATTCTCGTGCTCGCCGTGCCGGCCCTCGTGGTCGTGGTGCTCGGCCGCCGCAATTAAGGGAGATCCCCGTGACCCTGCAACTGCTGCCCGCCGTCGATGTCGCCGACGGCCAGGCCGTCCGGCTCGTCCAGGGCGCCGCCGGTTCCGAGACCGCCTACGGCGACCCGCTCGAAGCCGCGCTGGCCTGGCAGAACGACGGCGCCGAGTGGATCCACCTGGTCGACCTGGACGCGGCCTTCGGCAAGGGTTCGAACGCCGAACTGCTCGCCGAGGTGGTCCGCCGCCTCGACGTCAAGGTGGAGCTGTCCGGCGGCATCCGCGACGACGCGTCGCTGACCCGGGCCCTCGCCACCGGCGCGCAGCGGGTCAACATCGGCACCGCCGCCCTCGAGGACCCGGAGTGGTGCGACCGGATCTGCGGCGAGTACGGCGACCGGGTCGCGATCGGCCTCGACGTGCGCGGCCGGACCCTGTCGGCGCGCGGCTGGACCCGCGACGGCGGCGACCTGTACGAGGTCCTCGCCCGCCTGGACAAGGCCGGCGCGTCCCGGTACGTCGTCACCGACATCACCAAGGACGGCACGCTCAAGGGCCCGAACCTGGACCTGCTGCGGGAGGTCTGCGCGGCCACCGACAAGCCGGTCATCGCCAGCGGCGGCGTGTCCAGCCTGGACGACCTGCGGGCCCTGGCGACGCTGGAGCCGATCGGGGTGGAGGGCGTGATCGCGGGGAAGGCGCTGTACGCGGGCGCGTTCACCGTACGAGAAGCGCTTGCCGTTCTTGGTTGATCTTCCAAGCCTCACGGAGTGCCTCCTCGGCGGCCCGGATGGCGGGCCGGGCTGCTGAGGAGTCGCGCCAGGCGATGACCACACGCCGTGTTGGCGTCGGATTCACCTCGACAATTCGAACTTTTTCCGGCAGTGCTCCGCGCGCGAGCCGGGGGATCAGCCCCACTCCCAGCCCTGCCGCGATCAGCGTCAGCTGAGTCTCGAACTCGCCCACCTGGAAGTCCGGGACGATGCCCGGGAGGCGGCGGATCAGGTACTCGTAGCAGACGTCGCCGGCGCGGACGCCGATCCAGCGTTCACCGCGCGCTTGCTCAAGTCTGATATTTCCGGACAAATGATGGTCGTCGGGTACGACCAGGTCGGCGTGGTCGAGGCCCAGCTCGACCCGGGAGATGCCTTCGGGGTAACGCAGCGCCACCTCCGGCCAGTCGTCGAGCACCGCCACGTCGACATGGCCGCGCCGCAGCAACTCCAGGCCCTCGTGCGGGTTGACCTCGATCAGGCCGATGCTCAACGACGGATGCTCGGCGGCCAGCTTGTGCAGCGCGTGCGGCATGAGCGCCCGGCAGGCGGTGGCGAACGCGGACACGGTGAGCCGCCCGGTCACCGTGTCCCGGTGCGCGGCGAGCGCGGCCTCGGCCTCGTCCATGCCGGTCAGCACCCGCTCGGCATGATCGGCGAGGAGCCGGCCGGCCTCGGTGAGCCGCAGCCGCCGCCCGTCCTTCTCGACGAGTGTGGCGCCGGTCTCCCGCTCCAGTTTGGCGAGCTGCTGGGAGATCGCCGACGGGGTGCAGTGCAGGGCCTGCCCGGCCGCGAGGACGGTGCCGTAACTGGCGACGGCGTGCAGGGCGCGCAGCCTGCCCAGGTCGATCATGTAGCGATGCTACATCGACGGTGTAGGTTATTTCGCTGGTGCTTAACTGTCCCGTCGGGCGAGGCTGGCCGCATGAGACCGCGTGACCTCGCCCTCGCCGTCGCCGTGGCGGCCGTCTGGGGCGTCAACTTCGTCGTGATCGACACCGGGCTGGAGCACTTCCCGCCGCTGCTCTTCTCCGCCCTGCGCTTCGGTCTCGCCGCCTTCCCCGCCGTGCTGTTCATCGGCCGTCCGCAGGTGCCCTGGAAGTGGCTGATCACCGTCGCGCTGGTGCTCGGGGTGGTCAAGTTCAGCCTGCTCTTCATCGGCATGGAAGCCGGGATGCCGGCCGGGCTCAGCTCGCTGGTGCTGCAGAGCCAGGCGATCTTCACGATGCTGTTCGCGGTGCTGTTCCTGCGCGAACGGCCCCGGCCGGTGCAACTCGCCGGCCTGGCCGTGGCGGCCGCCGGGGTCGTCCTGGTCGCCACCCGGATGACCGCGAACCTGCCCGCCTTCCTCCTGCTGCTCGGCGCGGCCGCGGCCTGGGGCGTGTCCAACATCGCCACCCGCAAGGCGTCCCCACCGGACACGCTGCGCTTCATGGTCTGGGTCAGCGCCCTCGCCACCGGCCCGCTGCTCATCCTCACCCTGATCGTCGACGGACCGTCCGCCGACCTGGCCGCCCTGCGCGCGATCGACACCGAGGCGGTGCTGGCGCTGCTCTACATCGCTCTGCTCTCGACCCTCGCCGGCTTCGCCGGATGGGGCTTTCTGATGCGACGGTACGGGGCCTCGACCGTCGCCCCCTTCTCCATGCTCGTCCCGTTCTTCGGCATCGCCTCGGCCGCCGTGGTGCTCGACGAGCCGGTGCACACGGTCGACGTCATCGGCGGGATCCTGGTCGTCGGCGGCGTGCTTCTGGGACTGGTCAGGGCCCGCTCCGCCACCCCGCAACCGCTGGCTAGGGTTGAGGCATGACGGTCGCGGTACGTGTGATTCCCTGCCTGGACGTGGACGCCGGTCGGGTGGTGAAGGGTGTCAACTTCGTCGACCTGCGCGACGCGGGCGACCCGGTCGAGCTGGCCGCCGCCTACGACGTGGCCGGCGCCGACGAGCTGACCTTCCTCGACGTGACCGCCTCCTCCGACGACCGCGGCACCATGCTCGACGTGGTCCGGCGTACCGCCGAGACGGTGTTCATCCCGCTCACCGTGGGCGGCGGCGTCCGCTCCCCGGAGAATGTGGACGTCCTGCTGCGCGCCGGCGCCGACAAGGTGGGCGTCAACACGGCGGCGATCGCCCGTCCTCAGCTGATCACGGAGATCGCCGAACGGTTCGGCAACCAGGTCCTCGTCCTGTCGCTGGACGTGCGCCGGTCGGCGGAGCAGCCGAGCGGCTGGGAGGTCACCACCCACGGCGGCCGCCGCAGTGCCGGGCTCGACGCGATCGAGTGGGCCGCGCGGGTGGCCGAGCTGGGCGCCGGCGAGATCCTGCTGAACTCGATGGACGCCGACGGCACCAAGGCCGGTTTCGACCTGGACCTGATCCGGGCGGTCCGTAAGGTCGTCGACATCCCGGTGATCGCCAGCGGCGGCGCCGGGGCGGTCGAGCACTTCCCGCCGGCTGTCGACGCGGGCGCCGACGCGGTCCTCGCGGCCAGCGTCTTCCACTTCGGTGACCTGACCATCGGCGAGGTCAAGGACAGCCTGCGCGCGGCCGGCAACCCGGTCCGCTGAGCTATCTCCCGTCGGCGAGCCGCAGGCTGTACTCCCGGACGGCGGCGTTGTACGCCTGCTCGTCCAGATCCCACGCGGCGTAACCGGGCTCGGCGGCCCGGTTGAGCTGGGTCTGCAACGTCATCACCGCCGAGGACAGGCCGCTGAACGGCCGGGTGCGCCAGAGCTGCTCCCCGGCCGGGGCGACCTCGATCGTGTCGTCCTCCACCAGGATCAGCCCGGCCCCGGCCAGGCGGCGCACCGACTCCTCCAGGTCCTCCCGGCTCGGCACGCTGTGGTGCAGGAAATCGGCGGCGGCCAGCAGGTCGGCCAGGGTCGCCCCGGTCACCGGCAGCGCCGCGTGCAATGCCCGGTCACGCTCCAGGCGCTCGGCGATGACCGCGGAGACGAAGATCCAAGCGTCGTTCCAATTCCAGTCACCGGCCCCCATGTCGCAATGATGCCGTGCCGTGGCGTCACCGGGAAGCGAATGTGTCCGGAAGATCACTGCGGACCGGTTCCGGCACGGTCAGCTTCGGCAGGAACAGATGCACCAATGGACCGATCGCCACCGCATAGGCGATGGTCCCCACGCCGACCGTGCCACCCAGCAGGAAACCGGCGCCCAGCACGGTCAGCTCGATGCCGGTGCGCACCACCCGGACCGACAGCTTCGGGAACCTCGCCGTCAACCCGGTCATCAGGCCGTCCCGTGGGCCCGGTCCCATCCGGCTGCCGATGTAGAGGCCGGTCGCGAACCCGTTCAGCAGGATCCCGCCGACCAGGTAGCCGACCCGCGCCGGCAGGCCCTCGCCGGCGGGCAGCACCGCGAGCGCCGCGTCCGCGGCGACACCCACGAGGATCAGATTGGCCACCGTGCCGGCGCCCGGTTTCTGTCGCAAGGGGATCCAGAGCAGCAGCACGGGTACGCCCACGAGCACCACGATCCAGCCGAAGCTGATCCCGGTCACCTCGGAAAGTCCCTGGTGGAGGACGTCCCACGGGTTCAGGCCGAGATTCGATTCGACCATGAGGGCGATGCTGACGCCGTAGAGAACGAGCCCGGCCAACAGCTGCGGGACGCGGCGCACAAGATTCATGCTGTCACTCTTCATGCCAATTCACCGATGCTAAAGTGCCAATCTTCGGGAGGTGGCTATGACGACATCGGTTCGTGGAGACCAATTGGCCCGGCTGCTGGGGCGGTGGCATGCGCTGCCCGGCCGCCGGCGCAGCCCCGACTACGCCGCACTGGCCGGCGCCGTCCGCGGTCTGCTCACCGACGGCAGGCTCGCCCTCGGCGTCCGGCTGCCCGCCGAACGGGAACTCGCCGAAGCCCTCGCCATCAGCCGCACCACCGTGTCCGCCGCCTACCGGGCGCTCCGCGAGACCGGCCACCTGACCAGCCGGCGCGGCGCCGGCAGCTGGACCACCCTGCCGCACGGGCACCGCGTCGCCTCGTCCGGCCTGTGGACCCCCGACGACGACCTCGACATGATCGACCTGGGAGTGGCCGCCTCGGCCGCGCCGGTCGAGATCGTGCACGCCGCCCGCGCCGCCGCCGACGACCTCCCGCGGTACCTCGGCAGCTCCGGCTATCACCCGATCGGGCTCCCCGAACTGAGGGCCGCCGTCGCCGACGGGTACACCGCCCGGGGCGTGCCCACCTCCGCCGAACAGATCCTCATCACCAGCGGCACCCAGCAGGCCCTCGATCTGGTGCTCCGCCTCTCCGTGCCGGCCGGCGCCCCGGTCCTCGTCGAGACGCCGACCTATCCCAACGCGCTGGCCGCCCTCGCCGCCCGCCGCGCCCGGATCAGCACCCACGGCCTCGACATCGAACACGGCTGGGACACCGAGATGCTGCTCGGGGCGTTACGGCAGACCCGGCCCCGGATGGCGTACGTGATCCCCGAATTCCACAACCCGACCGGCCACCTGATGCCCACCGAGCTGCGGGAACGCCTCGTCGCCACGGCACACTCCACCGGCACCGAGCTGATCGTCGACGAGGCGTTCGTGGACCTGCCGCTGGACGACCCCACGATGCCGCCACCGGTCGCCGTCTTCGACCGGCACTCCCGGGTCACCTCGATCGGCGGGATGAGCAAACCGTACTGGGGCGGCCTGCGGATCGGCTGGGTCCGCGCCTCCGCCCCGCTCGTGCAGCGCCTCGCCGCGATCCGGGTCGGCGTCGACATGGCCAGCCCGGTTCTGGAGCAGCTCGTCGCCGTACATCTGCTCCGCAGCTCCTCGGAAATCGTCGCCGCCCGCCGCGCCCAGCTCCGGTTCCGGCGGGACGCCCTGGTCGAAGCCCTGCGCGACCAGCTCCCGGAGTGGCGCTTCCGGATCCCCGGCGGCGGTGTCACCCTCTGGGCCGAACTCGACGGGCCGATCTCCAGTGCCCTGTCCCGCGCGGCGGAGGACGTCGGGGTGCGACTGGCCCCGGGCCCGCGGTTCGGTCTGGACGGCACCCTGGAACGTTTCGTCCGGCTGCCGTTCACCCTGGCGGCCGACGATCTGACCGAGGCCGTGCGCCGGCTGGCCTCGGTTCGGCACGACCTTGATCACGCCGCTCGGCCGACCTGGCGTACCCCCACCGTCATCGCCTGACGTTGTTGTCCGGCTGGTTGTCAGGGCTGCCTCGGCGCCGCCGAGACAGCCCTGACAACCAGCCGGATGCCCGCCGTCGGTCCGGGCCCGATCGCGAGCCGTCGTTGCGGCGGGTTACCGGTGGCGGTGGAGACGGCCGGGTGGTCGGCCGTCGTTCAGGCCGGTCATGCGTGGCGGGTAGGCGGTTTCAGGGACGGCTGGGGTGGTCGGCCGTCGTTCAGGCGGGTTGTGGCCGGCGGGTGACCGGCCTGGGCGACGGCTGGCGCTCGGGTGGTTACAGCCAGGTGCCGTTGCGCATCAGGGTGCGGCCGGGGATCTCGTTCGCCTCGCGCCAGGCCTGGATGCGGGTCGGGCGCAGGATCAGGAAGAGGTACGAGGGGCCTGCCGTGCGCGGGTCCCAGTCGGCCTGAGCGGCGTAGGCCTCGCCGATCTCGGCCGCCTCGGTGACGGGGCGGTGGCTCTCCAGGACCGCGTCGATCATCACGACGTCGCGGGTCGGGCCCAGGCCGATGCGGGCCTTGCCGGTCGTGATCAAGGACCTGGCGGTCGGGGAGTCGCGGTCGGTGGCCACGATCAGCCGTTCCTGGAACCAGCCGAGCGTGAGCGGCACCAGGTTCGGCCCGTCCGTGGCCACCCACGCGTCCAGCACCGGCGAGGCCAGCTTGGCGAGGGTGTCGGCCTTGCGCTGCTCGCGCGATCGCACGATGTCCGTCATGCCCACACCCTAGATCCACACATCGGCGCCTGGCTCGCGCACGATGCGGCGGTTCGGCATCCGGCACGACGGCTGAGGGATCTTGGGTGACGGGCTACGGGGGAGGTGGTTCGGGCAGGTGGGTGATCTCGGTGGCGGGTGCTGGAGGTGGTGGGCCGGCGGCTCGATGATCTGGCGTGGGCGGCCAGGGGAGAGGTGGCTCGGTCGCGGCCGGGCTGAGAGGTGGCCACGGGGGAGAGGGATCGGCGGGGCTGCTTCGGGCGTACGGCAAGCGGGGTGGGAAGCGGAAGCCGCGCGGACCGTAAGGGATCAGCCGGGTGTGGGAAAGAGAAGGCCCGGCGACCGCGAGCGGTCGGCCGGGCCGGAAGTAGCAGAAGGGTCAGATCTGGGCGAGGGAGCCCGCGTACATCTCGTCGATCTGCGTGGCGAAGTTCGACTCGACGCTGCGGCGCTTGATCTTCATGGAGGGGGTGACCTCGCCGGCCTCGATGCTGAGGTCGCGGGGGAGGAGGGCGAACTTCTTCACCGTCTCCCAGCGGTTCAGCTTGGCGTTGAGCTCCTTGATGTAGCCCTCGACCAGCGCGATCGTCTCCGGGGCGGCGACGATCTCGGCGTAGGACTTGCCCGCCAGGGGGCCGGAGGCGGCCCAGCCGACGATCGCTTCCTCGTCGAGGGCGATCAGCATGGTGACGAAGTTGCGGTTCTGGCCGATGACGACGGCCTGCGAGGTGTACGGGCAGACGGCCTTGAACGCGCCCTCGATCGCGGACGGGGCGATGAACTTGCCGCCCGACGTCTTGACCAGGTCCTTCTTGCGGTCGGTGATCTTGAGGTAGCCGTCGGCGTCGAGTTCGCCGATGTCGCCGGTGCGCAGGAAGCCGTCGGAGGTGAACGCCTCGGCGGTGGCGTCGGGGAGGTTGTGGTAGCCGCGCATGACGGGGGCGCCGCGCAGCAGCACCTCGCCGTCGGAGTCGATGCGGACCTCGAGGTCGCCGAGCGGCTGGCCGACCGAACCGATCTTGAGCTTGCCGCGCCGGTTGACGAAGTTGGCGGCGCAGGCCTCGGTCATGCCGTAGCCCTCGAGGATCGGCAGGTTGGCCGCGGCGAAGAACTCGCTGATGTCCCGGCTGAGCGCGGCCGACCCGCTGACCAGCACCTTGATGTTGCCGCCGAGCTTCTGCTGCAGCTTGCTGAAGACGAGCTTCTCGGCGATCGAGTACTGCAGGGCGAGGCCGGCCGGGACCGGCTTGCCGGCCTGCTGGAAGGCGACCCGCTTCTTGCCGGTGGCGACGGCCCAGCTGAAGATCTTCGGCTTGAGGCCGGTGCCGGAGAGGCCGCTGGTGACGGTCTTGTTGTAGACCTTCTCGTAGATGCGCGGCGGGGCGCACATCAGCGTCGGCTTGATCACCGCGAGCAGGTCGATGAGCCGATCGACGCGGCCGTCGACATAGGTCGGGACGCCCACGTGCAGGATGCCGCAGAGCAGCGTCTTGCCGAACGCGTGCGACATCGGCAGCCACAGGTAGTGCAGGTCGGTCGGGGAGAACAGCCCGAGGTCCTCCTGCGCGACACCCTCCCAGGTCCAGCCCTTGTGCAGCAGCTCGACGCCCTTCGGGCGGCCGGTCGTGCCGGAGGTGTAGATCAGGGTGGCGACGTTGTCCGGCCCGAGCTGGGCGACCACGTCGTCGATCAGGCTCGGGTTGCGGGTCAGCGCGTCGGCGCCGAGCTTCTCCAGGTCGGCGAGGGTGATCTGGGGCGGGGTGGCGCCGGCGTCGGCGGGGCCGTCGATCAGCACCACCTTGGTCACCGCGGTCTCCGCGCCGGAGATCTTGAGGGCCTGCTTCGCGTTCTCCGCGATCAGGATCTTGGAGCCGGAGTCGGACACGATGAACGTGGTGTCCTCGGGCTCGGTGGTCGGGTAGACCGTGGTGGCGGCCGCGCCGGCGACGTTGATGCCGAGGTCGGCGAGGATCCACTCGAGCCGGGTGTTGGACAGGATCGCGACCCGGTCCTCCAGGCCGATGCCCAGCTCACGCAGGCCCGCGCCGATCGCCCGGACCCGGTCGCCGACCTGCCGCCAGGTCAGCCAGTCGGCCCCCGTGTCGGTCGCGTTCGGCCCGGCGAGCGCCTGCGCGTCCGGGGTCTTGGCCACGCGCTGGAACAGCATGTCCGGGATCGACCGGTAGGGAACCTCGAGAGCCATCGGGCGCCGCCTTAACCACATCAACGGGGGGTACGAAACGTATGTGTTACCGCACAGTAATGGTCATGCGGCACCACGGCTAGATCCTGATCAACCTGCGCCGGTCGTTCCATCCTAGTCAGCCCCCACTACGTTGTCCGTCATGACTTTCCTCGTGATCGGCGGCACCGGGGTCGACACCGTCGTGCCGGTGGCGGACCTCCCCGTGCTCGGCGCCGACTCGGCTCGCCCCAGGGGTCCCATCACCGACCACGTGTCACACACCGGCACGTGCGTGGCGCTCGCCCTGAAAGCGCTGGACGAGCAGGTCACCGTGATCGACACGGTCGGTGACGACGAGCTGGGTGACCGGGTGCGGGCCGCGTTCGGCGGATGGGGGATCCGCCTGCGGGCGGCGCCCGCCCCGGCCGGGACGCGGCGTGCGGTCAACCTGATGAGCCCGGACGGGCGCCGGCTCTCCCTGTACGACGGCCGCGACGTCCCCGGATACCGCCTGCCCGAGGAGTTCTACCGCCCGCTGCCCGCCGGTGTCCGGCACGCCCACGTGACGATCATGGATTACGCCCGGCACCTGCTGCCGTCGCTGCGCGAGTCGGGCGTGACCATCTCGACCGACCTGCACGACTGGGACGGCACGAACCCGCACCACCTCGACTTCGCGCTCGGCGCCGACATCGTCTTCGTCAGCGCGGTGCAGCTGGCCGACGGGTCGGCGGAGCGGATCCTGGCCGAGGGTGTGGCCGCCAAGGTCGTGGTGACGAACGGCGGCAAGGGCGCCGACCTCCACACCCGGGACGGCGTGACGCACCGGGACGCCGTCGACCCGGGCGCGCCGATCGCCGACACGAACGGCGCGGGCGACGCGTTCGCTGCCGCGTTCCTGAGCGCCTGGCTCGGTGGGGCGGACGACGCCGCCTGCCTGGACCGGGCGGTGATCGCCGGGGCGTACGCGTGCACCGCCCCGGTCGGCGCCGGCGCCTTCATCGACCGGGCCACCCTGGACAGCCGTTGGACCTGATCCTCGAGCTGGAGCCGGGCGGGGAACGGACCGCCGCCGTCCACCGCGCGCTGCGGGCGGCGATCGTGGACGGCCGGATCCCGTCCGGGCACCGGCTGCCGGCGACCCGGGCGCTCGCCGCCGACCTGGGCGTGTCCCGGGGCAGCGTGGCCGGGGCGTACGAGCGGCTGGCCGCCGAGGGTTTCCTGGCCGCGCGGGTCGGCGCGGGGACGTTCGTGGCGTTCGGCACGCCGAGCCCGGCGGCCCGCCGGGCGTCCGGTGACGCGTTGCGGCCCCGGGCCGGCTGGACGTTCCTGCCGGAGCCGGCCAGTGGCGAGGCGCCGGCGCCCCGGTACGACTTCCGGGTCGGCATCCCGGACGCCCGGCTGTTCCCGTTCGACACGTGGCGGCGGCTGGTCGGCGCGGAGCTGCGGCTGGGCGCGAACGGCCCGGGGACGTACGCCGAACCGTCCGGCCATCCCGCGCTGCGTGCCGCGATCGCCCGCTACCTGGGGTACGCCCGGTCGGTGCCGGCCACCGCCGCCGAGGTGGTGGTGACCAACGGCACCCAGCACGCCCTCGACCTGATCGCCCGGGTGCTGCTGCGCCCCGGCGACGTGGCCGCGGTGGAGGAGCCGGGTTACCCGCCGGCCCGCCGCCTGCTGACCTCCCTGGGCGTACGGGTCACCGGCGTCCCGGTCGACGCCGAGGGCCTGGTCGTGTCCGAGCTGCCGGACCGTGCCCGGCTGGTCTACGTGACCCCGTCGCACCAGTTCCCGCTGGGCCGGGTGATGAGCCTGGCCCGCCGTCAGGAGCTGCTGGCGTGGGCCCGGGACCGGCGGGCGGCGATCGTCGAGGACGACTACGACAGCGAGTTCCGGTTCTCGGCCCGGCCGCTGGAGCCGCTGTGCACGCTGGACCGGGACGGCCGGGTGCTGTACGCCGGCACCTTCTCCAAGAGCATGCTGCCCGCGATGCGGACCGGGTTCGTGCTGGCCCCGCCCGGTCTGCGCCCGGCGCTGGCGGCGGCCCGGCAGCTCACCGACGCGCACGGGCAGACGGCGGTGCAGGCGGCGCTGGCCCGGTTCATCGACGAGGGGACGTTCGCCCGGCACGTGCGGCGGGCCGGCCGGGCGTACCAGGACCGGCACGCCCGGGTCGCCGCCGGCCTGGCCCGGATCCCCGGCCTGGAGGTGATCCCGAGCGCCGCCGGGCTGCACATGACGGCGTTGGGTGATTTCAGAGATGAGAACCTCGCGCGGGCCCGCCGGGCCGGGGTGGCCGTGGAGGACCTGAGCGCCTACACCGGCGAACCCTCCTCGCAGCGGGGACTGGTCGTCGGGTTCGGCGCCGTCGATCCGGCGCTGATCGAGGAGGGCCTGGCCGTCCTGGAACGACTGATCGCCCGGTAGGCCACCGCGCCGCCGGCGATCACCACGCTGAGCAGGGCGGGCGGCCCGGTGAGCCAGAGCAGCGTGACCACCGCGGCGAAGGCGAGACCGGCCACCACCCGCGACCACACGCCGGGCAGCAGGCGCAGCGCGGCGGCGGTGCCGATCACGTACACCAGGGTGAAGCAGCCGGTGGTCAGCAGCGCGGAGGTGCGCAGGTCCAGCGGCAGGAACACGCAGCCGATGCCGGCCAGGAAGATGAAGGTCAGCGAACGCCGCTGGGCGCCGAACACCCGGGCCGGCAGCGCGCCGTCGGCGGCCAGCGCCACCCCGAGCCGGCTGGCCCCGGCGAAGTAGGCGTTCACCGCGCCCAAGGTCAGCACCACCGCCACCACCGCGGTGACGATCCGGACCGGGCCGCCCAGGCCGATCGCCAGCAGGTCGGCGAGCGGGGCCCGGCTGCCGGCCAGCGCCGGGCCGAGGGCGAGCACGCTGACCAGCGCGACCGCCAGGTAGAGGACACCGACGACGGCGACCGCGATTCCGGTGGCGCGGGGCACGTCACGGCGCGGGTTCCGGTACTCGCCGGACAGCGACGACAGCGCCTCCCAGCCGGCGAAACCCCAGACCAGCAGGGCGGCGGCCGCGCCGATCCCGGCGAAGCCGTGCGGGTTGAACGGGGTCAGGTTCTCCCAGCGGGCGTGCGGCAGCGCGGCGATCACGACCACCACCAGCAGGGTCGCGAGCGAGATCGAGAGGACCAGCTGCACACCGCCGGAGATCTTCAGGCCGAACCAGTTCATGACGTACGCCGTACCGACGATCACGAGGAACGTGGCGAGTTCGGTCGCCCGCCCGCCACCGAGCACGTCGGACACGTACCCGCCGGTGAAGCCGACAGCGACCGGCGCGCCGAGCGGCACCGCGAAGTAGAAGCACCAGCCGACCGCCGCCGACACCCGCGGGCCGAACGCCATCTGCGCGTACGTGGCGACCCCGCCGCCGTCCGGGTAGCGCGCCCCGAGCGCGGCGAAGGTCCAGGCCAGTGGCGCGGAGAGGACGATCAGGGCGAGCCAGGCGAGCAGTGACGCCGGGCCGGCCGCCTCGGCGGCGAGCGCGGGCAGCGAGATCAGCCCGGTGCCCAGGACGGCGCCGACGGAGAGGGCGGCGCCCTGCGCGACGGACAGGTCGGTACGTGCGGTCATGGCACGAACCTAAGGGCCGATCGGCATCCCGGCCGAGCCAATCACGGCCCGGATGGGTGGGCCAATCTACAGGCCGAGACGGGCCGTGCGGAGCCGCTCCGCCACCTGCGGGTCGCCGTCGACGGTCACCCGGGTGGCGCGCTGCCTGCCGAAGAAGAACAGGGCCAGCTCGCCGGCGTCCCCGGCGATCCGGACCTGCGGATCGGGACTGTTGCGCACCGCGGACAGCCCGGTGGCCCGGATCTCGGCGGTGACGCCGACCCGCTTCAGCGCGGCCCGGGACAGCAGTTTCACGTTGCCCCACAGCGTGGCGTCCATCGCCTCGCCGAGCACCCGGGGCTCCCACTGGCCGTCGCCGCGGCGCACGTCCTCGTGGTGGATGAACATCTCCATGGTGTTGGCCAGCGGGTCGACCAGCGGATTGCTGACGGGGCTCCACACCGGCGGGGTGCGCAGCTGGGCGATCAGTTCCTCGTACGGCAGCGCTGCGCGGGCCAGGCGGACGCGTTCCCCGTACCCCGACAAGGGTTTGATCACCATCCCGGCGGCGCTGTCCGGCCGCCGCTCGCGCACCACGATGTGGGCGGCCAGATCCCGCGTGGTCCAGCCCGCGCACAGCGTCGGCGCGTCCGGCCCCTCACGCAGCAGCAGGTCAGCGAGCAGGTCACGCTCCACGCGGGCAAAGTTGGTCATCGGTCGATGATAGGCGTGTAATCGTGGCCACACTGTAAACACTCAGGTGGCTGGGTAGGTAAGGTCGGAGGGGCAGACCAATACTTACCAGTCAGGTAGGAATGTGAGCAGCAGAACCAGCAATGACGTGCTGGGACGGGGTCTGCGAGTGCTCGGTCGGGCGATCCGCACGGAGCCGCGCCTGTTCGTCGTCAGCGCACTCGGCAGCAGCCTCTTCGGGCTGTTGATCGTTGCGAACTCGTACATCGTCGGGGCGATCGTCGGCCGGGTCGTGGTGCCCGCGCTCGCCGAGCGCAGCGTGACCACCGGTGGCCTCGCGCTGGCCGTCGCGGTCCTGCTCGGGATCAGCGCGCTGCGGGTGGCGACCATCTTCGCGCGCCGGCTGGGCGCCGGTTTCATGCAGTTCCGGCTGCAGGCGCGGTACAGGCGCGCGGTGACCCGCCGCTATCTCGCGCTGCCGCCGGAGTGGCATCAGCGGCACGCCACCGGCAGCCTGCTGTCCAACGCCAGCTCCGACGTGGAGGCCACGTTCGCGCCGATCGCGCCGATGCCGTTCGCGGTCGGCACGATCGTGATGATCCTCGGGGCGGTGGTGACGCTGTTCCTCACCGACTGGGTCCTCGCCCTGGTCGGGGTGGCGCTGTTCCCGGCGCTGTTCGCGCTGAACTTCTTCTACTCGCGGCGGATGTCGCCGCGGCAGATCCATGCCCAGCGGATGCGGGCCAAGGTCGCCGCGGTGGCGCACGAGAGCTTCGACGGCGCCCTGGTGGTCAAGACGATGGGCCGGGAGGCCGACGAGTCGCGCCGGTTCGGGGTGTTCGTCACCGAGCTGCGGGACGCGCTCGTGGCGGTGGGGCGGCTGCGCGGCGTGTTCGACCCGCTGATGGAGAGCCTGCCCAGCCTCGGCACCCTGGCCGTGCTGCTGCTCGGCACCTGGCGGCTGCAGACCGGCGCGATCGGGGTGACCGAGCTGGTCAGCGTGGCGTTCCTGTTCACCGTGCTGGCGTTCCCGGTGCGGGCGATCGGCTGGGTGATCGGCGAGCTGCCGCGCAGCGTCGCCGGCTGGGAGCGGGTCGAGGCGGTGCTGTCGGCCGACGGCGATCTGGCGTACGGGTCCGGTGAGCTGTCCGGCGACGGCCCGGCCGAGCTGCGCTTCGAGCGGGTCGGCTACCGGTACGCGCAGGGCCCGCCGGTGCTCACCGACGTGACGTTCACCGTGCCCGCCGGCAAGACCGTGGCCCTGGTCGGCGCCACCGGCTCCGGCAAGTCCACGGTGGCCGCTCTGGCGATGCGCCTGGTCGACCCCGACTCCGGCACGATCGCGCTGGACCGGGTGAAACTGCCCGACCTGTCGGCGCCGGCCCTCGCCGGGGCGACCGCGCTGGTGCCGCAGATCCCGTTCGTGTTCGACGACACGGTCCGCGGCAACGTCGCCCTGGACCGGCCCGGCATCGGCGACGACGAGGTGTGGTCGGCGCTGCGGCTGGCGCAGGCCGACGGTTTCATCGAAGGGCTGCCGGAGCAGCTGGACACCGCGGTCGGAGAGCGCGGCACGTCGCTGTCCGGCGGGCAGCGGCAGCGGCTCACCCTGGCCCGGGCTCTGGCCGGCCGGCCGCGGCTGCTGGTGCTCGACGACGCCACCAGCGCTGTGGATCCGCGGGTGGAGGCGGCGATTCTGGGCGCCCTGCGGCGGGCGGGGACGTCGCTGCTGGTGGTGGCCTATCGGCGGGCCAGCATCGCGCTCGCCGACGAGGTGGTCTACCTGCATCAGGGCCGGGTGGTGGCGACCGGGACGCACGCGGAGCTGATGGAGACGCAGCCGGGGTACCGGGAACTGGTCACGGCGTACGAGAAGGCGGACACGTGAGCGAGGTCGGGACGGTCGCCACCATCCGGCGTGGGCTGTCGCTGTCGCCGGAGCTGCGGACCGGGCTGGCCGGCACGCTCGGGCTGGCGATCCTGCAGATGGCCGGCCGGGTGTCCGTGCCGATCGCCGTGCAGCAGGCCATCGACCACGGCGTCAACGGCCCGCAGGGCCCGGATCCGCGGTTCGTGCTCGGCGTGGTCGCGGTCACCCTGCTGGTGATCGCCGCCTCCACCCTGTGCGGCTATCTGATGACCCGGCGCCTGTTCACCGTCAGCGAGACCGCGCTGGGCGGTCTGCGCTCCCGCACCTTCCGGCACATCCACGACCTGTCGATGCTGCACCAGCAGTCCGAGCGGCGCGGCTCGATGGTGTCCCGGGTGACCGGCGACGTGGACCAGATCTCCCAGTTCCTGCAGACCGGCGGCATCCAGCTGCTGCTCTCGATCGGCCAGCTGATCGTCTCCACGGCGGTGATGTTCGTCTACTCCTGGCAGCTCACCGTGGTGGTGCTGCTGGCGTTCGCCCCGGCGATCGGGGTGATCCGGCTGTTCCAGAAACGGCTCGCCGCCGCGTACCGGACGGTCCGTGAGCGCAGCGGCACGATGCTCGGCACGATCGCGGAGAGTGTGGTCGGCGCCACCGTGATCCGGTCGTACGGGGTGGCCGGCCGCACCGGCCGGCGCCTGGACACCGCCGTCGACGAGCTGCGCCAGGCTCAGCAGATGGCCATGCGCACCAGCGTGACCAGCTTCTCCAGCGGGGAGATCTCGGCCGGGCTGGCACTGTCCGGGGTGGTGGTGGCCGGCACCCTGCTCGGTGTCGACGGCGACATGACGGTGGGCCGGCTGACCGCGTTCCTGTTCCTGGTGACGCTGTTCATCCAGCCGGTGCAGATCGCCACCGAGCAGCTCAACGAGGCGCAGAACGCGGTCGCCGGCTGGCGGCGCATCCTGGACGTGCTCGATGTGGACCCGGACGTGGCCGACCCCGACGACCGGGGGGTGGCGCTGCCGGCGGGGCCGCTGTCGGTGCGCTTCGACCACGTGTCGTTCCGCTATCCCGGCGGCCCGGTGGTGCTCGCCGACGTCGACCTGACCCTGGACGCGCGCCGCAAGTACGCGGTGGTCGGCGAGACCGGCAGCGGCAAGACGACGTTCGCGAAACTGCTGACCCGCCTGATGGACCCGGCGGAGGGCACGGTGCTGCTGTCCGGGACCCCGCTGACCGGCGTGCGGTTCTCGTCGCTGCGGTCGCGGGTGGTGATGGTGCCGCAGGACGGGTTCCTGTTCGACGCGACGGTCGCCGAGAACATCCGGTTCGCCGAGCCGTCGCTCACCGACGACCAGCTGCGGGAGGCGTTCACCGAGCTGGGGCTGGGGGACTGGCTGGCCGGTCTGCCGGCGGGGCTGGACACGCCGGTGGGCGAGCGCGGGGAGGCGCTCAGCGTGGGGGAGCGGCAGCTGGTGGCGCTGGTCCGGGCGTACGTCGCCGACCCCGACCTGCTCGTGCTGGACGAGGCGACCAGCGCCGTGGACCCGGCCACCGAGGTGCGTCTGCAGCACGCCCTGGATTTGGTGACGCGGGGCCGCACCACTGTCGCGATCGCGCACCGGCTGTCCACGGCGCAGGCCGCGGACGAGGTCATCGTGGTGGACGCGGGCCGCGTCGTGCAACGCGGCCCGCACTCCCGTCTCGTCGCCGAGCAGGGTTCGATCTACGCCAAGCTCTACGCCAGCTGGTTGGAACAGACACGCTGACCGGTATCGATCACCGGTGAGATGAGCGCGTCGCCCGCCGCGGCTGCGGTGACCCGCAGCCGCGGCGAGAGGCCCGCCATTTCAGCGATTCACGAGCCTGGTGCTTATCGGGCGTAGTACTCGACGACCAGCTGCTCGTCGCACATCACCGGGACCTCGGAACGCTGCGGGGCACGGATCACCGTGGTGCGCAGGTCCTCGAGAACCGTGGAGAGGTACGGCGCGGTCGGGCCGTCGATGTGGGTGCCGGTCGCCGCGATCTGGAACGGCGGCTTCTGCCGGCTCGTCTCCTTGACCTCGATGACCTGACCCGGCTTGAGCTTGTAGCCCGGGCGGTCCACCTTCTTGCCGTCCACGGTGAAGTGACCGTGCACGACCAGCTGGCGGGCCTGGTAGATGGTCCGGGTGAAACCGGCGCGGAAGACGGTCGCGTCCAGCCGGCGCTCGAGCAGCGTGACCATGGTCTCGCCGGTCTTGCCCTCGGCCTTGTGGGCGGCGTCGTACGCGGCCCGCATCTGGACCTCGCTGATGTTGTACTGGTGGCGCAGCCGCTGCTTCTCCAGCAGACGGACCTGGTAGTCGGAGGCCTTGCGACGGCCCCGGCCGTGCACGCCCGGCGGGAACGGCCGCCGCTCGAAGTACTTGACGCACTTACGCGTCAGAGGGATGCCGAGGGCGCGCGACAGCTTCGCCTTGGGTCGAGAGTTGTTCAACTGCGATCTCCTGTTACGGTAAGCCTTGCCTAACTTAGGTAAGCCTAACCGGTGCCCGGAGGTGCTCGTCATGCAACCCAGTCCCGCCGAGATCGCGCGCACGCTCACAGCCGGCCACCTGCCCGCCGTCGCTCACATCGCCTGCCGTCCCGGACCGATTCCGGTCAGGCACGTCACCGATGCGCAAGGACGCGTGCTCCTGCTAGTGCCCAGCGAGGGTACCCTCGCCGTCGCACTTCGCCCACAGGACGGCAACGACGACACCGCGCTGGTTCTGGACATCAAAGATGTTCCGCCCATGGCTACGTCGCCGTCGCTGGGCCGCGTCTGGGTGTCCGGGTGGGCGGTCAGACTGGAGGGTGACGACGCCCGGGCCGCCGCCCTGGACTACGCCGACACCGACGCCTGCGGTGACCTGCTGGACATCGGCGAGAGTCAGTCGCTGTACCGGATGGACGTCGCCGAGGTCCGTTACGAACGTCACGAGAAGCTCGTCGAGGTCGACCCGGACGACTACGCCGAGGCCACCCCGGACCCGCTGCGCACCGTCGAGTTCGACCTGATCGCCGACCTGGCCGACCACCACACCGCCGAGATGAGCGATTACGTGCGCCGCCAGCTGGGCCGGAACGCCCGCCCCGGCGACGAGCCCACCGTGGTCCGGATGGACCGGTACGGCTTCCTGGTCCGGATGGGTGGCCGCAGCGCCCGCCTGGCCTTCCCCCGCCCGGTCACCGACCGGCACGATCTGGCGCACCTGCTGCACCCGATCCTCTGCCGGCGCTGCTGCGACGGCAGCGCCGCCTAGAACGAGACGGGATCCCGCGGCCGTCCTTCTGCCGCCGTCAGGCCGCGGGATCCCGTCTTCGAGCCCTGCCACCCGGTGCCGCGGGTGGCAGGGCTCACACCATCTACAGCGACAGGATGCGCTCGAGGAACTCCCGGTAGCCGCGCATCGCCATCCGCATGCTCTCGGTGTCCGGCGCGCCGTTGCCCCGTAGCGGGTCCAGCTCGTCCCGCTCGGCCAGCAGCACCTCGGTCAGCTCGTTCACCGCGTCGGTGAGCAGGTCGTGCGCCCGGGTCAGAGCCCGCTCCGGGTCGTCGACGAACTCCGCCTTCACCTCGTGCCAGGCCGCCCGGAAGTGCCGGGCGGCGTCCTCGTCCCAGATCGTGCGGCCGGTCACCAGCTCCTCGGCGGCCTGCTCGCTCGCCGGGGCCGGCTCGTGGACGGAACGGCGGCCGGCCCGGCGGACCGGCTCGGCGTCCTCCAGGCTCGCCGACCGGCGGGCCGGCTCCGGGCGCACCACCGGAACGGCGATGGTCAGCGACTCGGCCGCGGGCGGGAAAGCCTGTTCCGCCGGGGTGTAGGCCTGGTCCGCCGCCGGCGGGAGAGCCTGGAAGTCCGGCGGCGTGGCCACCGGTGCGGCGGGCGCGGCCGGCGTGGCGACCGACGCCACACCGAAGGCCTCCGGGGTACGCCCGAGGCTGTACCCGGACGGCGCGAACCCGTAGCCACCCTCGGCCGACGCCGGCAGTCCCGGGTATCCGCCCTGCTCCGACGCCTGGTCGATGGTCAGGTCCGGTGGGGTGCGGGTGGCCGGGATCTGCACCGCCGCGGACCCGGTGGCGGGCTGCGCGGGCGACACCGGCGCCGGCGCGGCCGGGTCGTCGGGCTCCTCGGCCTGCTCCGGCAGCCCGGACACCGGCTGCAGGTTGCCCGCCGGGTGGTCGGGGGTGAAGTCGGCGGCCGAGTACGGGTTCGGCGGGTATGCCGGCGACACCGGGACCCCGGAGGTGGGCGTGGCCGGAGCCGTGCCGGGCACCGTGGCCCAGCCCGCGGCCGGGCGTGCCGAGTCGGCCGGGGCCTGACCGGGCGCCTCCTCGGCCGGCTCGCCGGCTCCGTCCGGGCCGGCCTCGCCGGTCTGGGCGTACCCGGGGGCCGCTGCCCGTCCGTTCATGTCCTCACGTCCGTTCTCGTCGCTGGGTTCCGCCGGCTCGGCGGCGTCGTCCTCGTCCTGGCCGGCGTCCCGCGGCGTCGGGTCCGCGGGTTCGTCCGCCGCGGTGGTCCCCTCGTCGGCCGGCTCGTCGCCGACCTGAGCCTCACCGGGTCCGCTCTCGTCCACCGGCTCGGCGCCGGTGTCGCCGAAGAAGGATCTCCCGGCGCCTCCGCCGAGGCCGAAGCCTCCGAAGGAGCCGGCGGGCGGTTCCTCGGACTGTACGTCCTGGCCGGGTTCCGCCCGATCCCCCGAGGGCCCCGAGTGATCAGGATCGCCGTGCTGCCCGGTGACCGGCGGGTGGTTCGTGGCGGGCTGGTGCGGGACCCGCCCCGCCGCCCGGTTCAGGCCGAACGGGTCGGCCTCGCTGTTCGGGTGGCGGGTGGCCGAGGCGATCGGCGCCAGCGGCGGGATCGGCCGGCTGCGGAAGGTGCCCAGCAGGGAGCCGGCCAGCAGGTCGGCGGGAGTCTCCGGCGGTTCGGGCGGACGTGGCGGCAGCGGCTCGGGTGGGCCCTCCCGCTCCGGCCGGACCTGCCAGAAGCGGGCCAGGCCAGGGGAGGGCCGGGTGTTGTCGGGGCTGGACGTCGGCTCCATCTCGGTTCACCACTCCCGTCGCGAGGCCGCGCCGCCGCCGAGGGCGGCGGGAGCCGGGCAGTCTGGCACGTACCGCGCTTCCCGGCGACGGTACCGCTGTACCCCGCCGAGCACACCCCCGGTTACCGGATCGTGGGCCTACCACCGGCGGCGGGAGGGATGGGGGACAATCGTCAATCGTGTCCGTACCCGAAGCAGAGACCACCCTGGACCCGGCGATCGCCGACCGGCTCAAGCGCACGCCCGACGGCCTCGTCGCGGCCGTCGTGCAGGAGCACGGCACCGGCGACGTCCTGATGCTCGCCTGGATGGACGACGAGGCGCTGCATCGCACCCTGACCACCGGCAAGGCCACCTACTGGTCCCGCAGCCGCGGCGAGTACTGGGTGAAGGGCGCGACCTCGGGCCACCACCAGCGGGTGGTGAAGGTGTCGCTGGACTGTGACGGCGACGCCCTGCTGGTCACCGTGGTGCAGACCGGCGCGGCCTGCCACACCGGCACGCACACCTGTTTCACCGACGACCTGTTGGAGGGCCAGTGACCAGTGGAGTGGTGAGCCCGGACGAGACCGGCTTCCTGGAGCGGTCGCGCCGGACCCGGGTGGTCCCGGTGACCCGCAAGGTGCTGGCCGACGGGGAGACCCCGGTCGGGGTCTACACCAAACTGGCCGGTGGGCCGGGCACCTTCCTGCTGGAGTCGGCGGAGCAGGGCCTGGCCTGGTCGCGGTACTCGTTCATCGGGGTGCGCAGCGCGGCGACGCTGGTCGAGCGGGACGGGCAGGCGGCCTGGCTGGGCACGCCGCCGTCCGGGGTGCCGCACGGCGGCGACCCGGTGGTGGCGCTGCGCGAGACGGTGGCGGCGCTGACCGGCGGCGAGCCCGACGGGAGCCTGCCGCCGCTGACCGGGGGCATGGTCGGCTACCTCAGCTACGACCTGGTCCGCCGGTTCGAGAAGCTGCCGTCCACCTCGGCCGACGACCTGCGGCTGCCCGAGCTCGGGATGATGCTCGCCACCGACCTGGTGGTCCTGGACCACCACGAGGGCTCGGCGCTGCTGGTGGCCAACGCGGTGCTGGACGAGGACGCCGGCGACGCGGCCCGGCTCGCCGCGTACCACCAGGCGGTGGGCCGGCTCGACGCGATGACCACCGCCCTGTCCCGGCCCACCCCGCCGATGGTGTCCCTGGTGGACCGGCGGCCGGCCGGGGAGCCGGTCAGCCGCACCCTGCCCGGGGACTACCAGAAGTCGGTGGAGGAGGCCAAGGAGGCGATCCGGGCCGGCGAGTGCTTCCAGATCGTGGTGGCGCAGCGGTTCGAGCGGCCCACCGACGCGAACGCCCTCGACGTCTACCGGGTGCTGCGGGCCACCAACCCCAGCCCGTACATGTACCTGCTGCGTTTCGACGACTTCGACATCGTCGGCTCGTCGCCGGAGGCGCACCTGAAGGTCAGCGCCAACCGGACCGCGCTGCTGCACCCGATCGCCGGGACCCGCTGGCGCGGCGCCACCCCGGAGCAGGACGCGGCGCTCGCCGCCGAGCTGCTGGCCGACCCGAAGGAACGCTCCGAGCACGTCATGCTGGTCGACCTGGGCCGCAACGACCTGGGCCGGGTGTGCGAGCCGGGTTCGGTGGAAGTGCCGGAGTTCGCCCGGATCGAGCGGTACAGCCACGTCATGCACATCGTGTCGACGGTGGTCGGCCGGCTGCGGGCGGACCGGTCGGCGTTCGACGCGCTGGCCGCGACGTTCCCGGCCGGGACGCTGTCCGGCGCGCCGAAGGTCCGGGCCATGGAGATCATCGAGAGCCTGGAGCCGACCCGCCGCGGCCTGTACGGCGGCACGGTCGGCTACTTCGGTTTCGCCGGCGACATGGACATGGCGATCGCGATCCGGACCGCGCTGCTCAAGGACGGTGTCGCCTACGTCGGGGCGGGCGCCGGCATCGTGGCCGACTCGGACCCGGCCGCCGAGGAGACCGAGACCCGGAACAAGGCCGCCGCGGTGCTCGCCGCGATCGCGTCCGCGGAGACCCTGCGCGCCGCCCGATGACCCGGCAACGGCTCGCCGCGGTCGTCGCCTGCCTGGCCGGCGCGGCCCTCACCCTGTACGCGGTGACCCGCGTCTGGGCGGTCCAGGTGGAGCAGCGGCCCGGCCTGTCCGACCTGCGCACCGAGCAGACCGGCTCGGACGTGCAGCCGTGGCTGACCGGCCTGGCGCTGGTGGCGCTGGCCGGCGCGGGCGCGCTGCTGGCCACCCGGGGCGTGGCCCGGCGGGTGCTGGGCGTGCTGCTGGCGCTGTCCGGTGCCGGGATCGCGGTGGGCGCGGTGCTGGCCCGGGCGGGCGTCGACCCGGGCGCGGCCGGCCCGGCCGGCACGGCGTGGCCGGTGGCGTGCGTCCTCGGGGGCGCGGCGGTGGTGGCGGGCGGCGTGGTCACGGCGCGGCACGGCCACCGGTGGGCGGCGATGTCGTCACGGTACGAGCGGCGCCCGGCCGCGGAGACGGCGGCCGTGAACGAGACACCCGACGGCCGGGCGCTCTGGGACGCCCTGGACCGCGGGGAGGACCCGACCGCCCGTTAGCGGGCGCTGGCGAGCGGTTTGGCCCGCTTGCCGGCCCGCAGCCGGTGGCTCGGGGCGGGCCCGGCGGCGAGCATGGCGGCCACGGCGCGGGCGGTCTCCGCGCGGGCGGCCTCACGGGCGCGGTCGGCCTGCATGGCGTCCCACGCGTTCTCCCGGGCGGTGCGCACGTTGGCGGGGCCGACGACGGCGCGCTGCACGCCGGTGGCGACCTCGGCCGCCACGGAGACGAGGACCCGCGAGACGAGGGCGAAATTCATCGGCTGGTGTGAGTCTGTGGCCATGGGGTCGACTCCGCATCATCGTCCGGCTGGCTGGCGGTGCGCGGACGCACCGGGGACAAGTCTGCCCGACTCACATGATGGTGGAGTCCTATTTCCGCACGGTGACGCCGCCGTCAACGAAGGGATGGCATCGGCCGAAAGGGGGAAGGAAGCCTGCACAGGGCTTCGCGGCGGATCGCCGAATGTGAAGGATGAGACATCGGTGACAGGCAGCCTGGCATTATGCCGCAGTCCATTCCGTGAGGCGCGCCATACCCCCAGGAGGTCGTCACACCCTGTCACCTCCTAGCATCAGGCCGAAGACACCCGGAGAGGGGAGTCATTAGGTGACATCCGATCAGCAGGCAGCGGGCAGTGGCGGTCCCGCTCGCGGAGCGGCACAGCAGAACGTCCTCGAGGAGATCCTCGCCGGCGTCCGGGAGGACGTCGCGGCGCGGCAGGCACAGGTGCCCCTCGAGAGAGTCCGGGAGCTCGCGGCGGCGGCCCCGCCGGCGATCGACGCGTACGCGGCCCTGCGCAAGCCGGGCGTGGCGGTCATCGCCGAGGTGAAGCGGGCCTCCCCGTCGAAGGGCGCGCTCGCCGACATCCCGGACCCGGCCGAGCTGGCCGGGGAGTACGCGGCCGGTGGCGCCCGCTGCATCAGCGTGCTCACCGAGGGCCGCTGGTTCGGCGGTTCGCTGGACGATCTGGCCGCGGTGCGGGCCGCGGTGAAGATCCCGGTGCTGCGCAAGGACTTCGTGGTCTCCAGCTACCAGATCCACGAGGCCCGCGCGCACGGCGCCGACCTGGTGCTGCTGATCGTGGCGGCGCTGGAGCAGAACGTTCTGGTCGGCCTCCTGGAGCGCATCGAGTCGCTGGGCATGACCGCCCTCGTCGAGGTGCACAACGAGGAGGAGGCGGACCGGGCACTGGAGGCGAACGCGAAGGTGATCGGGGTGAACGCCCGCGACCTGCGCACCCTCGAGGTGGACCGGTCGGTCTTCGAGCGGATCGCGCCGGGCCTGCCGCAGAACGTCGTGAAGATCGCCGAGTCCGGTGTCCGCGGCCCGCACGACCTGATCCGGTACGCGTCGGCCGGCGCCGACGCGGTGCTGGTCGGGGAGGGCCTGGTGACCCAGAAGTCGCCGCGGGACGCGGTGGCCGAGCTGGTCAACGCGGGCAACCACCCGGCGACGCCGCGGCCGGTCCGATGACCGCGGAGACGCTGCCGGATCTGGCCGGGCACTTCGGCCGGTACGGCGGCCGGTTCGTCCCGGAGGCGCTGATCAAGGCCCTGGACGAGCTGGACGCCGCGTACCGGTCGGCCAAGGCGGATCCGGAGTTCCAGGCGCGGTTCCAGGATCTGCTGCTCAACTACGCGGGCGTGCCGTCGCTGCTGTACCGGGCGACCCGGCTGTCCGAGGCGCTCGGCGCGGACATCTGGCTCAAGCGTGAGGACCTGAACCACACCGGCGCCCACAAGGTGCGCAACGTGCTGGGCCAGGCGCTGCTCGCCAAGCGGATGGGCAAGCCCCGGGTGATCGCCGAGACCGGCGCCGGCCAGCACGGTGTGGCCAGCGCGACCGCGGCCGCCCTGCTGGACCTGGAGTGCGTGGTCTACATGGGCGAGACCGACACCCAGCGGCAGGCGCTGAACGTGGCCCGGATGCGGATGCTCGGCGCGACGGTGATCCCGGTGACGAACGGGTCCCGTACCCTCAAGGACGCTCTCAACGAGGCGCTGCGGGACTGGGTGTCCACCGTCGACACCACGCACTACCTGCTCGGCACCGCGGCCGGGCCGCATCCGTTCCCGGAGCTGGTGCGCGACTTCGTCGGCGGCATCGGCGTGGAGGCCCGGGCGCAGAGCCTGGAGCAGATCGGCCGGCTGCCGGACGCGGTGGCGGCGTGCGTGGGCGGCGGGTCGAACGCGATCGGCATCTTCCACGCCTTCGTTCCGGACGAGAGCGTGCGGCTGTACGGGTTCGAGGCCGGCGGCGACGGTGTGGAGACCGGCCGGCACGCGGCGTCGATCACCGGCGGTTCGGTGGGGGTGCTGCACGGCAACCGCACCTACCTACTGCAGGACGACGACGGGCAGACCATCGAGTCGCATTCGATCTCGGCGGGCCTGGACTATCCCGGCGTCGGCCCGGAGCACGCCTGGCTGCACGACGCGGGCCGGGCGGTGTACGAGCCGGTCACCGACGGCGAGGCGATGGCCGCGTTCCAGCTGCTGTGCCGGACCGAGGGCATCATCCCGGCGATCGAGAGCGCGCACGCGCTCGCGGGCGCCGCGAAGATCGCGCCCCGGCTGCGCGAGGAGCTGGGCCGCACGCCGACGATCGTGGTGAACCTGTCCGGCCGCGGTGACAAGGACGTGCACACCGCGGGCGCGTACTTCGGGATCCTGGACCAGGCGGAGACGATCGTCCCCGGGGAGAACACGTGAGCATCTCGGAGACCTTCGCCAAGGCGAAGTCGGAGAACCGCGCGGTGCTGATCGGCTGCATGCCGGCCGGATTCCCGACGGTCGACCACAGCATCGAGCAGATGATCGCGATGCACGAGGCCGGCTGCGACGTGATCGAGGTCGAGCTGCCGTACTCGGACCCGGTGATGGACGGCCCGGTGATCCAGAAGGCGAGCGACATCGCGCTCGCCAACGGGGTCCGCACCCGGCACACCCTCAAGATCATCGAAGCGGTCGCGTCGGCCGGGGCCACCGTCGTGCTGATGACGTACTGGAACCCGATCGAGAAGTACGGCGTCGACGCGTTCGCCCGTGACCTGGCCGCGGCCGGCGCCACCGGGCTGATCACGCCGGACCTGATCCCGGACGAGGCGGGCGAGTGGATCGCCGCCTCCGACCGGCACAAGATCGACCGGACGTTCCTGGTCGCGCCGTCGTCGACCGACGAGCGGATCCGGATGACCCTGGAGAACTGCCGCGGCTTCGTCTACGCGACCGCGCTGATGGGTGTCACCGGCGCCCGTACCAGCGTCTCCTCGCAGGCCCCGGACCTGGTCGCGCGGATCCGTGCGATCGATGAGGACCTGCCGGTCGGCGTCGGCCTCGGGGTCGGCACCGGCGAGCAGGCCGCCGAGGTGGCCGCGTTCGCCGACGGTGTGATCGTCGGCAGCGCCCTGATCCGCAGTGTTCTGGAGGCCCCGGACCGGGCGGCCGGTCTGGCGAGCCTGCGCGCGCTCAGCGCCGAGCTGGCCGAGGGCGTCCGGAGCTGAGCGAAAGAGGGCACCGGCCGGGAAAGATTGGCCGGTGCCCGGGCATCGCGGGATGGCTGAACGGCTGTACCGTGTGCACCCGTGAACATCGCCGCCATCCCCAGTCCCACCGAGTCGGTGTGGCATGTGCTCGGGTTCCCGATCCGCGCGTACGCGCTGTGCATCATCGCCGGCATGGTCGTCGCGACGCTCCTGATGGAGCAGCGCCTGCGCCACCGCGGCGTGGCTCCGTGGGTCTCGCTGGACCTGGTGGTCTGGGCGGTGCCGTTCGGCATCATCGGCGCCCGGATCTACCACCTGATCACCTCCCCGCAGGAATACTTCGGCTCCGGCGGTGACCCGATCCGCGCCTTCTACATCTGGGAGGGTGGCCTCGGCATCTGGGGCGCGGTGGCCGGCGGCGCGCTCGGCGCCTGGATCGCGGCCCGGCAGATGGGCCTCCCGCTGAGCATCTTCGCCGACACCCTCGCGCCGGCGCTGCCGGTGGCGCAGGCGATCGGCCGGCTCGGCAACTGGTTCAACAACGAGCTGTACGGCAGCCCGACCACCCTGCCGTGGGGCCTGGAAGTGCACGACATGGACTCGTCGAACCAGGGCCACGCCAAGATGGTCGACGGTGAGCCGGTGACGCTGACCGGGCTCTACCACCCGGCGTTCCTCTACGAGCTGCTGTGGAACCTGGGCGTCGCCGCGATGGTGTGGCTGCTGGACCGTAAGTTCAAGTTCGGCCGCGGCCGCGCGTTCGCGCTGTACGTGATGGGTTACACCGCCGGCCGCCTGTGGATCGAGATGCTCCGCGAGGACACCGCGACCCTCTTCTTCGGCGTCCGGGTCAACGTGTACGTGTCGATCCTGGTGTTCCTCGGCGCGGCGATCTACTTCGCCGTCGTCCGCGGCCCCCGCGACTACGTGGTCCCGGCCGACGCCCCGGACACCGCCGAGGCCGCGCACGAGAAGTCCGGGAACGACGTCTCGCAGGTCGACGTGGAGGCGGCGGCGAAGGCGCCGGCGAACCGGCAGCCGACCGCGTACCAGGTGGTCAGCGAGGAACGGTTCCGGGAGTACCAGCGCACCGGTGTGCTGCCCGCCGAGAGCACCACCGAGCCGGTGCCCGCCACGGTGGGCGAACCGGACAAGACCGACGAGAACTGACGCCGGGACCTCGGGCGATGCGGACAGCCGTGGTGGTGGGCGCCGGGATGGCCGGCCTGGCCGCGGCGGGCGCGCTGTCGCGGTCCGGCTGGCGGGTGACGGTCCTGGAACGGGCCGAGCGGATCGCCGCCCCGCCGACCGCTGTGGTGCTGTGGCCCAACGGGCTGCGGGCGCTGCACGCGCTGGACGCCGACGGTGGCTGGGCGGCGATCGCGTCGCCGCTGCCGGACGGTGGGGTCCGCCGCCCGGACGGGCAGTGGCTGGTCGCGCCGCGGGCCCGCACCGGGGTGGCGCCGGCGCCGGCCGCCGCCCACCTGGAGGACGTGTACGACGCCCTGGTCGCGGGTCTCGGTGACGCGGAGGTCCGCACCGGTTTCGAGGCGACCACGGTGCGCACCGGCCCGCGGGAACGCCCGGCGGTCGGTGACGGCCGCACCATGATCGAGGCGGATCTACTGGTCGGCGCGGATGGCATCGACAGCCGGGTGCGGGCCTCGGTGGCGCCCGAGTCGGTGGCCGTCGGGTCCGGTTTCGCCGCCTGGCAGGCCGTGATCCCGGCGTTCCGGCTGCCACGCGCCGACGAGAGCCGCTGTGCCGGCGGGGAGACGCTGGGCGCCGGCTACCGGTTCGTGGCGATCCCGCTGGGGGAGCGGGCCGCCGGCCGGGGCGGTGTGTATTGGGTGGCCACCGCGGCCGGCGCGGCCCGTCCCGAGTCGCCCGCCACCCAGCTGGCGCTGCTGCGGCGCTGGTTCGCCGGCTGGCACGAGCCGGTCGGCGCGCTGCTGGACGCCACCCGCCCGGAGGACCTGGTGCCGCAGGGCGTCCGGGAGCTGCGGCCGCTGCCACGCTCCTACGGTTTCGCGTGCGGTTCCGGCGCTGTGGTGCTGATCGGGGACGCCGCCCACGCCATGCCGCACCATCTGGGTCAGGGCGCCTGCCTGGCGTTCGAGGACGCGGCGACGCTGTCCGCGCTGGCCGCCACCGCGCAGCCGGGCGCCGATCTGCACGCGGCGGTGGACGCCTACAGCCGTCTGCGCCGTCCGCGTACCACCACGGTGGTCCGGCAGAACCGGCGGATGTCCGCGGTGGTCCAGGCCCGCGGCCGGCTCGCGTTGCGGGCCCGCGACGCCGCGCTCAATCACATGCGCCCGCGGATGCTGGCGCATCCGGGCGCCGATTGGACCCCTCCGGAATAGGCCGGGCGTTTTCCTTCCGCTTTTTCAACCGCCTTTTTCGTACGCCGTGAATCGTGTCCGCCGATTTCGCCCGTGCCGGGAGTCCTGCGCGAGGTTCGCGGCTCACCGGGCCGTTGCGCGCCTTTCGGGCGAGGCGGTGGGTTCCGGCTGGTTCTCCGGGCTGTCTCACCGCCCGTGAGACAGCCCGGAGAACCAGCCGGGGGTTACGGCGTGGAACATCTCACAGCGTCGTTCACCCGTACGACACCGTGCTGAGCCGTGGGCCGATGGCGTGCTCGGCGGCGTCGGGGCCACGAATTGGTAAGGAGCCCAGAGACCTGGACTCCTTACCGCGTACCATCATGTGGGAACTGTGACCAATCGCGGACGCCGTGCCGGACCGCGTGCCGTCACAGCGGCACCGCCGCCGGCTCGGCGATGCAGGCGGTGCCCACCCGGCGGAACCCGACCCGGGTGTAGAGCCGCGCCACGTCGTCGTCCCCGGCCGAAAGGAACACCAGCTCCGTGCCGCCGGCCACCAGCCGGCCGCTGAGCGTCGCGGTGAGCTGGGAGGCGTACCCGCGGCGCCGCGCCGACGGCAGCGTCGCCACCCCGACCACCTCGGCCACGTCACCGTCGCGCTGGCTGGTCGCGGTGGCCACGATCCCCTCGTCCGGCGACTCGGCCACCGCCGTCAGGAACGCCCCGCCGGCGAACATCTCCCGCGCGTGACGCACCGCGTCCGCGGACAGCGGCTCGGCGGCGTCCCGCTCGGCGGGCCCGGCACCCTGGATGAGCAGCGTCTTCTCGGCCACCTCCAGCGGCGCCCGGTAGGCCGGGGCGGCGAACCCGAGCCGGCTGACGGTCCGTGAGGCGTGCAGGTCGGCGGCGAACGTGGGGGCCGCCGGGTCGAGGTAGCGCAGGGTCGCGCCGCGCAGCGGCAGGTCCGGCACGAGCGCCGCCGGGTCGAGCACCAGCAGCGGCGCGAGCAGCACGTCCAGGCCGGCCGACCGGGCCACCGCCAGCAGGTCCGGGGTGGTCTCGTGAACCCACTCGAACGTCTCGGGAAGGCCCAGGTCGCGCTGCCGGGCGCGGACCTCGGTGATCTCAGCGGCCGAAGGGGTGGGCGAACCCGGTCTCGGACGGGCATAGTAGGGCCAGCCCTCTCCCTCGCGGATGAAGAGAACGAGCGATCCGATCTCCTCGGTCCGCGCCCAGGGGCGGGGCATAGCGTCGTAGAACCGTTCGAGTCGGTCGAAGAGGCCGGAATCCGCTGGCGCCATCGCGCGAGACTACCGGTCGGCGCACCGGCTGTGCTATTCAGATCGTCCGCGGATCGCAGCGCGATCGGCACCAGGTGTGATCAATCCGCATCTGGCGGAGATCAGAGCCTCTTAACGTAGACTCAAGAGACTTTGCAGGGCCGACGTCGTCCCGACCTCAGAATGAAACACCAGTGACGACAGGAGGCCCGGTGGCATATCCGCACCCCCAGGGGCTTTATGACCCTCAGTCGGAGCGAGACGCCTGTGGTGTCGCATTTGTTGCCGACATTCACGGCCGTCGCTCCCACGATGTGGTGGCCAAGGGCCTGTCCGCGCTGATCCGCCTCGATCACCGGGGCGCGCGCGGAGCCGAGCAGAACACCGGTGACGGCGCCGGCATCATGATCCAGGTCCCGGACGCCTACTACCGCGCGATCGCCGGCTTCGAGCTGCCGCCCGCCGGGTCGTACGCGACCGGCCTCGTGTTCCTGCCGACGGACCCCGACGATGCGGCCCGTGCGATCAAGGTCTTCGAGAAGTACACGCTCGTCGAGGGCGGCGAGGTGCTCGGCTGGCGTGACGTGCCGGTCGACCCGTCCGACCTGGGCGCCACCGCCGAGGACGCCCGGCCCGCGATCCGCCAGGTGTTCCTGGCCGCGCACCGGCTCGTCGACTCGGCCGCCGGCCCGGCCGGCGCGCAGCTGAGCGGCCTCGAACTGGACCGGGTCGCGTTCTGCATCCGCAAGCAGGCCGAGCGGGAGACCTCGCAGCGTGGCGTCGCGGCGTACCTTCCGTCGCTGTCCTCGCGCACCATCACCTACAAGGGCATGCTCACGCCCGAGCAGCTTCCGGACTTCTTCCCGGACCTGGTCGACGCGCGGGTCGACTCGGCGATCGCCCTGGTGCACTCCCGGTTCTCGACGAACACGTTCCCGTCGTGGCCGCTGGCCCACCCGTACCGGCTGATCGCCCACAACGGTGAGATCAACACGATCCGCGGCAACAAGAACTGGATGGCCGCCCGCGAGGCGCTGCTGTCGTCGCCGAACCTGCCCGGCAACATCAAGCGGCTCTTCCCGATCAACTCGCCGGAGGCGTCCGACTCCGCCAGCTTCGACGAGGTCCTCGAGCTGCTGCACCTGGCCGGCCGCAGCCTGCCGCACGCGGTGCTGATGATGATCCCGGAGGCGTGGGAGAACGACCCGGAGATGGACCCGGCCCGCAAGGCCTTCTACCGGTTCCACGCGAGCCTGATGGAGCCGTGGGACGGCCCGGCCGCCGTCGCGTTCACCGACGGCGCGATCATCGGCGCCGTGCTGGACCGCAACGGCCTGCGCCCCGGCCGCTGGTGGCACACCCGCGACGGCCTGGTCGCGCTCGGCTCCGAGGCCGGCATCATCGACGTCGACCCGGCCGACGTGATCGCCAAGGGACGGCTCCAGCCGGGCAACATGTTCCTGGTCGACACCACCGCCGGGCGCATCGTGCACGACGCCGAGATCAAGGCCGAGCTGGCCGCCGCCGAGCCGTACGCGGAATGGCTGCACGCCGGGCTGATCGAGCTGAACGACCTGCCCGCCCGCGAGCACGTCATCTACACCCACGACTCGGTCACCCGCCGCCAGCAGGTCTTCGGCTACACCGAGGAAGAACTGAAGATCATGGTGGCGCCGATGGCCCGGGGCGGCGCCGAGCCGCTCGGGTCGATGGGCACCGACACCCCGATCTCGCCGCTGTCGACCCGCCCGCGCCTGCTGTTCGACTACTTCCACCAGCTGTTCGCGCAGGTCACCAACCCGCCGTTGGACGCCATCCGGGAAGAGATGGTCACCAGCCTGGCGATGACGATCGGCCCCGAGGGCAACCTGCTCGACCCGGGCCCGGCCAGCTGCCGGCAGATCGTCCTGCCCTACCCGGTGATCGACAACGACGAGCTCGCCAAGATCCTGTCGATCGACGAGGACGGCGACCTGCCCGGCTTCAAGGCCGTCCGGGTCTCCGGGCTGTACCCGCTGCGCGACGGCGCGGCCGGCATCAAGGCCCGGCTCACCCAGATCTGCCGGCACGTGTCGGAGGCGATCGAGGACGGCGTGCGCATCCTCGTGCTGTCCGACCGCGACTCCAACGCCGACCTGGCGCCGATCCCGTCGCTGCTGCTCACCGCGGCCGTGCACCAGCACCTGGTGCGCGAGCAGACCCGTACCCAGGTGGCCCTGGTCGTCGAGTCCGGCGACTGCCGCGAGGTGCACCACGCGGCCACCCTGATCGGTTTCGGCGCGGCGGCCGTCAACCCGTACCTGGCGTTCGAGACCGCCGAGGACCTGATCGCCACCGGTGCGCTGGTCGGCGTCGAGCCGCGCAAGGCCGTGCGCAACTACATCAAGGCGCTCTCCAAGGGCGTCCTGAAGATCATGTCGAAGATGGGCATCTCGACCGTCTCGTCGTACTGCGGCGCCCAGGTGTTCGAGGCCGTCGGCCTGGACAACAAGCTGCTGCAGCGCTACTTCGCCGGCACCAGCGGCCGGATCGGCGGCGTCGGCCTGGCCGAGATCCACGCCGAGATCAAGGCGCGGCACGAGAAGGCGTACCCGGCGAACCGGGCCGAGCGGGCGCACCGCCGCCTCGAGGTCGGCGGCGAGTACCAGTGGCGCCGCGAGGGCGAGCTGCACCTGTTCAACCCGGAGACCGTGTTCCTGCTGCAGCACGCCACCCGCAGCAAGCAGTACGACGTCTTCAAGCGCTACACCACCAAGGTCGACGAGCTGTCCGCCCAGGCCGGGCACCTGCGCGGCCTGTTCCGGTTCAACCCGGACCGCCCCTCCATCTCCATCGACGAGGTCGAGCCGGCCAGCGAGATCGTCAAGCGGTTCTCCACCGGCGCGATGAGCTACGGCTCCATCTCCGCGGAGTCCCACGAGACCCTCGCGATCGCCATGAACCGGCTCGGCGCCAAGTCGAACACCGGCGAGGGCGGCGAGGACGTCGAGCGCCTGTACGACCCGGAGCGCCGGTCCGCGATCAAGCAGATCGCCTCCGGCCGGTTCGGTGTCACCAGCGAGTACCTGGTCAACGCCGACGACCTGCAGATCAAGATGGCGCAGGGCGCGAAGCCCGGCGAGGGCGGCCAGCTGCCCGGCAACAAGGTGTGGCCGTGGATCGGCAAGACCCGGCACGCCACCCCCGGTGTCGGCCTCATCTCGCCGCCGCCGCACCACGACATCTACTCCATCGAGGACCTGGCCCAGCTGGTCCACGACCTCAAGATGGTCAACCCGATGTCGCGGGTGCACGTCAAGCTGGTCAGCGAGATCGGCGTCGGCACCGTCGCCGCCGGTGTCGCGAAGCTCAAGGCCGACGTCATCCTGATCTCCGGCCACGACGGCGGCACCGGCGCGTCCCCGCTGAACTCGCTCAAGCACGCCGGCACCCCGTGGGAGCTGGGCCTGGCCGAGGCGCAGCAGACGCTGCTGCTCAACAAGCTCCGCGACCGGGTCACCGTGCAGGTCGACGGCCAGCTCAAGACCGGCCGTGACGTGGTCGTCGCCGCGCTGCTGGGCGCCGAGGAGTTCGGTTTCGCCACCGCGCCGCTGATCGTCTCCGGCTGCATCATGATGCGGGTCTGCCACCTGGACACCTGCCCGGTCGGCATCGCCACCCAGAACCCGGTGCTGCGCGAGCGCTTCACCGGCAAGCCCGAGTTCGTCGAGAACTTCTTCATGTTCCTCGCCGAGGAGGTCCGCGAGCTGCTGGCCGAGCTGGGCTTCCGCAGCATCGACGAGGCGATCGGCCGGGCCGAGGTGCTCGACGTGGTCGAGGCCATCGACCACTGGAAGGGCAAGGGCCTCGACCTGGCCCCGGTCCTCTACGTGCCGGAGCTGCCCGAGGGCGCCGCCCGCCGCGGTGTCGTCGCTCAGGACCACGGCCTCGAGCTGGCCCTGGACAACAAGCTGATCGAGCTGGCGCAGCCGGCCCTGACCGAGGGTCACCCGGTCAGCGCCGAACTGGCCACCCGCAACGACCAGCGCAGCGTCGGCGCCATGCTCGGCGGCGAGGTCAGCCGCCGGTACGGCGGCAACGGCCTGCCCGACGACACCATCTCCTTCACCCTGCGCGGCACCGGCGGCAACTCGTTCGGCGCCTTCCTGCCGCGCGGCGTCACCCTGCGGCTCATCGGCGACACCAACGACTACGTCGCCAAGGGCCTGTCCGGCGGCCGCGTGATCGTGCGCCCCGCCGAGGACGCGCCGTTCACGGCGGAGGAGAACACCATCGCCGGCAACACCATCCTGTACGGCGCGACCAGCGGCGAGGTGTTCCTGCGCGGCCGGGTCGGGCAGCGCTTCGCGGTCCGCAACTCCGGTGCCTCCACGGTCGTCGAGGGTGTCGGCGACCACGGCTGCGAGTACATGACCGGCGGTGTCGTGGTCGTCCTCGGCCCCACCGGCCGCAACTTCGCGGCCGGCATGAGCGGCGGCAAGGCGTTCGTGCTCGACCTCGACCAGAACCTGGTCAACCCCGAGCTGGTCGACCTCGCGCCGCTGACCGACGAGGAGCGCGACGTGCTGCGCACCCTGGTCGAGAAGCACCACGCCGAGACCGACTCGGCCGTCGCCGGCCGCCTGCTCAAGGACTGGACGGCAGCGCTGGACCGGTTCACCGCGGTGGTGCCGCGCGACTACAAGCGCGTGATGGAACTGATCAAGACCGCCGAAGCCGCCGGTCGTAACGTTGACGAGGCGGTCATGGGGGTTACCAGTGCCTGACCCTAACGGTTTCCTCCGCTACGAGCGGCAGCTGCCGAAGCGGCGCCCGGTGCCGGTGCGGATCCTGGACTTCAAGGAGGTCTACCCGCCGGCGGGCGAGGAGCTCATCCGCGACCAGGCCACCCGCTGCATGGACTGCGGCATCCCGTTCTGTCACGACGGCTGCCCGCTGGGCAACCGCATCCCGGACTGGAACGACCTGGTCCGGACCGGTGGATGGGCGGCGGCGGCGGACTCGCTGCACGCCACCAACAACTTCCCCGAGTTCACCGGCCGGCTCTGCCCCGCGCCGTGTGAGGCGGCCTGCGTGCTCGGCATCGGCGACGACCCGGTGACGATCAAGCAGGTCGAGGTGGAGATCGCCAACTACGCGTTCGGCGCGGGCCTCGTCCCGCAGCCGGCGCCGGCGGCCTCCGGCAAGTCGGTCGCGATCGTCGGGTCCGGCCCGGCCGGTCTCGCCGCCGCGCAGCAGCTGGCCCGGGCCGGGCACGCCGTGACGGTCTACGAGCGTGACGACCGCATCGGCGGCCTGCTTCGCTACGGCATCCCCGACTTCAAGATCGAGAAGCACGTCATCGACGCGCGGCTCGCTCAGATGCGTGCCGAGGGCGTCGAGTTCCAGCCGGGCGTCGACGTCGGCACCGACATCACCGCCGACGACCTGCGCGACCGGTACGACGCGGTCCTGCTCGCCGCCGGCGCCCTGGCCGGCCGGGACACCCCGGAGACCCCCGGGCGGGGCCTGAAGGGCGTCCACCTGGCCATGGAGCACCTGGTCCCGGCCAACCGGATCGTCGCGGGCCTGCAGGACTCCACCCCGATCGACGCCCGTGGCAAGCACGTCATCATCATCGGTGGCGGCGACACCGGCGCCGACTGCCTCGGCGTCGCCCACCGCCAGGGCGCCGCGTCGGTCACCCAGCTCGACCAGTACCCCCTCCCGCCCGACGTGCGCACCGGCGTCAAGGACCCGTGGCCGACCTGGCCGCTGATCCTGCGCAACTACGCCGCCCACGAGGAAGGCGGCGACCGCGTGTTCGGCGTCGCCGTGCAGGAGTTCGTCGGTGACGCCGACGGCAATCTCGTCGCGGTGCGCATCGCCGACGTGTCGGTGCAGCGCGTCGACGGCGTCCGCACCGTCGTCGTCGCCCCCGGCAGCGAACGCGAGCTGCCGGCCGACCTGGTGCTGCTCGCCATCGGCTTCGAGGGCACCGAGGATCAGCCGCTGCTGGCCCAGTTCGGGATCACCCGCAACCGGCGCAACGTCCTCGACGCCGACGCCGGCTGGCAGACCGGCGCCGAAGGGGTCTTCGTCGCCGGCGACATGCACAAGGGCGCCTCGCTGATCGTCTGGGCGATCGCCGAGGGCCGGGCCGCCGCGTCGGCGATCCACAACTACCTGGGCGCGGCCGGCGAACTGCCCGCCCCGGTCCGGTCGGACTCGCAGCCGCTGACCGTCTGATCCACCTGTTCCCGCGGCCCGTCGCCCCACCCGGGGAGGCGGGCCGCGGGCGTTTTCCGGGTCGCTTTCGGAACGTGCCGCCAAAACGGGCGTTAATGGCACGCCGCAATGGCGTCCGTCGATGATCGGGGCGCCGCGGAAATCGACCGCCACCGACCCGGTGCCCGAAACGTCCGATTGGCCCGGCCGGGATCTCACCCATGATCGACAGCAGTGACTGTCACGACGCCTTTTCCGCTGGCAGGGGCGCACGTACGCCGTACAACCAAAGGGGTTGGGGCATGTGCCGACGGACGCCGCAAGGCGACCGCTAGGCTGAACCGGCGGTCGCTGAAGCCCGCGGACGACGCAGCGCACCCCGCCACACCTCGCGGGTTGACCTCGCCGTCGACACCCGCAGTTCATGCCGAGGACGGGGGTCGGCCGCCGGGCCGCCCCAGGAGAAGGACTAGCCTGATGGCCGTGACACGCCGCGCAAAGATCGTCTGCACGATGGGCCCCGCAACCAAGTCACCCGAGCGGATGCTCGGACTTGTCGAAGCGGGCATGAACGTGGCCCGGATGAACTTCAGCCACGACAGCCTGGAGAACCACCGCGAGATCTACGAGCTGGTCCGCGCCGCCGCCGCGCAGGCCGACCGGCCCGTCGCCATCCTCGGCGACCTCCAGGGCCCGAAGATCCGGCTCGGCAAGTTCGCCGACGGCCCGCACCGCTGGGAGACCGGCGACCGCGTCGTCATCACCAGCGAGGAGATCCTCGGCACCAAGGACCGGGTGAGCTGCACCTACAAGAAGCTCCCGCACGAGGTCAAGGTCGGCGACCGGCTCCTCATCGACGACGGCAAGGTCGCCATCGAGGTGACCGGCGTCGACGGCGAGGACATCCAGTGCCTCGTCACCGAAGGCGGCCCGGTCAGCAACAACAAGGGCGTCAGCCTGCCGAACGTCGCCGTCAGCGTCCCCGCCCTCAGCGAGAAGGACGAAGAGGACCTCCGCTTCGCCCTCAAGCTCGGCGTCGACCTGATCGCCCTGTCGTTCGTCCGCGCCCCCGAGGACATCAACCTCGTCCACAAGATCATGGACGAGGAGGGCCGCCGCGTCCCCGTCATCGCCAAGGTCGAGAAGCCCGAGGCCGTCGAACACCTCGAAGCCATCGTCCTCGCCTTCGACGGCGTCATGGTTGCCCGCGGCGACCTCGGCGTCGAGCTGCCCCTCGACCAGGTCCCCCTGGTCCAGAAGCGCGCCGTCCAGCTCTGCCGCGAGAACGCCAAGCCGGTCATCGTCGCCACCCAGATGCTCGACTCCATGATCGAGAACTCGCGCCCGACCCGCGCCGAGGCCTCCGACGTCGCCAACGCCGTCCTCGACGGCGCCGACGCCGTCATGCTCTCCGGCGAGACCTCCGTCGGCAAGTACCCGGTCCTCACCGTCAGCACCATGGCGAAGATCGTCACCACCACCGAAGCCGGCGGCATGGGCGTCCCGCGCCTGCAGCACGACCCGCGCACCCACGGTGGCGCCCTCACCGTCGCCGCCTCGCAGATCGCCCGCAACATCGGCGCCAAGGCCCTCGTCGCCTTCAGCCAGACCGGCGACACCGTCAAGCGGCTCTCCCGCCTGCACTGCGACCTGCCGCTCTACGCCTTCACCCCGGTCGCCGAGGTCCGCAACACCCTCGCCCTCAGCTGGGGCGTCGAAACCTTCCTCACCGACTTCGTCGAGCACACCGACGACATGTTCCGGCAGGTCGACGCGAAGATGCTCACCATGGGCCTGGCCAAGCCCGGCGACTACGTCGTCGTCGTCGCCGGCTCCCCGCCGAACGCGCCCGGCTCCACCAACACCCTGCGCGTCCACCAGATCGGCTCGCTCGTCGAGACCGCGAAGGTCTGACCTTGCTGCAGGGACAGGCCGCCGTCGACCAGCTTCTGGAGCTCCTCGACCTGAAGCAGGTCGACGCGGCCACCTTCCAGGGCGAAAGCCCGCAGACCGGCGCCCAGCGCGTGTTCGGCGGCCAGGTCGCCGGACAGGCGCTGGTCGCCGCCGGCCGCACCGTCGACCCCGCCCGGCACGTCCACAGCCTCCACGGCTACTTCGTCCGCGCCGGCGACCCGACCGTGCCCATCACCTTCCACGTCGAGACCATCCGCGACGGCCGCAGCTTCTCCGTCCGCCGCTCGACGGCCACCCAGCACGGCAAGACCATCTTCTTCATGTCGGCGTCCTTCCAGACCCTCGAACACGGACTGGACCATCACACGCCGCCACCCGCGGACGTCCCCGCTCCCGAAGACGTCCCCACCATGCTCGACTGGGCCGCGAAATACCCGGACCGGATGGCGATGTTCAAATCCTCGCCCCGCTCCGTCGACGTCCGCTACGTCGGCGTCCCCGGCTGGGTCCCACCCGGCGACCGCGGCATCCAACCCGAACAACGCGTCTGGATGCGCCTCGACGGCCGCCTCCCCGACGACCCGCTCATCCATGCCTGCGCCCTCACCTACGCCAGCGACATGAGCCTGCTCGACGCCGTGCTGTCGACCCACGGCGAGGTCTGGGGCCCCGGCGGCGTCATCGGCGCCAGCCTCGACCACGCACTCTGGTTCCACCGGCCGTTCCGCGCCGACGAATGGTTCCTCTACGACAGCACCAGCCCGTCCGCCGGCGGCGCACGCGGGCTCGCCAACGGCCGCATGTTCACCCGCGACGGCCGGCACATCGCCAGTGCCGTCCAGGAAGGGCTCCTCCGCCGCATCGGCGGCTGACCCCAGTTCATCAGTACGAGGCGGCGCTAAGAAAGTTGAGACCTCTTGGGGACCCCGCCAATGAAGTCCGACCCAAGTACCGGATGGCGAGCATCGACCCTCTGCGTCAACCTTCGGCCGGTAAGGGCGCACGAACTTGGCGACACCGGTAACCTTGCGCACATGACGTGCGGCCCGACCTCGGCATGGTCAGGGAGCGACTGGCGATCCTGTGTGGTGATCGCAGTCTTGGACCGCGCGGCCGCTACGGGTGCTGTCCCTCTCGCTCATAGCCCAGCCGTGCCGGTGGAACCTGATGCGAGCAGTGGGCGAACCTTCGAGAACGAACTTCAAGATTTGCTTGGCGACCTGCTGCAACGGCTCACCTGATCGGTGAAGTACATGTCGTTGCCGCGGGTCGCTCGAGCAGCAGCGCCACCACCCGATCATTCGACATCTCGACAGTTAGCCCGCCGGTCGGTGCCTGGTCAAGGGGTTCGATGGACAGACGAGCGTCTCGCCAGTTGCCGGAACTCGCCGAAAATCCCACAGTATCGGCCTTCTCAGGAAGGCGGCAGTGTGTAAACTAATCGACGAGTTGGAATGCGAAGTGTTCGGCGACCCAAGAGGGTGCGCCAAAAGGCTGTTGCGGCGAGATGCTGCATCACAGGAGGAATGAATTGAAGGTTACCTTCCGCCGTAGAATTGGCTCCTACCTGCTCGCGATTGTTGCCGCCTGCGGCATTTTCCAGGCGGTTGCCTCCACGCCAGCAAACGCAGGTGAATGCTATACGCAGTGGTGTGGTGGTGTGGTTAGCAACGGGGCTTCGCAGACCATAGCAGTCTCGAATTGTTGGCGTGATGGTATGACGTACTACTACGGGGATATCCTTCCGGCAAGTATCTGCCAGAATGGCTGGAACTACAATGCTAAAAGCTCGATGATGGCAGTCGCTCCCCGTGGTGACAGCACGATCGGATACGCCTTCTACTATGACACCGATAGCTTCCGGGTGTACCAGAACTGCCAAGTGTTTGGGAACTGGGGAACAGCCAGCGGCACCCCGTTCTCTTACAATCGACGCGGTTTGTCCTCGATGTGGGTGAAGATCGATAACTGGACCCGTGTGTACATTCGTAGCATCAGCTGTGGGTAATGCGCGCTGAGCGATGCTGATGATGCTGGCCGGGCGAATCCTGATTGACCAGCCCGGCCAGCTGACATTTAGGATCTTCGCGGCAAGCGTGTATCCCGAATCCACCGTGACGAGCTATAAGCAGCGCGACAGAGACCGGATCACTCCGATTGCGTGAGTCTCGGCGGCCAGACATCGCGTCGATATGCTGTTTACGTTTAGATGACGAGGCTTGCGGCGCACCTGCCGAGCGGTGCAAGGGGCGGTCCCCGTTCCTGGCTCGCTCCTCCGACGGCGTGGTTGATGTCAACGCCCAGGCCGGTCTACGGCAACTCCCTCGCCAGGTGGAACGGGTTGTGGTCAACAGCGGTCGACACCATGAAACAGCTTTTCCTCGACCTTGCGTACTAGGCGAGCGGAAAGTCTGGACTGTCGAGCTCTACGATCCACCACAAAACGTTGACGCGTTAGAAACTGGAATTCGAGGCCTGGGTTAACCTAATAAAGCACTTATTCCGGCTCGCTCATCTGGACGAAAAAATCCCGAGGGGGATGATCGGCGCGGGGGAGCCGTATGGATGCCTTTTACTCGCATTCTTTCGGTGTCGGCGATCAGCCGCTCATGCCTTGTCCACCAGGGCCAGTAGTGATGGCTGATCGAACTCGAACAGATCAACATGCTGACGCTCGATGGAATGTCTGTACGCGCCTTGGCATGCGACAGCTATTGCGCCCGTGGTGCATTGAAGTGTCCGAGGAAGTGCGGGCGCTATGCGAAGCTCATGCACGTAGAACCCCGCCGGCGTGGATCACGGCCTGGCGACCGGCCGTCCCGACGATCCACCGCCGGCGGGGCCGGGAAACAAGCTCAATGCCCCGCCACCGGCCGCTCCGCCTCCGCCGGCGAATCCGGAACCACCACACCCTCCGGGACCTCCGCCGCCCCCGCCCGCGGCCCCGTGATCCCCGCCCGCACCAACATCGCATCCAGATCGGCAGTCGTCCGCACCACCCGATCATGGAAACTCTCCGCCACCGGAGCCACCGGAGCCGTCGAGCCACCCGGCCGCGCCCGATGCCGCGCCCGGGGAGCCTGCTCCCCATCCGCCAGCCCCGCCGCATAACCCGCCACGCCAGCCGTCCGATCCGGCGGCAACTCCAGCACATCCCGCCGCGGCGCCACCTCACGCAACCGCAACGCCGTCACCAGATCCGCCACCGCCCGCAACACACCCAGACCACCCAGCGTCACCAGCACCAGCTCCGCCGACCGCGCGAACGGGCTCGCCGAGAAGAACCCCAGCCCCGTCTCCAGCACACCGAGCGCCACCAGCAGACTCCACACCCGATCCTGCCCCCGGGTCATGAACCCCACCGCTACATCGACCGCGCCACGCACCATCAGGTACCAGCCCACCAGCGACGCCGGCGCCGTCAACGACGAACCCCCGTCCGCCTCGGCGATCAACAACGCCCCCGTCACCGCGAACAACACCGCCAGCCCCGCGTTCAACCACCACGTCCGCGTCCCCGCCAGCGCCCGCACCAGCTCACACACCGCGCCGAACAGGACCACCGGGCCCGCGACCGCCGCCACATTCGTCGGATCCAGCCGCAACACCACCCAGCCGATCACCAGCCAGGCCGCACCCGCGAACAGCAGCACGCCCCACAGGTCCGGGCGCTTCACGCTCAACGGTGACGAACCGGACGACAACATGAGGCCTCCCACTGAAGCTGTCCCTGCCATGACAGCATCCAGGCTCGGTGTCGGCCCGCCGTTCGCCCAGATTAGGCGCGCCCCGGACAGCCTCAGATCAAGATCAAGACCGCTTGCTGGTACGGAGTAACGCGCGTCACGATTTTGGCCCGATGAACTCGTCCAGTCGCGCCACGCTCTCACGTTGCGCCACCGACAACATATTGGGCTTGCACATCCGCCATCCGATCCCGAGGCGGTCGAGCGATTTCTGGCAGAGCCCCATGATGTCGGCCGACTCGTTCGAGAAGTGGTAGCGCGGATACTCGTACGTTTTCTTCGGGTGCTTTATTCGATTGATGACACGACAGCCATCGGAGTGAAACAACCCGCGCAGGAATTCCTGGCCGTGGCGATCGACTATCTCGTCCTGCCACGGCTCGAGGACGATCGCCCTCGTATGCTTCGTCCCGGGACCGTGCTGCGGTAGAAAGCAGGGCCAGTGGTTGGAGTAGCTCTGAACCGTGATGCAACCGGTGCGGTTGACCCGTTGCACCCTCTTGGCCAGCACGCGCAGCATCGCCACCTCGCAGGCATCAACGAGCCGTGGCCAGCTAGCCGTGCAGTAGACGCGGAGAACCGGCACCTTCGTCGAGGTGACCAGGTGGCCGTCGCCCAGGTAGAGGCCCAATAGATAGGCATAATCCTGCGGATTGGCAAGATCGGCAGGCGGGTCCGAGCAGCGTGCGCACTTCGGCGTATCGGCCTCGCGCTCTGCCCGTCGTTGTGGCCGGTCCCCGTAGAACCAGTGGCCGACCGTGCGCCTCGGCAATCCAAGATCGCGGCAGATGTCGCCGAAGGGGACACCTTCGGCTCGAAGCCTCAGGGCTTTTGCATGTACATGAGGGGGATGCATACCCCCATCATGGAATGCGGGTATGACAACTTTTCCTGTGCCGGGGACGGGAGTCGAACCCGCATGCCCTTTCGAGCGAATGATTTTGAGTCATTTGTGTATACCGATTCCACCACCCCGGCATGCTCGACCCGGCGAGACAAGGTCACGCCAACCCGAGCAAGTGACAGAGTACCTACTAGGCTTAGGGCGGCGACACCCACATACGGGGTGTCGTGTCATCGACGTTCTGGGGGTAGGGGTTTCCGTGGCCGACACGCAGGCTGGTGCCGAGCGCAAGCGGGTGCTCATCGCCGAGGACGAGGCCCTCATCCGCCTGGACCTCGCCGAGATGCTCGTCGAGGAGGGCTACGACGTCGTGGGCGAGGCCGGTGACGGTGAGACCGCCGTGCGCCTGGCCGAGGACCTGAAGCCGGACCTGGTGATCCTCGACATCAAGATGCCCATCATGGATGGGCTGGCGGCCGCGGAGCGGATCGCCGGTGGCCGGATCGCGCCGGTGGTGATCCTGACGGCGTTCAGCCAGCGTGATCTGGTGGAGCGGGCCCGTGCGGCGGGCGCCATGGCTTATCTGGTGAAGCCGTTCCAGAAGTCGGATCTGGTGCCGGCGATCGAGATCGCGCTGTCGCGGTACTCGGAGATCGCGGTGCTGGAGGCCGAGGTGGCGGGGCTGACGGAGCGTCTGGAGACGCGGAAGTCGGTGGAGCGCGCCAAGGGTGAGCTGATGACGAAATATGCGATGACGGAGCCGCAGGCGTTCAAGTGGATCCAGCGGACGGCGATGGATCATCGGATGACGATGCGTGAGGTCGCGGACCGGATTCTGGCGGAGCAGCAGGCCGAGGGGGAGCCTCCGAAATGAGACGTGCGGGCGCCGTGCTGGTGACAGCGTTGTTGTTGTCGGTGTTCGGGTGCTCGTCGAGTTCTGACGCTGAGCCGTCTCCCCTGTCTCTGGACTGGCGGGAGGCGGCTCTTCCGCTTCCTGCCGGGGTGTCGGGCGCGCCGGTGGTGCGGGACGCGGTGGCCTGCGGGGGCGCCTGGTTCGTGGTGGGCGGGGTGCGTGACGCGGCGGGGGCGACGCGTCCGGCGGTGTGGCGTGCGGGTGCCGATGGCGCGTCGTGGTCGCCGGTGCCGGTGGCGGCGGACAGTTTCTACGGCAAGCAGAACGTGTTGTCGGCGGTGGCGTGCCGGGAGGGCCGGCTGGCCGCGGTGGGGGACAAGCCGGGTGGCGCGCACGGCAATCCGCGGACGAGTTCGTGGTTCCTGGACGGCGAGGGTGTGCTGCGGGAGGTCGCGGCGCGGTTCGAGTTGTTCGGTGGCCCGACGGCGGTGAACGTGTCGCGGCTGGTGGCGGGCACGCCGGGTTTCCTGATCGCGGGTAACCGTGCGTCGGGTGCGGCGGTGTGGTCGTCGGTGGACGGGTCGGCGTTCGAGATCGCGGAGGGTGTGCCGGGTCTGGCGTCGGATGCCGCGGGTGTGACGTGGGCGGCGGATGCGGTGGCGGTGGACGGCGGCTGGGTGGTGGCCGGCGGGGTGTTGCCGAAGGGCCGGATCGATCGGGATCCGATGGGCTGGTCGTCGTCAGGCGATGGGGTGTGGCGGCGGTTGGCGGCGGAGGGCGCGTCGGGGGAGTACGAGGAGTTGCAGCGGGTGACGTTGTCCGGTGGTGTGCCGGTGGCGTTGGGTTTGCGGGGTTCGGCGCTGGGTGTGTGGCGGTTGGAGTCGGGTTCGTGGCGGCCGGTGGGGTCGTTCGGTTCGGTGCGGCCGTCGGCGTGGTCTGGTGTGCGGGCGGTGACGGCGTCGGGGTCGCGGTTGGTGGCTGCGGCGGGGGACGGGTCGGCGTTCGGGTTGTGGGCTTCCGAGGATGGTGGGTCCTCGTGGCGGCCGGTGGAGTTGCCGCGGCCGGTGCCGGGGGTGTCGGGGGCTGCATTGGCTGTTTCGGCTGGTCCGGGGCTTTTGGTGGTGTCTTCGGATGACGGTGTCTCGGGCCGTGTTTTCACGTCGGTTTCGGCTACGTGAAGGTTTCCTGCTGGGGGATGGTCCGTGAAGATCATTCTTGGTGGGTCGTTCGAGTGGCTCTCGGTAACGGTTTGGCAAGTGTGGCCCCAAGTTCTTAACTGTCGATGCGGAGCCCAGTACGCTGCGCCAACACGAGCAGTGCGCAGGTTCGTGGTGCGTGGTCGAGCGGGGGGATGAGGATCTTGTGGTCTCGCCTGGCTGCGGTACGCCGAATCCTGCACCAGGATGAAAGGTCAGAAGCCTTGAGGCGTAACTATGGACGGGTTCTGGGCGCGGTCGGGATCGCTGCGGCGATGTTCGCGGCGGCCGGTTGTCAGGACTCGGGTGGCGGTAGCACGAACAACACCACTGCGGCGGGTTGCGGTGGCAAGATCGCGATCTTCGGTGCGTTCACCGGTGACAACGCGGGTCTGGTCATTCCGTCGCTGAACGGCGCGAAGCTGGCGATCAAGCAGCACAACGCGGCGAACCCGGACTGCCAGATCACGATGCAGGAGTTCGACACGCAGGGTGCGGCGGACCAGGCGACGCCGATCGCGAGCCAGGTCGCGGGGGACCAGTCGTTCCTGGGTGTGATCGGTGGTCACTTCTCGGGTGAGTCGGATGCGACGATGCCGACGTACGAGGCCGCCGGCCTGGCGATGGTCAGCCCGTCCGCGACCCGGACGGACCTGACGGCGAAGGGCAACAAGTCCTTCTTCCGGGTGGTCGGCAACGACGGCACGCAGGCCGGTGCGGTGTCGACGTACCTGAAGTCGCAGAACGCGGCGAAGGTGTTCATGATCGACGATGGTTCGGCTTACGGCGCGGGTATCACCGCCGAGCTGGAGAAGAACCTGGGCACGTCGCTGGCCGGCAAGGACAAGATCCAGGAGAAGCAGGCTCAGTTCGACGCGACCATCTCGAAGATCAAGACGGCGCAGGCCGACTTCGTCTTCTACGGCGGCTACACCCGTGAGGCCGCTCCGCTGGTGCGCCAGATGCGGGCTGCCGGTGTGACCGCGAAGTTCGTGGGCCCGGACGGTCTGTACGACCCGGCGTTCCCGCAGGGCGCGCAGCAGGGTGCCGAGGGCGCGATCATCACGTGCCCGTGTCTGCCGGCCTCCAAGGCAGGTGGCACGTTCTCGGCCGACTACGAGAAGGAATACAAGATCGCGCCGGGTTCGTACGGTGCTGAGGGCTTCGACGGCGCGACGATCTTCATCGACGCGTTCAAGGCCGGCAAGAAGACCCGTGCCGACATCCTGGCCTTCGTGAAGGCGTACGACAAGCAGGGTGTCTCGAAGTACATCAAGTTCGCTGACAACGGTGACGTCGACCCGACCAAGGTCGTGATCTGGTCGTACCAGATCAAGGGCACCACGTTCGAGCCGCTTCAGGAGCTCAAGCTCAGCTGACGACAAGCGCTGAGGGTGCGGCCGGGGTTCACGCCCCGGCCGTCTTCATCGCAAGGAGAACTTGGTGAATTTCGACGAACTCATCGGCCAATTCGGGCAGCACACTGTCAACGGGCTGTCCAAGGGTGCGATCTATGCGCTGATCGCGCTGGGTTACACCCTGGTGTACGGCGTCCTGCGTCTCATCAACTTCGCCCATTCCGAGGTCTTCATGGTCGGCACCTTCGCGGTGTTCGGGACGTGGACCGCGATGGGCCTGCAGAACAATCCGCCGCTCGGGACGGCGATCATCGCTCTGGTGGTCGGCCTGGTGGTGGCGGCGGTCGCCTCGGGCGGCACGGCGCTGGCGATCGAGCGGATCGCTTACCGGCCGTTGCGGAAGAAGAATGCGCCGCCGCTCGTCTTCCTGATCACCGCGATCGGTGTGTCGCTGGTGCTCGTCGAGGTGTTCGGCGTGCTGTTGCCGGATCTTCTCGGCGACAAGGGCCACACGATGGAGACGTTGTTCAACCGGCCACGGCAGCTGTTGGGTATGCCGACGGTGCTGGAGCACAAGCCGCTGATCACGATCGGAGACACGAGCGTCACGAACGTGCAGGCCATCGTCTTCGTGTCGGCGATGGTGATGATGTTCCTGCTGGACCGCTTCATCAACAAAACCCGGTACGGCCGGGGCGTGCGGGCGGTGGCGCAGAACCCGGAGACGGCCGCGCTGATGGGCGTGAACCAGGAGCGCGTCATCATGCTGATCTTCGTGCTCGGTGGCGCGATGGCGGGTGCCGCGGCGCTGCTGTGGAACATGCGGTTCGGTAACACGCAGAACACGATCGGTTTCGTGCTGGGCCTGAAGGCGTTCACCGCCGCGGTGCTCGGCGGTATCGGCAACCTGCGCGGCGCGCTGGTGGGCGGTCTGTTCCTCGGCCTGGTGGAGGTGTACGGCGCCACCCTGTTCAGCAGCTCGTGGGAGGATGTCATCGCCTTCGTCGTGCTGATCGTGGTGCTGATGTTCCGTCCGACCGGTCTGCTGGGCGAGTCGTTGGGGAGGGCCCGCGCATGAGCCAGAGTGTGGAGGCGAGCGCTCCGAAGGTCGGACGGCTGGAGGCGGTCGGGGACCGGTGGCGGGCGTTGCCGAAGTGGCAGCGGTCGCTGGGTTTCGTGGCGTTCGTGGCGTTCCTGTACTACCTGCCGCTGCTGGGCATCCCCGGTCTGACGTGGTTCCGGACCGACTACATCGCGGGTGGCACCAGTTGGGCCGGCACGCTGTTCACGGTTGCCGTCTATGTGCTGGTGGCGATCGGCCTGAACGTGGTGATCGGCCTGGCCGGTCTGCTGGACCTCGGGTACATCGGCTTCTTCGCGATCGGCGCCTACGGTGTCGCTCTGTTCGGGTCGGTGAACTCGCCGGTGGTGAAGGCGATCCAGGCGAAGTTCGATCTGCCGGCGACGTGGGCGGTGGGCTGGGCGATCTGTCTGTTCATCGCGATGACGCTGGCGATGATCTCCGGTGTGCTGCTGGGCTGGCCGACGCTGCGGTTGCGCGGTGACTATCTGGCGATCGTCACGCTGGGCTTCGGCGAGATCATCCGGATCGTGGCGAAGAACGTCACCACGGTCACCAACGGCAACGCCGGTATCTCGGCGGTCCCGGGGCCCGAGGGCCCGCCGTCGAAAGACAACACGGTGTTCGGTCTGCTCGATTTGAAGCCGTGGTACTGGCTGGCGATCACGTTCGTATTGATCATGGTGTTCTTCGTGCGGCGGCTGGAGAACAGCCGGGTCGGCCGGGCATGGCTGGCGGTCCGTGAAGACGAGGACGCCGCGGCCGTGATGGGTGTGAACCCGTTCAAGTTCAAACTGTGGGCGTTCGCGATCGGCGCGGCTCTGGGCGGTCTGGCAGGTGTGCTGTTCGCCAGCCGGCAGGCGTTCATCGACCCGACGAAGTTCGACCCGATGACGTCGATCCTGTTCGTGGCGATGGTCGTGGTCGGTGGCTCCGGCAACATGCTGGGTGTGTCGCTCGGCGCGTTCCTGCTGGTCTACCTGCCGGAACGGTTCCGTGAGGTCGCCGACTACCGGTACCTGGCGTTCGGCGTCGCGATGGTCGTGGTGATGATCCTGCGCCCGCAGGGCCTGATCCCGAGCCGGCGGCGAGCCCGCGAGTTGAAGGATCGTGCGGCAGAGGGAGAGGAGGCGCCCGCTCATGCCTGACGAGATCACCACGGTCGCGTCGCCGGACGTGCCGGCTCCGCCGTCGCCCGGTAAGAAGCTGCTCGAGATCGACGACGTGACGCTGCGGTTCGGCGGCGTCGTCGCGCTGGACGGGATCAGCTTCGACATCCACGAGGGTGAGATCCTCGGCTTGATCGGCCCGAACGGCGCCGGCAAGACGACCACGTTCAACGTGATGACGGGCGTCTACAAGCCCACGTCGGGTGCGGTCCGGTTCGCCGGGCAGCAGGTGACGGGCCGCAAGCCGTACCAGATCAGCCATATGGGCATCTCCCGTACGTTCCAGAACATCCGTCTCTTCCCGGAGATGAGTGCGCTGGAGAACGTCATGGTCGGCACCGACTCGCGGCACAAGACGAGCGTGCCGGGTGCGCTGTTCCGGCTCTACCGGGTGCGGCCCAAGGAGCACGAGCTGCCGAGGGTCGACTCCGGCAACGGAGCCGTCCGGGCGTGGCAGCAGGCCCGCCGTACCTTCGCGAAGGTGTTCGGGTTGTCCCGGCACATCCTGGAGGAGCGGGCGGCCGAGGACAAAGCCCTGGAGCTGCTGCGGTTCGTCGGCATCGCCGACCGGGCCAACGACGGGGCCCGCAACCTTCCGTACGGCTACCAGCGCCGCCTGGAAATCGCCCGGGCGCTCGCCACCGAGCCGAAGCTGCTCTGCCTGGACGAGCCGGCCGCCGGCTTCAACCCGGCGGAGAAGGAGGAGCTGCTCGAGCTGATCCGTAAGATCCGGGCTCAGGGCATCACGGTGCTCCTGATCGAGCACGACATGCGCCTGGTCATGGGCGTCACCGACCGGATCGTCGTGCTGGAGTTCGGGCGGAAGATCGCCGACGGTACACCGGCCGAGGTCAGCCGGAACCCGAAGGTCATCGCCGCGTACCTGGGAGAGACCACCGATGATGCTTGAGCTGGACAACGTGTCGGTGTCGTACGGGCGGATCGAGGCCCTGCACGGCATCAACCTCACCGTCGACGAGGGTGAGATCGTGGCGCTGATCGGTGCGAACGGCGCCGGTAAGACCACCACGATGCGGGCCATCTCCGGAACCCGGTCGCTGTCCGGCGGCCGGATCACCTTCAACGGTGAGGACATCAGCAAGCTGCGGGCCGACCTGCGGGTCATCCGCGGCCTGTGCCAGTCCCCGGAGGGACGCCAGATCTTCCCCGGCATGACGGTGCTGGAGAACCTGGACATGGGCGCCTACACCCGCAAGGACTCCAAGGGGATCGCCGAGGACCTGGAGAAGGTGCTCACCATGTTCCCGCGGCTGCGGGAACGGCGGAAGCAGCCCGGCGGCACCCTGTCCGGCGGTGAGCAGCAGATGCTGGCCGTCGGCCGGGCGCTGATGAGCCGGCCGAAGCTGCTGCTGCTGGACGAGCCGTCGATGGGCCTGGCCCCGATGATCATCCAGCAGATCTTCGACATCATCGTGGAGATCAACCAGGCGGGCACCACGGTGCTGCTGGTGGAGCAGAACGCGCAGCAGGCGCTGTCCCGCGCGCACCGGGCGTACGTGCTGGAGACCGGCCGGATCGTCAAGGAGGGCTCCGGCCAGGAGCTCCTGCACGACCCGGCGGTCAAGGAGGCGTACCTCGGCGTCGCCTGAGCGGCCTGATCACGGGGCGGTCCTCTCTTTCCGGGTGGGCCGCCCCGTGGTGTGCGCGGAACTTGTCAGACCCGGCGACTAGAGTCCTGGGGCGTGAGCGACGACGCCGTGACCCCCCGCCTGCTGCTGCTCGACGGCCACTCCCTGGCCTACCGGGCGTTCCACGCGCTGCCCAAGGAGAACTTCAGCACGGCGACCGGCCAGCACACGAATGCGGTGTTCGGCTTCACCTCCATGCTGATCAACATGCTGCGCGACGAGAAGCCGACGCACATCGTGGTCTCCTTCGACCTGTCCCGCGTGTCCTTCCGCACGGCGAAATACCCGGAGTACAAGGCCGGCCGCAAGGAGACGCCGACGGAGTTCCACGGCCAGGTCAGCCTGATCAAGGAGATCCTGGCGGCGCTGCGCATCCTCGTCGTGGAGAAGGAGAACTACGAGGCCGACGACGTCCTCGCCACGCTCGCCTGCCAGGCCCGGGACGCCGGCATGGAGGTGCTGATCTCCTCCGGCGACCGTGACGCGCTGCAGCTGGTCGACGAGCACATCACCGTCCTCTACCCCAGCCGTGGCGTCTCCGAGGTGTGGCGGATGACCCCGGCCCTGGTCGAGGAGAAGCAGCTCGTCCCCCCGCACCTCTATCGGGACAAGGCCGCCCTGGTCGGTGAGACCAGCGACAACCTGATCGGTGTGCCCGGCGTGGGGCCGAAGACCGCCGCCAAGTGGATCACCGAGTTCGGCGGGATCGACGGTGTCGTCGCCAACGTCGACAAGATCAAGGGCAAGGCCGGCGACAACCTGCGCGCCCACCTCGCCGACGTGCTGCGCAACTACGAGCTGAACAATCTGGTCCGCGACCTGGAGCTGCCGGTGCGGCCGGAGGACGGGCGCTGGGAGGGCTGGGACCAGGAGGCCGTGCACCAGCTCTTCGACGCCCTGGAGTTCCGGGTCCTGCGCGAGCGGCTCTACTCCTATCTCGGCACGGCCGAGCCGGAGGCCGAGGCGGAGGCCGGTTTCGAGATCGACGGGCAGGTCCTGCGCACCGGCGCCGTCGCCGCCTGGCTGCGCGAGCACGCCGGCACCGCCCCGGTCGGGGTGGCCGTGACCGGCTCGTTCGGCCGTGGCACCGGGGCTCTCACCGGTGTCGCCGTCGCCACCGCCGGTGGTCCCGCCGCCTGGTTCGACCCCACCGCCCTCGACGAGGACGACGAGCGGGCCGTCGCGGCGTGGCTCGCCGAGCCGTCCCGGCCCAAGATCGTGCACGACGCCAAGCCGGCCCTGCTCGCCTTCCACGCCCACGGCTGGCAGCTCGCCGGCGTCACCACCGACACCGCCCTCGCGGCCTACCTGGCGAAACCCGACCAGCGCACCTACGGCCTCGACGACCTGGCGCTGCGCTACCTCAAGCGCGAGCTGAAGGTGGAGGAGCCGGGCAACGGCCAGCTCGCCCTCAGTTTCGACGGCGACGGCGACGACCACGCCGCCGAGCAGGGCGTGATGCTGCGCGCCCGGGCCACCCTCGAGCTGGCCGACGTCCTCATCGCCGACCTGTCCCGCGACGGCGGCGAGTCGGTGCGCCTGCTCGCCGACGTCGAGCAGCCCCTGTCGGTGGTGCTCGCCGAGATGGAGCGGCGTGGCATCGCCGCCGACACCGCCTACCTGTCGGAGCTGGAGTCGCATTTCGCCGCCGAGGTGAAGGCCGCCCAGCAGGCCGCCCACGAGGTCGTCGGCCGCGAGTTCAACCTGGGTTCGCCCAAGCAGCTCCAGGAGATCCTCTTCGTCGAGCGCAACCTGCCGAAGACGAAGAAGATCAAATCCGGCTACACCACCGACGCCGACGCGCTGACCAGCCTGTTCGCGCAGACCGGCGACCCGCTGCTGGAGCACCTGCTGCGCCACCGCGACGTCGCCAAGCTCAAGTCGACGATCGACGGCCTGCTCAAGTCGGTCTCCGACGACGGGCGCATCCACACCACCTTCAACCAGACCGTCGCCGCCACCGGCCGGCTCTCCTCCACCGACCCCAACCTGCAGAACATCCCGATCCGCACCGAGGAGGGCCGCCGGATCCGCCGCGCCTTCATCGTCGGATCCGGCTTCGACCAGCTGATGACCGCCGACTACAGCCAGATCGAGATGCGGATCATGGCGCACCTGTCCGGCGACGACGCGCTGATCGCCGCGTTCAACTCCGGCGCCGACTTCCACGCCGCCACTGCGTCGTCGGTCTTCCACGTCGGCCTCGACGAGGTCACCCCCGACCAGCGCCGCAAGATCAAGGCAATGAACTACGGCTTGGCGTACGGGTTGAGCGCCTTCGGCCTGTCCAACCAGCTCAGCATCTCCAACGACGAGGCCAAGGGCCTGATGGAGGAGTACTTCAAGGGGTTCGGCGGCGTCCGCGACTACCTGCAGACCGTCGTCGCGCAGGCCACCACCGACGGCTACACCGCGACCATCCTCGGCCGCCGGCGCTACCTGCCCGACCTGACGAGCGACAACCGCCAGCGCCAGGAGATGGCCAAGCGGATGGCCTTGAACGCCCCGATCCAGGGTTCCGCCGCCGACATCATCAAGGTCGCGATGCTGCGCGTCGACGAGGCGCTGAAGGACGCCGGCCTCACCTCCCGCGTCCTCCTGCAGGTCCACGACGAGTTGGTGTTCGAGGTCGCCCCCGGCGAACGCGACACCCTGGAGGAGCTAGTCCGCCGCGAGATGGGCGGCGCCTACCCGCTGTCGGTCCCCCTGGAGGTCTCCATCGGCACCGGCCGCGACTGGAACGGCGCCGACCACTGACCCGCTCCCGCCACCGGCTCCCCGGGCCGTCCTGACAGGCGGCCCGGTCCGCCGCGCCTGGCCGCCCGCCTTCGGGGCGACCTGCGGCGAGGGGTGGCCGGCCTGTGCATTGCTCAGCGTGGCGGCGGGGTGACCAAGGGTGGGGCGGGGGTGCTCCGCCGGGTGATGTAAGCCGTCTCCGGGCACTCGACCGGGTGGCCCGTGCACCGCTGTTTGCGCTGATCTGAGACCCTGGGCCGATGCCGATCCCATCGACGTCGATTGAGGTTCGCCCGGGGTTCGCGCCTGATCGGGGCCTGTTGCCACCGGTGGGTTCCGCCGCCGTGACCGCCCCGGAGGCCGGCGCCGCGCTCACCGAGGGCCCGCTCGACTCGGGCCGAGCCGGCGACCTCGCGGGCACGTTCAAGGCTCTCGGCGATCCGGTGCGGCTCCGCCTCCTGTCGATGATCGCCTCGGCTGCCGACGGGGAGGTCTGCGTCTGCGAGCTGACCGAGGCGTTCCACCTGACCGGCCCCACGATCTCCCACCATCTGCGCATCCTGCGCGAGGCCGGCCTGGTGCACGGCACCCGCCGCGGCACGTGGGTCTACTACCGCGCCGTCCCCGCCGAGCTGACCCGCCTGGCCGGCGTCCTCACTACCGGCCGCCCCGTCCCGGCTCCGGCCTGAGCCGCGCCATCGGCAGTCCCGGGCGGCGGGTCGCGGAGACCCTCCATCGGCAGCCTCAGGCGGCCGGTCGCGGGTCCTTGTAGAACCAGACGACGGCCTGCGGCAACTCGTCCGCCACGCGGGCGGCCAGCAGCCGCCCCTCCACGTGCAGGGCCTCGCGCTCCGCCGCGCCGACCGGCCGGCTGTCGTGGGGATCGGCGAGGTCGACCATGGATTCGTACCACTGCCGCCACGCGGTCAGCCGCCCGGCGAGCCCGGCGCTGAGCCCGAGCGTGGCCGGATCGCGAGGCGCGAAGGTCTCGTCATGGTCGCCGCGGACCCACAGCGGCGCGCAGTCGTAGTCGTCCACCACCTTGACCAGCACCCGCCCCACGCTACGGGCGCCGGGACAGGTCACTTCTTCAGCGGGTCGTGGCCCCAGTTCATCAGCGAGTGCCGCCACCGGGTGTCACTGACGTCACCGTCCGGGCGCTGCGCCATGTGCCGGTGCACGTAGCCGACCACCTTGCGCATGTGCTGCTCGTCCGCTTCGGTCAGGTCGGCCTTCCTCGTCCCGAGGATCTGCACGATCTTGCGGCCGGAGTCGTGCCCGACCGACTCCGCGCCCGCCGACTTCTTCTGGCCGGCTTCCTGGGACTCGTCGCTGCCGAGCCAGCGGCGCAGTTCCGTGGCGCTCATGTTGACGGCGTCGCGGAACTCGGCGTACACGTCGGTGTTGTCAGCCATGCCGCAGCGCTCCCGCCTTGTGCACCGCCTCGCGCCCGGTCTTGTCGCTCTTGACCTTGTACTGCGGGTCGTCCGGCGAGGCCGCCACGGTCCGCCCGGCCGCCTCGGTCCGCTTGGTGATCTTCTGCTGGACGGTGCCGTGAACGTTCTCCCCGTGGCTCCGCCAGCTCACCTTGTCACCCTTTTTGGGGTTTTCCTCGCTATTGCTCATATCTGACAGGTACCCGGCCGTCCCGCCCGGAAACGAAAAGCCGAAGGCGTGTGGAGTTCGGGCGCGCATAACGGCCGAACTCCACACGCTGGTGTCAGCGCTGGGGCAGATCGCAGACGAAGATCGCGGTGCCGGGGAACAGCCGGCCGCGCAGCGGGCTCCACTGGCCCCAGATCTGCTCGTGGCCCGCCGGCCATTCCGGCTCGACCAGGTCGCGCAGCACGAACCCGGCCGCCACCAGCTCCCGGATCCGGTCGCCGAGGGTCCGATGCTGCTCCAGGTAGCTGACCTCGCCGTCCTCGTCGCGTTCCACGTACGGCGTACGGTCGAAGTAGGAGTTGCGGGCCAGCAGCCCACGTTCGTCCGGCTCGTCCAGGAAGACCCACCGCATCGGGTGCGTGACGGAGAACACCCAGCTGCCGCCCGGCCGCAGCACCCGGGCCACCTCCCGCATCGCCGCCGCCGAGTCCGCCACGAACGGGATCGCGCCGAACGCCGTGCACACGATGTCGAACGCGCCGTCCGCGAACGGCAGGGCGAGGGCGTCGGCCTGGACGAGCGGAACGCGTACCCCGCTGCGGCCTGCCGCAACCCGCGCGTGCCGCAACATGCCCGCCGAGAGGTCCAGGGCGACCGGATGGGCGCCCTCGCGGCGCAACCACCGGCTCGCTGCCGCGGCGCCGGCGCCCAGTTCCAGGATCTTCCTGCCGTGTACGGGGCCGAGCAGCCGGGCGTCCGCCTCCCGCAGCCGCTCGGGGCACCAGACGAAGTCCACGTCGCCGAGGAAGGCGCCGTGCTCGTCCTGGTAGTCGTCGGCGTCCAGGTCCCACCAGGAGCGATTGGCCCGGCGCGCCTCGGTCTCGGTCACGCGACGGTGTGAAAGGTCCGGTGAGGTCACCCGGCCACGGTACGGCAGGCGTGTCGGCCGTCCAGATTCACCTCATAAAGGGCATGCTGACGGGTTCTCGGCCGACAATGTGCCGCGCTCCTCAGGAGGGCTTGCAACCTGTGGTAATGCGCACGGTAAGCTAGTCGATGCGCTCGCGGATCGTGTGCCTCGGCAGGGAGCAGGTTCCGTGGTCGCTGGTCCCGACATGATCGACTGCATTGATCAGACTGCTCCTGGAGTGGTCGTCCAGCTCGCTCGTGTCGCTTCCAGCGGCAGTTCCGTGGAGCGCAGAGACACCACCAATCCATTCCGTTCGGAGCAACTGTCCACATGACGAGCAGCATCGAGGCCACCTCGAGCGCCAACAAGGTCACCGTCGACGATCTCGGATCCGAGGAAGCTTTCCTCGCCGCCATCGACGAGACCATCAAGTACTTCAACGACGGCGACATTGTCGAAGGCACCGTCGTCAAGGTCGATCGGGACGAGGTCCTGCTCGACATCGGCTACAAGACCGAGGGTGTCATCCCCTCGCGCGAGTTGTCGATCAAGCACGACGTGGACCCCGCGGAAGTGGTGTCGGTTGGTGACCACATCGAAGCCCTCGTCCTCACCAAGGAGGACAAGGAGGGTCGTCTGATCCTCTCGAAGAAGCGTGCGCAGTACGAGCGCGCGTGGGGCACGATCGAGAAGATCAAGGAAGACGACGGTGTCGTCCGCGGCTCCGTCATCGAGGTCGTCAAGGGTGGTCTCATCCTCGACATCGGCCTCCGTGGCTTCCTCCCGGCCTCCCTGGTCGAGATGCGCCGTGTCCGTGACCTGCAGCCGTACGTCGGCCGCGAGCTCGAGGCGAAGATCATCGAGCTGGACAAGAACCGCAACAACGTGGTTCTGTCCCGCCGCGCCTGGCTCGAGCAGACGCAGTCCGAGGTTCGCACCGAGTTCCTCAACAAGCTGCAGAAGGGCCAGGTCCGCAAGGGCGTCGTGTCCTCGATCGTCAACTTCGGCGCCTTCGTCGACCTGGGCGGCGTGGACGGCCTGGTGCACGTCTCCGAGCTCTCCTGGAAGCACATCGACCACCCGTCCGAGGTCGTCGAGGTGGGCCAGGAGGTCGAGGTCGAGGTGCTCGACGTCGACCTGGACCGCGAGCGCGTCTCCCTGTCGCTGAAGGCGACCCAGGAGGACCCGTGGCGTCAGTTCGCCCGGACCCACGCGATCAACCAGATCGTCCCGGGTAAGGTCACCAAGCTCGTCCCGTTCGGCGCGTTCGTCCGCGTCGACGACGGCATCGAGGGCCTGGTGCACATCTCCGAGCTGGCCGAGCGTCACGTGGAGCTGCCCGAGCAGGTCGTGCAGGTCGGTTCGGACGTCCTGGTCAAGGTCATCGACATCGACCTGGAGCGCCGCCGGATCTCGCTGTCGCTCAAGCAGGCCAACGAGGGCTTCGTCGAGGGCGAGGAGCACTTCGACCCGACCCTCTACGGCATGGCCGCGACGTACGACGCCGAGGGCAACTACATCTACCCGGAGGGCTTCGACCCGGAGACGGGCGAGTGGCTCGAAGGCTTCGAGAAGCAGCGCGAGACGTGGGAGAAGCAGTACGCCGACGCCCGCGAGCGCTGGGAGGCCCACACCAAGCAGGTCCAGGCGTCCCGCGACGCCGACGCCGAGGCCGCGCTCAACCCGGTTCCGGCCGGCGGCGTGACCAGCTCGTCGTCGTCCTCCACCTCGAGCTCGTCGGGCCCGGCGCGCTCGGCCGAGGAGCCCGCGGGCACCCTCGCCACCGACGAGGCTCTCGCCGCTCTGCGCGAGAAGCTGGCCGGCGGCAAGTGATCTGACGCGAGTCACTGCCTGACGCGAGTCAAGCAGCCGGTAGTACCCAGAAAGGCCGTCCCGACTCCGGTCGGGGCGGCCTTTCGGCGTCCTGGCGCACTCCGCCGCCTCCCGGTTCCGCCGGCCAGGGACATCTGGCGATACTTACCCCATGCTGAGAGTGGGACTGACGGGTGGAATCGGTGCCGGCAAGAGCGCGGTCGCCCGCCGTCTCGCCGAGCGGGGCGCGGTGATCATCGACGCCGACCTGCTGGCCCGTGAGGTGGTCGAGCCGGGCACGGACGGGCTGGCCGAGATCGTCGAGGCGTTCGGCTCCGGCGTGCTCACCGCCGACGGCACGCTCGACCGGCCCGCGCTGGGCGCCAAGGTCTTCGGCGACGAGGCGGCCCGCCGCCGTCTGGAGAAGATCATTCACCCTCGGGTACGGGCCCGCACCGCCGAACTGACCACCGCGGCGGGACCGGACGCGATCGTGGTCAACGACGTGCCGCTGCTCGTCGAGGCGGGGCTCGCGGCCACGTACCACCTGGTGATCGCCGTGCTCGCAAGCCGTGACCTGCGCATGGACCGTCTCACCCGCCTGCGTGGCATGCCCGCGGCGGAAGCCGCCGCCCGGATCGACGCGCAGACCGGCGACGAGCAGCGCCGGGCCGCCGCCGACGTGGTCCTGGTCAACGAGGACGACCTGGACGGCCTGCACAGCCGGGTGGACGAGCTGTGGCACGCCAGGCTGACCGCGTTCGAGAGCAACCTGCGGGCCGGGCGGTCCGTGGTGAAGAGTCCGGCGCTGCGCCTCCTGCCGCCCGACCCGCGGTGGTCGCAGGCGGCGGCCCGGCTGATCGCCCGGATCCGGCACGGGCTCGGCGGCGGTCATGACGTGCATCACATCGGATCGACGGCGGTGCCGGGGCTGCCGGCCAAGGACATCATCGATCTGATGCTGAGCGTGCGGACCCTCGACGAGGCCGACGCGCTCGCCGAACGCCTCGGTGAGCTGGGCTTCCCGGCCCGGCCGGGGGACTGGACCGACCACGCGCACGGCATTCCCGGCGGCACCTGGCCGAAACGGCTGCACGGCTGCGCCGACCCCGGTTACCGGGTGAACCTGCACGTCCGGGTGGCCGGCTCGCCGGGCTGGCGGTTCGCGGTGCTGATGCGCGACCACCTGCGGGCGGTGCCGGAGGCGCGGGACGCCTACGCGGCGGTCAAGGCCCGGCTCGCCGGCGAACACCACGACCGTTCGGGGTACGCGGAAGCGAAGGAGCCGTGGTTCGCGGCGGAGGCGCGGGCGGCCGACGACTGGGCGGAGGCGACCGGCTGGCAGCCGCCGGCGTCCTGACCCTCGCCCGTGCGGACGGCTCTCGCGGCGGCCGGGTCCGCTGACCCACCGCGGGTGCGCTCGCCAGGGCGTCCGGGGCGCAGCGACCGGGGTGCGGCGACAGCGGGCCGTGTGACCCGCACGCTGCCGGCGGCCGCCGCGAGCGGCCTGCCCCTGCAGCCTAGGCAGGCCCGGCGAACTCCGGGAACCCCGCGGAATGTGCACCCTGAGCACGCCGCTTCGCGAACTTGTCATACCCCCCACGTACGGTGGGGACATGGCGCTCGACATCCCACGACTCGACGGCCGGTTCGAGGTCGTCAGCGACTACCAGCCCGCGGGCGACCAGCCCGCCGCGATCGACGACCTGGAGCGGCGGGTCCGCCGCGGCGATCGGCACACCGTCCTGCTCGGCGCCACCGGCACCGGCAAGAGCGCGACCACGGCCTGGCTCATCGAGCGGCTGCAACGGCCCGCCCTGGTGCTCGCCCCGAACAAGACTCTCTGCGCCCAGCTGGCCAAAGAGTTCCGGGAGCTGCTGCCCAACAACGCGGTGGAATACTTCGTCAGCTACTACGACTACTACCAGCCCGAGGCGTACATCGCCCAGACCGACACCTACATCGAGAAGGACTCGTCGGTCAACGAGGAGGTGGAGCGGCTCCGGCACTCGGCCACCATGTCGCTGCTGACCCGGCGCGACACGATCGTGGTCGCCACCGTCAGCGCCATCTACGGCCTCGGCACCCCCCAGGAATACGTCGACCGTGCCGTCCGGGTCAAGGTCGGCGAGGACTACGACCGCGACAAGCTGCTGCGCCGCCTCGTCGACATCCAGTACACGCGCAACGACATGGCCTTCCAGCGCGGCACGTTCCGGGTCCGCGGCGACACCCTGGAGATCATCCCGGCCTATGAGGAGCTGGCCATCCGGATCGAGCTCTTCGGCGACGAGGTGGAGAAGCTCTACTATCTGCACCCGCTCACCGGCGACGTGGTCCGCGAGGTCGACGAGCTGATCATCTTCCCGGCCACCCACTACGGCGCCGGCCCGGAGCGGATGGAGCGGGCGATCCGCGACATCGAGGCCGAGCTGGAGGACCGGCTCGGCGAGTTCGAGCGGCAGGGCAAGCTCCTCGAGGCGCAGCGCCTGCGGATGCGCACCACCTACGACATCGAGATGATGCGGCAGGTCGGCTTCTGCAACGGCATCGAGAACTACTCGATGCACATGGACGGCCGCACCTTCGGCGAGCCCGCCTACACCCTCCTCGACTACTTCCCCGACGACTTCGTCACCGTCATCGACGAGTCGCACGTGACCATCCCGCAGATCGGCGGGATGTACGAGGGCGACGCCTCCCGGAAACGGATCCTCATCGAGCACGGGTTCCGGCTGCCCAGCGCCGCCGACAACCGCCCGCTGCGCTTCGACGAGTTCCTCGAGCGCGTCGGCCAGATGGTGTTCCTGTCCGCCACCCCCGGCAACTGGGAGATGGATCAGGCCCAGGGCGAGTTCGTCGAGCAGGTGATCCGCCCCACCGGCTTGGTCGACCCGCACGTCGTGGTCAAACCCACCAAGGGCCAGATCGACGACCTGATGCACGAGATCAAGCTGCGCACCGAGCGCGACGAGCGGGTCCTCGTCACCACCCTCACCAAGAAGATGGCCGAGGACCTCACCGACTATCTGCTGGAAAACGGCATCCGCGTCCGCTACCTGCACTCCGAGGTCGACACGCTGCGCCGCGTCGAGCTGCTCAAGGAGCTGCGCAAGGGCGACTACGACGTCCTGGTCGGCATCAACCTGCTCCGGGAGGGCCTCGACCTGCCCGAGGTGTCGCTGGTCGCCATCCTCGACGCCGACAAGGAGGGCTTCCTGCGCAGCGGCCGGTCCCTGATCCAGACCATCGGCCGCGCCGCCCGTAACGTCTCCGGCGAAGTCCACATGTACGCGGACAAGATCACCCCGTCGATGAGCGCCGCCATCGAGGAGACCGACCGGCGCCGGGCCAAGCAGATCGCCCACAACGAGGCCAACGGCATCCAGCCGCAGGCCCTCCGCAAGAAGATCCACGACATCCTCGACGACATCTACAAGGAGGCCGAGGACACCGACGAGGTGGTCGGCAGCCCCGCCGCCGGCGGCAGCGGCCGGCAGATGTCCCGCGGCAAGGCCTCGGTCGCCGAGACCCGTGCCCGCGGCCGCGCCGGGACCAGCCCCGCCGCCAGCGCCGGCATGGCCCGCGCCGAACTCGCCCAGCTCATCCAGGACCTCAACGAGCAGATGCTCGGCGCCGCCCGCGAACTGCAGTTCGAGCTGGCCGCCCGCATCCGCGACGAGATCCACGAACTGAAGAAGGAAATCCGCGGCATGGACTCCGCCGGCGTCCAGTAACCACCCGCCGTCGCCCCGCGTGTCCATGCCCCGTCCCGGGGCATGGACACTTCCTTTCCCGGCCGCTGGCCGTCTGCCGTCTGCCGTCGACCGGACGGGATCGATCGAGCCGCTCGCCTCCTCTCACGGCCGTTTCGTTCGGTTTCGGCGGGAGAGTGTTGGTGGGGGAGTGCAACGACCGCCGAGAGGATGCCTTCGGCGCCCCGCGGCCGGTGGGCAGCGTCACGACGTGGAGGGATGGCGATGATTCGGTGGGTCAGCGCCTGTATCGACCGGCCGGTTTCGGGGCTGGACGGTGCGGCGGCGTTCTGGAGTACGGTCACCGGCACGGTCGCCCGGCCCGAGCCGTGGCCCGGCTTCGTCGGGCTGCGGGCCGGGGACGGTGACGACTGGCTGGAGATCCAGGGCGTCGCGGACGGACCCGGCGGTGTGCACCTGGACCTGTCGGTCGACGATGTGCCCGGGATCGCCGAGCGTGCGGCCCGGGCGGGCGCACCGACGGTGGCCGACCACGGCGCGTGGCGGGTCCTCCGGTCGCCGGCCGGGCTGGCGTTCTGCGTGGCGCCCTGGAAAGGAGAAGCGCGGCGGCCGGCACCGTTCCGCGGCCCGGGCGGCGAGCTCAGCCGGGCGCATCAGGTCTGTCTCGATCTTCCGCCGTCCCGGTTCGGCGACGAGGTGACCTTCTGGCACGAACTGACCGGCTGGTCCCTGGAACAGGACGGGCTGCCGGTCTTCTCCCGCCTGCGGCCCGAGCCGCCGATCCCGGTCCGGATCCTGCTGCAACGCCTCGACGAGGAGCGCGATGCCTCCGCCCACCTCGACGTCTCCTCCGCCGACATCCCGGCGAGCCGCTCCTGGCACGAGAGTCTCGGCGCCTCGTTCGTGGGCGAGTGGCCGTACTGGACCACGATGCGCGACCCGGCCGGCGGCACCTACTGCCTCACCCGCGGCAACCCGGCAACCGACTGATCCGCCTCCCGCGGCCGGGCCGCGGTCAGGGGTGCTGGCCGGAGGTGAAGAAGTCGTGATCGGGGTCGTGGCGGTGGCCGGTGGCGATGTCGGTGAAGTACTCGGCGACGGGCGGCTGGGCGAGCGAACCGCCGATCAGGGCGCGCCACTGGGCGAAACGGTCGGTGCGGCGGAAGTTCTGCTCGTGGGCTTCGACACTGTCCCACTCGATCAGCAGGACGAAGCGGGTCGGTGTCTCGAGGCCGTGCTGCAGGCGCACCGAACGGCAGCCGGGAGTGCCCGCCACCACCGGGCGGGCCAGCTCGTAGGCGTTGACGAAGTCGTTCTCCCGCCCCGGCAGAACGTCGATCAGTGTGACTTCGAGAACCATGCCCGCAAGCGTCCCATACGCACCGGATGATCAGCATACTAGGATGCCGCAGAGGTGGTGCAGGCGGCGAACCGCCGGGATTCTCGCAGCTCAGGGCGTACGCTGAAAGCGACAGCGCTGTTCCGCAGGGGGCGGGCCGGGCGACTGGGCGGAATGTCGCCCGGAGGGTGGTTCGACCGCGAGCCGCGCCACTGTCCCGGCTCCCGGTGTGCCGTTCAGGCCGAGGATGCGCAACAATGGCAACTGTGGGAGGGGAGTATTCCCTCGCTCCGGTCTCGTCAACACGGAACGCCTCACCGGCGGGCCCGGGGCCGGTGGTCGCGGAGTGATCCGCGGCGGAAGAGACCTCCGACAGTCGCACGTCGCTGTTCTCAACCGATCACGGGTGGGCGCAGCGACGACCCGTGTCTGCCGGAGGTCCTAGTTGAACGTTTCTGCCTGGGTGTGGGTCGCCACTCTGGTCGCACTCATCGCCGTCCTGGCCGTCGATCTGCTCATCATCGGCCGCCGGCCACACGAGCCCAGCATGAAGGAAGCGGGTGGCTGGGTCGCGTTCTACGTGGGCCTCGCCGTCATCTTCGGCATCGGGGTCTGGGTGACGGCGGGTGGTCAGGCCGCCGGCGAGTTCTACACCGGCTGGCTCACCGAGTATTCGCTGAGCGTCGACAACCTCTTCGTCTTCGTGATCATCATGGCCCGGTTCGCGGTGCCACGGCATCTCCAGCAGAAGGTGCTACTGATCGGCATCGTGCTGGCGCTCGTGATGCGTGGCGCGTTCATCGCCGCCGGCGCCGCGCTGATCTCCGAGTTCTCCTGGGTCTTCTACATCTTCGGCGCGTTCCTGGTCTACACGGCGATCACGCTGGTCAAGGGCGAGGACGAGGGCGACGAGTTCAAGGAGAACATCCTGATCCGCTGGGCGAAGCGGGCGCTGCCGCTCTCCTCGTCCTTCGGTGACGGCCGGTTCAGTGTCGTCACCGAGACCGGCAAGCGGCTCTTCACCCCGATGCTCATCGTGATGATCGCCATCGGCACCACGGACCTGATCTTCGCGCTCGACTCGATCCCGGCGATCTTCGGCATCACGAAGGAGCCGTACCTGGTCTTCACCGCGAACGTCTTCGCGCTGATGGGCCTGCGCCAGCTCTTCTTCCTGCTCGGCGGTCTGCTGGAACGCCTCGTCTACCTGAACATCGGCCTGGCCGTGGTGCTCGCCTTCATCGGCGTCAAGCTGGTCCTCGAGGCCCTGCACACCAACAACCTGTCGTTCATCAACGGCGGCGAGGGCTTCCACTGGGCCCCCGAGATCCCGATCTGGCTCTCCCTGGCGGTCATCCTCGGCACCCTGGGCATCGCCACCGTCGCCAGCCTCGCCAAGACCTCCCGCGACAAAAAACGCGACCTCCAAACCACCCCCCAATAAAGAACCCACAGGAACGGGCGTAGGCGATAAATCGCCTACGCCCGTTCCGTGCTTTCCCAACCCTCGAGACCCGAGCCGCCGCCACAGAGACGCTCTCCCACGCCCACCCGCCCGCCATGAATCTTGCCCAGTCGGCGCTCAGGGCTGTCTCACGCGCGGTGAGACAGCCCTGAGAGCCAGCTGGGGTTTGAGCTGAGGAACCGGAACTGCCGAAGGTGGGGGAGGGGTGGTGACGGTGCTTCGGGCGTACCGCGGAGGGGTGGAAGAACCGCAAGTAAGGCGCCGCCCAAAACCGTCCCCCCGCAAGCCGAAATACACAACGGCCCGCCCCCGCAAAGAGGGGACGGGCCGCAGGGCAAAACCTACTGGTGCTTCCGGCGAGCCGCCGTCCGCCCACGAACCGTCTGGTCCAGCTCGACCTTACGGATCCGAACCGCCACCGAGGTGACCTCGACGCACTCGTCCTCGCGGCAGAACTCGAGGGACTGCTCCAGGGACAGCTTGCGCGGCGGGATCACCTTCTCGGTGTTGTCCGCGCTCGCCGCACGCATGTTGGTGAGCTTCTTCTCCTTGGTGATGTTGACGTCCATGTCGTCGTCACGGGAGTTCTCGCCGACGATCATGCCTTCGTACACCTCGGTGCCCGGCTCGACGAAGAGCTGGCCGCGCTCCTGCAGGTTGATCATCGCGAAGGCGGTGACCGCGCCGGCCCGGTCGGCGACGAGGGAGCCGTTCTGGCGGGTGCGGAGCTCGCCGAACCACGGCTCGTGCTTCTCGTACAGGTGGTGCATGATGCCGGTGCCGCGGGTCTCGGTGAGGAACTCGGTCCGGAAGCCGATCAGGCCACGCGCCGGGACCAGCCACTCCATGCGCAGCCAGCCGGTGCCGTGGTTGATCAGCTCCTCCATCCGGCCCTTGCGGGTGGACAGCAGCTGGGTGATGGCGCCCATGTATTCGTCCGGGGCGTCGATGGTGACCCGCTCGACCGGCTCGTGCACCTTGCCGTCGACGACCTTGGTGACGACCTGCGGCTTGCCGACGGTCAGCTCGTAGCCCTCGCGGCGCATCTGCTCGACCAGGATGGCCAGGGCCAGCTCGCCACGGCCCTGGACCTCCCAGGCGTCGGGGCGGTCGGTGGGGAGGATGCGGAGCGAGACGTTGCCGATCAGCTCCTTGTCGAGGCGGTCCTTGACCATGCGCGCGGTGACCTTGGCGCCCTTGACCTTGCCGACCATCGGCGAGGTGTTGGTGCCGAGGACCATCGAGATGGCCGGCTCGTCGACGGTGATCAGCGGCAGCGGGATCGGGTTCTCCGCGTCGGCGAGGGTCTCACCGATCATGATCTCGGGGATGCCGGCGAGGGCGATGATGTCGCCGGGGCCGGCGCTCTCGGCGGGCTTGCGCTCGAGGCCCTCGGTGACCAGCAGCTCCGAGATGCGCACGTTGGAGATCGTGCCGTCGGTCTTGCACCAGGCGACGGTCTGGCCCTTGCGGATGGTGCCCTCGTGCACGCGGCAGAGCGCGAGACGGCCGAGGAACGGTGACGCGTCGAGGTTGACGACGTGGGCCTGGAGCGGCGCGTCCTCGGTGTAGGTCGGCGCCGGGATGGTGTCGAGGATGGTGCTGAACAGCACTTCGAGGTCGTTGGAGTCCTCGGGGACGGTGCCGTCCTTGGGCTGGGTCAGCGAGGCGATGCCGTCGCGGGCGCAGGCGTAGACGATCGGGAACTCGATCTGGTGCTCGTCGGCGTCGAGGTCGAGGAACAGCTCGTACGTCTCGTCGACGACCTCCTTGATCCGCGCGTCGGGCCGGTCCACCTTGTTGATGATCAGGATGATCGGGAGCTTGGCGGCGAGGGCCTTGCGCAGCACGAAGCGGGTCTGCGGGAGCGGGCCCTCGGAGGCGTCGACGAGCAGGGCGACGCCGTCGACCATGGTGAGGCCGCGCTCGACCTCACCGCCGAAGTCGGCGTGGCCGGGGGTGTCGATGATGTTGATGGTGACCGGGTCGCCCTCGGCCGGCTGGTAGCTGATCGCCGTGTTCTTGGCGAGAATGGTGATGCCCTTTTCCCGCTCCAGGTCCATGGAGTCCATGACGCGGTCGGCCATCTCACCGCGCGCGTGGGACTGGCTGCCCTGGCGCAGCATGGCGTCGACCAGGGTGGTTTTGCCATGGTCGACGTGAGCGATGATGGCGACGTTGCGTAGGTCGGTGCGGGTCTGCATGCCGTCCATTGTTCCCGGCTCAGGTTGCCGATCGCGACACGGGGTCGAGTCCCGAATCTTGTGGTCTTCTGTCCGGATTTCCGGCCTGCGAAGATCATCTAGCCGCTGTTAACGTTCCTCTTCGATGTTTCACGGGGAGGTAGGCGTCGATGAGTAGGCGTATCAGCATTGTGGCCGCGGTGATGGCTCTGATGGTCACCGCCGGGTGCGGGCTCCTCGGTTCGGGAGGCGGCGAGCAGGCCGCGACGCCGCAGCCGGAGTTCACGTTCGAGTCGATCGCGCCGACCACGGCCGAGCCGACGGCCGATCCGGTGGTGGAGGAGACGACACCACCGCCGACGGTGAAGCCGTCGGCGACCACGAGGAAGCCGACGCCGAAACCGACCGCCCCGACGTTCAACACCCAGCTGCCGGACTGTTTCAAGTACATCGGCAAGCCGGTCACGTACGCCAAGGCGAAGGCGGCGCTGAACGCGGCCGCGAAGAAGACGTACTGGCCGGGTTCGGCGCCGGCCCTCAAGGTGCCGGCGGATCTGATCCGGGCGACAGCGTGGCACGAGAGCGGCTGGACGTCGAACATCGAGAACTGTGACGGCGGGTTCGGCCTGATGCAGGTGATGCCGGACACCGAGGCGTTCATCAACCAGCGGTTCGAGCAGTCGTACGACTATCGCGACTACCAGCAGAACGCAATCATCGGCGCCAACCAGCTGGCCTGGCTGACCAGGTACTTCGGCGAGAAGTACTTCAAGAAGAACTACGACATGAGCGCCGCCAGGTGCAAGACCGACTCCTCCGTCTGCCTGCTGAACCTGGTGATCGACGGATACAACATGGGGTACGGGTCGACGGAGGCGGCGTTCGTGAACGGCAAGAAGCTCTCCAACCCGAAATACGTGCACCTCATCCGGGCGAACATGCGCGAATGTGACTGCGACACCCTCTGATCCGGGGCGGTCCCGGGGTCCCCGGAGCCGCGAGCTACACTGGTCGGCGGACCCGAGACCCCGCTTACCAGCCGTTTTGACCCTGTCGTCGACGCGGTAGTAAGGTCTCGGGGTTGTCGTGTGTCGTTGATGCTGGCGAGCTGCGTTGTCTCGGCCCGCAGCTCACCCTAAGGAGCCTTACCCAATGCCTCCCAAGAAGAAGACCCATGAGGTAACCCTCGCGCTTGAGGCGGGTAACGCCGCGATGGTCGACCTCGGTAAGATGCTCGGCCCGACCGGCGCCAACATGCGTGCCGTCAAGGTCGAGTACGACGAGGCCACGTCGAAGAACCGGGGCGAGATCATCCCGGTCATCGTGTCGGTCTACGAGGACCGCAGCCACACGCTGGCCTACAAGACGCCGCCGACCAGCTTCCTCATCCGGAAGACCCTGGGCATCAACTCCGGCGCGGCCAACCCGCTCACCACGACCGTCGGCACCCTGAGCGCCGAGCAGGTCAAGGCGATCGCGGAGCGCAAGCTGGTCGACCTCAACGCGAACGACCTCGAGGCCGCGATCAAGATCGTGTCCGGCACCGCCCGTTCCATGGGTGTCAAGGTCGCTTCCTGAAGTTCCTGATCTGAAGAACGGGCCCCGGTGTCTACCGGGGCCCGTTCTTTTTCGGGGCCACGACCTCGTCGATCAGCCCGTACTCCAGGGCCTCGGCGGCGCTCAGCGCCCGCCCCGCGGACAAATCGTCCTCGATCCGGCTGCGCGGTTTCCCGGTGATCTCCGCCAGCCGGACCACCACCTCCTCCAGCTCGCGCAGGTGCTGCCCGGCCGCGGCGGCCACCTCGTCGGCGGTCCCGGTGACCCCGGCGGCGCGCGGCTCGGAGAGTTTGAAACGCGCATGCCGGTACGCCGCCCGCTGATCCGCCGCCGCGAGCACCGCCAGCGCCGCCCCGCCGGCCTCGGACGTGACCAGCGCGTGCACCGGCGCCGACAGCGCGTCGAGGACGTCCACCACCGACAGCGCCGCGCTCAGCTCCCCGCCCGGGCTGGACACGTGCAGGTGCACCACCTCCGGCCCGGCCGAGTCGAGGGTGAGCAGCGCCGCCGCGATCCCGGACGCGGTCTCGCCGGTGATCTGGCCGCGCAGCATCACGATCCGCTGGTCGAACAGCCGCTCCTCGAGCCACCCGGGGAAGCCGGGGGTGAGGCCGGGCAGGTGCGGCGGCTGCCATTCGGGCTGATGGTGCGGATGCGGGAAGAGCGGCATGACGCCAGCGTAACCAGGCGGCCGCGAAACGTGCCGATAACCGGAGGGGGGCCAGGGTCCGGCCATGTCCGGACCCCGGCACCGTTCCGCCCTGCTCGCCCGGCTGGCTGATCGGCCGGCCGGCAGCGCGCAGAGCGCGATCGTCGACGAGTTGCGGTCCATCATCCTGTACGGCGAGGTCCCACCCGGCTCGGCGATCCCGGTCGACGCGGTCGCGGCGGCGTTCGGGGTGAGCCGGATCCCGGTCCGGGAGGCGCTGATGACCCTGATCGGCGAGGGTCTGGTGGACCATCGGACGAACGGCGGCTACCGGGTGGCCATGATGACCGCCCGCGAGTTCGGGGAGATCTACCTGGTCCGGGAGGCCCTGGAGGCGGCGGCGCTGCGGGCGGCGGTGGCCGGGGTGACGGCCGAGGACGACCGGCTGGCGCGGGCGGCGTTACGGGCGCCGGGCACCACGCCCGGCTGCAACGGTTCATCGCGGAGCTGCCGCAGCACACCGGCCTGTTCGTCGAGGAAGAGATACAGTTCCGCAAATCCGGGTGAAACAGCGGGTTCATAGCGTGCAGCCATCGCCCGCCTTCGACTTCTCCAACGTCAGCCCGCAGCGGATCTCCTGGCGGGCCGGTGGCATGATCGCCGCGGTCGGGTCGGTGCTGCTCACCCCGTGGAACCTCTACAACAACCCGGAGGTCGTCCACTACACCCCGGAGACGCTCGGCGCCTTCATCGGCCCGCTGATCGCCGACTACTACCTGGTCCGCAGGCAGAAGGTGGACGTGGACGCGATGTTAACCATGTCCCCGGAGGGCGCCTACCACTACCGCAAGGGCTACCACCCGCCGGCGATCATCGCCACGGTGGCCGGCGCGGTCATCGCGGTGATCCCGGTGCTCGGGAAGATGACCGACATGGCGCAGTACAGCTGGTTCATCGGCTGCGGGCTGGGCTTCCTGGTCTACCTCGGGCTGGTGAAGCGGCGCTGATGCGGATCCGGGTCGTCAATCCCCACACCACGGCGTCGATGACCGGAGTGATCGAGGCGAGCGCCCGGGCCGTCGCCGGCCCGGGCGTCACCGCCGAAGCGGTCACCCCGGCGATGGGCCCGGCCTCCATCGAGAGCCACTACGACGAGGCGCTGTCCGTGCCCGGCCTGCTCGCGGCGGTCACCGAGGGGGAGCGGTCCGGGGTGGACGGCTACGTCGTCGCCTGCTTCGGCGACCCCGGGCTCGACGCGGCGCGGGAGGTCGCGGCCGGGCCGGTGGTCGGCATCGCGGAGGCGGCGATGCATGCGGCGATGCTGGTCGGTCGCGGTTTCAGCGTGGTCACCACCTTGCGGCGTACGGGGAGACGCGCCCATGATCTGGCCCAGCGGTACGCCCCCGCCGGCGCCTGCCGGGGCGTGCACTCCTGCGACATCCCCGTCCTCGCGCTGGAGGACGACCCCACGGTCCTGCCCCGGGTGGTGGCACTGGCCCGGCACGCCCTGGACCACGACGGCTCCGACGTCATCGTGCTCGGCTGCGCCGGGATGGCCGGGTTCTGCGCCGCGGCGTCCGCGGAACTCGGCGTGCCGGTCGTGGACGGGGTGTCGGCGGCCACCCTGCTCGTGCAGTCGCTGGTCACGCTGGGGCCGCGCACGTCGAAGCGGGACGAGTACGCTGCGCCCCCGGTCAAGCCGTACACCGGGATGTTGCGTCCTTTCATGCAACCCGCGGGAGGTGACAGCCGTCAGGGAGGCGTGAAAGCAAAGGAGGGGCTCGTGTGAAGACCGAGCGTGATGAGCAATTCCACCAGTTCGTGGTCAGCCGGAGGGCCGCGCTGGTGCGGACGGCGACTCTGCTCACGGCGGGCGACGCCCACCTGGCCGAGGACCTCGTCCAGTCCACGCTGACGAAGCTGTACGTCGCCTGGCCGGCGTTCCAGCGAGCCGACAACCCGGACGGTTACGTCCGGCGGACGCTGGTGAACGCGCTGACCGACGAGCGGCGCCGGTGGTGGCGGCGTAGTGAACGGTCGATGGCGGAGGTTCCCGACCGGGCGGCCGTCCCGCTCCCCGAGGGTTCGCTCTCCGATGGGCTGCGCGTGGCCCTGCGGGAGCTGCCCCCACGGATGCGGGCGGCGCTGGTGTTCCGCTACTTCTACGACCTCGACGTCGCCGACACCGCCGACGCCCTCGGATGCTCCGAGGGGACGGTGAAGAGCCAGACCGCCCGGGCCCTCGACCGGCTCCGCGCGGTACTCGGCCCGAATCCCTCCATGGCAACCCTCTGAGCAGGAGAAACTGTGATGATGAACCTTCACGACGGGCTGGCCGGCCTGGCCGGCCCGGCCGCTGAACCGACTCAGGAGACGGTCGCGGCCGACCTGGCCCGGGGCCGGCGGGCACTGCGCCGCCGCCGCACCGCGCAGGCCGCCGCCGGTTCCGCCTTCACCGTCGCCGCCGTGGCCGCCGCGTTCGCGTTCGCCACCGCCGGTTCGACCGCGCCCACCCCGGGCCCGGTCGAGGCGAAGGCCCCGGCGACCACCACCGCCACCCTCCCGGCCGGCGGTTTCCAGCTGGTCGACTACCGCGGCGCCCAGCCGGACGCCTTCACCGTCGGCAAGGTGCCGGCCGGCTGGGAGGTGCAGGGCGTCACCGACAGCTCCCTCACCGTCGGCCCGGTGGGCATGGCCGACAAGGACCCGAACAGCTTCGTCGGCAAGGTCGCCGTGATGCTGCAGTCCGTCGACGAGCACGGCGAACTGCCGGGGAAGCCCACTCCCGTGCGGGTCGGTGACAAGGACGGCTTCTTCGTCCAGCGGCCCGGCTCCGCCGGGGTGACGCTGTTCGTCAAGCAGCCCGACGGCGTCAACCTGGAGATCCAGGTCTGGGACGGCATCGACTGGACCCGCGACCAGATCGCCGCGTTCGCCGCGACCGTCACGGTCAACCCGAACGCCAAGCAGGGCCGGGGCTGACCGGCAGGTAGGAACGGGGAGACCGGGACGAGGTAAGCGCCCCGGTCTCCCCGCGTCTCGTCACCAGCCGCGGGCGCGCCACTCCGGCAGATGCGGGCGTTCCGCGCCGAGGGTGGAGTCCCTGCCGTGGCCGGGATAGAACCAGGTGTCGTCGCCGAACCGGCCGAAGACCTTCTGCTCGACGTCGTCGATCAGCGACGCGAAATTCTCCTTCACGCCGCGGGTGTTGCCCACCCCGCCGGGGAAGAGGCTGTCGCCGGTGAACAGGTGGGCGCCCCGATAGGCCAGGATGATCGAGCCCGGGGTGTGCCCCACCACATGGATCACGTCCAGCACGTGGCCGCCGACCTCGACCGTGTCGCCGTCACGCAGGGTGCGGGTCACCACCGGGATCTCCGCCGCGTCGTCGGCGTGGGCGAGCGACTCGGCGCCGGTGGCCTTCACCACCTCGGCGAGGGCCTGCCAGTGGTCGCCGTGCCGGTGGGTGGTCACGACGGTGCGCAGCCCGGCCGGGCCGATCAGGTCCAGCAGGGTCGCCGCGTCGTTGGCCGCGTCGATCAGCAACTGCTCGCCGCCGGCGCTCAGCAGGTAGGCGTTGTTGTCCATGGCGCCGACCGAGACCTTCGTCAGGGTCAGGCCGCCGCCCAGGTCACGGACGGCGGGCACGCCGCCGCGGACGACGTCTCCGGTGTATGCGGTGCCCACCTACCACCTCGCGGGTGTCGGAAGCTCGCCGTCCGGCGAGACGGTCAGATCGGCGCCGTCGGCACGGCCCGCCAGCCACGCCGCCAGCGACCGGGTCGGCCCGCTGATCACCGGGCCGTCCGCCGCGCCGATCACCAGCGGATGCTCCAGCCCGGCCGGGCGCAGCACCATGTCGGGCGAGCCGGGCGGCGGGTCGCCGGCGGTCGTCCGCAGCAGCCGCAGCGCGAACGCCTCCGGCCAGTCGGCCGGCGTGTAGCCGCGGCCCAGATCGACCCGGTGGATCTCCACCTCGCACAGCCGCAGCCACGGCACCACCGCCGCGGTCCGGGCCATCGGCAGCGGGGTGGCCCAGGCCGCCGCCGGCATCGCCGCGGCCGCGTCGGCGAACCGCTCGTGCGCGGCCCGGATGTCGGCGATCTGCTCGGCGGCCGGACGCGCCGCGCCCGCCTCGATGCCGGCGTCGCGGGCCTCCCGGGACGCGTAGGCCGGGGTCTCCACCCCGGTCCGGGCCCAGGTCAGCAGGTTGGTCAGGGCGTCCGCGTTGCGTGCCAGGTGGGTCAGCACGTGCCCGAGGGACCAGCCGGGCAGCAGCGACGGGGCGCCGATCTCGCCGTCGGACAGCGGCTCCACGGCGCGCAGCAGCGCCTCGGTGGCGTCCTCCACGTCGGTCATCAGCACGAGCGGATCGATCGTCACCCACCGACCCTATCCGGCCCGGCCGGAATTCGCTTTCGCGCCGCGACGCCTCGGCCGTACCGTCGGTGCCAGACGCGATCGATCAACCCGCGGAGGAGGTGAGGACCGTGCAGTTCCGAGTCGCCGCGTCCCTTCACCCGGGGGCCTTCGCCTGATCAGGCGCTGCCGTCCCCCCAGACCGTAAAGGGTTCTCATGTCGTACGACCTGTCCCAGCTCGGCTGGGACGACCACTTCGCATCCTCGTTCCGCCGTTTCGACCGGTCCGACGCCAGCGCGGGCCGGGTGCTGCGCGCCGACCGCGGCGTGTGCACGGTGCTGACCGCGGCCGGCGCCACCCGGGCCGGTCTCGGCGGCGCCGTCATGCTGGACGCCGCCCGCGACCCCGCCAACCTGCCCTGCACCGGCGACTGGGTGGTCCTGCGCCACTGGCCGGACCGGCGCACCACGATCGAGCTGGTGCTGCCGAGACGCACCACACTGATCCGGCGGACCGCCGACAAGGACTCGTCCGGGCAGGTCCTGGCCGCCAACATGGACACCGTCGCGGTCGTCGAGCCGATCCATCCGGAGCCCGACGACGCCCGCGTGGAACGCCTGCTCGCCCTCGCCTGGGAGTCCGGGGCCGACCCGATCCTGGTCCTCACCAAGAGCGACACCACCACCGATCCGGCCGCGGTGGCCCGGCAGCTCGGCGATCTCGCGCCCGGCGTGCCGGTGCTGCCGGTCAGCGTCCAGCGTGACGAGGGACTCGGCGCGCTCCGCGAACATGTCGGCCCCGGCCGCACCCTGGCGCTGCTCGGCCGGTCCGGCGCCGGCAAGTCGACGCTGGTCAACGCCCTCGCCGGGGCCACCGTGATGTCGGTGCAGGCGATCCGGGACGCCGACGGCAAGGGCCGGCACACCACCGCGTACCGCAACCTGGTCGTCGTGCCCGGGGGTGGCACGGTCATCGACACGCCGGGCATCCGGGGCGTCGGCCTGCTCGACACCGGCAGTGGCCTGGAACGGGCGTTCGCCGACGTCACCGACCTGGCCCGGCGATGCCGTTTCGACGACTGCTCGCACGAGAGCGAACCGGGCTGCGCCGTCCAGGCCGCCCTCGCCGACGGTTCGCTGCCACCGCGCCGCCTGGCCAGCTGGCGCAAACTGCGCCGCGAGGTCGAGGTGGAGAGCGGCAGGCGGTCGGCCCGGCTGGCCCGGCAGCGCCGCGTCCCCACACCCCCGAGCGCCCGGCGCCTATAGCGGGCTCTGGCAGAATTCGGCCGGTGCATGCGGCTGACGAGATGACCGGGAGTGCGGCGGCGGAGGTCACGGAGCGTGCGCCGCGGCGGCGGTGGCGGCCGATCGACACCATGGTCCTGCTCGGGTTCCTGGGGCTCGCCGTGCTGGTGCTGAGCCGGCTCTGGGCCGACCCGAACGGGCGGGTCCTGGACGGCAACGACGACGACCACGGGATCTTCCTGTTCATGCTGGCGCACGCGGAGCGGGTGGTCTTCGACGGCGCGGCGCCGTTCGTCACCGACCGGTTCAACGTGCCGGCCGGGGTCAACATGATGGCGAACACGTCCATCCTGGCCCTGGCCCTGCCGCTGGCGCCGGTCACGCACTTCCTCGGCGGCGGGGTGACCGTCGCGCTGCTGATCACCGCCGGCCTCGCCGGGACCGCGTCCGCCTGGTACTGGGTGCTCTCCCGGCATCTGCTCGGCAGCCGTCTCGCGGCGTGGATCGGCGGGCTGTGGTGCGGGTTCGCGCCGGCGATGATCTCGCACGCGGCCGGGCACGTGAACTTCGTCAGCAACTACGTGCTGCCGTTCATCGTCTGGCAGGTGCTGCGGCTGGCCGAACCGGGCCGGGCCCGGCGCGGCGGGATCGTCCTGGGCCTGCTGATCGTGCTGCAGATCTTCATCAACGAGGAGGCGCTGCTCTTCACCGCGCTGACCCTGGGCATCTTCGCGGTCGCCTGGGCGGCGATGGCGCGGGACGAGGCGCGGCGGGTGTGGCGGCACTTCACGGCCGGGATCGGGGTGGCCGCGCTGACCTCGGGCGTGCTGGTGGCGTACCCGCTCTGGTACCAGTTCTTCGGCCCCGGCAACTACCACGGCCAGCCGTTCCGGCCCACCGACTACGTCACCGACCTGCTCTCCCTCGGCGCCTTCCCGCGGCAGTCGGTGGCCGGCAGCGAGGCGGTCGCGCAGCGGCTCAGCGTGAGCGCGACCGAGGACAACACGTTCTTCGGCCCGGCCGGCCTGGTGATGATCGTGGTGGCGGCGGTGGCGCTGTGGCGCTCGGTGGCGCTGCGGGCGACCACGATCGCCGGGCTGGTGCTGCTGCTCATGTCGTTCGGGCCACAGTTGCGGGTGGCCGGGCACGACACCGGGATCCCGCTGCCGTTCGGCCTGATCAGCCACGTGCCGGTGATCGACCTGGTCAGTGTGACGCGATTCGCGATGGTGCCGGCCACGGTCGCCGGGGTGCTGCTGGCGTTCGCGGCCGACCGGATCCGGCGCCGGCGGCGGCTGTTCTGGATCGGGATGGTCCTCGCCCTGGTGCCGCTGTTCCCGAAACCGCTGCCGGTGGTGCAGGGGACCCCGATGCCGGCGTTCCTCACCGCGGGGACCTGGCGGGAGTACGTGCCGGACGGCAGGACCCTGGTCACGGTGCCGCTGCCGGACGTGACCAGTGGCCGGACCGGGCAGCGCTGGGCGACCCTCAACAACCTGGACTATCCGACGCCGCGGGGCTACTTCATGGGCCCGGCGGACCCGCCGGACGACGACACCGGGTCCTGGTCGGCGCCGCACCGGTACACCTCGCGGCTGCTGCTGAACGCGCAGATGTACAACCGGCCGCCGATCGTCGTCGACCGGGACCGGGTCCGGGCCGACCTGGCGTACTGGCGGGCGGCCGTGGTCGTGCTGATTCCCGGGGTCCGTAACGGCGACCTGCTGCGCACGGTCCTGGTCGAGGTGCTGGGCGAGCCACAATGGGTGGGCGGCGTGGAGATCTGGCGGGTTCCCCCGGAAGAGTGAGGGGCCTCCTGCCGGAAAATGTCGTACCCCGTGGCTAGAGTGACTGGTCGACTTCAAACACCTGTACGGACTCGCTCTTAAGGCAGAGAGGCTGGCCGTGGCCGACCGACTGACAATCCGTGGCGCTCGCGAGCACAACTTGCGTGACGTCAACCTCGACCTGCCCCGCGACGCCATGATCGTCTTCACCGGGCTCTCCGGTTCGGGCAAGTCCAGCCTCGCGTTCGACACGATCTTCGCCGAGGGGCAGCGCCGGTACGTGGAGTCCCTGTCGTCGTACGCGCGGCAGTTCCTCGGCCAGATGGACAAACCGGACGTCGACTTCATCGAGGGCCTGTCCCCGGCGGTGTCGATCGACCAGAAGTCGACGAACCGGAACCCGCGCTCGACCGTCGGCACCATCACCGAGGTGTACGACTACCTGCGCCTGCTCTTCGCCCGGACCGGCATCCCGCACTGCCCGGTCTGCAAGGAGCGGATCAGCAAGCAGACCCCGCAGCAGATCGTCGACCGGGTCCTGGCGATGCCCGAGGGCACCCGCTTCATGGTCCTGGCCCCGGTGATCCGCGGCCGCAAGGGGGAGTACGTCGACCTCTTCGCCGACCTCCAGGCCAAGGGGTACGCCCGCGCCCGGGTCAACGGCGTGGTGCACGCGCTCACCGAGCCGCCGAAACTGAAGAAGCAGGAGAAGCACACCATCGAGGTGGTCATCGACCGGCTCAGTGTGAAGGCTTCGTCGAAGCAGCGGCTCACCGACTCGGTCGAGGCCGCGCTCGGGCTGGCCGGCGGCATCGTCCTGCTCGACTTCGTCGACCTGCCGGAGGACGACCCGGACCGGGAGCGCCGCTTCTCCGAGCACCTGGCCTGCCCCAACGACCACCCGCTCGCCATCGAGGACCTGGAGCCGCGGGTCTTCTCCTTCAACGCGCCGTACGGCGCCTGCCCGGAGTGCTCCGGCCTCGGGACGAAGAAGGAGGTCGACCCCGAGCTGATCATCCCGGACGAGGAGAAGAGCCTCGGCGCCGGCGCGATCCAGCCGTGGGCCGGCGGCACCACCCAGGAGTACTTCGCCCGGCTGCTCGAGGCGCTGGCCGCCGCCGAGGGTTTCAAGATGGACACGCCCTGGCGGGCGCTGCCGACCCGGGTCCAGAAGACGATCCTGTACGGCGCCGACGACCAGGTCCACGTGCGGTACCGGAACAAGTACGGCCGTGAGCGCTCCTACTACACCGGCTTCGAGGGCGTGGTGCAGTGGATCGAGCGGCGCCACAACGATACCGAGAGCGACTGGTCGCGCGACAAGTACGAGGGGTACATGCGCGACGTGCCCTGTTCGGTGTGCGGCGGCGCCCGGCTCAAGCCCGAGGTCCTGGCCGTCACGGTGGCCGGCAAGAGCATCGCCGAGGTGTGCAACCTGTCCGTCGGCGACTGCGCCCAGCTGCTGGCCGGCCTCCAGCTCGACGACCGGCAGAAGATGATCGCCGAGCGGGTGCTCAAGGAGATCAACGCCCGGCTGCGGTTCCTGGTCGACGTCGGCCTGGACTACCTGTCCCTGGACCGGGGCGCCGGCACGCTGTCCGGCGGCGAGGCGCAGCGCATCCGGCTCGCCACCCAGATCGGCTCGGGCCTGGTCGGCGTCCTCTACGTGCTGGACGAGCCGTCGATCGGCCTGCACCAGCGGGACAACCACCGGTTGATCGAGACCCTGGTGCGGCTGCGCAACCTGGGCAACACGCTGATCGTGGTGGAGCACGACGAGGACACCATCCGGATGGCGGACTGGATCGTCGACATCGGCCCGGGCGCGGGCGAGCACGGCGGGCAGATCGTGCACTCCGGGACGGTCGAGGGGCTGCTGGCCAACGAGAAGTCGCCGACCGGGGCGTACCTCTCCGGGCGCAAGGCGATCCCGGTGCCGGCCACCCGCCGCCCGCAGACCGACGGCCGGGAGGTCGTCGTACACGGCGCCCGCGAGCACAACCTGCGCAACATCACCGTGCCGTTCCCGCTCGGCCAGTTCATCGCGGTCACCGGGGTCAGCGGTTCCGGCAAGTCGACCCTGGTCAACGACATCCTGCACACCGTCATGGCGAACCAGATCAACGGCGCCCGCCAGGTGCCGGGCCGGCACACCACGGTGACCGGCCTGGAGCACGTGGACAAGGTCGTCGGGGTGGACCAGTCGCCGATCGGGCGGACCCCCCGGTCCAACCCGGCCACGTACACCGGTGTCTTCGATCACATCCGCAAGCTGTTCGCCGAGACCACCGAGGCCAAGGTCCGGGGGTACGGTCCCGGCCGCTTCTCGTTCAACGTCAAGGGCGGCCGCTGCGAGAACTGCTCCGGCGACGGCACCATCAAGATCGAGATGAACTTCCTCCCGGACGTGTACGTGCCCTGTGAGGTCTGCAAGGGCGCCCGCTACAACCGGGAGACCCTGGAGGTGCACTACAAGGGCAAGACCATCTCCGAGGTGCTGAACATGCCGATCGAGGAGGCCGCGGACTTCTTCTCGGCGCTCCCCGCCATCCACCGGCACCTGCGCACGCTGAACGAGGTCGGCCTGGGCTACGTGCGCCTCGGCCAGCCCGCCACCACCCTGTCCGGCGGTGAGGCCCAGCGGGTGAAGCTCGCCTCCGAGCTGCAGAAACGCTCCACCGGCCGGACCGTCTACGTGCTCGACGAGCCGACCACCGGCCTGCACTTCGAGGACATCCGCAAGCTGCTGCTGGTGCTCAACGGCCTGGTCGACAAGGGCAACACGGTGATCACCATCGAGCACAACCTGGACGTCATCAAGACCGCCGACTGGCTGATCGACATGGGTCCCGAGGGCGGCAGCAAGGGCGGTCTGGTGCTGGCCACCGGCCGGCCCGAGGAACTGGCCGAGGTGCCGGACAGCCACACCGGGCAGTTCCTGCGCCCCATGCTCGGCCTGTCCGGCGAGGCGGCCGGGTCGGCGGCGGCGACCGCGCGGGCGGCGAAGGCCAACGGCGCCGCGCCGAAGGGCCGGGCCACCCGGTCGCGGGCGAAGGCGACGGCGGCCATTTAAGAAGTTCTTAGACGACTCTCAGCGACCGCACCCGGTTGATCTCCTAAGGTCGGCCGGGTGCGGCGGTGGGTCGGCACCCGGCAAACCGGCCGGACGAACGCGGAGAAAGCGGGAGAATCTCGCTTTCGCCTACGTTGAACTGATCACGGCATCGATCCGTACTCGGTAGCGACTCCGCGTGACATTGGCGGCAGAGAACAGGTAGTGGAGGGCGACAAATGACTGACGTGCAGCCGAGGACCGACGCCGAGAGCCGGCCGGACCTTCCCGGGACCGCCTCGACCCGCCGCGTCGTCCTGATGGGTGCCGGCGCGCTCGGCGCCACCGCGGTCCTGGCGGCCTGCGGCACCGATTCCACCGGCTCCAACCCGAACGGCTCCGACTTCGCCGACAACCCGGTCCCGGCCGGCAGCACGGCGGCCGACGGCAGCACCAGCGGCGGCGCCGGCGGGACCGTGCTGGTGGCGGCGTCGAAGGTGGCCGTCGGCGGCGGCGTGATCCTGGACGACCTGGTGGTCACCCAGCCGACCGAGGGCACCTACAAGGCGTTCAGCAACGTCTGCACGCACCAGCAGTGCAAGGTGTCGGAGATCAAGGACGGCTCGATCATCTGCCGGTGCCACAACAGCCTGTTCTCGATCAACGACGGCGCGCCGTCCTCCGGTCCGGCCAGCACGCCGCTGTCCGAGACCAAGGTCGCCCTCGACGGCACCAACGTGGTGACCGCGGGCTGACGCGCGCGGGACCGGAGACCCGGGCCGTGGCGGCGGCGCCGGGTCTCCGGCCGGGCAATTCTGTCAGTCCCACGCACTATCGTTGAGGTTGTGCCAGACCCGTCCACCTATCGCCCCGCTCCCGGTACCATCCCGGAGTCCCCGGGCGTCTATCGTTTCCGCGATCCCGCCGGCCGGGTGATCTATGTCGGCAAAGCGAAGAACCTGCGTAACCGGCTGAATTCCTATTTCGCCGACGTCTGGTCGCTGCACGCCCGGACCCAGCAGATGGTCACCACCGCCGCGAGTGTGGACTGGGTCACCGTCGGCACCGAGGTCGAGGCGCTCCAGCTGGAGTTCTCCTGGATCAAGGAGTTCGACCCCCGCTTCAACGTGAAGTATCGCGACGACAAGTCGTACCCCTTCCTCGCCGTCACCCTCGACGAGGAGTTCCCCCGCCTGCAGGTGATGCGGGGCGCCAAGCGCAAGGGCGTCCGCTATTTCGGGCCCTATTCGCACGCCTGGGCCATCCGCGAGACCCTCGACCTGCTGCTGCGCGTCTTCCCGGCCCGCACCTGCAAGGCCGGCGTCTTCCAGCGCGCCCACCAGATCGGCCGGCCCTGCCTGCTCGGCGACATCGGCAAGTGCTCGGCCCCCTGCGTCGGCCGGGTCAGCCCCGATCAGCACCGGGCCATCGTCGACGAGTTCTGCGACTTCATGGGCGGGCGCACCGACCTGTTCCTCAAGCGGGTCGAGCGGGAGATGCTGCAGGCCTCCGAGGAGCTGGAGTTCGAGCGCGCCGCCCGGCTGCGCGACGACCTGGTGGCGCTGCGCCGTGCCCTGGAGAAACAGGCGGTGGTGCTCGGCGACGGCACCGACGCCGACGTCGTCGCGTTCGCCGAGGACCCGCTCGAGGCCGCCGTCCAGGTCTTCCACGTGCGCGGCGGCCGGATCCGCGGTGAGCGCGGCTGGATCGTGGAGAAGGTGGAGGACCTGTCCACCGGCGACCTGGTCCACCACTTCTGCCGCCAGATGTACGGCGAGGAGCAGGGCGAGGGCGACGTCCCCCGGGAGATCCTGGTGCCGGCCATGCCCGACGACGCCGACGCGCTTGCCGACTGGCTCACCGGGCGGCGCGGCAGCCGGGCCACCCTGCGGGTGCCGCAGCTCGGCGACAAGAAGACGCTGATGGAGACGGTCGCCCGCAACGCCGCCGGGGTGCTGCAACGGCACAAGCTTCGCCGCGCCGGCGACCTGACCACCCGCAACAAGGCGCTCGAGGAGATCGCCGAGGCGCTCGGGATGGACAGCGTGCCGCTGCGGATCGAGTGCTTCGACGTGTCGCAGATCCAGGGGACCGACGTGGTCGCCTCGATGGTGGTCTTCGAGGACGGGCTGGCCCGCAAGAGCGAGTACCGCAAGTTCATCGTCCGCGGCAATCCCGACGGCAGCGGCCTGGACGACCTGTCGGCGATGAGCGAGGTGATGCGGCGGCGGTTCGCGCGGGTCAAGGCCGCGCCGGCGGAGCCCGCCGAGGGCGAGATGCCGGGGATCGACCCGCTGACCGGCAAGGCGCGCCGATTCGCGTACCCCCCGCAGTTGATCGTGGTCGACGGCGGCCAGCCGCAGGTCAACGCGGTCGCCGAGGTCCTCTCCGAGCTGGGCGTCACCGACGTCGCGCTGTGCGGGCTGGCCAAGCGGCTGGAGGAGGTGTGGCTGCCCGCCGACGACTTCCCGGTCATCCTGCCGCGCACCTCGGAGGCGCTCTACCTGCTGCAGCGCGCGCGGGACGAGGCGCACCGGTTCGCCATCACCTTCCACCGGCAGCGGCGGTCGCAGCGGATGACCGAGTCCGCCCTGGACGAGGTCGCCGGGCTGGGCGAGGTGCGCCGCAAGGCCCTGCTGCGGCATTTCGGGTCGCTGAAACGGCTCGCCGAGGCCACCCCGGAGGAGATCACCGAGGTGCCCGGCATCGGCCGGCGGACCGCGGAATCGGTGCTGGCCGCGCTGCGTTCACCCGAGACGGGGAAGCCCGCGGAGGGATAGCCCTTCCCGGCCTACCATGTTGTGTCCGCGAAACCGACGCAGGAGGCGTGCGTGACCGAAGCGATGCCGGACCTCGGAAGTGATCCCGGGAGCGATCTCGGGAGTGGCGAGGTGCTGGAACCCGACGAGGCCGGGACGGACCTGGTGGTGGTGACCGGGCTCTCCGGCGGTGGGCGCAGCACGGTCGCGCGGGCGCTGGAGAACGTCGGCTTCTATGTGGTCGACAACCTGCCGCAGGCGCTGATGCTGGAGATGGCCGAGCTGGCGTTCGCGGCCGGCGGCGCCGCCCGGCGCACCGCCATGGTCCTGGACGTGCGCAGCCGTGCCTTCTCCACCGACCTGGCCGGCGCGGTGCGCGCCCTCAAGGAGCGCGGCTTCTCGCCGCGGGTGGTCTTCGTCGACGCCGACGACGAGGTGCTGATCCGGCGCTTCGAGTCGGTGCGGCGCTCGCACCCGCTGCAGGGCGACGGGCGGCTGGCCGACGGCATCGCCGCCGAGCGCAAGCTGCTCGAGGAGGCCCGCGAGCAGTCCGACGTCATCATCGACACCAGCCACCTGAACGTGAACCAGCTGCGCCGCCGGGTGGAGGAGCTGTTCGGCGGGGAGGACAGCCGCAAGCTGCGGATCACCGTCCTGTCCTTCGGCTTCAAGTACGGCCTGCCGCCGGACGCCGACTACGTGCTGGACGCCCGCTTCCTGCCCAACCCGTTCTGGGTGCCCGAGCTGCGCGAGCACACCGGCCTGGAGGAGGGCGTGAGCAGCTATGTGCTCGGCCAGGAGGGCGCCACCGACTTCGTGGCCACCTACGCCGGCCTGATCGCGGCCACCGCCCCCGGTTTCGAGCGGGAGGGCAAGCGCTACCTCACCGTCGCGATCGGCTGCACCGGCGGCAAGCACCGCAGCGTCGCCATCACCGAGGAGCTGGCCTCCCGGCTCAGCGACATGCGGCTGTCCGCGCACACCTCGCACCGCGACCTGGGGCGCGAGTGACGGCGATCCGGGTGGTCGCCTTCGGCGGCGGGCACGGGCTGAGCGCCTCGCTGCGGGCCCTGCGGCACAGCGCGCGGGACCTCGACCTGGAGATCACCGCGATCGTCACGGTCGGCGACGACGGCGGCTCCAGCGGCCGCCTGCGGGTCGAGCGGGACGCCCTGCTGCCCCCGGGCGACCTGCGCCAGGCCCTCGCCGCGCTGGCCGCCGACAACCCGGCGCACCGGCTCACCGCGACGCTGATGCAGCACCGGTTCGCCTCGATGACACCGGACGCCGCGCCGGCCGCCGGCCGCGGCCCGCGGATCGAGCGCCGCGCCGACCGCAGCAAGGACACCCTGGCCGGGCACGCCGTCGGCAACCTGGTGCTGCTCGGGCTGATCGAGATGCTCGGCGACCCGGTCGCGGCCCTCGACCACGCCGCCGAGATGGTCGGCGCGCAGGGCCGGGTGCTGCCGATGGCGCTGCACGCGGTCGGGATCGAGGCCGACGTGGTGGCGCCGGACGGCGAGCGGGTCACCGTCTCCGGGCAGCACTCGGTAGCGGTCGCCGACGGCCGGGTGACGTCGCTGCGGCTGCGGCCGGAGCATCCGCCGGCCTGCCCCGAGGCGGTCGCCGCGGTGCGCGACGCCGACTGGCTGATCTTCGGGCCCGGCAGCTGGTACACCAGCGTCCTGCCGCACCTGCTGGTCCCGGACCTGGCCGCCGCGATCGTGGCGAGCCCGGCCCGGCGGCTGGTCACCCTCAACCTGAGCCCCGACCGGGAGACGCGCGGGCTGTCCACCGCCGACCACCTGGCCGCCCTCCAGTGGTACCTGCCCGATCTCCGGGTCGACACGGTGGTCGCGGACGCCAAGTGGGTGGGCGAGCCGGAGCCGGTCCGGGCCGCCGCCGCGGAGCTGGGCGCCGACCTCGTTCTGGTACCCGTCGCCGTTGCGGACGGCAGCCCACGGCATGATCCTGAGTCATTGGGCGCCGCCCTGGTGCCAGTATTGGGCGCCACTCGTTGATTAGAGACGTAGTGCGGCACACATTGTTCAAGATCCGGCGCATGAGGTGACAACACGATGGCGATGACGGCAGCGGTCAAGGACGAGCTGAGCCGGGTCGACGTGCCCAAGCCCTGCTGTCGCCGGGCGGAGATGGCCGCCCTGCTGCGCTTCGCCGGCGGCCTGCACATCGTCTCCGGCCGGGTGGTCGTGGAGGCGGAGCTGGACACCGGCGCGGTGGCACGGCGGCTGCGGCGGGAGATCGCCGACGTCTACGGGTACCCGAGCGAGGTCCACGTGCTGGCCTCCGGCGGCCTGCGCAAGGGCAGCCACTACATCGTCCGGATCGTCAAGGACGGCGAGGTGCTGGCCCGCCAGACCGGGCTCCTCGACGTGCGCGGCCGTCCGGTGCGCGGCCTGCCCCAGCACGTGGTCAGCGGCAACGTCTGCTGCTCGGTGGCGGCCTGGCGGGGCGCCTTCATGGCGCACGGCTCGCTCACCGAGCCGGGCCGGTCCAGCGCGCTGGAGATCACCTGCCCGGGCCCGGAGGCGGCGCTGGCGCTGCGCGGGGCCGCCCGGCGGATCGGGATCACGGCCAAGGACCGGGAGGTCCGCGGCGTCGACCGGGTGGTCATCAAGGACGGCGACGCGATCGCTGCGCTGCTCACCCGGGTCGGCGCGCATTCCAGCGTGCTGGCCTGGGAGGAGCGGAGGGTACGCCGTGAGGTGCGCGCCACCGCCAACCGGCTGGCCAACTTCGACGACGCCAACCTGCGGCGCTCGGCCCGTGCGGCGGTCGCGGCCGCGGCCCGGGTCACCCGGGCGCTGGAGATCCTCTCCGAGGAGGCGCCGAACCACCTGACCTCGGCGGGACAGCTGCGGCTGGAGCACCGGCAGGCGTCCCTGGAGGAGTTGGGCGCCCTGGCCGACCCGCCGCTGACCAAGGACGCGATCGCCGGCCGGATCCGGCGGCTGCTCGCGCTGGCCGACAAGCGGGCCCGGGATCTCGGCATTCCGGACACCGAGGCCGCGGTCACCCCGGAGATGATGGCCTGCTGATCAGGGTGATGCCGATCACCCTGATGGGGGGACCTTCGGTCCTTATCGCCGGGGGCCAGGCGGGGAAGGCTGAAGGTGCTTCCGGTAACGCCGCCGTGATCCAGTTAGGTAACGTTCAGGTCGCGCCCCGGCGCTTCGTGGGCATGCGGGCTCGGATAGGGTCACTGGTGACGGCGACGGTGCCGGCAGTCCGGTCGAGCCCCCCGTCTTCGCTTGTGGGCGCGGCAGCCGGACGCCTTGTGACGGCCGTTCGCTCGGTCGGCACGCAGACCCCTCCGCCGGTCGCAGATTCCGGCGGACCGTAAAGAGGAGACCACCTGTGACCATCCGGGTTGGCATCAACGGCTTCGGCCGTATCGGTCGTAACTTCTTCCGGGCGGTTCTCGCCTCCGGCGCCGACATCGAGATCGTCGGCGTGAACGACCTGACCGACAACGCCACGCTGGCTCACCTGCTGAAGTACGACAGCATCCTGGGCCGCCTCGGCCAGGAGGTCAAGGCGACCGCCGACGAGATCACCGTGGGTGGCAAGACGTTCAAGGCGTTCGCCGAGCGCGACCCGAACAACCTGCCGTGGGGCGACCTGGGCGCCGACGTCGTCATCGAGTCGACCGGCTTCTTCACCGACGCCACCAAGGCCAAGGCGCACATCGACAAGGGCGCCAAGAAGGTCATCATCTCGGCTCCGGCCAAGAACGAGGACATCACGATCGTGATGGGTGTCAACGACGGTCTGTACGACGCCGCCAAGCACAACATCATCTCGAACGCGTCCTGCACCACCAACTGCCTCGCCCCGATGGCGAAGGTCCTGAACGACACGATCGGGATCGAAAAGGGTCTGATGACCACGATCCACGCGTACACCCAGGACCAGAACCTCCAGGACGGCCCGCACAGCGACCTGCGCCGCGCCCGCGCCGCCGCGCTGAACATCGTGCCGACCTCGACCGGCGCCGCGAAGGCCGTCAGCCTGGTGCTGCCGGAGCTCAAGGGCAAGCTGGACGGCTACGCGCTGCGCGTGCCGATCCCGACCGGCTCGGCCACCGACCTGACCTTCACCGCCGCCCGTGAGACCACGGTCGACGAGGTCAACTCGGTGATCAAGGCCGCCGCCGAGGGCGCGCTCAAGGGCATCCTGGTCTACACCGAGGACCCGATCGTGTCGGCCGACATCGTCACCGACCCGGCCTCCTCGATCTTCGACGCCGGCCTGACCAAGGTCATCGGCAACCAGGTCAAGGTCGTCTCCTGGTACGACAACGAGTGGGGCTACTCGAACCGTCTCGTCGACCTGGTCAAGCTCGTCGGGGCCTGATCTTCACGATGAAGACTCTCGACGACCTGCTCGGCGAGGGTGTCTCGGGTCGGCGCGTGTTCGTGCGCGCCGACCTGAACGTCCCGTTCGACAAGGCAAACCCGGGTGTCATCAGCGACGACGGCCGGGCCCGCGCGGTCCTGCCCACGCTGATCGCCCTGCGTGACGCGGGCGCCCGCGTGATCGTGGCGTCCCACCTGGGCCGCCCGAAGGGCGCGCCGGACCCCAAGTTCACCCTCGCGCCGGTCGCGACCCGGCTGGGTGAGCTGCTCGGCTCCACGGTGGTCTTCGCGGAGGACACCGTGGGCGCCTCCGCCTCCGCGGCCGTCGAGGCTCTCGAGGACGGTCAGGTCCTGCTGCTGGAGAACCTGCGGTTCAACGAGGGTGAGACCTCGAAGGACGACGCGGTTCGGGGCGCTTTCGCCGACGAGCTGGCGAAGTTCGCGGACTTCTACGTCGATGACGCGTTCGGCGCCGTACACCGCAAGCACGCCTCGGTGTACGACGTGGCCGCTCGTCTCCCGCGCTACGCCGGTGGCCTCGTCCTCAAGGAGGTCGAGGTCCTGAAGAAGGTGTCGGAGAGCCCGGAGCAGCCTTACGTCGTCGTCCTCGGCGGCTCGAAGGTCTCCGACAAGCTCGCCGTCATCCAGGCGCTCCTGCCCAAGGTGGACAAGCTCCTCGTCGGTGGCGGCATGTGCTTCACCTTCCTCAAGGCCCAGGGCCACGAGGTCGGCAAGTCGCTGCTCGAGGACGAGATGGTCGCCGTCTGCGCCGATCTGCTGGAGCAGGCGCAGGGCCGGATCGTGCTGCCCGTGGACGTCGTCGCGGCCGCCGAGTTCTCCGCCGACGCCGCGCACGACGTGGTCTCCGCGTCGGAGATCCCGGCGGACCGGCTCGGCCTCGACATCGGCCCGAAGTCCACGGAACTGTTCGCGTCGGCGATCGCCGGAGCGAAGACCGTGTTCTGGAACGGCCCGATGGGCGTCTTCGAGCTGGCGCCGTTCGCCGCGGGCACCCGCGGCGTGGCCGAGGCGATCACCAAGATCGACGGCTTCTCGGTCGTCGGCGGCGGTGACTCCGCGGCCGCGGTGCGCACGCTCGGCCTGGACGAGACCGCGTTCGGTCACATCTCCACCGGTGGGGGCGCGTCCCTGGAGTACCTCGAAGGCAAGACGCTGCCGGGCGTCGCCGCTCTGGAGAAGTGATGGGTGACGTGACCCGCAAGCCGATCATCGCCGGCAACTGGAAGAGCAACCTCAACCACTACGAGGCCAATCTCCTGGTGCAGAAGCTGGCCGCCAGCCTGACCCCCGAGCAGCTCGCCGCGGTCGAGACCGTGGTGCTGCCCCCGTTCACCGACCTGCGCACCGTGCAGACCGTGATCGAGGGCGACAAGCTGGCCATCGGGTACGGCGCGCAGGACATCTCCCAGCACAACGGTGGCGCGTACACCGGTGAGATCGCCGGGTCCTTCCTGGCGAAGCTGGGCGCGACCTACGTGGTCGTCGGGCACTCCGAGCGCCGCGAGTACCACAACGAGAGCGACGAGCTCATCAACGCGAAGAACAAGGCGGCCTTCGCGGCCGGCCTCGTGCCGATCTTCTGCGTGGGTGAGGGCCTGGAGATCCGCGAGGCGGGCAACCAGGTGTCGCACGTGCTGGCGCAGGTCGACGCGGGCCTCGAGGGCCTGAAGACCGAGCAGCTCCAGCAGATCGTGATCGCGTACGAGCCGGTCTGGGCGATCGGCACCGGCAAGACCGCGACGCCGGAGGACGCTCAGGAGGTGTGCGGGGCGATCCGCGCGCGCCTGACCGAGAAGTTCGGCGCCGAGGTGGCCGACGTGATCCGCATCCAGTACGGCGGTTCCGTCAAGTCCGGCAACATCGCGCAGATCATGGCGAAGCCCGATGTGGACGGCGCCCTGGTCGGCGGCGCGAGCCTGGACGCCGAGGAGTTCGCCTCCATCGTGCGTTTCCCGGAGCACGTCGCACGCTAGAAAGCAGAATCGCGCGTGCCCGGCCGTATCATGCGGCCGGGCACCCGCTATTGTGGGACCGCTGCTGTGCCCTTCGAGAGGAATGACCCGACGATGCCGATCGCGTTCGCTTACACGTTGATCGTGTTGCTGATCATCACGAGCATCCTGCTGACGCTGCTGATCCTGCTGCACCGTGGCAAGGGTGGCGGCATGTCGAGCATGTTCGGCGGCGGCGTGACCTCCAGCCTCGCCGGCTCCTCGGTCGCGGAGAAGAACCTGGACCGTTACACGGTGCTGGTGGGAATCATCTGGTTCGCCTGCATTGTCGGGTTGGGCTTCTGGCTGAAGGTTCAGATCGCCTGACAGCGCGCGAGAGTCGTACAATCTGCCGCGCGGCCGGTTTTTCCGGCCGCGCGGTTTTTCGTCTCCGCTGTCCGATTCTGCGAGTCGCCGACAGCCCTAGAGGCCCCTCGAGACAGGAGTGACGTCCGTGTCCAGTGGCAGCGCTATCCGCGGTAGCCGTGTCGGGTCCAGCCCGATGCGTCCCGACGAGCGCACCGAACCCGCGCCGCGCAGGCAGGTCACCTATTACTGTGCGGCCGGGCACGACAGCATCATCTGGTTCGCGGCCGAGGCCGCCAACCCCGACACCTGGGATTGTCCGCGGTGCGGGCAGCCGGCCGGGCTCGACCGGGCCAACCCGCCGGGGAAGTCGCGCACCGAGCCGTACAAGTCACATCTCGCGTATGTGAAGGAGCGCCGCAGCGACGAGGATGCCGCGGCGATCCTCGCCGAAGCCCTCGCCAAGGTCCGCCAGCGCCGCGGCGAATAGATCCCGAGAGCGTGTGGGGTACGGCCGTCCAGCGCGCCCGTACTCCACACGCGTGCTGGTCAGCGCTCGCCCTCAGCGCAGCGGGCTGGTGTCCCGGCCGACGAAGCGGGCGCCGGGGTCGGGCACCTCCAGGTCGTGGAAGCCCAACCGGCGGTAGAAGGCGTAGGCGCCGTGGTTCTCCGCGGCCATCCCCAGGTGCACCCCCGGCACGCCGGCGGCCCGCAGCCCGTCCAGGAACGTCCCCATCAGCCCGCGGCCCTGCCCCCTGCCCTGCCACTCCGGCAGCAGATCGATGTGCAGATGCGCCGGGTAGTCCGCGAACTCGGGACGGATCATCCGCTCCGGGTTGCGGTGGAGGGCGGCGAGTTCCTCGTCGTTCACGAACCGGTCGATGGTCGACGGCAGCCACTCGTCGCGGTACCACGCCACGAAGGCCGGGGTGTCCGCCGTACCCAGGACGTATCCGACGGCCTGCCCGCTCCCGTCGTCGAGCACGTGCGCGTGCTCCGGCTCGCGGATGACGTACGGCACCGCCCAGACGTCGCCGAGCAGGCGGTCCGAGCTGTGTTTCCCGCGCGCGTCACCCCCGGAGGCGGCGGTCCGCACACAGATGTCGTAGATCGCGTCGAGGTCGCCGGGCCGGTAAGCGCGAATGATCGGCTGCACCCCGGCAGTTTATGATCGTGACGGGCATCACATCGACCCCGCCAACCTTTCGGCGGGCCGCGCGTCTACTCCTGCGACAGCGCAAGCAAGGCGATCACGAAGCAGGAGAGTCCCGATGCGTATCTCGACCCGTGGCCTGGCCATCACCTTCGGCGCGGCTGCCGTCCTCACGGCCGGTGGCCTGTCGGCGGCCGCGTTCGCCGACGACGCGGCCCCGGCCCCGAAGCCCTCCCCGACAGCGGTCGCCACCAGCCCGGCGACCGCGTCGCCGGCCACCACCCCGTCGGCTTCGCGCCCGGCCACCACCGCGTCGGCGTCGCGCCCGGCCACCACCCCGTCGGCTTCGCGCCCGGCCACCACCGCGTCGGCGTCGCGCCCGGCCGCCACCCCGTCGGCTTCGCACCCGGCCACCGCGGCGCCCGCCACCACCCCGTCGGCCTCCCGCCCGGCCACCCCGGCGCCCGGCAAGCCCGCCGTCAGCCCCGGTTCGGGGAAGCCGGCCGTGAGCCCGGGCTCGGGCAAGCCGGCCGCCACCCCCGGTTCCGGGAAGCCGGCCGTGAGCCCGGGTTCCGGCAAGCCGGCCGCCACCCCGGCCCCCGCCAAGCCCACCGCCACGGTCTCGCGGTAGCTCCGGCCCGGAAGGTACCGTTCGTCTCCGCCGATCGACCCCGAGGCCGCGCCTGTGATCTCCGTTCTGCCGTTCCCCGCACTGCTGGCCTGGCTGCGTGGGCTCTCCGCCGGTGTGCGGACCCCGGGCCGTGACGCGCCGGACACGCCACCCGCGATCAACGAGCTCTACCACGCACGGCGGCTCAGCCTGGTCCGGCTGGCGGTGCTGATGGTCGACGACCTGCCGACCGCGGAGGACATCGTGCAGGACGTGTTCACCGCGCTCTACCGCAAGCACGGGCCGGAGCTGCGGGGTGTGACGGATCCCCACGCGTACCTGATCACCGGAGTCACCAACGCGGCCAGGTCCGCGCTGCGCCGCCGCCGGACCGCCCGCGCCTATGTTCCACCGCCACCGGGCGCGGTTCCGGCGGCGGAGGACGAGGCGCTGCTCGGGGTCGGCGACCGGGAGATGTTGCGGGCGCTGCGCGGCCTGACCGTACGGCAGCGGCAGGTGCTGGTGCTGCGGTACTGGTCGGAGCTCTCCGAGGGGGAGATCGCCGACACGCTGCGGGTGTCCCGCGGCACGGTCAAGTCGACGGCGCACCGGGCGCTGACGATCCTGCGGGAGAGATTGGGGGAGCGGTGACCGATCAGGTCGAGGCACGGCTGAGGACCGCTCTGGCGGCCCGGGCCGGGCAGATCACGCAGGACCGGCTGCGGTTCGGTACGCCACCGACACTGGCCCCGGCGCCCACCCGGTCGCCGTGGCGGCGATGGCTGCCGCTGCCGGTCGGGGTGGGAATCGCGGCGGGGGTGCTGGCGTTCGTGCTGCTCCCGCGCTCTCCGGAGACGGATCCGCCGGCTCCGCCCGCCGGTCCGGTGGTGGTCACGCCGTCGTCGTCCGTGCCGCCCACACCGACGTCGTTCTCCACACCGTCGGCGTCCCCCGCTCAGTCGCCCGGGGTGTCCAGCTCGGCATCGCCGGCGACGTCCGCACCCGGTAGGCCGGCCGTCTCGACGGCCTCACCCCCGGACACCGCGGCCCCACAGGTGACCCCGGCCGGCTGACCGATTCGCCAGCCGTCGCCCGGACACGCCATGGCCGTGCGGTGGCCGGGTTGGGCGACGGCTGGGGTCTCGGCCGTCGTCTGAGCAGGCTATGGCTGTGCGGTGGCCGGGTTGGGCGACGGCTGGGGTCTCGGCCGTCGCCCGGGCACGCTACGGCTGGGCGGGGACCTTCGCGGCGGCTGCCTGGTCGAGGAGCCAGAGCGTCCTGCGTACGCCCGTCGCGTTCGCCGCCGGCAGGTGGCCGCCGGACAGGACGGTTCCGATCGGAGCGGCCTTGTCCGGCCCGGCCGCGATCAGCCACACCTCATCGGCGCTCTGAATGGTCGGCAGGGTGAGCGTCACCCGTACCGGCGGCGGTTTCGGGCTGTCGAAGGTGGCGGCCGTCGTACCGGTCTCCTGCAGCACCGGGTGGTCCGGGAACAGCGACGCCACGTGCCCGTCCTCCCCGACGCCGAGCATCAGCACGTCGAAGCGGGGCAGCGGCCCACCGCCGGGGCCGGCCGCGGCGGCGAGCTCGTCGGCGTACCGGGCGGCGGCCGCGATCGCGTCCTCCCCGTCCGGGCCGTCGGAGGCCGGCATGGCGTGCACCCGGGCCGCGTCGAGGGGCAGCTTGTCCAGCAGGGCGTCGCGGGCCTGGGTCTCGTTGCGGTCCGGGTCGCCGGACGGCAGGTACCGCTCGTCGCCCCACCACAGGTCCACCCGGGACCAGTCGATCGCGGCGGAGGCGGGCAGTTCCCGGACCGAGCGCAGCACCTTCGCGGCGACCCGGCCGCCGGTCAGCACCACACTCGCCGAGCCGTGCGCCGCCTGCGCGTCGATGATCTTGATGACGAGCCGAGCCGCCACCGTGGACGCCAGGATGTCGGCGTCCGGAACCACCACGACCACGGTCTCACTCAATGCGGTTGTCTCCCTCTATGAAGAGGCCGCCCACCGCGGTGCGGCGGGCGGCCCCGATCTTGAAAAGTGATGTGTCGAGTTCGGCCGCCATGCGCGCCCGAACTCGACACGCGGGTCAGGCGGGGGAGCCGGCGATCGCGGCGAGCGCCGGGTCCTTCCAGACGTGCACCCGCTGCGGGTTGCGGTGGTCCAGGCCGGACAGCCCGGCCATGGCGCCGAGCGCGTCCGCGTAGATCTGGTCGGCGTCGAGCCGGCGCAGCTCCTCGGCCAGCTCGTCACCGACCGGCCGCTTCGGCAGCGGCATGTAGCGGTCCTCCTGGCCGGTACGGCTGAACAGGGCCGTGCCCTCCTCGCGGGTGACCCGGACACAGTCGCCGTTCTCGCACTGCAGCTCCACCGAGTGCATCCGGGGCGCCCGGTCGGTGTGCTCCAGCACCGGCTCGATGCCGAGGCGGGACTTGAGCCAGCCGAACATCAGCCAGGCGGTGGGGTCCCGGTCCGGCGCGACGATCCGGGCGCCGATGACCCGCGCCTCGGTGCTGTCGAAGGCGCCGGCCACCAGGGTCCGCCACAGCGTGATCCGGGTCCAGGTGAGGTCGGTGTCGCCGGGCGCGTAGTCGACGGCCCGCTGCTTGAGCGCGGCCACCGGGTCGGGCGACTGCGCGCTGTCGGTGATCCGGCGTTCCGAGACGACGCCCAGGAAGTCGTTGGCGATCATGTTCGGCGGCTCCTCGTGCCACCAGGTGACCACCGGGACGTCCGGGGCGAGCAGCGGCATGACCACCGATTCGGCGTGCAGGGCGAGCCGCCCGTACATCCGCATGACGACCGCCTCGGCCGGGCCGAGACGCCCGCCGACGACGATCTCGGCGTCCAGCCGGCTGCGGCCCTCCAGGTCGGAACGGACCACGATGAGCAGCCGGCAGGGGTGCGCGGCGGCCGCGATGGTGGCCGCGGCCTCGGCCTCCCGGACCTTCTTCTCCTCGACCACCGCGATCAGGGTCAGCGCCAGGCCGGAGGCCACGCCGCCGGCGCTGCGGCGTTCGGCGGCCAGGGCCTTGACGACCTCGTTGCCGGTGGTGTCCCACAAACCGATCATGCCCGCCTCCAGGTACGGCCCTCGCGTGCCAGCATCTCGTCGGCGGCCCGCGGCCCCCACTCACCGGCCCGGTAGGGCTCCGGAGTGGTGTCCGCCCAGGCCGCCTCGAGCGGGTCGATGACCCGCCAGGACTGCTCGATCTCGGCCGCGTCCGGGAAGAGGGTCCGGTCGCCGATGAGAACGTCCAGGACGAGGCGCTCGTACGCCTCCGGGCTGGACTCGGTGAACGCCTCGCCGTACTGGAAGTCCATCGCGATGTCGCGGACCTCCATCGAGGTGCCGGGGACCTTGGAGCCGAACTTCAGCACCACGCCCTCGTCCGGCTGCACCCGGATGACCAGCTGGTTGTGGCCCAGCATCTCCACGTCGGCCGGGTCGAACGGCAGGTGCGGGGCCCGCTTGAAGAGGATCGCGATCTCGGTGACCCGGCGCGGCATCCGCTTGCCGACCCGCACGAAGAACGGGACGCCGGCCCAGCGCCGGTTCTGGATGCCGAGGCGGACGGCCGCGTACGTCTCGGTGGTGGAGTCGGCCGGGATGTTCGGCTCCTCCAGGTAGCCGACGGCCCGTTCCCCGGCCACCCAGCCGGGGAGGTACTGCCCGCGGACCGAGCCGGTGGCGATGTCCGCGGGGAGGCTGATGGCTTTGAGGACCTTCAGCTTCTCCGCGCGTACCTCCTGAGGGTCGAAGCTCGTCGGCTCTTCCATGCCGACCAGGGCGAGCAGCTGCAGGAGGTGGTTCTGCAGCACGTCGCGGGCCGCGCCGGAGGCGTCGTAGAACGCCGCCCGGGTGCCGATGCCGACGTCCTCGGCCATGGTGATCTGCACACTGTCGACGTACTTCGAGTTCCACACCGGCTCGAACAGGCTGTTCGCGAAGCGCAGCGCCAGAATGTTCTGGACCGTCTCCTTGCCGAGGTAGTGGTCGATCCGGAAGACGTCCTCCGGGTTGAAGACGTTGTCGACCAGCTCGTTGAGCTGCACGGCGCTCTGGTAGTCGTGGCCGAACGGCTTCTCCACCACGACCCGCCGCCAGCCGCCGGTCTTGGCGCTGTCGGCCATCCCGGTGCGGTTCAGCTGGTTGAGCACCAGCGGGAACGCGGCCGGCGGGATGGAGAAGTAGAAGGCGGCGTTGCCGGAGATGCCGTTCCGTTCCTTCAGCTCGTCCAACGTGGTGGCGAGCTGGTCGAACGCGGCGTCGTCGTCGAACGAGCCGGGAATGAAGTGGAATCGCTCGACCAGGCGCTGCCAGACGTCCTCGCGCCACGGGGTCCGGGCGCCCTTCTTGGCGGCGGCGTAGGCCAGCGACTCGAAGCTGCCGTCGCCCCAGTCGGCGCGGGCGAAGCCCACCACCACGAAACCGGGGGGAAGCAGACCGCGGTTGGCCAGGTCGTACACGGCCGGGATGAGCTTCTTTCGGGACAGGTCACCGGTGACCCCGAAGATCACCAGAGCGCAGGGCTCCGGGATCCGTGGTAGCCGTCGGTCCTGTGCGGTGCGCAGCGGATTACCCACGTCCACATCCTGCCAGTTATCGGGGTTCCGGATCGGCCTGTCACGGGACGCCGTGACAGGCCGATGCGGGACGATGGCGCCTAGGAGGCGGCCTTGAGCGTCTTGGCGACGTGCTCGAGCAGCTCGGTCCAGGCCTGCTCGAACTTCTCCACGCCCTCGGACTCGAGGACCTTGAAGACGTCGGTGATGTCGATGCCGGCGGCCTCGAGGTCGGCGAAGAGCTGGTGGGCCTCCGCGTAGGTGCCGGTGACGGTGTCACCCTTCGTGGTGCCGTGGTCCTCGTACGCGAAGATCACCGACTCCGGCATGGTGTTGACCGTGCCGGGCGCGATGAGCTCCTCGACGTAGATGGTGTCGAGGAAGTCGGGGTTCTTCGTGCCGGTGGACGCCCAGAGCGGGCGCTGCGGGTGGGCGCCGGCGTCGGCCAGGGCCTTCCAGCGGTCGGTGCCGAAGACCTTGGTGTACGCCTCGTACGCCAGGCGGGCGTTGGCGATGGCCGCCTTGCCCTTGAGCGCCTTCGCCTCGTCCGAGCCGATCTTGTCGAGGCGCTTGTCGATCTCGGTGTCCACGCGGGAGACGAAGAAGGACGCGACCGAACCGATCTTGGACAGGTCGTGGCCGTTCTCCTTGGCCAGCTCCAGGCCCGCCAGGAACGCCTCCATGACGGCCTCGTACCGCTCGACCGAGAAGATCAGCGTGACGTTGACGCTGATGCCCGCGCCGAGCACCTGGGTGATCGCGGGCAGGCCGGCCAGGGTGGCCGGGATCTTGATGTACAGGTTCTCCCGGTCGACCAGCCACCACAGCGTCTTCGCCTCGGCGACGGTGGACTCGGTCTGGTGGGCCTTGCGCGGGTCCACCTCGATCGAGATCCGGCCGTCGATGCCGTTGGAGGCGTCGTACGCCGGGCGGAACACGTCGGCCGCCCAGCGGACGTCCTTCGCGGTCATCAGCCGGATCGCCTCTTCGACGGTCACGCCCTGCACGGCCAGGTCACGGACCTGCTCGTCGTAGGCGTCGGCGTCGGAGAGGGCCTTCTGGAAGATGCTCGGGTTCGTGGTCACGCCGACCACGTGCTGCTCGGTGCGCAGCTTGTCCAGCGAGCCGCTGGTCAGCCGGACCCGGGAGAGGTCGTCGAGCCACACCGCGACGCCCTGGGCGGACAGCTCGGCAAGTCTGTCGGTCATTTCCCTCAACTCCTGAATGAAGGTCGTGGTTAAAAGAGTCAGTTGCCGGTCTTGTGACCGGTGATCTCGCCGACCTTGGCCAGGGAGGCGTGGGCCTTCGCGACGACGTTGTCAGCGGTGAACCCGAACTGCTCGAACAGGACCTTGGCCGGGGCGCTGGCGCCGTAGTGCTCGATGCTGACGGCCTCGCCGGCGTCACCGAGGAGACGGTCCCAGCTCATCCGGATGCCGGCCTCGACGGTGACGCGAGCCTTCACACCGTGCGGGAGAACCTGCTGCTGGTACGCGGTGTCCTGCTGGAAGAACCACTCCTGGCAGGGCATCGACACGACCCGGGTGGGGGTGCCCTCGGCCTCCAGGCGCTCCTGCGCGGTCAGCGCGATCGACACCTCGGAGCCGCTGGCGATCAGGATCACGTGCGGGGTGCCGGACGACGCCTCGGACAGGATGTAGCCGCCCTTGAGGGTGCCCTCCGCCGACGCGTACTTGCTGCGGTCGATGGTCGGCAGGTTCTGCCGGGACAGCGCCAGCGCGGTCGGCCGGTCGGTGTGCTCGAGGGCGCCGCGCCAGGCGTACGCCGTCTCGTTCGCGTCGGCCGGACGGACCACGTCGAGGCCGACGATGGCGCGCAGCGCGGTCAGCGTCTCGATCGGCTGGTGCGTCGGGCCGTCCTCGCCGAGACCGATCGAGTCGTGCGTCCACACGAAGACGACCGGCAGTTTCATCAGCGCGGAGAGGCGGACCGAGCCCCGCATGTAGTCCGAGAAGACCAGGAAGGTGCCACCGTACGGCCGGGTGCCGCCGTGCACCGCGATGCCGTTGAGGATGGAGCCCATGCCGTGCTCGCGGATGCCGAAGTGCAGCGTGCGGCCGTACTCGTGGCCGGGGAACTCCTTGGTCGCGTACTCCGCGGGGATGAACGACGGCTCACCCTTCATGGTGGTGTTGTTGCTCTCCGCCAGGTCGGCGGAGCCACCCCACAGCTCGGGGAGCACCGGCGCGAGCGCCTCCAGGATCTTGCCGGACGCGGCGCGGGTGGCCAGGCCCTTCTCGTCCGCGGGGAACTCGGGCAGCGCCTTGTGCCAGCCCTCCGGCAGGGTCCGGGTGGACAGCCGGTCGAACAGCGCCTTGCCCTCGGTGTTGCCGGCGGCCCAGGCGTCGAACTTCTGCTGCCACTCGGCGTGCGCCGCCTTGCCCCGCTCGACGGCCTGCTGCGCGTGCTTGACGACCTCGTCGTCGATCGCGAACGGCTCGTCGGTGAAGCCCAGGATCTCCTTGGTGGCGGTGATCTCGGCGGCGCCCAGGGCGGAGCCGTGGATCTTGCCGGTGTTCTGCTTCTTCGGCGCCGGGTAGCCGATGATCGTCTTGAGGACGATGAACGACGGCTTGTCGGTCACCGACTTGGCGGTCTGGATCGCGTCCCAGAGCGCCTCGACGTCCTCCTTGTACTCACCCTCGCCCCGCCAGTTGACGGTCTGGACGTGCCAGCCGTACGCCGCGTAGCGGGCGCCGACGTCCTCGTTCTTGGCGATCCGGGTGTCGTCCTCGATGGAGATCTCGTTGTCGTCGTAGATGACGACCAGGTTGCCGAGCTTCTGCACCGACGCGATGGCGCTCGACTCGTGGCTGACGCCCTCCTCGATGTCGCCGTCCGAGGCGATCGAGTAGACGTAGTGGTCGAACAGCGACTCGCCGGCCGGGGCGTCCGGGTCGAGCAGGCCGCGCTCGCGACGGGCCGCCATGGCCATGCCGATCGCGTTGCCGATGCCCTGGCCGAGCGGCCCGGTGGTGATCTCGACGCCGGGGGTGTGCCCGTACTCCGGGTGGCCCGGGGTCAGCGAGTCCCACTGGCGCAGGGACTTGAGGTCGTCCAGGGACAGGCTGTAACCGTTGAGGTACAGCTGGACGTAGAGGGTGAGGCTGGAGTGTCCGCAGGACAGCACGAACCGGTCGCGCCCCGCCCACTCCGGGTCCGTGGGGTCGTGCCGCAGCACTTTGTTGAACAGCAGGTAGGCCGCGGGCGCGAGGCTCATGGCGGTGCCGGGGTGACCGTTGCCGGCCTTCTCCACGGCGTCCGCGGCCAGCACCCGGGCGGTGTCAACCGCCTTGCGGTCGAGGTCGGACCAGTTGAGAGCGGGGTTAGTGGCAGCCACGTCGGTTGTGCTCCTCGGGCAAAATTATGGAACCCTTTTCGGCTTGACCCTATCCAGTAGGGCTAAACGTCCGCGCAGCGAACGCCCCAGGCACATACGCTGTGAGCGGACACGCCGGTTCAAGGGATGTGACCGTCTGCACCCGTGCCGGGTGCCCCCAGCAGCGGAGACGACGGCGCGTAGGCTGTCCGGGCGAGCCGCCGGGTCGTACCCGGTTCACGGCCGCGAAATAAAGCCGATGCCGGAAGGTGGCTGTCCGTGAGCATGATCACCGAGCGTCCCGCCCAAAAGCGGACGCCCGGCGTGGCTGAGCGCCCTGCGGGGGCCGAGGCCCGGCGGAGCTGGCTCGCGCTGTTCCGGGCGTACCTCGCCCTCACCAAACCGCAGATCGTCGAGTTGCTGCTGGTGACGACCGTGCCCACGATGATGCTCGCGGCGAAGGGCTGGCCGGACCCGGTCACCTTCGCTGCGGTGCTGGTCGGAGGTGGTTTGGCCGGTGGAGCGGCGAGCGCGCTGAACTGTTACATCGACCGCGACATCGATCAGGTGATGCGGCGTACGAAGCGGCGGCCGCTCCCGGCGAACGTGATCACCCCGCGGGCCGTGCTCATCTTCGGCCTGACCATGGCTGTGATCTCGGTCGCGCTGATGGCGGTTCTCACCAATTGGTTGGCCACCGCGCTGACCGCCTTCTCGATCTTCTATTACGACGTCGTCTACACGCTCTGGCTGAAGCGGCGCACCCACGCGAACACGTTCTGGGGCGGCGTGTGCGGCGCGGCGCCGGTGGTCATCGGCTGGGCCGCGGTGACCGGAACGATCCCGGCGATGGCGTGGGCGCTGTTCGGGATCGTCTTCTTCTGGCAAATGCCGCATTTCTACGCACTTGCCGTGAAGTACAAGGACGACTATGCCCGGGCCGGTATTCCGATGCTGCCGGTGGTGCGCTCGATGCAGCGGGTGAACCTCGAGATCCTCGTCTACACCGTCCTCACCGTGGTGGTCTCACTGGTCGCCTGGCCGCTCGGGCACGGGCTCGGCCCGATCTACGGGGTGACGGCGATCGTGATGGGCGGCGTCTTCCTGGCCGAGGCGATCCGGCTGGTCCGGCAGACCCGGGCCGGGGCGACGGTCAAGCCGATGCGGCTGTTCCATCTGTCCATCACGTACCTCACGGTGGTCTTCATGGCCGTCGCCGTCGATGCGCTGATCTGACCCGGCTGTCGCACAGGATGCCCGGATTGCCACTAGTGTTAGTCACTGTCCGTCACTCGAAGGGCGGATTGGCGGGCGCGTCGCAATTCGGGCTTAATCAGGCCAAAACAATGCTCAGAATCTTGAAACCTGCAGGTAATTGGAGTCACAAAAATTGATCGGAGTGCACATGGCACGCCGGTTGACTGCTTAGGCTGCGGACCATGGCAGAAGGTTCCGTAACGACGCTGACCTCCGAGATCAAGTCTTTCGCCGCCGGTCACGGCGGCGCCAAGGCGGTGATCGAGTACGTCGGCAAGCGCGGCGCCCGCATCGTCCTCGTCGGCGAGGACGGCGAGTGGTCCGACCAGTTCGCCCCGGACACCGGCGTCGCGCGTGAGGCGTGCGACCACGCGGGTGTCGCGGTGGAGAACGAGTGGGAGCGCGAGCTCCTGGAGCAGATGCGGCCCAGCAACGACCTGTGGCGTTCGATGTCGCGCCGGAGCATGGCCCGCTGATGGGCCGTGACGCCCGGGTCGCCCTGGTCACCTCGGTGGACCTCCCCGACCTGTGGGACGACGACCACCCCCTCCGCGACGCGCTGCGCTCGCGCGGGGTGACCGTCGAGGCGGTCCGCTGGGACGACCCGGCGGCCGACTGGTCCGGCTACGACCTCGTGGTGATCCGGTCCCCCTGGGACTACGTGGCCCGCCGCGAGCAGTTCGTCGCCTGGGCCGCCGCCGTCCCACGCCTGGCCAACCCGGCCGAGATCATCGCGTGGAACACCGACAAGCGGTACCTGAGCGAGCTCGCCGCGGCCGGCATCCCGATCATCCCGACCGCGTTCATCGGCCCGGGGGAGAGCTGGACCCCGCCGTCCGACGGCGAGTGGGTGGTCAAGCCGACGATCAGCGCCGGCAGCCAGGACACCGCCCGTTACCGGCTCCCCGGCGACACCGCGCTCGCCACGGCACATGTCGAGCGCCTCACCGGCGCCGGCCGGACCGCGATGATCCAGCCGTACCTGTCCGCGGTGGACACCGCCGGGGAGACCGCCGTGCTGTGCACCCCGGACGCGTCCGGCGAGCTGACCTTCAGCCACGCCATCCGCAAGGCCCCGATGCTGACCGGGCCACCCGGCGTGCCGGTCGATCCGGACTCCGAGCGGATCACTCCGCGGGAGCCCTCGGCGGCCGAGCTGGAAGCGGCGGCCCGGGTCCTCGCGGTCATCCCGGGCGGGGCCAAACAGCTGCTGTACGCGCGGGTCGACCTGATCCCCGGCCCGGACGGCACGCCGACCCTGATCGAGCTGGAGCTCACCGAGCCGTGCCTGTTCCTGCGGACCGCTCCCGGCTCCGCCGACCGCCTCGCCGAGGCGATCCTCGCCCGCCTCTGACACGACGAGAAGGCCGCCCCGACGGGGCGGCCTTCTTCGTATGCGGGCACCGGACCGAGGGGTGACCGCGGCGTGCATGCATGACCCGCACCCGGGGACGATCCGGAGGGCACGCCTGCCGCAGCGACCGGGGGACACGGGACTTGCGTGGCCCGTACCGGGAAAGGTCGGAGAGGGGAACCGCGGACCGGGAGCCGGGGATGTGCCGGAACTGGGCGCTGACCTGAGCCGGGGTCAGGCCGGGACCGGCTCGCCGACCTGGGCCGGGGTGGCGGGGGTCAGGGCGGGGCGGGAGCGCAGCGACCACAGCACCGACAGGGTCGCGACCCAGACCAGGCCGGAGCCGAGCATGTGGGCGGCGACGAGCAGCACCGGCAGGTGGGTGAAGTACTGCACGAAGCCGATCAGGCCCTGCCCCATCTCCACCCAGAACAGCACGGCGGCCGCCCGGATCGCGGCGGCCGGGGCGTTCACCGCGCGCAGCGCGAACCACAGCGCCACGGTCAGGCCGATCAGCAGGAACACCAGGTCGGCATGCACCTGGGAGATCTGGGCCGGGTCCAGGCCGTTGCGCTTGGCGCCCTGGTCGCCGGAGTGCGGGCCGCTGCCGGTCACCACCACGCCGGCCGCGATCACCGCGAAACTGGCCACCGCCGTCAGCCGGGCGAGCTGGCGCAGCGGGGCCGGGGCCAGCGGCACCGGGCCGCCGTCGCCCTCGTCGACCCGGCGCCACAGCGCGTACGCCCCGGCGACCAGCGCGATCGAGAGGATGAAGTGCAGGCCGACCACCCACGGGTTGAGGTTGGTCAGCACCGTGATGCCGCCGATGATGCCCTGCCCGGGGATGCCGAGCGCGACCGCGACCGAGAGCCGGATCAGCGACCGGCGCCCGCGGGCCAGCGCGCCGACGAAGCACGCCACCGCGATCGCGACCAGGACGAAGGTGAGCAGCCGGTTGCCGAACTCGATGGCGCCGTTGACGCCCATCTCCGGGGTCGACACGTACGACTCGTCGGTGCACCGGGGCCAGGTCGGGCAGCCGAGGCCGGACTTGGTGAGGCGGACCGCCGCGCCGGTGACGATGATCCCGATGTTCGCGATCAGCGAGGCGAGGGCGAGGCCGCGCAGCGAGTCGCCGAACCAGCGAACGGGACGGGAGGACAGTAAAGCGGAGGACTTCACCCGGTGGATCGTACGCTCGCCGCTGATCGTGATTTCCGCAGCTCCGCATGCCGGTGGGGTGGATCACCGGGGGGCGGTTTGCAGGGGTCGGAGGAAATACGTAACGTTGGCGTAGTGAAAAACGAGGTGCTGATCCAGATCGGCGTGGCGGCTCCGGCCGGCGCGGCCGACGGGCGCACCCGTGACCGGGTCGCGCAGCTTCTGCTGAAGCGTGGCGCGACCACCGCGGCCGAGCTCGGCGCCGCTCTGGGCCTGAGCCCCGCCGCCATCCGCAAGCACCTCGACGCGATGCTCGCCGAGCAGCTCGTCGAGACCCGTGAGGTCCGCCGGGACAAGCCGCGCGGCCGGGGGCGGCCCGCCAAGGCGTTCGTGCTCACCGCGGCCGCCCGCGAGGATCTGAACCCGCACCACTACGACGGCATCGCCACCGCCGCGCTGCGCTGGATCGCACAGCAGCACGGTCCGGAGGCCGTCTCCGCCTTCGCGTCCGCTCAGGTCGCGGCGCTCGAGGAGCGCTGCACGGCGGCGCTGCTCGAGGCCGGCCCCGATCCGATCGCCCGGGCCGAGGCTCTCGCCGAGGTGCTGACCGCCGAGGGTTACGCTGCCAGCGCCTCGACGATCGCGTCCGGCGGGCAGCTGTGCCAGCATCACTGCCCGGTGGCTCACGTGGCTGCCGAGTTCCCTCAGCTGTGCGACGCCGAGACCGAAGTGATCTCCCGCCTCATCGGCACCCACGTGCAGCGCCTCGCCACCATCGCGCACGGCGACGGGGTGTGCACCACGCACATTCCCAGTCGTGCGAACACCACCGCCATCACGGTTAGGACAGATACATGACTGACCAGATCGTCACTCAGGAAGAGCACCTCGCCGCTCTTGGCAAGTACGAGTACGGCTGGGCCGATGCCGACGTCGCCGGCGCCGCCGCGCAGCGTGGCCTGTCCGAGGCGGTGGTGCGCAACATCTCCGCGCTCAAGAACGAGCCGGAGTGGATGCTGAACCTCCGGCTCAAGGGCCTGCGCCTGTTCGACCGCAAGCCGATGCCGCACTGGGGCGCCGACCTGACCGGCATCGACTTCCAGAACATCAAGTACTTCGTGCGTTCCACCGAGAAGCAGGCCACCTCGTGGGAGGAGCTGCCGGAGGACATCAAGGCGACGTACGACAAGCTCGGCATCCCGGAGGCGGAGAAGCAGCGCCTGGTCGCCGGTGTCGCCGCGCAGTACGAGTCCGAGGTCGTCTACCACGCGATCCGTGAGGACCTGGAGCAGCAGGGCGTCCTGTTCCTCGACACCGACACGGCTCTCAAGGAGCACCCGGAGATCTTCCAGGAGTACTTCGGCACGGTGATCCCGGTCGGCGACAACAAGTTCGCCGCGCTGAACACCGCGACCTGGTCCGGCGGCTCGTTCATCTACGTGCCGAAGGGCGTGCACGTGGACATCCCGCTGCAGGCCTACTTCCGGATCAACACGGAGAACATGGGCCAGTTCGAGCGGACCCTGATCATCGCCGACGAGGGCTCCTACGTTCACTACGTCGAGGGCTGCACCGCCCCGATCTACTCGTCGGACTCGCTGCACTCCGCGGTCGTCGAGATCGTCGTGAAGAAGAACGCCCGCGTGCGGTACACGACCATCCAGAACTGGTCGAACAACGTCTACAACCTGGTCACCAAGCGCGCCACCTGCGAAGAGGGCGCGACCATGGAGTGGATCGACGGCAACATCGGCTCCAAGGTGACGATGAAGTACCCCGCGGTCTACATGACCGGCCCGCACGCCAAGGGCGAGGTGCTCTCGATCGCGATGGCCGGCGAGGGCCAGCACCAGGACTCCGGCGCCAAGATGGTGCACGCCGCGCCGCACACCTCCTCGACGATCGTGTCGAAGTCGATCGCCCGTGGTGGCGGCCGCACGTCGTACCGCGGACTGGTCCAGGTCCTGGAGGGCTCGTCGCACTCGAAGAGCACGGTCAAGTGCGACGCGCTGCTGGTCGACACGATCTCCCGGTCCGACACGTACCCGTACGTCGACATCCGCGAGGACGACGTCAACATGGGCCACGAGGCGACCGTCTCCAAGGTCAGCGAGGACCAGCTCTTCTACCTGATGAGCCGCGGTCTGACCGAGGACGAGGCGATGGCGATGATCGTGCGCGGCTTCATCGAGCCGATCGCCAAGGAGCTCCCGATGGAGTACGCGCTCGAGCTGAACCGCCTGATCGAGCTGCAGATGGAAGGGGCCGTGGGTTAATCACCCGCCCGGCCATCAGAAGAAGCGGACATAAAGGACGAAATGACTACCGAGGCCATCGCCCCGCCGAGCACCAAGTCGCAGGTGCTGCGCTCCTTCGACGTCACCGACTTCCCGGCCCTCACCGGCCTGGAGGAGGAGTGGCGTTTCACCCCGCTCAAGCGGCTGCGTGACCTGGTCACCGCCACGTCGCTGAGCGGGGCGGCTCCCTCCGCGGAGTACGGCGACCTCCCCGCCGGTGTGACGGTGTCGGACGCGGACGACGTGGACCCGGTGCTCACCCCGTTCGACCGGATCAGCGCCCTCGCGTACGGCTCGGCCGCCGGCGTCACCGTGATCGAGGTGGCGCCTGAGGCCGAGCCCGCCGAGCCGGTGATCATCCGGTTGGTCGGCAAGGGCGGGGACGCCGCCGCGGCGCGGTACGTCGTCAAGGTCGGCAACTTCGCCAAGGCCACGATCGTGCTGGAGCAGACCGGCACGGTCACCCTGGCCGACAACATCGAGGTCGTCCTCGGTGACAGCGCCCAGCTCGTCTTCGTCACCCTGGCGGAGTGGGAGCGGGACGCGGTCCAGGCGCAGCACATCAAGTTCCGGGTCGGCAAGGACGCCCGGGTCCAGCACGTGCAGGTGGCCCTCGGCGGTGACCTGGTCCGCCAGTTCACCTCGGTGGAGTACGCGGGCCGTGGCGGCGACGCCGAGCTGTGGGGTCTGTACTTCACCGACTCCGGCCAGCACCACGAGCACCGCCAGCTGGTCGACCACGCCGTGCCGGACTGCCGCAGCAACGTGGGTTACCGCGGCGCCCTGCAGGGCAAGTCGGCGCAGACCGTCTGGGTCGGCGACGTGCTGATCCGGGCCGCCGCGACCGGCACCGACACGTACGAGATCAACCGGAACCTGATCCTCACCGACGGCGCGGTCGCCCACTCCGTGCCGAACCTGGAGATCGAGACCGGCGAGATCGCCGGCGCCGGCCACGCCAGCGCCACCGGCCGGTTCGACGACGAGCAGCTGTTCTACCTGATGGCGCGCGGCATCCCCGAGGGTGAGGCGCGCAAGCTGGTGGTCCGCGGCTTCTTCGCCGAGCTGATCAACAAGATCCCGGTCGAGCACCTGCGCGAGCGGCTCGGCGACGCCATCGAGGCCCGGCTGGTCGACAGTGGCCTTTGAGAACGTCGGTCCGGTGACGGACATCGCGAAAGGCACCGCGCTCCAGGTGGAGGTCGACGGTGTCGAGATCGCGGTGGTGCACGCCGACGATGACAACTTCTACGCCGTCCGTGACGAGTGCAGCCACGCTTCGGTGGCGCTCTCCGAGGGGGAGGTGGACGGGTGCACGCTGGAGTGCTGGCTGCACGGCTCCCGGTTCGATCTGCGCACCGGTGAGCCCTCCGGGCCGCCCGCCTTCAGTCCGGTGGCGGTCTACCCCGTCGAGATCCGCGACGGCGACATCTACGTTTCGACGACACCTAGCAATGGAGTAGAGCCGTGAGCACCCTGGAGATCCGCGACCTGCAGGTTTCGGTGAAGCTGCCGGATGGCGAGCTGAAGCCGATCCTCGCCGGGGTCGACCTCACCATCAAGTCGGGCGAGACGCACGCCATCATGGGCCCGAACGGCTCCGGCAAGTCGACGCTGGCCTACTCCATCGCCGGCCACCCGAAGTACGAGATCACCGGCGGCTCGGTGACCCTGGACGGCCAGGACATCCTGGAGCTCAGCGTCGACGAGCGCGCCCGGGCCGGCCTCTTCCTGGCCATGCAGTACCCGGTCGAGGTCCCCGGCGTCTCGGTGGCGAACTTCCTGCGGACCGCGAAGACCGCGATCGACGGCGAGGCGCCGAAGCTGCGCACCTGGGCCGGCGAGCTGCGCGGCGCCATGGAGAAGCTGCAGATGGACCCGGCGTTCGCCCAGCGCAACGTGAACGAGGGCTTCTCCGGCGGTGAGAAGAAGCGGCACGAGATCATGCAGCTCGAGCTGCTGAAGCCGAAGATGGCGATCCTCGACGAGACCGACTCCGGCCTCGACATCGACGCGCTGCGAGTGGTCAGCGAGGGCGTCAACCGGGTTCGCGCCACCGGTGAGACCGGCTTCCTGCTGATCACCCACTACACCCGGATCCTGCGCTACATCAAGCCGGACTTCGTGCACGTCTTCGTCGCCGGCAAGATCGTCCAGGAGGGCGGCCCGGAGCTGGCCGAGGAGCTCGAGGCGTCGGGTTACGAGAAGTTCCTGACCAAGGCCTAGGAGTCGGCTGATGAGTTTCGACGTCGAGCAGGTCCGGAAGGACTTCCCGATCTTCCAGCGGGAGGTCAACGGCCACCCGCTGGTCTACCTGGACAGCGCCAACACCTCGCAGAAGCCGGTTCAGGTGCTCGACGTCATGCGCGCGCACCAGGAGCGGTACAACGGCAACGTGTCCCGCTCCGTGCACACGCTCGGCACCGAGTCGACGGAGGCCTACGAGAGCGCCCGGGCCCGCATCGCGTCGTTCATCGGCGCGGCGAGCCCGGACGAGGTGGTGTTCACCAAGAACTCCACCGAGGCGCTCAACCTGGTCGCGCACTCGGCCGGGCAGCATCTGCGGCTGGGCCCGGGCGACGAGATCGTGATCTCCGAGATGGAGCATCACTCGAACATCGTCCCGTGGCAGCTCCTGTGTGAACGGACCGGCGCGACCCTGCGCTGGTTCGGGATCACCGACGAGGGGCGTCTGGACCAGTCGCGTCTCGACGAGCTGATCACGCCGCGGACGAAGATCGTTTCTCTGGTCCATATGTCCAATGTTCTGGGCACCGTGAATGATTTCTCGGACATTTCGGCCCGAGTGAAGGCTGTCGGCGCGCTGCTGGTGCTGGACTGCTCGCAGTCGGTGCCCCACCTGCCGATCAACGTCCAGGAGCTGGGCGCCGACCTGATCGCGTTCACCGGGCACAAGATGCTCGGCCCGACCGGCATCGGCGTGCTGTGGGGCCGTTTCGGGCTGCTGGAGCAGCTCCCGCCGTTCCTCGGCGGCGGTTCCATGATCGAGACGGTCACCATGACCGGGACGACCTATGCCGCCCCGCCCGCGCGTTTCGAGGCCGGCACCCCGCCGATCACCGAGGCGATCGGTCTGGGCGCGGCCGTGGACTACCTGACCGGGCTGGGCATGGCGGCGGTCCACGAGCACGAGCAGGCGATCACGGCGTACGCCCTGGACGCGCTCTCGTCGGTCCCCGGCGTGCGGATCTTCGGCCCGGCGACGGTCGAGGGCCGGGGCGGCACGGTGTCGTTCGGCGTCGACGGGGTACACCCGCACGATGTGGGACAGATCCTGGACGCGCTCGGCGTCGAGGTGCGGGTCGGTCATCACTGCGCCCGGCCGGTGTGCTCGCGGTTCAGTGTTCCGGCGATGACCCGGGCCTCGTTCTACCTCTACACGACCACGGACGAGATCGACGCTCTGGCGCGCGGCCTCGACCAGGTGAAGAAGGTGTTCGGCTGATGCTGCTCGACGGTCTCTACCAGGAGATCATCCTCGATCACTACAAGAACCCGCACGGCCGTGGCCTGCGGGACCCGTTCGACGGCGAGGCGCATCACGTCAACCCGACGTGCGGCGACGAGATCACGGTCCGGGTCACGTCGGATCTGACCGACGTGTCGTACGACGGTCTCGGCTGCTCGATCAGCCAGGCCTCGGCGTCGGTGCTGCACGAACTGCTGCACGGGAAGACCTCGGCGGAGGCGTCGGAGATCCACCACGCCTTCGTGGAGCTGATGCAGGGCCGTGGCCAGGTCGAGCCGGACGAGGAGGTCCTCGGCGACGGGATCGCGTTCGCCGGTGTGGCCAAGTTCCCGGCCCGGGTGAAGTGCGCGCTGCTGCCGTGGATGGCGTTCAAGGACGCGGCGGCGCGTGCCGGCGTGGAGGTGGGCGTGAGCCCGGAGGTGAAGGCATGAGTACAGACCAGACCGATACCGCCCGCACCGTGGCCTCGGCTCCGGCGTCGGGCGCGGCGCCCGGAGCGGGCGAGGAAGTGCCGGACTGGCTGGCCGAGGAGCGGGCCGCCGCCGCTGAGGCCGGCGAGCCGGTGGAGACGCCGTCGGTGAGCGTTTCCGCGTCCCCGGACGCGGCCTTCGGCGGGGACGCGCCGTCAGCGGCCGACGCGGCGGTGGGTACCGACGCGGCTCCGGCCGACGCGGTCGCCTCGGACTCGATCTCCGGCGGGGGCCCGGCCGACGAGGTGCCCACCGGCGACGTCTCCGGCACGGTGAAGGAGTCGCCCGAGGGCGGCGCCGCGCCCGGCAAGCCGAAGGCGTCGATCGCCGACATCGAGGAGGCGATGAAGGATGTCGTCGACCCCGAGCTCGGCATCAACGTCGTCGACCTGGGCCTGGTCTACGGCACCCACGTGGACGACGACAACGTGGTCACCATCGACATGACGCTCACGTCGGCGGCCTGCCCGCTGACCGACGTCATCGAGGACCAGACCCGGCAGGCGCTGACGGCCGGCCCCGGCGGCGGGCTCGTCAACGACTTCCGGATCAACTGGGTGTGGCTCCCGCCGTGGGGCCCGGACAAGATCACCGACGACGGCCGGGACCAGCTGCGGTCGCTGGGCTTCAACGTCTGATTTACCCCCTGAGGGCGGTACGCGATCCAGCGTGCCGCCCTTCGGCGTACCCCGGTGGTAGAAACCGGGCATGACTTCGACTCCGCCGTTCCCCGAGCTGCTGTCGCTGATCGAGGCCCGGTCGGCGGCCCTGCGCGCGGCCGCCGCCGTCGCGCCGTCGCTGGACGCCGCCGTCCCCGGGTGTCCCGGCTGGTCGCTCACCGACCTGATCACCCACCTGGGCGGTGTCCAGCGGTTCTGGGCCGCCACCGTGGCTCTCGGCGACGACTCCGGCCCGCCCGCGCCCGAGCAGCGCGGTGACCTGACCCCGCACGGCGACCTGCTGGACTGGTCGGCGGCGTCGACCGATCTGCTGCTCGCCCGGCTGCGCGAGGCCGGCCCGGAGGCCCCGGCGTGGGCGTGGTGGGCCGATTCCGGGGCGGCGCCGCTGACCGCGGGTGCGATCGCCCGGCATCAGGTGCAGGAGGCGGCGGTGCACGCGTTCGACGCCCAGCAGGCCGCCGGGCAGCCGGAGCCGTTGCCTGCGGCGGTCGCCGTCGACGGGGTGAGCGAGTTCCTCACCGTCTGCCTGGGTTCGCGGGAGGCGTGGCCGCACCGTCCGGCGCGGGTCGCGTTCCAGGCGATCGAGGGCCCGTCCTGGACGCTGGATCTCTCGCCGGCGGGCGCCACGGCTGATCCGCCGGCCAGTGGCGATCCGGTCACCCGGCTGCAGGCGACGGCGAGCGATCTGGTGCTGGTCCTCTACCGGCGCGTCCCGCTGGCGGAGGTCCGGGTGGACGGTGACCGCGAGGTGGCCGAGCAGCTGGTGGAGTGGAGCAAAATGGGCTGATTCGCGGGCGTACGAACGGGCCGGGGCCTTCCCCGGCCCGTTCTGTTTTTTAATGATTCGGCAATTCTTGCTTGTCACCCGGGAAACGTGATGGTGACGTGCGACTCACTTAACCGCAATTAGCTATCTCCGTGACCAAGGGCACACCGTCCACTGTGGCCTGCTAGAACGCCGGAGTAACAAGCGCTTAACCGGTTCAGGGCTTGACGTCATGGGGCGACTCCAGCCAGTGTTGGGAGCGCTTCCATCGAAGCGGTTCGAAAGACCAGATCCGTTGCGTGAATTGACGCGGAAAGGTCAATGATGAGTTCAAGTGTTGTCTCCCGGCCGGTCACCGGACTGCCGGAATATGCCGGTGACGGCATCTACCTGCACATCGACGGGGAACGGTACATCGACTGTGCCTCCGGGACGTTCAACGTCTCCCTCGGCTATTCCACCCCGGAGATCATCGACGCGCTGCACGGTCAGCTCGACCGGATCGCCCACCTGTCCTCGGAGTTCACCAGGGCCAAGTCGGCCGAGATCTTCGAGCTGATGCGCCCGGAGCTGCCGCCGCACATCGGCGCCTTCTGGTTCCGTGACATCACCGGATCGGGCGCCAACGAGGCGGCGATCAGAATCGCGCAGAAAGCGACCGGCCGGTCCGACATATTCTCGTTGTTCCTGTCGCATCACGGACAGACGGTCGGCACCACCGGGGTCTCCGGCAATGCTTTTCGGCAACGCAGTTTCTCGCTCCCGTTCGCGCATTCCGTCAAGATCCCCGGACCGGACTGCGCCAACTGCTTCTACGGCCAGGTGCCCGGCAGTTGCGCGATGATGTGCGCCCGGCGCCTCGAGGACTTCGTCGAATACGCGTCGAGCGGCCAGGTGGCGGCCCTGGTCGTCGAGCCGGTCATGGGCAACGGCGGCAACATCGTCCCGCCCCGCGACTATTACCGGGTCCTCCGGGAGACGTGCGACCGGCTCGGCATCCTGATCATCGCCGACGAGGTGCAGACCGGCTTCGGCCGTACCGGATCGTTCTTCGCCTCCACCGGATACGCCGCCGGCCTGCGCCCCGACATCATCACCTTCGCCAAGGGCGCCGGTGGCGTCGGCATCCCGGTGGCCGGCGTCGTGATGCGGCCGGAACTCGACGTCCTCGAGTCGTGGGAGCACTCCAGCACCTCCGGCGCCAACCCGCTCGCGCTGGTCGCCCTGGAGGAGACCGTGCGCTACATCCGGGACCGGGACGTGCTCGGCAACGTGGCGGCGGTCTCCGGCCGGCTGCACCTCGGCCTGCTCAGCCTCTCCCGGGCCTTCCGCGACATGACCGGCGTCCGCGGCGTCGGCCTGATGCAGGCGTTCGACCTGCCCACCAGCGTCGACGTCGAGCAGTTCCTCGCCATCGGCCGGCGGCACGGCCTGATCCTGCGTGGCAGCCGGTACGGCTTCGGCCGCGCCGTCAAGGTCCGCCCGCCCCTGATCATCACCAGCGCCCAGGTGGACGACCTGCTCGACCGCCTGCACGCCACCCTGCAGACCTTCCAGAAGGAGGCCATCCGGCCGTGAAAGCTCTCAAGTTCCGCAGCGCCTGGGACGTCGAACTCGCCGAGGTCCCGGATCTGCACGTGATCGGTGACGACGACGTGGTCGTCGACATCAAGTTCTGTGGCGTCTGCGGCACCGACCTGGCCATCGTCTCCGGTTCGTACCCGGTCGCCGTCCCCGGTGTCACCCTCGGCCACGAGGCGAGCGGCATCGTCGCCGAGACCGGCGCCGCGGTCACCTCGGTCGCGCCCGGGGACCGGGTGGTGATCAACCCGACCCCGTACTGCGGCCGCTGCCGGATGTGCCAGACCCAGCGGATCAACCACTGCGTCAACAAGCACGGCACCGAGAGCGGCGTCAGCTACGACGGCGCGTACGCCGGGAAGTACCGCACCACCTCGGCGTTCGTGCACCGGGTCCCGGACGACGTGTCGCTGCGGGCGGCCGCCCTCACCGAGCCGCTGAGCTGCGTGGTGGCCGGCGCCCGCAAGATCCAGCCGCCGTCGCTGAGCGCCTTCACGTACGTCTTCGGCGCCGGCCCGCTCGGCCTGCTCTACACCTGGGTGCTGTCGCTGAAGGGCCTGACCCCGGTGGTGATCGAGCACTCCGCGGCCCGCCTGGAGTACGCCCGGGACCGCCTGCCCGACGGCACCGCCGCGTACGCCTCCCTCGAAGAGGCCCGCACCAAGTACTTCAACGACCCGCAGGCGCCGATCGACATCGTCGTGGACACCACCTCGATGCTGCTGGAGGACCTGTTCCCGCAGATCGCGCCCGGTGGCACGTACATGTCGATCGGTCTCAAGGAGAAGCTCGCGTCGATCGACACCATGCTGCTGGCCGACCGCAGCCTGTCGGTCATCGGCTCGATCGACTCGCTGCACGGGTCGTTCACCGAGGCTTTCCACCTGATCACCACCGGCCGGATCCCGGCCGAGCGGCTGGTCAGCCACGTGATCCCCCTCGATGACTTCGCGACCGGTTTCGCGGCGCTCGGCCTGGACGTCGACGGCAAGCGGTTCGGGCCGGCCGACCAGGCCAGCTGCAAGGTGCTGATCGCCCCGGGCGGCGTCGATGAGTGAGCCGCGGATCAGCGTGATCGTCCCGTACCGGGACCGGGCCGACAACCTGCGCCTGGCACTGTCCGCGCTCGCCGAGCAGACCCTGCCGGCCGGCGCGTTCGAGGTGGTCCTCGGCGTGCTCGACGACACCGGGGAACACGCGGAGGTGTGCCGGGAGTTCGCCGGCCGGCTCGACATCGTCACGGCCTCCTCGTCCCGGCCCTGGCAGGTCGGCCTGGCCCGCAACCTGGCGCTGCGACAGGCCACCGGCGAGGTCGTGGTGCTGATGGACGTCGACATGGCGCTGCCTCCCCGGTGCCTGGAGGATCTCTACGACCAGCACTTCGCGTACGGGCAGCGGATCTGCGTGGTCGGCCAGATGATCGACTACGACAACAACACCGGCGACGTCACCGAGGTCGGCGTCCTGCCCTTCGAGCACTACCGCAAGCTGCTCGCCGACCTGCAGCTCACCGGCACCGGCGGCCAGGACCCGCGGATGACCGCCGCGCACGTGATCCCGTGGTCGTTCGCGTGGACCGCGCTGGTCGCGCTGCCCCGCGAGCTGGCCGGGGAGTTCGACCTCAACTTCCACGGGTACGGGGTCGAGGACCTGGAGTGGGCGTACCGGGTGACCCGCACCGGGACGCCGGTCGTGATGGGCCGTGACTTCTTCGGCGTGCACCTGCCGCACGTGCGGGACGTCGCCGCCAACAAGCGCACCGAGGCGCCCAACTACCGGTACTTCCTGCGCCGCTGGCCGGGCGCGGACGTCGAGCTGGCCTGCGCGTTCGGCGACTTCGAGGCCAACGAGCGGTACCCCGGGTTCCGCCGGGCCGTCGAGGAGGCCACCGGAGTGCCCGGGGGCACGCTCACCGTCGTACACGCGAAGGTCGAAGGCCACAGCGAACTGGTGGTCGGCGTGCCCGCCGGAACCACCGCGGCGCTGCCCGCGACGGCGACCGACGTCGAGGTGCTGCCGCTGGCCGGGCTCGCGCTGCCGTTCGAGGACGGCGCCGTCGACCGCTGCCGGGTGCTCGGGCCGGTCACCGCGCTGCCCGAGGTGTACCGGGAGCGGATCCTCGCCGAGGTCCGCCGGGTCAGCCGCCTGGTCGGGGCCTGACGTGCTCCGGGACGAGCTGCTCGACGCGGCGGTGGCGGCGGCCCGGGCCGGCGCGCGGGTGATCCGGGACGCCGGGGCCGTCCAGGCGCTCCGGCACAAGTCCAGCGGCACCGACCCGGTGACCGAGATCGATCTGGCGGCCGAGGCCGCGATCACCGGGTCGCTGTCCGCCGCGCGGCCGCACGACGCGCTGCTGGGCGAGGAGGGCACGGCCCGCGCGGGGACCTCCGGCGTGCGGTGGGTGGTGGATCCGGTCGACGGCACGACCAACCTGCTGTACGGGTCCCCGCACGTCACCGTGAGCATCGCGGCCGAGCAGCGGCTCCCGGACGGCGCCTGGCGGGCCGTCGTGGGCGTGGTGGCCGACCCGTCCCGCTCGGAGATGTTCACCGCCGTCCTCGGCCGGGGCGCCCGCCGCAACGGGACCCCGATCCGCGTCAACGATCCGGTGCCGCTCGACCAGGCCCTCGTCACGACCGGTTTCGCCTATCTCCCGGAGTCCCGGGCCCGGCAGGCCGCCGTCGTCGCCGAACTGCTGCCCCGGGTCCGTGACATCCGCAGCCACGGCAGCGCCGCCCTCGAGCTGTGCTGGCTCGCCGCCGGCCGCTGCGACGCCTACTACGAGGACGAGCTGGCGCCCTGGGACTGGGCGGCAGGCGCGCTGATCGCCGCCGAGGCGGGAGCGGTCGTCACCCCGCTGGGAACCGGGGTGCTCGCCGCCGGGCCCGCCCTCTTCGGATCACTTCAGACAAGGACCGGACATGCAGCCGTACCGCATTGATCAGATCACCGACCGGGACCCGCCTCGCCTGCGCGTGCTCTACGCCGTCTTCATGACCCTCGCCCCGATCTTCGTGATCTGGCGGACCGCCGTCGTCAACTGGACCGTCTGGTACGGCCCGCTCGCCTGGGCGGCGGAGATGTTCGCCGTCGTCACCACCGCCATGTTCGTGGTGTCGCTGCGCACCCGCACCCGGCCCGTCCCGCGCACCGTCACCGCCCCGGTGACCGCCACCGTCGACATCCTGGTGCCGACCGTCAACGAGCCGCTGCCGGTGCTCGAACCGACGGTCCTCGGGGCGCTGCGGGTCCGTGGCGTCCGGGACGTGATCGTCCTCGACGACGGCGACCGCCCCGAGATCAAGGCGATGGCGGACCGGCTCGGCGCCCGGTACCTGCCGCGCACCACCAGCGAGGGCGCCAAGGCCGGCAACCTCAACCACGGGCTGAGCATCACCGACGCCGAGTTCGTCGTCACCCTCGACGCCGACCACATCCCGCTGCCCGAGTTCATCGAGAAGACCCTCGGCTACTTCGCCGACCCGGATGTGGCGGTCGTACAGTCGCCGCAGTCGTTCTACAACACCGAGTCGTTCACCTTCCGGAAGCGGCACGGGAGCGAGGCGGCCTGGCACGAGCAGGAGATGTTCTACGGCGGGGTGCAGCCCACCAAGAACAGCACCAACAGCGCCATCTACACCGGGACGTCGGCGATGCTGCGCCGGGCCGCCCTGGACGCCGCCGGCGGCTTCGCCGAGGACACCTCCACCGAGGACATCCACACCTCCCTGCGGCTGCACGCGCGCGGCGGGAAGTCGGTCTATCTGGAGGAGCCTCTGGCGTACGGGCTCGAAGTCGACAACCTCCGCCAGTACTACGGGACCCGCCGCCGGTGGGCGATCGGCAGCCTCCACCTGCTGCTGCGCCACCGCGACTCGCCGCTGCGGGCCCGCGGGCTGACGTTCCACCAGCGGCTCAACTACGCCAGCGCGATGGTCGCCCACTTCCAGGGCCTCAACCGGCTGCTCTACCTGCTCATCCCGGTCGCCGCGCTGACCACCGGCGTCGCCCAGGTCACCGGCCCGTACGCGATCTACGGCTTCGCGTTCCTCGCCTTCACCGTGTTCTCCATCTACACCGTGGTCAGCTTCGGCCGGGGCCACTACCACATGCTGCACAGCGAGGCGTTCGCCGTCGCGGACACCCTGCCGATGCTCGCGGCACTGCCGGCCGCGCTGTTCGGGGAGCGGCAGTTCGGGGTCACCCAGAAACGGGCGCGGCGGACGACGGACGCCCCGCTGAAGTGGGCGTACCGGCTGTTCGCTCTGGTCGAGGTGGGTGCGCTGGGATTCGCGGTGACCCGGCTGATCCAGGGCGAGCACGTGGTGATCGCCGCGTGGGCGGCCGCGTCCCTGGCGCTGAGCACCGGGTACACGCTGTTCTTCCTGGCCGGGACGGAACGGTACGAGCGCCGGCCGGTCACCCCGTGGTACACCGACCTCGCACCCGAGGACCTGTACCAGCACATCGTCGCTCTCTCCGGCGCGCGTTCCCCGGCCATTTCCGAGAAGATCACGGCATGACGATTCTCGGCGCGGTCTGCCTGCCCCAACTGCCCCCGGAACGCCTCCGCGGCGTCGTCGAAGCCGCCGACCAGGCCGGACTCGACGAACTGTGGCTCTGGGAGGACTGCTTCCTCACCGGCGGGGTGGCCACCGCCGCGGCGGTGCTCGCCTGGACCCGGCGGCTGCGGGTCGGCGTGGGCCTGCTGCCCGTGCCGTTGCGCAACGTGGCGCTGACCGCGATGGAACTGTCCGCCCTGCACCGGCTCTTCCCGGACCGGGCGATCATCGGGGTGGGCCACGGCGTCCAGGACTGGATGGGCCAGGTCGGCGCCCGGGCGGACTCGCCGATGACCCTGCTCCGCGAGTACGTCACCGCCCTCCGCGCTCTCCTCTCCGGCGAACGCGTCACCGTCGGCGGGAAGTACGTCCACCTCGACGGGGTCGCCCTGGACTGGCCGCCGCAGAGCCCCGCGCCGATCCTGATCGGCGGCACCGGCCCGCGGACGCTGCGGCTGGCCGGTGAGATCGGCGACGGCACCATCCTCGCCGGCGGCACCACCCCCGACCAGGTACGCGAGGTACGGCAGTCGATGGGCGACGGCAGCCTCGTCGTCTACCTGCACACGGCCACCGGCCCGGACGCGGACACCCGGATGGAGGCGGAACGGGTCCGCTGGGGTTACCCGTCGCTCACCGACCGGGCCGTGACCGGTGACGCCGCCGCGATCGCGGCCGGCGTCCGCCGGTGGGCCGACGCCGGCGCCGACACGGTCGTGCTGCAACCGACTCCCGACGACCCCGATCCGGAAGGTTTCGTCCGCTTCATCGCCGAGCAGGTCCGTCCCCTGCTCGCGGCATAGCGGCCGGCACCGACCCCAGCCGGCCGTCAGTGCTGTCTCCGCACCCTCGAGACAGCACTGACGGCCCGCCGGACTCGCCGTTCCACCCCGGCCGTCGTCAGCGCTGTCTCGTCGCCGTCAAACCCCGGCTGGTTCTCAGGGCTGTCTCGACGCCGCCGAGACAGCCCTGAGAACCAGCCGGATCCGGGCCTCACGCGGTGGCGACCGCGGCGGTGGCGTCGGCGCGGGGGTGGGCGTCCAGCTCACGCCAGGCCGGGAAGACGAACGGCGCGGCGGTCACCGTCAGATAGCCGAACGCGGCGACCAGAGCGGCGGTACGCAGGCCCAGCAGGTCGGTCGCCCAGCCGCCGAGCACGCCGCCGAACGGGATGCCCGCCCAGGACACGGCGATCAGGACGCTGATCGCCCGGCCGTGCAGATGGGTCGGGACCCGGCGGTAGACCGCGGACATCAGGATCGGGTTCACCGTGGACATCAGCGCGCCCGCGCAGGCCGCCGTGAACAGCACCGTCCACACCCGCTCGGCCAGCGCCAGAGCGAGGAGCTGCGCGGGGCCGCCGAGGAAGAAACAGATGCCGAAGGTACGGCGGCGGGGCAGTCGCGGGGCCACCACGGTGTAGAGGATGTTGCCGGCGACCGCGCCCAGGCCGAACGCGGTTCCGATCGCCCCCAGCGCGGCCGGTCCGTGCGCGCCGTCGCGTACCCATACCGGCACGAACACCGTCGCGAACGCCTGGTCGAACATGTTGGTGACGAACAGCATCGACATCACACCGAGGATCAGGCGGTCCGAGCGTACGCAGCGGAAACCGTCCCGCAGCGCGTCGGCGTACCCCTGCTCCTCGCTCTGGGCCAGCGCTGCGGCGTCGGCGGAGCCGACCCGGACCGTCATCGCGATGATCAGCGCGCTCGCCGCGAACGACAGCGCGTCGACCAGCAGCACCGCCGCCGGATGGGACGCCGCGATCAGCACCCCGGCCAGCGGCAGGCCGACCAGGGTCGAGGCGCGGCAGATGCCGTCGTACATCGCGGTGCCGCGCTCGGTCGACACGCCCGCCACGGCGAGGGTCCGGGGGAGCAGCGCGCGCTTGGCCGCGTCACCGAACCCGCGCAGCGCGCCGGCCAGCGCGATCAGCACCATCAGCGCGGTCAGCGACATCCCGTCGCAGTAGGCGAGCAGCGGTATCCCGGCGACCGCGAGCACACTGGCGGTGTCCGCCACCACCGCCGTCGGCCGGGGCCCGACCCGGTCCACGATCGGCCCGCCGATCAGTCCCGCGAGCACGTACGGCAGCATCTCGGCGAGCCCGGCCAGCCCGGCGAGCAGGGCGGAGTCCTGCGTGGTGAGGACCAGCCACGGTACGGCCACGAAGGTGATCCGGCTGCCGAGCATGGAGATCGCTTCGGCCGTGAGAAGGGCGCCGAGCTGACGGTTCACCGCTCGCCCGGGCAATTGTCATCGAACATCATCAATGCCAGAGGGTATGTCACGCCGGCGGCAGATGGTCGATCACGTTGTACCGGTCCAGCGTGAGCGTCCCGGAGGCGCCGTCGAAACGCGAGATCGAAGCATTGCGTACGCTGCCCGCGCCCCGTTCCACCTCGAGCACCTCGTCCCAGCTCAGCTGCTCGATCACGGCCCGCATCATCAGCACCACCGCGTCGTGCGCGACGACGATCACCCGCTTGCCGGCATGATCGGCGTGCAGGTCGTCGAGGAACGACTTCAACCGGACCGCGATGTCCGCAAACGATTCCCCGCCGGGTGGGGCGTACTCGTACTCGCCCGCCTTCGCCCGCCGCTCCGCCTCCCCCGGGAACCGGGCCGCCACCGCCGCCCGGGTCAGCAACTCCAGCTCACCCATCAGCCGGTCCACGAGCCGGTCGTCGGTCCGCGGCGCCGGCAGATCCAGCCCCGACGCCTCGGCGGCGATCCGCCACGTCTCACGGGCCCGCACGTACGGCGACGTGATCGCCACCTGTGGCCGGTGCTCCTCCGGAAGCGCGGCCAGCCAGCGGCCCAGGGCGGCGGCCTGCTCCTCACCGGTCGCGGTCAGCGGCACCTCGGCGTCGCGGCCGCTCACCGCCGCCTCCATCAGGTCGTCCTCATCGGCTGCGGCGAAGGCGACATTGGCCAGGCTCTGCCCGTGCCGCACCAGAATCAGTTCAGCGACCATGATCGGACCCTATCCGCCCGACCGCCCGCCGGTCACGCACCGGATTCGCGGCGACACCGTCCAGTAACCGCACCCTCCGCCGAATCCGGCCCGCCATTGCATCAGCAGATCCATCCGGATGTGCGCCCACCCCGATCATCTCCACACCCGACCGCACTCCGCGCCCACTCCGCCCCGCACCTGCCTCACCCCGCGCCCGCCCCGCACCTATCCTCACTCCGCGCCCGCCCCGCGCCCGCTTCGCACCTACCTCACCCCGCGCCCGCCCCGCGCCCGTTCCGCTCGCGACGCCTTGCGGGTAGGAAAACCCGGCTGGTTCTCAGGGCTGTCTCAACGCCCCTCGAGACAGCCCTGAGAACCAGCCGCACAAGATCCACGGTCGACCGGCCGGTCCCTCTCGCCACACCTCCCGACGCAACGCTGTTACCGGCTGTGTGGTGATCTGGGGCCGGTAACGCGAGGGGCAGTGTGGTGACCCGACGTTCATCGCGCACCAGGCAACGCGGTCCTCGGCCGGTGGAAAATCGGTGGCCGGCGAGCCGGGGTGGGTTTGATGATGGCGGCGTGACCACGATGAAGCCGTACTCCGCCGTCTCTGTCGCTGTGGCCGAACGGGCCGCGCGACAGCAGCCGGCCGCCACGGAAACGGCGGGTGTTCGGCAGCGGTCATGAGCGGCGCGTTCCTCGCCGGCGTCGTCGCCGGTTACGGGATCGCCGTGCCCGTCGGGGCGATCGCGGTACTGATCGCGGGCCTCAGCGCACGAACGTCACTGCGGGTCGGCGCTGCCGCGGGATTGGGCGCGGCCACGGCTGACGGCATCTACGCGCTGGCCGCCGTCGTCGGGGGAGCAGCGGTAGCGGGCGTCATCGCGCCGGTCGCCACGCCGTTGCGCTGGGCCGGGGCGGCGGTGCTGCTCGGGCTGGCCGGGTGGACCGCGTGGGGCGCGCTCCGGCGACCCGGCGTCACGGAACGGGACGAGCGACCGGCCACACCGTTCCGCGCCTACCTGGGAATACTCGGTCTCACCCTGCTCAACCCGGCCACCGTGATCTACTTCGCGGCCCTGGTCCTCGGCAACGGTGGGAGCGGCGGCGGTGTCTGGTTCGTGATCGGCGCGTTCCTCTCGTCGGCGAGCTGGCAACTCCTGATCGCGGGCGGCGGTTCCCTGATCGGCCGCGTCCTGACCGGCCCCCGTGGCCGCCTGATCACCGCCCTGGTCTCGAGCGCCGTCATCACCGTCCTCGCCCTCCGCCTCCTCCTACCCTCCTGACGCCCGCCCTCCCTGCCGGCCGGCCATCTCTTGACGCCCGTCCTCCCTGCCGGCCGGCCACGGCGTAGATCTTGCTCGGCTGGCTCTCATGGCTGTCTCCAGGCGCTCGAGACAGCCATGACGACCAGCCGGGGTTGCACCTGGGCACCGGTAGCCGCGCGACGAGCCCGGCCCCGGGCTGGCCATCAGTGCTGTCTCCAGGCGTTCGAGACAGCACTGATGACCAGCCGGGGTTTCGGCTGTTCGTGAGGGCGGTCTCGGTACAGGTGAGAGCGCCCCGTACCGGCCGCTGGTCGTCAGGCCGGTCCGGGGGTGAGCCTTCTTCTCGGTTACTCAGGTCCGTATCCGCCAGGCCTCGAGCGGGTGAGTCCGCACGCGCCATTGACCACCAAGATCGACCCCCGGCCGGCGTTCTTGTGCGATGCGGTCCGGCACCGCCTGCCCAAGATCTATGAGGCTCGCGTTCTTGGGCAGGTGGCATCGGATTTCCGCAGCTCAGCGCACAAGTAAGAGCAGAAATTCGATCTTGTGCGCCCGGCTCCGGCGTCGAATCCACACGATCGGGCACTGGCCCGGGGAGCCCCGGCCGTAGGCGTGACGGCATCGCCCCGGACAGAGGGCTTGACTACTCGCCGTTCAGCACCCCGGAAGAAGACTCGGGTGGGCGAGACAGCACCCAAGATCGGTCGGGAGAGGGTGCCTAAAGGTGTTTGGCGGCCTCCCGGAGGGAGAGTGGCGACAACTGGCCGGCGTGAGCGGTGAGGAAGGCGCGGACGGCGCCGGGATCGGTCCGGGCGTAGTGGCGTAAGGCCCAGCCGATCGCTTTGCGGACGAAGAAGTCGGGATGACCGGCCTGCCGGGCGCAATAGCCGAACAGCCGTCCGGTGTCGGTCTCGGTGCGGTAGTGCAGCTGGTGCAGGATCGCGGTGCGGATCAGCCACATGTCGTCAGCGGTGGACCACTCGTCCATCCGGGCGGTGAGTGCCGCGTGGCGGCGGACCAGGCCGGCGACGACGTGGGTGGCCAGCGGGTCCACAGTGTCCCACCAGGACCTGGTGGTGATCAGCTCGGCGACGGTGCCGAGGAACGCCGGGCCGGGGACGCGCACGTGGGCGGTCAGGAAGTCGCACGCGAACTGCTGGAACTCCCGCTCCGGGCGCGACCAGCAGGCCACGGCCACGGCTCGCAGGTCGGCCTCGGTGGGTGGTGGCAGGCCGGTCAGCGCGATCCTGGCCTGGGCCCGGCGGACCGCGCTGGTCAGGCCGAGGAAGGGGAACTGGTCGCGCATGTAGGCGGCCGCTCCGACGGCCCGCACCGGGTCGCGGGCGGCTTCGAACGCGCCGGAGAGGCGGTCCATCAGCACTGCCGCGAAGTCGCTCATGCCGGAAATGATGCCAGCGGGGTACGACACGAAACGCCACGTAGGCTGAACCGATGGCGGAACGGGCGGCGGCCGGCGGTGGGAAGTGGGTCGATGTCGCGCCGGAGCGGCTGCCCCGATGGCTGGAGAACTTCGGGACGCGCCATGGGGCGTACACCGCAGAGGGGTTGACCCTGACCGCCGCGGACGGCGCGGTGGCGACGCTGCATCTGCCACCGGGAGCCGGCCCGGCGATGACCGTGAGTGATTTGATCCGGGAGGCGCAGACGCCGCGCAGGCTGGGGCTGCTGCTGGCGCGCAAGGGCGCGGTGGCGGTCGGCATCGCGGACGGTGGCGAGCTGACGGCCTCCAAGGTGGACACCCACTACGTGCAGGGGCGCACGGCGGCGGGTGGCTGGTCGCAGCAGCGCTTTGCGCGCCGCCGGGACAATCAGGCCAAGGCGGCGGCTGCGGACGGCGCCGGGATCGCGGGGCGCATTCTTCTTCCTGAGGTACGGTCGATGGCCGCGCTCGTGACCGGCGGCGACCGTTCCGCGATCGACGCGATCCTGGCGGCGCCCGCACTGGCGGCGGTTGCCGCGCTGCGTACCGGAAGGGTCCTGGATGTGCCGGAGCCGCGGCACGCGGTCCTGGTGTCCGCCGTGGCCGCGGCTCGTGCCGTGCCGATTCTGATCAGCGAGCCGGTTACCCCAGCGCGCCGGCCTTGAAGGTGTCGCACTGCTTCGGGTCGCCGGATTCGTAACCGACCCGGAACCAGCGCTGCCGCTGCTCGGACGTGCCGTGGGTGAACTGCTCCGGGTCGACCCGCCCGCCGCCGCGCTTCTGCAGCGTGTCGTCGCCGATCTGGCCGGCGGCCTGGATGCCTTCCTGGATGTCGGTGTCGGTGAGACTGGTGAAGATCTTGTCGCCGTCCTTGTCGACGGTGGTCGCGGCGGCGTGCGCCCAGGCCCCGGCGTAGCAGTCGGCCTGCAGTTCCAGCTTGACCGACTCGGCATTGGCGCTGCCCGGGTCGCGCTGCTGCCGGCGCCGCATCTCCGCCTCGGTGCCGAGGACGTCCTGCACGTGGTGGCCGTACTCGTGGGCCAGCACGTAGGGCTGCGCGAACTCGCCCGGGGCGCCGAGCTGTTTCGACAGCACCTCGTAGAAGGCCAGGTCGATGTAGACCTTGTCGTCGGCGGGGCAGTAGAACGGCCCGACGCCGGAGTCGGCCGCGCCGCAGCCGGTGTTCACCGCGTTCTTGAACATGTTGGTCTTGGCGGGGACGTACTGTTCGCCGAACGACGCGGGAAGCTCCTGGCGCCAGTAGTTCTGGATCGACGTCACGTACAGCGCGTTACGGCACTCCAGCACCTGCAGTTGCTGCGCGCCGGTGGTGCACTGGCTGATGGGGGTGCCCGCCGTCTCCTGGCCGCCGCCACCGCCCATGGTGTTGATCCCGAAGTATCCACCCACCAGCGCGATCACCAGGGTGATGACGATGCCGGCCAGGCCCCCGCCGCCGATCGGCAGGCCGCCGATGCCGCCACCGCCCGATCCCCGGCTCTGCTCGATCTGACTGGTGTCGATGTCGGCGCGTTCGTTCAGTTCCATGTCGTCCCACCCTCACCACGGTTGCTCCGCCGAGTACCCGGGGACCTCCCGGATTAATCGGGTGGGAGGTGTGAGTGAACGCCCGGTAGGATGGCCGCGTGCTGCTCTGCGAAGGCTGACCTGCCCCGGCGCCGACCGTCATCTGCGATGGCCGGCGCTTTTCTGCGCCCTGAGTCAGCCCGTACACCGAGAGCGAGAACCTTCATGATCACCGCCACCGGACTCGAACTCCGCGCCGGCGCGCGCATCCTCATCTCCCCGACCACCCTGCGGGTGCAGCCGGGCGACCGGATCGGCCTGGTCGGCCGCAACGGCGCCGGCAAGACCACCACGCTGAAGGTGCTGGCGGGGGAGGGGATCCCGTACGCGGGTACGGTCGAGCGCACCAGTGAGATCGGTTACCTCCCGCAGGACCCGCGCACCGGCGACCTGAACGTGACCGGCCGCGACCGCGTCCTCTCCGCCCGCGGCCTGGACAGCATCCTCGCCGAGATGCAGAAACTCGAGGTTCAGCTCGAGGAGAGCTCCGAGGACAAGCTGGTCCGCCTATACGGCCAGCTGGAGGACCAGTTCTCCGCCCTCGGTGGCTACGGCGCCGAGGCCGAGGCCGCCCGGATCTGCGCGAACCTGGGCCTGCCGGACCGTGCCCTGGCCCAGACGATCGGCACCCTCTCCGGCGGTCAGCGCCGGCGGATCGAGCTGGCCCGCATCCTGTTCGCCAACTCCGGGCAGAACGGCAAGGGCATCCTGCTGCTGGACGAGCCGACCAACCACCTCGACCACGACTCGATCGCCTGGCTCCGCGGGTACATGGCCCAGCACAAGGGCGGCCTCATCGTGATCAGCCACGACGTCGAGCTGCTCGACGCCGCGGTCAACAAGGTGTGGTACCTCGACGCCAACCGCTCGGTCGTCGACATGTACAACATGGGCTGGAAGACGTACCTCGAAGCGCGTGAGACCGACGAGCGCCGCCGCCGTCGTGAGCGGGCGAACGCCGAGAAGAAGGCCGGCGCCCTGATGGCGCAGGCCGACAAGATGCGGGCGAAGGCCACCAAGACGGTCGCCGCGCAGAACATGGCGAAGCGTGCCGAGAAGCTGCTGGGCGGCCTGGAGGAGACCCGGACCTCGGACAAGGTGGCGAAGGTCCGGTTCCCGAACCCGGCGCCGTGCGGCAAGACTCCGCTGACCGCGACCGGGCTGTCGAAGTCGTACGGGTCGCTGGAGATCTTCACCGACGTCAGCGTGGCGGTGGACCGGGGTTCCCGGGTCGCCATCCTCGGGCTCAACGGCGCCGGCAAGACCACCCTGCTGCGGATGCTGGGCGGGCTGCTCGAGTCGGACACCGGTGAGGTGCGCGCCGGGCACGGCCTGCGGCTGGGCTACTACGCCCAGGAGCACGAGACCCTGGACGTGGACCGGACGATCCTGGAGCACATGCGCAGCGCCGGCTCCGAGCAGACCGACACCGAGCTGCGGAAGATCCTCGGCGCGTTCCTCTTCTCCGGCGACGACGTGGACAAGCCGGCCGGGGTGCTCTCCGGTGGTGAGAAGACCCGTCTCGCGCTGGCCACCCTGGTCTGCTCCGGGGCGAACGTGCTGCTGCTGGACGAGCCGACGAACAACCTCGACCCGGTCAGCCGGGAGCAGGTGCTCGACGCCATCGCCAACTATCCGGGGGCGATCGTGCTGGTCACCCACGACGCCGGCTGTGTGCAGGCGCTCAAGCCGGACCGGGCGATCCTGCTGCCGGACGGCGACGAGGACGCGTGGAGCGACGACCTCCTGGAGCTCGTCGAGCTGGCCTGAGGGCCGATCATCGCCGATCGTCAGTTGTCAACTGGTGCCCACACAGACAGTGCGATGTTCGGGCGTTTCCGAACAGGTCGGGCACCCGTCGGCCGGTACGCTGCAAGGTCGAGAGTCACTCCACGGAGCGATCCCAGCACTCTCCGGAGCGATCGAGGGCCCGTCCTCGATCGAGTGTTTTCGCAGGTGATCGATGGTCTTGGGCGGCCGGTCGCCGAGCCGGAAATGCGCGCCGAGAGAGTCCCGCCAAACTGTCTGACATTGATGCCCGTGGTAACCGTCAAGTTCCTGACAGTAATAAATGGGCACGTTCACGGGGGCTGGATGCCTGGCGCATGATCGTTCGAGACGGTGTAATGGGTGGGACCGTATCTGACCGCACTGTCTGCGACGTGAGGATTCAAGATGGCAGCCACTGGCACAGCTACCAGTACTGAGAAGGGTCGTCGAATCGTCGGTAGCGAGCGGCAGTCGCTCGCCAAGGACCTGGTGAAGCGTTACACCGGCGGCGAGAGCATCCGCGCGCTGGCCGCCTCCACCGGCCGTTCCTACGGATTCGTCCACCGCGTGCTCACCGAATCGGGCGTGCAGTTGCGCCAGCGTGGCGGCGCACGCCGCCGCAAGAAGGCGTGACGGCGGCCAACGCCGGACCAGGGTCCACCGACGAGGTAGGCGTTCGCTACGAACAGGACGGGCCGGTCGCGACGGTGACGTTGTGCCGGCCCGGCGTTCTCAATGCCCAGACTCCGGCCATGTGGACGGAGCTCGGCAACATTTCCCGGAAATTGCCGGGAGACGTACGGGTCGTCATTGTCCGCGGTGAGGGGCGCGCGTTTTCCGCGGGCCTGGATCTGTCGGTGGCGAAGGGCGACGGCGATTCTTCACTCACCCGGCTGGCGCAGTTGTCGGCAGCCGAGTGCGCGGATCGGATTGCCGGCTTCCAGACCGCGTTCACCTGGCTCCGCAGTCCGTCCATTGTGACGATTGCGGCGGTGCAAGGACACGCGATCGGCGCCGGGTTCCAGCTGGCGCTCAACTGCGACATGCGGATCCTCGCCGACGACGCGCGGTTCTCCATGGCCGAGGTGGCCCTCGGACTGGTGCCCGACCTGGGTGGCACGAAACGGCTCACCGACCTGGTCGGCCCGTCGCGTGCTCTGGAGATCTGCGTCACCGGCCGGCGGATCTCGGCGGACGAGGCGGACCGGATCGGCCTGGCGACGGCCGTCGTGCCGCCCGCCGAGCTCGACGGAGCCGTCGCCGACCTGGCCGCCGCCGTGCTGGCGGCGGACGGCGGCGCGGTCGCCGAGATCAAGGCCCTGCTCGCGGGTGCGCCCCTGCGGTCGTACGCGGAGCAGGACCGGGCCGAACGGGAAGCCCAGACACGGCGGCTCAGCGACCTGCTGGGCGCCGGGGAGTAAGGCACCTCCCGGGATTGTCGTACCCACGGGGCAGACTGTGTCTCGCCCTGTCGAACGACGCCCGGGAGGTGACATGTCCACGAGCTGGAGTGTGCTGCGCTCGATCCAGAACGCGGATCGGGTCAGCAGGCACGAGGTGCGTGCGGGCACGACACGGCGGATCTTCCGCTTCGCGGTGCCGTACCGTCGCGACATCGCGGTCTTCCTGCTGACGGTGGTGCTCGCCGCCGGCATCGGGGTGGCGACCCCGCTGCTCGCCGGTGACGTGATCAACGCGATCACCTCGGCCGAGTCCTCCGCCGTGGTGCGGCTCGCCCTGATGATCGCCGCGCTGGCCGTCGCCGAGGCGCTGCTCTCCCTCGCCCAGCGGTGGTATTCGGCCCGCATCGGCGAGGGCATCATCCTCGACCTGCGCACCCGGGTCTACGACCACGTGCAGCGGATGCCGCTGCAGTTCTTCGCGCGCACCCAGACCGGGGCGCTGGTCAGCCGGCTCAACAACGACGTGGTCGGCGCGCAGCGGGCGTTCACGTCCACCCTCTCCGGGGTGGTCAGCAACGTCATCCAGCTGGTGCTCACGGCCGGCGTGATGTTCACCCTGTCCTGGCAGATCACCGGGCTCTCGCTGCTGCTCCTGCCGGTCTTCATCGTGCCGGCCCGCCGGGTCGGGAAACGGCTCGCCGAGATCACCCGCGAGTCGTACAACCTCGACGCCAAGATGAACGCGACGATGACCGAGCGGTTCAACGTCTCCGGCGCCCTGCTGGTCAAGCTGTTCGGCCGGCCCGGCGCCGAGGCCGCCCGGTTCGGCGAACGGGCCTCCCGGGTTCGCGACATCGGCGTCCAGCAGGCGATGTACTCGCGCACCTTCTTCGTCGCGATGCTGCTGGTGGCCTCGCTGGCGCAGGCCCTGACGTACGGGCTGGGCGGCTGGCTGGCCGTCCGGGGCAGCGTCTCGGCCGGCACCGTCGTCACCCTGGCCCTGCTGCTCACCCGGCTGTACGGTCCGCTCACCGCGCTCAGCAACGTCCGGGTCGACGTGATGAGCGCGCTGGTCTCCTTCGACCGGGTCTTCGAGGTGCTCGACCTGGAGCCCGGCATCACCGAGAAACCCGGCGCCGCCGAGATCCCACCCGGCTCCGGGCGGATCGAGTTCCGTGACGTGCGGTTCCGTTATCCCAGCGCCGACCAGGTCTCCCTGGCCACCCTGGAGGACGTGTCCACGCTGGACACCCGGGCGAACCAGGAGGTGCTCACCGGTCTCGACTTCACCGTCGAGCCGGGGCAGATGGTGGCCCTGGTCGGGCCGTCCGGCGCGGGCAAGTCGACGCTGTCGATGCTGCTCTCCCGGGTCTACGACGTCACCGGCGGCGCGGTGCTGATCGGCGGCGTCGACGTCCGGGACGCGACGCTCGACTCGCTGCGTGACACCGTCGGCGTCGTCACCCAGGACTCGCACCTGTTCCACGAGACGATCGCCGAGAACCTGCGGTACGCCCGGCCCGGCGCCACCGAGGAGCAGATGTGGGAGGCGCTGACCGGGGCCCGGATCGCCGCCCTGGTGCGGGCCCTGCCGGACGGTCTGGACACGGTGGTGGGCGAGCGGGGGTACCGGTTCTCCGGCGGGGAGAAACAGCGGCTCGCGATCGCCCGGCTGCTGCTGAAACAGCCGTCGATCGTGATCCTCGACGAGGCCACCGCGCACCTGGACAGCGAGTCGGAGGCGGCGGTGCAGCGGGCGCTCACCGAGGCCCTGCAGGGACGGACCGCGCTGGTGATCGCGCACCGGCTCTCCACGATCCGGGAGGCCGATCAGATCCTCGTGCTGGACCGCGGGCGGATCGTCGAACGCGGCACCCACACCGAACTGATCGGGGCCGGCGGCCTTTATGCCGACCTCTACCGGACGCAGTTCGCCGACGCGATTCCGGCGCCGGCACGGGACGAGGAGATCGAGATCGTCACCGTCCCGGCGAAAGTCATCGAACCATGATCGAATTCCTGATCTTCGCGATGATCTTCGGGGCGATGCTTTACGGGTTCGCGCGTTTCGCCGGATGGGTCAGACGAAAAGGGATCGGCGGCGGCATCATGGGGCCGATCGATGAGGCCTGGCATCCGTCGGCCGACCGTTTCCGGCGCGAGATCGCGATGCACGAACAGCGGGTCCTGCCGCCCCGGCCCGGCGACGACCGGGACCGGCCATGACGGGCGCGGGCGGTGTCAGAGGGCGCCGCGCAGCGCCGCGAACTCGGTGATCAGCGCGGGCAACTGGAAGTGGGCGTTGAGGCCGCTCGGATTCGGCAGCACCCAGACCGGCACACCGGAGATCGTTCCGGGCTGGCGGCCGATCCGCGCCTTCGGCTGGGCGAAGGCGGCACGGTAAGCGGTCACGCCCAGAACGGCCAGGAACCGGGGGCGGAGCCGGGCCACCCGCTCGGCGAGCAGGGCGCCGCCGTGGACGAACTCCTCCGGGGCCAGTTCGTCGGCGCGGGCCGTGGCGCGGGCGACCACGTTCGTGATGCCGAGCCCGAGCGCGGGCAGCAGATGCTGCTCCGACGGGTGCAGCAGCCGGCCGGTGAAACCCGCGCCGTGCAGCGCCGGCCAGAACCGGTTGCCCGGGCGGGCGAAGTGATGGCCGGTCGCCGCCGAGTACAGGCTCGGGTTGATACCGGAGAACAGCACCAGCAGGTCCGGGCCCTCGACGTCGGGAATGGTCCGCCCGGCGGCGGCCGTCATCTCGCCGGCGCTCGGCCGCCCCACCCGCGCGGCCGCCGTTTGCCCGCCGGTCCGGCCCTGGCGGCGGGCGGAGAGCCGGGTGGACGGTGGGTCGGCTGCCGGGCCGGGTGGGGTGGTCACAGGGCGCGGAGGGCGCCGCCGTCGACCGCGACCGCGACGCCGGTCACGTAACTGGCCGCGGGGGAGAGCAGGAACGCGGCGACACGGCCGAACTCCGAGGGCTCGCCGATGCGGCGCAACGGAACGGACGAGGCGATCCGCTCGGCGGCGTCCACCGGGTCGTCGGTGGCGGCGAGCAGCTCACGGCTGCGGTCGGTCATGAAACGGCCGGGCAGGATGCTGAGGACCCGGACGCCGCGCGGAGCGAACTCGTCGGCCATGTCCTTGGCGACCATCGCCAGCCCGGGCCGGAAACCGTTCGACAGGCCCAGCCCGGTCAGCGGCGTCTTCACCGACGTGGACAGCACCAGGCCGATCGCCCCGCCCTCGGGCAGGGACGAGGCGAAGGTGCGCGCCGCCCGTACCGAACCCAGGAAGACCGTCTCGAACGCACTCGTCCACTGGTCGTCGCTCATGCTCGCCGCGGTGCCCGGAGCGGGGCCGCCCACCGAGATCAGCGCCCCGTCCAGCCGCCCGAACCGCTCCTGTGCCGCGTGCACCAGCTCGCGCGGGGTGCTCGGGTCGGCCAGGTCGGCGGTTACCCCCAGCGCGTGCTCCGGGCCGCCCAGTGTGGCCACCGCCTCCGTCACCCGGTCGTCGTCGCGGGAGGAGATCACCACCCGGGCGCCGTCGCCGACGAGCGCCTGCGCGGTGGCCAGTCCGAGCCCCCGGGAGGCCCCGGTGAGAATGAAGACGCGATCAGCGAGCCCAAGGTCCATATGTCGATACTGCCATCCCACCGGACAGCGCGGCGGCGGTGGCCGCGTCGGCCGGCAGGAACGCCTCGATGGCCAGTTCGGACAGGGTGACGTCGCGCGGGGTGCCGAGGACCGAGGTGATGCTGAAGAAGTTCAGATCCTCGAAGCGGAGCGGGACGACCAGACCGTCCGGGCGTTCCGGCACCTCGCCGCCGGGATAGCCGGCCAGCTCGGCGCGGAGGTCGTGCAGGACCGGGTCGGCGGTGGCGGCGGCCTGCCGGTCGAGGCGGTGCAGGAGGTGCGTACGCCACTCGGCCAGATTCCCGATCCGCGGCGCCATGCCGGCCGGATGCAGGGCCAGGCGCAGCACGTTGACCGGCGGGACCAGCAGCTCCGGGGCACAGCCGGCGGTGAGCCGGGCCACCCCGTCGTTGGCGTCCACCATCGTCCAGTGCCGGTCCACCAGCACCGCCGGGTAGGGCGCGTGCCCGGCGAGCACATTGCGGAGCGCGGTCAGCACGTCCGCCAGCGGCGGGCCGTCCAGCTCCGACTCCGGGTAGGCCGGGGCGAACCCGCCGGCCAGCAGCAACTCGTTGCGGGCGCGCAGCGGGACGTCGAGTTCCTCGGCCAGCCGCAGCAGCATCCGCCGCGTCGGGCGGGACCGGCCGGTCTCCATGAACGACAGGTGCCGCGTGGACACCCCGGACCGGCCGGAGAGATCGAGCTGGCTCATCCGCCGGGTGTCCCGCCAGCCGCGTAACAGCTTGCCGACCTCGCTCATCCCCGCAGCGTAGGGACCGGCCGCGAGGGCCCGCCATTACCCGCGGGGTAATCGACGGCGCTACCCGGTCCCGGTCAGGCTCATGCCGTCAACCGGACGAGAGAGGACGAGCCGATGAGCGACTTCGACAGGATGATCGAGCAGTACCTCGCGGTGTGGAACGAGACCGGCCCGGAGGCGCGCCGGGCGGCGATCGATGAACTGTTCGCGGAGAACGTCCGCTACGTCGACCCGCTCGCGGCGGTCGAGGGCCGGGAGGCGCTGAACGCGGTGATCGGGGCGGCGCAGCAGCAGTTCGCCGGGCTGGTGTTCAGCTCCGGCGGACCGGTGGACGCCCACCACGACCAGGCCCGGTTCACCTGGCACCTGGGCCGGCCCGGCGAGGAGCCGCTGGTGGTGGGCTTCGACGTGGCCGAACGGGACGCGTCCGGCCAGATCTTCCAGGTCCTCGGTTTCATCGACCGGGCGCCCGCCCTCTGACCTCAGGCGGGTTTGCGGACCGCCTCTTCGACGACGTCGAGGACGCGGGTCAGTTCGCCGGGCGGGCGGCCGGTGGCCAGGTGCAGGACCAGGCCGTCGTACGCCAGCTCGAGGAACTGGGTGAGGACCTCGACCGGGACGTCCCGGCGCAGCACACCGGCGTCCCGCTGGCGCTGCAGGCGGTCGCGGGTGGCGTCGGCGATGGCGGCGGAGCGCTGGGCCCACCGTTTCGCGAAGGACGGGTCGGTGCGGAGACGGTGCGAGACCTCCAGCTGGGTGCCGAGCCAGCCGGCGGTGTCACCCTCGCTGTTGCCGGCCCGGTCGAGGAGGTCGCGCATCACCTGCACGAGACCGTTCTGCGCGACGGTCTCGACCATGGTGACGGCGTCGTCCTCGGCGACGGCGAGGAACAGCGACTCCTTGTCACGAAAATGGTGGAAAATCGCCCCACGGGACATGCCGGTGGCTTCTTCGAGGCGGCGCACCGTGGCACCCCCGTAGCCGAATCGGGCGAAACAGTTGCGGGCCGCGCTGAGGATCTCGTGGCGGCGCGCATCTAGCTGGTCCTGACTCACCCTGGGCACGTCACCGATCGTTTCACGGGGCCGGACGGTCCTGCAAGCCGTACGTACGGTTTACAGAAGGACCCCGTACCTCGATCGGATGATGCGAATTTCGTCATGGTCTCAGCGTTTTGTTAACAGTCCTGGGCTGTTCGGTCCCGCGAGCGCTCACGTAAAGTGCCCGCGTGCCTCTAGTCTTCCTCTCCCTGGACGACACCCTGCTCGATCGCAGCGGTGCGTTCCGGCTGTGGGCTAAAGGTTTCCTCGACGAGATCTCCGCGCCCCAGGACGATCTGGAGTGGCTGGTCGCTGTCGACGCGGACGGCCTCACCTCCCGATGGGACCTCGCCGACCGGATCCGCGACCGCTACCGGCTACGGGTGCCGTCGATCGACCTGGTGGACGAGCTGAAGGCCGGACCGCTCACCTATGAACGGCTCGACCCCATGGTGGGTTGCGCCCTGGAGATCGCGGGCGACGCCGGGCTGGTGCCGGTGGTGGTGACGAACGGGCCCACCGAGCAGCAGGAGTCACGCATCCGGCGGACCGGTCTGGACCGGTACGTCGCCGATTGGGTGATCTCGGAGGAGTGCGGCGTCAGCAAACCGAACCCGCGGATCTTCGCGATGGCCGCGCAGCGGGTCCGGATGCGGCTGGCCGGGGCGTGGGTGGTCGGCGACAGCCCGGAGTCGGACATTGGCGGGGCGGCGGCGCTCGGGCTGCCCAGCGTGTGGCTGCACCGCGGGCGGGACTGGGTGGACAACCGGTTCGCGCCGACGAAGGTGGTCGGGAACGTGATCCAGGGCATCTCAGCGATCATGGCGGCGCGCTGAGCGGAAAATGAGTTGCGCGGCTTCCGGCGATCGGCGAGAGTCGACCGCGCACGAGCGAACCGACGAGAGAGAAGGGGGTCGACTTCGATGGCTGTCTTTGTGATGCCTGCTGTCCTCGTTTCCCCGCTTACTTCTTTCTCTGAGGAGACCCTCCCGTGCGCGAGCACTCGACCATGCGTAACAAGCGTCGCAAGTTCGATGACGACGAGCCCGATTTTCTGAAGATCAGCCGGCTGGAGCCGGCTCTCCAGGAGGACCCGGATCTGCCCGAGGAGGGTGACCGGTGGTCCACCTGGGACGGTGCGCTGCACGGCCCGGAGCCGAGACCCGATTGGGTACGCACGGAGCACGGCGCCGTCGACACCGAGCTGGGCATGCTCAAGACCGGCAAGGAAGCGGACGTCTTCCTGGTCCGGCGGGAGCTCCCGGGCACCGACAAGATCAGCATGCTGGCCGCCAAGCGGTACCGCGACGGCGATCACCGGATGTTCCACCGCGACTCCGGCTATCTCGAGGGACGTCGCGTGCGGCGGTCCCGGGAGATGCGGGCCATGGCCAACCGCACCTCCTTCGGCAAGGAGATGATCGCCGGGCAGTGGTCGGCGGCCGAGTTCGACGCGCTGGGCCGGCTGTGGGAGATCGGCCAGGAGAGCGGTCTGGTCCGCGTGCCGTACCCGGTCCAGCTCATCGGCACCGAGCTGCTGATGGAGTTCATCGGCGACTGGGAGACCGGCGAGGCGGCGCCCCGGCTCGCGCAGGTGCGTGCCGAGCCCGATCAGCTCGCCGGACTGTGGCAGCAGATGACCGACGCGCTGTCGGTGCTGGCCCGGGCCCAGGTGGCGCACGGTGACCTGTCGCCGTACAACACGATGGTGCACCGCGACCGGCTCGTCATGATCGACCTGCCGCAGATCATCGACGTGATCGCGAACCCGCGGGGCGCCGAGTTCATCGCCCGGGACGTGCACAACGTGGCGGGCTGGTTCCGGCAGCGTGGACTGACGGTCGACGCCGAGGAGCTGACCGACCGGCTGCTGTACGAGGCCGGGCTGCGCTGACCCGGCGGTGATGCGCGGCCGCCGTGGATGCGGCGGCCGCGTACGCGTCACTGGATGTAGTGCTCGACCTCGTCGGTGGTGTGCGCCTGCTCGGCATCCGGGTCGTGCCCGGCGTCACGGGCCGCGCGGCGCCGGCGCAGCAGGTCCCAGCACTGGTCGAGGGCTTCCTCCAGCTCCTTGAGGCGGCTGTGCTCCTCGTCGGCGGAGATCTCGCCCTGGCTCAGCCGGTTGCGGAGCTTGTGCTCCTCGTCGACCAGTTCGCTGATCCGGCCCAGAACAGTCTTGTCATCCATCGCTGAAGCGTATTCACCACCGGCCGGTTCGTGCCGGGCAGGATGGCAAGATCACAGGGTGACGCTTGAGGAGCAGCGGGAGCACATTCTCTCCGGCCGGATGTACAACGACCTGACCTCGGAACTCGTGCGGGCGCGGGAGCGGACCGTGCTGCTGGCCGACGAGTACAACAGCAGTTTCGGGCGGCTCCAGGCCGAACGGGAGGCGATCCTGCGGCGGCTGCTGAAGTCGGTGGGGGAAGGGTGCCACTTCGAGCCGGTGTTCCGGTGCGAGTTCGGGTTCAACATCAGCGTCGGGGACCACTTCTACGCCAACTTCGACTGCGTGATGCTGGACGGCGGCGGGATCACCATCGGGGATCATGTGCTGTTCGGGCCGCGGGTCGGGATCTACACGTCGAACCACGCCATCGACGCGGCGGAGCGTGCGGCGGGCGCCTGCTACGCCAAGCCGGTGACGATCGGGAACAACGTGTGGGTCGGCGGCGGGGTCACCATCAACCCGGGCGTGACCATCGGCGACGGCTCGATCATCGGTTCCGGCAGCGTGGTCACCAGGTCCGTGCCGGCGGGCGTGATCGCGGCGGGCGTGCCGGCCCGGGTGCTGCGCGAGATCACCGACGCGGACCGGACCGGCTTCCGGCCCTGAGACGGGGCGACCCGCCTGCCTCTTCCGGCGAGCCGGGGCGCGTCACCCGTACCCCCGCGAAATAGGCAGAAGCCCCGCCCTCCGTGAGAGGAGAGCGGGGCCTCGGCGGAAGCAGCGTCAGCTGCGGAGCATCTTGCGGAGGACGTACTGCAGGATGCCGCCGTTGCGGTAGTAGTCGGCCTCGCCGGGCGTGTCGATGCGGACGACCGCGTCGAACTCGATGCCGGTGTCGGTCGTCACCTTGACGGTGCGCGGGGTGGTGCCGTTGTTGAGCTCGGTGACGCCGGTGAACGAGAAGGTCTCGGTGCCGGTCAGGCCGAGGGACTCGGCGTTCTGCCCCTGCGGGAACTGCAGCGGGAGCACGCCCATGCCGATCAGGTTGGAGCGGTGGATGCGCTCGTAGCTCTCGGCGATGACGGCGCGGACGCCCAGCAGCATGGTGCCCTTGGCGGCCCAGTCGCGGGAGGAACCCGAGCCGTACTCCTTGCCGGCCAGGATCACCAGCGGGATGCCGGCCTCCTGGTAGGCGACGGAGGCGTCGTAGATGGTGGTCTGCTCGCCGGTCAGGTGGTTGAGCGTGAAGCCACCCTCGACATCGTTCAGCAGCTGGTTGCGCAGCCGGATGTTGGCGAACGTGCCACGGATCATGACCTCGTGGTTGCCGCGGCGCGAGCCGTAGCTGTTGAACTCGGCGCGCGGGACGCCGTTCTCCGCGAGGTACTTGCCGGCGGGCGAGTCCGGCTTGATCGAGCTGGCCGGGGAGATGTGGTCGGTGGTGACCGAGTCGCCCAGCTTGGCCAGCACGCGGGCGCCGGCGATGTCGTTCACCGGGGCCGGCTCGGCCTGCATGCCCTCGAAGTACGGGGGCTTCCGGACGTAGGTGGAGTCCCCGGCCCAGGCGAAGGTGTCACCGGTCGGGGTCGGCAGCGACTGCCACTGCTCGTCACCGGCGAAGACGTCCTGGTAGGCGGAGCTGAACGCCTCGGCGCCGATGGCCTGGGCGATCGTCTCGTCGATCTCGGCGTTGGTCGGCCAGATGTCGTTCAGGTAGACCGGCTTGCCGTCACTGCCCGTGCCCAGCGGCTCGGTCGTGATGTCGATGTCCATCGAGCCGGCCAGGGCGTACGCCACGACCAGCGGCGGGGACGCCAGGTAGTTCATCTTGACGTCCGGGTTGATCCGGCCCTCGAAGTTCCGGTTGCCGGAGAGGACGCTGACCGCGGTCAGGTCCGCCTCGTTGATGGCGGCCGAGACCTCCTCGGGCAGCGGGCCCGAGTTGCCGATGCACGTGGTGCAGCCGTAGCCGACCAGGTTGAACCCGATCTTGTCGAGGTACGGGGTGAGACCGGCCCGGTCGTAGTAGTCCGAGACGACCTTCGAGCCCGGGGCCAGGGTGGTCTTGACCCACGGCTTGCGGGTCAGGCCCTTCTCCACGGCCTTCTTGGCGAGCAGCGCGGCGCCGATCATGACCTGCGGGTTCGAGGTGTTCGTGCAGGAGGTGATCGCGGCGATGACGACGGCGCCGTGGTCCAGCTCGTACTCCACGCCGTCCTCGCCCTTGACCCGGGTGGGCTTGGAGGTGCGGCCGTTGGCGTTCGCCGCGGCGCTGAAGATCTGCGGCTTGTCGGCCTCGTCCTCGATGCCGTTGGCGGGCGAGTCGCTGGCCGGGAAGGACTCCTCGCTGGCCTCGTCGGCGTGGCCGTGCGGGGCGGCGTAGTTCGGCAGAGCGCCGCGGAACGCCGACTTGGCCTCGCTGAGCAGCACCCGGTCCTGCGGGCGCTTCGGGCCGGCCAGCGACGGGACGATCGTCGACAGGTCCAGCTCGAGCTTCTCGCTGTAGTCCGGCTCGGCGTTCGGGTCCAGCCACAGGCCCTGACGCTTGGCGTACGCCTCGACGAGCGCCACCTGCTCCTCGGTGCGGCCGGTCAGCTTCAGGTAGTCGATGGTCTGCTCGTCGATCGGGAAGATCGCGACGGTCGAGCCGTACTCCGGCGACATGTTGCCGATGGTCGCCCGGTTCGCCAGCGGGACCGCGCTCACGCCGGGGCCGTAGAACTCGACGAACTTGCTGACCACACCGTGCTTGCGCAGCATCTCGGTGATGGTGAGCACCAGGTCGGTGGCGGTGGTGCCGGCCGGCGCCTCGCCGGACAGCTTGAAGCCGACGACCCGCGGGATCAGCATGGAGACCGGCTGGCCCAGCATCGCGGCCTCGGCCTCGATGCCGCCGACGCCCCAGCCCAGCACGCCCAGGCCGTTGACCATGGTGGTGTGCGAGTCGGTGCCGACGACGGTATCCGGGTACGCCTGGCCGTTGCGCTCCATGATCGTGCGAGCCAGGTACTCGATGTTGACCTGGTGCACGATGCCGGTGCCGGGCGGGACGACCTTGAACTCGTTGAACGCGGTCTGGCCCCAGCGCAGGAACTGGTAGCGCTCGCGGTTGCGCTGGTACTCCAGCTCGACGTTGCGCTGGAAGGCGTCCTCGCGGCCGAACAGGTCGGCGATGACCGAGTGGTCGATGACCAGCTCGGCCGGAGCGAGCGGGTTGACCTTGGTGGGGTCGCCGCCCAGGTCCTTGACGGCCTCACGCATCGTGGCCAGGTCGACCACGCAGGGAACACCGGTGAAGTCCTGCATCAGCACCCGTGCCGGGGTGAACTGGATCTCGACACTCGGGTCGGCGTTCTGATCCCAGCTGCCGAGCGCGTTGATGTGGTCGGCGGTGATGTTCGCGCCGTCCTCAGTGCGCAGCAGGTTCTCCAGGAGGATCTTCAAGGAGTAGGGCAGTCGATCGTGCCCCTTCACCTTGTCGATCGTGAAAATCTCGTAGCTCGCGTCACCGACGCGCAGCTCGCTCTTCGCACCAAAGGTGTCGAGGCTGGCCACCGTCATCTCCTTCACACCCAGCGACTGGAAGTCAAGTCTTTCGCACCGAAAGGGCGACCTCTTGGTTAGGTATGCCTAACTCTCGGTTGCGCGTCTCCGGTAAACCGTACGTCCGTCTTGCTAGCGGTTGCAAGGCGGGTCCCACGCGACGATCCTCCCAGCCTGTCGTCGGGACACCCGGAAAATGTCGTATCCCGCTGCGATGATGTGCCGGTGACGACGGTCGAGATCACCGCTTCCGCCCCTCCGGCCGCCCTCGCTGACGTGCGGTGGCTGATCGTTCACTACCAGCGCGCCGACGGTGACTACGCCGACTGGGTCCTGCACGCCTGGGGCGACCTCGCTCCCGGCGCCGACCTGGTCTATCCCGACGGCGTCCCGTTCGCCGGCGAGGACGCGTGGGGCCGTTTCGCCTGGGTGCGGGTCCGCGAGGACGCGCAGGAGATCGGCTTCCTGGTGCTCAACCGGCAGGGCGCCAAGGACGTCGCGGTGGACCGGTGGGTCGATCTGCGCAAGACCGGCGAGATCTGGGTGACCGCCGGTGACCGCCGGGTCTCCACCACGCCGCCCGAGCTTCCCGAGCCACCGGCAGACACCGTCGTGATCCATTACCGCCGCCCGGACGGTGACTACGGTGGGTGGGGCCTGCACTGCTGGGAGGGCGTCCCGGTCACGGAGAAGACCCGCTGGGGTTCGCCGCACATGCCCACCCGTTTCGATGCCTTCGGGGCGATTTTCGAGGTACGCGTCCGGCCCGACGCCGTGGGCCTGCGCTATGTGCTGCACCGGGGCGAGGAGAAGGATCTGCCCGACGATCAGCGGCTCGATCTCACCGTGTGCCGTGAGGTGTGGCTGACGGCGGGATCGTGGGCGCCGGTCCTGCCGGATCTCGGGACGCTCGGGCCGGAGCTGGACCCCGCTCGTGCTCATGCCGTCTTCGTCGACCGGGGGACGATCGCCCTGCCCGAGTGGTTCGCCGCCCGCGCCGTCACCTTCGCCCTGGTCGCCTCCGAGGCGGGTGGGCTCCGGCGGTCCGGCCGAGAGCTGACCGGCGAGGGCGCCGAGCTGCCGCTGGTGCCGCGGCCCGGTGGCCTGTTCCAGGCGCAGAGCCGCCGCTTCCCGCACCTGCGCGCCTACCGGGCGTTCGCCGTGCGCGAGCTCGGCGACGCGGCGCTGGACGATCTGCTGCGCGGGCAACTGCTCGTCGCCGGGCGCAGCCCCGAGGGCGAGCTGGTCGCGCTCACCGCCGTTCAGCTCGCCGGCGTCCTCGACGACCGGTATGCGGACGCCGCCGACGCCGAGCTCGGCCCGGTCGTCGACGACAAGGACAAACCCCGGCTGTCGGTCTGGGCGCCGACCGCCCGCACTGTCGAGCTGGAGTTCTTCCGTGAGCCCGGCGAGGAGCCGCGCATCCTCCCGATGGAACGCGACGACGTCACCGGCGTCTGGTCGATCACCGGCAAGCGCAAGTGGCTCAACAAGTGGTACCGCTATCGCGTCGAGGTCTGGCAGCCCGCCGCCCAGCGGGTGGTGACCACCAGCGTGACCGACCCGTATTCGGTGTCGCTCGCCACCGACTCCACACACAGCCAGCTCGTCGACCTGTCCGACCCGGCGCTGCGCCCACCCGGCTGGGACGCCCTCGCCAAACCGCCGGTGGTCGGCCAGGCCCGGATGCAGATCACCGAGGTGTCGGTCCGGGACTTCTCGATCGCCGACGCCACGGTGCCGCCGGAGGAGCGGGGCACCTTCCTGGCCTTCGCCCGGCACAGCTCGGACGGGATGCGCCACCTGCGCTCGCTGGCCGACGCCGGGCTCACCCACGTGCACCTGCTGCCGGTCAACGACTTCGCCACGGTGCCGGACCGGCGGGCCGACCAGTCGGTGCCGGCCTGCGACCTGACGGCGTTCCCACCCGACTCGCCGGAGCAGCAGCGCGCCGTGATGGCGGTCGCCGACACCGACGGGTTCAACTGGGGTTACGACCCGTGGCACTGGACGGCGCCGGACGGCAGCTACGCCACCGACCCGGCCGGCTCCGCTCGGATCCTCCAGCTGCGCACGGCGGTGGCGGGACTCAACGCGGCCGGGCTGCGGGTCGTCCTCGACGTGGTCTACAACCACACGATGGGCGACGGGCTCGACCGGTTCAGCGTCCTCGACCGGATCGTCCCCGGCTATTACCACCGGCTGCTGGAGGACGGCAGCACCGCCGAGTCCAGCTGCTGCCCGAACACCGCGACCGAGCACGTGATGATGGGCCGCCTGGTCGTCGACTCGCTGGTCACCTGGGCCCGGGAGTACAAGATCGACGGCTTCCGGTTCGACCTGATGGGCCACCACCCGCGGGCCAACATCCTGTCGGCGCGGATCGCCCTGGACCGGATCGACCCCGACATCGCGCTGTACGGGGAGGGGTGGAACTTCGGCGAGGTGGCGTACGACGCCCGGTTCGCCCAGGCCACCCAGGTCAACATGGCCGGCACCGGCGTCGGCACGTTCAACGACCGGTTCCGCGACGCGATCCGCGGCGGCGGGGCGTTCGGTGACGACCCCGGCACCCGGGGCTTCGCGACCGGGCTCGGCTCGGCCGTCCCGCTCTGGCTGCACGACCGGATCAAGGTGGGCCTCGCCGGCGGCCTGGCCAACTACCGGTTCGTCTGCCACGACGGGGTCGAGCGCAGCGGCGCCCAGGTCGACTACAACGGCTCGCCCAGCGGTTACGCGCACGCCCCCGGCGAGACGGTGAACTATGTGGACGCCCACGACAACGAGATCCTGTACGACGCGATGGCGTTCAAGCTGCCCCGCGACCTGTCCCAGCTGGACCGGGCCCGGATGCAGGTGCTCGCCCTGGCGCTGGTGGTGCTGAGCCAGGGCGCCGGGTTCGCGGCCCTCGGCACCGAGCGGCTGCGCTCCAAGTCGCTGGACCGCAACTCGTTCAACTCCGGCGACTGGTTCAACCAGATCCGCTGGGATCCCGCTCTCGGCAACGGGTTCGGGCTGGGCCTGCCTCCGGAGTCCGACAACGGCGACAAGTGGGATTACGCGCGGCCGCTGCTCGGCGACCCGTCGCTGGTCCCCTCGCCGGACGTGATCACGCTCACCGCCGAGCGCTACCGGGAACTGCTGCGGATCCGCCGCTCCTCGCCGGTCTTCGGGCTGCCGGACGCCGAGGAGGTGCAGCGGCGGGTGTCGTTCCCGCTCGGCGGCCCCGGCGAACAGCCCGGTGTGATCGTGATGGACCTGGACGGCACCGGCCTGGACCCGCGCTGGGCCCGGATCGTGGTCGTCTTCAACGTCACCGAGTCGGCGGCCCGGCCCGCGCTGCCGGACCCGGCCCGGCTGCGCCCGCACCCGGAGCTGACCGCCTCCGCCGACCCGCTGCTGCGCGCCGCCACGCCGGGGGAGGTGCCGGCCCGCACCGTCGCGGTCTTCGTCACCGACCTGACCTGACCGTCCCGGGGTGCCGGGTGGGCGTGGTTGCGCTACATTGCGCCGCGACGGTGAGTGTGGAGCGGAGGTCGTGGTGCGGCTAGAGCGTGCCCTGTGCGCGTTGATCCTGATCGGGCTGGCCGGTGGGTGCACGTCCGGCGGCAAGGGCCCGGCGGTGGTGGATCCGGCGCCGACGAGTGACGCGTCCGCGCCGGCCTGGACCGAGCCGGCGAACTACAGCTTCGTGCTGACCCGGGGCTGTGACGCGGCCGCGCCGCTCGGGCGGTACCAGGCGACCGTGACGAACGGCGCGGTGACCGGGGCGACCCGGATCGGCGGCGCGGCGGCGCCGTCGGCGTCCGCCGAGGTGGACCTCGGGCCGGTGACCGGCGACGAGGGCGAGGAGATCGACGTGCCCACGCTCGGCGAGCTGGTCGCGATGGCCGAGACCGCCCACGAGGACGGCGCCGAGGTGGCCACCGAGTTCGACCGCGGCGACGGCCACCCGGCCAAGGTCACCATCAACGTGACCGACGGCCCGGACGGCGCCGAGTGCTGGATCATCAGCGACTACAAGGCGTGACCTTCCAGTGTGTGTATTTCGGGCGCGCATAGCGGCCGAAATACACACACTGGATTGTCAGTCCGTGACCGCGGCGATGGCGGTGCGGATCAGATCGGCGACCTCCCGCGGGTGCGACAGCATCACCAGGTGGGAGGAGTCGATCTCGGTGGTGCGGATGCCGGCGCGCTGGTAACCGAAGCGCTCGACGTCCGGGTTGATGGTGTGGTCCCCCGTGGCGACCACACCCCAGGCGGGCTTGGTGCGCCACGCCGCGGCCGTCGCCGGCTCACCGAACGCGGCCGCCGCCAGCGGGCGCTGCGACACCGCCAGCACGCGGGCCAGGTCCGGGTCCACGTCGTGGGCGAAGATCGCCGGGAACTTCGCCACGTCGACGGAGACGTCGGTGCCCGGCTCGGTGGAGCCCTCCACCGGGTACGGCGTGTAGCAGAGCGCCGCGGCCAGGTCCGAGTCCGGGAACCGGCCCTGCAGCTCGCCCAGGCTCTCGCCCTCCTCGAGCGCGTACCCGGCCAGGTAGACCAGGGCCTTCACGTTGTCGGCGACACCGGCGACGGTGATCACCGCGCCGCCGTACGAGTGCCCGGCCAGCACGACCGGGCCGTCGATCGCGGCGAGCACCGACGACAGGTACGCGGCATCGCCGGAGAGCGACCGGTTCGGCACCGGCGGGACCAGCACCTCGATGCCGTCGTCGAGCAGGTTCGCGACGACCGGGGCGAAGCTGGACGCGTCCGCGAACGCCCCGTGCACGAGCACCACGGTCGGCTTGCTCACGGGTGCAGCACCGTACGGAGGAACTCGCCGCCCTGCGCGACGGCGGCCTTCGCGGCGTGGGTGTCCTTGAGGGCGTTGAGCAGCACGAAGTCGTGGATGATGCCCTGGTAGCGGACGGCGGTCACGTCGACGCCGGCGGCGCGCAGCTTGGCCGCGTACGCCTCGCCCTCGTCCCGCAGCACGTCCGCCTCGGCCACGATGACCAGCGCCTGCGGCAGCCCGGCCAGCTCCTCGACGGTGGCCCGCAGCGGCGACGCGGTGATCTGCGCCCGCTCCGCCTCGTCGGTGGTGTACTGGTCCCAGAACCACTGCATGCCGTCACGGCGCAGGAAGTAGCCCTCGGCGAACTGGTGGTACGAGTCGGTGTCGAAGTTCGCGTCGGTCACCGGGTAGAACAGCAACTGGCCGGCGATCGCCGGGCCGCCCCGCTGCTTGGCCAGGATGGTCAGGGCGGCGGTCATGTTGCCGCCGACCGAGTCACCGGCGACCGCGATCCGGGTCGCGTCCAGGCCGTGCTCGGCGCCGTGCGTGGCGACCCACTCCAGGGTGGCGTAGACCTGCTCGACGGCGACCGGGTAGCGGCTCTCCGGGGAGCGGTCGTACTCGACGAAGACGGTGGCGGCGTTCGCCCGTACCGTCAGCTCCCGCACCAGGCGGTCGTGGGTGTTCGCGTCACCGAAGACCCAGCCGGCGCCGTGCGTGTAGATCAGCACCGGCAGCGGGCCGGTCACCCCGGCCGGCCGCAGCACACGGATCCTGACCTCGCCGGTCGGGCCGCCCGCGAAGGTCAGGTCCTGGACGTCGGCGGCGGGCACCTCCACACCGGTGCCGTCCTGCACCGACTCGACAGCCTTGCGGCCTTCCTGCGGGCCCAGGTCGAACAGGTACGGCGGGTTCGCGGTCGCCTCGACGAAGGCCTGGGCGGCGGGCTCGAGCACGGGCTTGGGGTAGCTCATCGGATCCTCCTGAAGATCAAGTCGAGGATCAGGCAACCGGAACCCAGTGCACGATCAGTGCATCGGCGGTGCACTGATCGCGGTGACCTTCGCCAGGTACTCGTCGACCTCCGCGTCGCCCCAGATGGCCCGGTAGTCGGCGCCGTGCCGCGCGGCGAACTCGTGGAAGCGGGCGGCCGCCGCGGTGGCCCGGGCGTGGTCGCCGACCTTGTGGGCGGCCTCGGCGAACAGCGCGTACGTGTGGAACAGCGGAAACGCGTCGACCGGGGACAGGTTGTCCACCGCGATCTCGATGTACCGCAGGGCCGTGTGCGGGTCGTCGAGCAGCAGGTGGATCTCGGCGAGCTTGGCCGGCGCCTCACAGCGCAGGTCGGTGATCCCGTGGGTGAAGACGAACCGGAACGCCTCCTCGCCGACCGCGGCGGCCTCTTCCAGGTCGCCGTCGTTGTGCAGCTCGCCGGCGAGCGCGGCCAGCCCGTACGTGACGATGCACGGGTCCAGGGAACGCCGGGCGAAGTCCAGGGTGAGCCGTGCCCGGCGGAGCCGTTCCACCGGATCCGTGACGCACGAGATCAGGTTGCGCCACACGTGCGACTGGCCGCCCGCGTCGCCGATCCCCTCGTAGATCGCCAGCGCCCGCCGCAGTCGCCATTCGGCGAGATCCGGGTCGGCGGCCCGGACGCCGAGCGTGGACTCCCGCAGCATGCCCGCCTCCAGCAGCGGATCGCCGAGCGTGTGCGACGCGAGCAGTGCCCGCTCGGACTGCTCCTGCGAGTCGCTCGGCGATTCCACCCGGCTGCTGCGCTGCGCCCGCAGGTCCAGGATGATCTGGATGGCCTCCCGGTGCCAGCCGCGGGCCAGCGCCAGGTCGATGACGGCCCGTAGCGCCGCCTTCTCCCGGATGTACCACTCCAGCGATGCCGTGAAATCGGCCGGCTCCTCGACCAGGACGCCCGGCGTGACGGGCCCGAGGTCGTTGAGCGGTGGCCTGCCGAACACCAGGTAGCCGTGCCGGGCACTGCGCATGTAGTGCTCGACGAGCCGCCGTTCCGCCTCCCGGCGTTCCGGCTCGCCGAGCAGTTCACCGGCGTAGGCGTGCAACAAGTCGTGGATCGTGTACCGCAGACGCCCCGCCTCGGTGATCATGTTGGCCGCGCTGAGCTCGATCAGCAGCCCGCGGGCGGCCTCACCGGCTCCGGCGATGCTGGCCGCTGCCGCCGCCGAGATCTCCGGTCCGGGGTGTACGGCGAGGAGCCGGAACATCCGGGCCGCCTCCGGGCTCAGCGCCTGGTACGACCAGGACAGCGCCGACCGTACGTCGTCGGACGTCTCCCCGGTGGCGAGCGCGTCCAGTTTCCGCGAGGACGACTCCAGCTCGTCGACGACGTCCTTGAGTTTCATGTCCGGCCGGACCGCCGCGTACGCCGCCGCGATCGCCAGCGCCAGCGGCAGCCCGGCGCAGAACCGGACCAGCTCGGCGGCGGCCTCCGGCTCGGCGCTCAGCCGGGGCGCGCCGATCCGTTTGGCCAGCAGCTCCAGCGCCGCCGCGTCGCCGAGCCGGCCCACCTGGACCGGACGGGCCCCCTCCCGCGCGACCAGCCCGGTCAGCCGGTTGCGGCTGGTCACGATCACCAGGCAGCCGGACACGCCGGGCAGCAGCGGCCGGACCTGCTCGGAGTCGCGGGCGTTGTCCAGCAGCAGGATCATCCGGCGGTCGGCGAGCGCGGACCGCAGCCGGGCCGCACGGGTGTCGACGTCCGCCCCGGCCAGCGCGGCGAGCGTCACCCCGAGCGATTCCAGCAACACGTCGATGGCGTCCGACGGCTCGACCAGCCGGCCGCTCGGGTCGAAGCCCCGCAAATTGACGTAGAGCTGGCCGTCCGGGTAGCGCGGCGCGAGCCGGTGCGCCCAGTCCACCGCGAGGGCGGTCTTGCCGATCCCGCCCATGCCGCTGAGCACCACGATGCCGGTGTCGCCGGCGGGCAGCTCACCGCGGGTCACGAAGCCGGACACCCGGCGCGGCAGCTGCACCGGCCGGTGCGTGGCGGGCGGCTCCGGGTCGTCGTCGGCCAGCGCCTGCAGGTGCGCGGACCGCAGCTCGGCGCCCGGGTCGGCGCCCAGCTCGTCGGCGAGCAGGCGCCGCACCTCGTCGAAGAGGATCAGCGCCTCGGCCCGGCGGCCGGTGAGCGTCAGCAGCCGGACCATCCGGGCCTGCAACGGCTCGTGCAGCGGCGCGGACACGGCGATCCGATGCAGGTGCGGCACGCAGCGCAGGGCGGCGGGTTCGATCAGGGCCAGGTCGGCGGCCTCGACGGCGATCTGGATGCGTTCCTGCTGCAGCGCCACGAAGGCCGGATGGTCGAGCACCTCGGGATCCAGGCCGGCGAAGACCGGCTCATGGGCGCGTTCGAGGGCTTGGGCGTACGCCTGGGAAGCCTCCCGTGGCAGCCCGGCGGCGGACGCGGCCCGCGCCGAGCCCAGGAACGAGCGCACCGCCAGCAGATCGCAGGACCGCTCGTCGGCGACCAGGCGGTAACCCTGGCCGGCGGGCTGCACCCAGCGGCCCGGCGCCCGGCTGGCCAGCTGCGGCTCGAACAGCCGGCGCACCTGCCCCACCAGCCGGTGCAGCTGGTTGACGGCGCTGGGCGACGGCTCGTCGCCCCAGATCAGGTCGATCAGGGTGTCCACCCCGACCACGCCGCCGCGGGCCGCGAGCAGGGTGGCGAGGAGGGTCCGCAGCCGGGGCGCCCCGATGTCGACCTCGACGCCGGAGCGCCACATCCGCAGCCCGCCGTAGGACCGCAGCCGTACGGCGGGCTCGATGTCGTTCATGGCGGAGATCCTGCCCGAGGGTCAGCCGGGCAGGCGAGGACCGGCCGCACGCTGCGACGCGAGCCACTTTTCCACCTCGGCGGAGGACCGCGGGAGGCCCGCCGACAGGTTGCGGCAGCCGTCCGCGGTGACCAGCACGTCGTCCTCGATCCGGACGCCGACGCCGCGCAGCTCCTCCGGGACCAGCTCGTCCTCGGGCTGGAAGTAGAGCCCCGGCTCGACGGTGAGCACGTAGCCCTCCTTGAGCGGGCCCTCCCGGTACGCCTCGTTGCGCGCCGCCGAGCAGTCGTGCACGTCGATGCCGAGCATGTGCCCGAAGCCGTGCAGCGTCCACCGCCGGTAGATCGTGCTGTCGTCGCTCATCGCCTGGTCCACGCTGACCGGCAGCAGGCCCAGGTCGTGCAGGCCCTCGGCGAGCACCCGCATGCAGACCTTGTGCACGTCCTTGAACACGACGCCGGGCTTGATCGCGTCCATGCCGGCCTGCTGGGAGGCGTGCACGATGTCGTACACCTGGCGCTGCAGCGGGGTGAACGTGCCGTTGACCGGGACGGTCCGGGTGACGTCGGCGGTGTAGAGGTTGTGCCCCTCCACGCCCATGTCCATCAGCAGCAGCTCGCCCGGCTTGGTCACGCCGGTGTTGCGCACCCAGTGCAGGATCGTCGCGTGCGGGCCGGCCCCGACGATCGAGGTGTACCCCACGTCGTTGCCGTCGTGCCGGGCCCGCAGCCCGAACACGCCCTCCAGCAGCCGCTCCTTGACGCTGCGGTCGGCCGGCAGGACCCGGGCGACGTCCTCGAAGCCGAGGACCGTCGCGTCGATCGCGTCCTGCAGCTGCGCGATCTCCCACTCGTCCTTGACCAGTTTCAGCTCGGAGATCACCCGGGCCAGCTCGCGGTCGCGGGGCCTGGACCGGTCCGGCTCGTAGGCGAGGACGGCCCGGTCCACGTTCGGGTCGAAGCCGCGCAGCACCCGGGTGCGGCCCGGCGCCGAACCGGCCAGAGCGGTGCCGAGCTCGCCCAGCGAGGCGGTGGACAGGCCCAGCTCCGCCGACTTCTCGGCGAGGGTGTGGGTCCGCCCGATCCACAGCTCGCCGTTGCGGTCACGGAAGAACCGGTCGGTGTCCTTGGAGTTGCGCTGCCGGGTGTAGAGCACGGCGTCGTGGCCGGAGCCGCTCGGGTGCAGGACCAGCACGCTGTCCGGGTCGCGGTCGCCGGTCAGGTAGAAGAAGTCGCTGCCGGGGCGGAAGGTGTAGTCGGTGTCGTTGGCCCGCACCTTCTCCACGCCGCTCGGGATGATCAGCGTCTCGCCGGGGAAGGCCTCGGACAGCGCGGAGCGGCGCTTCGCGTAGTTCGGCACCTCGGGCAGGGCGGTGACAGCGAGGGGATCCTCCCGCCAGCCCTGGCGCATGAAGCTCAGGAACGCCTCGGGAAAGTCCGGGTCGTGCGACTCGGTCTTCGGCGCGGGCTGCGTCTTGCCGCTGTTCTCGGCCATCGTGGGTGCCTCCGTCGTTCTCGGTGCCCCCGACGTTACCGCCTGATCCACGGGGCCCGGCAGGGCCGGGCCCGGTGGATTCCGGTGGCTCAGCCGCGGCCGGGCCGGCTCTGGTACGTGGTGTGGATCCCGTCCCGGGTCAGGCAGGCCAGGCGGGCGCCCGCGGTGCCGGCCTGGCCCGGGGCGGTGTGCGTGTGCTCGGCGTGCAGCACCAGCGACCATGGCGGCCGGGACTCGTCGAACGGCCACTGCTGGACGCTGACGGCCTTGCCGGTGCCGAACTCGTTGGTGGTGAAGTCGAGCCAGATCTCGTTGCGCGGGTTGGCGAACGCCGGGTCCACCGACGGCTGGCCGGGCGCGGCGGCGGGGTCAACGCTGTGCTGGTAGTGCGGCCCGGCGTCGGCCGGATCCGGGCCGCACCTACTGGTGTGCAGGTGGGCGCCGTACGCGTGCCGGGGGTTGAGCCCGGTGGCGAGCAGGCTCACCCGTACCCCGGTCTCGGTGGGGTGGACGGTGAGCCGGGCTCGCGCGCCTGCCGGAACCACCGCCTGGTCGTAGCTGAGGAACGGGCCCGCGGTGTCGGGCGCCGGGCCGGGCGCGGGGGCCGCTCCGGTGAGCAACAGCGGCGCCGCCAGGGCTAGCAGTCTCACATTCATCGCCTAATTATCCCAAATTCACCCATATTGACGCGTGAACCGGGGGAGCGTGGCCCCCGGGTGCCGCCGGATGCTTGGGGCCGGGCGGCGCCGGATGAAAGGCTGGTGCGGTGAGCTATGCGATGGTGATGGGCGAGGCGCTGATCGACCTGCTCGAAGCGGACGACGAGGTGTACCGGCAGGCGATCGGCGGCGCGCCGCTGAACGTCGCCGTCGGCGTGGCACGTCTCGGCGGCGACGCCCGCTACGCCGGATCCCTCGGCGCGGACGTCCTCGGCGACCGGATCGCCGCCTTCCTCCGCGATGCGGGCGTCGGCGATCGCGGGGTACGCCGGGTGCCCGTCCCCACCACCCTCGCCGTCACCACCTTCGACGGCGCCGAACCGACCTTCACCTTCTACGGCGAGCCGCCGTCCTACGCCCTGCTCGGCCCCGCCGACCTGGACCCCGCCGAGGTGGCCGGCGCGTCGGTCCTCTACACCGGGTCCATCTGCCTGCTGCGGGAGCCGTTCGTCAGCGCCGCCCGGCAGGCCTGGGCGACCGCCGGGCCGCTGCGCGTCTTCGACCCGAACGTGCGGCCCACCCTGCTGCCCGACCGGGCCGCCGTGGACGCCCTGCGCGCGCTCACCGAAGAGTTCTTCGCCGGCGCCGACCTGGTGAAACTCAGTTCGGCCGACGCGATCACGCTCTACGGCGAGCACGATCCGGCGGCGGCCGCGGAGCACATCCGCGGGCTCGGGGCGGCGGCGGTCGTGGTGACGTGCGGGGCTCGGGGAGCGCACGTGGCCACCGCCTCCGGGGCCGTCACGGTTCCGGCCCCGGAGGTGAACGCGATCGACGCCACCGGGGCGGGGGACTCGGTGATGGCCGCCCTGATCAGCCGCCTGCTGGTTGACGGTCGTCCTGGTGATTTGTCCGGCTGGTCGTCATACGTTCGGTTCGCCCTGTCGGTGGCCGGCCTGGTCTGCGAACGCCAGGGCGGCGCCACCGCCATGCCCACCCCCGGCGATCTCGCGGCCCGCTGGCCTTCTCTCACCCCCTGATCCGGTACGGGGCCGGTCCTCACGTCCCGGGCCGGCTCTCCGAGCAGCCGGGTTTGAGTTTCGTTCTCGGCTGGTCCTCATGACTGTCTCGGGGCGCCTGAGACAGCCATGAGAGCCGGCTGGGTTCGGGGTTCGTTTTCGGGACGGCCGGGTGACGGGGTCAGTCGCCGAAGGCACGGGCGATGAAGGTCTGCCGGTCGACGAGCGCGCGCTCGATCCGCACCTCCGCGACCAGGGTCTCGCCGTCGTGCACCGCCACGTCGAAGAACAGCTTCCGCCCGTCCGTCTTGGTCAGGGTGGCCTGCGCGGCGACCCGCCGGCCGAGCGGCGTGGGCGCCCGGTGCTCGATCTGCGCGCGGACGCCGACGGTGGTCAGGCCGCCGGGGATCTGCCGGGCGGTGGTGAGGACGGTCGCCGCCTCGGCGAGCGCGAGCAGCCGGGGCGTGGCCAGCACCGGCACGTCGCCGGATCCGAGGGACTGGGCGGTGTCGGCGTCGGTGACCGTCAATTCGACCCGGGCGCCGAGGCCGGGCGCGAACTCCGGAAGCTCCATCGTCAAAGCTTAAGACCGTGCGGGCGGTAGCGCTCAGGGCTGCGACGGCCGCTGCCAGAACGTCTGGTCCCCCGGCGGGGCAGTGGGGGGAGCGACGGGCGGGGGTGGGGTGGCGGTGCGGGCCTGGCGGGCGCGGGCGGCGAGCTGGTCGGCGAGGGCGTACGCCTCGGCGAGATCCCGGTCCCGGGCCGCCCCGGCGCGCCCGCCTGCGGTGTCGGCGTAGACGGTGGCCAGCCCGAGTCGTCGCTGCAACGGCCCCTGGACGACGCGGACGCTCTGCACTCGCGCGTACGGCACCAGGGTCATCTCCCGGGTGACCCGCCCGGACCGGCTCACGAAGACCTCCGCGGCCAGCCCGGCGCCGTGGAACCGCAGGCCGATCGGGTGCAGCCAGCGGGCCCGGTGCGGCGGCGGCGAGGTGGCGAGGGCGGTCAGGTCGACGCCGGGCAGGGCCGCGGCGACCAGGGCGCGGGCGGCGGCCAGGTCGCCGACCGGCATCAGGCGGTCGGAGCTCTTGTCGTCGCCGGCCTCCGGGCGGGACAGGCCGGCCACGTCCAGGCTGAGGTGCAGCCACCGTTTGGCCCGCCACAGGAACGGCCAGGTGACCCGGACCGCCTGCACCCGGTGCGGCGGCACCACCTGGCTGCGGGTCTCGACCAGGCCGTAGTGCAGGACCAGGCGTTCGCCGCGGATCAGCCGGAAGTTCCAGTCGCGCAGGACCCGCCGGATCGGCTGGAGGATGACGCCGGCCATCGCGGTCACCGTGCTGGCGATGCCGAGGAACGTCCACGACCCCTCCATCACGAACTGGGTGATCACCCAGGCCACGCCGAACGGCAGGAAGAACGCCTGCGGGGTGAGCAGCTGGCTGACCAGCAGGTCGGCGTTGCGGACCCGGTAGAGCGGGGATGGCTCGGCCGCCGGCGACGCGGGCGACACGGCGGCGGTCGCGTCCGCCTGGCCGGAGAGGGAGAGCAGGCGTTCCCGCAGCGCGCCGGCGCTCTGCACGGTCAGGTAGGCGAGCGGCGCCTCGGTCTTGCCGCCGCCGACCACTTCCAGGCGCAGTTCGGCGAGGCCGGTGAGCTGGGCCAGCAGCGGCCGGCGCACCTCGACGGCCTGCAGCCGGTCGAGCGGGATGGCCCGGTTGCGCCGCCAGATCAGGCCCTCGGTGATCCTCAACTCGCGTCCCACCACGTGGTAACCGGTGTTCCACCAGCCGATCGCCGAGAAGATCACCACGGCCACCGCCAGGCCCATCACGATCAGCGCGAAGTCGGTCGCGCCGACCTGCCCGAGGGTCTGCCAGGACAGCGCCGCGACGATCACGGCGATGCTCTTCGCGCCTTTGAGCAGCGGGCTCAGCGGGTTCAGCCGTTGCCGCGGCTCGTCGCCGGGCTGTTCGGCTTGCGGTCTCCCGGCTTCGCTCAGACCCGTGGGGTGTACGGCTGACGCGCCGTCCGGTTCCGCCCAGGAGACGGCAGCCGGCGGCTCGGGCGGGGGATGGGACGGCCCGGCGCTGGTCATAGTCCCTCGGCCCGGTCCTCGCCGAGGGCGGTCAGCCGGTCCCGCAGCCGCGAGGCCTCCTCCGGCGGCAGCCCGGGCACCCGCGCCTCACTGGCCGCCGCCGCGGTGTGCAACTGCACCGTGGCCAGGCCGAACGCGCGCTCCAGCGGGCCGGCGGTGACGTCCACGTACTGCATGCGCGCGTACGGCACGATGGACAGGTGCCGGACCAGCAGGCCGTGCCGGACGAGCAGGTCGTTGTCGCGTTCGGCGTACCCCCAGGCGCGGACCGCGCGGGCCGCGACCACCGCCCGCCAGACCGCCAGGACCAGCACCGCGGCCATGCCGAGCAGCCACCAGACGCTGGACCCGGTGATGACCAGCCCGGCGATCAGGCCACCGAGCAGCACCACGGTCCAGATGGCGATCCTGATCAGGTGGACGATGAAGAGCCGGCCGGAGACCGGCCGCCACACGACCGTTTCCGGCCAGGGTTCGAGGGCATCGACGGCGGTGGGCACGGACGGCTCGGTCACACCTGAAGACTAGGAGACAACCGCACCCTCCGACGAGGCGAAGGGTGTGACCTCACGCAGGAATCCGCGCGCGTCGAGGAACGCGCCGAGAGTGGGGCGGTGGTCGTCGCAGGCCAGCCAGGTCTTCCGGCGGTCCGGGGTGTGGATCTTCGGGTTGTTCCAGTGCAGCTGCCAGGCGGCAGTGGCACGGCAGCCCTTGGCGGAGCACTGGGGAGCGATTTCCTCGACCATGCCCTGAACCCTACGCATCTGCGGGGCGGGGATGGGAGTTTGAGCGCCGGGCGGCCACGGGGGAAGCCGCCCGGCGACGAGCCAAATGCTACACGCTTCACATGGTCGCGTATGCACCCGGTGACCTGCCCGATCCGGCGGATCGCGCAGAAAGATCAACACAGTTGGCCGATGGTGTCCCGGGCTGCTAAGACATCCGGATCCGGCGATGCTGACGGCCGGATGACGACACGGCTACCTATGCTGCGCAGTCAGCGGAAGCGGGCGGCTCGAAGGAACCTCCCAGCCGCATGGTGGGGTGAGTCGTGTAAGTCTTGAACGTCGGCGGGTGACCGCCGGCGAGGATCTCAACTGGAGGACCGGTGGCGCAGCCGAGCACGCCCGAGACCGAGACCAGCGCGGACAGCGGTGCGCCGGTGCCGCCCGCGCAGGACGCGTCCCAGCTCGAGCGGGCGATGTTCGAGGTCAAGCGGGTCATCGTGGGCCAGGACCGGATGGTCGAGCGGATGTTCGTGGCGCTGCTGGCCCGCGGGCACTGCCTGCTCGAGGGAGTGCCCGGCGTGGCCAAGACGCTCGCCGTGGAGACCCTGGCCAAGGTGGTCGGCGGCACGTTCTCCCGGGTGCAGTTCACCCCTGACCTGGTGCCCGCCGACATCGTGGGCACCCGGATCTACCGGCAGTCCAGTGAGCAGTTCGACGTGGAGCTCGGCCCCGTCTTCGTGAACTTCCTGCTCGCCGACGAGATCAACCGGGCCCCGGCCAAGGTGCAGTCGGCGCTGCTCGAGGTGATGGCCGAGCACCAGGTGTCGATCGGCGGCAAGAGCTACGACGTGCCGGACCCGTTCCTGGTCATGGCCACCCAGAACCCGATCGAGCAGGAGGGCGTCTACCCGCTGCCCGAGGCCCAGCGGGACCGGTTCCTCATGAAGATCATCGTGGGGTACCCGACCGACACCGAGGAACGCGAGATCGTCTACCGGATGGGCGTCAGCGCGCCGGAGCCGAAGCAGATCTTCACCCCGGAGGACCTGCTCGCCCTGCAGCGCCGCGCCGACCAGGTGTTCGTGCACAACGCGCTGGTCGACTACACGGTCCGCCTGGTCCTGGCGACCCGCGCGCCGGCCCAGCACGGCATGCCCGACGTGGCCCAGCTGATCCAGTACGGCGCCAGCCCGCGCGCCTCCCTCGGCATCGTCCGCGCCACCCGCGCGCTGGCCCTGCTCCGCGGCCGGGACTACGCGCTGCCCCAGGACGTGCAGGACATCGCGCCGGACATCCTGCGGCACCGCCTGGTGCTCAGCTACGACGCGCTGGCCGACGACATCCCGGCCGACCACATCGTGGCCCGGATCATGCAGACCGTCCCGCCGCCCCAGGTGTCGTCCCGGCAGGGCTCGCCGAACGGGCAGCCCCCGGCCGGCCAGCCCCAGGCCGGCCAGCCGCAGCCCGGCCAGCCCTCGTTCGGGCAGCCCCAGCCGGGGCAGTTCGGCCAGCCCGCCCCGCCCGGCCCGCTGACCCCGGTCGCCGCCGGCCCGCCCGCCGCGCAGTACGTCGCCGGCCCGGCCGGGATCCAGCCGACCAGCGGCGTGCCCGGCTTCGACAACCGGCCTCCGCAGGACGGCCCGCCGCCGCAGGGCAACGGCGCCTGGCCGACTCCCTCATGACCTCCCCGGGCGTCTCGATGCCCCTGGCGCCGGAGGAGGCGGCGCGGGCCGAGGCGGTTCTCGCCAAGCTGCAGCTGCTGGTCACGAGGAAACTGGACGGCCTGCTCCAGGGCGACTACGCGGGTCTGCTGCCGGGGCCCGGCAGCGAGGCGGGCGAGTCCCGGGAGTACCGGCCGGGCGACGACGTGCGCCGGATGGACTGGCCGGTGACGGCCCGGACCACCATGCCGCACGTGCGCCGCACGGTCGCCGACCGGGAGCTGGAGACCTGGCTCGCGGTGGACCTGTCGGCCAGCCTCGATTTCGGCACCGCCAAATGGCTCAAACGGGACCTGGTGGTGGCGGCCGCGACAGCGATGGCCCATCTGACGGTCCGGGGCGGCAACCGGATCGGGGCCGTGGTGGGCACCGGCTCCGGCGTACCGCAGCAAGAAGGCAACCGCGGCTGGTGGCGCCGCAAGGCGGAGGCGAAAGCCGAGCCACCGCCGGCCGCCCCGGTGTTGCGCCTGCCGGCCCGGCCCGGCCGCAAGGAGGCGCAGGCGCTGCTGCGGGCGATCGCCGGGATGCGGATCCGGCCCGGCCGCACCGACCTGGGCGCCCTGATCGACATGCTGAACCGGCCACCGCGGCGGCGTGGCGTGGCCGTGGTGATCTCCGACTTCCTGTCGCCGGTGGAGGGCTGGGCCCGGCCGGTGAAGAAGCTCGCGGTCCGGCACGACGTGCTCGCGATCGAGGTCGTCGACCCGCGTGAGCTGGAGCTGCCGGACGTCGGCGTGCTGACTCTGGCCGACCCGGAGTCCGGGATGCTGCACGAGGTGCAGACGTCCGACGCCGGGCTGCGGCAGCGGTACGCCGCGGCGGCGGGGGAGCAGCGCGCCGCCATCGCCCGTGCGCTGCGCGCCGCCGGGGCCGCCCACCTGCGGCTGCGCACCGACACCGACTGGCTGCTCGACATGGTCCGCTTCGTGGCCGCTCAGCGCCACGCCCGTACCCGAGGGACCACACGATGATCCGTTTCCTGGAGCCGTGGTGGCTGCTGACGCTGCTGCCCGTCCTGGCCCTGGCCGGGCTGTACGTCTGGCGGCAGTTCCGCAAGCGGCAGTACGCGATGAGGTTCACCAACGTCGACCTGCTGCGCACGCTCGCGCCGAAGGGCCTGGGCTGGCGCCGGCACGTGTCGGCGGCCGCGTTCCTGCTGATGCTCGGCGCGCTGGCGGCGGCGACCGCCCGCCCGTCGATCGACAAGGAGGAGCCGCTGGAGCGGGCGACCGTGATGCTGGCCATCGACGTGTCGCTGTCCATGCAGGCCGAGGACGTCGAGCCGAGCCGGATCGAGGCGGCGCAGGAGGCCGCGAAGCAGTTCGTCAACGAGCTGCCGCCGAGCTACAACCTGGGCCTGGTGTCCTTCGCGCAGGCGGCGAACGTGCTGGTCCCGCCGTCGAAGGACCGGTCCGCGGTGGTCGCCGCGATCGACGGGCTGACGCTGGCCGAGGCGACCGCCACCGGTGAGGCGGTCTTCACGTCGCTGGACGCGATCCGGTCGGTGCCCGCGGACGGGGCCGACGGCGCCCCGCCGGCCCGGGTGGTGCTGCTCTCCGACGGGTACCGCACGTCCGGGCGCTCCATCGAGGACGCGGCGGTCGCGGCGGCGCAGGCCAACGTGCCGGTCTCCACGATCGCGTTCGGCACCGACACCGGTGTCGTCGACATCCGCGGCGACATGAAGCTGGTGCCGGTCGACCGGCTGTCGCTGCAGCAGCTGGCCGAGCAGACCGACGGCTACTTCTACGAGGCGGCCACGGTCGGCGAGCTGAAGAACGTCTACAAGGACATGGGCAGCTCGATCGGCCACCGGATCGAGTCCCGCGAGGTCACTCAGCTGTACGCGGTGGCGGGCCTGTTCCTGGGCCTGATCGGCGCCGCGATGAGTCTGCTGTGGACGTCCCGCCTGCCCTGACCCGGGCCGGCGGGACGCGCCGGGTGGATCAGGCGAACACGAAGTCGACCGAGCTGATCTTGTTGTTGGCCCACGCGTGGCTGTTACGGAACTGGGTTCCGACCTGGGAGGCGAGGCTGATGGTCCGGCCCGAGCAGTTGGCGTTCTCGTACAGCACCAGCACGCCGTCACCGAACGTGTTGTTGAACGCCATGCTCGCCTTGTCGTTGAAGCTGCCCAGGTTGCGGCAGGTCGCGACCTGGGCGGTGGTCTGGCGCCAGACCGTGCCGCCGAAGTTCGGCGCGGTGTCGGAGAGGCACACCGTGCCGTGGTACGGGTAGCAGTCGGAGTCGGCTGCCATGGCCGGGGTCGCCGCGAAGACGCCGGCGACCAGGCCGATGCCGATCGCCGAAAGGCCGGCGATCCGAGATCGGTTGTTCATGTATTTCCCCCGATCGATGGAATGATCCGTGCAGTCTGGCACGATGATCCGCATCAATCCAGGGGTGATCGTCGATGTCTCAGGGCGTGTTGTGAGCGAGCACGAAGAGCACTACGACCCAGGCCGAGAGCAGGGTGAAACCGAGAGGCGCGACAAGCTTCTTCATGATGGAAACCGTCTTTCCGCTGGTGACTGAGCTGAGGCATGGTCACTTCGCGGCCGGAACCACCGCACGCCGCAGAACCGGCCTGATGAGGGCCGGCGGCGTGCGGGTGGGGAGTCTGGTCAGCGGTCAGAGGCGCTGACGAGCGTCCCGGCCACGACTAGGAGGATCGCTATCTCGCACAGCGATCACCTCCGTCACGTCGTCGGGCCTGGACCGTGGCAGCCTACTCCTTAAGCGCCACTTAAGAAAATCGACGTGTCCCTGAACGGGGTGTAAGTCAGTGGGCCCGTCCCTCGGCGGTGGTACGCCGGGCCGATAGTCTCCCATTTCAGAGGGGCCCTCGTGACCCACGGTGAGCCCCTGATGACCTGTCGATTGGAGTGTGTTGTGGCTCGCACCGTTCTGGTGACCGGAGGAAACCGCGGCATCGGCCTGGCCATCGCCCAGGCGTTCGCCAAACAGGGCGACCGGGTGGCGGTCACGCACCGCGGGTCCGGCGCGCCGGAAGGGCTGCTCGGGGTGCAGTGCGACATCACCGACTCGGCCGGTGTCGACGCCGCGTTCACCTACGTGGAGAACGAGCTCGGCCCGGTGGAGGTGCTCGTCGCCAACGCCGGCATCACCGACGACACCCTGCTCATGCGGATGAGCGACGAGCAGTTCGAGCGGGTCATCGACACCAACTTGACCGGCGCGTTCCGCTGCGCCAAGCGGGCCAGCTCCAAGATGCTGCGCGCCCGCTGGGGCCGGATCGTCTTCATCTCCTCCGTCGTCGGCCTGTACGGCGGACCCGGGCAGGTGAACTACGCGGCGAGCAAGGCCGGCCTGGTCGGCATGGCCCGTAGCATCACGCGTGAGCTGGGCGGCCGCAACATCACCGCGAACGTGGTGGCGCCCGGATTCATCGAGACCGAGATGACCGCGGTCTTGCCCGACTCGCGCAAGGCCGAGATCATCAAGGCCGTCCCGGCCGGTCGTCTCGCCAGTGCAGACGAGGTGGCGGCAGCCGTGACGTTCCTGGCCAGCGACAGTGCGGCGTACATCTCGGGCGCCGTGCTGCCGGTCGATGGTGGTCTCGGTATGGGCCACTGAAGTCCCGAGAATTTTTTCAGGAGAGTATTTCGTGTCTGGACTGCTGGCCGGTAAACGGCTGCTCGTCACCGGTGTGATCACCGACGCCTCGATCGCCTTCTCGGTGGCGAAGCTCGCTCAGGAAGCCGGCGCCACGGTGGTGCTGACCGGCTTCGGCCGCCTCTCGCTGGTGGAGCGCATCGCCAAGCGGCTGCCCCAGCCGGCGCCCGTCATCGAACTGGACGTCACCAACCAGGAACACCTGGACGGCCTGCCCGCCAAGGTGCGGGAGCACGTCGACGGGCTGGACGGCGTGGTCCACTCGATCGGCTTCGCCCCGCAGAGCGCCCTCGGCGGCACCTTCCTGGAGACGCCGTGGGAGGACGTGTCGCAGGCGCTGCACGTGTCGACGTTCTCGTACAAGTCCCTCGCCGTGGCCTGCCTGCCGCTGATGGACGCCGGCGGCTCGATCGTCGGCCTGACCTTCGACGCGACCAAGGCCTACCCGCTGTACGACTGGATGGGCGTCGCCAAGGCCGGCCTCGAGTCGGCGTCCCGTTACCTCGCCATGTACCTGGGCAAGCACGGCATCCGCAGCAACATGGTCGCGGCCGGCCCGCTGCGCACCATGGCCGCCAAGTCGATCCCCGGGTTCAGCAACTTCGAGGACGCCTACTCCCAGCACGCGCCGCTCGGCTGGGACCTCAACGACCCGGAGCCGACCGCCCGCGCGGTCTGCGCCCTGCTGTCCGACTGGTTCCCCGCCACCACCGGTGAGATGGTGCACGTCGACGGGGGCTACCACGCGCGAGCCGCCTGACGCGGTGGCAGGATGGGCGGGTGGTTTACGACGCGTTCGTCCTGCTCTCCTTCGGCGGGCCCGAGAAGCCCGATGACGTGATGCCGTTCCTGCGCAACGTGGTGCGCGGGCGCGGTGTCCCGGACGAGCGCCTCGCCGAGGTGGCCGAGCACTACATGCACTTCGGCGGGGTCTCCCCGATCAACCAGCAGAACCGGGACCTGCTCGCCGCGATCGGCACCGAGTTCGCGGCGCACGGGATCGACCTGCCCACCTACTGGGGCAACCGGAACTGGCATCCGATGCTCGCCGACACCGTCGCGCGGATGCGCGACGATGGCGTCGAGCACGCGCTCGGGTTCGCGACCAGCGCGTACGGCGGGTACTCCTCCTGCAAGCAGTACTGGGAGGACATCGCCGCGGCCCGCGCGCACGTCGGCCCGCGCGCCCCGAGGATCGCCAAACTGCGGCAGTTCCACGACCACCCGGGCTTCGTGAGCCCGCACGTGGAAGCCGTACAGGCAGCTCTCACGACCCTCGACCCGGCCCGCCGGGAGACCACCCGCGTGGTCTTCACCGCCCACTCCATCCCGGTCAGCATGGCCAAGACGGCCGGCCCCACCGGCGGGCGCTACAACGCCCAGTTGGAGGAGACCGCCCGGCTCGTGCACGCCGCGGCCGCCGCCGACCTCGGCTACGACCTGGTGTGGCAGAGCCGCTCCGGCCCACCCCAGGTCCCCTGGCTGGAACCGGACATCAACGACCACCTCGCGCTGCTCGCCGAGAAGGGCGTGACCGATGTGGTGGTCAGCCCGATCGGTTTCGTCTCCGACCACCTCGAGGTCATCTGGGACCTCGACAACGAGGCCAAGGAGACGGCGGCCGGGCTCGGCCTGGGCTATGCCCGGGCGGTGACCCCCGGTGTTCACCCGTCGTTCGTCGCGATGGTCCGCGAGTTGGTCCAGGAGCGGACCGATGATCAGAATCGGGCGGCACTCGGTACGCTCCCGACCTGGGACGTCTGCCCCGCGGACTGCTGCCCCCCACCCGCGCGACGAAAGGCACCCTGATGAAGGAGCGCAAGGCGATCGAGAGCTGGCTCACCGACATGGATGGCGTGCTCGTCCACGAGGGAGAGCCGGTGCCGGGCGCCCCGGAGTTCGTCAACCGGATGAAGGAGAGCGGCAAACCGTTCCTCATCCTGACGAACAACTCCATCTACACCCCGCGTGACCTGCAGGCCCGCCTCTACCGGATGGGCTTCGACGTGGACGAGGGCTCGATCTGGACGGCGGCGCTGGCCACCGCCCAGTTCCTCGCCGACCAGCGGCCCGGCGGCACCGCGTACGTGATCGGCGAAGCCGGCCTGACCACTGCCATGCACGCCGCCGGATACATCCTCACCGAGTTCGAACCGGACTACGTGGTGCTCGGCGAGACCCGCACCTACAGCTTCGAGGCGATCACCAAGGCGATCCGGCTGATCAGCGCCGGATCCCGGTTCATCTGCACCAACCCGGACGCCACCGGGCCGTCCAACGAGGGTCTGCTCCCGGCCGCCGGCTCGGTCGCGGCGATGATCTCCAAGGCGACCGGCGTCAAGCCCTACTTCGTCGGCAAGCCGAACCCGATGATGATGCGGTCGGCGCTCAACGCGATCGGCGCGCACAGCGAGACCACCGCGATGATCGGCGACCGGATGGACACCGACGTGCTGTGCGGTCTGGAGGCGGGGCTGGAGACCATCCTGGTGCTGACCGGCATCAGCAGCCGGATGGAGAGCGAGACGTACCCGTACCGGCCGTCCCGCATCATCAACTCCGTCGCCGACCTGATCGACGAGATCTGAGCCGTGCCGTGGGAGGAGTCGTACCTCGGCCGGTTGCGGGCGCTCACCGGTGACGAACCGGTCCTGATGACGATCGGGGCCCGGGCCGTCCTCCGGGACCCCGGCGGCCGGGTGCTGCTGATCCAGCGCAACGACAACGGCCGCTGGGCGCTGCCCGCCGGGACCATGGAGTTGCGGCAGACGCTGCGCGACTGCGCGATCCGGGAGGTGTACGAGGAGACCGGCCTGACCGCCCACACGGTCACGCCGTTCGCCCTGTACTCCGGCGAGCACCTGCACACCAACGCGTTCGGGGCCACGTACCAGCACGTGTCCCTGGCCGTCCGGGTCGACTCCTGGTCCGGTGACCTGGTCCGGGTCACCGACGAGACCCTCGACGCCGCGTTCTACGACCTCGGCGCGCTGCCGGAGGACCTCTCCGGCTCGGTCCGGCCCACCCTGGCCGACCTGGCACGCTTCGAGTCCGGCGACCCGTTCCGGCTGGCATGACAGCGCCCGCGCTGGTCGTCGCCGCGGCCTGGGTGTGCGTCCGGGACCGCCGGGTGCTGACCGTCCGGGCCACCGGCTCGGACGCGTTCTACCTGCCCGGCGGCAAACCCGAACCCGGCGAGACACACGCCGAGGCCGCGGCCCGGGAGGTACGGGAGGAGGTGGGGCTGCACGTCGACCCGGCCGGCCTCGACCCGTTCGTCACCATCGACGCCCCGGCCCACAACCGGCCGCCGGGGACCCGGGTCCAGCTGGTCTGCTTCACCGGCCCCGCCGCCGGCGAGCCCGCAGCCGCCGCCGAGATCGCCGAACTGGCCTGGTTCACCTCGGCGGACCGGGCCCGCTGCGCCCCCGCCATCCAGCTCCTCCTCGACGAGCTGATCTCCCGGCGCCTGATCGACTGACGGTCAGCCGGCGTGGATCCGGTCCAGCCCGACGAGTTGCACCGTGGGGTCGGTGGCGGCCGCCGTACGAAGCTCCTCGGTGAAACCCGAGCCGCTGAACAGCAGCAGGCGGCAGATCGCCGTGTCGACGCCGCGCCGCGTGCCGAGCAGTTCCCGGATGTGAGCCAGCCGCCGCAGGTGCGGCACGCCGACGGTCTCACCCCACTTCGCCTCGCCGAACCCCAGCAGGACCTCCCGGTCGTGCCCGTCCCTTCCGAAGACCGCCACGTCGACCTCGTGCGTGGTCCGTGCCCCCGGATCGGCCACGGTCCCGCCACACTGGGTGTTCCCGTCGGCGATCGCGGCGAGTAGAGCGCGGGATCCCTCAGGTCGGCCTCTTCCGCGAGGATGTACCGCGCCTCGCGGAACAGAGGGCGGTTGGGGTTGAGCGCGGTTCTCACCACCCAGGCCTCGAAGTCGTCCGGGCCGTCCGGTGTGTCGCCACGGACGAACTCGTTGCGGTAAGCGGGTGTGCCACCGTCTCCAGCCCTGGCGAGGAACGGGAACTCGTCGATCACCACGGGCATCGGGCCGTTGCCGGTCACGTCATCGTGTGGCTGATGGCCTCGTCCCGGTAGGCGAAGCGCAGCGGTGTATGCAGGTGGAGAAATTCGCTGAGAGCGTTGCCGTACTGGCGGAGGGCATCGATTCGGTCGCGGTGGACATGAAGCCACCGGACGCGCTCACCAGTGCGTCGAGGAGGAAGGTCTTGCCCTGTCGGCGGCGGCCGGAGACCACGCCGAGGGTCGCGCCATCGACGGGCGACGTCGCGTAGCGGACGAGTTCGGCCCATTCGATGTCGCGGTCGAAGATCTGTGGTGGCTTGTCGGTAAGCAAGCGAAAAGTGTAAGTACGGTTACGGTGACTGTGGTTACCTCTTCGAGGTGAACCAGTGGGTGGCGACTGCCGTGTGGATGCTGAAGCCCAGCTCGGTCGGGCCGTAGAGGACCTCGCGGCTCAACGTCTCGTCGGTGGCGGGCGGTGGCGGCAGCTGGGCCGGGCTCGACAGGGCCGGGAGCAGCCCGAAGACCAGGATCGTGCCGTCCGGGGCGCTGACCGTGTCGTAAAGGCGTACCTCAGCGGGGTCGCCTTTGACCCCGGTCTCCTCGAACAGCTCGCGGACCGTCGCCGCCTGCCACGTCTCGCCCACGTCGATGAAACCGCCGGGCAGCGCCAGCCGCCCGTGTGCCGGGGCGATGCCGCGGCGGACCGCGAGCAGGCCGGAACCGACCGGCTGGACCGCGACGGCGACCGGGCTCGGGTTCAGGTAACTGGTCTGGCCGCACGCGCCGCACCGGCGGGGCCACGGCTGGCCCAGGGTGAACCGGGCGCCGCAGAAACTGCAGTGCGCGTACCGGTCGGGGGCGGTCACGGCTGCAGCGGCGCGTTGCAGGCGGCGACGAGCGCCTGGCGGCAGGCGGCGGTGAGCGGGCGCAGCGCCTCGTCGCGTTGCTGGGCCTCGTGGCCGTTGACGGCGCCGCCGGGCGCGTTCGACCCGGCGAGGGCGAGCACCTGGTCGAGGATGCTGGCGCGGGCGAACAGCCGCCGCGACCGCGGGTCGAAGCCGGGTGGCAGGGTCTCGGTGCTCTCCGGGCGGCGCAGCGCCTGCAGCGCCCCGGCCAGCTCCGGTTTCCACTGCGCCACGTCGAGCCGGGTGAGCCGGGCGGTGGCCTCGCCGAGCGCGGCGGTCAGCTCGGCCTCGGCCTCGGCGGCGCCCATCTGGAAGACCGGCCGGTGCTCCGGCGCGGGCAGCACCCGCCACAGCACCGTCTCGAACTCCACACCGGAGCCGGAGGTGTGCCGCCGGACCTCCGGCACCACGCCGAACCCCGGTGTCATCACCGCCTCGCCGGCCAGCAGTGCCGCGCCGGTCAGATCGCTGGGGCCGGGCAGCCCGCGTGGATCGCCGGGAACGGGGAGGACCAGCCGGATCTCGTCGGGGCGCAGTTTCGCGAAGATCGGCAGGCCCTGGCTGAGCGGGACGTCGGTCCAGGTGCCCGGGGCGTCGGCGACGAGGTGCTCCTCGCCCGCGGCGATCTCGTCGGCCAGGTCGTCGAACGGGACGAGCCCGGCGCGCCAGGCGCGCACCCAGGCCACGAACCGGGTCGACCGGCGCGCGGCGCGGACGGCCGCATCGGCTGCGGAATGCATGCGAGCAAGGGTACGTGCCGGTACGGAGAGTTGTCTCGGCTCGGAGCGTCACCATCGGTGTGTCCGTGATCGCGGGTTACCGTGCGATCCATGTATGGGGAGGATGTGATGGCGGGCAACTGGCGCCGCCGCAAGGTGATACCGGAGGTGGAGGCCGAGACCGATCTGGTCGTCGAGGACGCCGACTCCGGGTTCTGTGGCGCGGTGGTCGGGTTCGAGCTGGGCGCGGTGGTCCTGGAGGACCGGTTCGGCAAACGCCGCAACTTCCCGCTGGCCCCGGCCGCGTTCCTCCTCGACGGGCGGACGGTCACGCTGGTGCGGCCGATTCCCGCGCAGAAGAAGGCAGTGCGGCGGGTGACGGCCTCCGGGTCGATCGCCGTCGACAACGTGAAGGCGCAGGTCGCGAAGGCCAGCCGGATCTGGGTGGAGGGCATCCACGACGCCGCCCTGGTCGAGCGGATCTGGGGCGACGACCTGCGGATCGAGGGCATCGTGGTGGAGCCCTTGGACGGCATCGACGACCTCGCGGGCGCGGTTCGTGCGTTCGGGCCTGCACCGAGCAGGCGCCTCGGGGTGCTGGTGGACCATCTCGTCGCCGGGTCCAAGGAGAGCCGGATCGTCGCCGCCGTCAAGGACCCGAACGTGCTGGTCACCGGCCATCCCTACGTGGACGTCTGGCAGGCGGTCAAACCCGAGCGGGTGGGTCTGCGGGCCTGGCCGGTCATCCCGCCGGGCCGACCGTGGAAGGAGGGCGTCTGCGAGGCCGTCGGCGTCCGCGAACCGGCCGACATGTGGCGGCGCATCCTCGCCTCGGTCAGCTCCTACAAGGACGTCGAGACCCCTCTGATCAACTCGATGGAACGGCTGATCGATTTCGTCACCGACGGCGTGTGAAGTTCGGGCGCGATAGACGGCCGAACTTCACACGCTGTCGGGGGTGAGGGCGCGGCCGATCCGGGCGGCGGCCTCGGCGAGGCGGTCCGGGGAGTGCGCGGCATACCCGATCACCAGGCCCGGCGGCCCGGTGCGGCGGCGATGCCAGGACAGCGGATGCACCAGCACACCCTCCGCCGCCACCCGTGCGGCCAGCAGCACGTCGTCGTCGGCGCCGGGCAGCGTCACCAGCAGATGCAGCCCGGCAGCGACGCCGGCGACGCGGGCCTGCGGCAGATGCGCGCGCAATCCGGTCAGCAGGGCGTCACGGCGAGACCTCTGCCGGGTACGTACGGCGCGCAGATGCCGCTCGTAATCCCCGGACGCCAGCAGCTCCGCCAGCACGAGTTGCGGGATCACCGGGTTGCCCAGGTCGCTGGCGTGCTTGACGGCCAGCAGCTCGGCCTGCATCGGCCGGGGCGCGATCAGCCAGCCGATCCGCATGCCGGGGGCGAGCGATTTGGAGATGCTGCCGAGGTACGCCACCCGGTCCGGCGCCGAGCCCTGCAGCGCGGCGACCGGCGCCCGGTCGTACCGGTGTTCCGCGTCGTAGTCGTCCTCGATCACGAGCCGGTCCTGGTCCGTCCAGGCGAGCAGCTCACGGCGGCGGCCGGGGGAGAGCACCACCCCGGTCGGGAACTGGTGCGCCGGTGTGAGCACCGCCGCCCGCACCCCCGTCGCGGCCAATGCGCCGACCCGCATGCCGTGCTCGTCGACCGGCACCTCGACCGGCCGCATCCCCCAGTACGTCATCTGGTCGAGCGCGCCCCGCGACCCCGGGTCCTCCACCGCCATCGCGTCGACGCCCCGGGCCCGCAACACGTGCGCGAGCAGGGCGAGGCCTTGCGCGACGCCCGCGGTGACGACGACGTCGTCCGCTTCGCACCGGACCCCTCGGGTACGGGCCAGCCAGCCCACCAACTCGGACCGCAGCCGGGGTGTGCCGCCCGGGTCGCCATACCGCAGATCGGCGGCGGTGATCCGGTCCAGCACCGCGCGTTCGGCCCGCAGCCACGCCGTCCGCGGGAACGCCGACAGATCCGGGATGCCCGGTGACATGTCCAGGTCGACGCCGTCCGGAGTGGAGATCGGCAGCCGCAGCTCGTCGAGGGTCCGCCGCCGGTCCACGGCCGGCCGCCCACCGGCCGGCACCCCGCGCCCGGTGACGACGGTGCCCGAGCCGGTCCGCGCCCCGGCCAGCCCTTCGTCGACGAGCCGCTGGTACGCCTGCACCACCACGCCCCGGGAGACACCCAGCTCAGCGGCGAGCAGCCGGGTCGCCGGCAGCCGGTCGCCGGGTGCCAGCCGCCCCGCCGTGATCGCCGCCCGCAGCCCTTCCGCCAGCCACGCGGTCAGCCCCTTCGCCGGCGCGTCCTCGGCCCGCAACTGCAGGAAATCCGATCCGCCGATGGTCCGCTCCCCTCGAATTGGTCCTGTCTACCGCGTACTGATTGGTCCTCGAACCGGACCATACCGCGGGCGAGCATCAAAGGCATGAAAGCACTCCCCGCCCTCGCCGGCGCCGCCGGAATGGTCTTCGTCGGCGGCAGCGTCGCCGTCTCCGGGCACCTGGCCGACGCCCCGATGTTCACCGTGCAGGCCGTCCGGTACGCCATCGCCTGCCTCCTCCTGCTGGCCTGGGCCCGCTGGACCCGGTCGCCGGTACGCGCGCCCCGCGGCCGGGACTGGCTCTGGCTCACCGGCGTCACCGTGACCGGCCTGGTGATCTTCAACGTGGCGCTGGTCCAGGGCTCCCGGCACGCCGAACCCGCCGTCATCGGCGTCGCCGTCGCCTGCGTCCCGATCATCCTGGCCGCCGCCGGCCCCCTGCTGGAGGGCCGCCGCCCCACCGCCCGGGTCCTGGCCGCCGCGGTCGTGGTGACCCTCGGCGCCGCCCTGGTGCAGGGGCTCGGCCGTACCGACGCGACCGGGCTGTTCTGGGCCTTCGTCACGTTCGCCTGCGAGGCCGCGTTCACCCTGCTCGCCGTACCCGTGCTGGGCCGCCACGGCCCGCTCGGCGTGTCCGTGCACGCCACCTGGCTGGGCGCCGCGATGTTCGCCGTGATCGGCGTCGTCGCCGAGGGCCCCACCGCCGTGACCCGCCTGCACGCCGGAGACCTGCTCGCCGGCGCGTACCTGGCAGTCCTGGTCACCGCCGTCGCGTTCGTCCTCTGGTACACCTGCGTCGCCCGCATCGGCTCCGGCCGCGCCGGCCTCCTGACCGGCGTCGCCCCGATCGCCGCCGCGGCCGCCGGCGTCGCCCTCGGCGGCCCGTTCCCAGCCCCCGCGGTATGGCTCGGCATCGCCACCGTCACCACCGGCCTCGCCCTCGGCCTGACCTTCACCCGCACCCCTGCCCCCACGCCAACCCCGATCCTCGCCTGACAGCCGCCCCCGCCCGCCGGACACCCGAGTTCGCGAGCCGTCGCTCAGGCCGGTTCCGCGCTGTCGCAGCGCTGCCTGGGCGACGGCCGGCGCATTCGGCCGTCGTTCACGCCGGTCAAGGGTCGGCCGTGACCGGCGTGGGCGACGGCTGGCGTACTCGGCCGTCGTTGCGGCCGGTTGAGGGCGGGCCGTGACCGGCGTGGGCGACGGCTGGCGGACGTGACTGCGGGCTGGGGGACCGCCGGGCACGGTGGGGTGGGGGTGACCGGGACCACCGCATCAGCCCGCAAGGGGCGCTGCGGTCGTGAGCGGGCAGCACCTCGCCGGGGACGGGCACGGGACGGATCGATTGCGGTCGGGGAGGTGTGGCCCGTACCGGAGCAGGGTCTTGATCGTGATCTAGGCGAGGTGCCCGGGGTCGCGGCTGAAGACGAACGTCGCGATGTCGAGGTGGGTGGGGAGACCGTCGGGGGAGCGGAGGATGCGCAGGACCTCGCCCTCGTTGGGGCCGGAGAGGCCGCGCCACCGGTCCGGGGCCTCGCGGGCGAAGCGGGTCGGCCGGCCGGGACCGCTCATGATCAGGGTGTCGCCGTCGGGGGTGATCGCGTGTTCGCGGCCCATCCACCACCAGCGGCCGCAGATCTCGGCGGCCTCGCCCTCGGGAGCGGCGGGCGGGCGCCAGGGCGTGATCGGGTCCGGTTCGCTGTCCAGGGTCGCGGTCAGCGCGGACAGGCTGACCTGCTGGATCGTGGTGCCGTCGAGGCCATAGGCGTTGGCGAAGACGATGACCCCGAAACGGCTGCGGCGATGTACGGCGACATGGGCGAGATATCCGGGCATGGAACCGCCGTGGCCGACGTAGACGCGTTCGCCGACCCGGAACAGCTGCGGGCCCAGGCCGTGGCCGGCGGTCCAGGACTCCAGGTCGCTGATCACGACCGGCGCGCACATCTCGTCGACGGTCTCCCGGGACAGCACCGCGGGCGCCGGATCGGCCAGGAAACCGGCCCATTTCGCCATGTCGGTGACCGTGGACCAGAGCTGGCCGGCGGGCGCCATCGCGCCGGTGCCGGGCCGGGGCTCCTCGTGCAGGGCGCCGGTGAGGGCGTGCACGACGTACCCGCGGGCGTACGGCTCGACCGGCGCGAAGGTGGTGCGCTTCATGCCGAGCGGGTCGAGGACGCGTTTGCCGACGAGTTCCGCCCAGCCCATCCCGGTGACCTTCTCCACGACGGCGCCGAGCAGGCCGTACGCGAGGTTGGAGTACCGGTAGCGCCGGTACGGCGGCCCGGCCAGCTTCTCGTAGGTCAGCCCGGCCAGCAGCTGGTCCACGTCCCCGCCGGGGCTGCGTTCCCACCACGGGCCGTCCGGCTCGCGTTGCAGCCCGGACACGTGCCCGAGCAGCTGCCGCAGCGTCACCCCGCCGATCGGGGTGCCCGGCAGGTGCCGGTAGAGCAGGTCGTCGAGGGCGAAGAACCCCTCGTCACGCAGCTGCATGACCAGCGTCGCGGTGATCGTCTTGGTGATCGAGCCGAGCCGGTACTGCGTCTTCGGGTCCGGGCGCGGCTGCTCCCCGGCGGCCGCGAAGTGCAGCACCGCCCGGTCCCGGACGACGGCGAGGGCGAGCGACGGCACCCGGCCGTCGGCCTGTGCCCGGGCGGCGATCTCATCGATCCGGCGGACGGTCTCCGGAAGCAACGACACGATGGTCCCTCTCCTCGTACGGACTCATGGGTCTAACTGTTTCGAGCGGGTCCGGCTACTGCCAGTACGTGCGTGGCCGTGCCACGATCGAGGGGTGGAAGCCGTTCTCTGGATCGTCCTCGCCATCGCGCTGGCCATCGGTGAGGCCTTCACCGCGACGATTCTGGTCATCTTCTTCGCCGCGGGCGCCCTGGCCGCGGCGGGAGCCGCCGCGCTCGGCGCCGATCTACTGGTGCAGGTGATCGTCTTCGCCGTCGTCTCCGGCGTCTCGGTGGCGGCGGTCCGGCCGATCATCATGCGGCACGCCCGGTCGGCGCTCGAGACTGGGGAGACCGCGTTCGGCATCGAGGCGATCGAGAATTCCCGTGGCACGGTGGTTGACGCGGTGGACAGCGACCACGGCATGATCAAGATCGACGGGGAGTTGTGGCAGGCCCGGTCGTTCGACAGCAACGAGACCTTCGCACCCGGCGAGCACGTCCGCGTCGTCAAACTGCGCGGCGCGACCGTCCTGGTGTGGCACGACGATTCGCCCCACATCTAGGGAGTGGCGTCATGGAGTTCCTGATTCCCCTGCTCGGTCTAGTGATTCTGCTCTTCGCGGTGACGACGCTCGTGAAATCGGTCCGGATCGTCCCGCAACAGCGGATGGACGTGATCGAACGGCTCGGCAAGTACAAGCGCACCCTCTCGCCCGGTCTCAACCTGCTGGTGCCGTTCATCGACGCGGTCCGGACCAAGGTCGACATGCGCGAGCAGGTCGTCTCGTTCCCGCCGCAGCCGGTGATCACCTCGGACAACCTGGTCGTCTCGATCGACACGGTGCTCTACTTCAAGGTCGTCGACCCGGTGCGGGCGACGTACGAGATCTCGCACTTCCTGCAGGCCATCGAGCAGCTCACCGTCACCACGCTGCGCAACGTGATCGGCTCGCTGGACCTGGAGCGGGCGTTGACCAGCCGCGATCAGATCAACAAGCACCTGTCGAGCGTGCTCGACGAGACCACCGGCCGCTGGGGCATCAAGGTCACCCGGGTGGAGATCAAGGCCATCGAGCCGCCGCCCAGCATCCGCGACTCGATGGAGAAGCAGATGCGCGCCGAGCGGGAGCGCCGCGCCACCATTCTCAACGCCGAGGGCCACAAGCAGGCCGCGATCCTCACCGCCGAGGGTGAGAAGCAGTCCCAGGTGCTCCGCGCCGACGGTGACCGGCAGGCCCGGATCCTGCAGGCCGAGGGCCAGGCCAAGGCGATCCGCACCGTCTTCGACGCGATCCACCAGGCCAACCCGTCGCAGAAGGTGCTCGCCTACCAATATCTGCAGTCGCTGCCGCAGATCGCCAACGGCACCGCCAACAAGGTGTGGATCCTGCCGACCGAGCTGACCAAGGCCCTGGAGGGGCTCGGCGGCGCGCTCGGCGGCCTCGGCAACATGGTCGGTGACCAGCCGCGCAGCGGTCTCGACGCGGAGGCGGTCGAGCGTGAGGCGGCGGCCGCGGCCGAGGCGGCGGCCGCCGAGGCGCAGCGGGCCGACGACGAGGTGCGGCAGGCCGAGTCGGAGGTGAGCGGTCAGCCGGGCCTTCCCGCCCCGGACGTGATCCCGCCGGCCGCCGCCCTCGGCGGAGCCGACTACGACGGGTCGGCGCACGTGGAGAAACGCTGATTTTGTGAGATCGGCCGCATCGTCGTGTGACTTTTTGGCATGCTTCGCAGCAGGATTCCCGACCGGTGCCCCCGGCCGCTCGGCTTGTTGCCCCTGCTACTGAGGCGGAGCCATGAGCATCAGCCCTCGTCAGACGGCGAGCGGCCGACCCTTGCGGGTCGCACCCGCGTGGGTCGGCGCCCCGACCCCCGTCGAACCCGACGGACACCTGTTACCGGTGCGCGACGCGATCTGGATCTGGTCGGTCCGCCGATACGCGCGGCTGGCGCTGTGGGCGCTGCCGGCCGCGGCGATGCTCTACGGCTGGCTGACCCTCGGCGTGCAGGGCCCGCCCGGCCCGCTCGCCGTCGGGCTGCTCGCCGGATGGCTCGCCACCATCGCCCTGATCGCCCTGGCCGGGTTGCTGGCCGGCTCCCGGACCCGGGTGTGCGCCCTGGCCGGGCTGCTCGTCACGCTGGCCGGCGCCACCATGCTGGTGCCGCTGGCCGCCCTGCCCGAGGACGCGGTGGTGGCGAGCGCCCCGATGGCCGCCGGGCACGTCCCCGACCTGCTCACCGCCGCCGTGGCGATCGCCGCGGCCGGGTTGCTGCTGCTGGGCTGGGCGGTGTTCCGGTCGAAGCTGGTCAACCCGGCCGACGGGGTGCTGCTGATGCTCGCCGCGGTGGCGATGGGCGCCGGCACCACGATGTCCCAGCCGGTGCCCACCGTCGGGGCGCTACTGCTGCTGGCCGCCGGGATGGGGCTGGCCTGGACCGGCGGGCGCCTGGTCCCCCTGCACTAACTCGTAGAAGGCGATCGCCGCAGCCGTCGCCACGTTCAGCGAGTCGACGTCGTTGTACATCGGGATCACCACCCGGGCGTCTGCGGCCTCCAACGCGGTCCGGGTCAGCCCTGGGCCCTCCGCGCCGAGCAGCAGGGCGGGCCGCTTGCGCTGCTCCTCGCTGAGGCTTCGCAACGCGACCGCGCCCTCGCCCGGGGTGAGCGCGAGCAGGGCGAACCCGGCGTCCCGGATGGCCTGGAGCGTGCCGGGCCAGTCGTCGGACTTGGCGTACGGGATGGCGAACACCTCGCCCATGCTGACCCGTACGGCCCGGCGGTAGAGGGGGTCCGCGCAGTTCGGCGACAGTATGACGGCGTCGATGCCGAGGGCCGCCGCGCTCCGGAACAGCGCCCCGAGGTTGGTGTGCGTGTTGAGCCCTTCCAGCACCGCGAGCGTCCGCGCCTGTGCCAATATCTCCGACATATCGGGAAGCTCCCGGCGGTGGAACGATGCCAGGATGCCCCGGTGCACGTGGAACCCGGTGATCGTCTCCAGGACCGCGGGCGGCGCGCAGTACAGCGGCGCGTCCCCGGGCAGCCCGGTCAGCTGCTCGACCCGCTTCTCGTCGACCAGCGCCGACCTCATCCGGTACCCCGCGCGCAGCGCCCGCTGGATGACCAGCTCCCCTTCGGCGATGAACAGGCCGTTCGGCGGCTCCCACCGGGTCCGCAGTTCGACGTCGGTGAGGGCGCGGTAGTCGCCGATCCGCGGATCGTCCGGGTCGGTGATGGTCAGAGCTGGCACACCGGCATTCTGCCGTGTCCCGGTTTCCGCCGTCCCGCCGAGCCGCCGCGGGTAGGGTCGAGGCTGTCGAGACCGCCGGGGGTGTCAGTGTCGTCTGGTTCGGGACCGGGATCTGACCCGCATCTGCTCAGCCTGCTGCGTGCCATCCGGTTGCGCCAGAACGCGCCCGATGCCGCCGCCGCGGGCGAGGCCGACACCGCTGCCGCCCTCTCCGAGCTGGCCGGCAAGAAGAAGGAGGAGCCGTCTCCTCCGGCTCCGCCCGCCACCGACCCGGTGACGCCACCGTATTTCTCCGGGCGGCGCATCTCCGACCAGGAGCGGGTCGCCGCCGAGAACGCGCGCTCCGCCGCCCAGGAGTCCTCGGTCTGGCGCGGTGACCCCGGCGCCACCCTGGGCCGCGCCGGCCTGCAACCACGGGCCGCCGCCCGCCATCCGGTGCCCCCGGTCGGCGGGATCAACCCGTCCGGCCCGACCACCCCGGTGCCGAACGTGCCCCCGGTCTCCGCGATCCGCCCACCCGCCCCGCCCGGCACCGACCTCCCGCCCCCCGCCGTGTCGGGGAACTTCGTGCGGGGCGGCGGTTCCGCCCGGCGCGGCGGTCTCGGCGGCGACGGCATGGACCCGGCCGACGACGCCGCGCTGCTCGCCACCCAGCGCCTGCTCAGCACCAGCATCACGTTCGCCGGCGGCGTCGACGACGTCGCCGAGCGGCTGTGGCAGGCGCTGCGCCAGGCCCAGCCCGAACTGCTCGTCTCCCTGCCCGGCACCCCACCGACCCAGCGCCGGCACCTGGCCGCCGCGCTCACCTGGCTGGTCCACCACATGGCGGACCCGCCGGCCCTGGTCAGCGGCTGCGGCAGGCTCGGCGCCGTCCTCGCCGTCTGCGGCGTCCAGTGGAAACAGCTGCAACTCGTCGGCGCCGCGCTGGCCGAGTCGCTGCGGGCCGGGATGTCCCCGGGCAACTGGCGGCAGGACTTCGACCACGCCTGGCGGTGGACCTGGCAGCACACCTACGAGTGGATCGTGCACGGCGGGACGCTCGCCGCGTACCAGCCGACCGTCTGGGACGCCGAGGTCATCGCCCACGAACGCCGCCGCAACGACCTCGCGGTCCTGCGGATCCGCCCGTTCCTGCCGATGCCGTTCCGTCCTGGGCAGTTCGCCCGCTTCGAGGTCCCCGGCGTGCCCGGCGTCTGGCGGCCGTACTCGCTGGCCGGCGCCCCGCACCGCGACTCCGTGATCGAGCTGCACGTCCGCGCCAAGAGCGAGAACGGTGTCAGTGGCGCCCTGGTCCACCGGTTCCGCCGCGGCGACCGCCTCCGGCTCACCGGCGCCGAGGGCGAGATGGGCCTGCCCGAGACCCCCGGCCGCGGCATCCTGATGATCGCCGGCGACACCGGCGTGGCCCCGATGAAAGCGATGCTCGCCGAACTCGCCGCCACCGAGGACACCCGGCCCGCCGTGCTGTTCTGGGGCGTCCGCGACCTGGACGAGCTCTACGACATCGACGACCTCACCGACCTCACCGGCCGGATCCCGCGCGCCACCGTGGTCCCGGTGATCGCCGAGGGGGACTCCGGGCCGTACCTGTCCGGCCTGGTCACCGATGCCGTCGCCGCCTACGGCGAATGGTCACGGCACGAGGTCTACCTGGCCGGCCCGCCGCTGATGCTGGCGAACACCAGCGCCTCACTGATCCGCCTGGGCGTCAAACCCGCCCAGATCCACCACGATCCCCCGGAGTAGCCGCGGTCCGGTCGCGGTGATCCCGACCGGCTTCTGGATGCTCCGAAAGGGCTGTCCCGTGGCTGCCGCGCGAGGCAGGCGGAGGTGCTGCCGCCGGGCCGAGTGCGATGGTCACCGCTACCCCGGCGAGGTTCGCGAGCCGTAGGGCAGGCCGGTTTTGCGGGGGTGTTGGGGTGTCTGGGGTACGGCTGGGGCCGTGCGCGACGTCCACCCCGGGGCGGGCGCGGGCGTGGCGCACGGCAGGCCTCAGCGGGTGGCGCGGAGGACCGCGTCGATGAGGTCGGCGTTCTCGGGCGCGGCGCCGCCGGGGAAGCCGAAACGGCGGCGGGTGTAGGCGTACGCGATACCGCGCGACGGGTCGGCGAGCGCGTGGTGCCCGCCGCTCCGCTGTGGCCGAAGGCGGACTCGCTCAGGCCGGGATAGCGCGGGTGTTGCGCCTCGAAGCCGAGACCGAAGTGGCTGTCCTCGCCGGTGACCCGGTCAGTGCCGGGTGACGAGACGGCGGCGAACTCGTCGATGGTGGCCCGGTCGAGCAGGGGACCGGTGCCGTCGGCGCCCCCGAGTGCGGCGGCGTACATCCGGGCCAGGCCGCGGGCGCTCGCCACCCCACCGGCGGAGGCCTGACCTTGGGCCCGCACCGACGGGGTGTTGATCCACGCGACGAGGTCGGTGGGCGGGTCGGCGTTGAGGTTGAAGGCGATCCCGATGAGGCTGAGCGGCGGAATGTCCGGTTTCTGGGGCGCCGGCAGCACCGGCAGGTACCGGTCGGCGGGAACGGGGTCGCCGAGGAAGACGTCGACGCCGTACGGGGTCCGGATCAGTGAGCGGAACAACTCCTGGACGGTCTGCCCGGTGGCGCGTTCGGCGACCGCGCCGAGCAGGGCGCCGATCACGAAGGCGTGGTAGCCGTAGGCGCGGCCGGGCGCCCAGTACGGCTCCTGGCGTACCAGCCGTTCGGCGATGATCCGGTCGTCGGCGAGTTCGGCGTTTCGGAAGCCGCCGTCGACGCCGATCAGGCCGCTGCGGTGGGCGAGCAGGTCCCGCAGGGTCAGGTCGTCCCGGCCCTGCCCGGCGAACTCCGGCCACCAGGCGGTGACCCGGCGGTCCAGGTCGAGCACCCGCTCCTGGACGAGGCGGGCGATGACCAGGTGCGCGGCGCCCTTGGTGGCGGAGAAGACGCCGGTGAGGGTGTCCGGGCCGGCGGCCTGAGCCGTCCAGAGGTCGACGACGAGCCGCCCGTTCACGTGCACGGCCAGTTGCGCGGCCGGGTCCTCGGTGACGACTGTGGCGAACACGTCGCGGACCTCGGCGTACGCGTCATCGGTGGTGCCGTTCACGGTGTCCATGACCGAGGAAACTATAGTCACCTCAATTGATAGTCAATAAAGGTGACTATCAACAACTGTTACCATCTCGCGAATGCGGCGCAGTGAACGCAAACAGCGGGAGCCGGACCTCGGCGTGCTCGCCAGCCGGCTGCTCTTCGGGGTGCAGCACGAGCTGTTCGCCACCCTGGCCGGGCAGGGGCATGCCGGGCTGCGCCCGCAGCACGGCGCGGTGCTCGCGCACCTGGACGTGGAGGGCAGCCGGGCGACCGACCTGGCCCGGCACTCCGGCCAGCACAAACAGGTCGTCGGCAAGCTGATCGACGAGCTGGAGCAGCTCGGTTACGTGGAGCGCCGGCCGGATCCCACCGACCGGCGCGCGAAACTGATCGTCCCGACCGCGCGGGGTCTCGACCAGATGGAACGTTCCGACGCCATCGTGGCGGGCATCGAGGAGCGCGCGGCCGCCGCGGTGGGCGTGGAGGCGTACGCGGCCTTCAAAGATCTTCTGCAGCGGGTGAGCACTCACCAGCGCGGCGTGTGAGGTTCGGGCGCGTATCGCGCCCGAACTCGACACACCGGAAGGGGCTCAGGCGACCGCCTCGTCGAGGAGCTTGCGATAGGTGGCGGGGATGTGGTGCGGGCCGCCCGGGGTGAAGACGTTGGAGTGCGAGGCGTCGGCCCACGCCGCATCCGGGACGGCGGCGCGCAGCGCGACCAGCACCGGCGCGTCGTCGGTCAGCAGCGAGAGCGCGACCAGGCACTCCTCGGCCTCCCCGACGCACTCGAACGGCTTGTGCGCGTCGACGCCGAGCAGCTCCAGGAAGCCGGGCGTCTGGGCCGGGTCGGCGAACAGGTCGTGGCCGAAGATGTGCGCCAGCCGCTCCCGGGACATGTGCGGGGCCATCGCCAGGAAGACGAAGCGGCACTTCGGACAGTCACCGCACCACCGTGCCGTCGGGTCGTGCAGCTTGAACGCTTTGTTACAGCTGGTGACGACGTCATCGTACGCGGTGTGACCGGCGAAGAGCTGGGCGATGTGCAGCTCGGACAGCGGGCGGAGCAGGGAGAAGTACGGGTCGGTCAGCCCGGTGTACGCCGCGACCGCCGTCCGCAGCAGCCCCTCCGCCTCGACCCCCTTGGACCACTGGTGGTTGACCTCGTGACCGTTCCAGATCAGGTTCGGGTCGGAGGCGGACCGCTCGTTGGACATCACCACCGGGCCCAGGCCGTGCCAGACCGCGGTGGCCACGGCGATCAGCGAGTTGATCGCCGTCACCGGGATGTGCCCGTTCAGGGCGCCGGCCTTGTTCAGCTCGAACAGCCGCGGGTCGAGCTTGCGGCGGGCCGCCAGGGCGGGCAGGCCGGAGGCGGCGTTCACGTTCTCGATCACCGGGTTCGGGTTGACCGAGAACGGCACCGGGTCGAGACCGGCGGCACGCAGGATCTCCAGGGTGACGATCGAGTCCTTGCCGCCGCCGACGGCGGAGAGCGGCCGGCCGGTGGCCGCCTCGATCGGCGTGGCGGCGGGGACCGTGCCGGGCGCCTCGACGGTCAGCTCCAGCACGTGCGGCAGCTGGTTGCGGTACGCGTACTCCGCCATGCCCTTGGTGTAGACGGCGGTGAAGAAGTCGGTGACCTGCGGCGGGACGGGTTTCGGCGCGACCACCCGGGCCGGCGCGCCGACCTTGAAATAGCTCACCCCGGCCACCACGTGCAGCAGGTCGAGCACCCGGTGGAAAGCCTCCGGGACATCCCTGCCGTCCGGCGCCGGGAACGTGATCGTCTCGGTGAAGCGCAGCGGCTCCGGACCGTCGAGCAGGTAGTCGAACGTCGCCACCCCCGTCGCCGGATCGAAGGCGTACGAAGGGAAGCGCATGACGTCGAACTGCACCCGGGAACTCCTGTCATCTGGCCGACGGGCAATATTAGTTCGTCCGGCGGAACAGCGCCGGGGACGGGACTCACCGGAGGAGACGACGTGCGCCTGGCAGATCTGCGTGGCCGCTCGGTGGCGGTCTGGGGGACCGGCCGGGAGGGCCGGGCCGCGGTGACCGCGATCGCCCGGCACGAGCCGTCCCGGCTGATCGCCGTCGACGACAGCGCCAATTACCTGTCCGTCGACTGGACCGGCGAGCTGGCGGAGCTCGCGCCGCTGGCCGGGGGGGAACACGCCTTCGCGGCCCTGGCCAGCGCGGACGTGGTGGTGCGGTCGCCGGGGGTGCCGTCCACCCACCCGTACATGATCCAGCTCCGCGAGCGCGGGATCACCGTGACCGGCGGCAGCGCGCTGTGGATGGCCGACAACGCCGCCCGGACCGTCGGGGTGACCGGCAGCAAGGGCAAGAGCACCACGTCCAGCCTGATCAGTCACCTGCTGGCGGCGGTCGGGAAGCCGAACGCGTACGGCGGGAACATCGGGGTGCCGCTGCTCGACATGCCCGAGGCCGAGCTTTACGTGCTCGAGCTGTCCAGTTACCAGTGCGCCGACCTGACCGATTCGCCCCGGGTGGCGGTCGTCACGTCGCTGTTCCCCGAGCACCTCGACGCGCACGGTGGCGAGCGTGAATATTATCGGGACAAACTAAATCTTCTGGCGTACGGGCCCGAGCTGATCGTGGTCAACGGCACCGACAAACGGCTGCGCGACGAGATCCGCGGCGTCACCGACGCGAACCGTTTCCCGCCCGTCCCGGCAGCCGCGGAGGACTCCCGGTTCCGGGTCGAGGACGGCCTGGTGTGGTGCAGTGACGAGGCCCTGTTCAGCCGGGACGCGCTCGCGCTGAAGGGCCGGCACAACGAGGGCAACCTGTGCGTCGCGCTGGCCGTGCTGGACGGCATGGGCGTCGACGTGCCGGGGGAGCGGGCGGCTCTGGAGGCGGCGGTCCGGTCGTTCCGGGGGCTGCCGCACCGGCTCGCCGAGATCGAGGACCCGTCCGGCCTGACGTTCGTCGACGACACCCTGTCGACCAGCCCGTACGCGGCCATGCACGCCATCGAGGCCTACGAGAACCGGCCACTCACCGTGTTGGTCGGCGGCAGTGATCGCGGGCTCGACTACTCACCGTTACGAGAGTTCCTCGCCGCCCGCGAACTCACCGTGATCGGACTGCCGGACAGCGGGCCCCGGATCCTGGAGGCCCTCGCCCGGCTGCCGCGGGTCCGCACCGAACCGGCCGAGGACCTGGTCGACGCGGTCCGCCTGGCCCGCGAGATCACGCCGGCCGGCGGGGTGGTGCTGTTGTCGCCGGCCGCCCCGAGTTACGGCCGTTTCCGCAACTTCGAGCACCGCTCCGAGGTCTTCGCCCAGGCCGTCCACGACACCGCCCCCTGACCGCGCAGCGGACCGGGGTGACCTCAGTCCGGGATCAGCGGGCCGGTTCGGGTCTCCATCAGGTCGCGGCTCACGTCGCCTGATTTCACGGTCAGCGTCAGCGTGGTCGTCGTCGACACGACGACCGCGGAGCTGACCATGCCCGGGGGAGCGGGTACGGCTTTGCCGGTTCCCCCGCGCGGCGGGACTGTCCCGGCGGCGGCGGGGGGCGGCGTGGTGGGGCAGGGGTGGCCCGGGGTCGGTGGGGCGGTGGTGCCGGAGATGCCCGCGTCGGGGCCGGTGAGACGGATCGCGCGGATCTCGCCCTTCGGGCCGTGGTCGATCGTCCGGGTCAGGAACTCGGTGGCGAACTGGCGGGCGTGCACGCTCCGCACCGGCGGGGTGCCGGACGGGCCGCAGACGACCGCGTAGACGTCCTGGATCAGCGTGCCCTTGGTGAACTTCAGGTCCGCCGCCCGGGCCCGCAGCGTCGGCTCGTCCCACCCGAGGCTCTGCCGGAGGTCCACGGCGTCCACCGAGCCGGTGCCGTCGGCGAAGTCGAACCGGACCGCGGCGTGTGCGGGAGCGGCTGTCGAAGCGGCCGTGAGGGCCGTGATCAGGACGGAAGTGATGACCGGGCGCATGCCTTTTCTCCTGGATTGCGGTGCAATCATCCTGATGTTTCCACGGCACTCCGAAAATGCTCAGCAAAGGGAAGAATTCCGGCCATAAGGATGACGCATCCGGTCGCCGCCGGGGGTGGCCGCGCGCTCGCGGATCCGGATGTGGCGTGCATGGGTGGTCGCCGGCGGCGTGCGAGCCCGTACCGGAAATTATTTTGATCTTGTTTCTCGAGTAACGGCTACATTTCGCCGCGTGACGGAGATTGCCTGATCGGCCTACCTCGCGTAGCCCTGGCGGTCGAGTCGAGGTCACCCGAACGGACCCGGTGGAAATCGGTCTTAAGCCGGACATGTGATGGCGGTCACGTCGTAACGGCTATTTAGGGATCGATGACAGTCATCCGGCCGCCCGAAACCGGCCCGCGGCGGTAACGATCTGAAAACTTCCTTCACAGCCTTGACAGGAAGGGGCCCTTAGTAAGAACTTTTACCGCGACAGTAAACAGTCCTTCCTGAAAGGGTGTCCGATGGCTGAGCCGGAGATGGACGGCGCCGCGTCGACCGCGGTGACCACCTCCCTGGTTCGCGACCAGGCTGCCCGTAACGGGAGCGATCAGGCCGCGATCGGGGGTGAGCGAATCGCTGACGGCGTCCTCGCTCACGTGCGGTCCCTTCTGCCGGATTTCACCGGGGCGCTGCAGCGGGTGGCCGAGCAGGTGCTCGCCGACCCCGCCGCGGCCTCCCGGGCCACCATCGTCGAACTCGCCGAGCGCAGCGGAACCTCGCCGGCGACGATCACCCGGTTCTGCCGGGCGGTCGGGTTCGACGGGTACGCGGACCTTCGCCTCGGCATCGCGGCGGAGACCGGCCGGGCCCGCTCGGCCGGCTGGACCGTGGACATCGGCCGCGAGATCCAGCCGAGCGACCCCCTCGAGCGGGTCCTCGGGCAGATCATGGCGTCCGACACCCGGGCCATGCACGACACCGCCACGCTGCTCGACCTGGGCGAGGTGGAGCGGGCCGCGGTGGCGATCGCCGCCGCGTCGCGAGTGAACATCTTCGGCGCCAGCGGAAGCGCGCTGGTCGGCGAGGAGATGCAGTTCAGTCTGCACCGCATCGGCATCCCGGTGTGGGCCTGGACCGACGTGCACAACGGTCTGGCCAGCGCCGCCCTGTCGAGGCCCGGCGACGTCGCGCTCAGCATCTCGCATAGTGGCGAGACCGGCGAGACGATCGAGCTGCTCGCGGAGGCGAGCAGCCGGGGCGCCACCACCATCGCGCTCACCAGCTTCCCCCGTTCCCCGCTGGCCGAGTTGGCGGACATCGTCCTGCTCACCGCTACCCAGGCGACGACCTTCCGGCCGGACGCGCTCAGCGCACGGCACCCGCAGCTGGTCGTGCTCGACCTGCTGTACGTCGCCGTCGCACAACGCACCCACGAACGTTCGCACGCCGCGTTCCAGCGCACCGCCCAGGCGGTCCACGGGCACAAGGCCGCGAAAGACAGCTGAACCCCTTTCTCAAAGATTGAAAATCCCTCGGGAGGAACTGTGAAGCGCAAGATTGCGATCGCGGCGGCGCTCGCCGCCTCGCTGCTCGGCACCGCCGCGTGCGGCTCCAGCGGTGACAACAGCGGTGGCACCGTCTCGGCCGACGGCAAGGTCGACGGCAAGGGCAAGACCATCAAGGTCTGGCTGATGGTCGACGCCCAGAGCGGCTGGAAGAGCGTCGTCGACGACGCCAGCAAGCGGTTCACCGACGCCACCGGCGCCAACGTGACCGTCGAGTACCAGCAGTGGGCGAACGTGCTCACCAAGCTGGACGCGTCGCTGGCCGGCTCGGACGTCCCGGACGTGGTCGAGCTCGGCAACACCCAGTTCCCGAAGTACGTCGACGCGGAGGCGTTCGCCGAGGTCAAGAAGGACACCTTCGAGAACTCCGCGACCTGGCTGCCGGGCCTCTCCGGCGCTTGCGAGAAGGACGGCAAGACCTTCTGCGTGCCGTACTACGCCGGCGCCCGCGTGCTGATCTACCGCACCGACCTGTTCAAGGCGGCCGGCGTCGAGGCCCCGAAGACCTACGAGGACTTCGTCGCGGGCGCCGAGAAGGTGCAGGCCGCGAACAAGGACCCGAAGTTCGGCGCCGTCTACATGCCGGGCCGCTACTGGTACGCCGCGATGTCCTGGGTCAAGGCCAACGGTGGCGACATCGCCAAGAAGGAGGGCGACAAGTGGGCCGGCCAGCTCTCCACGCCGGCCTCGCAGGAGGGCCTGAACAAGTGGATCGACCTGGTCAAGAAGTACTCGAAGGCTGACGTCACCAAGGATGAGGCGGACCAGTACCTGGTGTTCAGCCAGGGTAAGGCCGGCATGTTCTACGGCAGCGGCTGGGAGCAGGGATCGGCCGAGCAGGTCCGCAAGGACCCGAACGACGCCAACTCCCCGCTGGTCGACACCCCGGTCAAGGGCAAGCTGGCCGCCGCGCCGATGCCGGGCATCCCGTCGCTGCTCGGTGGCTCCAACGTCGGTGTGCCGCTGAAGAGCCAGAACCAGGAGCTCGCCGCGCAGTGGATCAAGTACTTCACCGACAGCACCTCGATGAAGGGCCTGATCAAGGCGAACGCGCTGCCGAACGCCACCGCGATGCTCGACCAGGCCGTCACCGACAACCCGGCGCTGAAGGTCGGCGCCGAGGCCGCCAAGAACAGCTGGGCGGTGCCGAACTCCGGCAAGTGGGCCGACGTGGAGAAGGCCAACGTGCTGCAGAACATGCTGTCGGACATCCTGACCGGCAAGAAGTCGGTCGCGGACGCCTCCGCCGCCGCTGACGAGCAGATCGCCAAGATCCTCAACGGCTGATCCGGGTCCTGCCCGCCCGCCTCGACGCCGAGGCGGGCGGGTGGGCCTCTCGAGGAGAGGAAGAACAGATGTACGCCGTGGAGACTCCGCCGGCTCCCGTACAGGAGAGCCCGCGCCCGCCGGCCACCCGGAGGCGACGGCGCGGAACCGGCAAGGGCCTGCCCTGGCTGCTGGCCGGCCCGGCGCTGGCGCTGCTGGCCGCGCTGCTGGCCTACCCGATGGGCCGGATGATCGTGCTCTCCTTCCAGGAGTACGGGCTCAAGCAGCTCTGGACCGGCGCCACGGCGCCGTTCGCCGGCCTGGACAACTACCTGGATGTGCTGACCGACTCGGCGTTCTGGGCGGTCGTGCGGCGTACGATCCTCTTCACCGCCGTCTCGGTGCTGCTCACCGTGCTGATCGGCCTGGGCGTCGCGCTGCTGATGCGCCGGGTCAGCAAGACGGTCCGGCTCATGATGATCGTCGCGATGATGTTCGTCTGGGCGCTGCCGGCGCTGGTGCAGGCGCAGGTGTTCAAGATGATGACGGACTCCGATGTCGGCGTCCTCAACTACCTGATCGACAAGCTGCCGGGCGTCGACTTCCAGAACCACTCCTGGTTCTTCACCCCCACCCAGGGCTGGATCGTGATCACCTCCTGCGTGGTCTGGGCGGGTGTCCCGTTCCTGGCGATCACCCTGAACGCCGGCCTCACCCAGGTGCCGAAGGAGTTGCTGGAGGCGGCGACCGTGGACGGCGCCAACGCCTGGCAGTCGTTCAAGGCGATCATCGTGCCGATCCTCAAGCCGCTGCTGGTGATCGTGACGACCCTGTCGGTGATCTGGAACTTCGGGCTGTTCACCCAGAACTGGGTGATGCGCGACGGTAAACCGGAGCCGGAGTTCCAGACGCTCGCCACGTACTCGTACGTCCAGGCGTTCGCGCAGAACAAGTACGGCCTCGGCTCGGCGATCTCGGTGATCACCGTGCTTCTGCTGCTGGGCGCGATGGCGGTCTACATCCGCCAGATGTTCAAGATCGGAGAGGTGGACTGATGGCCGCCGACCAGGGCACTCTCAGCGTCGGGCGCAGCCCGATCGGCACCTTCTTCGCCAACTTCGGCGGCGTGGTCTTCTCCATCGTGATGTTCTTCCCGGTCTACTGGGTGCTCGTCACGTCGTTCAAGCCGCAGACCGAGTGGTCCAGCTTCACCCCGACCTTCATCCCGGAAGCCCCCACTCTGGACAACTTCACCTCCGCGTTCAACGCGCCGAACTTCAAGGCGTCGCTGGTCAACGGGATCGTCGTGACCGCCGTGGCGGTGCTGTTCTCGCTGATCATCGGCTTCCTGGCGGCGCTCGCGGTGGCCCGGTTCCGGTTCTACGGCAGGCGGGCGATCATCCTGGTGGTCCTGGCGGTGCAGTTGGTACCGTTCGTCGCCCTGCTGATCCCGATCTTCCTGATGCTGCAGAGCGCGGAACTGACCGGTGACAGCATCATCGGCGTGACGCTGGTCTACGTGGTGCTGCTGCTGCCGTACACGGTGTGGACGCTGCGCGGCTTCATCGCCGGCATCCCCCGGGAGCTCGACGAGGCCGCGATGATCGACGGCTGCACCCGGGCCCAGGTGTTCTGGCGGGTCATTCTGCCGCTCACCGGGCCGGGCCTGGTCGCCACCTCGGTCTACGGCTTCATCCAGGCCTGGAACGAGTTCATCATCATCAACACGCTCAACGATCCCGAGCACCAGAACCTGATGGCCTGGCTGATGCAGAACCAGACGAGCCGGGGCACCTACTGGGGTCCGCTGATGGCGGGCGCGATCATCACCTCCATCCCTGTCGTGATCTTCTTCCTCGCCGTCCAGCGCAACATCGCCTCCGGTCTCACCGCCGGCGCGGTCAAGGGCTGACGTTCACAACCCGAAAGGACATCGATGTCTGAGATAACGAAATCCGAGCTCGACCGCCGTACCGTGCTGCGTCGTGCCGCCGCGGTCGGCCTGGCGGCGACCCCGGCGGCCGGCCTGCTCGGCGCCTGCGTCGGCGGTGGCGCCGAGGAGCCCACCACCCAGGCGACCGGCACCAAGTCGGCGGACAACCCGCTCGGCATCGACCCGAAGCTGCCGGTCGAGATCGTCATCTTCGACGGCGGTCTGGGCACCAAGTACGCCACCGACGTCGACACCCCGATGTACAAGAAGAAGTGGCCGGAGTCCGAGGTCAAGTACTCGGCGACGCAGGAGATCGCGACCACGGTCCAGCCGCGGCTCAACGCCGGCGACGCCCCCGACATGATCAACAACTCGGGCGCGAAGATGATGGACTTCGGCGCGATCGTCGCCGCGGGCCAGGCCCAGGACCTCACCGAGCTGTACGCCGCCCCGTCCTTCGACGTCGCCGGCAAGACCGTGGCCGAGACCCTGGTCCCCGGCACGCTGGAGTGGGGCAGCTACAACGGCAAGCCGTACGCGGTGAACTACTCGTACACCGTCTTCGGCATGTGGTACAACGCCGAGCTGTTCAAGAAGAACAACTGGGCGATCCCGGCCACCTGGGCCGACTTCACCGCCCTGTGCGACAAGATCAAGGCCGCGGGCATCGTCCCGTTCGGCTACGCCGGCGCGAACGCGGCGTACTACATGGTCCGGGCCCTGCTCACCAGCGCCGGCAAGATCGGCACCGAGCAGGTCCTGAAGGACATCGACAACCTGAAGGCCGGCGCGTGGACCGCCCCGGCCGTCCTGGAGGCCGCGAAGGCCTGGGGCGAGATCGGCAACAAGTACCTGGACAAGTCGTTCCTCGGCCTCAAGCACACCGAGGTCCAGCTGCGCCAGAACCAGGACAAGGTCGCCTTCTACCCGTGCGGCTCCTGGCTGGAGAACGAGCAGTCCAAGGACACCCCGCCGGGCTTCAAGTACGCGGTGGCGCCGTACCCGAGCGTCACCTCGTCCGACCAGCTTCCGGCGGCCGCCCTGAACGCCGCGGCCGGCGAGATCTACTTCGCCTCGTCCAAGGGCAAGAACCCCCGTGGCGGCATGGAGTACCTGCGGGTCATGCTGTCGAAGGCGGCCGCGACCGAGTTCACCAAGCTCACCAAGTCGCTGACCGTGGTGACCGGCGCCGCCGACGGCGTCGAGCTGTCCCCCGGCCTGACCAGCGCCAACGAGGCGCTCGGCAAGGCCGGCAAGGACGTCTTCATGGGTTACCTGTTCGACACCTGGTACAAGAAGCTCAACGACGAGTCGCTGAGCGCGGTCAACGACCTGATGTTCAAGGGCGGCGACGCGCAGAAGTTCTGCGACCGGATGGAGGCGGCCTCCCAGGCGGTGGCCAAGGACTCCGCGGTCCAGAAGCAGACCCGTAGCTAGTAGAGGACGAAGGTAGAGCGCCATGCGGCACGGTAAGTATCCCTTCATCATCGGCTTCCTCGCCGTGCCCGTGGCGCTCTACGCCATCTTCGTGGTGGCGGCGTACATCCAGACCTTCCAGCTGGCGTTCACCAGCTGGTCCGGTTTCGGCCCGATCAAGTACGTCGGGTTCGACAACTTCGCCAAGCTCGTCGACGACCCGCTGTTCACCAAGTCCCTGCTGCACAACGGCTACCTGCTGATCCTGCTGCCGATCGTGACGATCGCGCTGGCCCTGGTCTTCGCGTTCCTGCTGAACGTCGGCGGCGGCTCCAAGGGCGGCATGACCCGCGGTGTGTGGGGCTCCAAGTTCTACCGGGTGATCTTCTTCTTCCCGCAGCTGATGGCCCTCGCCATCGTCGCGGTGATCTTCGGCCGGGTGTTCGCCTCGGACAAGAGCGGCATGCTCAACGGTCTCTTCCCGGACTCGTGGTCGCCGTGGCTGTTCCTGGCCGACGAGCGCTGGGCGCTGACCTGCATCCTCGCCGTCCTGGTCTGGCAGGCCGTCGGCTTCTACGTGGTGCTGTTCTCGGCCGGGATGGGCTCGATCGAACACGAGGTGTACGAGGCCGCCGCGCTGGACGGCGCCACCCGCGTCACCCTCTTCTTCCGGATCACCGTGCCGCTGCTCTGGAACACCATCCAGACCGGCTGGATCTACCTCGGGATCGCCGCGTTCGACGCGTTCGCCCTGGTCAACATCATGACCGTGGACCGCGGCGGGCCGGACGGCGCGACCTCGGTGCTGGCCATGATGATCTACCGCAACACCTTCGAGTACTCCCAGGTCGGCTATGCCTCCGCCCTCGGCGTGGTGCTGTTCTTCCTGACCCTGACCTTCGCCGCGCTGACCCTGCGCGTCACCCGCCGCGAAGCCGTCTGAGAGGCCCGCACATGACGACTCTGACCGCGGCCCCCTCCTCGACGGCCGCCGCGAAGAAATCGGACACCCACCGCGAGGTCCGCGCCTTCAACGGCCTCGCCCACGTCGCCCTGATCTTCTGGGCGCTGGTCACCGCCGGCCCGCTGATCTGGGTGGTGCTGGCCTCGTTCAAGAGCAACACCGAGATCTTCCTGGGCGAGCCGTTCGCGCTGCCGGCCACCTTCTCGCTGGAGACCTACATCTCCGCGTGGAACCAGGCGCACATCGGCCAGTACTTCCTGAACAGCGTGTTCGTGGTGCTCGTGGCCACCGCGGGGACCATGCTGTTCGGGGCGATGGCCGCGTACGTGCTGGCCCGGTACACGTTCTTCGGCAACCGGGTCATCTACTACCTGTTCGTGTCCGGGCTGGCGTTCCCGACGTTCATGGCGCTGGCGCCGCTGTTCCACATCCTCAAGAACATGGGGCTGCTGAACTCGTACGTCGGCCTGATCCTGGTCTACATCGCCTACTCGCTGCCGTTCACGGTGTTCTTCCTGGCCGCCTTCTTCAAGACGCTGCCGCACGAGATCGACGAGGCCGCGACCATGGACGGCGCCTCGCACACCCGCAAGTTCTTCCAGATCATGATGCCGATGGCGAAGTCCGGCCTGGTCAGCATCACGATCTTCAACATCGTCGGGCAGTGGAACCAGTACCTCCTGCCGCTGGTGATCATGCAGGGGCAGGGCGCGGAGGAGAAGTGGGTGCTCACCCAGGGCATCGCCAACATCTCCACCCAGGCGGGTTATCACGCGGAGTGGTCGACGCTGTTCGCCGCCCTGACCCTGAGCATCATCCCGATGATCATCGTCTATGCGATCTTCCAGCGTCAGATCCAGGCGGGCCTCACGGCGGGGGCAGTGAAGTAGGACGGCATCGGCGAGCGTAGCGAGTTGATGCCGGACCCGCTGTTGCTCTTGATCGTGGCCCATAAGTAAGTGTCATACCCCCGGGTGACAATGACCTGGTGCTGATCGCTGTGGTGCCGGATCCGGACGGTCGTGGTGGCCGTCTGGCCCGGCACGCCGGCGATCAGTGGCACGTCGCCGACCTGGCCGCCGAGATCACCGAGCGGGAGGCGGCCGAGCAGCCCCGCTGGCTCTGGGCCGCCACCGCCGACGTCTATCCGGCACTGCTGCGCGCCGGGGTCCGGGTCGCCCGCTGTCACGATCTGGAGCTGACCGAGGCGCTGCTGCTGGGTCACGCCGGTCACTGGGGCGCGCCGCGCGGGCTCGCCGCCGCCCTCGCCCGGCTTCGCGGGCTTCCGGTTCCCGCGGACCGGCTCCGGCCGGAGGCCGAGCCGCCGGGCTTCGCGCAGGCGGCCCTCTTCGACGCGGTCCCCGCTCAGCAGGCCGAGATCAAAGACCTCCTTGCGGTGTACGAGGACCAGACCCGCCGCCTCCACGAGACCGGCCGTCCCGGCCGTTTCCGGATGCTCGTCGCCGCCGAGTCGGCCGGCGCCCTGATCGCCGCCGAGATGGGCCACACCGGCCTGCCCTGGCGCGCCGACATCCACGACGAGCTGCTGCGCGAGCTGCTCGGAGCGCCGCAGCCGGTCGGCCCGCCCCGCCGCCTGGCCGAGCTGACCGCCGCGATCAACGCCGCGTTCGGCACCCGTGACCTGCACCCCGACTCGCCCGCCGAGGTGGTCCGCGCGTTCCACCGGGCGGGCGTCGACGTGCCGAACACCCGCCGCTGGGTGCTGCGCGGGGTGGATCATCCGGCCGTCGCCCCGTTGCTGGAGTTCAAGGAGCTCTACCGGATCTGGACGGCGCACGGCTGGTCGTGGTGCGACGCGTGGGTGCGTGACGGCCGGTTCCGCCCGGAGTACGTGCCCGGTGGCGTGGTCTCCGGCCGCTGGGCGACCCGGGGCGGCGGCGCCCTGCAGGTGCCCAAGGTGGTCCGCCGCGCCGTGATCGCCGATCCGGGCTGGCGGTTCGTGGTCGCCGACGCCGGCCAGCTGGAGCCGCGGGTGCTGGCCGCGGTCTCCGGTGACGCCAGGCTGGCCCGGGCCGCCGCCGCGGGTGACCTCTACGCCGCCCTGGCCGCCGACGCGTTCGACGGCGACCGGGCCAAGGCCAAGCTGGCCCTGCTCGGCGCGATGTACGGGCAGACCGGCGGCGACGCGGTCCCGGCCCTGGCGGTGCTGCGCCGGCACTACCCGACCGCTTTTGAATACGTGGAGGCAGCCGCCCGGACCGGCGAGGCCGGTGGCCTGGTCCGGTCCTGGCTGGGCCGCACCTGCCCACCCGCGTCCGGCGCGGGACAGGCCGACGGTCTGGAGCCGCCGGAGGAGGTGGCGCCGCCACCCGGCCGGGCGCGGGGACGGTTCACCCGTAACTTCGTCATCCAGGCGACCGCCGCCGAATGGGCTCTTGTGTTGCTCGCCACACTCCGGACCGCGCTGCGCGGCACCGCCGCCGAACTGGTGCTGTTCGTGCACGACGAGGTGGTGGTGCACTGCCCCGCCGACCAGGCCGAGGACGTGGCCGCGGCGGTCCGGGAGAGCGGGCTGGCCGCGGGCCGCCTGCTGTTCGGCGCGACCACGGTCCGTTTCCCTCTGGACGTCTCAGTGGTTGGTGCCTACGCGGACGCGAAGTGAAAGAGTCGGTATCGTGGGTTCTCCGGCCGAGAGGCGCTGCAGCGGGCCCTCCCGTCACGCTCGGCCGGTGAACCACCCGAAACAAGGGCGCCTCCGACTCATCTCGGAGGTGTTGCGTTGACTGGAACGGTTTCTGAACTGCGCGGACTGCTCGCCGAGCGGATCCTGGTGCTCGACGGAGCCTGGGGCACCATGCTGCAGGGCGCGAAACTCGCCCCGGAGGACTACCGCAGCGACCTGATCCCGGCGGACCACCCGAAAGACGTCACCGGCGACCCGGACCTGCTGATCCTGACCCGCCCCGACGTGATCCTCGACGTCCACCGGCAATACCTGGCGGCCGGCGCCGACATCACCACCACCAACACGTTCACGGCGACCAGCATCGCCCAGGCCGACTACGGCCTGGAGCACCTGGTGCGGGAGATGAACGTGCAGGGCGCCCGGCTCGCCCGGCAGGCGGTGAACGAGGCCGTCGAACGGGACGGCCGCCCGCGGTTCGTGGCCGGGTCGGTGGGCCCGCTCAACGTGACGCTCTCGATCTCGCCGAAGGTCGACGACCCGGCCTACCGCGCGGTCACGTTCGACCAGGTCAAGGCGGCCTATGTGGAGCAGCTCTCGGCGCTGGCCGAGGGCGGCGTCGACCTCTTCCTGATCGAGACGATCTTCGACACGCTGAACGCGAAGGCAGCGATCGCGGCGGCCCGCGAGGTGGCGCCGGAGATCCCGCTGTGGATCTCACTGTTCCTCGACATCTCCGGCCGTACCCTCTCCGGACAGACCGTGGAGGCGTTCTGGCGCACCATCGAGCGGGCGCAGCCGCTGGTCGTCGGGGTGAACTGCTCGCTCGGCGCCGCTGAGATGCGGCCGCACGTCGCCGACCTGGCCCGGGTCGCTGACGTCTTCGTCGCCTCGCACCCGAACGCCGGCCTGCCGAACGCGTTCGGCGGCTACGACCAGCAGCCCGCCGAGACCGGTGAGCTGCTCGCCGGATTCGCCACGGACGGCCTGGTCAACATCGTCGGCGGCTGCTGCGGCACCACCCCGGCGCACATCGCGGCGATCGCCTCCTCGGTGGCCGGCGCCACCCCGCGGGTCATCGACCCGCTCGCGCCGACCACCCGGTTCAGCGGTCTGGAGCCGTTCGCGATCGGCCCGGACACCGGGTTCGTGATGATCGGCGAGCGGACCAACGTCACCGGCTCGGCCAAGTTCCGCCGGCTCATCGAGGCCGACGACTACCAGGCCGCCGTCGACGTGGCCCTGGAGCAGGTGCGCGGCGGCGCCAACCTGCTCGACGTGAACATGGACGCCGACCTGCTCGACAGCGAGCGGGCCATGGTCACCTTCCTGAACCTGATCGCGACCGAGCCCGAGGTGGCCCGGATCCCGATCATGGTCGACAGCTCGAAGTTCTCGGTGCTCGAGGCCGGCCTCAAGTGCGTGCAGGGCAAGGGCGTCGTCAACTCGATCAGCCTCAAGGAGGGTGAGGGTCCCTTCCTCGACCAGGCCCGCCGGATCCGCGACTTCGGCGCCGGCGTGGTGGTGATGGCCTTCGACGAGCAGGGCCAGGCCGACACCACCGAGCGCAAGGTCGAGATCTGCGCCCGCGCCTACGACCTGCTGGTCGGGGACGGGTTCGACCCGACCGACATCATCTTCGACCCGAACGTGCTCGCGGTCGCGACCGGCATCGCCGAGCACAACGGGTACGCGAAGAACTTCATCGAGGCGCTCCCGCTGATCAAGGAGAGGTGCCCCGGAGCCCGTACGTCCGGCGGCATCTCGAACCTGTCCTTCGCCTTCCGCGGCAACGACATCGTGCGGGAGGCGATGCACTCGGCGTTCCTGTTCCACGCCGTCAAGGCGGGGCTGGACATGGGCATCGTCAACGCCGGCCAGCTCGCCGTCTACCAGGACATCCCCGCCGACCTGCTGGAACTCGTCGAGGACGTGATCTTCGACCGCCGCCCGGACGCCACCGACCGGCTGGTCACGTTCGCCTCGACGGTCACCGGCTCCGCCGCCAAGCGCGAGGTCGACCTGTCCTGGCGCGAGGCTCCCGTCGAGGAACGGCTCAGCCACGCCCTCGTGCACGGCATCGTCGACTTCATCGAGGCCGACACCGAGGAGGCCCGGCTCAAGCTGCCCCGGCCGCTCGATGTCATCGAAGGCCCCCTGATGAACGGCATGGGCATCGTCGGTGACCTGTTCGGCTCCGGCAAGATGTTCCTGCCGCAGGTGGTCAAGAGCGCCCGCGTGATGAAACGGTCCGTCGCCTACCTGCTGCCGTTCATGGAGGACGAGAAGGAGGAAGGCGCCCGCGGCCAGGGCAAGGTCGTCCTCGCCACGGTCAAGGGCGACGTCCACGACATCGGCAAGAACATCGTCGGCGTGGTCCTCGGCTGCAACAACTACGACGTGATCGACCTCGGCGTGATGGTCCCGGCCGCCAAGATCCTGGACACCGCGGTGGCCGAGGGCGCCGACGTGATCGGCCTGTCCGGCCTGATCACGCCGTCGCTGGACGAGATGGTCGCGGTCGGCGCCGAGATGCAGCGGCGCGGCCTCAAGATGCCGCTGCTGATCGGCGGGGCGACCACGTCCAAGCAGCACACGGCGGTGCGGATCGCTCCGGCGTACGAGGCGCCGACCGTACACGTGCTCGATGCCTCCCGGGTCGTCGGCGTCGTCTCCGACCTGCTCGACCCGGCCCGCGCGCAGAAACTCGACGAGGCCAACCGCACCGAGCAGGAACGCCTGCGGGTCCAGCACGAGCAGCGCCACTCCCAGCCGCTGCTCACCCTCGCCCAGGCCCGCGCCAACCAGGAGAAGATCGACTTCGAGGACCTGCCCACCCCGAAGTTCACCGGGGTACGCGAGGTCGCGCCCACCATCGCCGAACTGCGCACCCTGATCGACTGGCAGTTCCTGTTCCTGGCCTGGGAACTCAAGGGCAAGTACCCGGCGATCCTGCAACAGCCGGTCGCCAAGGAACTGTTCGACGACGCCAACACGCTGCTCGACCAGATCATCGCCGAGGGCTCGTTCCAGGCCCGCGGCCTCTACGGGTTCTGGCCCGCGCACGCCGACGGCGACGACATCAAACTGGCGAACGGGGCGTCGTTCCCGATGCTGCGCCAGCAGACCGAGAAGCCGGCCGGCCGTGCCAACCGCTGCCTCGCCGACTACATCGCCCCCGCCGGGGACCACCTGGGCGGGTTCGCGGTCGCCATCCACGGCGCCGAGAAACTGGCGGCTCGTTACGAGGCCGAACACGACGACTACCGGGCCATCATGGTCAAGGCCCTGGCCGACCGGCTGGCCGAGGCGTTCGCCGAATACCTGCACCTCAAGGCCCGCCGCGACTGGTTCGAGCCGGACGCCCAGCCGGTCATCGAGGACCTGCACGCCGAACGGTTCCGGGGCATCCGGCCGGCCCTCGGCTACCCCGCCTGCCCGGACCACAGCGAGAAGAAGGACCTCTTCGAGCTGCTCGGCACCTCCGCGATCGGGGTGGGCCTGACCGAGTCGTTCGCGATGACCCCCGCCGCCGCCGTCAGCGGCCTGATCTTCGCCCACCCCGACGCGAAGTATTTCACCGTCGGCCGCCTCGGCAAGGACCAGATCGAGGACTACGCGGCCCGCCGTGGCGTTCCGGTGGGCGAGGTCGAGCGCTGGCTGCGCCCCAACCTCGCCTACTCCATCGACTGACGACCTTCGCGCTCCACCGTCACCGTCCGCCGTCTGCTCCACCGCCACCACCCACCGCCCACCGGCGCGTTCCATCAGCGCCTGCCGCCCACCGACTCCGCCCGTCTACCGCCACCACCTCCGTCGGCCTCGCGCTGACGAGGTGGTGGCGGTGTGTGAGAGTAGGCCGGTGATGGAGCCGGGTGAGGCGTTGCGGCGCCTCCATGAGCACGCCGAACACCTTGCCGTCGATCGGGACACCGTCGCTCTCGTCGTCGGCACGGTGACCGCTGCCGCCGCCGACGTCCTGCCGGGTGTGCTGCGGCAGCGGCTGGCCGAGTTCGTCAGCCGGGGCGACGCGGACGGCCGCGACCTGACCGCCCTCCTGCTCGCCGACGTGGCCGGAACGGTCGTTCTGCCCGATCTGGTCGCGGCGGCCGAGATCGATCTGGGTGACCAGTACCTGCTGAACGAGACCATCGACGACCTGATCGGAGCCGATCCCGGCACGGCCCGGCGGCTGCTCACCGACATGATCAGCAACGAGGCGTCCGGGGAGCGCGCCGCCGCACTGCGCCTGATCCGGCCGGTTGCCGAGCCGGACGACGTCTCGCTGCTCGGCGGGGTCGCCTCCGACCCGGATCCGGGGATCCGGGTGCTGGCGCTCGAGGCCCTCGCGGACCTTCCGGACGCCTTCACCCTGCTGGTCAGCGGTTTGCAGGACCAGGATCCGGCGGTACGGGCCGCCACGATCACCCTGCTCACCCACCAGGGCGACCGCGCGGCCGTCGCACCGCTCAGCCCTTTGGTCACCGATCCCGAGCCGGGGATCCGGCGGCGGCTGGCGTACGCCCTGGGCCGCCTCGGCCGTGGCGAGAATGACGACGACGGCCCGGCGCAGGCGACGTTGCGGATGATGCTGCGCGACGACGACCCGGCGGTCCGTGACCGGGCCCAGGCAGCGCTCGGTGAGATCGGCGGCGAGCAGGCAGCCCGTGTCCTGCTGACGGAGGCCGCCTCGGAGGACCCGCGGCGGCGCGCCCAGGCCGCGAAAGCCCTGGCCAAGCTGGTCGACCAGAACCCGCGGGCGGAGGCGCGGATCCGGTCGCTGGCCGAGGACCCGGACCCGGGTGTGCGGGCTGCCGTCCTGAGCGGGCTGGCTACCGCCGGTGACATCACCGGGCGGTGGGAGTCGCTGGTCGCCGCCCGGGCCGTCGATGCCGACGTGACGGTCCGGCATCGGGTGGCGGGGACGGCGGTACATCTCGTCCCGTACCCCGACAAGGTCCTGACCCTGCTCCTCGCCGACCCGAGCGGCTTCGTCCGTGAGGCCGCGGCCCTCGCGTTGAGCCGGCGACAGCACTGAGCCCACCTTTTCCGGATTTATCTCCGTGAACCGCAATATAAGAGAGAACCCGATCGGCGGAGAAGCGGAGATGGATCCCGGAGGCTTTGTGATCGGCTGGAGACGCTGTCCAGCCGGCTCTCGGAGGCAGCGAAAGCAGCAGGCTGACGCGAATGCTCATCCCCGCAGCCGCCGGGCCGCCCACCGCGCAGCCGCCCGTTCCGCAGCAACCTGCCGATGGGCGGCGGTGCGGCGGGATCGACGGATGGAGATCGTGGGCCGCTGTTCACGATCTCCGGGCGCATGAGGATTGGAACGGGTTCCATCGGGCAAGCCCGAAGTATGCGAGCACTGACCTGGCAGGGCACCGGAAAGGTGTCCGTGGAGAACGTTCCCGACCCGAAGATCGAAGAGCCGACGGACGCCATCATCCGGGTCACGTCGACCGCGATCTGCGGTTCCGACCTGCATCTGTACGACGTCCTGGGGATGTACCTCGACAAGGGCGACGTCCTCGGCCACGAGCCGATGGGCATCGTCGAGGAGGTCGGCCCCGAGGTGACCCACATCCGGCCGGGCGACCGGGTGGTGATCCCGTTCAACATCTCCTGCGGGCACTGCTGGATGTGCTCCCGCGGCTTCTTCGCCCAGTGCGAGACCACGCAGGTCCGTGACCAGGGCAAGGGCGCCGCCCTGTTCGGGTACACCAAGCTGTACGGCCAGGTCCCCGGCGGCCAGGCCGAGTACCTCCGGGTGCCGCAGGCCCACTTCGGCCCGATCAAGGTGCCGGACGGCCACCCCGACGAGCGTTACCTGTTCCTGTCCGACGTGCTGACCACCTCCTGGCAGGCCGCGAAGTACGCCGATGTCGAACCCGGTGACACCATCCTGGTCACCGGCCTGGGGCCGATCGGGCAGATGTCCGCCCGGATCGCCCGGCACCTCGGCGCCGAGCGGGTCATCGCGGTGGACAGTGTCCCGGAGCGTCTCGCCATGGCCGAGCGCAACGGCATCGAGACCATCGACATGAACAAGGTCGACGACATCGGTGACGCGGTCCGGCAGCTCACCGGCGGCCGTGGCGCCGACGGCGTGATCGAGGCCGTCGGCATGGAGGCGCACGGTTCGCCGTTCCAGTCGGCGGCGATGAAGGCCGCGGGCGCCCTGCCCGATCCGATCGCCCGCAAGGCCACCGAGGCCCTCGGCGTGGACCGGATGGCCGCTCTGCGCACCGCGTTCGACGCGGTCCGCCGGGCCGGCACCATCTCGATCATCGGCGTGTACGGCGGCAACGCCGACCCGTTCCCGATGATGGACCTGTTCGACAAGGGTGTGACCATGCGGATGGGCCAGGCGCACGTCAAGCGCTGGGTCGACGACCTGATGCCGCTGCTCACCGGCGTCGACGACCCGCTGGGCGTGGACGACCTGGTCACCCACCGGCTGCCGCTGTCGGAGGCGCCGCAGGCCTACGACACCTTCAAGAAGAAGGAGGACGGCTGTATCAAGGTCGTCCTGAAGCCGTAGACCCGGTCGCTACTTACTGGCCCAGATGTCGAGGTTGAACCGCTCCAGCACGCCCGGGACGAACAACCCGGCGATGGACAGCAGCGAGATCACGGTGAACGCGGTCCGCAGGATGACGACCTCGACCTTGCCGCCGACCTTGACGGCCATGCTGTTCGGGATCCCGACCATCATCCACATGCGGCGCTTGATCGGGATCGGCCAGAGGATCGGCACCCCGTTCTTGGTGATCATGTCGCCGAGGATGTGCACGAAACAACCGACGCCGACCGCCAGGCCCAGCAACGGATAACCTCTGTCGCTGGGCAGGTTGGCGGCGGTGAACCAGGCGATCACGCCCGACGCCAGGGTGACGATCACCCAGCCGGCCCGCTCCGCCCACTCGTCGAAGAGTCCGCGCAGCGCCAGGCCGCTCATGAAGAAGACGATCCCGATCACCGCCCAATAGCCGTAGCTGTCGGCCAGGGCGGTCGTGCCCCAGCCGATCAGGGCGCAGAACGGCAGGGTGTGCGTGAAGGTGCGGTGCCCGTTGTTGCGCCGCGGGTCCCGGCTCAGCTTCGTCGCGGTGTAGACGCCGAGCGAGAACTTCTCCACGACCTCGGCCACGAACAGCGACGCCACCCCGAAGGTGCGGGCCACCGTCGCCCCACCCTGGTTGCGGGTCACCTTGCCGGAGAGATCCAGGTCGGGCACGAGTGCGCCACCCGCGCAGATCGCCGTGCCGACCGCGACCTCCAACGGTGACTGGCTCACGTTGGCGAACTGATCGAGCGCCCAACTGCCGGCCAGCCAGGCGGCCGCGCCGGAAAGCGCGTGCGACGGACCCATCATCTGCGTTGTCCCTCCCCGAACAAAACTCGGCCACTGTGGCAGAGGGAACGAGGAAGATCAACGACTGTCCGAGCGTGTCGCGCGTGGGGTCGGCCACCCGACAGCGGGCCATCAGTGCCGGACCCAGTGCCCGAACGAGTACTCCGGGTGCCAGCGGCCGTAACGGGCATGCTTGAACAGGCCGATCACCAGGAAGATCAGGGGGATCATCGGCCAGAAGAAGTCCGCGCCGGACAGCATCCACAGGCCGGTGAGGACACCGGCGGCGATCAGGATGAAGCTGGCGTGCCGGCGCAGTGACCGGCGTGTCGCGGCGCGGGCGCCCGGGGAGCGGGCCAGCGCCTGCCGGCCCCCGTCCGGGAGATCCGCGGTCAGCGGCCGGAGCTCGTCACGGAACCGGGCGGCGTACGCGGCGGCGAGGCGCTCCTCGCCCTCGGTCAGGTCGAGGCGGCCCTCGGCCATCGCGGCGCGCAGGATCTCGGCGATCTGCTCACGCTCGACGTCCGAGCTGCGTACCCGTGTCGTGGTCGATCCGTGGGGCTGCATGGTCGGTCTCCTTCTGGAAGGGCTCGTCGTCCTGCCCTCCAGAGTCCGCGTTCCGGAGGCCGGCGGCGTCGGACCAGGGATGCATCTGTGCGGCGCAGATCGGACCGTGGTCCGAGCCCGCGCGTACGACCCTGGGCGTAGAGCCGCCCCTGTCGTAAGACCCTGGTCGTAGCAGCGCCCGGGACCGTGGTCCGATGTCCGCGGCCGATGGTTGACGTAGGTTCGGCGCATGAGACCTCCGCCTGTTCCGGACGTGCGGCATCAGGGCCGCGCGCCATGGCGGCGCCTTCTCCAGGAGGCCCGCGCGCCGTGGCGGCCGCAGGCGCTCGAGCCGGGCGGATGCGACCAGCCGGAGCCGGCCCTGCCGCCGGTCCGCAGGCGCGACCGGCCCCCGTGGCAGAGCCGGCGACGGCACGCCGACTGGCCGCCCGGCGCGGCGATGGCGGCGTCGATCTTCCACCTCGCCGGGACCGGTGGCCTCGCTGAGGAAGGCCACGTCCACCTCGCGCCCGGACCGCTCTATTTCGCGTTGCTGCTGGCCGGTCCCCTCGCGCTGGTGTGGCGGCGGCGATTCCCGATCGGGGTCCTTGCGGTCTCCGCGGCCGCTTCCATCGCGTTCGCGACCTTCGCCGAGCCCTACTGGATGTACGCGGTGGCCCCCGCGATCGCCCTGTTCAACATCGCCAAGCTCGGCCGCGCGACCGCCGCCGCGATCGCCGCGGCCCTCGCCTGGGCCGGATACCTGCTGGTCACCGTGGTCCTGGCCGACCCGCTCGGCCTGCCCGGCGACGTGCCACCCGACGTGCGGGAAGCGGCGATCGCCGCCGCCGGGCTCGCCGGGTCGGTCCTCCTCGGATCGGCGTCGCGGGTCCGCGCGGCGCAGATGGCCGCCCTGGCGCACGCCCACGAGCAGCGGGAACGCGCCCGCGAGGAACAGCAGCGCCGCCAGACCTCGGAGGAGAGGCTGCGGATCGCGCGGGAGTTGCACGATGTGCTCGGACACCACCTGTCGCTGATCAATGTCCAGGCGGGCGTGGGGCTGCACCTCATGGACGATCGGCCGGAGCAGGCCCGCGAGGCGCTCAGCGCGATCAAGACAGCGAGCGCGGAGGCGTTGCGCGAGGTGCGGTCGGTGCTGGGCTTCCTGCGTACGAAGGGGGAGGAGGCGCCGCGGCAACCGGCGCCGGGCCTGAGCCGGCTCGCCGACCTGACCGCCGGCGCGGGTTTCCCCCTGCGCACCTGGATCAGCGGCACGCCCCGGGTGCTGCCGGCCGAGGTGGACCGGGCCGCCTACCGCATCGTGCAGGAGGCGCTCACCAACATCCGCCGGCACGCCGGTCCGGATCCCCGGGCGCTGATCGAGATCGACTACGACACTGCCCAGCTCCGTCTGACGATCACCAACACCACCCACGCGCCCGCCCGCACCGATCACCCGGGCGGCGGCCTGACCGGGATGCGGGCCCGCGCCGAGAGCCTGGGAGGCTGGGTCCATGCCCGAGCCGACGAGACGGACGGCTTCCAGATCCACGCCGCCCTGGCCGCCGAACCGCTGCCCGGCGCCGTCCCCGACCCCGCGGAGCCACTGCCTGTGATGAACGGACCCCTGCCTTCTCCCTTCGCGAACATCCAGCGCCCCGCGGAGCGCGTCACCCATGACCCGGCGGGCGTGCGATTCCCCACCCCATCGTCACCACCGGAGTGGTGGGGCCGGCTCCACGGAATCGCCGGTGAAGCGGGTCTGCCGGCGAAGGTGTGGGAACACGGCGAACGACGCGAGATCCCGGCCGACGCCGGCGAGACAGTGCTCCGGATCGTCCGGGAGGCGCTCGCCAACGCCCGGCGGCATGCCGGTCCGGACGCCACCGCCGTGGTCGACGCCTCCTACTGGGACGACTCCGTGCACGTGGCGGTCGTCAACTCCGGGAACGTTCCGGCGCACTGGCCACCCGCCGCCTCCACGAGCGGCGGCATCGCGGGCATGCGGGCGTCGGCCGAGGCCCTCGGCGGGCATCTTCTCGCCGGCCCGGGTCCCTACGGCGGTTTCGCGGTCTCCGTGGTGCTGCCGACGGGGCCGCAGCCGGGCCGCGTCCCGCCGTACGGTCCGCCCTCGTTCGCCACGCCCCCTGCCGAGTGGCCGGTCTCGCCGATCAGGCCGTTCAACGACTCGCCGTTCATCGCGCAGCCGGGCGTGTGGCCGGACAACGCGCGGACCGACTCACCGTTCGGGCCGCCCTCGGCATGGCCGCGCTTCTGCTACCCCCACTTCCTCAACCTCGTCCCACCACTCCAGTCCGACCCGCCACCGCCACCGCCGGTGCATCCCGCCCTGCTCGGAAGCGGTGTCCAGGCTCCACCCCCGCCCACCGGCGTTCCCTCCGCGCCTCCACCGGGCGGCGCGGCGACTCCGCAGCCCGGCGGTCTGCCGCACCCGCAGCAGGCCGGACCTTCCCGGCCGTCCGTGGCGCCGCCGCGACGGGACGACGGCGATCGGGGCGAGGGGTGGCCCGGCGACGGAGGGCCGAAACCGTGGGACGGCCCGGGGCTGGAGCAGAGCCGGTGATCTCCGTGGTGCTCGCCGACGATCAGGCCCTGGTGCGGGCCGGGTTCCGGGCGCTGCTCGACGCCGAGCCGGGCATCGCGGTGGTGGGCGAGGCGGCGGACGGTCTCCGGGCGGTCGAGGTGGTGGCGGCGCAGCGGCCGGACGTCGTGCTGATGGACATCCGGATGCCCGGCGTCGACGGCCTCGAAGCCACCCGGCGCATCGCCGCCGACCCGGCGCTGGCCGGCACCCGAGTGGTGATCCTGACGACGTTCGAGCTGGACGAGTACGTGTTCGAGGCCCTGCGCGCCGGCGCCTCCGGTTTCCTCGTCAAGGACACCGAGCCGGTGGACCTGCTCCGGGGGATACGCGCGGTGGCAGCCGGCGACGCCCTGCTGTCACCGAGCGTGACCCGGAGGGTGATCGGCTCGTTCGTGTGCCCACCCGCCGGGGACCGGACGCCCGAGCCACCCCGGGAACTCGGCCAGCTCACCGACCGGGAGCGTGAGGTGCTGGTCCTGGTCGCCGAGGGTCTCTCCAACGACGAGATCGCCGCCCGCCTGGTGATCAGCCCGGCCACCGCCAAGACCCACGTGAGCCGCACGATGATCAAGCTGGCTGCCCGGGACCGGGCCCAGCTCGTCGTCTACGCCTACGAGGCCGGGCTGATCCGCCCCGGCTGGCTGGCCTGATCAGCGGAAGCGGACACGGTCCGTCTCGTACGCCCACATGGCGATCTCCACCCGGTTCCGGGCTCCGAGTTTCGCCATCAGGCTGGCGATGTGCGTCTTCACCGTGCTGAGACTGATGTGGAACTCGGCGCCGATCTCGGTGTTGGTGCGGCCCCGGGCGACCGCCCCCAGCACCTCTTCCTCCCGGTCGGTCAGCGGGTCGACCGGCTGGCGTGCCGGAGCCGCGGGTCCCGCCCCGGCGAACGCCTTCAGCAGCCGGGTGGTGACGTTCGGGGCGATCAGCGCGTCACCGGCCGCGGCGGCGTGCACCGCCTGGACGAGCAGCGCCGATCCGGCATCCTTGAGCAGGAAACCGCGGGCGCCGGCCCGCAGCGCGGCGTAGACATACTCGTCCAGGTCGAACGTGGTGATCACCACCACCGCGAGGGGATCGGCGACGGCCGGGCCGGCGAGCCTGCGGGTGGCTTCGATGCCGTCGACACCGGGCATCCGGATGTCGAAGAGGCACACGTCCGGGCGTAGCCGCCGGGCCAGCTCGACCGCCCGCAGACCGTCCCCGGCCTGCCCGACGACCTCGATGTCCGGTTCGGCGTTGAGGATCATCGTCAGCCCGGTCCGGACGATCTCCTGATCGTCGGCGACGACCACCCGGACGCTCATGCGGCACCGGTGGGCAGGGTGGCGGTCACGGTCCAGCCCCGTCCCGCGCTCGGGCCGGCCTCGCAGGCGCCGCCGAGCAGGATCGCCCGTTCCCGCATGCCGACCAGCCCGTAGCCGCCTGATCCGGGGGAGCCGCCCTCGCCGTCGTCGGTGACCCGCAGCCGGACCGTGCCGTCGGAGGCGGTGACCCGGACGAGGATGCGGGTGGCGTTCCGGGCGTGCCGGCGCGCGTTGGTCACCGACTCCTGGGCAAGCCGGTAGACGGCGGTGGCAACAGCCGCCGGAACACCGTCGATGTCGCCGGTCAGCTCGACCTCCACCGGCGGGCTCTCCGGCGTGGAGCCGGTGGCGAGAGCCTCTGCCGACGGTTTCTCCGGCGTGGGGCCGGTGGCGAGAGCATCTGCCGACGGTTTCTCCGGCGTGGGGCCGGTGGCGGAGGCGTCCGCCGGCGGTGGCGGGCCGGCGAGCCCGGCGACATCCGCCAGGGACGGGCTCGGCGCCAGCTCGGCCGGCCCCGTACCCCGCAAGGTCTTGACCATCGCCCGCATCTCGCCGAGCGCACGGGCCGCCTCGCCCTCGATGACGCGCAGCGCGTCGACCGCGCCGTCCGGATCGGTCCGGGACACGGCGATGCCCGCCTGCGCCCGGATCGCCATCGCCGACACGTGATGCGCCACGGTGTCGTGCAGGTCCCGGGCCAGCCGCTCCCGTTCGAGAAGTTTCGCCTGGTCCAGCTCCCGCGCCCGGAGCCGGGACCGGTAGCGGGCCGCCGCCGCGACGGCCGCCACCGCGAACATCACCACGAAGCCGGCGATGATGTCGGTGGGACCGATCGACCAGCTCAGCCCGAACGCCCCGGCGAGCCCCGACAGACCGATCTTGGCGAGGACCAGCGCCGCGCCGGCCAGAATCTCCCGGCCGGAACCCCACCGGACCAGCGCGTACGCCAGCAGCAGCAGGAAAGCGCCGGAGACCAGCTCCGGCTGGCGGCCGGTGAACAACGGCGCCACGAAGGCCGTCCCGAAGACGACCGTCACCACGAGCAGCGGGCGTTGCCGGCGCCACAGCAGGGCCGGAACCACGGCCAGGGTCACGACGAGGGTGACGGCGCGGTCCGGAATGCCGGGTCTGAGCAGTCCTTCGGTGAGCACCGCCAGCAGGGCCACGCCGGCCAGCGCCCAGTCCCGCGGGCCCCGCTCCGGGGGATCCGGTGGGCGGGGCTCGGCGATCAGCGACCGGAGGGGTTCAAGCACGACCCGATCGTACGCAGCGCCGCCGCTCCCCGGATTGGCCTGAAGTACGGGAGCCGTCCCGCACTTTCGGCCGGTACGGTCCGGGCTCGCGCTCCGATGAGACCCGACCCTGCCGACGGCCACGATCGACGTCATGAAGTCCTCATCGAACTGGCTGATCCCGGCAGGCCTCCTGGTGCTCACTCTGGTCCCGTCGGTCGCCGGTGGGCTCCGGCTCTCCGAGATGGCCGGTGGCGCCGTGACGCTGCCCGACGGCGACCGTGTCACGCAGGCGCCGGTCGCCCTGGTGGCGCACATCGTCACCGTCACCGTCTTCGGGATCCTCGGCGCCTTCCAGTTCGCGCCGGGCGTACGCCGCCGTCACCGCCGCTGGCACCGCGTCGCCGGGCGGATCGTCTTCGGCGCCGGGCTGGTCGCCGCGGTCAGCGGCCTGTGGCTGACCGTCATGCTGCCGCCGGCCGCGGTCGACAGCGTGGTGCTCCTGGGCGTCCGGGTCGTGGTGGTCGCGTGGATGCTGCTCTCGCTGATCCTCGGGTTCGCCGCCGTGCTGCGCCGTGACTTCACCGGCCACCGGGCGTGGATGATCCGTGGCTACGCGATCGGCATGGGCGCCGGCACACAGTTCTTCACGCAGGCCGCGTGGCTTCTGGCGGTCGGCCCGGTCACGGTGGCGGGCCGCACCGGCACGATGACCGCCGCCTGGGCGATCAACGTGCTGGTCGCAGAGTGGATCATCCGCCGGTCGGCGCGCACGCCGTCGCCGCGTCTGGTACGGACGCGGTGAACGGGGACTACCAGCCGGGGATCATCTCGTCGCCGGGCTGGGCGAACCAGGCGGCGCCCTCCTCGGCGAGCGAGGTGCGGATGCGGTGGCGGGCGTACGGGGTGAGCTCCGGCAGTTCGTCCAGCGCGAACCAGCCGACCGCCAGCGACTCGCTGTCGTTGACGTGGGCCTCGCCGCCGGCCGCCCGGCACCGGAACCAGGTGTTGAGCATCTGGCACTCGTCGCCGTTCGGGTAGGTGACGTCGTGCAGAGCCACACCGGCCAGCCGCTCGATCTCCACCTTGATCGAAGTCTCCTCCTCGACCTCACGGACCAGGGCGTCGGCCGGTTGCTCGCCGGGGTCCATGATCCCGGCGATCAGCGTCCACTGGGCGGTGTCGCTGCGCTGGTGCAGCAGGATCTCGCCCCGATCGTTGAAGATCACCGCGGTCACCGACGGAAACATGATCAATCCGGAGCCGACCTTGGCCCGCAGGCCCCGCACATATTCGGAAGCTGGCACGCCGCCGACCCTAAGCGACGTGCTCCCACCCCCGCGCCGCCGACGTTGCCTTTTCCCTCCCACGCCGCGGACCGGTCACGACCCGGCTGGTCCTCACGGCTGTCTCCGGTGGCTTGGGACAGCCGTGAGAACCAGCCGCACAAGATCCACCGGACAGGCACCGCGGTGGTTGCGGCGGGCGAGCCGTCGTTGAGGCAGGTTTTGGGTGGCCGTTAGGGAGTCTGGGGTACGGCTGGCGGTGGTTGCGGTCGGTGGGCCGTCGTTGAGGCCTGTCTCCGGCGGGCGTTAGACGGCTTGGGGTACGGCTGGCGGTGGTCGCGGTGGGTCGGCCGTCGTTGGGGCCTGTTTTGGGAGGGTGTCAAGGCGGCTGGGGGTGAGCGGGCGTCGCCGGGGGCCGGGAGGCGCCGGCGGGGCTGGGGAGATGGCTGGGTCAGGCGGCCTGGGGGGATGTGGTGGCCGGGTCGGCGAGGATGGAGCGGTTGCGGCCGGCCGCCTTGGCGGCGTAGAGGGCCTGGTCGGCGGACCGCAACAGGGACTCCGGGCCGGGGGTGCCGTCGGCGGCGGCGCCGATGGAGACGGTCACGGACAGGAGGTCGCCGCCGATGTCGACGGGGAGGCCGGCGATCTCGGAGCGGAGCCGTTCGGCGAGTGCGTGCAGTTCGGTGCGGCTGGTCTGCGGGGCGAGCAGGATGAACTCCTCGCCGCCGTAGCGGGCGACGACGGCGCCGGCCCGGGTGGCGGTGGCGAGGCGGCGGGCCACCTCGACCAGGACACGGTCGCCGGCGGGGTGGCCGTAGGTGTCGTTGACCTGTTTGAAATGGTCGACGTCGATCATGAGGAGGCCGACGTCCTGGCCGGTGCGGGCGGCGCGGCGGCATTCCAGGTCGAGGGCCTCGGTGAAGTGCCGCCGGGTGTGCAGACCGGTCAGCGAGTCGGTGACGGCGGCCCGCCGCTGGGCCGCGACGAGACCGGCCATCCGGGCCATCACCAGCAGGAACATGATGGCGCAGGTGCCGCTGATCAGCGGGATGTTGAGCGGCCAGCCGAGCAGCCAGACGAGGACCTGGACGCCGGGCGCCATCAGGACGGCGACGGTGAGGACCCCGAGGCGTACCGGTGACGAGTCCGGCACGGCGGTGCTGCTGCGCTGGTCGAAATGCCGGATGCCGGGGTGCAGCGCGGCGAGGCCGAGCAGCGCGAGCGAGGTCATCCAGGCGGCGTCGAGGTACGTCTCGGACACCCCGCCGCCGTCCATGATGCCCTGCACCAGGTAGACGGTGTCCACGCCGAGCATCGTGACGAGGCTGCCGAGAAGCAGGTACAGGACCGGGCCGCGGGTGCCGGTGCCCATCGCGAGGCGGACCGCGAGGATCAGGAGCATCAGATCCAGGACGGGGTACGCCGTCTGCGTGAGCTTGGCGCCCAACGGCAGTTCGGAGTCGCCGGTCAGCGGCTGCAGCACGAAGACCCACGTGATCAGGCCGGCGCTGACCGCCACGACGAGCGCGTCGATCATGCTGGGCAGGTCCCACCCGGGGCTGCGGCGGCGGATGAACAGCAGTACCGCGGCGGCGATGAGCAGGTAGTAGGTGAAGTAGAGCAGGTCCGCCGGGGTGGGTTCGAGGTACTCGCCGGAGAGGTATTCGTCGACCACCGAGGCGGTGTCCGCGGCGGCGTAGAACACCTGGGCCGCCACCAGCAGGATCCAGCCGGCCAGGTGCGGGGGCCGGTGCCGGAGCGCGCCGAGCAGGATCACGGCCGGGGTGGCGAAGGCGACGATCATGTACGGCGCCACCGTGACCAGATATGTGTTGCCGGCGGCGTCGAGGGCCACCCGCAGCACGATGCAGATCGCCAGCACGCTCAGCCAGGCGATTCCGGTCCACCGATCTTGTCGCACCCCCCGAGCATCCCGGTGCCGGGTTGCCGTACGGGTGCGAATCCGGGGCTGCCAGGTTCCGAACGTTCAGAGCCGCCGGGCGCGGAGGTGTTCGGCGACGGACCAGGCCTGGAAGGGACAGCCGGTGGCACGGTGCGGGGCGTCCCCGTCGGCGGTCTCGGAGATCGAGCCGAGGCCGTGTTCGGACAGGTGGGCCTCGATGTCGTCGAGGACGTCCCGGGTGTCGACGCCGGCCCGGTGACAGGCTGTCGCCCACGGGCCGGTGAGCCACGGCCAGACGGTCCCGGTGTGGTAGGCCCGGTCCCGTTCGGCGGGGCCGCCCCGGTGCCGCCCGGCGTACCCCTGTTCCCCCGGCGCCAGGCTCCGCGGCCCGAGCGGGGTGAGCAGGGCCGCGCCGAGGCGCCGTAGCGCCGCCGGGTCCGGTGTCGCCGGCGCGTGCGGCAGCGACCAGGCCAGCAGCTGGTTGGGCCGCAGCACCGGATCGGCACCGGAGCCGTCGACGACGTCGTGGAGCAGCCCGCCGGGCGCCGGGAAGCGCCGGGCGAAACCGTCCCGGGCCTGGGCGAGGGCGTGTTCGGCGGGGCCGGGCGGGATCCCGGTCCGCGCGGACATCTCCAGGATCGTCGCCAGCCCGTTGATCCACAGCGCGTTCACCTCGACCGCTTTCCCGGCCCGCGCGGTCACCGGGGTCCCCTCCACCCGGGCATCCATCCAGGTCAATGCGAGGCCGGGAATGGGACGACAAGGGCGCGGGGAGGAGGCGGTGACGCCGGCGAGGAGGAGGCCGTCGGACGGGTCGGCGCGGATGCCGTAGCGGGTGCCGGACAGGTGGTGGGTGACGACGTCCCGCAGGGCCGGCAGCAGCGCCGCCGCCAGGTCGTCGTCGCCGGTACCGGCCACGTGCCGGCCGGCCGCGTGCAGGAACCACAGCGTGCCGTCGACGGTGTTGTACTCCACGCCGCCGGTGTCCGCGGTGTTGGCGAGCATCCCCTCGGACAGCCGGGCCGCGTACCCCAGAAGCAGTTCCCGCCCCTCCTCGGCCCGGTTCGTGGCGAGGAACAGCCCCTCGTACGAGATCATCGTGTCCCGCGACCACGCCCCGAACCACGGGTACCCGGCGACCACGTCCGGCCCGCCGGCGGTGGAGACCACGAACGCGTCGGCCGCGAGGGCCAGGGCGGCCTGCGTCTCGTCGGCGGGCGCGGCGGCCGCGACGACGTCCCGGTTCCGGGCCCGGGCGGCGGCCACGGACAGCCCGGCCGGGGGCGGCGCCGAGCCGAGATCGCCCGCCCAGGCCGACACCTCGGCGGTGTCCCCGGGCCGGTCGAGGGTGGCATGGAAGCTTCCCGCGTACCAGAGGTCCTCCGTCGACGTGAGCCCTCGCTCGTCCTCCGTGCGGTGCCGGACCTGCCGGAACCACTCGCCGCCCGGTGCGAAGCCCGGGCCGCTGATCCGGTAGGCGCCCTCCACCTCGCACCCGCCGGCGGTCGCCGTGACGGCAGGCGGCGGGCCGGCCGCGGTCCGTTCGCCGTGGGCGTCCCGCCAGGTGCAGAGGGCCTCCAGCCGGAGTTCGACCGGACCGCCGGAGATAAGCCGGTGCACGACGGCGACGGCGGGCCTGCCGTGCACTGTCGCGATCTCCCGTTCGATCACGACGTCGCCGAGCCGCCACCGCCATCGCGGGATCCCGTCGATCAGCGTGAACCCGGCGAGCAGCCGGTGCCCGGCGGGGGCGATCGCGCCGTCGGCCCACTCGTGCACGCCGAGCCGGACGATCGCGCCGGAGGGGAGCGTGACCACCGGATCGAGGGACGCCAGTCCCAATGATCGGGATGCCGGGGTGTGATCCGCGACAACCAGCAGTCCGTGGTACCTGCGGGTTCGTAATCCGCTGACGGTTCCCATGGCATAACCGCCCCGACCGTCGGGTAGGAGCCATTCCCGTGCGGCGCCCTCGGTGAGGCGGGCGCAGACCTGTGGGCCGAACGCGATCGGCCGGACCGTGGACATCAGGAACCCCCCGAACCGGCATCGCTTGACACATTGGCGTGACAACCTCAGTGTGATCGACTCCGGGCTGAATCGCGGGTAGTGGGGGATTTCGGGTTGTGGGGGTGAGAACGGACGTGTCGTCGGAACGCGCGCGCCTGGCCGAGGCCGACTCTCGCGAGCAGCCGTGGCGGGCGTGGGGCCCGTACCTGGCCGAACGCGCCTGGGGCACGGTCCGGGAGGACTACAGCGAGCACGGCACGGCCTGGGACTACTTCCCGCACGACCACGCCCGCTCCCGGGCGTACCGCTGGAACGAGGACGGCATGGCCGGCCTCTGCGACGACCGGCAGAACTTCGCCTTCGCCCTGGCGCTCTGGAACGGGAAGGACCCGATCCTGAAGGAGCGGATGTTCGGGCTCGGCGGCGACGGCGGCAACCACGGCGAGGACGCCAAGGAGTACTGGTGGTACCAGGACTCCACGCCCACCCACTCGTGGATGCGCTGGCGGTACCACTATCCGCAGGCCGAGTTCCCGTACGACCAGCTGGTCCGGGTCAACGGGCAGCGCTCCCGCAACGAGGGCGAGTACGAGCTGGTCGACACCGGCATCTTCGACCAGGACCGGTTCTGGGCGGTGACCGTCGACTATGCCAAGGCCGGCCCGCACGACGTCTGCATCGCGATCACCGTCAGCAACCGCGGCCCGGATCCGGCGATCCTGCACGTGCTGCCGACGCTCTGGTTCCGTAACACCTGGTCGTGGGGTTATCCGGGGCGGCACACCCCGGTGCTCACCGGCACCCCGGGCAAGCTCGCCGGCGAGCACCGGTCGCTGGGCCACATCACCCTGGAGGGGCAGGGCGCGCCGGTCGCGCTGATGTGCGACAACGAGACGAACGCGCAGCGCCTGTGGGGTCTGCCGGGCCGCAGCCCGTACCCGAAGGACGGCATCAACGACCACCTGATCCACCACGCGCCGACGGTGAACCCGGCCGGGACCGGCACCAAGGGCGCGCTGCACTACCGGCTGTGGATGGGGGCGGGCGAGACCCGTACCCTCCGGTTGCGGTTGACCCGCAGCGAGGCCCCGCTGCCGCCCGCCGACCTGGGGGACGGCTGGGCCGCGGTGATGCGGGACCGGCTGGCCGAGGCCGACGAGTTCTTCGGCGAGGTGCTGCCGGAGGCGGCGAGCGACGAGGAGAAGTCGGTCGCCCGGCAGGCCATCGCCGGGCTGATGTGGGGCAAGCAGTTCTACCACTTCGACGTGAAGCAGTGGCTGGTCGGCGACCCGGGGAACGCGCCACCGCCGCCGGGACGGCGCTTCGGCCGCAACAACGGCTGGTGGCACATGAACAGCTTCGACGTCATCAGCATGCCCGACCCGTGGGAGTACCCCTGGTACGCCGCGTGGGACCTGGCGTTCCACTGTGTCAGCATCGCGCGGGTCGACCCGGGGTTCGCCAAGTCGCAGCTCCTGCTGCTGCTCCGGGAGTGGTACATGCACCCCAACGGGCAGATCCCGGCGTACGAGTGGTCGTTCTCCGACGTGAACCCGCCGGTGCACGCCTGGGCGGCGCTGCAGGTGTTCCACATCGACGGCGGCCGGGACTTCGACTTCCTGTCCCGGGTGATGCACAAGCTGCTGCTGAACTTCACCTGGTGGGTGAACCGCAAGGACGTCGGCGGCAACAACGTGTTCGAGGGCGGCTTTCTCGGGCTGGACAACGTCGGCCCGTTCGACAGGTCGGCGGCGCTGCCGGTGGCCGGGGTGCTGGAGCAGTCCGACGGCACCGGCTGGATGGCCATGTACGCGCTCAACCTGCTCGACATGGCGATCATCCTGGCCCTGCACGACGCCGCCTACGAGGACATGGCCACCAAGTTCTTCGAGCACTTCACGTACATCGCGGAGGCGGCGTACCGGCAGGGGCTGTGGGACGAGGAGGACAGCTTCTTCTACGACGTGCTGCGGCTGCCGGACGGGCACAAGGTGCCGCTGAAGGTGCGGTCCATCGTCGGCCTGCTGCCCCTGGCCGCGACCACCCGGCTCACCTCGCAGACCCTCGCCCGGCTGCCGGAGATCAACGCCCGGGTCCGCTGGATGCTGCACCACCAGGGCGACTTCGGCGACATGATCAGCCCGCGGCGCCTGGGCGGCGCCGACCGCCGCCAGCAGCGCCTGCTCAGCATGGTCGGCCAGGACCAGTTGCTGCGGATCCTGGCCCGGCTGCTCGACCCCGAGGAGTTCCTGTCCGAGTACGGGCTCCGCACCCTCTCCCGGGCCCACCTGGAGAAGCCGTTCACCGTGTCGCTCGGCGGCTCCGACTTCACTGTCGGTTACGAGCCGGCCGAGAGCACCAGCGGCCTGTTCGGCGGCAACTCCAACTGGCGCGGCCCGATCTGGATGCCGGTCAACTATCTGCTGATCCAGGCGCTGCGGGAGTTCGCCGAGTTCTACGGCGAGGACCTGAAGGCGGAATATCCCACCGGGTCGCAGTGCAAGGCCGGTCTGGGGGAGATCGCCGACGACCTGTCCCGGCGTCTGATCAGCATGTTCGTGCCGGATGCCGGAGGGCGGCGGCCGATCTATGGTGCGACCCGGCTCTTTCACGAGCACCCGGACTGGAAGGATCTGGTGGCGTTCCCGGAGTACTTCCACGGGGACAACGGGGCCGGGCTGGGCGCCTGGCATCAGACCGGATGGTCCGCGCTCGTGCTGGATCTCATTTTCAATCTGCACGGCCGTCACGGAAAGTGAGCGAATACCCCAACGGAGTGTGATCGACGTCTGTCGCTAAAGTCCCTGGTTTGTGCCCGGTCCACCCCCGGCCGGGCCCGAAACGGGGAGGGCAACGTGAACAGGCGAACCATGCTGCGAGGCGGCGCGTCCTTGATGCTGGCGGCGACGCTCGCGCTGGCCGGATGCGGTTCCAGCGACAACGGCGGCGGCGGTGGGCTGCTCGGCGGCGGCAAGAAGGACGCCCCGGCCGCGCTGACCGACGCCGCGAAGAAGATGCAGGACACGTCGTACAAGATGTCGATGGACATGGGCGCTTTCGGCACCATGACCGGTGTCAGCGACGGCAAGAAGAAGGTCCACGAGTTCGTCATGGACATGAACGCGCAGGGTCAGAAGTTGACCACGACGATGCGGGTCATCGACGGCGTGACCTACACGAAGACCAAGATGGGCGGGGCGACCACCCTGCCCGGCTACGACGGCAAGACCTGGCGCAAGACCGAGGCGGGCGCCGCCGGCGGTTTCGGCAGCTTCGACGCCTCGCAGATGACCAAGAGCCTGGAGTCGTCGGTCGACGCCAAGTGGGAGGGCGACGACACCATCAAGGGCAGCATCGACATGTCGAAGTCGGCCGAGGCGCTGGGGGTCGGCGGCCAGGCGGCGGCCCAGTTCGCCGGCAAGTCGGTGCCGTTCACGGCCAAGCTCGACGGTGAGGGCCGGCTGGTCAAGTACCAGCTCGACCTGGCGTCGCTGGGCTCGACCGACGGCGTCTCGAAGTACGACATCACGTACTCCGACTACGGCACCCCGGTCGACGTGCAGGTGCCGCCGGCCTCGGAGATCACCAAGTAGCAGCACGGGACGCGCCGCGTGCCCGGTTCCCGTGTGGGGCCGGGCACGACGCGTTCCACGGGTCAGTGGGCGTGGGAGACGATCTCCTCGGCCACGTGGCGCAGCTGGTGCTGGTCGGGGTGGAACCCGGCGGCGATGTCAGGGTGCAGACCGGCCTTGGCCTGCTCCAGGAGCATGCTGGTGATCTGGTCGACGCTCTCGCCGGCGTACCGCTGCCTGATCTTGACAGTTGCGGCCTGGAGGGCGGAGCTGAGCTGGTCCTCCAACGGGCCGCGCAGCTTCTCCTCCACCGGGTTGAGCGAGTGCGGGTCGAGTGTCACGTGCGGCTCGGCCAAGGTTTCCCTCCGGAGGTCATCGGTGCCAGCCCGATACCCGTACCTCCGCCGACGGTAAACCCCCCGGGGTCTGTCGTGCCCGGGTTTCACCTCGAAGAAGTAGTACCCCGGGTAAGTGCCCCGCGGGCTGTACCGTGGGAGCCCGGAACCACTCGGCCGCCCCCGGACGATCATCGATACCGCCCTGTGACGGGAGTGATTCATGGAATCAGCCGAGCTGACCACACCACGGGGGAGCGCCTACGCGGAGCTCTCCCGGATGATCAAGAGAGCCGGTCTGCTCGACCGGCGCCCCCGGTGGTACGCGGTGCACGCCGGCCTGCTCGGCGCCGCCTGCGTGGCGAGCGTCGTGACGCTGGTGCTGATCGGCGACTCGTGGTGGGCGCTCGCCGTGGCGGTCGTGTTCGCGGTGCTCTCCACCCAACTCGGCTTCCTCGGCCACGACGCCGGGCACCGGCAGATCCTCGCCTCCGGCCGGGCGAACCGGACCGTCGGCACGCTGCTGGCCAACTTCGGGGTCGCCTTCAGCTACGAGTGGTGGGTCGACAAGCACAACCGGCACCACGCGCACCCCAACGACGAGGAGAAGGACCCCGACGTCGGCGTCGCCGGCCCGCTCGCCTTCACCGCCGGGCAGGTGCGGGCGGCCGGCCCGGTCGCTCGGTTCTTCCACCGCATCCAGGCCTGGCTGTTCTTCCCGGCGCTGCTGCTGGAGGCGCTCAACCTGCGGTATTCCAGCGTGCGGTTCCTGCTGGCCGAACGCAGCCGGCGCGGTTACCAGGAGCTGTTCGGCATCACGGCGCATCTGGCCGCGTACGCCGCACTGGTCTTCGGAGTGTTGCCGCCGGTCAAGGCGGTGGTCTTCATCCTGGTGCACCAGGGGCTGTTCGGGATCTATCTGGGCTGCGCGTTCGCGCCGAACCACAAGGGCATGCCCGCGCTGAGCCCGGCCCAGGCGGCGGACTTCCTGCTCCGGCAGGTGCTCACCTCCCGCAACGTGCGCGGGCACTGGGCCACCGACGTGCTGCTCGGCGGGCTGAACTACCAGATCGAGCACCACCTGTTCCCGTCGATGCCGCGGCCGAGCCTGCGGCGGGCCCAGCCGATCGTCGAGCAGTACTGCCGTGATCGCGGCATCTCCTACCTGGAGACGGGGCTCGTCGCGTCGTACGCGCAGGCGCTGCGCCACCTCGACGAGGTCGGTCACACCGTCTAGCAGCGTGTTGAGTTCGGGCGCGCATAGCGGCCGAACTCGACACGCTCGCGGAACGGGGTCGGTGGTCCAAGGAGAGGCTCTCGATCTCCCTGGACCACCGACACTGTCTCGCTACCCGCTAATCGCGGGACTAATCACGCCGGACAGCAACGGCGGAAGAAGCTCGCGGAGAATGTCGACGCCGTCGCGGCTCAGCACCGACTCCGGGTGGAACTGGACGCCGGCGAAACGGTCGCCGCGCAGCCCGTGCACGGTGTCGTCGGCCGGGTCCACGGCCAGCTCGACCGGGCCGTACGGGCTGGTCACGGCGGTGACCGGGGAGACCGCCGAGAAACTGGAGTAGAAACCGACCCGGCGCACCGTGCCGAACAGGTCGATCTCCTTGGCCAGCCCCTGGTACGGCGCGTCCCGCCGGGCCAGCTCCAGCCCCAGCCGTGCGGCCAGGATCTGCTGGCCGAGGCAGACGGCGAACAGTGGCCGCCGGGCATCGAGCAGCGACGTCGCCAGCCGGTGCAGCGTGGCCATCTTCTGGTCCGACAGGTCGGCCGGGTCGCCGGGGCCGGGGCCCAGCACCACCAGGTCGGCCTCCGGGAACGAGGCGCTGTCCCACGGGCGGGTGGTGACGGTGAGGCCGAGCGCCTTGAGCTGGTGGGCCAGCATCGCGGTGAACGTGTCCTCGGCGTCGACGATCAGGACCTCGCGGCCGGCCAGGGCGGGGACGGTCAGCGCGCCCGGCTCGCGGGAGTCGATCCAGAACCGGGCCAGCTCGTCGTTGCGGGCGGCCAGCATGGCCTGGATCTCGGGGGTGAGGGCGGTTCCCCGTACCGCGGCGGGCCTGGCCGGAACCGCACCCAGCGCGGACAGCACCCCGGCCGCCTTCGTGTGGGTCTCGGCCACCTCGCCCGCCGCCGTGGAGTGCCGCACCAGCGTCGCGCCGACCGGGACCCGCAGCGTGCCGTCCGGGCTGATCTCCGCGGTGCGGATCAGGATCGGCGCGTCCAGGGTCTGCCGGCCCTCGTCGTCGTGGTCGAGCAGGGCGAGCACCCCGGCGTAGTAGCGGCGGCCACGGCGCTCGTGCCGGGCGATCACCCGGCAGGCGTTCTCGATCGGGCTGCCGGTCACCGTCGGCGCGAACATGGTCTCCCGCAGCACCTCCCGGACGTCCAGGGAACCCCGCCCGGCCAGCAGATACTCGGTGTGGGTGAGGTGCGCCATCTCCTTGAGGTACGGCCCGGCGACCTGCCCGCCGTGCTCGGCCACCGTGGCCATCATCTTGAGTTCCTCGTCGAGGACCATGTACAGCTCCTCGATCTCCTTCTCGTCGCGCAGGAAGTCGGCGAGATCCCCGGAGCCGTTGCGGAACGTGCCGCTGATCGGGTTCATCATGGTGATCCCGTCCTGGACGCTGACGTGCCGTTCCGGTGTCGCCCCGACCAGGATGCGGTTGCCGGTGTCGACCAGGAACGTCCAGTAGGTGCCCTGCTCCCCGGCGAGCAGCCGGCCGAACGCGGCCCGCGCCGCCTCGAGGGGGTCGCCCTCCACCGACGCCTGATAGACCCGGTGGATCACGAAGTTGGCGCCCGCCCCGTGGCCGATCTCGTCGCGGAGCACCTCCTCGACGATGCTGCCGTACTCGTCGTCGGACAGGTCGAAACCGCCGTCGCGCAGGGTCAGCGGTCTCGGGGGGAAAGCGGTCAGGGGTTCCCGGGAGATCGACCGGACCAGCAGGCATTCGAGCGGGGCGCCGTCGTCCACGCACTCGAAACCACGTTCGGTGATCTGCCGGTACGGGATCACGGCGAGCACCGGGGCGCCGGGCCGCAGCGGGATGTCAGCGAGCGTGGGGACGGTGATCACGTCTCCGGTCAGCACCTCGACGTGGTCGGCGCCGTCGCGGTGCAGCAGGGCGAATGGCATGGAAGGCTCCTCGGTGACGAGGGCCGCCGCGCCGAGACCGGCCGGAAACGCGGAACGGCCGCCTCGGGAGAGGCGGCCGCGGTGGTCATGCGCGGGTGGGGCCGCCGGTCAGGCGGGCCACCACATGGTCGAGTGCGTGCGCATGCCGACGAGCCTACGGTGATCCGGTGCTCCGGGCCAACCGGAGTCTCATAGTGCGAACGCGGACCGGACCGCGTTGCGGGCCCAGATCATCCGGCCGAGCGCGCAGTCCGGGTGCTCGCCGAACTCCTGGGCGACCAGCTCGGCGCACCCGGTCGCGCCGAGGCGCTCGACCATCGAGGTGACCGCGGTGCGGATCAGCTCCGCCGTCGGCTGCTCGGAGCGCTGCACGTCGGAGGCGAAGAGGGCTTCGCTGCGTACGTCGTCCATCAAGGCGTTCATCGGATCCTCCCGGCCCTTGTCGTTGCGCGGTGGGTGTCTGGCATCCAGAACACCCGCCGCCTGCTGCAACCAGGGCTCAGCCGGGTTGCGGACGGGTTGCGGACCACTTTCCCGAGAGGCACCCGCATACCGCCTATAACGGGATATGGTCCGAACACCTAGTGCAACGGATCGGGGGAAGCCGCGTGACGACCGTCCTGGTGGCCGACGACGACGCCGACATCCGCGACCTGGTGGCCTTCAAGCTGGAGCAGGCCGGGCTGGAAGTGCTGGCGGTCGGCGACGGTCAGACCGCGGTCGAGACGGCGCGGACACGCCTGCCCCGGCTCGCGGTGCTGGACGTGTCGATGCCGGGGCTCTCGGGTATCGACGTGTGCCGGGCGCTGCGATCCGACCCCGCCACCGCCGGGATGCTGATCATCATGCTCACCGCGCGGGTGCAGGAGCAGGACGTCGAGGGTGGGTTCAGCGCGGGGGCCGACGACTACGTGACGAAGCCGTTCAGCCCCCGCGAGCTGGTCTCCCGGATCCAGGCCCTGCTGACCCGCGCCAGCGCCTAGCCGCGTCTTCCAGCGTGTTGAGTTCGGGCGCGAATAGCGGCCCAGCTCAACACACACGGTCTGCCGTTTTCAGCGTGTTGAGTGGGGGCGCGGATAGCGGCTCAACTCAACACGCTAATTGGCGGCCTCGACCAGCTTGTCCAGGTCGGCGGCGTTCAGCGGGCTGCCCGGGAAGGTCGCCATCCGGCTCAGCGGCAGACTCCCCAGCATCATCAGCATCTCCGGGTTCGCGGTCATCGCCGACATGATCCCCTCCGCCTCACCGGCCCCCGCCGCGAACGCCGCCCCCAGCACCTCGGCCCCGCGCGGGTCGGCGAACCACTCCCCGACGCTGGACTCGGCGGTCAGCGGCACCCGGGCCGGGTCGCCGGCCACGTGCACGGTCACCGTGGCCCGGATGTCCCGGGACGAGGAGCCGACCTCGAGGACGTACTCGCCGCCCTCGACGATCCACTGACCGAGCCGGGTGTCCCAGTACGCGAGATCCTCCCGCTCGATCGTCAGCCGCGCCTCCACCGTCTCGCCCACGCCCACCGGCACGCTGGCGAACGCCTTCAGCTCCCGCGGCGCGCGGCGCACCCGCGAACCGGGCAGGCTCACGTACACCTGGACCACCTCCCGGCCGTCCCGGCCGCCGGTGTTGGTGACCGGCACCCGTACCTCGACACCGCCCTCGGCAGCCGCGGCGCGGGCCGCCCCGTACCCGAACGTGGTGTAGGACAGGCCGAACCCGAACGGGTACGCCACGTCCTGGCCGCGCGCGTCGAAACCGCGGTAGCCGACGTGCAGGCCCTCGCCGTACCGGACATGGCCGTGCTCGCCGGGGAAGTCCAGGTACGACGGGTGGTCGGCGAGCTTCACCGGGATCGTCTCGGCCAGCCGCCCGGACGGGTTGACCCGGCCGAACAGCACGTCGGCGATCGCGCTGCCGCCGGCCTGCCCGAGCAGCCAGCCCTCGACCAGCGCCGGAACCTTCTCGTCCCACGGCTTCGTCGCGATCACCGCGCCGTTGGAGAGCACCACGATCGTGTTCGGGTTGGCGGCGGCGACCCGCTCGATCAGCGCGAGCTGCGCCGCGGGCAGGTCGATCGACTCGCGGTCGGCGCCCTCGGTCTCGTGCAGGCTGCCCACGAAGACGATCGCGACATCTTTCTGGGCGGCGACCGCGACGGCTTCCGCCAGCAGATTCTCCTCGGGCTCGGCGCCCGCATAACCGGGCGCAAAGCGGACATCCGCTGCAAGGGCGGCGATTTCGGTGAGCGCGTCGTCCAGCTTCGTCGGCGTGATCTGCGAGCTGCCGCCGCCCTGGTAGCGGGGGGTACGGGCGAACTCGCCGATCACCGCGACGCTGCGGCCGCCGTCCAGGGGCAGCAGGCCGCCGTCGTTCTTGAGCAGAACGATCGCCCTCTGGGCGATCTCCCGGGCGAGCGCGTGGTGCGCTTCGGCGTCATAGGTCCCGGCCGGCCGCTCCCCGGCTTTCCGGACCATCTCCTGTACGCGTTCCGCGCTCGTGCGCAGCGTCCCCGCGGCGAGCCGCCCCTCCGCCACGGCCTCCACCAGGGCCCGGTCGCCCGCCGCGTCCGGCCCCGGCATGGTCAGGTCGAGGCCGGCCTCGACCGCCTTCACCCGGTCCACGACCGCGCCCCAGTCCGAGACGACCAGGCCCGCGAAGCCCCACTCGCCGCGGAGCACCTCGGTGAGCAGCCAGTGGTGCTCGCTGGCGTACACCCCGTTGATCTTGTTGTAGGCGCACATCACCGTCCACGGCTGCGCCCGGGTGACCACTTTGTGGAACGCGCGCAGGTACATCTCGCGGAGCGTGCGCTCGTCGACGTCGGCGCTGATCCGCATCCGGTCGGTCTCCTGGCTGTTCACCGCGAAGTGCTTGAGCGACGCCCCGACACCCTTGCTCTGCAGGCCGCGCACCCACGCGGTGGCCAGCAGGCCGGTGAGCAGCGGGTCCTCGGAGAAGTACTCGAAGTTGCGCCCGCCGAGCGGGCTGCGCTTGAGGTTGACGCCCGGGCCGAGCAGCACCGCGACGTCCTGCGCGCGGCACTCGTCGCCGAGCGCCTCACCCATCCGGCGCAGCAGGTCCTCATCCCAGGTCGAGGCGCCGGCCACGGCAGGCGGGAAGCACGTCGCCGGCACGCCGGCCAGCAGGTCGCCCTCGCCGGCCTGCAGGCGAACCCCGTGCGGCCCGTCGGTCACGGTGACCGGCGGGATGTCCGCGGACTCGACGCCCTCGGTGTGCCAGAAGTCCTTGCCGCTGGTGATCGCCGCCTGTTCCGAGGCGCTGAGTGCCATGGGTGCCCGCCCTTACTGAGTACCTACTAGGTATTAACTGCTCCGTAACATAGCCAGGTCAGAGCGGGTCCGGCAAGAGGGTGCTGGTAGGAAAGAGCTGTGCAGACCTCCCCTCCGTTCCGCCGCGACCGCGCTCGGTTACCGGCTGCCGAACGCCGCCGGCAGATCCTCGAGATGACCACCAAACTGATCGCCGAACGCGGCTTCTGGGGCCTGTCGATGCAGGACGTCGCGGACGGGTGCGGCCTCACCGTCCCCGGCATGCTGCACCACGTCGGCTCCAAGGACAGCCTGCTCGTCGCCGTCCTGGAATACCGCGACGAACAGGACGCCAGATCCCTCGCCTCGATGCTGGGCCGGCCGGTGCACCAGCTGTGGACCGACGGGCCGAGCCTGCCGGAGGTCTGCGCCGCCCTGGTCCGGCGCAACGCCGAACAACCCGAGATCGTGCGCCTGTTCGCCGTCCTGGAAGCGGAGTCCCTCGCCCCCGGGCATCCCGCCCACGACTACTTCAAGGCCCGCCAGCAGCGCACCCTCGACGAGCTCAGCTCCCTGGCCGCCGGCGCCGTCGCCAACCCGCGCGAACTCGCCGCCCAGGTGATGGCCATGATGGACGGCCTGCAGATCCAATGGCTGCGCGACCCGGAGACGTACGACCTGGTCCGCTCCTGGGAAGCCGCCGCCACCCGCCTCTTCCCGACCTGATCTCTTCCGCCATGATCCGTATCCTCGGGATCCTCGTCGAAGGGAAGCGGAACATGGGCCACCGGCTGCGGACCACCTGGCACGACGACGAACTCGACAGCGACCCGGACGGTCTCTACCAGCTCCTCGACGGCCTGATCCCCGGCGCCAACCCGGTGGCCCTCCTGATCCCGGCCGTCGAGGACGGCTCGTTCGTCGAGGTGACCGCCGGCCGGGACGGCCCGTTCCAGATCCGGTTCGCCCCGCCGGACGTCGCACCGCGGACCGTCACCGGCGCCGACATCCTGGCAGCCCACCGAGCCCTTCTGCGGTTCGTGCTGGCCGATCCCGAGTGGACCGCCGCCGCCGAGGCCGCCGAAGGGACGGCGCCCGGTCCTGCTGCGGCCTCGATCGACTACCGTGAGACCGGCCTCACCATCGCCACCGCGATGCTCGACGCGGCGAAACGCCGCCGCCGGCAGGGTCTGCCGCCGGTCGTGGCGCCGGTGATCCGGTGGGGCGCGCACGAGGTCCTCACCGGCGACGTCTGGTCCGAGATCCCGGAGTCCGGCGAGCTGGTGATCCGGGTGTCCGCCGTCGATCCGGCCCGCGACAACGGCATCGCCGTCTCCGCGATGGGCGGCACCCTGCGCCTCGGCGGCGAGCCGCCCGCCACCGAGCTGATCCTGTGGCCGTCCGCCGGCGCGCGTGAGTTCACCATCGGGTTCACCACCCCGCGGCGAACCCTCGGCATCTGCAACGTCTACACCCTTCCGGGGCCGGCCGGTCCGCGCGTCGAACGCTGGCAGCAGAACGCCGGAATGCTTCGAACGTTGCGTTCCGGTTCCGAGCGCGCGTACGACTGCAATCACGCCTTGGCCAGCCCGCCCGCCTTCACCGACCTGTCCTTCTCCGCCTCTCTGACCGGCTGATTCGCGTTCCCCGGGCGGGGTCGTTTCCGATCTTGTGGATGTGGCGTCGGAGTGAGCTGCACAAGATCGACAGCGTGTCCGAAGTTGTGCGCCTCACTCCGGAAATCCGGCCTCCCGACTCCAAGATCGCGAGTCTTTCCGATCTTGGGTCGGAGAGGCTGGCGCGCACTGCCCAAGATCGCGGGCGGCGGGTTGCGAAGGTTCACTGCCCAAGATCGCGGGCGGCGGGTTGCGAAGGTCCACTGCCGAGGGTCGCGGGTGGCGGCCGGTTGCGGTGGTGCACTGCTGAAGGTCGCGGGTGGCGGCGGGTTGCGGTGGCGGCGCACTCATCACGGGCATGGGTTGCGGTGGTGCAGTGATGGAGGGCGTGGGTTGCGGTGGTGGGGGTGGTCTGCTGCTCAAGGTCGCGGGCGGTGGCCGGTTGAGGTGGTCTGTTGCTCGAGATCGCGGATGCCCCGCCGCGGGGTTGTGGTTGTGGGCGTCGCTGGCTGGAAAGAACGTTCGTTCTAAGAATGACGCGCACACGAATCGGGCCGAACGTCGATCTTGTGCGCGTTGCTCCGGTGCCGGCTCCCCAAGATCTGAGGGCAGCGGTCGCCCGCGAGCGGCATGGCCCGCACCGGCCGGAGGCGTGACTGGCCGGTGCGGCGCCGGCCGGGTCAGGCTTTGGGGTCGAGGGCGCCGAGCCACGCACGGACCTGGGCGCACTCGTCCTCGGTGAGGGCGATGGCCGCCGCGTCCGCGCGGTTCAGGACGTTGTCGGCGAAAGCGGCGGCGATCTCGTCGGCGTCCGGTGGCGGCTGGCGGTACAGGGGCGCGCCCCCGAACGCCGTGCCGCGGGTGACGAAGGCGATGGCGGAGCGGCTCACGTCGACGCCCTCCTCGGCCAGCTTGTCGCGGGCCCACCGGGTCGCCTCGGTGAGGTTGAAGTGGTGGGAGGCGGCGTACTCGGCGAGGGCGCGGTACACCGGCGGCCACATCTCGCGCGGCAGGCGTGGGAGGCCGAGTGGGGCGCTCAGGCGCATCACCGGTTCCGGGGCGGGGCCGGTGGTGCCGGGCGCTTCCGGGGGACCGTGGCGGCTGTCGTCCCAGACGAAATGGTTCGAGAATTTGGCGTACGGGAGACGCAGGCTCTCCAGGGCCCGGACGAAGCCGCCGAAACCGAACCAGTTCGACTCGTCGACGCCGCTGCCGAGCTGGCGGCGCAGGTCGTGCGCGAGGGACGCCAGGTTGAGCGGGCCCGGGGCGGCCGTGTAGCGCCAGGTGACCAGGTCACGGAACTGGTCGTAGGAGGCCTCGGCGGCCGGCTCGCCGGGCGGGGTGACGACCGGGTCCTCCTCGCCCTCGACCGGTTCGCCCTGGACCAGTTCGAGCAGCTCCTGGCTGACGATCAGACGGTCGGCGACCGAGGTGAACGCGAGCGCGGCGTCGGCGGGGGAGACGATCGTGGTGCGGCGGTCGGCTCTGCGGAGGCGTACCAGAAGAGGGGTCATGTCCGAGTCGCCGGAGGCGATGACGAACTCGTCGTAGGTGACCTGGTCGGCGAGCGCGTCGACCGCGTCGAGGACCATCCGGATGTCGGCGGCGTTCTTGGTGTGGGTCAGCCGCGGGCAGTCGATCACCTCGAACCCGGCGTTGACGAACGACGGCCGGAACCGGGAGTAGTAGAGCCGCTGCTGGCCGCCCGCCGGATCCGGGTGCGGCACCCAGCCGCCCGGGTTCATGTAGCACCGCAGGATCAGCCACCGCCGGGGGCCGTCGACGGTCAGCGACGTGGTGAGCCGGGACAACCAGGCGCCCGGCTCCTCGGCGAACTGGATCGCGACATCCGGGTCCTGCCTGATGAGGGCACTGAACACGTTGTCGAAGTCCAGGAACAGTGCGGCGCGTACACGAGCCATGACCGAAACCTACCGTGCGTCGCACAGCGCGGGTGTCAGGCACACGCTGTTTGCCGTTTCACTGCTGGTGGTATCAGCGACGAATCGGAGCCCCTCGGTGCAGCTCGGCCAGGTCCTGGACGTGATGGAGACGCTGCTCACGGCGGCGGCGCATCCGGAGATCGAGGCGGTGGAACGCTTCGGCACGGACGCCGCGCCGGGTGGGCCGTCGCCGGCGGGAGTGCGGGTGCGGTACGTCGACGGCGCTCTCGCGTACCTCTGGGGTGGGGTCTGGACCGGCGAGACGGACCTCCCGACGCCCGAGAGCCTGCCGCCACCCGCCGGCCGCCGCCCGGATCGGCTCGCGGTCCTGGCCGTGTGGCTGCTCGATGCCGCCCGCCCGGCGGCGCTGACGTCCTGGCAGCTCGTCGCGCTGCCGGACCTGGGGCCGACCGCCGAGCGCGGCAAGGCGCCCCGCGGCATCCGGATCGTCGGCGCCGACGGCACGTCGCTGCTGCTGCGGGTGACGGCGGCGGGTGGGCCCGACCGCGCCCCCGAGCAGGAGCCGTTCCCGGAATGGCGGGTGCCGGAAGGACTCGGCGCAGGCCTCAGCGCAGGCTGAAAACCGGGCCGCGCGGGGTGAACGGCAGGCGTGCGCCGCGCGGCATCAGGAAGGCGTGCTCGCGGCGGATCCGCAGCACATCGCATGCCCCGTCGGTGATCACCAGGATCGGGCCGCCCGACGGGAAGTCCGGCGCGCGTTCCAGGAGGTCGACGGCGGGCTGCAGGACGGTGCCGCCGCGGCCGCGCACCCGGACCCGCCCGGCGATCTGGTCGACCGGCAGATAGCCGGCGTCGTAGGCGGCGGCGTCGCAGAACACCACCCGCGCGGCCGGCACGTTCCGGGCGGTGGCGTACGACGCGATCGCGCCCAGCGCCTTGCCCATCACGCTCGCGCTCATCGAACCGGACGTGTCCACGACGACGCCGAACGTGCCGCGCGGCACCGCCTCCCGCGGAAGGTGGCGGCCGGGCCGCGGGATGTCCGGGGTGGCGGCCTGCCTGCGGGAGGGGCGGGCGTACGACCGGACCGGCTCCGTCATCGGCACGTGCTCGTCGAACCACCGCGCGAGCCGCACGTCCCACGGCAGCGGTGGCTGCTCCAGCACCCGGATCTCGGCGACCAGCCCGGACGGCAGATCGCCCCGGCCGCTGCTCTGGTGGTACGCGAACCCGGTCAGCAGCGCCCGCCGGCAGTACTCGTCCAGGTCCACGCCACCGGCGCGCCGGCCGGCCCACGGCAGCGGCTCGCCGAGCATGTCGCCGGCGCCCTGACCGCGCAGGGTGGCCAGTTTCCGCATCCGGCGCAGGTCACCGGCGATCCGGTCGTACACCTGCTCGGCCGAGCAGCCGGCGAACTCCGGATCGTGGAGAACGCCGTCCGGCAGCACGCCCACCCCCATCTCCACCAGCCAGCCGTTGATCACAAAATCACAGGCGACGTTCCAGAGGTACGGGTCCCGCGCCCCGCCCCGGTCGGCGTGCCGCAGCGCGACGTGCAGCAGCTCGTGCGCCAGCACGAACCGCCACTCGTCGGTGCTCAGCGACCGCCACGGGTTCACGTAGATCTCGCCGGCCTCGGCCGACACCGCCGCGATCGACACACCCCACGCGCGGGCCAGCGGGCCGTCGGCGACCAGGGTGAACCCGGCCGCGATACCGCCGAGCAGCGGGTACGACCCGATGAACCAGCCCATCGCCAGGTCCCACGGCGGGCGTTCCGGCCGGGACCCGACGCTCGTCCGCGCGCCGCCGGCCACCTCGACCCCGGCGACCGCGGCCGCGGACAGACCCTGGGCGAACCGGTCCGGCCACCGCGGTTCACGGCCGGCCTCGAAGCGGATCGGCCGGACATCCAGATCGGACATGCCGGTGAACTCCGGCGGCACGCCCTCGCGCCGCCAACGTGCGGCCAGGGTGGCCTCGTCGGCGCCGGGCAGGACCTCCGGCAGCGGGTCCGGCTCGCGGCCCAGCTTGACCGCGCGCTGGAAACGGGACACCGCGACACAGGCCGCCGCACGGAACGCCGCATCGGGATCCGGCTCGTCGAAGTGCCCGAACCCCAGATGGAGCAGGCAGTGCGCGAGCACCCAGCGCCACTCCTCCTTGTCCAGCCGGCGGGACCGGCCGACCACGATCCGGCCGGCGGCGGTGACCCGGGCCAGGCCGGGACGGCCGTCCATCTCGGCGGTCGCGTGCGGCCGGGTCCAGTCGTGGCCGGCCATCGGCTCGAACAGCGGATGCCCGGCCAGAGCGGACCAGGCGTTCTCGAACGCCAGGGTGTTCGGGTCGGTCTCCAGGACGCGGGCCATCTCAGGCCCGGGCCGCGACCAGGCGCGGCAGGTCACGGCTCACCTCGACGAGGAACCAGGCGGGCAGCACCGGGCTGCCGTCGGTGTCCGGGGCGATCACCAGGCGGCCGCACTCCAGGGAGATCTCGGCCAGCTCGACGAGCATCGCCTTGGCACGGTGGGCGAACTGGCGCAGCCCGGCCGAGGCGTGGCTCTTGCCGGCCGGCAGGTCCTTGACCAGCCGGGCGCGGAACGCCTCGGCCAGGAAGTAGAGCAGGTCACGGTCGCCGGGGGCGGACGGCCAGCCGGCGTCGCCACGGACGATCGCGTCGAGCCCGTACCGATGCCGCACGATCTTGACGTACCCGCCGAAGGCGGTCGCGTGGGCCGGGCCGAGCGTGCCCGCGGCGAGCAGGCCGAGCGTCTCCTCGTCGAGGCCGTCACCGTAGGAGTGCAGCGCGTCGGAGAGCATGTGCCAGCTGCGCGGGGTGGAGAACGCCTCCTCGACCTTCGGCGGCTCGGACCACAGGTGATCCGGGCGCTCGGTGAGGTAACCGATCACCCAGCGGTGGATGCCGGCGCCCTCCGCCCACTCCCGCCAGTCCGCCCAGGACGCCCGCAGATGCACGTGGATCAAACGGTTGACCAGCGCGGACGCCATCGGCCGGGCGAGCGCGTTGTCGCTGGACCGGTTGCCGGCGCCGATCACGATGGACCCGGCGGGCAACTCGTACGCCCCGATCCGGCGGTCCAGGATCAGCGAGTAGAACGCCTTCTGCACGTCCGGGCTCGACGAGTTCAGTTCGTCGAGGAAGAGACAGTACGGCTCGTCGCGCGCGATCGACTCCGGTGGCGCGAACCGGCTCCTGCCGTCCCGCAGCTCCGGCACCCCGATCAGGTCCTCGGCGGCGAGCTGGGTGCCGACCAGGGTCACGCACTCCAGCCCGAGCGATGCCGCGAAGTCACGGACCAGCGAGCTCTTGCCGATGCCGGGCGCACCCCACAGGAACACCGGCCGCACGACCGCCACGTGGAGCAGCAGGTCGGGCAGCCGGGCCGGGGTCACCGTGATCGCGGAGTGCACGCCGGACAGTGTGGCTCGTCATCCGCCGGCGGGCATCCGGATTACATCGAGGCGCCCATGCCGTTGGTGGTCCGCAGGTAGATCGTGCCGGGCAGGGCACCCTGGGCGGCCCGGGCGCCCTCGGCCACCGCCGCGTCGACCGAACGCAGATCCGCCTCGGTGAAGTCGTCGAGCTGCCAGCTGTTGCCGTTCGCCTTCCCGGCCGGGGCGAGCCCCACCTCGCCGCGGGTGTTGCCGAGCGCCACATTGGAACGCAGCACGGCCGGGGCGGTGGTCATCGCGAAACCGAGGCCGGTGTTCCGGTACGCGGTGTTGTTGCCCAGTTCGATCGCGCCGGTGTTGTCCTCGTCGACGAAACCGTGCCCGTCGTTGCCCCAGGCCGCGTTGTGCCGGACGGCGTGCGGCGCGTTCACCGCCGGGTCGCCGCCGCCGAGCGCGAAACCGTTCGCGCCGTTGCGGTACGCCCAGTTGTACTGCACCGTGACCCGGCTGCGGAACGAACCCAGGTCGATGCCGTCCAGGCTGTTGCCGAAGGCCCGGTTGCCGCGCAGCAGGTTGCCGTCGCCGGCGCCGAACTGCACCGACAGGCCGGAGCCCCGGTTGTCGTGGAAGTCGCTGTTCAGCACCTGGTTGCCGGACGTGCCGTCGTCGCGCAGCATCAGCCCGACACCCGCGTTGCCGTGCACGGACAGCCGCTCGAAGACGTCGTTCGTGCAGGACAGGCAGGTCCAGGTGGCGTTGCGGGCACCGGTGACGGTCAGGTCGCGGACGGTCCAGAAGGATCCCCGCTGGGTGATCGCCCACTGGTCGGCGGGGATGCCGGAGGCGTCGATCACGGCGCGCTCGGTCCCGTACGAGCTGAGCGTGATCCGCTGCGCGGCGGTCCCGCTCGTACTGATCGAAATCGGACTGGTCGGGCGGTGGGTCCCCCCGCGCAGCGCGATCGTCTGCCCCGGCTTCACCACCGAGAGAGCTTTCGCGATCGAGGCGTACGGCCGGGCCAGGGTCCCGTCCCCGTCGTCCGAGCCGCCCGGCGCCACCACGATGTCCGCCCTGCCCGGCCCGGTGACCGGCCGGGTCGTCGGCGTGGCCGTGGGGCTCGCGCTCGCCGTCGCCGGCGGCTGCTGCTGCGCCGGCGGCGTCGTGGCGGTCGCGATGACCGGCGGCGCGACCGCCACCGGCTGCTCCCGGTCACCGGGGGCGTAGTTGACCGCGTAGGTGAGCCCGCCACCCACCGCGACCGTCGCCGTCACCGCCGCCACCATCGTCTTGTGCTGCAGCAACGACTGCGCGTGGGCGACCAGCGAGGTGCCGCCGAGCACGGCGGGCGCGGCGCCGGCCTGGATCGCCGACTGGATCCCGGCCCACAGCGCGACCGGCACCGGCAGCGCCGCGACGCCGAGCAGCAGCCGCTCCGGCGAGATGGTCCCGGCCTGGTGCAGGCGACACTTCGGGCAGTCCCGGACGTGCCGGGCCAGCCGCTTGCGCCACACCGAGTCGGCGGCGCCGTCCCAGAACCGGATCGTGCTCGCCAGCTCCGGGCACATCGGCTTGGCCCGCAGCGCCCGCACCACCCCGCGGGACAGCTCCAGCTGCGCCTTCATCCGCTGCACCTTGACCGCGGCGTGCTTCGCGCTGACGTCCAGGGCCTCGGCCAGCTCGGCCCGGGTCAGATCGCCGCGGGCCTCCTGCCACCACAGCCCGAGCAGCTCCCGGTCGGCGTCCTCCATCCAGCGGGTCGCCTCGGCCAGCTCCCGGCGCTGCTCGGCGACGACCAGCTCGGCGGTGGCCCGCTCGGCGAAGTCGCCGCCCGGGTCCGGCACGTCCACCGGCTCCGGGTGGTGCCGCATCACTGTCATCTTGCGGCTGCGCAGGTGCATCTGGACCCGGCGGTACGCGATGGCGACCAACCATGATCGGAAACGGTCGGGTTCGCGTACCGAGCCGAGTTTGTTGATCGCCTGGAGCATGGTGTCCTGCACCAGGTCGTCGACATCCGGATGGCCGTTCAGCGCCCGCCCGATGATGTTGTAGATCAGCGAGAGGTGCCCGGAGATCAACTGGTCCCGTGCGCGCACGTCCCCGCGCTGGGCGTCCCGAACCAGGTCCGGCACGTTACGCGCGGTAGCGGTCTGGCTGTCCGTCACGGTCCCGTTCTCCTCGTCGACGTGGGCACCCCGTCGATCTCCCGTTGCCTGCCTCATCCAGGGGTTGTGCCCACTAGCTGCGAAAATGTCCGTCTACTCGTGATCGGCCCGTATCGTGGCACAGCTTTCGGAGAACTGTAAAGCGCGGCCTCCGCGCTCTTTCCCAAGTTTTTGTTATCGCTCCCAGGGCGCGTGCATCTACTCTCCGCCACCTTCCCCGAGAGGATTCCCATGCCCGAGAAGATCTTGCATCCGGCCGCCCTCGGTTGCCGGGACCCGCTCGGCTGAGAGCTCCGGTCCCGCCGGCCTCCCCTTCCACCGGGGCCGGCGGGACCGGTTCCCGTCGTGCGGTTTTCTGTCGTACCCGGGGCATAGGCTGCGGGTCGTGAGGAGGGAAGCGAGCATTCTGCACGTCGATCTCGACGCGATGTTCGCCGCTGTCGAGCAGCGCGACAAGCCGTCGCTGCGCGGCAAACCGGTGATCGTCGGCGGGGTCGCCGGTCGTGGCGTGGTCGCCACGGCGTCGTACGAGGCGCGGGCCTTCGGGGCCCACTCGGCGATGCCGATGGCCCAGGCCCGCCGCCGCTGCCCGCCGAACACGGCGTACCTGTCACCCCGGTTCCAGGCCTACCAGCGCACCAGCGCGGTCGTCATGGAGCTGCTGGCCGGCGTGTCACCGCTGGTCGAGCAGGTGTCCATCGACGAGGCGTACGTCGATCTCGCCGCCACCGGCCGGGACCTCAGCGTCGCCGCGGTCACCGACCTGGCGTACGAGTTGAAGGCCCGGATCGCCGTGGCCACCGGCGGCGTCACCGGCTCGATCGGCGCCGCCTCCAGCAAACTCCTCGCCAAGATCGGTTCCGACCTGCACAAACCCGACGGCCTCACGGTCGTCCCGCCCGGCCAGGAGCTCGCCGTCCTGCACCCGCTGCCGGTCCGCCGGCTCGGCGGGGTCGGCCCCGCCACCGAGCAGCGCCTGCACCGCTCCGGCATCCGCACCGTCGGCGACCTGGCCGCCGTCGACCTCGACGACCTGGTCGACTGGTTCGGCACCGCCCACGGCCAGGGCCTCCACCGGCTGGCCCGGGCCGAGGACAACCGCACCGTCGTCAGCGAACGCGAGGCCAAATCGGTGTCCGCCGAGGAGACCTTCGACGTCGACCTCACCGACCCCGTCCGCCTCAACCGGGAACTCGACCTGCTCTCCGCCCGCGTCGCCGGCCGCCTGCGCAAATCCGGCCTCTCCGGCCGCACCGTCAACATCAAGGTCCGCCACCCCGACTTCACCACGGTGACCCGCGCCGTGACCCGCGACCAGCCCACCGACGACGGCCAGCTGGTCGCCCGCCTGGCCCGCCGCCTCCTCGCCGAGGTCAACACGTCCGGCGGGGTGCGCCTGCTCGGCGTCGGCGTGTCGACGCTGTACGACTTCGCCCAGGACGACCTCTTCTCCACCCTCGGCGAGGACCCACCCGACTTCTCACCTCCCCCTTCCCGGAAAACCTCGTACGAGCCGGTCGACGCCGGCTTCTCCGACGGCGCGGCTTCGGTGGCGTCGGCGCTCTCCACCCCGGCGCCACCCACTCCCGGCGGCTCTGGTCCCGGTCCGGCCGGCGCGCCAGCATCGGCTCCTCCCTCCGCCGAACCTCCTGCCACCACCACCGCCGATCCGGCCCACGCCGCTGCCTCACCGGCGGCCGTAGCTGCCGGTTCCTCTTCCGTCCCGCTTTCCATTCCGCCGCCCGCCGCCTTGCCGTCCGGTTCGCCGCCCGCCGCCTTGCCGTCCGGTTCGCCGGCCGCCGCCTCGCCGTCCGGGTCGCCGGCCGCCGGTTCGGTGTCCGGTTCGCCAGCCGCTGTCCGGCCGTCCGCCTCGCTGGCTGCCGTCTCGCTTTCCGATTCGCCGGTCGCCGCCTTGCTGTTCGGTTCACCGGATGCCGCCTCGCCGTCGTCGCCCCCTCCTTCGTCGAGCCAGCCGTCGGAGGCATGGGATCCCGGCGTCCCGAAGCCGGGTGTGCCGGCTGGCGTCCCGGACCGAGCAGTGCCGGCCGTCGTCCCGGAGCCGGGCGCGCCGGTGGACGTCCCGGTTTGGCGGCCGGGGCAGGACGTGCTGCATGACGAGCACGGCCCGGGCTGGGTCCAGGGAAGCGGCGTCGGCCGCGTCACGGTCCGCTTCGAGGGACCGCTCACCCCACGCGGCCCGATACGGACTTTCCTGGTCAGCGATCCACACCTGCACCCCACCGACCCACCCGACTGGAGGCCGGCCCCCTCCAACGAGCCGTCGCCATGACCATGCGTTCCGCCCGAAGCTGTCGGACCAGCGGTAGATCTTGTGCGGCTGGCTCTCCTGGCTGTCTCGACGGCTGGTTGTCAGTGCTGTCTCGACGGCTTCGAGGCAGCACTGGCGACCAGCTGGACACCGGCATCTGCTGGAGGAGTTCCTGCGGGTGGCGCCGCGGGAGGCCCGGCGCCCGGCAGCCACGCCGCTGACCGGCCGGGAGCTGGAGGTGCTCGCTCTGCTGGCCCGGGGTCGCAGCAACGCCGAGATCGCCGCCGATCTCACCGTCAGCGAGCACACGGTGAAGACGCACGTCGCAGCATCCTGGCCAAGCTGGGGCTGCGGGACCGGGTCCAGGCCGTCGTCCACGCCTACGAGGAGGGCATCGTCACGCCTAGACGGGCGCCTAGCGCGAAAGGACCAGGCGACGGACCGCTCTTCGCGGCGATGTGAGGGCGCACCGCGCCAGGTCCGCTGGCGGGACTGCTGGCGATCGTGCTCGGGCTGCTCTGCCCGACCGGGCCGGACGGCAGGCGGCCGGGTCCGGCGCGGGCCGGGATCCTCGTCGGCGCGGCCGGTTTCCTGCTGTTCGCCACGTTCTGCATCGTCTATTCGGCGTCCTCGGGTACCCGCTTCCGCGGATCGAGCGGTACCACCCCGAACTGGGGTAGCCGCTTGCCGTGAGGGGCGCAAGCCGGTCGGCGTGGTTGTGCTGATGGTGCATTTCCGCGGGTGAAGGGCGCGCGGGCCGCCGTGGCACGGTACGACGGTCCTGGGAGGACTTTCGATGACCGCTGTGACCCCTCGTCCCGTACAGCCCCGGCAGTGGCCCGTGCGGCGTCAGGTCAGAGGTTCCTGGCTGGCCCGGACGCTGCGCACCACGGACGCGAAGCAGATCGGGATCATGTATCTGGCGACCGCGTTCGCGTGGTTCGTGCTGGGTGGCCTGATGGCGCTGGTGATGCGGGCCGAGCTGGGCCGGCCGGGCATGCAGCTGCTGTCGCCGGAGCAGTACAACCAGTTGTTCACCATGCACGGCACGATCATGCTGCTGTTCTTCGCGACGCCGATCGTGTTCGCGTTCGCCAACTTCGTGGTGCCGATCCAGATCGGGGCGCCGGACGTGGCGTTCCCGCGGCTCAACGCGTTCGCGTACTGGCTGTACTTCTTCGGTGGCCTGATCGCGTTCGGCGGGTTCCTGGTGCCGGGTGGGGCGGCGGACTTCGGCTGGACCGCGTACACGCCGCTGAGCACCTGGCAGCACTCGCCGGGTTACGGCGGGAACATGTGGATCGTCGGTCTCGCGATCTCCGGTGTCGGCACGATCCTCGGCGCGGTCAACATGATCACCACGATCCTGTGCCTGCGGGCGCCCGGGATGACCATGTTCCGGATGCCGATCATGACGTGGAACATCCTGCTCACCAGTGTGCTGGTGGTGCTGGTCTTCCCGTTCCTGGCGGCGGCGCTGTTCGCCCTGGCGGCCGACCGGGTGCTCGGCGCGCAGGTGTTCAACACCGAGACCGGCGGGCCGATGCTGTGGCAGCACCTGTTCTGGTTCTTCGGCCATCCCGAGGTCTACATCATCGCGCTGCCGTTCTTCGGGATCATCACCGAGGTCGTCCCGGTGTTCAGCCGCAAGCCGGTCTTCGGCTACAAGACCCTGGTCGCCGCGACGGTCCTGATCACCATGCTGTCGATGAGCGTGTGGGCGCACCACATGTTCGCCACCGGCCAGGTGCTGCTGCCGTTCTTCAGCCTGCTCAGCTATCTGATCGCGATCCCGACCGGGATGAAGTTCTTCGTCTGGATCGGGACCATGTGGCGCGGGCAGCTGACGTTCGAGTCGCCGATGCTGTTCGCTGTCGGGTTCATGGTGACGTTCCTGCTCGGCGGGCTGACCGGGGTGCTGCTGGCCTCGCCGCCGGTGGACTTCCACGTGACCGACAGCTATTTCGTGGTGGCGCACTTCCACTACGTGCTGTTCGGGACGATCGTGTTCGCGGTGTTCTCCGGCATCTACTTCTGGTTCCCGAAGATGTTCGGGCGGATGCTCGACGAACGCCTCGCCAAGGTGCACTTCTGGCTGACGTTCATCGGATTCCACGCGACGTTCCTGGTGCAGCACTGGGTCGGCAACGAGGGCATGCCCCGGCGGTACGCGGACTACCTGCCGGGCGACGGGTTCACCGTGCTGAACATGATCTCGACGGTGGGCGCGTTCGTGCTGGGGGCGGCGACGCTACCGTTCCTCTACAACGTGTGGAAGTCGTACCGGGCGGGGCAGCCGGTGACCGAGGACGACCCGTGGGGGCACGGGAACTCCCTGGAGTGGGCGACGTCCAGTCCGCCGCCGCTGCGCAATTTCGACAAGATGCCGCGGGTGCGGTCCGAGCGCCCCGCCTTCGACCTGAAGTTCCCGCAGCTCGCGGCCGGTGGGCAGTCCGAGGCGGGACCGCCGGAGGGTGGGGCGCGGCCGCTCACCGAGGAATCCACCGGCGGCGCCAGCTATCCGGAGGACCGTACCGATCGTTGAGGTATGCGGCCAACGAGCGATCTGTCGGATTTGGAACGAAAGTCGATAGATGCTCATCGCGCGAACTGCCGGGCGGCACCGTAGCTCCCCCACTGCACACAACGATGAGAGATCGGACAACTCCCCCGCCCGGAAGGGACCTCATGCCGATCGCATCGCCGCGCCACGGCCTCATCCTCGGAATCGTGGCCGCGCTCGCCGTCCCGGCCACGCCCACCAGCGCGGCCGCGGTTGCCGACCGGGACTGCGCCGGTGACTTCACGGCCCACTCCCAGGCCGACCTCGCCAAGATCACGGTGCTCGACCCGGGACCGCTCGCCCGGGGCCTGCCGGCGCTCGCCGACGTCCGGCTCGCCTCGGCGAAGGGCGTCGCGGACAGCAGGAGCCGCCCGTTCCGGACCGTCGCCAGCGGGCAGCACGCCGACGCCAGGATCCTCGGGCTGCCCGCGGGCGGGGCCGGCGCCCGGCACGCGGCGCCCGGCCGGGGCGCACCGTCCGGGATGGACCTCGTCACGTTCCAGGCCGCCGGCCTCGCCACCGCCCGTCTCGGGAAGTCGACCGCCCACGCCACCTGGGACGACGCGTACCGGTGCGGCAAGACCGGCCCGCTGACCCGAGCGGCGACCATGCTCGGCGGGCTGTCCGTGCTGGACGGCAGCGGTCCCGCCCCGGCGATGCTCGCGGGCGCCCGCCGGACCAGCCTGCTCCGGATCGGCCCGGCCGGCTCGGCACAGAGCGCCACCGACCTGGTGCGGTTGCCGGACCGGAGCGTCGGCGTACGATCCGCGGCAGGCATCGCCGTCGGAGACCTCAGCCTCTTCGCCGGCACCCCGCAGGAGATCTCCGTCAAGGTGATCACCCAGCCGACGCTGGAGGTCGTGGCGGGAGGAGACCGGGCGACGTCGAAGGTCACCTACCAGCCGGCGGTGCTGCGGGTGACGACGGCCGGCAAACCCGTGCAGGTGCTCAAGGACTCCGGCGCCACCGTCTCGCTCGGCCTGCTCGGCGGCGTCGAACAGGGCAGCCCGGCGGCACTCGAGGTGCGGGTGTCGCTCGGCGAGGTCCGGCAGTCGTACCGGGGCCGGCAGCTCCGGGCGGAGGCGGCGACGGTGCGTGTCGAGGTGAAGGCCGGGATGGCGCACCTGCTCGACGTGGCCCTCGGCCATCTGTCGGTGGCGGCGTGCGCCCCGGTCACGGCCCCGCCCTCGGTCTCGTCCGGGCAGCCCCGCCCGCGCCAGGGCAAGCCGGTCCCGTCCCCGGTCGGGCACCGTGACATGGTCCCGGCCGTACGGGTCCCGGCGCCCGCACCGTCGGCGCCGGTCTCACCGGCCCCCACCTATGTCGATCAGCCCGCTGTCGCCGCCCCCTCGGATGGTGGCGATCTCGCCCTGACCGGCTCCGACGTGACCGTCTTCGGCTTCGCCGGGGCCGGCCTGGTGATGGCCGGCCTGATCTCCCTGGTCCTGACCCGGCGCCGCCCGACCCGCAAATAACCGGCTGGTCGTGGGTGCTGTCTCGTGTGGCCGGAGACTGCACCCACGACCAGCCAGTGGCAACTCGCGTCGCCCGCACCCGGGGACGATCGTCAGGGAACGCCTGCCGCAGCCGCCGCGAGGCACGGAACCTTGCGTGGCCGGTACCGGAGAAGCTCTTAAAGGGTTGTCAGGTAGTCGGTGAGCGTGCGGCGGGGGATCCAGCCCTGGGCGCGGGCGCGGGCGGTGTCGAGGACGACGGTGCCGGTGAGCTGCTCCACGGCGTACCGCGAAAGGACCGGCGGACGGCCCGTCAGCCGCGAGGCCGCCGTCACCACCGCGGCGGCCGCGCGGACCAGCGGAATCGGCACATGCGTGACCGGCACGCCGCAGACCGCCGCGACCACCTCGTCCCGCCGGTAGACGTCGGCGTCCGCGATGTTGTACGCGCCCGGCGGCCACCGCAGCGCCGCCAGACAGGCGTCCGCGAGGTTCTCCACCGCGGTCAGGCTCAGCGGGACGTCCGGCCCGGGCAGCAGCGCCCGGCCGCCGCGCACCACCCGCCGCAGCCGGGGCAGCAGATGCGGATCGCCCGGCCCGTAGACGGCACGCGGCCGCAGCACCACCGCCCCCGCTTCGAGGGCGAGCCGTTCCCCTGCCGCCTTGGTCCTGCCGTAGGCGGTCAGCCCGCCGAGCGGATGGTCCTCGGTAATCCTTTTCGGACTTGACGGGGCATAGACGCTCGCACTGCTCACCCATACCACCGGGCGGTCGCCGGCGGCTTCCAGCAGGCGGGCGGTGCCGTCCACGTTCACCGCACGGAAGGCGGCCTCCGGCGCACGCCCGGGCGGCGGGTCACCGACGGCGGCGGCGAGATGCAGGACGGCGTCGGTTCCGGTCAGGTCGGGTGGGGTACGGGTGGCGTCCCAGAACCGGTGCTCCCCGGTCGGTCCCGGTCGCCGCCCGAGGCAGACGACCTCCATCCCGGCGCCGGCGGTGGCCCGTGCCACCGCGCTCCCGCAGAACCCACTGCCCCCGGTCACGGCTATCCGCATCGGCTGCCTGTCCCACCCGGTGTCCCGTTCGCCATGATCAGGGTCTTCCAGCCGGGGAGGGCGCTGTGCCGGTCGGGCCGGGCGGAACGGACGACCGGGCGGTAGCGGGCCAGCGCCGTCAAGGCGTCGGTGAGCTGGAGACGGGCCAGACGGGCGCCGGGACACGCGTGCGGGCCGGTGCCGAAGACGAGCTGGGCGGTCCGGGGCGCGACCGGGTCGGCCGGGTCCGGATCCCGGCGGTGGGCGCCGACGGCGTGCCGGGCGATCAGAATCAGTCGGTCACCCGCCCGTACCGGATGCCCGTCGACTCTCCCCGCCGCCGCGGCGACGCGGGGGAGCAGCGGTGTCGGGGCGGTGACCCGGAGCAGCTCATCGGCCAGCGCGCCCGGATCGGTGCCGGCGAAATCCCACAGGCCGGCATCGGCGCACCAGGCAGCGGCCCGCGGCAGCCCGGCGACCGTCGTGTTGATCGCGGCGACCGCCAGCATCGCCGCCAGCCCGTCCCCGCCGTCGTTACTGTCCGACAGCAGGTGGTTCAGGCGCTCCGCGGCGCGGCGAGCGGCCCGGCGGCGCCCGGGGAACGGCAGGCCGGGCAGATGTTCCCGGGCTCCGGCGGCAGCGGCGGCACGGGCCGCTGACGCGAGTTCGCGCGGATCGACGGACACGCCGAGGAGCGCGGCGGCGGTCGCCCCGGACAGTTCCGCCGCCACGTCCACCAGGTCGATCGGACGGCCGTCAGCGAGCGGGGCAAGCCGCCGCTTCAGAACCTCCGTCCACACCGGACGCAACCGCCGCACCCCGCCGGCTCCCAGCGAATCCGCGAGCTGCCGGCGCGTACCCCGATGGTCGTCGCCCTCCTGATCGAAGAGCAGTCCGCCACCCGCGAGCCGCCCGGCCGCGGCGCCGGTGGTGCCCTCCGCCGTCCGGTCCAGGGGGATCCGGGTCAGCGCGTCGACGTACGCCTCCCGCGAATGCGCGATCACCGTGCCGCCGATCCGGACCGCGGAACGATGCCGCGTCGCCGCCAGCAACGCGAACAGCACCGGATGACTGCGCAGGTAGACCCGCCGGTCCCGGCGCCGCGCCACCCCATCCCGCTTCGTCACCGCAAGACTGTCGCACACCGGCGGATTCAGCGGACGTGGACCTGCGGGGACGCCGGTGGACGCCACCGGCGGTCCCAGTACCAGAGCAGCGTCCGCCGGGCGCCCCACGCCCGCAACCGGCGCAGGCTGGCCTCGACCACGACATCCTCGGCACGCACGATCCGCGACGTGACCCGGCGGGCACGGTTCAGCATCGTCACGTCCTCGGAACCGTCCTCCAGGGCTTCCCGGGCGGTGCCGCCACAACGCTGGTAGAGATCGGCGGTCAGCGCCACGTTGTGCCCGTGGACCAGCACGAACGGGCTGCGGAACTCCGGCCGGCGATGCGCCCGCCGGTACCTCCCGTAGAGCGCCGCCAGCCGCACCACCCGCGGGAAGACGTTCCGCTCCGCCCACGACGGCTGTTCGTCACGGCGCGGCACACTGCGGCCGCAGACCATGTCGACCCCGCTTGCGAGGTACGCCCGAAGCGTCGCCACCCACTCGGGCGCCGGCAGGCAGTCCGCGTCGGTCCGGGCCAGCACCGTCGCCCCGGCCGCGATCGCATGCCGGAACCCGGTGTCCGCCGCCGTTCCCGCCCCGGGTTCCGCCTCGCTGATCACCTCGACCGGAAACGGGGCCGTGGCGGCGAAGCGGCGCACCACGCCCGCGGTGTCGTCAGTGGACGCGTTGTCCACCACGACCAGCCGGAAGTCCCGATCCGTCTGCCCGGCCAGCGCCGCGAGGGCCGCCCCGATCGATTCCGCTTCGTTGTACGCCGGCACCACCACCGCAAGCCCCACCCCACCACTCTCCCCGATCGTCAGTGCCGTCTCACCGCGGTGTCCCCGGTCGCCACCCCTCGGCTGGTTCTCAGGGCTGTCTCAACGTGGTGGAGACAGCCCTGAGAACAGCCGCACAGAAGGAGGTCAACGGGGGGTTCGTTGGTGGGGGATTCGGGCGGCCAGTGCGGCGGCGGCGAGGCGGTCGGGTTTGCGGGAGCGGCCGGACAGCGGGACCGGGGCGAACATCACCCGGTCCGGGCGGGCCGAGCCCATCCGGTGCAGCGGTTCCCGCAGAGCCGCGGAGACCGCGGCCCGGTCGGCGCCCGGGGCGGTCTCGATCAGGGCGACCACCTGTTCGTCGCCGTCGCCGGCGGGCACGCCGACCAGCACGGCGAGGGCGACGCCGGGCACGTGCAGGGTGGGCTCGTACAGGCCGGGATAGATGTTCTCGGCGTTGCGCAGGATCATGTCCTTGCACCGGCCGGCGAGGACGACCCGGCGCCCGGAGAGGGTGGCCATGTCGCCGGTGGCGACCCATTCGTGCGGGTCGGAGCCGAGGTACCGATCGCAGACACCGGAACCGGCGAGCAGCAACTGGCCCTGGTCGTCGAGGGTGGCGCGGACCCCGGGGAGCAGTTCGCCGGCCAGGTCGCCGGCACCGGTGAACGCCGACTTGTCGCGGGACTCGACGGCGGCGGCGGGGAACACCTCGGTGAGCGCGTACACCCCCCAGGCCTCGTCGGCGCCGGCGGCCCGCACCCGGTCGAGCAGGTGCGCCGAGACCGGCGCGGAACCACTGTAGACCCGGCCGGTGAACGGGACATCCGCGTCGAGAGCGGCCCTGATCTGCGGCGGGGTCAGATAGGTGGCCTGCGGGCGGAGCCCGGTGACCTGGCGGGCGAGCGTACGGGGCCGCCGGGCGGGCGTGGCGACCGGCGCCCCGGCGGCCAGCGACGGGACCATGACGAAGAAGGTGCCACCCAGGACGGGTACGCCGGGACGCGGCTGGACCAGGCCGGCGACCGCCCGGAGGCCGGCGTCGAGACCGGCGCGGGTGTGGACGACGGCCCGGGGGCTGCTGGTGGTTCCGGAGGTGAAGATGACGACCGCGTCGCCGTCACCGTCGAAGGCGGGTGGCGCCGGCCCGTCCGGGAGCCGCAGGGCGGGCGCGTTGCCGGGCAGCCGGACCCCGACGGTCGCCGTGGGCGACATCGCGGAGAAGTCGGGCAGGGCCAGGCCGGCGTGGCGGGCCAGGGGCGCGGCCCACCCGGCCACGGCCTGTGCCGCGGCGTCGGCGACGATCAGCGCGGGACGGGCCACGGAGAGCCGGGCGGTGAGCACGTCGGGACCGGCGGTCGGATCGAGCAGCGCGACCCGGACGCCGAGCCGGTAGGCGGCGAGGACCATGGCCAGCGCTCTCGGCCCGGGACGGATCGCCAGGCCGAGGGTGTCGCGGGGGCGCAGGCCGTGGGCGTGCAGGGCGGTCGCGTACCGGTTGCGGAGGCCGGCCAGTTCCCCACGGGTCACGGTGTGCCGCCCACGGATCAGGGCGGGCCGGTCGTCGCCGGGGCGCAGGCCGGTGTTCAGCGCGTTCAGCAACGGCGCTCCTCAGCGAGGGTCGGGGGAGAGGTGGTCGCTGCCGCGGTCCAGGTACCAGCGGGCAGTCCGCAGCACCCCGTACGCGCGCAGCCGCCGGGTCGAGTTCTCCACCACCATCGACCGGCTGCGGGCGATCTTTGAGGTGGTACGGCGTACCCGGTTGAGAAACAGCCGATCGGTCGGTGACGGCCGCCGTGGCATCCCGCCGCAGGCCTCGTACAGCTCAGCGGTGATCGCCATGTTGTTGCCGGCGTGCATCCGGTAGGGCGCCAGATTCCCGCTGCCCCGGTGCGCCGGCCGCAGCCGCCCGAACGTCGCCGCCAGCCCGACCAGCACCGCGAACACCGCCCGCCCGGCCGGCCCGTGCTCGTCGCGCCGGGCGGTGATCCGGCCGCACACCATGCCCGCGCCGCCGTCGAGCGCGGCCCGGGCCGCCGCCACCCAGCCGGGCCGGGGGATGCAGTCCGCGTCGGTACGGGCGATCTTCGTCGCCCCCGCCGCGATGGCGTGCCGGAACCCGGTGTCGACGGCGCAGCCCACCCCCTTCTCCGGTTCGACGAGCACGTGCACCGGGAACGGCGCGCACGCCACGAACGCCCGTACCGCCTCGACCGTGCTGTCGGTCGATCCGTTGTCGACCACGAGCAGGGTGAACTCGGTGTCGGTCTGGGCGCCGAGCGCGTACAGGGTGGCGCTGATCCGGGCCGCCTCGTTGTACGCCGGCACCACGACCCACAGGTCCGTCACGACCGCTCCCACACCATCGTCATGATGCTGACCCCACCGCCGAGGCCCATGAACAGCACCCGGTCCCCCACCGACAAATCCGGAAATATGCGGGCGAGCTGGACGCCGAGCGTGGCGCTCGCCATGTTCCCCAGCGACGTGACAGTGATCTCGAGCCGGTCCCGTGGCACCCCGGTCACCTCGAGGAACCGTTCCAGGTACGGCAGCGTCACCTGATGCACCAGGATGCGCCGGTACGCCGTGAGGGGCAGCCCGGTGCGTGCCTGCACCCGGTCCAGGATGCTCGCCCCGACCTTCTCGAACACGCCGCGCAGCAGATGCCCGTCCCCGGTGAAATAGGTGTGCTCGTCCCCGCGCGGATGCCGCGACCCGCCGCCCGGGATCCCGCCGACCGCCCAGTGCGACGAGTGCGTCTCGGTGTCGATGTCCAGGATGCCGCCCCGCGTCACCGGCTCGACCACCACCGCCGCCCCCGCGTCCCCGAACGTGTACCCGGCGAACGCCCGCCGGGCCTCCGCCATGTCCGCCACGGTGGGCCGCATGACCCGGCTCGGCGTCTCCCCGGTGACGACCAGCGCCCGCCGCGCCCGCCCGGCCAGGATCATCGACCGGGCCAGGTCGATGCCGTTGACGAAGCTGTTGCAGGCGTTCGTGACGTCGAGCGCGTGGGCCCGGCTGCCGAGCGCGTGTTGCAGGATGTGTGCGGTCGCCGGTTCCACCATGTCCCGGCTCGCCGAGGCGAACAGCAGCAGGTCGACGTCGAGCGGGTCGAGGTCGGCGGAGGCGAGAGCGGCGCGGGCGGCGTGCAGGCCGAGCGTGGAGGCGTACTCGTCGTCCGCCGCGATCCGCCGCCGTTCGATGCCGGTCAGCCGGGCCAGCAGGCCGCGCGGCAGGCGGCCGATGCGGTTCTGCAGTTCCGTCGTGGTGACCTCGTTCTCCGGCAGGTAAGAGCCCACCCCGGTGATACCGACCCGCACATTCCCCCCATTGACGCATCCGGGTTCCTCAGCATGACGGTCCAGTGTCCGATAGGACGACCGTGCCGGAACAGCTTTTCCTGCTGGGGAACCTGGGCACCATGATCACTTACCTGGCGATCACGGTGGCCATCGCGGTGCCGGTCGCCCGGGCGGGCCAGCTGCGCAGCAACCGGCTGGCCGTCGCCACCGCACTGATCTTCCTGACCTCGGCGGTCGGGCACGGCCTGCACGCCTGGCTCGCGTTCGCCAATCTGGACCGGGCCGAACACTCCGTCGAGATGGTCTGGGTGTGGGCGCTGGCCTGGTGGAACGTGGTCACCGGAGCGGCCGGGATGTACTACTGGATCATCCGGCGGCGGGCGCTCCTCGACACCGGCGCGATCTACGCCGACCCGGGGCGGCAGAAGCTGCTCGACGAGGCCGACGTGCAGCGGGCCACCCTGGAGGCGGTGGTCGAGCACACCGACGACGCGATCATCGGGGTCACCCTGGACGGCACGATCACGGCGTGGAACGGCGGGGCCGAGCGGCTCTTCGGGTACACCGCCGCGGAGATCATCGGATCGTCGGCGTCGGTGCTGGCCGACGAGGCGGGCGCCGCCGAGCAGCGGGAGGTGATCCGGCGGATCCGTGCGGGGGAGCGCGGGGTCGCGTACGAGAGCAGGCGTTTCTGCAAGGACGGGCACCCGGTGGAGACGTCGCTGAGCGTGGCCGCGATCCGGGACCGGAGCGGGCGGCCCACCGGGGTGTCCGTGGTGGCGCGGGACATCACCGCGGTCAAGGAGGCGGCGGAGCGGCAGCGGGCCGTCGAGGAACGCACCCATCAGGCGCAGCGGATGGAGAGCCTCGGCAAACTGGCCGGCGGGGTGGCGCACGACTTCAACAACATCCTGGCGATCATCGCGAACTACACCGACTTCGCCCTGGAGGAGGCGGCCGGCAACGACGCGCTGACCGGCGACCTCACGCACGTGCGCACCGCCGCCGACCGGGCCGTCCACCTGACCCGGCAGCTGCTGACGTTCACCCGCGGCGACACCATCCAGCCGCAGGACGTCGACCTGAACGCGAGCCTCGCCGAGGTCGGCGGCATGCTCGGCCGTACCATCGGCGAGCACATCACCCTGATCACGGTCCCGTCCGCGGAACCGGTCGTGGTGCACGCCGACCCCGGCCAGATCCAGCAGGTGCTGCTCAACCTGGCGATCAACGCCCGGGACGCGATGCCGGACGGCGGCACCCTGGTCCTCGAAGCCGACCTGGCCGTTCTTTCCGGCGGCGAACTCGACATGCAGCCGCCGCTGCCCGCCGGAACCTATGCCCGTCTGCTGGTCAGCGACACCGGCGAGGGCATGACCGGGGAGGTGGCCGCGCGCATCTTTGAACCCTTCTACACCACGAAACCGCGCGGTCAGGGCACCGGCCTGGGACTGTCCACGGTGTACGGCATCGTCGCCGAGGCCGGCGGCAGCCTCAACGTGTACTCCGAGCCGGGCGTCGGCACCACGTTCCGCGTCTACCTGCCCCTGGTCGTCACTCCCGGCGCGGCGACGGTCACCGGCCCGCGCATCGAGGCGCCACCGGCAGGCGACGGCCGTACCGTCCTGGTCGTCGAGGACGAGCCCGCCCTGGCCCGCGTCGTCACCCGCATCCTGGCCGGCGCCGGTTACACCGTGCTCACCGCCACCGGCGGACCGCAGGCGCTGGAGCTGTTCCGCCGGCACGGCTGCGACGCCCTGCTCACCGACGTGATCATGCCGGAGATGTCCGGCCGCCGCCTCGCCGACCTGATCCACGAGGTCGTCCCGGCCCTGCCGGTGCTCTACATGTCCGGTTACAGCAACGGCCTGCTCGGTACCACCCACGTCCTGGACGGCGACATCGCCCTGATCGAGAAACCCTTCACCGCCGGCGATCTGCTCCGCCGCCTCGCCGAGGTGATCAAACCCTTCAGTGGTACGGGCCAGCCCGTCCCCGCCGAACACGAGACCGTCCCGTGACACTCCCCGGCGACGCGGGCGGCTCACCGGACCGCAGCGCCCCGCACGGGCGAGGCGTGTGGTTGCGGCTGGTTCTGACGGCTGTCTCGGCGACGCCGAGACAGCCGTGACAACCAGCCGGGGGGTCAGCGGGGACCGAACGAGGCGAGGACGACGGTGAAACGGGACAGCTCGGCCGGCCAGGCCTCGCGGGTGGCCCGCCACTCCAGGACGTACGCCCGGCTGCCCGCCCGGATCACCCGCCGCAGGCCGTGCATGGCGGTGCCGTCGGCGTCGTCGAACGTGTACTCCCAGACGGCGGACGACGGCTCCGGCAGGACCTGGATGCGCAGCCGCCGGTAGGAGTCGAGGCCGGCCGCCTTCTCGGCGGCGGTCAGGGTGGCGAGCAGGTCGGACGGTGGCTTGGCGAGCGGGGTGATGCCGAGCACCGCCCGGCCCTTCCGGCCGGTGAAGGTCAGCGCTCCGGCGGCCGGCCTGCCCCGCTGCCAGCCGGACGGGACGGCGACACGGTAGCCGCCGGGGTCCGCCCACCAGGTGTAACCGGCGGGCGGCGGCACGGCAGACGGAACGACCGCGGGGGCCGCGGCGGAGACGGTGGGGGCCGTGCTCGTACCGGAGCGGGTCCGGCCCTCGGCGGTGGCGGCGACGGCGGTGAGGGTGGCGGTGACCGCGATCGCCGCGGCGATCACCGGGATCCGGCGGCGGCGCGCCGACCGGGGTCGGCGCCGCCCGGTCTCGACGATGCCGCGCAGGAGTCGTTCCACCTCGGCGGCGGAGAGCCGGTCGGCGGGATCGCGGCGCAGCAGCCCGGTCAGCACCGGGGCGAGCGGGCCGGCCTGGCGGGGCGGTGCGGGCCGCGGGTCGGCGAGCGCGTTGATCAGCTCGGTGGTGGTGGCGCGCTGGATCGGCGGCCTGCCCTCGACGGCGTGGTAGAGGGTGGCGCCGAGCGACCACAGGTCGGACCGCCGGTCGGAGACCCGGTCGTAGATCCGCTCCGGCGCGATGTATTTCGGGGAGCCGAGAACGATCCCCAGGTCGGCGAGCGCTTTCACACCGGCCGGGGTGACGGCGGGACCGAAGTCGGTGAGCACGGCCCGGCCGTCGGCGCCGATCAGCACGTTGCCGGGTTTCACGTCGAGGTGCAGCACGCCCCTGCCGGCGGCGGCCTCCAGCCCGGACAGCACGGCCAGGCCGATCGCGGCGGCGCGGGCCGGGGTGAGCGGGCCGGACTCCTCGATCACCTGGTGCAGGGTGCGGGACGGCAGATATTCCATCACCAGCCACGGGCCGTCCCAGGAGGGCATCACGTCGAGGGTGTGGATGACGTGCGGGTGGCGGACCGCCGCGGCGGCCCGCGCCTCCGGCAGCGCCCACTGGCGGATCGCCTGGTGCTGGTCGGGTGGCAGGCCGCGCGGAACGGCGCAGTGCTTGAGGACGACCAGGTGCGGGCGGCTCTCGCGGGGACCGGCGCCGGACGGGCCGTAGGTGGCGCCGACCCGGTGCACCGTCTCGTCGGCGGCGAGCCAGATGCGGCTCATGCTGCCGGAGGCGAGCGGGCGGACCAGACGATATCGCCCGGCGACGACCTCTCCCACCGCTGCCATGCCGTCACCTCTGGTTCAAAGGTTGTTCACGCAGGTCAGATGCACAATCGACGGTACCCGGGCGATGCCACCCAAGGACCGTTGAGGTGACTCTCGGGAGTCACCCGATTATCCACTGTGACCAGTGGCTTCGGCTGTCGGAGAGTTGCCACGCCGTACGGGTGAATTCCGTTTACGCGCCTTCCGGGTGTTGCGGCGAAGCGGGACATCCGGCACCGGACGCCGCTACCGAGGGCGTTGTTCGGCGGCGAGCAACGCGGCGCCGAAGCGCTCGGTGACATGCTCCAGCCATCCCGGCTCCTCGTGGACGAGGTCCGCACCCTGCGCCTCCCGTAATCCGCGCAGGAGATCGCGAAGGCGGTTCTCCGGTGTGCGTTTGGTGGGCTTGATGCGCCGGTCCGAGGTCGTCCAGCGGCGTACCGCGGTGTCGATGTGGACCGAGGGGTCGCATGGCTGCCAGTGCTCCGCGACCGGAACGTCGCGGAGCACCGCGGCCAACGCTGCTGCCTGGTCCTCCCGGGATCGCCGAACGCTCATCGGGAGATGATGCCGCGGCCGGATCGCCCGCCGCACCCGGTTTGCTCGCGGACGGCGGCGGCTGGTTCTCAGGGCTGTCTCGCGGCCCGCGAGGCGGCCCTGAGAACCAGCCGGGGGCTCAGTCGGTCAGGTGAAGGGTGGGGTGGTCCAGGGCGGTGAAGAGGCGGGTGGCGGCGGCGGCGACGGCGGCGCGGACGGCGGCGGGGGCGTCGCCGCGGGTGATGCCGTGCCGGATCTCGGTGTGCAGGGCGCGGTCGGCGGCGGTCAGCAGGGCCGCGGTCAGGCGGGCCGTGGTGGGGTCGGCCGACGAGGCGAGGGCGGTGGTCAGGGCGGATTCGGTGAGTTCGTGCAGGAGGCGGGTGCGGGCCTGCAGGGCGGGGCTGTCGTCGACGAGGCGCCAGAAGCGGACGGCGTCCGGGTGCAGGCCGAGTGTGGGGTCGTCGCGGTCGAGGCGGTCGAGGAAGGCGCGGTGCACGGCGGCGGCCGGTGACTCGCCGGGACGCCGGTCGCGGACGGCCCGGCTGAGGCGCTGGACGACCTCGTCCTGCCGGTCGAAGAGCAGGTCCTCCTTGGTGGGGAAGTAGTTGAAGGCGGTGTTCACCGAGACGTTCGCGGCACGGGCCACCTCCGCGACCGTGACCCGGTCGAAGCCTTTCTCGAGGAACAGCTCCAAGGCCGCGTCGGCGATCGCGGTGCGTGTCGCCTGCTTCTTCTCGTCGCGTAGACCCACGACGGAATACTAGCGCGGCTCCAAACTTGGTGTGACACCAAAATTATCGTACGGTCGGAGCATGCCTCTCACCTTCGGTGTCTATCCGGGTGGCCTCGCCGCCACCGCCGACGGCAACATCACCCCGGGCCCGGCGGAGGATCCGGACCGGATCACCGCGGCCCTCGACGACCTGCACGGCACATCGCCGTTCCTGGTCCGGGGTTACCTGCACTACAGCGACGCCTCGCCGGGCATGCCGCAGGCGCCACCGGAGCCCGCCCGGTACGCGACCGGTTCCCGCCGGCTGGATCTGGTGCTGTGTTTCCGTGAGCCGGGTGACGACCTCACCGGCTGGCTCGGCTTCATCCGCGAGCAGATCAGGGCACACGGCGACCGGCTCGCCACGATCCAGATCACCGAGGAGCCGGAGAACGCCGGCCCCGGTGGCGACGGTGCGTTCCCGGCGGTGCGCCGTGCCCTGATCGAGGGCGTCCGCGCGGCGAAAGAAGAGATCGCCCGGCTCGGTCTGGACACGCTGGCCGGGTGCAACTCCACGCTGCGGTTCGACCCCGGGCAGGCGCACTGGAGCAGCCTCACGGAGATCGGTGACGTCGTGGACTTCGCGGGGCTGGACTTCTTCCCGGACGTGTTCGCGCCGATTCCCGCGGAGCAGCTGGCCGGGACGGTCGCCGGGGTCCTGCGGCTGTTCCGGGAGGGCAGCATGGCGGCGGCCGGGATCCCACCCTCGGTGCCGATGCATGTCACCGAGCACGGCTGGCCGACCGGTCCGGGACGGTCGTGGGCCCGGCAGACGGAGGTCCTGGAAACCGTGGTGCGGACCGTGGCCGCCGCTGCCGATGAGCTGAACATCGGCGTCTACGAGCACTTCGCGCTACGGGACGCCGACAGCGCGGTAGACGACCCGATGTTCCAGTTCGGACTCGTCACCTCCGGCTACCAGCCGAAACCGGCGTACCACGTCTACCGGAATCTGATCCGTGAGCGGGGAGCCGCTTGCTGAGGTGACGAGTCCGGGACCGGGGACCGTCAGACCGGGACCAGGATCCATTGGAGGCCGCCACGGCGAAGTCGCGGTCCGGGGTGATCACGAACTGTTTCGGGTTGCCGCCGGCCAGGACTCCTCGCGGGCGAGTTCCGGCCGGCTGAGCACCGCGACCGTGCTCGGGATCGCCACCAGCGCGGCGACGACGGTGGCGATCACCGCGGGCTGCGGCCACCACGGCCTCGGCGGTCCGGGCGAAGCCGGCTACGGCTCGCGCTTTCACGCCGATAAATCATTGCGGTGCCGGGGCCTCGGTCTGAAACGCCAGTGACGCTCCTGATTCCGAGTTGTTTCCGGGGCGGGCAGAAAAGAAATGGATCACCGGCGCCCCGGTGATCCATTTCGGAAATGTCAGCGAATCGGTACGTCCAGGTAGGATCCGCCGCCGATGGTGATGGAATCGCCGGATTCGTTCTCGTCGTAGTAGAGCGGGTCGACGGTGTCCACCACCAGCGTCAGCGAGTGCCCGGCCGGCAGGTCGTAGGCGGTCGCCGGCAGCCTCAGGTCGATCGTGCGGGCGCCACCGGCGCCGCCCAGCCAGGACGCCGGGGCGTGCGTGATCAGCTTGGCGTTGCCGATCGCGTCCAGGTCGTAGAGGTAGGCGACCACGGTGCCGGTCGCGGCGGTGCCGGAGAGCTCCAGATGCAGCTTCGGTACGCCGCGGACGCGCTGCGCCGACGAGGGCCGCTCGGCCGCCCAGACGCCGGCCTTCCCGCGGTCCACGAACGGCAGCCAGATCTTCGGCTGCGCGCCGGTGATCGCGGCGGCCCCGTTGGTGATCAGCACGACCCCGCCGTTGGCGACGGTGTCCGCGCCGGCCGGCAGCTTCTTGGTCCAGCCGGAGCTGACCGCGCCGCCGAGCAGGCCGGTGCCGTCCAGGGCGCGGATCCGGCCGAGACCGTACCGGGTGGTCGAGGAGGACTGCGCCGCCCAGGTCGGGTAGGACTCGGCGGCGGCGTTCAGCGGCTTGAGGTAGACCGGGTTCGGCGCCGTCGTGCCGGTGGCCAGGTGGGTGTCGAGGAACGCGTACAGGCTGGTCCACACGTCGTTGGGCAGCCCCAGCACGCCGGTCAGCTCGGCGATCGCGTGGTCGCCGGGGCGCAGCTCGAGGCGCTTCGGGGTGGTCAGTTTGCCGTAGAAGTCGACGAGCTGGTTCGGCGGGAAGAACGTGTCGCCCCAGCCGTTGGCGATCAGCACCGCCGGGTTGTTCGCGTTGATCTTGTCGAGGTACGTGGCCGCCGAGCGGACCTTCGCCCAGGCCATCACCTCCGGCACGTCCCGGTTGGCGTTGAAGTCGGCCATCTTGTCGGTGAGTTCCGCGCTCGGCTTGCCGACCAACTGCGCGGCCAGCTCGAGGAGGCCGGCGGACTGGCGGTGCCGGGTGGAGTCGGCGTACAGCGAGGCCACCAGGTCGGTCCAGCCGCTGAGCACCCCGGCCACCCGGATCCGGCTGTCGTGGGCCGCGCCGAGCAGGCTGATGCCGGCCCCGTATGAGATCCCGGCCGCCCCGATCCGTCCCGGGTCCGCCGCCGTGTTCGCGATCGTCCAGTCGACCACCTCGGACAGGTCCGCCATGTCCTTCGGCCCGGCCGTGTCGATCTGGCCGCCGGACAGCCACCAGCCGCGCGGGGTGTAGGAGACGACGACGTACCCGCGCCCGGCCAGGGTCTTCGCCTGCGCCAGGTACTCCAGGTCGTTGAGGCCCCAGCTGGACGGCAGGATCACGGCCGGATGCCGGCCGCTCGCCGCCGGGGCGATGACGTTGGCCTTGAGGACGACGCCGCTGTCGCCGGTGATGTCGACGGCCTTGAACCCGGTCGTGGCCGTCGCGGCCTGTGCCGGTGACGTGGTCGTGATCGTGGTCGCCGCCAGGGTGACGGCGGCGGCCAGGGTGAGCAAACGGCGAAACGCCATCAACACTCCTCGATGGAGGTGGAGCGAACGTGGCGGCAGCGTAGGAATCGGTTCCGAGAATTTGAAGATGGTGACATTCTCGTTACCAGCAAGTAACGTGACTCGTCGGTAGCAAGGGGGGATGCAGTGCTCTACGGAACCCCGACAGCGCGTCGCCGGGACGCCCAGCGCAACCGCGCGGCCCTCCTCGAGGCCGCCGCCGAGGTCCTCGCCGAGGACGAGCAGATCCCCCTGATGCCCGAGATCGCCCGCCGGGCCGGCGTCAGCCAGGCCACCCTCTACCGCCACTTCCCGGACCGGCACGCCCTCACCGTCGCCGTGCTCACCTACCAGCTGGAGATCCTGGAGGCCCGGGTGGTGACCCATGCCGGGCACCCGGCCGGTTTCCGGGCCCTGCTGCGCGAGGTGCTGCACTCCCAGATCGAGCTGCGCGGCCTGGTCAAGCTGGTCCGCCGCTTCGACGCCGGGCTGCAGGAGCGGTACCGCCGGCGCGTGATCGCCGCCTTCGCCACGCCGCTGCGCCGCGCCAGGGAACTCGGCCACGTCCGCGCCGACCTCGTACCGGAAGATCTGTCCCTGCTGTTCACCATGGTCCAGGGCGTCGCCGAGGCCACCGGCGACGTGCATGCCGCCCGGGCCGCCGCCGACCGTTCGGTCGCTCTGGTCCTGGACGGCGTCTTCCTTCCCGAGTGACCTGGGTCACCTCAAGTCCCGGCCGGGCCTGCCGATTCCCCGGATGATGCAGGACAGGCGGCGGGACGGTGGTGAGCACGTGCAGGGATCGATCGACGCGCCCGAACACGCGGAGCTGGAGCGTCTCCGGCAGGTGATCTCCACCGGGCCGACCGGTTTCGTCTCCATCGACGAGGCCGGGATGGTCCTGGTCTGGAACGACTCGGCGGCCCGGCTGCTCGGCTGGACCGCCGCCGAGATCATCGGCCGGCCGCTGGCCGAGATGCTGATCCCGGCCGAACTGCGCGAGCGCCACAACGCCGGGATGGCCCGCTACCTGGCCACCGGCGAGCCGAAGGTGGTCGGCCGCCCGGTCGTCCTGCCGGCCCTGCACCGCGACGGCCACCAGGTCGAGGTGGAACTGACCATCTGGCCGTCCTGGGTCGGCGGCGAACGGCAGTTCTACGCCTTCCTCCGGGACACCTCCGAGCAGCGGGCCGCCGCCGAGCAGACCGCCCGGCAGACCCGGGTGCTGCTCTCCACCATCGAGGCCCAGCGGGCCGTCACCGCCGCCGCCCGGGACCGCGACAAGGCCCTGCACGTGGTCGCCGAGCAGGCGATGGCCGCGTTCCCGGCCGCGACCGGCGCGGTCGTCGAGCTGATCGCCGGCAACCAGCTCACCTACTTCTCCGGCGCCGGCATCCTCGGCGAGCACACCGGGCTGCGCCTGGCCCAGGCCGGCTCGCTCAGCGGCGTGGCGATCGAGGGCCGTTCGGTGGTGCGCTGCACCGACACCGAGACCGACGTACGGGTCAACGCCGAGGCGTGCCGGCGGATCGGGCTGCGGTCCATGTGCATCGCCCCGCTGTACAGCGGCGACCGGCTGATCGGCGTGGTCAAGGTCGCCAGCAGCGTGCCGGAGGCGTTCGACGCCGTCGACGCCCACCACCTGGAGCTGCTCGCCGCCAGCCTGGCCTCCACCCTGATGTACGTCGACGACTACGCCCGCAACACCACCCTGCTCGCCGAGCGGACCAGCGCCCTGGAAGCCCTGGAGGCCAGCGAGAACCGGTTCCGCCTGACCTTCGAGAACTCGCCGCTCGGGCTCACCCTGGCCAGCGTCGACCCCGGGTCGTTCGGTAAGTACCTGCAGGCCAACCCGGCGATGACGGCGATCACCGGGTACCGCACCGCGGAACTGCTGACGATGTCGTTCCGCGACCTGTACCACCCCGACGACGTGGCGGCCACCCAGGCGGCGTGGCAGGAGCTGATCGCGACCGGCCAGGACGCGCTGCGCGCGGAGCGCCGCCTGATCCACAAGGACGGGCACACCATCTGGGTGAGCGTCCGGGTCGCGGCCGTGCGGGACGGGGGCGGCGCCGCGTCGTACGTCGTCGTGCAGGTGGAGGACGTCACCGCGCAACGCGCCGCCGACGCCCGCATGCACCAGCAGGCCGCCCTGCTCAAGCTGATCCCGGCCGCGGTGATCGTGCGCCGCCTCGACGGCACCGTCCTGTGGTGGAACAACGGCGCCCAGCGACTGTACGGCTGGACCGCCGAGGCCGCCCGCGGCCGCTGCACGCACCGGCTGTTCAGCACCGTCGTCGAGGGCGGCTCGATCGACGGCCAGCGCGCCACCCTGGAACGGGACGGCCACTGGGACGGCCAGCTGCAGCACCTCACCTCGATCGGCCGGACCGTCACCGTGCTCAGCCGGCAGGTCGTCTACCGGCCCGCGTACAGCTCGTCCCCCGGCGACGTCGAGGTCCTGGAGATCAACACCGACGTGACCGCGGCCCGTGCCGCCGAACAGGCGCTGGTCCTGAACGAGCAGCGGTTCCGGGCCCAGTTCACGCACTCCGCCGTGGGCCAGGTGATCCGCGGCCTGGACGGCTCGCTGATCGAGGTGAACCAGGCGTTCGCCGCCATGCTCGGCCGCCGCCCCGAGGACCTGATCGGGCGGGTCGCCGACCGCGAGCTGATGCACCCCGACGACCTGATCGTGGGGCACACCGAGGTCGCCACGCTGTTCGCCGGCGACGCCACCTCCTACACCCAGGTGCTGCGGCTGCTGCACGCCGACGGGCACTGGATCGACGCCGAGGCCACCGTCTCGCTCGTCCGGGACAGCCAGGACCGGCCGAAACACCTGATCATCGTGGCCACCGACATCTCCGTACGGCGCACCGCCGAACGGGCCCGCGACCAGGCCGCCGCCGACCTGGCCGAGCGCAACACCGCCCTGGAGACCGCCAATCAGCTCAAACTCGACATCATCGGGATGCTCGGGCACGAGATCAGCAACCCGCTGTCGGCCATCCTCGGATACGCCGACCTGCTCGCCGACGACCTGGGCGAGGAGTCGTCGGGGTCGTACGCCGTCTCGGTGATCAGCCGCCAGGCGCAGCGCCTCGACGACGTGGTCCGCGAGGTCCTCGCCATGGTCAGCATCGACGCCGGCAACATCAACGCGGTCCGCGGCGAGGTGCCGCTGCACGCCGCGATCCGGCAGGTGCTGGACGGCACCGGCAACGCCCACGTGCCGGTGACCGGCCCGGACGTCGCGGTGCTGTTCAACCCGCAGCACCTACAGCAGGTCCTGGTCAACCTGCTCAGCAACGCGACCAAGTACGCCGGCGGGGCGACCGACCTGCGGATCGAGCCGGCCGGCGGACTCGTCCGGCTACGGGTCGAGGACCGCGGGCCCGGCGTGCCGGAGGAGTTCCGGCCGCAGCTGTTCGACCGGCTCACCCGGGCCGAACGCGACGCCGGGGCGGTCCGCGGCACCGGGCTCGGCCTCTACATCGTGCGCAGCCTGGCCCGCGCCAACCACGGCGAGGTACGGCACGAGCCGCACCCGTCCGGCAGCGGCTCGGTCTTCGTGATCGAGGCCGAGACCGCCTAGAACACGACCGTCCAGCCCTCCCGCCGGCCCTGGTCGGCGGTGTAGGCCACGCCGTCCACCTTCCGCCCCTGGGCGTCCTGGAGCGTGATCGTGCCACCGCCGTTGCCGAGCGCCGGTGGCTCGATCCGCACCTGCGTCACCGCACCGGCCGGCAGCCGCCCGCCCAGCGCCTGTCCGTTCAGCGCCCAGCCGGTCAGGTCGACCTCGCCCGGGGTGGTGTTGAGCAGCGTCACCGTCTCCGGCTCGGGGGCCGGGCCCACCGGGTTGACCAGCGCCGCGAGGATCCGTACCAGAAGATCGGTGTTGATCGGGGCCTCCGGCAGCCGGTGACCGGTGATGTCGTCGGTGTGCCAGGCCTGCGACTGGAACGCCAGGAAGATCGCCACCCACTCGTCGCCGGCCGGGAAGTGCAGCAGCAGGGCCCCGTCCTGGAACACCCCGTCGTCGCCGGCGAACCTGCCGTTGTTGCCCTGGTTCATGTGGATATCGTGGACGCCGTTGCCGGGCCGGAACCCGAAGATCTTGTCCGGTTTCGTCTCCGGGCCCCACGCCTCGCCGAACACGTACGCCCGCGCGTCGAGATCCCCGAGCGCCCGCCGCACATAGTGATCCAGGAAATCGCCGAGATCGTTCTCCGGGCCCGGCGCGGCGGTCGGCACCGGGCGCATCAGGGTCCGGTCGAACAGATTTCCGCGGATGAAATCGAGCGCCGCGCCACCCGGCCGGCTCTCGATCTCGGTGAAACCGTCCGGAATCGCCCGCAGGCGTTCCAGAATCGGGTGCCGGAAGTCGTCGACGCCCAGGTAGAGCAGGTCCGGCGGGCTCTGCTGGGAGCGTACGTTGACGGCCGCGCGGTAATCGGTCCCGCCCGCGCGCAAATGGATCTGATAATGCGGTGTGCCGGAGGTCTCGATGCGGCGGTCGATGACGGCGGCACGCAATACCCCGTATCTCTTCAGCGGCATGAAACGGATTCGACACCCGCTTCGGAAAGTGTGTCAACGACAACTACCGGACAGGACGACGGCGCCCGGACCGGCCGTAACGGGGATCTTGCGCCGCATGGTTCGGGTGCTCGCTGGGAATGCTCTCAGCGATCCCCGGTAACCTGGGACCTTCGTCCCTTCGTGAAGGAGTTGATGTCCGCCGTGGGCGGATACGGCTGGCAAGTCGTCCTGGTCGTGGTCCTGGTGCTGCTGAACGCGGCGTTCTCGGGCAGCGAGATGG
>NZ_JBVHFK010000005.1:366776-557948 GCF_055562375.1 Actinoplanes sp. NPDC019969 | reverse complement strand
TCCTGAGCCAGGATCAAACTCTCCAACAAAATCTGTTGAAAAACTGTCCCGGCAACAATTGAATGTTGCCAAAGGAATCCTCAACCCATCCCGAAAGATAGGCCGGGGTATTGCCATAATTGGCACTGGCTTATCAAGCACCCTGTTGAGTTCTCAAAGAACAACCGCACACCATCAAACCGTTCCGCATTCCGCGGCCCGTTCCTCCGGGGCACTCGCTCTACTTTACCCGCCGTTTCCGCCGTGTCAAATCCGCGTTTCGCAACCGAATTCCACAAACCGAAACACACCATCGACACACGACCCGAAGATCGCGTGATCAAGGTTTTGGGTTCCCCCAGGACGGCCGCTCCGGGCCCGATAACCGGTCCCGCTCGCTCGCCCGTCTCCCTGGCGGCTCGGACAACATTACCCGCCCCCAGCACGTACACCAAATCGGGGTGCCGCGACCGCCATCACAGCCACAAACCCTCAGATCAGACCCCGTCAGCCGTCGCTGAGAGAGGGAAAGCCCGCCGCAAAACCGGCCTGAGCGACGGCCGACGAACTCCCAAAGGCCGGCCAGCAGCAAGCGCCCGGCGGGAAAGCAGCCGCAAGCCCTCCGGCGGCAAGGCAGCCGCAAGCCCCCGGCAGGAAAGCAGCCGCAAGCGCCCGGCGGGAAAGCAGCCGCAAGCGCCCGGCAGGAAGGCGGCCGCAAGGGCCCGGCGGAAGGCAAGCCGCAAGATCGAGGGCGAGCCGGGGCTGTGCCACGTGCGCCGAGGGCATATAACCGACGCATGCGCACTGACGAGCTTGCCGACCTGATCGCCCAGGTTCCCGGAACCGAGGTGACCGCGGTCCCCGGCATCGTCACGGTGCACGTGCCGGCGATCGGCGACACGTCCCGGATCATGTTCCGGGACGTGCTCGACGCGTACCCCGTCATGGTCCCGACCGGCGCCCCCGCGGTGCAGGTCGACCTCAGGCGCGGCCGGGCGTCCCTTCCCTTGATCATCACGGTGGACGACGTGGTGTTCACCCCCGCCTACGCCGATGACCTCGTCGCTCCCGAGGACGAGCTTCTGGTTCCCGCGATGCCGGGGATGCTGGGCTATTCGGAGATGCACCGGGACGTGCGGGCTCTCGGCAAGGCGATCGACGACCCGGAGCTGGACCTCGACCCGGAGATCCTCGCGGCCACGCTGCTGGCGCACCGCTGTTTCATCGCCGGGGCGGTCCGGGTCGGTCTGTGGCCGGTGCGGGTGGCCGCCTGGTGGGAGTACACGTCGGCGAGTTCGGCGAAACGGGTCCGGATGGCGAGGTTCCGCCCGGACGAGCAGTGGGACACGTTGATGGCCGACGTGGCGGACGCCCGCCGTCAGACCACTCTCGCGGAACTCTGAGCGCCGGCGGACACGGCCCGGCGCGGCACCCGAATCGCGCAGAGCAGTGCGCCGCCCAGGGCCACCGCGTACAGCAGCAGCACCGTCACATATGACGAATCCCCGGGTGACCAGGTCAGCACCGATCCGCCGACCGCGGTGCCGAGGCTGCCGCCGACCGTACGCATGACGGTGTTGACCGCCGCCGAGACTCCCGTCTGCGACGCCGGGACCGCCTCGACCACCAGTTCCCCGACCGCGCTGAACGCGAGCCCGATCCCCGCGCCCATGACCAGGATGCCGAGGCAGACCTGGACCAGGGTGGCGTGCCAGATCGCGAGCCCGAGGTAGGACAGCCCGGCGGTGGCGATACCGGCGGCGAGCGCGGCGCGTGGCCCCTGGCGGGCGGTGAGGCGCCGGTGGATCGGCATGATCAGCAGGTTGCCGATGGCGGTGGGCAGCATCAGGAGGCCGACCACGGTCGGGCCGGCCGCGAACCGGTCGACGATCATCAGCGGGATCACCATCCACGAGCCGAACATGCCGAAGCCGAGCAGCAGGGTGGCGGCGTTGGTGGCGCGGACGGTGGGCAGCGCGAGGGTGGTCAGGTCGATGAGTGGCTGGGCGGCGCGGCGCTGGCTGCGCCACCAGACCGGGGCGAGGACGGCGACGCCGGTCAGGGGCCAGGCCCAGCCCGGCGACGGGAACCGGCTGAGGGCGAACAGCAGGAGCCCGAGCCAGGTGGCGAGCAGCGCGGCCCCGTACCAGTCAATCGTGGTGTTGATCGTGGCGGGCGTGCCGCGCGGCAGCAGCAGCGCCACCGGGATCATCGCGAGCGCGGAGACCAGGGCGGGGATCAGGAACAGCCATCGGGAGGACAGGAGTTCCAGGATCGGGCCGGCCGTGATGGTTCCGGCGGCGCCGCCGACGCTCATGACGGTGGATATCGCGATGAACGCGCGGGGGCGGCGACCGGCCGGCAGATGGTCTCTGACCAGGGCGAAGCAGATCGGGAAGACGGCGGCGCCGAGGCCCTGCACGACGCGCCCGGCGACCATGACGGGGAGTTGACCGGCGACCGCGGAGATGAGGGCGCCGATGCTCATCGCGGTCAGGGAGGCGAGCAGGACGCGGCGTTTGCCGTGCACGTCGGCGAGCCGGCCGAGCACCGGCGTGGAGATCGAGGCGCTCAGCAGGAACGCGGTGAGCAGCCACGCCGCGCCGGACGGGGTGGCACCGAGCTCGCGCTGGAAGACGCCGAGGGCGGGCACGACCAGCGATTGCAGAACCGAGTAGGCGGCCGTGGCCAGGCAGAGTCCACCGAGTGCGGCGCCGGGGCTTTTCACGATCAGGACCTTTCGTCGTACGGCCCACACCTGCCACAACCGCAGCGTGAGCCGTCCCGTCAGCCCGCGGTTCCTGCCCCGTCCCCGCGGCGGGTGTCAGGCCGACGTGACCGTCTGGCGAGTGGCGGTGTTGCGGTTGGCCGGGCGCGGCAGGCCGTAGTGGTCGCGCAGCGTGCGGCCGGTGTACTCGGTACGGAAGCGGCCCCGCTCCTGCAGGATCGGCACGACCTGGTCGACGAAGGCCTCGAGCCCCGACGGCAGGACCGGCGCCATGATGTTGAAGCCGTCGGCGGCGCCGTTGGAGTACCAGTGCTCGATCTTGTCCGCGACCTGGACCGCCGTGCCGGTGAAGGTGAGGTGGCCACGGCCGCCGCCGAGCCGCCCGATCAGCTCGCGGACCGTCAGGTTCTCCCGGCGGGCCAGGTTGACGACGAGCGTACGCCGGCTCTTGGCGCCCTCGATCTGCTCCTCGTCGGGCAGGTCGGCGGGCAGGTGACCGTCGAGGGCCAGCCGGGACGCGTCGATGCCGAGGAGGATGGCGAGCTGCTGGAGGGCGTACTCGGGGCGGATCAGCCGTTCCAGCTCGGCCTCCAGCGCACGCGCCTCCTCGACGGTGTTTCCGATGATCGGCACGATGCCCGGCAGGATCTTGATGTGGTCGGGGTTGCGGCCGTGCTCAGCGGTTCGGCGCTTCAGGTCGTCGTAGAACTCCTGCGCGTCGGGCAGCGTCTGGTGGGCGGTGAAGACGGCTTCGGCGTACTTGGCGGCGAAGTTGCGGCCGTTCTCCGACGAGCCCGCCTGGACCAGCACCGGGTGTCCCTGCGCGGAGCGCGGGACGTTGAGCGCCCCGGCGACCGAGTAGTAGTCGCCCTTGTGCGCCGGCGGGTAGATCTTGGACTCGTCGCCCCAGATCCCGGTCGCCTTGTCGGCGACGATCGTCTCGTCGTCCCAGGAGTCCCAGAGCTTGAGGGAGACGTCGACGAACTCGGCGGCCCGCTCGTACCGCTCCCGGTGCGCGGGCAGCGCGTCCAGGTTGAAGTTGCGGGCGGCGTCCAGGCCGGCGGTGGTGACGATGTTCCAGCCGGCCCGCCCGCCGGACACGATGTCCAGCGAGGCGAAGCGGCGGGCCAGGTTGTACGGCTCGTTGTACGTGGTCGACGCGGTGGCGATCAGCCCGATGTGCCGGGTCGCGCCGGCCAGGGCGGTGAGCAGCACCGTCGGTTCGAGCACGCCGGACGGGCGGCGGCCGACCTGGTCCCACAGGACCGGGCCGTCGGCCAGGAACAGCGAGTCGAGGCGGCCGCGCTCGGCGATCCGGGCGAGGTTCTTGAAGTGCTCGACGTCGAGGTCGGCGTACGGGTCGCTCTCCGGAAGACGCCAGGCCGCTTCATGGTGGCCGACGCTCATGAGGAAGGCGTTGAGATGCAGTTGGCCGGGACGGGTCATCACTGCACCCGCGGGGTGTAGTGGGTGGCCTCGTCGCCTTCGAGGATGTAGCTCTTGGTGCCGTCGATGCTGACCGGCACGTCCCCGGCGACGGTGACCCGGTGCAGCTTGCGGGCCAGGTCGCCGTAGTCGTCGGCGGCGTAGTGCTGGGTGGAGCGGTTGTCCCAGACGACGATGTCGCCGACCTGCCACTTGTGGCGCAGCGTGTTCTCCGGCCGGGTCACGTAGTGCTGCAGCAGGCGCAGGATGTCGCGGGCCTCGGTCTTGGACAGGCCGATGATGCCGGTGACGAAGTTGCCGATGAACAGGTTCGGCACGCCGGAGTCCGGGTTGACGCGGACCACCGGGTGGGCGGTGCGGTACCGGGTGGAGACGAAGACCTTGTGGTACTCGTCGACCTCGGTGGAGCGGAACTGCGGGTGCTCGGCGTAGTCGTACTCGTTGGAGTGCTCGGCCCAGGCCCGGTCGGCGAGCAGGCGCAGGTGCTCGGGCAGGTCGGCGTACGCGGCCGCGGTGTTGGAGAACAGGGTGTCGCCGCCGTACGGCGGGATGACCAGGCTGCGCAGCGTGGTGGCCTTCGGCGGGGCGACCACGAACGTGACGTCGGTGTGCCAGGCGTTGGCGCGGGCACCCTCGCCGCCGGCCACCTCGAGCACGTTGGCCTGGCCGTCGACGGACGGAACGGTCGGGTGGGCCAGGGTCAGGTCACCGAAGATCGAGGCGAACCGCTGGTGCTGCTCGTCGTCGAGGTGCTGGCCGCGGAAGACCAGGACCTTGTGCTCGACCAGGGCGTCGTGGATCTCCTTGGCGATGACGTCGTCGATCGCGGTCTTGAGGTCGACGCCGGAGATCTCGGCCCCGATCCGGCCACCGATGCGCGTGATGTCGATGCTCATTTCGTTCCTCTCAGAAGACTAGTTGGTGCGCCAGGTGGAGAAGCGGCGCTCGGTGACGATCAGGAGCTGGTTCACGACCAGGCCGATCACGGAGATGGTGAGGATGCCGGCGTACATGTCGGGAACCGCGAAGTTGTACTGGGCGTAGTTGATGAGGTAGCCCAGCCCGGCCTTGGCGCCGACCATCTCGGCAGCGATCAGGATCAGGATCGAGGCGGCGCCGGCCAGCCGGATCCCGGTGAAGATCGTCGGCACGGCGGCCGGGAGCACGACCTTCTGGAAGAGCCGCAGCGGGCCGAGTCCCAGCGAGCGGGCTGATTTGATCAGAAGCGGGTCGACGGTACGGACACCGCTCACCGTGTTGAGCAGGATGGGCCAGGTGCAGCCGTAGAAGATGATCGAGATCTTGGAGGTCTCGCCGAGCCCCAGGATCAGCACGAAGACCGGCAGGATCGCCAGGGCCGCGGTGTTGCGGAACAGTTCGAGCAGCGGGTTGAGCAGGTTCGCCACCGGCGGGTACCAGCCGATCAGCAGGCCCAGCGGCACCGCGACGGCGACCGCGAGCCCGAACCCGGCGGCCGAGCGGATCAGGCTGGCCTCGGTGTGGCTCCACAGCTCGCCCGAGACGGCCAGGTCCCACCAGGCGCTCAGCACCTCGGACAGCGGCGGCAGGAACACCGCGTCGACCAGCCCGAGCCGGGGGAAGATCTCCCAGATCCCGGCGAACACCGCGATCGCGATGACGCTGGTGAAGACCTTGCCCGCCGTTCTCCCGGCGCGCCGGGCCACGTGGATCGGGGCGACGGCCGGCGCGGTGCGAACAGTGAGGCTAGACATGGCTGCGCTCCAACTCCTCGTTGCGGGCCCGGTTGACCTCGTCGCGCAACAGGGACCAGATCTCGTGCCGGTAGCGGGTGAACCGCGGGTCGCTGCGCAGGTCCTCGGTGGCCGACCGGGCGTCGATCGGCACCTCGACGACCTCCTTGATCCGGCCCGGCCGCGACGTCATCACGGCGACCCGCTGGCCGAGGTAGACGGCCTCCTCGATGCCGTGGGTGATGAAGACGATGGTCTTGCCGGTCTTCTCCCAGATCCGCAGCAGCTCGTCCTGCAGGCCGTCGCGGGTCTGCGCGTCGAGGGCGGCGAACGGCTCGTCCATCAGCAGCACGTCCGGGTCGAAGGCGAGGCTGCGGGCGATCGCCACCCGCTGCTTCATGCCGCCGGACAGCTCGTGCGGGTACCGGTCGTGGAAGCCGGCCAGGCCGACCAGGTCGAGGTATTCGCGGGCCTTGCCGGCGCGGTCCTTGCGGCCGACACCCTTGGCCTCGAGACCGAACTCGATGTTGCCCTGCGCGGTGCGCCACGGCAGCAGCGCGTACTGCTGGAACACGATGCCGCGGTCCAGGCCGGGGCCGGTGACCGGCTCGCCGTCGACCAGGATCCGGCCGCTGGACGCGGTGGCCAGGCCGCCGAGCAGGTCGAGCAGGGTGGACTTGCCGCAGCCGCTGGGGCCGACGATGACCAGGAACTCACCGGCGCGGACGTCGAGCCGGATGTCCTGCAGAGCGGTGACGGTACGGCCGCGGGCGGTGAACGTCTTGCCGACGTTCTCGAAGCGGATCTTCGGCTCGGCGGTCATCAGGCGGCCCCGCCCGCGACGCCGTTGTACTCGTTGGTGTAGATGTCGGGCGCCGTGAGGTCGCCGTTCTTGAGCTCGCCGGTGCCGTTGAGCCACTCGATCCAGGTGCTGAAGTCGGTGTCCACGATGGTTCCGCCCTTACTGGTCACGCCGTAGCTCTTCCAGTGCTCGAGCTGGCTGTCGTCCTCGTTGCGGGCGCGCTTGGCGATGATCTCCTCGAACTTGGCGATCACCGCTTCGCGCGGCTGGGTCTTGGACCACTCGATGGCCTTGGCCACGCCGGTGGTGAACTTGCGTACGGTGTCCGGGTTCTTCGTGATGAAGTCGTCGCGGAGCACGTAGCTGCCGCCGGTGAACGCGCCGAGCAGCTCGAAGTCGGTGTAGAGCGGTCGCACGCCGCCGCGCTCCAGGGCCAGGTCGCGGAGCGTGCCGCTGAGCGAGGCGACGTCGATCTGGCCGGACCGCAGCGACTGCTCGGTGTTGACCGGCGGGACCACGATCAGCTCGACCTGCTTGATCTCCTCGGGCGTGAGGCCGGCCCGGGTCAGGTAGGTCTTGGTGACCGCCTCGGCGTGCGCGCCGAGGGTGTTGACGCCGATCTTCTTGCCGATCAGGTCCCGGGCCGTCTTGATCGGGCTGTTCGCCAGCACGAAGAAGCCGTTGTAGCTGTCCTTGTCGGCGCCGTAGTAGCCGACGACCGCCGTGATCGGCGCCTTGGAACTCTTGAGCTTGACGATCGCGCCGTTGAAGGCGCCGCCGAAGTCGGTGTCGCCGGTGGTGGCGGCCTGGATGTCCTGCGGGCCGCTGATCGTGTTGCCGATCCACTTGAGCTTGACGTCCTCGAAGAACCCGAGCTCCTCGGCCAGTTCCGGGGGCGTGACGGTGCCGACCCAGCCCTGGTAGCGCAGCTCCTTGGCCTGCTCGCCCGGCGCTGCCGCGTCGCCGGCGCCGCAGGCCGCCAGCGTGGTGACGGCGAGGACACCGGCCAGGGCGGCGGCGAGGACGGATCGACGGGTTGTCATCGGAACTCCTTCAAGGTGGCCGGGCGGCCGTAGGGAGGGTGCGTGTCATCGGCCGGCGGCCCGGCTGGCCGTCGGCGTGTTCAAGGGAGATTCCAGCGCGCCGGTGGCAGGCCGGTGCGTCCGGGGTAACCGTGGTTGCGTTGAGAACGTAAGTCGCCGATGCCACTCACGTCAGCCGTTTTGTGACCCAAGCCACATATAATTCCCATAGAGTGAGTGGGAGATGTAGGCCTTGGGGCACGGAAAAGGGCGGGAGCCGCAGCTCCCGCCCTTTCACGACGTCGTTCCGGCGTTACTCGCCGAAGTCCTCGAAGGCGTCACCGACCTCGTCGATAGCCTCACCGGCCAGGTAGCCGGCGGCCAGACCGCCGGCGATCCCCATCGCCGCGCCACCCATGCCGCCGTGGTGCCCGCGCCGGTAGTGGCCGTGATGCCCCGGCTGACGGTAGTGGCCGTGGTGACCGTAACCCGGCTGCGAGTGCCCGTACGCCGGCTGGCCGTAACCCGGCTGCGGGTGACCGTAACCCTGCGGCGCGTGCCCGAAGCCCGGCATCGACTTGCGGCGGTCGACCGCCTGACGGACCCAGCCGTCGACGACCTGGCGCCAGTCGGTGGTGTCGGCGTCGCCGTGGGACACCGTGTAACGGCTGTAGGTGTCCTGCCCGGAGGTGAACAGGCCGCCCCGCTTGTCGAACTCGAGGACCACCTCGACCTGGTGCGGGCTGGTCACGAAGGTCAGCTCGACCTCGTTGATGCCGGCCGCGGCGTACTGCTGCGGCGGGAAGTACTCGATCTCCTGGTAGAACGGGAGCGTCTGGCGGACGCCGTAGATCTGCCCGTACTCCAGGTCGGCGGACTTGAACCGGAACCCGTTGGCCGCGAAGGCGTCGAGGATGCGCTGGTGGATCGGCAGCGGGTGCACGTGCACCATGTCCAGGTCGCCCTTGTCGATCGCCCGGGCGATCGCCAGCTCGGTGCGCACGCCCATCACCATGCCACGCAGCGTCTGCCCGTAGACCGTGGTGATCGGGGTCTCCCACGGCATGTCGATCCGGAACGGGATGGACAGCTGCTGGCCGGCGGACAGGCGCATCGGGCCGGTGACCGGGACCCGCAGGAAGTCGCTGACCGCGGAGTAGTCGCCGCCGCCGCCCTCCACCTCCATCCGGGTGACCAGGCCCAGGGTGACGTGCTCGATGTCGGCGTCCTGCGTGCCGCCGACCAGGTTGACGTTGCCGGTGAGCGGCGCGCCCGGGTAGGTGCTCGGGTTCGACAGCACGGTGTCGACGCTCGGGCCACCGACTCCGAAGGCACCGAGCAACTTCTTGAAGACCACGATGTTCTCCCGTGTGAAAAGGTGCCTCGGAAAACTAGCAACGCCCGCTGAACGAACGCTGAGAATTCGCAGGTACCGTGCGTTCTCCCCCCTCACGTTACGTCGATCGTGCAAGGTCATGACGCCGGGTCCGGGGACCGGCCACCCCGGACATCCCGACAGCCGCCGGTCTTTTCCCGGAGCCTGCGCCCGGCATATCCTTCCCGGGCCATGGCCACCATCGCGCCGCCGTTCCGGCCCTTCTCGCCGGGGTTCCCGCCGATCGACAACGTCCGCCGCAACGGCGGTTCGTCGATCGCGGTGACCCTGCGATACGCGCCGCTCGCGTTCCTGCTGCGGCTCTACACGCCGGTGCTGGAGATCGACGGGCAGGGCATCCCGGCGTCCTGGGGGCGGGTGGTGCAGTCGGTCTCCACCGGCGAGCACCACGTGCACGTCCACGTGCCCTATCTGATCCCCTCCCGGATCGGGTCGGCCGACACCACCGTGGTGGCGGTGCCGGGCCAGACCGTCGAGCTGGAGTACCGGGCTCCCCTGCTGTCGTTCCTGCGCGGGGCGCTCGGCGCTCCCCCGCAGCGCTATCCGGGCGCGGCGGCCGCGTGGACGCTGCTCGCCCTCACGGCCGCGCTGGCCTTCTGCGGCTGCCTCGGCTTCCTGCTGAACGCCGCCGGCTGATTCAGCGCAGGTAACGATCGGCGACGACGGCCGGCTGCTCCAGGACCCGGCCCGCGGCGACGTCCGCGGCCAGCCGCAGGTACTGGGCGTGGGTCCAGGTCAGCGGGGTGGCCGAGGTGGTCGGGGTGCCGGGCTCGCGGTACGGCGGCTGCCGGTCCCACACCTGCTCGGGCAGCAGCAGGCCGGGGCCGGCAGCCCGGGCCATGGTGGCGAGCTGACGCCGGGCCGCGCCGGTGTCCCCGGCCGCGATCAGGTATTCGCCGCGTTCGCCGTTGAGCAGCGGCCACGCCCGCCCCCGCGTGATCCGGGAGCCGGCCGGCAGCGGGTAGTCCCACGGGGAGCCGTCGGCCTTCTCGCCGTACCCGTCGAAGGAGGCCCGGTACCAGAACAGGCCGCGCCGGGTCGGCACGCCCAGTTGCCGGTCCACGACGGCGAGACTGTTCCGCACGTCCGGATCGCCGGCCGGCAGCACACCGAGCCGGACCAGCTCCAGGAAGCCCGGGTCGACCACGGTCCGCTGGTCGACGCCGGCCGGCCCGCTGTCGCCGATGTCGTAGGTGGTGCCGCGGTCCGGCTGCCCGTCCTTGGTCAGGCGCAGGAAGTAGGGGCGCGGCGAGTACGGCCCGGTGCTGGTCACGGTCCATGCCTTGACACGACGCTGCCAGTCGTCGGCGGCGGCCAGGTAGCGGCCGGCGGCCGCGGCGTCACCGTTGGCGCGGGCCAGGTCGGCGGCGCAGACCAGGCCGGCGATCTGCGCGGCGATGGTGGCCGGGGAGTACCCGGACTGGTTCTCCCAGCGGTCCTGTGGGCTCCACGGCGCCCGGTTGCCGTCCTGCTCGAAGGCGATCAGGAAGTCCGCGGCCCGCCGCACGTGCCCCCAGGTCGCCGGGTCGGTGCGGCCGAGCTGGTGGGCGAGCACCAGCGGCAGCGCCACCTCGTCCAGTTGCAGGCCCTCCCACACCGGGGTGCCGTCGATCCGGGCGTTCTGCGGGAACGAGCCGTCCGGCCGCTGCTGCACCGTGAACAGGTGGTCCAGGGCCCGGTTGGCGCCGGCCCGGTCACCGGCGGCCAGCAGGCCGGTGGCGATCTGGTACAGGTCGCGGGACCAGACCAGGTGGTACGGGCCGGACGGGTCGTCGCGGCCGAACGCCCACGGCGCCGCGGGCGCGGCGACGTAGGCGCCCCGGTACGTCTTGTCCTCGCTGGCGGCGAGCACCATCGCGGACACCCGGTACAGGCGCGGGTCGGCGCCCGGTGGCGGCCGGTGCAGGCCGTCGAGGTAACGGGACCAGCCGTGGGCGTACTCGCGGGCGACCGGCCCGAAACCGCGGCCCAGCACGTCGCGGGTGACGGCCAGGGCCGCCGCGGTGTCCGGGGCGAACCCGAGGGCCAGTGTGGCGTCCCGGCGGCCGGGAGCGCCGGTGAGCGTGGTCTCGCCGGTCTGCACCAGGCTGCCCGCCGCGGCCGTGGCGTTGCGGACGTCCATCCGGCCGTCGGCCAGCAGGTCGGTCCAGCCGTCGTCGACGCCGGCATGCCCGCTGGAGGTCGCGGTGAAGGCGGGGGTTGCGGCGAGCGCGCTGGTCACGGCCCCGTCGTTTGCGGTCAGAGCGACTTGTTCGGTACGCCCGGCGTCGCCTCCCCGGGTGTTCCCCAACGCCGGGTCGTACACCGTGTAGAGGCGGTGCGGCCTGCCGTCCCGGGTGGTGAACCGGACCTGCGCGAGGACCGCGGCCGAGCGCGGGTCGGTGGTGTAGGCCACGGTCAGCCGCCACCTGCCGGACCGCTCCTGGAACGTCTGCCGGTAGCTGAGGCTCCGCCCGTCGGTCAGCTCCGTGGTGACGTGCGCCTGGTCGGCACGGACCGCGTAGCCGCCGGGACCGGTCACCACGAACTGCCACGCGCGCACGCTGGGCGTACCGATGTCGGGGTAGAGGATCTCGCCGTAGCCACCGGATCGCTGGACCGTGGCCCAGACCTTGCTCCGGGTGTCCGCCGAGGTCAGGAAGCCGGTCTTGTCGGCCGGCAGGTACTGCTGGTCGTTGCCGGGCGCAACCGCGGCCACGGCGGGCCGCACCCCGGCGGTGGTCACCGTGAGGACGGTTCCCACCAGGAGGACTCCGATTTTCCGGTACGCCATGACAGGCGCTTTACCCCGTAGACGACGATCGATGTCACGGCTTGGCCTGAAGTTCGTCGTGCAGGGCCCGCATCAGCTCGGCGCTGGTGAACGGCTTCTCCAGCAGGTGCACGTCGGCGGAGAGGGTGCCGTGGTCGGTGAGCACCGGCTGGGCGTACCCGGACATGAAGAGGACCCTGGTCCCCGGCCACCGTGACCGGACCGCATCGGCCAGGTCCTTGCCCAGCATGTTCGGCATGATCACATCGGTGAGCAGGACGTCGACGCTGTTCTCGGCGGCCAGCCGCAGCGCCTCGTCACCGCCGCCGGCGGCCAGCACGGTGTAGCCGCCGCGCCGCAGGATCCGGCAGGTGACCTCGCGCAGCGCGTTCTCGTCCTCGACCACCAGCACCGTCGCGCCGTGCCCGGTCAGCTCGGCCACCGACTCCTCCGGGACGTGCTGGTGCGCCTCCGCGTCGGTGACCGGCAGCAGGATGGTGAACGTGGTGCCGATGCCGGACTCGGAGTAGATCTGCACGGTGCCGCCGGCCTGCGTGACGATGCCGTAGACGGTGGCCAGGCCCAGACCGGTGCCCTGACCGCTGGGCTTGGTGGTGAAAAACGGCTCGAACGCCTTGTCGATCACCTCCTTGGGCATGCCGGTGCCGGTGTCGGAGACCCGCAGCCGCACGTACCGGCCGGTGCTCAGGCCGGCCCGGGCCGCCGCGTGGTCGGCGTCCACGTCGACCAGGGCGGTGTCGATGGTGAGCCGGCCGCCGGTCGGCATCGCGTCCCGGGCGTTCACGGCCAGGTTGACCAGCACCTGCTCGAGCTGGCCCGGGTCGGCCATCACCGACGGCAGGCCGGCGGTGGTGCGCACGGTCAGCGTGATGTGCTCGCCCAGCGACCGTTTCAGCATCTGGTGCACCTCGGTGACCACGGTGTTCAGGTTCAGCGGGCGCGGGCGGATCACCTCCCGGCGGGCGAAGGCGAGCAACTGGTGGGTGAGGTCGCTGCCGCGCCGGGCGGCCCGGGCGATCTGCTCGGCGTCCGAGGCGGACGCGGTGCCGGCGGCGTCCTCGATGATGAACGACGCGTAGTTGAGGATCACCGCGAGCAGGTTGTTGAAGTCGTGGGCGATCCCGCCGGCCAGCTGCCCCAGGCTCTCCAGCCGCTGCGTCTGCTGGATGCGGGCCTCCAGGCGCTGCTTGTCGGTCTCCTCGCGCAGCCGGCGGCGCTCCTCCTCGGCGGCCAGCCGTTCGGTGATGTCGCGGACCACCACGACGGTCACCAGCCCGCTGTCGGTGTGCAGCGCGCTGCAGGCGATGTCGACCGGGATCTCCTCCCCGCCGCGCCGGATCGCCCGGCGGGTGGCCCACCGCTGGTCGGCGTGGTCCACGGACCGTTCCGAGTCGAGCGGGGTGCTGTCGCCGCCGGTCCGCAGCACCGCCGACGCGGCGGGCAGGCCGTCCGGCAGGAGCGCGCCCACCGGCATGTGCAGCAGGTCGTACCGCGGATGGTCGAACAGCCGCTCGGCCTCGGCGTTGACCAGCACGACGACGCCGGACTCGGCGACACCGAGGACCGCGTCCGGGGCGGCGTCGAGGATCGCCTGCACCCGGGCCTCGGCCCGTTCCCGGTCGCTGATGTCCCGGCAGATGGTGGTGGTGCCGATGATCGTGCCGTCCTCGTCGAGCAGCGGGGAGACCAGGGCGGACACCGCGATGCTGTCGCCGCCGGCGGTGAGCCGGGTGCTGCGGTACCGGTCCACCCGTCCGCCGAGGCGGACCAGCAGCCGGATCTGCTCCTCGTCGGCGCGGCGATCCGCCGGGATGGTCCGGTCGACGTGCGAGCCGACGACGTCCGTGGCCGGATGACCGAACAGCGTCTCGGCGCCGGGGTTCCAGGACAGCACCCTGCCGTCCAGGTCGGTGGTGACGATCGCGTCGTGCGACGACTGGACGATCGAGGCGAGCAGCGCCCGGCTGCGGGCCGCCTCGCGCTGCACGGTGTCGTCGCGGAGCACGGCGGTCACATACGTCTCGCTGTCCGGCGCGGTGACCGCGGACAGCGAGATCTCGACCGGGAAGACGCTGCCGTCGCGGCGCAACCCGCGCAACGGCATGCGGCGCAGCGGCTTGTGGGCGCCGGAGAGGTATCCCTGCCGCATGCCCGGATGCCGCCGCCGGGAGTCCTCCGGGACCAGGTCGTCGACGCAGTGGCCGACCAGCTCACCGGCGGGATATCCGAACATGTCGTGGGCCCGGCGGTTCGCCATGGTGATGGAGCCGTCCGAGCGGCTCACGATGATCGCGTCCGGGGCGGTGTCGAGCAGGAGCCCCGGGATCCCGGTTGACTCCACCGATGCCTCCCATCCTCCAAAGTACCCAGGTCCGGATATTTCAGTATCAAGTTGGGAGTTTTGGGGGAATCTTGAAGGCATGAGCAGTGCGGATCCGCCCATCGACCCGAACCGTCCCAGCCCGGCCCGGGTCTACGACGCGTTCCTGGGCGGCACCCACAACTTCGCCGTCGACCGGGCGATCGCCGACCGGGCCGGCGAACTGGTGCCGGAGACCCCGCAGCTGGCCCGCGCCAACCGGGCCTTCCTGCGCCGCGCCGTCCGGTACGCGGTGAGCCGGGGCATCACCCAGTTCCTCGACCTCGGCTCCGGCATCCCGACCGAGGGCAACGTGCACGAGGTGGCCCGCGCCGAGGCCCCGGGCGCGACGGTGGTCTACGTCGACGTCGACCCCACCGCGGTCCTGTACGCCCGGCACCTGCTGCACGGCGACCCGCTGACCGCCGTGGTGCACGCCGACCTGCAGCAGCCGGCGGCCGTGCTGGCCGACGCACGGGTCCGGGAGCTGATCGACCTGAGCCGCCCGGTGGCCGTCATGATGGTCGCGGTGCTGCATTTCATCCCGGACTGCCCCGCCCTGGACGAGGCGGTCCACGCCTACCGGGACGCGGTGGCGCCGGGCAGCGTCCTCGCGTTCTCGCACGCCACCATGGCCGGCGGCGACCAGGCGGTGCTGGAGCGGGTCACCCACCTCTACACGCGTACCGGCGGCCCGCTGGTGCCGCGCGACGCTGAGCAGATGGCCCGCTTCCTCGACGGCTGGCGGCTGCTCGAACCCGGTCTCGTCGCCACTCCCCGATGGCGGCCGGACCCGTCCGACGAGCCGGTCAGCGACGCGGTACGAAACCTGACGCTGGCCTGCGTCGCCGAAAGATAGCGACGCCGGAGTCAGCCGGACGGTCGTAACCGTCGCAGCTGTCCTCCGGCTCCACCTCGATCAGATCCAGCAGATCCGGCCCGGTGTGCCCGGTGTCCACCGTCCCCCCGATCAGCCCGAGCAGGGCGGCACAGTTGCGCCCGTACCCCTGGACCATCCGATCCACCCGGGTCGGGTGCCCACACCGCCGGCACGGCCGCATCCGCTCCGCAGACGATCTCTCCCCCGCCATGCCCTGATTATCGGCGCTTTCCTCAGCTTTCGCCGACGGCGTCGGCCAGCTCCTGCTTGCTCATTCGGGAGCGGCCGGGGACGTGCTGCTCCTTGGCCTTCTCGTACAGCTCCTTGCGAGTGGCGGAGGAGTCGGAGTCGTCGGTGGGCAGGGAACCCGTGGTCGCCTCCAGGAATCGGCGGCCCATCTCCTCGCGCTGGGCGTCGTCGAGGCGTTCGGCGAGGATCGGCAGCAGGTCCTCCTCCTCTTCCTGGACGTGGCGGCGCAGTTCGCCGGTGATCGCGGCGACCGTGCCGTCGTACCCCGGGTCGTCGGCGTCGCCGCGCAGCAGGTTCTGCAGCATCTCCTCGACCTGGTGGTGTTCGGCGATGCCGTCCTTGACCTCGTCGCCCTGTTCGGTCGCCAGGTCGCGGATGGCCGGGTAGACGAAGCTCTCCTCGGCCTCGGAATGCGGCAGCAGCAGCCTCGCCACCTCCTGCATCAGCGCGGCCTGGTCGGCGCCCTCCTCCTCGGCGCGCGTGAGCAGCTCCTCCACCTGGCGGTGCTGGTCCTTGATGATCTCCACGATGTCCGGCACGGCTCTACTCCCCCTCGATGTTTCTTCAACGAGGGCGCAAATACCCTGAATCGGGCGGATCATCCTTCAGGAAACACTCATCTTCCGGACCGTACGCTGCAAGGGCACCGTTCGAGGGGAGTCAGCAGGGTGGAACCGTTCCGGATCTTCAGGATCACCGCGATCGCCGAGGCGTTCACCTGGACCGGCCTGCTCGTCGGCATGTTCCTGAAGTATGTGACGGAGACGACCGAGGCGGGCGTGTGGCTGTTCGGCCGCCTGCACGGCGCCCTGTTCGTCGCCTACATCGCCGCGACCCTCTGGGTGGCGTTCACCGAGCGCTGGTCGCTGTGGCGGACCTTCTTCGGCCTGGCCGCGTCGGTCCCGCCGCTCACCACCGTGATCTTCGAGCGCTGGGTGGCCAAGCGCCGCCCGGCGGCGGAGCCGGCAGCCGCCACTGCCTAGGTTCCGCGTCGAAAGAGGTGGGGGCGTGTCTACCGGCACGCCCCCACCGCTCATTTCACGGCGATCGGGTTGACCGGTGAGCCGACCGCCCCGGTGATCGGCAACGGCGCGGCGGTCAGCCAGAACTCGTGGACACCGTCGGCCGCGCAATCACGAGCGAGCGCGTCGAGGTCCCACATCTCGCCGAGGAACAGGCCGATGTGCGGAATGGCGACCTGGTGCAGCGGCTGGAACGCGTCGTCGAACTCGTTCGGCCGCACCTCGAAGCCCCAGGTGTCGGTGGCGATCGCGGCGATCTCGGTGGAGTACAGCCAGTCGGCGGTGCCGAACGACAGACCGGGGGCGGGCCCGCCGGCGTAGTCGCCCCAGCCGTCCCGCCGGGCCCGGGCGAGCTGGCCCGTACGTACCAGAACGATGTCGCCCGTCCCCACCGTCAGACCGTGCGCGTCGATGCGCTCCCGCAGGTGATCGGCCGTGATGGCGAAGCCGTCCGGCAGGTCGCCGAAGTCCAGCAGCACCCCGCGCCCGGCGATCACGTCGGCGACCGTCTCGATCCCGGTCGTGTTGTCGCCGAGGCTGGTCACCACGTCGGCGGCACGCCTGCCGTTCCACGCGTACCCGTGGTCGAAGATGTGCCCGAGCCCGTCCCACTGCGTCGAGCACTGCAGCGGCATCGCGATCACGTCGTCGGCGCCACCGATGCCGTGCGGGAAGCCCTGCACCCCGGCCGCCGCGTCGGTGCCGGTGTCGAGCATGGTGTGCACCGGGTTGGTACGCCGCCGCCAGCCCTTCTGCGGCCCGTTCGCGTCGAACGACTGCGCCAGCGAGAACGACACCCCGCGCTTCACCAGCGATGCGGCCTGCCGGCGCTTCTCCGGGGTCAGGAAGTTCATGGTGCCGCGTACGTCGTCGGCGCCCCACCGCCCCCAGTTGGAGCACCGTTTCGCCGCCGCCGCGACGGCGCCTTCCGGATCATCCCTGGAGAACATCGAGGGCCCAATCGGCGATGTACGTCTGGACGTGCGCGAAGTGATCGAGGCCGATGTGCTCCGCCCCGCCCTCGGCCGGGGTGAAGACGCGCAGTTCGCGCCGGGGCGAGTTGACCGCCTGCTCGTAGGAGCGGTGGGCGTACGCGAGGGGGATCTGCCGGTCGTTCTCGCCGTGGCAGATCAGGAACGGCACGGTGATCTTCTCGACGACGCCGTCGAGGTTGACCGCCTCGGCCTTCGTGATGAACGTGCCGAGGTCGTCCTCGCCCCACACCCACAGCACGTGGTCCCAGTAGTGCGGGACCGGGTTCTCGCCCTCGCGTTCGAGGCGGCGCTTCTGGACGGCGCCCCAGTCGTGGTTGGCGCCCCACGCGACGCAGAGCGCGAGCCGCTTCTCGAACGCGGCGGCCCGGGGCGCGTAGTAGCCACCGAGCGACCATCCAACGAGCCCGATTTTTTCCGAAATAACATCCTCTCGCGTCAGAAGGTAGTCCACGCACGCCGCGGCCCAGTCCTCCGTCTCGACGCGGGACTTCAGGTCGAGGAAACGCAGCGCCTCACCACTGCCCGGGCAGTCGACCATCAGCGTGTGGATGCCGCGCTCGGCCAGCTCGTGGGCGAAGCCGGAGGCGTACATGTGCTCCTTGGTCGAGTCGAGCCCGTTCCACAGGATGATCACCGGTGCGGGGCCCGGGACGGGGGCCTTCTTGAAGTACGCCGGAAGCAGCGACCCCTCGAACGGGATCTCCACGCGGGTCGTCGAAGGGTCGATCAGGTCGAACGCCTTCTGCTGCAGGTCGAGAAGCCGCTGGTAGAACGCCTTCCGGTCGGGCGATTTGGCGCTCTGCATCCGCTCGGCCTGAGCCAGGTAGTTGGTGGCCCGCTGATACTTCTGTCCCGCGGTCCGCCGGTGGCCGGCCGCCTCGTCGGCGGCCGCCTGCGACGCCAGATCCTCGGCGACCGCCGCCCAGGACGCCATGAACTCCTTGGTGCCGACGTCGGAGCCCTGCGCCGCGAGCTCCTTGATCGGGCGGCACGCGCGGTCCACCTCGTCGATCAGGCCGCCGCTGTTCAGGGTGGCGACGACGCCCAGGTTCCAGACGTAGTTGCCGGGGAAGTACTCGAACATTCAGTGCTGCCTTTCTGCGCGGGCCTTCGCCTGGTCACGGCGACGGGCCTGCGGGAGCGGTTCGGTCGCAAGACCGGAGACAATGCGATTCGTCAGGCTGCCGATGCCCTCGACGGTCAGCGTGACCACGTCGCCGTCACGCAGCGGCGGCGGATCCTGGCGGCCGTTGCGGCCCCACAGTTCGGCCAGGCAGCCGCCGTTGCCGACGGTCCCGGAGCCGAACACGTCACCGGCGACGATCCGGCTGTCCCGGCCCGCGTAGGCGAGCATGGTCTCGAACGTCCAGCCCATGTTGCTGAGCAGGTCGCGCCCGATCTCCACACCGTTGACCTCGGCCGTGCACCAGAGGTCCAGGAATCCGTCCTTCTTGTGGACGTCCAGCTCGTCGGCGGTCACGATCCACGGGCCGAGACTGCTGGCGAAGTCCTTGCCCTTGGCCGGGCCGAGGTTCACCTGCATCTCACGTTTCTGCAGGTCGCGGGCGGACCAGTCGTTCAGGATCGTGTACCCGAAGATCGATCCATCGGGCCCGGCGATCGCCGCCACCTCCAGCTCGAAGTCGCGGTTCACCGAGTGGGCCGGGAACGGGATGTCGTCGCCGGGGCCGTAGATCCGGTTCGGATTGGTGAAATAGAACGTCGGGGCGTCGTACCACGCATCAGGCACCCCACCGGAACCGTCGATGCTGCGCCGCACCCCTGCGACATGCTCCTCGAACGCGACGAAGTCGCGGAGCGTCGTGGGCTGGAGCGGCGCGAGCAGTTGCACTTCCTCCAGGGCGAGATGCCCGTCCTGCCGAAAGTCACCACCGGCGATGATCTCCAGCATGGTGGGGTCCCCGGCGTAAGGACGAACCTGATCACCGTCGACGACGCCGGTGCGCACCCGGTCGCCGTGACGGAACGTCGCGAGCCTCATGCCGCCCCCCTCAGACCGGCGGCGCGACGAAGACGCCCCGGTCGACGTCGTTGAACGACTGCCTGGCGACGAACTCGTTCATCGGGTTCGCGGTCCCCCACTGGTCACTCACGGTCGGGTCGGAGAAGTCGTACAGGTGCGGGTGCCAGGTGTCCTCGTCGAGTTCCTCCAGCTCGGTGGTGTACTCGATGGTGTTGCCGTGCGGGTCGAGGAAGTAGCTGAACGTGTTGTTCCCGGCCATGTGCCGGCCCGGCCCCCACACCTTCTCGACGCCGCCGCGCAGCAGCCGGCCGGTGCCGCGCATGTACTCGTCGATGCCGCGCATCTCGAACGACGCGTGGTGCAGGGCGACGTGCGGGCCACGCGCGATGGCGAGGCTGTGGTGCCAGCGGTTGGTCCGCAGGAACCACATCATCTCGCCCATCCGCGGGTGGAACAGGGTGTCCGAGAGAGCGAAGTTGAGGTGCTCGTCGTAGAAGGCGACGGTCGCCTCCGGGTTCGGCGAGTTGATCACCACGTGCGAGAGCTTGACCGGGACGGCCTCGCCCTCCTCCAGCTTGCGGTGCTGCCGGACCTCGACGTCGGAGGAGACCTCGAGGGTACGGCCGTCGATGTCGAAGAAGCGGAAGCCGTACCCGCCGCCCGGGGTCTGCAACGCGCCCGGCTCGCTGACCAGCTTCACCCCGGACCGGCCGAGCCGTTCGGCGAGCGCGTCGACGGATGCCTGGTCGGCCGCCCCGAACGCGATCAGGTCGAGGCGCTTCTCCTCGGCCTTGCGCAGCCGCACCGAGTACTGCTCGGGTGACCCGGCGGCGGCGAGGAACGCGATCCCGCCGTCGGTGGTCTCCGCGTCGAGTCCCCACATGTTCGTGTAGAACTCGAACTGCCTGTCGTAGTCCGGCACCGCCAGGTCGACGTGCCGCAGGTGGGTGATGAGTCGTTCGTCGTTCATCGGGGTTCCTTTCACGCGGGCGAGGCGACGAGGTGGGCGACGCGGGCCATCAGGCCGGGCACGTCGCCGCGCTCGTGGGCGAGCTGCCAGCGGGCCAGTTGCAGGGAGGCTTCGACGACCGTTCTCGCCCGGTCGAGGCGGCGGGCGGTGAACTCCTGCCAGAGCTGTTCGGTGAGCCTGTCCTCGCGGAGCAGCAGCTCAGTGAGGACGGACGCGTCCTCCAGTGCCTGCGCGGCGCCCTGCGCCAGGGTGGGTGGGCAGCTGTGCGCGGCGTCGCCGATCAGCACCACGTTCCCCCGGTGCCACGGGCCGTCGATGACGTGGCTCTCGAAGGCGGTGTAGTTGACCCGGGCCGGATCGGTGAGCGTGGCGCGGATCTCGTCCCACGGCCCGTGATAGGCCCCGGCCAGCTCCCGCATCGTGGCGAGGGCCTCCTCGGGGGTCAGGCTGAACCGGTCCTGCGCGTCCTCGACCAGGTACGCGTAGATCGAGTCCGGGCCGGTCGGGCAGTACCCGGCGATGTACGCGGGGCCGCCGTAGAACAGATCCGTTCTGGTCACCGATGCCGGCCGGGTGGTGAACGTCCGCCAGATGCCCATTCCGACCGGCTGCGGCTCGACGTCGACCCCGATCCGGCGGCGCGTCCACGACCGCAGCCCGTCCGCGCCGATCACCAGGTCGTAACGCTTCCGCTCCTGATCGCCGAAGGTCACCTCGCCGTCCAGGGACAGCGCGGCCGGCTGCGTCCCGAACCGGATCGTGGCGCCGGCCGCGGTGGCCCGGTCGATCAGGATCTTCGCGAGGGTGGGCCGGTACATGCCGAGCGTGGCGGGCAGGTCCTCGCCGCCGGTCCGGATGTCGGTGAGCTCGGCGAGCAGCGTGCCGGCCGGATCCGGGGCGCGCAGGCCGAGGGTGTCGAACGCGTACCCCTCGGCCTTGATCTGCTCCCAGACGCCGAGCTGCCGCAGCACCCGCAGCGCGTTGCCCTGGAGGGTGATGCCCGAGCCGAGTGCTGCGACGTCGGGCTTTCCGTCGATCAGCTCGACCGAGACACCGCCCTCCGCGAGGAGAATCGCCGCAGCGGCCCCGGCGGCGCCGCCACCGACGACCAGAACATTACGAACTGCTGGCACGGCGGTTTCCCTTCTGTTACCCCTGTGACTGGGACCACTGTCCCTGCCGGGTGGGTCATCAGGGAAGCTCGAGTTGGTGATCGCAGCCATAGGCCAGACTTATAGTGTCGGCATGGCCGTCGACCGGGTTCTGGCGAACCTCGACCTCAACCTGCTCGTCACCCTCGACGCCCTGCTCCGCGAGCGGAACGTGACCCGCACCGCGGTGAGCCTCGGGGTCAGCCAGCCGGCGATCAGCGGCGCGCTCGGCCGGTTGCGGAGGCACTTCGGCGACCCGTTGCTGGTCCGGGTCGGCAACCGGTACGACCTGACGCCACTGGCCAGCCGGGTCGCCGGCCTGACCGGGCCCGCGCTCGCCGGGGTCCGGCGGGTCTTCGACGCCACCCCCGAGTTCGATCCGTCCGGGCTGGACCGCGAGTTCACCATCGTCAGCTCCGACTACGCGGCCACCGTCCTCGGGCCGCTGATCGCCCGCCGGATCGCCGCGGACGCGCCGGGCGCCCGGCTGCGGTTCCAGCAGACCACGCCGTACGCGGTCGACCACGCCGCCGACACCCTGCGCAGCGCCGACGGGCTGCTCATCCCGCACGGGTTCGTGACCGGCCTGCCCTATCTGGACCTCTACACCGACCGGTGGGTGTGCATCGTGTCGGAGGACCACCCCGAGGTCGGTGACGCGCTCACCATGGACCAGCTCGCCGAACTGCCCTGGGTGGTGATCTTCGACCGGCCGACCGCGTTCGCGCCGGCGTCCCGGCAGCTGCGGATGCTCGGCATCGAGGCGCGCGTCGATCTGGTGGTCGACGGGTTCGTGCAGATGCCGTTCCTGGTCGCCGGGTCCCGCCGGGTCGCGCTGCTGCAGGAACGCCTCGCCCGGCTGCTCGAGCCGGTCGCCCGGATCCGGGTCCTGGAGTGCCCGTTCGAGGTGATTCCGCTGGCCGAGGCGTTCTGGTTCAACCCGATGTACCGCAACGACCCCGCCCACATGTGGCTCCGCGAGATCCTCACCGCCGCCGCCACCGGGCTATCAGCGTGAATTATGGCCGCCATCAGCGGTTCCGTCTTCCGCTGATGGGTGGTCACTGCACATAGTCATGGCCATCGCGTGTGACCTGGACCACGCGATTCCTCTGACGACACCTCATGAAGGGCCTTCCATGCCCGCTGTCCTCCAGCGACGAGCCGGAATCCCGCAACTCGTCCTGCTGCTCGCCGGAAGCTGCCTGTCCGTGCTCGGCGCCGTGCTCATCGCGCCCGTCCTGCCGCAGATGACCGACCACTTCGCCGGCGTGACCGGCGCCGACGTGCTGGTGCCGATCGTCCTCACCGTCCCCGCCCTGATCATCGGCCTGACCGCGCCGTTCGCCGGGTTCATCGCCGACCGGATCGACCGCAAGCGGGTCCTGATCCTCGCCATGATCGGGTACACGATCTTCGGCACCGCGCCCCTTCACCTCGACTCGCTCGGCGCGATCATCGGCAGCCGGGTCCTGGTCGGGCTCTGCGAAGCGGCGATCATGACCTGCTGCACCACGCTGATCGCCGACTACTGGTCCGGGCCGCGGCGCAGCCGGTACCTGGGCCTGCAGACCCTGCTCTCCTCGGTCTCGGCGACGGTGTTCCTCGGCCTCGGCGGCGCGCTCGGCTCCTCCGGCTGGCGCACCCCGTTCTGGCTGTACTTCGTGGCGGTGCTCCTGGCCGTACCCATGATGCTGTTGATCTGGCAACCCGAGACCGTCCGCACCGGCGAGAAGCTCCCGCCCGTCCCGTGGCGCCGCCTGCGGGTGCCGTGCCTGGTCACGCTGGCCGGCGGCGTGGTCTTCTACGCGCTGATCGTGGAACTCTCGTTCGTTCTCGACGAAGCCGGCGTCACCGCCACCGCCACGATCGGCGCCCTCAGCGCCCTGATGTCCCTGGCCACCGCGATCGCCGCCGGATCCTTCGCCAAGCTCTCCAGCCGCACCCCGCGCGAACTGCTGCCGTTCGCTTTCGGACTCGCCGCCGCCGGTTTCCTGATCATCTGGTCCAACGGCTCGATCCCGGTGATCACGGTCGGCGCGGTCCTCACCGGCGCCGGCACCGGCCTGCTCCTACCGGTCCTGCTGACCTGGGCCACCAACGGCCTGACCTTCGCCGAACGCGGCCGCGGCACCGGCCTGTGGACCGGCACCCTGTTCATCGGCCAGTTCCTGTCCCCGGTACTGATCATGGGCCTGTCCGGGCCGGCCGGCGGCCTGCGCCCCGCCCTGGGCGTCCTCGGCATCCTGTCGGCGATCCTGGCCGCCGCCACCCTCGTGATCGTCCCCCGCGACGCGAAACCCCTCAACATCACGAGCAACTGATCATTTTGTACGGGCCACGCGGGGTCCCGTGACTCGCGGCGGCTCCGGCAGGCGTCGGCTCACCACCGTCCCCCACCGCGGGTCATGCATGCCCGGACGACGGGTGGTCCCGGCTGCGCCGGGACCACCCGTCCGGTTCGCACTGCCGTCAGACCGAGAACCCGCCGTCGACGTTGATCACCGCGCCGGTGACGTACCGGGCGCCGTCACCGGCCAGATAGGCGACGGCTGTCGCGATCTCGGCCGGCGTCCCGTACCTGCCCAGCGCGGTGAATCCCGTGATCGTGGCCGCGACCGGGCCGGCGGCCGGGTTCATGTCGGTGTCGATCGGGCCGGGGTTGACCAGGTTGACGGTGATACCGCGCGGGCCGAGGTCCCGGCTGAGCCCTTTGGTCAGTCCGACCAGGGCGGTCTTGCTCATCGAGTACAGCGAGAACCCGGGGAACACCGTGCGTTCCACCATGTTGCTGCCGATGGTGACGATCCGGCCGCCGTCACCCATGTGCCGGGCCGCGGCCTTGGAGGCGAGGAACGGCGCCCGCACATTGACCGCGACCATGCGGTCGAACTCCTCCCGCCCGAGATCCTCCACCGGCCCGACGAAGAACACCGCCGCGTTGTTGACCAGGATGTCCAGCCGCCCGAACTGGTCGACCACACGGTCGACAGCTGTCGTCACCGCCTCCGGATCGGCGCTGTCCACCTGCAGCGCCATGGCGCGACGGCCGTAACCCTCGATCCGCTTCATCACGACCGCGGCCTGATCGTCGCGATGCTGGAATGTCAGCACCACATCGGCGCCGTCCTCGGCCAGCCGCGCCGCCACGCCCGCGCCGATGCCCCTGCTCCCGCCGATCACCAATGCCACTCTGCCGTCAAGATCGTTCGCCATGTCTTCACTGTCGTCGCCTCGGGCCGGCGCGTCTGGCGGCATTCGGACGCGGCGTTCTTCCCGCGCCGGTGACGAATACCTTTCCTCTTGACGGCATCGCGAGCGACCGGCAGCTACGCGGGGCTCAGCGCCGGGCCGGTGGGGAGAAGACGGGCCGAGCCGTAGGAAGTGCCGGCCCGGTCGCGTTCCAGCCAGCCGGTCTCGACCAGCATCCGGCGGACCGCGGCCACGTCCTCGGCGGCCACCGCGATCCGGGCGTTCACCTCGGGCTCGCTGAGCACCCCCTCGACCGCGAGGAACCGGGCGAACAACTCGGCCATCTGCCGGCTGCGCTCGCTCAGCGTCGGCGGCAGACTCGTCAGCCTGCCGTGCGAGAAGAACGACTTCAGCTGCGGATAGTCCCTGAGCAGCGGCGCGATCGGCTGGGCCCGGTCGAGCGCCTGGGCCGCCTCACGCAGGACCCCGTCGCGTACCCGGTAGGTGCCGTTGCCCGTCCCGGTGGCCACCCCCGCGCCGACCAGCCGCCCGAGCAGCTCGGCCACCTCGGGCCGGGGCAGATCCAGGTGCAGCGACATCTCGAAGATGGTGACGCCGTCCGTCCCGTGCCGGGCCAGTTCGGCGAAGGCCCGTACCCGGAGCGGGTGCGACAGCAGCATCAGCAGACCAGCGGCGTGCGCGGCTTCAGCAGACATCCCGTCACCGTAGGCCCGGCCGCTCCCCTGAGGCACCCGATTTACCCGCGTGTGGATTTGCGGCGAACCGTCCCACCGCAAATCCACACACGGTCGGGGTTGCATTGACTTTTCTCGATCAACCGACGAGGCTGTGGCCACAGTGCTGCCGTAGGGGTCATGCGGTGCGCGGGAGCTTGGGCGGCTTCCGTGCCGTCCACCGCAGGCTGCCGTCACGCCGACGCGTGACGGTCCCGAGCTCAGGAGTGCTGAGTTCAGATGCTTTCACCCGTACGCCTCAAGCTTTTGATCTCGATCGTGGTCGCGGCGCTGGCCTCGACCTTCGCCGTCCTCGTCGTGCAGACCGGCCCGGCGGCCGCGCACGGGAACGTGGTCGGTCCCGCCTCACGCAACTACGGATGTTTCGAACGCTGGGGGTCGGACTTCCAGAACCCCGCGATGGCCACCCAGGACCCGATGTGCTGGCAGGCCTGGCAGGCCAACCCGAACGCGATGTGGAACTGGAACGGCCTGTTCCGTGAGGGGGTCGCCGGCCGGCACGAGGCCGTCATCCCGGACGGGCAGCTGTGCAGCGGCGGGCGCACCGAGAGCGGCCGGTACAACGCCATGGACACGCCCGGCGACTGGAAGGCCACGCCGATCGGCAACTCGTTCACGGTATCGCTGTTCGACGGGGCCCGGCACGGCGCCGACTACCTCCGGGTGTACGTGACCAAGCCGGGATACAACCCGGTCACCACGCCGCTGAAGTGGTCCGACCTGGAACTGATCAAGTCGGTGCCGAACACCCCGGCGGCGCAGTGGACCCGGCAGCTCGCGAACGGCGTGCAGATCGACGTCCCGGCGAGCGTGTCCGGACGGTCCGGACGGGCCATGATCTACACGATCTGGCAGGCCAGCCACGCGGACCAGTCGTACTACTTCTGCAGTGACGTGACCTTCGGCGGCACCACCGAGCCGACCGACCCGACCACGCCACCCACCACGCCGCCGACGAGTGAGCCGACCACCCCGCCGGTGACCGGTTCGTGCGCGGCCACCCACACGGTGACGTCGCAGTGGAACGGCGGGTACCAGGGTGAGATCAAGGTGACCGCGGGCAGCGCGGCGATCAAGAGCTGGACGGTGTCGCTGACGTACCCGGGCACGCCGCCGATCGCGCAGGCCTGGAACGCGTCGCTGACCACGAACGGCAACACGGTTCAGGCGTCCAACGTGTCCTACAACGGTGGTCTCGCCAGTGGGGCCAGCGCCACCTTCGGCTTCCTCGGATCCGGCGGTCCGGTGGCGCCGACATTGACGTGTGCCGCTACGTGACCCCTCCCCTCGCCCGTTCATCTTTGTTACGATCGAGTTAATGGGAGCGCTCCCAGAGATCGCCGTCCCCCGAAGTGCAGAAACGGAGGCCAGCCGTACGACCGCGTGACACCCCCACGCAGCGCTGAACCTCGGGAACGAGGCGCCCCACCTCGCTCCCGCCGCGGCCACCCCGACCGCGGCTGAACGACAGCAGCGGCACCGGTCCGACCGGTGCCGCTGCTCTGCACTGCCCGTCGTCGAGCCGTGTTATTCGATGACCAGGCCGCCCGCGATCCGGGTGGCCGAGGACCAGCCGCCGTCGCCGTCGCCGCCGGCGTTCGTCCAGGCGTCGACCGTCCCGGTGGGGTTCACCCGCAGGTAGTCGGCCTTCGCGTCGCTGGTGAACCGGGCGAACCGCACCTGGTCCGCGGCGGTGGTCGCACCGCCGGCGATCTGGCCGCGGACGGCCCAGCCGCCCCGGCCGTCACCGCCCCGGTTCAGCCAGGCGTTCACCACCCCGTTCGGGGAGATCACCAGGTAGTCGGCCCGCGCGTCGCCGTCGAAGTCGGCGAGCCGCACCCGGCCGGGGACGTCGGTGGCGCCGGAGGCCACCTGGCCGAGGCCGGTCCAGCCGCCCCGCCCGTCGCCACCGGCGTTCAGGTGGACGCTCACCGCGCCGGACCCCGAGACCACCAGGTAGTCGGCTTTCCGGTCACCGTTGAAATCGGCGAACCGCACCCGGTCACGGTCGGCGGTGACACCGGTGGCCACCTGACCGATGTTGGTCCAGCCGCCCCCACCCGGCACGTCGCCACCGGCGTTCAGGTAGACGGTGACCGCGCCGGATGCCGAGAACAGCAGGTAGTCGGTCTTCCGGTCACCGTCGAAGTCGGCGAACCGCACCCGGTCACGGTCGGCGGTGAGACCGGACGCGACCTTCCCTAGGTACGACCATCCGCCGTTGCCGTCGCCACCCCGGTTCAGCCAGACCAGCACCGCGCCACCGTCGGCGAGCAGAACGTAGTCGTCGCGCCCGTCGCCGTCGAAATCCGCCCACCGGACCTTGCTCGCAATCTCCGGGGCACTGCCGGCGGGGGCCGGCGAGGTGGTCACCCGGCCGCCGTCGACCGCCTGGGTGAGGCCGGTCATGAAGGATCCGGCCATCACGGCGTAACCGGCGTCGGCGGGGTGCAGGCGGTCGGCCATCTGGGCGGCGGTGACCGGCATGTCGACGTACCGGATCTGCTGCCCGTTCGCCGCACGGTCCGCGACGGTCCTCTTGACCCCGGTGTTGTACGCCGTGGTCACCGCCGCCAGGTCCGGGGTGGCCGTGACGAGTCCGCCGAACACGACGGTGACGTCCGGCTGAGCCGCGAAGATCTTGTCGAGCAGCGTCTCCAGCCGGTCCAGGGCGGTGGCCGCGGTGGCGCCCCGGTTCACGTCGTTGGTGCCGATGTGCAGCAGGATCACATCCGGGCGGTACGGGGTCAGCCAGCCCTTGTCGACCCCGTCGCTGATCTGGCTGATCGTGTTGCCGCTGTGCCCCTCGTTGTCGGGGTCGGGGGCCGCGCCGTTACGCGACGAGCCGACGAAGTCGATGGTGAACCGGGACTGCTGCCGGACCCGGCTCCACAGCGGAAGCCGGTACCCGGCGCCGGTGGTGCCGCCGACGCCGTAGGTGATCGAGTCGCCGAGCGGCATGACCCGCAGGTGCTCGACATCCGCGGCGGCCGCGGGCCGGGGCACGCCGGCCACGAGGAGGAGGAAGGAGAGCGCCGCGGTCACCGCGGCTCCGGTACGAGGGGTTGTCTTCACACGCGTCCGTTCGAGCGGGGACCATCGATGCCGCCGAACCCTAGCGTGACGGGTGTCCGCTGCGGAACGGGGTCACGGAACCCGGCGGCGTTCATCAGAATATGTCTATGAGCACCCACGGGGAGATCAGGAACGCGGTCGTACTCATCCGGGACAGACACGTCCCACCGCCGCCACGACATGCGGTGCGGGCCGGTTGGGTGGCGGCGCTGTCGGCGACCGCCGGATTCATGCCGCTGCATGCGATCTGGGGCGCCGGGATTCCGCTGTTCGCCGAGCCGGACCGGTTCGCGAGCTGGCACGCCGACGGCGGCGGCGCCTATCTGTGGACCCTGAACGCCCTGGCCGTGCTGCCGGCCGTGCTGGCGCTGGCGCTGATCCGCCCGTGGGGCGTGGCGTTCCCCCGCTGGGTGCCGTGGTTCGCCGGGCAGCGGGTGCCCCGGCTGCTGCTGATCGTGCCGGGTTACCTGCTGGTGCTGGCCCTGGGCGGGTACACGATCCTGGCGCTGGCCCTGATGGTCGTCCAGTGGAACCACCCGGAGGCCGTCTTCAGCTCGGGGACCGGCGTCTACGGGGTCGCCCAGTTCCTCGTGTGGATCACCGCGCTGGCCGTGGCCACCCGCTCCTACGACCTGCGCACCCGCGGCTGAGGTGCGGGGACGGCAGGCGGGACGCGTCGTCGAGGCCCGCCTGCCGTGGTCTCAGCCCTGGATCAGCGGGACGTCCAGGCGGGTGGTCAGCTCGTCGAAGGTGACGCCGTCGGTGGCGGTGACCCGTACCCCGGAATCGCCGAGGTGGAAGGTCGCGACATCGGTGTAGACCCGGGTCACGCACGCCTTGCCGGTCAGCGGGCAGGTGCAGGACGGCACGAGTTTCGGCTCGCCCTTCTTGGTGAAGAGGGTCATCATCACCCACACCTCCTTCGCGCCGGCTGCCAGGTCCATCGCGCCGCCGACCGCCGGGATCGCGTCGGGGGCGCCGGTGTGCCAGTTCGCCAGGTCGCCGCCGGCGGAGACCTGGAAGGCGCCCATCACGCACACGTCGAGGTGACCGCCGCGCATCATCGCGAAGCTGTCGGCGTGATGGAAGTAGGCGGCGCCGGGCAACTCGGTCACCGGCTGTTTGCCGGCGTTGGTCAGGTCCCAGTCGGCTTCCTCGGCGGGCACCACCTCGCCCATCCCCAGCATGCCGTTCTCGGTGTGCAGAATGACGCCGCTGTCCGGTTTCAGATAGCGGGCGATGGTGGTGGGCTGGCCGATGCCGAGGTTGACGTAGGCGCCGGCAGGGATGTCGGCGGCGATGATCCGGGCCAGGTCCTCGGTGTTCACGCGGCGACCTCCACGAGCCGGTTCACGTAGATCGACGGGGTCACGACGGCCTCCGGGTCCAGTTCGCCGACCTCGACGATCCGGGACACCTGGGCGATGGTGAGGGTGGCGGCGGTGGCCATCACCGGGCCGAAGTTGCGGGCGGTCTTACGGTAGACCAGGTTGCCGAGCCGGTCGGCGACGTGCGCGCGGATCAGCGCGACGTCACCGCGGATCGGGTACTCCAGGACGTACTCCCGGCCGTCGATCACCCGCGTCTCCCGGCCCTCGGCGATCGGGGTGCCGACGCCGGTCGGGCAGTAGAACGCGCCGATCCCCGCGCCGGCGGCCCGCATCCGTTCGGCGAGATTGCCCTGCGGGACGAGTTCCAGCTCGATCTTCCCGGCGCGATAGGCGGCGTCGAAGTGCCAGGAGTCCGCCTGCCGGGGAAAGGAGCAGACCATCTTGCGTACGCGGCCCGCGGCGATCAGCGCCGCCAGGCCGGTGTCGCCGTTCCCGGCGTTGTTGCTGACGATGGTGAGATCGCCGGCCCCGTGCTCGATCAGCGCGTCGATCAGCGCGACCGGCATGCCGGCCATGCCGAACCCGCCGACCAGGACGGTGTCGCCGTCCTTGATCCCGGTGACCGCGGTGACCGCGTCGGTGATGTCGGTCTTCACTGGGTGCAGTTCTCCAGGACGACGGCGAGGGCCTGGCCCACGCCGATGCAGATGGCGGCGACACCCCAGCGCTGGTTGCGCTCGCGCAGCACGTGGGCGAGGGTGCCGAGGATCCGGGCGCCGGACGCGCCGAGCGGGTGGCCGAGGGCGATCGCGCCGCCCCGGGTGTTGACGATCGCCGGGTCCACGTCCCAGGCGTCGACGCAGGCCAGCGACTGGACGGCGAAGGCCTCGTTGAGTTCGACCGCGCCGACGTCGGACCAGCCGATGCCGGCCTGGCGCAGCGCCTTCTCGGCGGCCTCGACCGGGGCGAACCCGAAGTCCTGCGGGTCGACGGCGTGGGCCGCCCGGCCGGCGATCCGGGCGAGCGGGTCGAACCCGATCTGGAACGCGGCGGCGGCCGATCCGAGCAGCACCGCGGCGGCGCCGTCGTTGAGCGGGGACGCGTTGCCGGCGGTGATGGTCCCGTCGGCGCGGAACGACGGCTTGAGCCGGGCGAGTTTCTCGACGCTGCTGTCGGCCCGGATGCCCTCGTCCCTGGTCAGCTCACCGGCCGGCACCACCAGGTCCTGATAGAAACCGTCGTTCCAGGCTTTTTCCGACAACAGGTGCGATCGTACGGCGAACTCGTCCTGCCGTTCCCGGGAGATCTTGTACCTCTCCCCCAACTGCTCGTTGCAATCACCGAGTGAGGCCGTCCACTCCTTCGGCATCCTCGGGTTGACCAGGCGCCAGCCCAGCGTGGTCGACACCGCCTCGAGGTTGCCGGCCGGGAACGCCCGGGACGGCTTCGGCAGCACCCACGGCGCCCGGGTCATCGACTCGACCCCGCCGATCACCACGATCTCGGCGTCCCCGGCGACGATCGCCCGGGACCCGATGATCGCCGCGTCGAGGCTGGAGCCGCAGAGCCGGTTCACGGTGGCGGCGGGCACACTGGTCGGCAGGCCGGCGAGCAGGACCGCCATCCGGCCGACGTTGCGGTTGTCCTCCCCGGCGCCGTTGGCGTTGCCCCACCAGACGTCGTCGATCTTGGCGGGATCGAGGTCCGGGGCCTTGGCGAGCAGGCCGGTCAGGGCGGTCGCGGCCAGATCGTCCGGGCGGACGTCGGCGAGCGCGCCGGAGTAACGCCCGAACGGGGTGCGGACGGCGGCGTAGACGAACGAATCGGTCACTGGGACTCCCCATCGGACAGGACGCGCTGCGCTATACGGAAGGCGGTGTTGGCGGCCGGCACACCGCAGTAGATCGCGGTCTGCAGGATCAGCTCCTTGATCTCATCCTCGGACAGGCCGTTGGTGCGGGCGGCCCGTACGTGCATTGCCAGCTCCTCATCATGTCCGAGAGCGATCAGGGCGGTCAGGGTGATCAGAGAACGGTCCCGGCGCTCCAGGCCGGGGCGGGTCCAGATCTCGTTCCAGGCGTACCGGGTGATCAGGTCCTGGAAGTCACGGGTGAACGCGGTGGTCCCGGCGGTGGCCCGGTCCACGTGGGCCGGGCCGAGCACCTCCCGGCGGACCGTGATCCCGGCCGCCCGTACGTCGTCGAAGTGCTGATCCAGCAGGAACGCGACGACCTCCGGGTTCTCGGCGGGGGCCAGGTGCGCGACACCGTCCAGGACGACCAGGCGGCCGTTGAGCACGGTGCCGGCGATCGTCCGGAGGCTCTCCGGCGGGGTCGGCCTGTCGTGGGCGCCGGCGACGGCCAGCACCGGGGCGGCGATCTCGGTGAGCCGGTCCCGGACGTCGAACTCGGCCAGCGCCTCACAGGACCGGGCGTAACTCTCCGGGTGGGTGCCGCGCAGCGCGTCCAGCAGCGCCCCGGCGACCTCCGGCTGCCGGTCGGCGAACCCGGGGGCGAACCACCGGTCCCGGGAGCCGTCCACCACCGCGCCGATGCCCTCGGCCCGGACCAGTGCGGCCCGGTCGTGCCACATCGCCGCGTCGCCGATCTTCGCGCCGGTGCAGAGCAGCACCGCGCCGGTCACCCGTTCCGGCGCGTCCAGCAGCAGCTGCAGGCCGACCGCGCCGCCGAGCGAGTCCCCGGCGTAGCCGAACGCCGCCCCCGGCCGGATCCGGTCCGCCAGCGCGAGCACCTCGGCCGCCAGGTCGGCGACGGTGAACGGGCCGGTCGCGGGGGCGCTGCGGCCCTGGCCGGGCAGGTCCCAGCCGACCACGTGGTAGCGGCCGTAGAGCCGGTCGGCGCAGCGCGCCCACAGCGCTGCCACGCTGGTCCCGACCGATGGGCCGAGCAGCAGCAGCGGCCGGTCGGCCGCCTCGATGAATGTGGTTGCGGTCAGCAATGCGGTCCCTCTCCGACCCGGGTCATGGCTACTACCGGCTGGCTCTCATGGCTGTCTCCGGGCGCGGGAGACAGCCCTGACGGCCAGCCGGTCATCTCGGGGGCTCCTTGGCGCGGGTGAGGACGGCGTCGATGATGGCGTCGGTGGCGCCCGGGTAGGGCTCGCCGGGCGCCGCGTCCGGGGCGATCGAACGCTGCTCGGCGTCGATGCCGGGGCGGGCGGCGGCCAGATTGGCGAGCATCCAGGACGTCTCGACCTGGAGATGGGCGAGGAGTTCGGCGGTCTGGGCGCCGGCGGTGGCGGTACGGCGGGCCAGCGTCCGCAGCGTCGCCCACTCGACGTGCCAGCCGCCGTCGGGGCGTTCATCGACGGCGGCGGCGGCGCCCGCGTGCACGGTCGCGGCCAGGAACGGGGCGGCCAGGGCGGCACGGCGGACCAGGATCGACAGGACCGGGTTCTGCTTGTTCGGCATGGCGGACGAGCCGCCCCGGCCGGCGACCGTGCCCTCGGACAGCTCGTGGATCTCCGGGCGGGCGCCGACGAGCACGTCGTTGGCGATCCGGCCCCACGCGTCGGTACAGGTCACCAGGGCGTCGGCGAACCCGGTGAGCGGGGCGCGGGCGGTGTGCCAGGGACCGCGGACCGGCAGGCCCAGGGTGGCGGCGGTGGTCTCGACCAGGTCGCGGACCACGGCCGGGGAACCGGCCAGGGCGACCGGCGCGGCCAGGCTTCCGGCGGCCCCGCCGATCTGCAGGGGAAGATCCGACACGGCGGCGAGACGGTCCCGGGCGTCCAGCACGCCGGTCAGCCAGCCGGCGGCCTTGAGACCGAAAGTGATCGGGATGGCGTGCTGGGTGAGGGTACGGCCGGTCATCGGCGTCGCCCGGTGCTCGTCGGCCAGGCGGACCAGGCACGCCGCCTGGGCCGCGAGGTCGTCCCGGATCCGGGCCGCCGTGTCGCGCAGGCACAGGACCAGGCCGGTGTCGATCACGTCCTGGCTGGTCAAGCCCTTGTGCAGCCAGTGCGCGGCGGCGGGGTTACGGGTTTCGAGACGCGTCCGGAGCAGCTTCAGCAGCGGGATCAGCGGGTTGCCGCCGGCCTCGGCGCCGGCGGCCACGTGCGGGACGTCGGCCGGCCCGATCAGGCCGGTCAGGTCGTCGCGGGCGGCCGGGTCGGCGATGCCGCGCAGGACCAGGGCGTCCAGCCAGGCGGCCTCGACCCGGACCATGGCGGACAGCACCGACGCGCCGGTGAACAGGTCACCGGCCCGGTCGTCGCCCGGCCACAACAGGTCACTCACCAGATACTCCCCATGCCTCGATTCACGGCCGCCTGCTCACCTCGTACCCCCGCGAGATCGCCGCAAGCTGCTGCCACCCGCACCCGCCGACGGATCTTGCGCGGGGTCAGGCCCAGGCGTCGCGGAGGCGGGGGTAGGTGAGGAAGACGGTCTCGCCGTCGCCCTGCAGGCGGATGTCGAAGACCAGGCCGCCGGGCTCGCGGGTGACCAGAAGGGTGGGGCGGCGGGCCGGGTCGACGGCGGTGAGCAGGGTGTCGGCGGCGAGGGCGGTCTCGTCGTCGGGCAGGTACGCGCGGGTGAACAGCCGGTCGAGCAGGCCGCGCGCGAAGACCGTGACCGCGAAGAACGGCGCCTTGCCGGCCTCGGTCGCGCCCGGCTCCAGGGTGGCGAACTGGTAGTGGCCGTCCGGGTCGGTGGCGGCGCGGCCCCAGCCGGTGAAGGTCCAGCCGTCGCGGCGCAGCGAACCCTGCTGCCGGAGGATGTGGCCCCGCGGGTCGGCCTGCCAGATCTCCAGCACCGCGTCCGGGACCGGGTTGCCGTGGCCGTCGTAGACGTGGCCGTGCAGCCGGACCGCCTTCGGGTGGCCCGGCGGGACCAGCTCGTTCATGCCGGCGTATTCCAGGCCGAGGTGGAAGAAGGGGCCGACGGTCTGGCCGGGTACGGCGCTCATGCTGCTTCGTCCTCAACATCCGATTCGAGTGGGGTGCGGTGGGTGCCGGTGAGCACGATGTCCCAGCGGTAGCCGGTGCTCCACTCGGGCGTGGTGACGTCGTGGTCGTACTGGGCGATCAGCAGCTCCCGGGCCTTCGGGTCGGTGATCGACTGGTAGATCGGGTCGAGCGGGAACAGCGGGTCGCCCGGGAAGTACATCTGGGTGATCACACGCTGGGTGAAGTCGGTGCCGAAGACGGAGAAGTGGATGTGCGCCGGCCGCCACGCGTTGATGTGGTTGCGCCACGGGTAGGGGCCGGGCTTGATGGTCTGGAACCGGTACGTGCCGTCGGGCCCGGTGAGCATCCGGCCGACCCCGGTGAAGTTCGGGTCGTGCGGGGCCGGGTGCTGGTCGCGCTGATGCCGGTACCGGCCGGCGGCGTTGGCCTGCCACACCTCCACGAGCTGGTTCGCGACCGGGCGGCCGTCGCCGTCCAGGACCCGGCCGGTGACCACGATCCGTTCGCCGAGCGGGCTGCCGGCGTGCTGGATGGTCAGGTCGGCCTCGTCGTCGGCGACGTCGCGGTGCCCGAAGACCGGCGCCCACAGCTCCACCGACTCCGGGTCGATCTGCTGCGCGGGCTGCTGAGGGTGCCGCAGAATGCTACTGCGGTACGGCGCGTAGTCGATCTTCGGCTGCGGCCCGCCCGGCGTCTGTGCCGCGGCCTCGATCTCCCGGTTGATGTCAGCTTGTGACGACTCCATGTTCACGCTCCGGACGCTAGGCGGAAACGGTGGCCCCGGCGATAATCCTCTTCCACTGAGTGGAAGGAGTCCCCGATGGGCGAGAGCGTCACGTCCCGTGCGCTGGCTCTGCTGGGCGCCTTCGACGGCGAGCACCGCAGCCTGTCGCTGACCGATCTCGCCCGCCGCGCCGGCATCCCGCTCGCCACCGCCCATCGCCTCGTCGGTGAGCTGCACCGGTGGGGCGCCCTGGCCCGGGAGCCGAACGGTGGGTACGTGATCGGCCGCCGGATCTGGCAACTCGGGCTGCTCGCGCCGGTGCAGAGCGGACTCCGCCAGGCCGCTTCCCCATTTTTGCACGATTTGTACGGAACGACCCTGGCGACGGTGCATCTGGCGGTCCGGGACGGCGTCGAGGTGCTGTACGTGGAACGGCTCGCCGGGCACGTCTCGGTCCCGGTGGTGAGCCGGGTCGGGTCGCGACTGCCGATGCACGCCACGGGGGTCGGGAAGGTGCTTCTCGCGTACGCGCCCGAAGAAGTCCGCCTTGAGGTCCTGAAGAACCTCACCCGGATCACCGCCTACACCGTCACGCAGCCCGCCCGCCTGATAGACCAGCTGCGCCGGGTCCGGGCCGAGGGGTACGCGACCACCGGCGAGGAGATGAGCCTGGGCGCCTGCTCGGTGGCGGTGCCGGTGCGCAACGGCGACACCGTGGTCGCGGCGCTCGGAATGGTGGTGCCGGATCTGCGCCGCCAGTTGCCCCGGCTCGTCTCGGCGCTGCAGGTGGCGGCACATGGGATCAGCCGTACGCTCGCCGCGTCGCCTTCCGTCCAGTGGAAATGAGGTCTTGCCGCGAGGCCGCGACCTGCCGAACGCTGAGGGGCATGCGTACCCAGGTCGCCATCATCGGCGCCGGCCCCGCCGGCCTGCTGCTCTCCCACCTCCTCGCCCAGGGCGGGGTGTCGTCGGTGGTCCTCGAGACCCGTTCCGAGGAGTACGTCGCGGCCCGGATCCGCGCCGGCATCCTGGAGCATTCGAGCGTCGAGCTGCTGGAATCGGTCGGGCTCGGGAGTCGGTTGCGAGCCGAGGGGGACGAGCACCGGGGGATCTATCTGCAGTGGCCGGGTGAGCGGCACCATCTCGATTTCGTGGACCTGACCGGACGGAGTGTGTGGGTCTACGGTCAGACCGAGGTGCAGAAGGATCTGATCGCGGCCCGTCGCGCTGATTCTCAGGAGATCCACTACGAGGTCAGCGATGTCTCCTTGCACGACCTCGAGGGCGGCTCATACGTGACATATACTGATAAAAGCGGACAAAATTTGAAGATAGCGGCGGATTACATCGCCGGCTGTGACGGCTCCTTCGGGCCCAGCCGGTCAGCCATCCCCTCCCCCCAGGTTCACGAGAAGGTGTACCCGTACTCCTGGTTCGGGATCCTCGCCGACGTCGCACCCTCCACCGACGAGCTGATCTACGCCTGGCACCCCGACGGATTCGCCCTGCACTCGATGCGCTCGGCCACTGTGAGCCGCCTCTACCTGCAGGTTCCCAACGGCACCGACCCGCAGTCGTGGTCCGACGACCAGATCTGGGACGAGCTGGCCAAGCGGCTCGGCCACGGCCAGAACGGCTGGAAGCTCAACCCCGGCCCGATCACCGACAAGAGCGTGCTGCCGATGCGCAGTTACGTGCAGACCCCGATGCGGCACGGCAACCTGTTCCTGGCCGGCGACGCCGCGCACATCGTGCCGCCGACCGGCGCGAAGGGCCTCAACCTGGCGATCGCCGACGTCGCGCTGCTCAGCAAGGCCCTGATCGCCGCCGTGGCGGAGAAAGATCAGCGCCTCGCCGAGGCGTACTCCGGCGACGCGCAGCGGCGGGTCTGGCGGTGCACCCATTTCTCCTGGTGGATGACCACCATGCTGCACACCTCGGGCGACCCGTTCGACGCCGAGCTGCAGCTGTCGCAGCTACGCTGGGTCGCCGGGAGCCGGGCGGGCGCCACCGGTCTCGCCGAGAACTACGCCGGCCTGCCCATCGGATACTGAGGGCGCTGGAGGTACGGAAGCGGGCGGGTCGGTGGCCGCGATCGTCGGCGGCGGTGGGCCGTGGTCGACCGCCTCGCGGTAGGTGCCGGTCGGCAGCGTGGACGGGCTGGCGCTGGGCGGGACCTGCCCGTTCGGCGCCGCCGACTCGCGCGCCAGCAGCCCCTTGCCCAGCGAGGCGACGGTGGCGATGAACGCGACGTTCAGGGCGCTCTCCCAGTCGAACGTGGTGACGTCGAACGCGCCCGCCACGATCGACCCGGACAGCGACGCCAGGAACGTCTTCGCCAGCCGGGCCAGCAGGTCCGGCCAGAACGCCAGGTGGGTGAGCTTCGACAGGTACTGCACGGCGGTCAGCAGCAGCGACGCGACGAACGCGCTCGCCGCCAGGGTCAGCGAGTACGTCCAGGGCAGATCGATGACCGAGCCGACCCCACCGGCCAGCAACGTCGCCACGAAAACCTGGCCGGCCGACCAGCCGGCCCGTTCCACGAAGTCCAGCAGGACCGCACGCCACTTCGGAACGACCTGAGTCACCCGATCGACGTTCCTCGCTGTGGAGATCGTCAAACATCAGCCGAACGGATCAGTTCCCGCAGGGGGTCGCCGATGCCCGCGGGCACCGGATAGCGTTCGGCGAGCCAGTCGAGCGTGAACCGGGCCGCCGCCACGTTGTGCTCGTAACCGGGCACCATCGCGGCCAGCGGCAGCACGCCCGGCGGGTAGGCCCGCTCCACCCGCCGCGCCGGGTCGAAGACGTCCCGGTACGGGATCTCCCCACCGTCGATGCGCAGCAGGGCGATCACCGCGTCCACCACGTGCCCCTGGATCATCCGGGCCGCCGCCAGCCGTTCCCCGCGCAGCTCCCGGTGCAGGCCGAGGTAAAGGTTCGCCAGGGCGTCGTTGAGATGGAACTCCCCGGTGTCGAACTGCGGGCGCGGCACCGGGCGCCCCGACTCGGTCAGGTTCCGCGGCGCGTCCGGCCGCCGCCACACCACCCGCGCGCCGGCGAACGCCACGGTCGCCAGCTCGGCCACGGTCAGCACCAGGTACTCCACGAACACGCCGTCGGCGTACAGCGCCCTGCGCCCGGCCCGCTCGTGCGCGAACAGATGCGCGACCGGCCCCGGCTCCTCCAGCCAGTCCGTCCGGTCCAGGTAGCGGCCCTTCGCCCCGTCCTCGACGATCACGAAGAAGTCCAGGTCGGAGTGCTCGTCCAGCCGGGCCAGCTGGGCGCCGGCCGAACCCAGCCCGAGCAGCGCGATCACCTCCGCCCGCCCGGCCAGAACAGCGGCGATCTCATCGAGTCTGCGCAGCACCGGTCTCATCACTTCATCGAAACACTTTTTCGGTACGGGTTCCCGGCTGCCCTCCCACCGATCGGGACCGTCCCGTGCGCTCGCGGTTCCTGGGCCGTCCCGGCACAATCGCCGGATGAGCCGGGTCCACGTCGTCTACGCCCACCCCGATCGAACCGGATTCACCCGGGACGTGCTCGATGCTTTCGTCGGCGGCTTGGATTCGTACACCCTCTCGGACCTGTATGCGACCGGCTTCCGGCCCACCCTGTCGCCCGCCGAATACGCCCGGGAGTCGGCGGGCCTCGCCGGTGCTCCCGTGGCCGCCGACGTCGCCGCGGAGCAGGCGCTCCTCGACGCGGCAGACGTGTGGGCGTTCGTGTATCCGGTGTGGTGGGCGGACTGCCCGGCGATCCTGAAAGGCTGGTTCGACCGGGTGTGGACGGTGGGGTGGGCGTACAAACCGGAGCCGGCCCGCCCGGCGCGTAGAGCGATCGTTCTCTGTACCGCCGGCTACGAGGTGGCCGCTCTGCAGGAGTCCGGCATCTATCAGTCGATGCGCACCGTGATGCTCACCGACCGGATCGGGTCCCGGGCGCTGTCATCGGAGTTCGTCCTGCTCGGCGGCTCGGTGCTGCGCGCCGACGCCCCTGACCGCTGGGCCACTCTCCGCGCGGCCCATCTGGAGCGGGTGGCGGCGCTCGGCCGTTCCCTTTAGTGGCCGCCACGCTCGGCCGAACCTGTCAGTGGCCGGCGCATCCGTCGTTCGTCGGGGACGGGACGGTCGGCAGGATCGTGCGGCTGCGTCCCGGCCGCGGGTAGGCCTCGGCTGCCGCCGCGAGCCGGACGGCGTGGTCGCGCTGCTTCTGCCAGTGGCCGTACAGGGCGCCGCGCTGAGACAGCCGGCTCACCTCGCGGATCGTCTCGGGGTCCACGTCGCCGGGCGGCGCGTCCCGCCACGGCGTCCCCGGCAGCGGCATGAACGTGTGCGCGTGGATCCGCGCCCCGAGATCGGCGAGCTCCCGGGCGAGGCTCAGCGAGTCGTCGACGTCCTGCCGGTTCTCCCCCGGCATCCCGAAGATCATGTCGACGTTGATCCGGAACCCCTCCTCGATACCGAGCCGGGCCGCCCGCTTGACCTCCTCGACGTTGTGCCCCCGCTTCGCCGCGCCGAGCACCCGATCCGAACCGGACTGCGCGCCCACGATGATGTTGTTGTTGTCGCAGTACTTCTTGACCAGCCGCAACGCCTCCCGGCTCACATGCTCCGGCCTGATCTCACTGGGGAACGACCCGAAGTACACCCGCCCGTTCGGCCCGATCCCCTCCCTGCAGGAGGCCAGGAGCTCCTCGATGGCGGCGAGATCCGGTTCCTCGGTCTGCGTACCCCAGGAAAGCGCCGTAGGCGTGATGAACCGGACGTCCCGCAACCCGCGCGTCCGCATCTGATCCACATGCCACCGCACGTTCTCCAGACTCCGGTGCCGGAATTTCGCCGAGAACATGAACGGCGTCTGACAAAACCTGCATGCGTAGATGCACCCACGGGTGATCTCAAGGGCGTTGAACTTGTCCCACCTGAGGGCGAACCCGGGGAAGTCGTTGAGGTCCCGCTGTTTCGCCTTACCGGTTCTGATCAGCTTGCCGGTGGCGTCACGATAGGCCAGTCCGGTGATCCCGGCCGGCTCACCCTTGGCGTCGACCAGGCTCAGCAGCGTCGACTCACCCTCCCCGATCGCCGCCATGTCCCAGCCGGCGTCCAGCGTCTGCACCGGCTCGGCGGTGGCGTGCACTCCTCCGGCGAGGTGCGTGACGTTCGGCCCGTCAGCCAGCTCCCGGACCTGCTTCAGCTCGCCGGCCAGGGCAGCGGCGTCGGGCGAATAGAACGACCAGAGCACGAGGGTACGAGAGTCGCCGGCCTCCCGGATGTGCCGGGCGGTCTCCTCGACACTCTCACCGAACCGCACCTCGTACCGGGTGGCGGTGTCGTGGTCGCCGAGCGCCCCCAGCAGCGCATGGAAGCCGTACGTCACCGCCTTGCGGTAACGCAACACCAAGACCAGTTCAGGACCACTCATGCGGCGATTTTGCCAGTTTCCGGAGTGATACCCCCGCTACGGGCCGGACGCCGTGGGCGTCGGGGCGGGAGAGATTGGTGAGCATCATCAGGTCGGGGTTTCATCGTGCTTCCGGGGAGGGGGACGCTCCGACCATCTGCTCGTAGGGTCGAGGTGTGAAGCCCGGTGGTGAAATGAGCCCGATCGCCGCCAGCCGAATGCTCCGCGCTGATCTGCGTCGCGCCCGTGAGGCGGCAGGCATGACCCAGGCCCAGGTCGCCGAAGCCGGAGAGCACCTTCGTACGTCAATGGCGTCGCTCTGACCACCATCGAACTGTAGATGATGACGCACGCCCAGCCCGGCGCCTCGCACCGTGACCGACGTCGATGACCCGGCGTTCACGGCGCTCAGGGCGGGATGCTTTCGCTGCCGACTGCGGGATGTCGCGATGTTGCCAGCGGACTGCCCGGCCGGCCGGGCAGTCCGGGCAGTCCACGCGGTGGTGGCTCGTCAGGGCCGGGGACGGAGGGTGAGCGGGAAGGTGCCCTCGCCGACGTCGGTGAGGGTGCGGGTGTACTGCCGCAGGTAGGTGTCGAGGAACGGCGACCGGTCGCCCTGGGTGGGCACGTCGAACCGCGGGTTCTGCAGGGCGAGGTTCAGCCGCGCGCGAGTGATCGAGATCGTGTTGCCGCTCGGGACGTCGCGCCAGCTGCCGCTGTTGATCGTCCCGATCTGGACGCCCAGCTGGTGGCCCACCTCGAGGGTCCAGTCGGTGGATTTCAGGTCGAACGCGACGCGGCCCGCTCGTTCGATCAGTGCCACGTTCTCGTCGAACATCACGGCGGTACCGTCCGGGGCGACGTCCCACAGCCGCGCCATGACGTTGCCGGGCGCGCTCGCGGACAATGTGATCTTCGGGGTGGCGGTGATCCGCAGCCGGGAGGCGACCGGTGTGGACCAGGTGAAGTAGCTGTGCGTGTCGGCGGGCGCGAGACCCTTGGCGGCGGGCGGAGCGGGGTCCGTGTAGTGCTCCATGTCCCACTCCTGGGCGGTGGGCGCAGCGAATGTCGCGGCGATGCCGTCGTCGACGTACTGCCCATCGGTCAGGGCCGCGCTGGTGAAGGACGTCGGGGTCGGCCACGTCGGCTGTGCGCGCCACGCGCCGGTGTTGTCCTCGATGGCGTAGGCCGGGTCGTGCACCGCCGGCCGGGCACCCAGCAGGTAGCGGTCGTAGAAGCGCATGACCTCGCCGAAGAACCCGGCGCGGCCCATCAGCAGCTGACCCTGCTGGTTGGTCTCGTTGCCGCGGACGTGCTCCCACTGCCCCAGCCAGCCCCGCTCGACGCCGTGGTGGTTGTCGAGGAACTCCTGCATGTCCTCGGGCTTGGTGTTGTTCTCGATGAAGCCCTGCGTGACGAAGAGCGGCGTGTTCGTGCCCCGGGCCTGGGCCGCCAGGTCGCGGGCGCGCCAGTAGGGCGAGTCGAGATCGGGGTTGTTGTTGTTGGTGAGGTTGTCGGCAAGGCACTCGGGGTGGCTCTGCTCGTACTGAGCGTTGGCCTGGTAGCGGCCGGTGTCGTCGGGAAGCGGCGCCATCGTGGCGATGCCGTTGTAGGCGTTCGGGGTGCCGGTCACGTTGGGCCGCGGAACCCCGTTGCTGAACAGGTAGTTGTACATGTTCCACACCGGTTCCTGCGCCACGACGGCCTTCAGGGCGGGCAGGCGCAGATTGTTGCCGATGAGCCCGGTGACGGCGTCGTACGACTTGCCGTACATGCCCACCTTGCCGGTCGACCACGGCTGTCTCGCCACCCACTGGATCGCGGCCTTGACGTCGGCCTGCTCACCCGGGCCCGCCCAGTCGAGGCAGCCGGTGCTTCCGCCGAAGCCTCGCAGGTCGACCATGACGTAGGTGTAGCCCCGGGCGAAGAGATCGGTGCCGCTGGTGAAGTCCGCGAACCGGTTGGACGGGCCGGTACGGGTCCACCCCTCCGGTCCGGTCTGGCCCGCGTGGCTGAAGTAGGAGCTGACGGCGAGGATCACCGGCGTCCGAGCCCGTGCCGGCAGGTGCGCCGGCCGCAGGACGTCGGCGTGGAGCTCGACGCCGCTGCCGTCGGCGGACGGGAAGTAGGCCTCCGTCCACACCGCGCCCTCCGGTACGCGGGGGTTCTCCTCGTGGGTGACGCCCGGTGGGGAGACACCGGCGGCGGTCGCCGGGCCACCCACCGCGAGAGCGGCAACCGTGATCAGCGCACCGGCGGCGGCCGCTGCCCGTCTGCGTAAACTCATCCGACCTCCAAACATCGAACATCATCTGTGCCGATCCTGAGGCTAGCCCGATCTCCCATTGAGCGACGTCGATAAATTTGCCAGGATGGCGCCATGACGACGGCGCGACGGTTGTTCTCGGCACTGTCCGTAGCGGCGCTGGTGGTGGCCGGAGCCTTTCAACCCGCACCGGCGACGGCCGCGCCGCCGGCCGGGGACCCGGACACGCCGTGGCGCATGCGGCACTGGCCGCAGACCCAGCCGTGGCAGCTCGACGAGGCGGTCACCCTGGGCGGCCCGGCCGGCACGCCGCAGCCGATCGACCCCCAGCGGTACGAGCTGCCGGACACGATGACCTGGGACGACTACCGGGCGGTGCCGGGCACCGACTGGAACGACCCGGCGGTCCGCGGCTCGGAACGCACCTTCAACGGGGCGCTGGTGCTGGTCGACTATGCGAACCAGCCGTTCGTGGTCACCCAGCCGGCGAACTCGACGATCTACGGGAACCCGTCCGGCGTACAGAATCTGGACCGCTCCGCGGTGCCGGCGTTCTACCGGGACTTCCTGAACAAGCCGGGAACCCTCAACCGGGGCCACACCATCCACGAATACTGGATGGAGGACTCGAACGGGCGCTTCGGCATCGACCTGAGCGCGTTCGGTGTGTACCGGATGCCGCACGCCAGCCACGAATACGGCATCGAGAACTCCATGCAGCGCGGACAGGGCTGCCCGGCCGACGACGTCTGCGGGCGTGACCTGCGTGCCGACGCGCGCGCCGCCTGGATCGCGGCGGTCGGCGAGCAGGAGGCGGCCGCGTACGACTTCGTCTTCTTCCTCTCGGCCGGCCAGGACGAATCGGCCACCTGGCAGGAATTCGGCCCGATGAAGTTCAGCACCAAGGAGGACGTGAGCGAGGAGTTCGGCCCGCCGGACGACGCGCTGCCGAACTGGAACGCCACCCGTTACGTCGAGTGGACCTCCTGGCAGGCCTCGGCGAACATCTGGCCGAACGCCACCCAGGGCAGCTCACTGCAGGCGGAGAGTTCGGGCATGTCGACGTACGCCCACGAGTTCAGCCACATCCTCGGCATCGGCGACAACTACAACAACCCGTACTCGGTACCGGCGCGCCGCGACTACAGCGGGCCGTGGGAGATGCTGAGCCGCGGCACGTTCAACGGCCCCGGCGGACCGCACAGCCGGTGGCTGATCCCGGGAACCGCGGGCTCGTCGATGGGCGCCCAGCACATGCTGCGCAACAAGATGAAACTCGGCATCGTCGACGACACCGCGGTGCTGCGACTCTCCCGCGCGGCGCTGGCCGAGTCCGGCGTCGTGATGACCCGGGTGACGGCACGCGCGGTCGATCCCGGCCCGCGCCGGCTGGCCGGCATCAACGTCACCCTGGACGGCGGCGACCGCAGCCCCGCGTGCAACACCGCGACGGACCCGTACTGCGACGGCGGCGGCTACGACAACTACACCGTCGAAGTCGTCGACCGGATGGGCTTCGACTCGTTCACCCCGGACTCCGGCGTGCTGCTGGCCAAGACCAAGAACGCGGACGCCGCGCCGTACATCTGGACCATCGACGCCAACCCGCAGGACATCGACAAGGTCGACTTCGTGCTGCCGGACGGCACGCCGCAGAAGATGACGATCGGGGACTACCGGCAGCTCTCCGACGCGCTGTTCCACGCCGGCACCGGGTCGGGCAGCCTCTTCGAGTACGCGGACACGGCCAACCGGCTGCACTTCTACGTCCTGGACCGGAAACGGGACCGGCAGGGCGTGCTCTCGTACGAGGTCGCGGTCCGCTCCCTCGACGGCGCCGGGCCGTCAGCCCGTGGCGTGAAGGCGTCCCCGGCAACCGCCCGCCGTGGGCCGTCCGGCTGGGCCCGGTGCACGATCCCGATCCGCAACACCGGCCGGGACGCCGACGTGTTCCGGATCTCCGCGCCGGGTGCGGTGCTGACCCGGGCGGTCGTCGGGGTGGCGGGCCGCCAGACGGCCTCGGCAGAGGTCTACGTCAAGGGGGTGCGCGCGGTGACGGTCCAGGTCAGGTCGGAGAGCGACCCGGACGCGACCGCCGTGACCTCCTGCACGGTGCGGCGCTGACGCCCCGCGGCGGGCTCAGCGCACACCGAGGTCGGCGGCCAGGGCCTGGGCTTCCTCCCGGGTGAGGCGGGTGGCGATCATCGCGGTGCCGCCGGTGAGTGGCTCCAGGATCGCCGGGTTGCTGACCAGGCGCGGGCCGACCACGATGGCCACCTGGTTGCGGGGCTGGGGCTGGGCGCTCGCGCGGGTCGTCAGATCGGTGAAGCGGGCGGCGTCCTCGCTTGCCAGGGTCACCTGGACCACCCAGCCGTTGCCCTGATCGCTGAGGTCCTGCAGTTGCACTCGCGCCAGCTGCGTGACCGAGAATCCACCCTCGGCCGACACTTTCACACAGCCGCTGCCGTCGGCTGTGGGGTACTCCGCGGCGGGACCGGAAGTCGTGGGCGTCGTGCCGCACGCGCCGGGCACGACGTCCTGCACCAGGTGGAAGCCCAGCGGCACGCGGGCCGCCTCCGGTTCGGCCGCACGCTCGGTCTCATCCCCCGGGTTCATGAGCAGCGCCGCCACACCGGCCGCGACCGCGACGACGGCCACACCCACCCACACCCACGGCGGCGTGGGCCGCCGGGCCGGTGGCGCGTCGAACCGGCCGGAACCGGGAGCGGGCGCTCCCGGCGTACCGGTGGTGGCGCGTGCCGCGGACCGCTGGGTGATCAGCAGGCCGATCACGCCCACGATGCTCAGAGGGCCGGCGATCAGGCCGAGCCACGGGATCCGCCCGATCAGGCCGACCGCGGTTCCCAGCGCTCCGACGAGCACGACGGCCCGCCACACCACAACGCCACCACCATCCGAACGCGCCATACCGTTCCCTCCCCACACCTCGACCCGTCGATGGATCGAAGCACACCGCGTCTACAACGGACCCCGCGGGCGGGGGTCCCGGAAGTCTCGTCGATCATGGGGTGCCCGTACGTCCGGCGATGGGGAGACAGTGGAACAGCACACGTTCGCCGCGGCCCGCGCGCATCGGTGGGCTGGGGAACGGCCGATGCTGATGGACGCCCTCACGGCGGGGGCCGTGTGGCTGGTCTTCGGCGTGCCGAGCGTCCTGGTCGCGGGTTTCCCGGGCCTGGCGGTGGGCACTGCCACGATCGCCCCGCTGGCCGTCCGGCGCCGGTTCCCGGCCGCGGTGCTGGGCTGTGCGGTGGCCGCGTTCGTGGTGCAGCTCGCCGTCGTGCCGATCCCGTTGCCGGCCAACGCCGCCCAGGCGATCGTGGTGTACACGGTGACCGCGCACGTCCCGTCGCGGGGCGTTCGCCTGCTGGCGCTGGGGTCCGCGGTGGCCGGCTGCCTGGCCGGCGGGTTCCGGTGGAGCACTCCCCCGCAGTACGCCCGGAACGCGCTGGTGATCGGCCTGACGTTGGCGGTCTGCGCGGTTCTGATCGGGGTGATCGGGGAGCTGGTGCGCGGCGGGCGCACCAGCACGCGGGAGTTGCAGGAGGCACGGCGGCGGGAGGAGCGGCTCACCGAGCAGCAGCGGCGGATGGCCGCGGCGGCGGAGATCCACGACATCGTGGCGCACTCGCTGACCGTGGTGATCGTGCAGGCCGATGCGGGCGGATACGCCGCCGTCCACCAGCCCACCTGGCGAGCGCCGGACGCGGCCGCGGTTCTGGCCACCATCGCCGGCACGGCGCGGGCGGCTCTCACCGAGGTACGCGGGGTGATCGCGATGCTGAATCGGCCGGAACCGGCGGAGGAACCGGACGGGACCGACGTGCGCCGGGAGGACGTGCTGCGGTTGGTCGAATCGGTACGGGCCGCCGGTCTGCCCGTCACCGCCGGCCTGCCCGGCTGGTTCGACAGCACACCGGCCGCGGTACGCCTGGCGGTGTTCCGCTGCGTCCGGGAGGCGCTGACGAACGTCCTCAAGCACGCCGGCGCCGCGTCCACGGCCCGGCTGCTGGTCGAGCGGCACGGAGACGCGGTCCGGGTGCGCGTGGAGGACGACGGCCCCGTCCGGCCCGGCCCGGACGGTCTTCCCTCGTCCGGGCACGGGCTGAACGGATTGCGGGAGCGGTTGCGTGCGGTGGACGGGGTGCTGACCGCCGGCCCGCGGCCGGAGCACGGGTTCCTGGTGGAGGTCGTCATCCCGGCCGGACCCGGTGGTGGCCGGTGAACGCGGCCGAGCGGATCCGGGTGTTCCTGGTCGACGACCAGGCGCTGGTACGCGCCGGGTTCGAGCTGATCCTGGCCCAGGCGCCCGATCTCCTGGTCACCGGGTCGGCCGGCGACGCCCGGACGGCGATCGAGCACCTGCGGAAGCCCGCCACGCGCGCCGACGTCGTCCTGATGGACATCCGGATGCCCGGTATGGACGGTGTCGAGGCCACCCGCCGCCTCCTGACCCTGCCGGCGCCGCCGCGCGTGGTCATGCTGACCACCTTCGACGCCGACGAGCTGCTGGTCGCGGCGCTCCGTGCGGGCGCGGCGGGTTATCTGCTCAAGGACGCCGGCCCCGCCGAGCTGATCGCGGCGGTCCGTGCCGCCGCGGCCGGGGACGCTCCGGTCGCGCCGCGGCTGGTACGCCGCCTGATCGACTCGTTCGTGCGGGCGGCGCCGCCACCGGAGCCGGTGCACCGGGCCGCGCCCCCGGCCGGAACGGACCGGCTCACCGCCCGGGAACGGGAGATCCTGGCGGCGGTGGGCCTGGGCCTGACCAACGCGGAGATCGCGGCGCGGCTGTGCGTGGCCGAGTCGACGGTCAAGACGCATCTGGGGTCGGTGCTGCGCAAGCTCGGGCTGCGCGACCGGGTGCAGGCGGTCATCGCCGCGCAGTCGATGTCCTGGCCCGGCGGCTGACGGCGATCAGGGCGGCGCATCCGGCCGTGCCGAGCAGCACGAGCAGCCCGGAGTCCCCGGCCAGGTACTCGTCGGCCAGCACCGGATCGTCCGTGGTGAGCAGGTGCGCGCTCACCATCGCGAACGTGACGTTGTGCGCGAAGTGCGCCACCACCGGCGGCCAGACGCTGCCGGACATCGTCCGCAACTGCCCGATCAGGAGCGAGAAGGCGACCACCGAGGCGATGAACAGCGGCAGGACCAGCCACCGGGCGCCGGCGGCGTGGTAGTACGGCGTCCACAGCATGTACGGAAGGTGCCAGGCCGCCCAGACCAGGCCGGTGACGGTCATCGCGGCCCACTCGCCGAGGAATTCCAGCCGGGGCTGCAGATAGCCGCGCCACCCGATCTCCTCGGCGAAGGCCAGCACCGGCCCGGTGACGCACAGCGCCAGCAGGTCGCCCGCCCAGTCGCCGTGCGGGGTGAGCCGGGCGGCGCCGAGGGCGGCGACCACGGCCGCGGCGAGGAGGGAGACGCCCGCGGTCGTGGCGACGGCGAGGGGCCAGACGCGCAGCCCGGCCCGGCCCGTTCCGAGCCGGCGCCAGCCGGCACGGGTGTGCCCTTCGCGGGTGACGACGAGCATCATCGCGAGCACCACCAGCAGGGGTGAGAGGGCCAGCACGAGGCCGCCGGCGACGGTCGCCGTGCCCGCGGACACGGCGAGGACGGCGACGATGAAGGTGACCGCGGCGGCGCGATCGGAGAGCTGCGGGAACAACGGGACCTGCTTTCCTTCGGAGGTCCGCCCAGTTTTCGCGGTGCCCGGGGCGCTGTCCTCCGCCCGCGAACGGAGATCCCGGCGGCACGTCGTCCGCCGGTACTAGCACCACCGGCGGAGAACGTTGAACCTTGCGGTTCAGTGTCTTAAGGTGAACCGCATGGTTCAGCAAGAGGTTCTGGATCGGGTGTTCGCCTGTCTGGCGGATCCGGTGCGCCGGGGGGTGCTGGTGCGGCTCGGGGAGGGCACGGCCACGGTCGGGCAGCTCGCCGAACCCGCCGGGATGACGCTGACCGGCATGAAGAAGCACCTGCAGGTGCTCGAAGAGGCCGGCCTGATCGTGACCGAGAAGGTCGGGCGGGCCCGGCAGTGCCGGCTCGCGCCCGCGCCGCTGGACGAGGCGATGGCCTGGATCAGCTTCTACCAGCGCCTCTGGGCACGACGCCTGGACGGGCTGGACGCCTATTTCACGCTGCGGAACGAGGAGAGGTCATGACGATCGACATGCGGATGACGCGGCACCTGCCGGCGACACCGGAGGAGGTGTTCGACGCGTACACCGACGCCGAGAAGCAGAAGGTCTGGTTCAGCATCCTGGACGAGCAGCCCGGCATCGTGGAGATCACGGTGGATCTGCGGGTCGGCGGGACGCAGACCGCGGTGTGGGGGCCCAGCCCCGACGCGCTGTTCCGGGAGACTCAGACGTTCGTCGAGATCGACCGGCCGCACCGGCTGGTCACCGACTCGACCGGGTCGAGCCCGGACGGGATGACGATGACGACCCGGATCGAGATCACGTTCGAGGAGCAGGACGGCGGGACGCTGATGACCGTGGTGCAGAGCGGCTTCCCGGTGCCCGAGGTGCGCGACTTCTTCGCCGGTGAGGTGTGGGCGGGGGCGTTCGACCGGATCGCGGCGTTCCTGGCCCGGCAGCGTGGGTCGGCGACGGCCGATGCGTGAGCGGTCCCGGCCGGTGATCGTGGTTCTCAGCGGCTGCGCCGCCATCGCGATCAACCTTCTGCTGTACGGGGCCGGCCGCGCCGCAGACGGAACGTTCCGTTTCACCGCGCGGGGCGGGCCCGCCGAGGTGGACGCGGTCACCGTCGCCGGTTTCAGCGCGGTCCCGCTACTGGTAGGGCTGACGGTCGTCGCGATGCTCGCCCCGCGGTTCCCCTGGGCGACCCCGGCCGCCCTGATCCTCGGCCCGCTGCTGGCGGTCGTCACGATCCCGCTGATGACGATCCCCGCCGACTTCGACACGACCAGCACGATCGTTCTGTCCCTCTGCCACCTGACCCTGGTCCCGATCGTCGTGCTCGCGGTCCGCGCGCTGCGCGCCCGGCCGCGAGCCGAGGTCCGGGTCTAGAGCGGGCTGGTTGTCAGGGCTGTCTCAGCGGCGCTGAGACAGCCCTGACAACCAGCCGGAGAAACCACGGCATGACCCGCGGTGGGGGACGGTCCGTCAGAGCCGCCTGCCGTGGCCGCCGCGAGGCACGGGACGCTGCGTGGCCCGTACAAGAAAAGTGGTTTCTGCCACAAGAGCTGCAGGATCCCGGGTGACGTGCCGACACGCTGGCCATGACGAAGGGCAGAGGACGGCTGTTTCTCGGTGGCGCGGCGGTTGCGGTCGCGCTCCTGGTGGCGACATATGACACGACACTGGGCAACGCCCTTTATGTCCTGGTGTATCTCGCGCTGGCCGTGGTGGTGTGGACGGCGGCGCTGCGGCAGCCTGCCGGTCCGGGGCGGCGGCCGTGGCTTCTCGTCGCGCTGTCGCAGACGCTGTGGTTCACCGGGGACGCGATCGAGATCGGCTACTACTACCTGACCGGCGCGGTGCCGTCGGTCGGAGTGTCGGACGCCTGCTGGCTGAGCGGATACGCGCTGCTGGCGACAGCACTGACGATGATGGCGCGGCGGCGGGCGGCGGGCCGGATGCGCGGCGCGGTGCTGGACTCGCTGACGCTGACCGTGGCGGCGGCGCTGGCCAGCTGGCAGTTCCTGATCCTGCCGGTGCTGGGCGAGGGATACACCTTCGCCGAGACGGTGGTGCCGCCGCTGTACCCGATCGCGGACGTGCTGCTGCTGAGCGCGGTGTTGTTCATCGCGCTGTCGCCGGGCGGCCGGACGGCGCCGACCTACCTGCTGCTCGGCGCGGTGACGCTGTACCTGGCCGTCGACCTGTCGTACAACGTTCTGCCGTACGTCCTGGACTACTCGATCGTCGCCAAGGTCCAGCCGCTGATCATGTTCGGTAACGCCATGATCACCGCCGCGCTGCTGCACCCCCGGCACGCCGAGCTGAGCCGGCCCGGGCACCAGGTGCACCTGCTGCACCCGTCGCGGGTGCTGTTCCTCGGGCTGGCGTTCATGACCGCGCCGACGCTCACGCTGCTCAAGACCGGTCTGGAGCGCAACGCGCTGATCGCGCTGGCGGCGACGGCGCTGAGCGCGTCGTTCGTGCTGGCCCGGTTCGCCACGGCGGTGCGCGAGCAGGAGAAGGCGCAGGCGCAGCTGGCGTTCCAGGCCCGGCACGACGCGCTGACCGGGCTCGCCAACCGGACCGTCCTCGCCGACCGGTTGGCCAGCCCGGGGCCGGTGGCGCTGCTCTACCTGGACCTGGACGGCTTCAAGGAGATCAACGACACGCGCGGGCACGACGCCGGGGATGCGGTGCTCACCGCGGTCGCGGCACGCCTGTCAGCTGCGGTCCGGGCGACGGACCTGGTGGTACGCCTGGGCGGTGACGAGTTCGTGCTGCTCTGCCCGGACCTGCCGGCCGAGGAGGCGGTGAACCTGGCGCAGCGGGTGCTGGCCGAGGTGGCACAGCCGATCCCGTTCGACGGCACGCTGCTGGAGGTGGGGGTGAGCGTCGGCATCGCCGCGCCGGACGGCGAGCGGGACGTGCTGCGCGCGGCCGACATGGCGATGTACGAGGCGAAGCGGCTGGGCAAGGGCCGCTACGTGGTCGCCTGACGGGTGACCCCGGTAGTCGGCAGGTGGCCCGGAACTACCTGCCGACGAACTTGCGCAGCAACGACTCGAAGGCCTTGTCGGTGATCTCCATGTAGATCTTCTTGCCGTCCGGGATCTCACTGCCGACGTTCGGGCAGCTGGTGTCCTTCGCGTCGAGCCTGGTGTCGAGGAGTTTCGTGGCGGTCGCGGTCTCGTACAGGCGGATGCGGTAGGACGCGCGGTACAGCGTCAACTGGGTGGGGTTCTCGGCGTACGGGTTGGAGGGGCAGAAGCGCACCTTCGACCCGGCCGCGACCCGGTCCACACAGGCCATCAGGCGGATCTTCGACGGGTCGTCCCCCGCCCAGACGGCCTTCAGGGATTTCGGGCCGTCGATCCAGGTGTAGAACATGCCGTACGGCAGGCGGGCGCTGTCGGCCTTGTCGCCGTAGATCAGGATCGGGTGCGGGCCCTTGTTGCCGGTCCGCTTCGGCAGCAGGGGCCAGTAGGTGACGCCCTTGCAGAGCTCGTCCATCGCGTAGATGGAGTCCGGCATCACTCCCTGAGGGATGGGACCGGACGGCATCGGCGCGGTGTCGTCCCCGACCGCCACCGGCGAGGGGGACGTCTGCGACAGCGCGGGCGCCGGCGCCGAACCCGGACCGGCCGGGGCGGACTGCGCGGCGCTCGACGTCGGCTCCGGCCACATCGCCGCGGTGACACCGCCGGCCACGGCCAGGATCGCCACCGCACCGGCGGCCACGGCGGCCGTCAGGCCACGCCGGCGCCTCTTCGGCACGGGCAGGAGGACGGGCCGGCCGTTCGCGTCGTAGTGCAGCGTCGTCAGCTCGTCGATCGGCGCCGCGTCGGGCGGCGGGATCAGCCCGTGGATCGGCAGCGGCCAGGGGTCGACCGGCGCCTGGATCTCCTCCGGTTGTGGCTGCGGCCGTCCGGCGGCCCGGCTGGCCCACTGGGCGAGCGGCGCGTGTTCCGTCCTGTCGACGGCCTCGCCGGGGATCTCGGTGTCGTCCGGCACCGCGCCGACGGTGAGGGAGGACTCGTCGGAGTCCGGTACGTCGCCCGTGTCGACCATGACGTTCTCAGCCCTTCCGCGTTCCCGGAAGCGGACTGTATCGAAGATCTTCTCCCCATGGCACGCCACCCCCGGCACACATCCAGCCTTGCCGATGGAGGAGAGCACCGCTATGTTAATGACAAATCACATGTCTGCTAACTATGAAATCCGCAGGTAACAGGCTCAGGTGCCGTCCCGGAAGTAGGTAAGCGAATGCAAAATCTCAGTAGAAGAGGCGTTCTGACCCTGGGCGCCGCGCTGGGTCTGGCGAGCGTGTCCGACCCGTCGAAGGCGTGGGCATGGTCGTCGGCCGGCTCGATCGCCGGCACGGACACGGTCAGCGACCCGTGGAAGGTGTGGGACGACGCGACCGATCCGCTGCTCGTCGACCTGCTGCAGAACGGGCAGATCCCGGCGGTCAACACGGCGTTCGAGAAGTGGGTCGACAACGGGGACGCGCTGCCGGCCGGGATCCCGGCCGCGCTCACCACCTATCTGCGGCAGCACAACACCCTGCCGTCCTGGGCCGATCAGACCAAGCTGAACCGGGCCGCGCAGTTCAACAAGCGGATGAGCATGTACCTGTTCCTGCTGTACGGGCTGGGCAGCGGCATCATGAGCACGGTCATCCCGCGCGAGGCCCGCAACGTGTACTGGTCCGAGGGCGGCGCGGTGATGAAGTCGCGGGCGGCGAAGACCTTCACGTACGGGTACGACCTGAGCGCCGTCGACGCCTTCAAGCCCACCGGCCACTTCGTCGTCACGTCGAACAAGACCCGCCTCACCCACGCCGCGGTCCGGCACCTGCTGCCGCAGTCGTCGCACTGGCGGGCCGTCACCGACGACCAGGACTTCATCCCGATCAGCAACGGCGACATCCTGATCACCTTCCACAGCCTGGGCACGTTCGTGCACGGCAAGCTGAAGTCGTGGGGCATCCGGATGTCGGCCGCGGAGGAGGAGGCGTTCCTGCACATGTGGCAGGTGGCGCTGCACCTGCTCGGCGTGCGCGACGACTTCATCCCGGCCACCTGGGCGGCGGCGAAGGAGCAGTCGCAGTACGCGCTGACCCCGCTGATGGCGCCCACCCCGGAGGGCATCGACCTGGCCGACGTCCTGCTCAACCTGACGTCGGCGGTCGACCTGGGAGTCACCCGGGGGTTCCAGCGGGAGTTCGCCCGGTACCTGCTCGGCGACAAGGTCGGCGACTGGCTGAAACTGCCGCGCGACTACGCCTCACGGACGGTGATCGAGGCCGGCTGGCCGGCGTACGTCAGGTTCCGGGAGGGCCTGTCGCCGATCATCCCGACCACGTTCTCGATCTTCGACCAGTTCATCCGAGGGCTGGCGATGCTGTTCCTGAACAACGGGACGTCGGCGACGTACACCCCGATCACCATCCCGACCGGCAACCGCGCCGGAACCTGAACCCCCGACAGCGTGTGGATTTCGGCCGCGCATAGCGCCCGAAATCCACACGCGGGTTACACCGTGAGGGCGCCGAGGACCAGGGCCGTGACGGCGTCCCGGTGGGCGGGCGTGTTCTGCCAGCGCAGGGCACGCCCGGCCTCCACCACCACCCCGAACCCGGCGTGCACCAGCAGCCGAGCCTGCCGTGGGTCCAGCTCCGGGCGGACCAGCCGCAGTTGCTGCTCCCAGATCGCGATGTGCTCGCGCTGGGCCAGGATCAGCGGCCGTTTCAGGGCGTCCGGCAGGCCGGCGATCTCGGCCTCGGCGACACTGTTCAGCTCGTTGTGCTCGAATTTGTAGGCGACGTACGCGGCGGTCAGCGCGGTCACCGCCTGCCGCGGCCCGGCCGCCTGCTCCAGGCTCCGCTCGGCGGCCTGGGCCAGCAGCCCGGCCGCCTGCAGGCACGCGGCGACCAGGATGTCGACCTTGCCGGGGTAGTGCCGGTAGATCGCCGACGGGGCGAGCCCGACCGCGCTCGCGATCTGCCCGTTGGTGACGCTGGCGAAGCCGTCCCGGGCGAACAGCGGGATGGCCGCGGCCAGGATCTCCGCCCGCCTGGTCCGCGGCACCGGCTGGGCGGGCGGTTCGGCCAGGTGGGCGCTGCCGGACCCGGTCGTGGGATCGGTGGCGGCGACCCGCAGCGCCGACTCCAGGAGCAGGTCCTCGATCCGGCGCTGGGCCATCGAGGTGTGGTGCATGGTGATCGAGCCGATCACGCCGAGCGCGGCGACCGCCCGCAGCCGCTCGTCCGGCATCGGGTGCTCGTCGCGCACCATCGCGGTCACCCGGTCCACCACGTGCTCGAACTTCGCCCGCAGCAGCAGGCGGTCCGCACGTTCCAGGTAACGGGCCTCCCACCGGTACAGCCCGCCGGAGGCGCGGTGCGCGACGGTGACCCGGACCAGGGCGGTCAGCACGTCCTTCAGCGCCGCGCCGGACGGCGCCTCGGCCAGCGCGGCGACCAGGCGCTCGGCCATCACGTTGGTGCACTCGGCGAACAGGGCGTACTTGTTCGGAAAGTGCCGGTACAGCGCGGCGGCGCTGATGCCCACGGCCGCGGCGATCTCCTCCATCGAGGCGGCGTGGTAGCCGCGCTCGCTGAACGCCTGGCCGGCCGCCTCCACGATGAGCTGCCTGCGGTTGTGCGGCCGGGTGGCGGAGGTGGACGGGCGGGCGACCATGAGCGCAAGTCAATCACAGTACGGTCGATGTCCTCGCGCTCACGGTGGCCGGCGGTGGGCGTACCCCGTCAGGCTCGTGATCTCGTGAAGTGGTGGGCCGTGACGTAGGCGCTGACCGCTTCGCCCAGGCCTCTGCCCTGCACGTCGGCGGTGCGGAAGTGGATGCCGCCCCAGACGCGGGCGCCGACCAGCTCGTCGACGGCCTGCGAGAACCCGCGGAAGTGCCGGGTGGTGCCGGAGTCGGCGCTGTAGGCGCTGAACGGGATGCGGTCGCGGCCGAAGAAGGTGCGGAACGCCGCCATCCGGGCCGCGGTGGCGCAGGCATGCCCGGACGGGTGGTCCGGGAACGGCGGCGTGACCAGCAGCGGCATCCAGTCCGGGTCGCCGGTGGTCCGCGGGTTGCCGTCGGTGCCGGCCAGCTGCACGGCGGTGACCGGGCGCCAGAAACCCCACGCCCGCTTGTCGTCGAAGCAGGCGATCCCGGTGTCGGCGACCGTGACGTCGACCATCGCGAACATCCGCGCGGTCCGCAGCGTGCTCAGGTGCTGCGTCGCGGCGAGCTGGCGTTTGATCTGCCATTCGGTGAGGTTGCGGTCGTGCCACCAGAGCGCCGCCTCGGTCTGGTCGGCGGTCCGGGTGGTGCTGTCCACGGCGCCGACGGACTTGATCTCGTTGAGGTCGCGGGCGTACGCGGCGCTGGTCAGGGGGTTCGGCCCGGCGGTGCGGAAGCGGGACGGGTCGGGGATCACGAACGGGCGCACGTCCGCGGCCACGGCGCCGGCGGACTGGAACAGCGGCGGGGTGGGCCGCCACTGGCCGGCCTGCGTGCCCGGCGTCCATTGGGCGTCGCCGCCGGAGCCGTCACCGGCCCGCGACGTGATCATGGCGGTGGCGGCGCGCTGCCCGGCGGCGATGCCGCCGGTCTCGGCCGGGCCGTCCGGGATCTCGGCGAGCGCCTGGTCGTACTGCTCGCGCAGCCGCTGCGCCTGGGCCGGGAAGATCGAGGCGAGGACCTGGTACGCGGCGGTGGCGACGGCGGCGTCCACCGACTCCCTGCCGGTGGCGGGCGGGGCGCCGAGCAGTGGCTGGTACGGCGTGCCGGCGATCGCGTTGACCGCGTCGTAGACCGCGCCGTTCACCATCGCGAAGCTGCGGCCCTGCTCCCACGGCAGTTGCCGGCCGACGTCCCAGATCGCGGCTTGCGCGTTCGCGTCCCAGGCGATGACCGCGTTCGGCCGGCCTGACGTGCCGCCGGCGTTCGCGGCCGGCGCCGGCACGCCCGCGGCCACCAGCGTGACCAGCGCGGCCACGATGCCACCTGCTCGTCGTCGCATCAGGACCCTCCCCCATAGAATCGATTCAAGTCGATGGGAGTCTGCTACGCCGCCGCGATGAACACATCGTCCGCCGTCTGGCAGATCAGCGACAGAGCCCGCGGATCAGGCGCCGTCGCCGTAGTGGCGGCCGCGCTTCTGCAGACGCCGCAGCGAGCTGGCGGACAGGTACTTCCCGGCCCGCGCCGCCGAGCCGTGTTCGGTCTCCCGCTCCAGCTCATGCAGGGTCGCCGCCTCCTCGTCCAGATCGGCGGCCAGCGACTCCGGCGCCCCTGAGCGGGCCCGGGCGATGTCCTCACGGGCCTGCCGGATCTCCTTCAGCGCGCCCGCGGTGTCACCGCCGCCGAGCAGCTCGGAGGCGCGCCGTTTGGCCCGCTGGGCGCGCAGGTAGACCAGCTCGGTGCGAACCGCCGGGTCGGGCGCCCGGCCGGCCGCCACGTCCTGCGGCACCACGTCGACCCGCACCGGGACGGTCACCGTGTGCTGTGCGAGGGCCGGCAGCTCCACATAGGTGAAGGTCAGCGTCGCGATCTCGGCCGGCCCGAGTGCGGCGACCGCCGGGACGTCGAAGGTGAGCACGAGTTTCCGGGTCTCGTCGGCGTACAGGCCGCCGAGCTCGATCAGCAGCCCGTCGCCGGCCGCGCCGGCAGGCAGGTCGTTGACCACCAGCACCTGCTCGACCACCGGCGCCGGCCGCACGTGCAGCGAGGCGGCCTGCGTGGTCTGGGCGAGCAGGCCGGTCACCTCGCCGGCGATCATGGCGGAGGCGGCGTCCGGCTCCTCGGCGAAGTGCTCGTTACCGGAGCCACCCCGGGCGATGGCCGACATCAGGCGTTCGTCGTAGCCCAGGCCGAAGCCGAGCGCCGAGGTGGTCACCCCGTGCCGGCGGGCGTCGGCCGCCACCCCGGACAGGATCTCCGGGTCGGTCACCCCGACGTTGGCGTGCCCGTCGCTGATCAACAGCACCGTCGGGCCGGCCGGGCCCGCGGCCCGGCGCGCCTCCTGCAGGCCGCGCAGGTAGCCGCCGGCCAGGTCGGTGCCGCCGAACGCCTGCACACCGCCGATGGCCCGGTTGACCGCGGCCTTGCCGGTCAGCGGGCCGGCCGGGACGACCACGTCGACCCGGGTGTCGAAGACCACCAGGCCGAAGTTGTCCCGGGGGTCGAGGCGGTCGACGGCGGCGACGAGGGCCGCCTTCGCCCCGTCGAGGCGGCCGCGGCGCATCGAGCCGCTGCGGTCGAGCACGACCTGCAGGGTGCCGGGCGGGCGCTCCCCGCCGCCGGCGGGCGCCGGCGGCGAGGTCAGCTCGATCATCACGGAGACCTGGTCATCGGTCTCCAGAGCGATCATCTCGACGTCGAGATGGGCGGCGATGTGCATGGTGACCCCTTTCGATGGGGCCGAGTCTGTCAGGCGCGGTCGGACTCGAGGGTCCCGCCGTTGGCGACGTCCTCCCGCTCGATCTCGTCGAAGCGGATGCGCACCGCGGCCCGCCGCGCCTTGAGGATGTCGACCGCGGCGGCGGTGACGGCCTCGGCGAACTCGCGCCGCTGGTCGAGCGTACGGCCGGACAGCAGTTCGACGGTGATGTTGGGCATGGACCCTCCCTTTCCGTAGGCAGGAACATTGTTCCATGTCACGGAACAAGGTCAAGCCCCGTTTCATGGATCTGCATGATTGTGTTCCATGTATTGACAAGACGTTTCATGTAGCAAAACATCCTCCACAGTCTTGGAGGGAGAGCACGTGACCACACTCGACTGGTTCATCCTCGGCGGATATTTCCTGGTCATGGTCGGGATCGGTGTGTGGGCCAAGAACCGGGTCCACAACGTCGCCGACTTCTTCACCGCCAGGGGCCGGATCCCCTGGTGGCTGTCCGGCATCTCGCATCACATGTCCGGCTACAGCGCCGTCATGTTCGTCGCCTTCGCGGCCGTCGCCTACAACTACGGCCTCGCCATGTACATCTGGTGGGCGCTGACGATCGGCCTCGGCGTCGGCATCGGCGCCTTCGTCTTCGCGGCCCGCTGGAACCGGCTGCGCTCCAAACACGGGGTCGCGTCCCCGCTGGAGTACCTGGCCCGCCGCTACAACCTGCCCACCCAGCAGGCGCTCGCCTACAGCGGGGCGCTGCTCAAGGTGGTCGACATCGCGGCCAAGTGGGTGGCCATCGCGGTGCTGCTGCGCGGCTTCGCCGGAGTGCCGATCCTGTGGGGCATCGTGATCACCGGCGCCGTCACGCTGGTCTACATCACCCTGGGCGGGCTCTGGGCCGACGTGCTCACCGACTTCGGCCAGTTCGTCATCCAGGGCGTGGCCGGCATCGCGATGTTCTTCGCGTTCCTGGCCCACCTCGGCGGCGTCTCCACCCTGTGGACCATGTGGGACGACCTGCCGGAGGGCCACGGTGACCCGTTCAGTGGCCCGTACACCCTCACGTTCTTCCTGGCCCTGCTCTTCATCAAGACGTTCGAGTACAACGGTGGCATGTGGAACCTGGCGCAGCGGTACATGGCCGCGCCGTCCGGGTCGGCGGCCAAGCGGTCGGCGCTGCTGTCCAGCGGGTTGTGGCTGGTCTGGCCACTGATCCTGTTCCTGCCGATGTTCGCGGCGCCGCTGATCGTTCCCGGTCTTTCCAACCCCGAGCAGGCGTACGTGGAACTCGCCAAGACCCTGCTGCCCCCGGGCGTGATCGGGCTGGTGCTGGCCGGCTTCTTCTCGCACACGATGGCGATGGTCTCCTCGGACGCCAACGTGATCTCCTCGGTCGTCACCCGGGACATCGCGCCGGTGCTGGTCCGCAAGGTGCGCGACCTCAGCGACCGGTCGGCGCTCACCTTCGCCCGGGTCACCACGTTCACGTTCGTCCTGATCAGCATGGTCATCGCGATCAGCACCGAGGGCCAGGGCGTGGTCCTGAAGATCGTGGTCGACCTGGTCGCGGCGACGATGGGCCCGATCTCGATCCCGCTGATGCTCGGGCTGCTGCCCTGGTTCCGGCGCAGCGGGCCGACCGCGGCGCTCGTCTCCTGGGCCGCCGGCCTCGGCGTCTGGGCGATCGTCAAGTGGGTCCTGGAGGAGACCAGCCAGACCATGGTGGTCGGGGTTCCGCTGGTCACCTCGCTGGTGCTGTACATCGCGATCGGGCTGCTCAAGCCGGAGCGCACCGCGGAACGGGACACGCTGATCGAGTCGCTGGAGAACGACCCGGCCGAGGAGGCGCAGCCGCTCACCAAGGCCTGATTCAAGGTTCCATGTAGTGGTAGCGTGTTTCATGTAACGGAATGATGGGAGTGCTGAATGGAATCTCGCCCCGCCACCGCCCCGGACCAGCTGCCCACGATGGACACCGGCCGGCTACGGCAGCGTTTCCTGGTGGAGGACCTTTTCAGACCCGATGAGGTACGCCTGACGTACTCCCACGAGGACCGCATCGTGGTCGGTGGCGTGACCGGCGCCGCCGACCTGCCCTGCCCGGACGAGCTGCGGTCGGCGTACTTCCTGGAACGCCGCGAACTCGGCGTCGTCAACGTCGGCGGTCCCGGCTCGGTGACCGTCGACGGGGAACGGCACGACCTCGCCCCCAAAGAGGTCCTGTACGTCGGCCGCGGCGCCCGGCAGGTCAGCTTCGACGGGCGGTTCTACCTGGTGTCCACGCCCGCGCACACCGCACACCCGACCGTGAAGGCGACCCTCGAGGACGCCGAACCGGTGCGGCTGGGCTCCCGGGAGAACTCCAACGAGCGCACCATCTACAAGTACATCCACCTCAAAGGCATCCAGAGCTGCCAGCTCGTCCTCGGCGTCACCGTCCTCGAACCCGGCAGCATGTGGAACACCATGCCGTGCCACACCCACGAGCGGCGTACCGAGGTCTACTTCTACTTCGACCTGCCGGAGACCGACCGGATCGTGCACCTGATGGGGCCACCCGACGCCACCCGCAACCTCATCGTCGAACCCGGACAGGCCGTCATCTCGCCGTACTGGTCGGTGCACTGCGGCTTCGGCACCCGCAGCTACGCATTCGTCTGGGCGATGGGCGGGGAGAACCAGGCGTACGACGACGTGGAGCCGGTCGCGATCGGCGACCTGCGGTGACGCTCTTCTCGCTGCACGGCAGAACGGCGCTCGTCACCGGCGCGCGCGGCGGCATCGGGCACGCGATCGCGGTCGCCCTCGCGCAGGCCGGGGCCGATCTGGTGCTGCACGGGCGTACCGACGACCTCGACGACGTGGAGAAAGAGGTCCGCCGGACCGGGAGCCAGGCGTCCCGGTGGGTCTTCGACCTCTCCGACACGGCCGCCATCCCGGCCATGGCGGCCGGCCTGCCCCAGGTGGACATCCTGGTCAACAACGCCGGCATCATCCGGCGTGCGCCCGCCGCCCGGCACGGCTTCGACGACTGGCGGGCGGTGCTCGACGTCAACCTCGACGCGGTGTTCCAGCTCAGCCGTACGATCGGCGCCGGCATGCTGGACCGCGGCCACGGGAAGATCATCTCGGTGGCGTCGATGCTGTCGTTCCAAGGCGGGGTGCAGGTCCCCGGGTACACCGCCGCCAAACACGGCATCGCCGGACTCACCAAAGCGCTCGCCTGCGAATGGGCGGCGTCCGGGGTCCAGGTCAACGCGATCGCGCCGGGCTACATCGAGACCGCCAACACCGACGCGCTGCGCGCCGACCCGGTCCGGGAGACGGAGATCCGGTCCCGCATCCCGGCCGGCCGGTGGGGGCGGCCCGCCGACCTGGCCGGAGCAGCCGTGTTCCTCGCCTCCAGCGCCGCCGACTACGTCAACGGGCACGTGCTCGCCGTCGACGGCGGATGGCTGGCCCGGTGAGGCCCTCCGCGCCGGCCTCGCCGCCGGCGGTCGGACGGCCCGATGAGGCCGTCCCAGTAGGCTGAGCCGGTGGCTAGGGAAGGCAGCTCCATCGACAAGACCCTGGCGGTGCTCGAAGCGCTCGCCGAGCACCACCGGGTCACCGACATCGCGGTGGCGACCGGGGTCTCCAAGTCGACCGTGCACCGGATCCTGCAGGCGCTCGTCACCTGGGGATTCGCCCGGCCGGACGGGCTCGGCAGCTACGAGCCCGGCCCGCGCATCCTCACCCTGGCCGGCCGGGTCATGCACCGTTTCGACCCGGCACGGCAGGCGTCCGGGGCGCTGACCGCGCTGCGCGAGACCACCGGATTCACCACGCACTTCGCCATCCGCAGCAACGACGAGGCGGTGTACGTCGACAAGCAGGAAGGGCGCCGGCCGTACCAGATGCCCTCCCGCATCGGGATGAGCGTCGCCCTGCACACCACCGCCATCGGCAAAGCCGTCCTCGCCGAACTCAGCGACTCCGAAGTCCTCGCCATCTGCCGGCGCACCGGCCTGGCCGGCCGCACCCCGCGCACCCTGACCAGCGAGGAAGACCTGCTGACCGACCTGGCCCGGGTCCGCGCGGCCGGCTACGCCGTCGACGACGAGGAGAACGAGCCGGGCATCCGCTGCGTCGGCGCGGCCGTCTTCGACCACACCGGCCAGGTGCTCGGCGGCATCTCCGTGTCCACCCTGGCCATGGACATGGACATGGCCGGTCTGGAACAGCACGCGCCCCAGGTGATCGCGGCGGCCCGCGACGTCTCGGCCGCCCTCGGCGCCGCCGATCAGCCCCAGGTGCCGTCGTCGCGGACCCGGTAGGTGCGCCCCCCGTTGGTGAGCGTCTCCAGAGCCTCCAGATAGGCGTTCGCGACGAACCACTCGCCGGCCTGATCCAGGTCGAAGACGCGGCCCCGCTCGTCGATCGCCAGCACCGACTCGTTGTTGACCCGGCCCAGCGGGAACAGCCGCGCCCCGATCACCGCGCCGAACTCGTGCAGCAGGTCGGCGGTGTGCGCCGCGTTGCCCGGGTAGATCTCGAAGAGCCGCGAGCGCTGGTCGATGCCCGGCGCCCGGCGGCCCACCCCGATCGGGCCGGTGTGCCGGAGCGCGTCGTACACCGCCGGGAACGCCTCGTGGCGGAACTCCTGGCCCTCGACGGCGACGACCGCACCCACCAGCATGTCGGTCTCGGCCGCCCGCAACTCCGGCGGCAGGTCGGTGACCAGGCCGCCGTCGGCCAGTTCCGCGCCGAGCGTGTCGGAGAACCGGGACGGGTCGGGGTTCGGCCGGTCCGGGGCCCGGAAGTGGTGCAGCGCCCCGGTCGACGCCCACGGCATCAGCGACAGCTGGGTGAGAACGAAGGTGCAGCTCTCGCACGGGTCGTTCGGCCGGCCGGCCAGCGGGTCCCCCGGCGCGTGGATCTGCAGCGTCTCGAACGACGACTCCAGGAACAGTCGCCGCGCCTCGTCGAGGGTCAGCGGCGCCTGCCCGGCCAGGTCCCGCCGGTGGTCCACGTCGTGCAGCGCATCCGAGCAGACGATCAGCTCGGCGTGCCGCTCGCAGCCGCGCACCCGCTCCCGCGGCGGCTGCCCGGCCAGCAGCTCCAGCACCAGCCGGTGATGGCCGAGCTTCTGGTCGCCCTTGGCGCCGGTCGCGGAGTGGACCCGGCCGTCCGCGGTGACGTGCGCGGCGACGCTCGGGGCGCCCCGGCGGCGCGCCTCCCGGCGCAGCCGCACCTCGGCGTCGGCGGTCCGGGGCGGCCCGGCGACGTCGTCGCGCCGCGCCCGGTAGTTGGCCGCGACCGCCTCCGACGGCCAGTTCGGCCAGGTCGACAGCCGGCCGGTGGCCCGGTCGATCACCGTCACACCGGCGCCCAGCTCCGGCGCCGGCGTGACGTCCACCGCGGCGATCACGACGACGAAGCCCAGGTCGAACTCCTCGACCGTCGCCCGGTGCGCCCGGCCCGAGTCCAGGGACGCCGCGCGGGCCCAGGCCGCCGCGCTCGCGTCGGCGTCCGCACGAGTGATCACCGTCGGGTCCTCCTGCCAGGGGTGTCCGTCACCATGAGCCGTCGTCCCGGACGCGGCGCGCCGGCAGGCCCGTCACCAGCGCGACCAGCGCCTCGTCCAGGGTCTGCCCGATGAACCACTCACCGCCCTGGTCCAGGGCGAAGACCCGGCCGGATTCGTCGATGGCCAGGACGCCCTCGGCGCGGCCCTCCCGGCCCAGCGGGAACATCCGCGCCCCGACCAGCTCGCCCAGCTCGTGCAGGGAGTCGGCCAGGTACAGCGTGCCGTCCGGCGTGCCGATGCGGAACGGCCGGACCAGCTGGGCGGCGCCGGGCGAACTCCGGTGCGACGTCACCTCATGGAACTCCTCGGCCGCCGCCAGCGCCGGGAACCGTTCCTGCCGGAACTGCTGCCCCGGGATGTCCTCGGCGACCTGCCACAACCGCCGGGCGGCCTCGGCCCGCTCCGCCCGGGTGGCCGGATCCCAGCCGCCGGCGGCGAGCTCCGCCGCCACCTCCGCGGGAAACCGGCCGGGCTCGGGGTCCCGGGCCTGCGGCTCCATGGCGAAGAGCGGGCGCTGCTCCGGGTCGACCGGGACGCCGAGCGCCGCCAGCACGTTCCAGCAGGTGGCACAGAGCGACGCGGGACGGCCGCCGAGCCAGTCGCCGGTCTCCCGGACGTGGAACGTCTCGAACGCGGCCTGGCTCAGCAGGGCCCGGGCGTCGTCGTGGGACAGCGGCGCCCGGTTCCTGCCGGCCTCGTACAGCACGTCGGAGACGACCAGGAGCTCGGCGTGCCGGACCGCGCCGCGAACCGTCATCCGCGGCCCCAGCCGGGCCAGCCGGGCCGCGACCAGCGGATGATGCCGCAGCTCCTGGTCGCCCTTGGCGCCCAGGGCCCGGTACAGCCGGCCGTGCAGCGTGAGATGCGCGGAGACGGCCGGGCTGACCCGCCGGCGCGCGTCGCGACGCAGTTCCACGATCGGATCGGAGGTGCGGTGCGTGCCGATCGCGGTGTCCCGCAGCTCGGTGTACCGCCGGTCCAGCTCCTCCGCCGTCGACGGCGGCCAGTGCGACAGGCGGCCGGTCTCCCGGTCGATGACCGTGGTCACGTCCTCGCCGATCTCGGGACGCGCCGACGACGGCAACTGCATCCACACCGCGTAACCGAGCGCCAGCTCGTCGACACGGGGCGCGCACTCGTAGCCACGCCGCATCGACTGCCGGCGCGCCCAGCCCGCGGCGATCCGCTCCGCCTCGGCCAGCGTGATCATCTGCAGCCGCCCCCTTCGGTCCGTCGCCCTTCGCCCCGCGAGCTTAGAGCCCCCGGCCCACCCGTTGGGGGCAGGCTCGGGTTGATCCCGGCTGGTAGGTTGCTGCAGTCAATTCGCGCGTCCCCGGGGAGACCACCGTGAGCAGACAGGCTGATCGCGACGTGAACCACGCGCTGCGGGCCCGGTTCGACGACGTGGTGTCGCAGTACCAGCGCCTGCGCAGCGGCCTGGACGACATCCAGGAGCGTCTCGCCCGCCTGTCGGTGACTGCCGAGTCCCCGGACGGCACGGTCCGTGTCACGGTCGGCGCCCGCGGCCAGCTCACCGGCCTCAAGTTCGACCGGGAGATCTACCGCCGCGGCGACCCCGACGAGCTGGCCCGCACCGTCCTGCGCACCGTGGAGAAAGCGGTCGCCCAGACCACCGAGCAGGTGCAGGCGATGGTCGGCGAATACCTGCCGGCCGACTCCAGCGCCGCCCGGTTCATGCGCGACAACGACTTCGGCGGCCTCCTCGAACGGCAGGACCGCATCATGCGCGAGGGCGGTGCCCGCGATGAGTGAGCTGAACCTGGACCCCGCGCGGGCCACCATGGGCGGCCGGGACCTGACCGCCGCCGGCCAGGAGCTGATCAGCCTCAACCAGGGCCCGGTCGCCGCGATCAACGCGGCCAGCCAGGCCCAGCCGTGGGGCCGCGACGAGATCGGATCGAAGTTCCAGGAGGGGTACGGGCCCCAGCTGGACCAGTTCGTCCAGGCGTTCGGGAAGATCGCCCCCTACGTCGAGGGACTCGGCGACGCGGTGGTCGCCTCGGTCGAGGACAACGTGAACGCCGACGCGCGGGCCGGGCAGACCGTCAACCAGTCGTACCGGCTCTGATCCATGGCCTTCCTCCCGTCCCCGATCCCGCATCCGTTCGAGTTCTCGCCGTGGGACCTGCCCGGCTGGGCGTACGACGCCCTGGAATGGGTCGTCGGCTTCGACTGGCCCGAAGGCAACGAGAAGCTCGTCTGGGACCTCGCCGACCTGTGGTACGACCTCGGCGCCGCCGTCAAGGTCCCGCAGCAGGACGCCGCGGCCGCCGCCGACACGATCATCGCGGCGTACGGTGGCAGCGGCACCACCATCGACGCCTTCATCAAGGCCTGGAACGACCTCGGCGCCCGCGGCAACCCGGACGCGCCGCTGAACGCGCTGGTCGCCTTCGCCGACGAGATGGGCAACCTGGTCAAAGAGGTCGGCGCGGACATCGAGGCGGCGAAACTCGAGGCCTGGATCGAGCTGGGCCTCTTCGTCGCTGAACTGATCGGCCTCGGCATCACCGTGGTGCTCACCCTCGGCGCCGCGTCGCCGGCCGCCGGTGGGCTGATCGCGGCGACCCGCTTCGCCATTCAGCAGATCTTCAAGAAGCTGATGAAGGAGCTCGCCGAGAAGGCGGCGAAGCAGGCCCTCAAGCAGGCCGGGAAGAACGCCCTCAAGCAGGTCACCACCAAGGCCGGCCTGAAGAACCTCGCCAAGGACGGCCTCCGGGAGGCCAAGGACGAGGCGAAGGAGGAGCTGATCACCAACGCCGCCGTCCAGGGGTACCAGGACGCGGCCGGGCACGACGACTTCAGCGTCGCGGATCTCGGCATGGCCGGGTTGCAGGGCGGCGCGGGCGGGTTCGCCGCGTCGGGCGCCGGGATCGGGGCGAACGGGCGCAGCGGCATCTTCCGCGGCGCCGGCGCGGAGGTCCTCGGCGAGATGGGCGGTGCGGCGGCGGGGCTGCCGTTCGGCGGCGAGATGCCCGGCTGGGAGGACCTCGGCAAGGCGGCGACGTCCGGAGCCACCGGCACCGCGATCGGCAACACCAACCACGACTTCAAAGACCTGGGCAACAGCCTGAACATCGGCGACCTGCCCTCGACCTCGGCGTCCGCGTCGGCCGGGGTCACATCAACTTCCTCTTCCGGTACGCACGGGAGCACCGCCCTGGACAGCCTGGCCGGCGACTCCTCCGGCGGCTCGGCATCTTCCGGCTCCTCATCCTCCGGTGGCTCCTCGTCCTCCGGCTCGTCCTATTCCGGCGGCTCCTCGTCGTCCGGCTCCTCATCCTCCGGCTCCTCATCCTCCGGCCCCTCATCCTCGGGTGGCGGTTCCTCCTCCGAGGGCTCCTCGTCGTCCGGCGGATCCTCGTACTCCGGTGGCTCCTCGTCCGGCGGCGGTTCCTCCTTCGCCGCCGCCGCTTCCCACTCCGACGGCGGCAGCGCGACCAATTTCGCCGCCGCCTCGCACTCCGACGGGGGGAACGCCTCCGCTTCCGCCTCGCACTCCAACACCGCCTCCTCGCATTCCGGCGGTGGCAGCGCAACCTCGGCGAGCGGTGGGTCGCACGGCTCGACGTCCTCCTACTCGTCACCCACAGTCAGCCACACCCCGTCCCACAGCGATGTCAGCCTCTCCTCGTATGCGCCGCCCACGGATGCGCCCACGCAGGGCGGTACCAGTAGCGGGCCGGGCATCAGCCACACGTCGACGGGAGCGCCGTCCGTCAGCACCACAACGGGCGGCAACACCTCCGGCAACGGGCCGATGGCGTTCGCTCCGAACAACGGCAACGGCGGGCCGCTCAACACCAACGTCTCGCTCACCGGTGGTGGCCCGTCGCCGAGCATCACCACGCCGCAGAGCCTGTCCACGCCCACGACGGCGAGCGTGAGCAGCCCGAGCATCGCTCCCAGCACGAGCACCCCCAGCACTCCTAGTACCAGCACCCCCAGCACCACCACTGCCGGTACCAGCACTGCGAGTACCACCACTGCCGGCACCACGGCGCCTTCGACCACGGCGACCGGCAACACCTCCACCGCATCGCCTACTACTAGTTCCGGCACTACCACTTCCGCCCCTACTACGTCGGCCACTACCTCGAGCACGACGGCACCGTCGAAGACGTCGCCGGATACCACCAGCGCCACGCCGCAGACGCCCGCGGTTCAGCCGGCCGCCGACCAGGGGCGGCAGGATCCCGGTCAGCCCGCGCCCGGCACCTCGCCGGTCCCGCCGAGCCTGCCGTGGCGGACGCACACCGACGACCAGGCCGAGCAGGCGTACTTCAACCAGTTCCCGCAGAACAAGAAGGACGTCGAGGACTACCTGGTCAACCGGAGCCTGCAGCAGCACGACGCGGCCATCGTCCGGCTCCAGCAGCTGCAACAGCAGGCCCAGCACCACGCGAACCTGGCCGCGCAGGCCCAGGACTGGAACGCCCGCAGCCATTACCTGGGGCTGGACTCGCAGTACCAGAACCAGGAACGGGACGCGTGGCGACGCCGTAACTTCGCCGAGTCCGTCGAACGGAACCGGCTGCACACCAGCGCGGCGCATCAGCTCACCGTGCCGGCCGAATTCCAGCGGGCCAACTGGGACGGCGGCGCCGCCGTCTCCGACCAGCCGATCCACCACAACGACCAATCGGCGCTGACCGGCGGAACCCATCCGCCGAACGCCCGTACCCTGCGGAAATACGGTGTCCGCGGCGGCCTCCGGATGCCGCTCGCGCAGCACCAGCTGGACCTTGAGCACGCCGTACCGTGGAAGAACGGCAAACCGGAACGCACCCCGGACCCGCGCGGCCCGCTGTTGCGGTTCATGAACGACGGCGGCCCGACCGCCGACCCGACCCGCGGCGTCAACTGCCTCGACGTCGCCCTGTCGTTCTTCGAGACGTTCTTCCACGGCCGCCCGACGGTGGGTGCCCCGCGGACCTTCGACGCGCTCCTGTTCGGCCGGAACGATCCGCACGTCGGCGAGACCGGCGGCGACCTGCGCGCCGAGGACGTCACCGGCAGCCGGTTCACCGAGGCGTCACCCGACGTCCGGGGCATGTCCGGCGCCCAGGCGAAAGCCGAGATCGACAAGGGTTTCCAGCAGATCGTCGACACCCTGCTGCTGGGCGGCCACGGCTCCACCGCGGTCATCGTCAACATCTGGCAGAGCAACGGCGCGCACGCGTGGAACGCCGTCAACTACCACGGCACGATCATCTTCCTCGACCCGCAGATGGCGGTGTACGCCGAGGCGAACGGCAACAACCCGAGCCCGAACCCGTTCCTGTACGGCCACGACGGCAACCCTGCCAACAAGTCCAACGTCGTGCAGATCAACGCCCTGATGGTCGACGGTCAGGGCAACCCGATGTCGATCCCGAACACGCAGGGCTCCCGGTTCTACGGTCACAAGGGCACGCCGCCACCGCCGCCACCGCTGGCCTACCAGCAGCAGCAGATCCAGGCGCTGCAACAGGCGAACGCGCCTCAGCCGCCTCCGCCGGCTCCCCCGGGCCCGGTCCCGCCGCAGCCTCCCGTCACGGTGCAGCCCTCCGTCACCGTGCAGCCCCCCGTCACCGTGCAGCCCCCCGTCACCGTGCAGCCCCCCGTCACCGTGCAGCCGCAGCCGCCGGTCCAACCGCAGCCCCCGGTCACGCCGCAGCCGCCTGTCCAGACGCAGCCGCAGGTCACGCCGCAGCCGCCGGTCACGCCGCAGCCGTTGGTGGATACACAGCCGTCGCCGGCTGTCGACGTCGAGCCCTCACCGGACCCGCAGCCGATTTCGGACCCTGAGCCGCAGCCCGAAACGGACCCGCAGCCGGAGCGCGAACCGCAGCCGGTTTCGGATACGGAGCCGGAGAAGGAACCGAAGCCGGAGCCGAGGGTCGACCTCGCAACGGACGGGCCGACGACGGAGCCCGCGCCGGTTCAGGACAGCTCCCCCCGTACCGAGAAGGAAAAACCGGCCCCGCCGCCTGCGCCGCTGAGGCGCCGGGATGTCGACCCCCTCGCGGTTCTCAACGCGCTGACCATGGACCTCCCGGTGAACGTCGACCCGGGTCCGCCGCAGGACCCGAATCCGCGGGACACCGCTCTCCAGGACCCGAAACCTCGGGACGCCGCTCCCCGGGACCCGAAGCCGCAGGACGCCGCTCCCCGGGACCCGAAGCAGCAGGACACCACTCCCCGGGACCCGAAGCAGCAGGACACCGCTTTCCGGGACCCGAAGCCGCGGGATGCCACGGACGACGTCGACCTTGCGGCGACGGACAAGGCCGCGCCGCAGCCGGCGGTCGATGCGGAGCAGGCCCGTGCGGAACGAGCGGCCCGCGAAGAATACGGAATCCATCTCCGTCACACCCGGCAGCAGATCGCCACCCGCTGGCGGGACCGGTACTCCGCTGACCTGCGCAAGAGGGCCGGTTACCAGAGGAACGACGCCGAGAGTCTCGCGGTCGGGCTCCGGAAGGCCACCGACGAGGGCAACCACGGCCTCGCCGACTCGTTCGCGCGCGACATCGAGGAGGCGTTGCGTAACGCCGACGAATTCGATGACAAGGCGCGGGCGTTCGAGAACGGGTTCGGCGACATGGGCGACGTCCCGCTCCATTTCACGGATTGGGAGGATGCCAACACCGACCTGGGCGAACTCATGTTCGGCCCGGTCGAGAGCGACGATCGTTCCGCGCTGACCGGCGACGACAACCCGCCCCCGATCGAGACGACCCGCCGTTACAACGAGCGGGGCGGCCTCCGCCAGCCGCTGGCGGTCCACCAGCTCGACCTGGAACGCGCGATGCCGCGCGACGAGAACGGCGACTACGTCCGGCACGCCGACCCGCGCGAGGGCGAATGGTTCGGCCTGCAGAACGACGGCGGCGCCGAAGCCGACCCGACCCGCTCGAACAATTGCGGCGACAACGTCCTGGCCTTCTACGAGACGTGGATGCACGCCCGCCCCCGGGTGTCCGCCGCGCGCACCTTCGACGGCTTCCACCACGGCGACCCGAACCTGCCGATGGGCGCCGAGAAGGGCGTCACCGCCCGCATGGAGAAGACCGCGGGCGGCAAGTTCGAGGGCCTGGTCAACGTCGACCTGCACGATCCCGAGCTGGCCCGGGAGAAGGTGCAGCTCGCCCACAACCGCCTCAAGAACCACCTGTTGAGCCTGGGGCCGGGCGCTTTCGCTTTCGTCAAGACCCAGGACATGGCGGGCCGTACCCACTCGATCGCCATGGTCAACAAGGACGGCGAGATCCTCTACGCCGACCCGCAGACCCGCAATCTCCAGGCCGACCACCCGTTCCAGACCCACACCGGCCAGGCCGTGTCCTCCGACCTGGTCCGCATGGACGCCATCACGGTCGACGGCCAGGCCCGCCACCGCCCTCTCTCCACCGGCGACGGCCCCTTCATCGCCGCCGAACCCGAGGGAAAGAAGTCCAAGGCCAAGATCAAGGAATGGCCTTTCGCGATCTCGCCGGCTTTCGAACAGGATCCGTACCACCCGGACGTGGTCGAACAGCGGAAAGGAGAGATAGCCGATCTTTGGTCCAAGACCTCGAAAGAGGTGCACGATACCGTCCTGGGTATCGAACAGGGCCGGGTCGAACAGCGCGTCAGCGATGGCGAACCAGATTGGTTCAAGGCGGAGGGCCACGGAGGAAAGCGCAGTCCCTGGTATAAGGCGACTATCTTCACAGGAGTGCAGCATGTCCCCGGAGGCTCCAAGACCCGTGTACTCGTAAGAGCCGACGGCGTCGTCGGCTTCATCTATGACCATAAATACCACCTTGCGGTCAACGTATACGGTCTGGTGAAGCTTCCTCAACGCTACGTCGCACCACCACCGGAATGGGGTCAGTAGACAGTGAACCTCAAGGAATCATTGAGCAGTGCGGGGCTGTTGATACTGGAAGACTGCGACGACCCGGGTCCTGTCATCCCGGCTATTATTACAGGCCAGGCCCCTAGCTACCCCGCCGCAGAACGCTTGAGCTGGGCTTCGACATATTTCACGGATCCCCGATTGCACGAGAAAGCGAATTCTGACTGGTACCGGATATCGGTTGAAGCAGGTCTGTTCACCGAGACCGATCGGCGTTTCCTGTTGGCCCACCTGGAGAGCGATGGTCTTTCGAAGTGGATATGCGTCGAGCTGCAGGAAACCTGGGACATCATGGGGAAGGGCGCAGCCGGAATTCTCGGTAGCAGTTGGTGCCATCCGGAGTTTCGATTCTTGTCACTGGACGGATCCGTGCTCGTGTCCTCGACCACGGGCGAATCAGCCCTGGACACTTTCGCAGCAAAGAACCCGGATCGCTCATCCTACCTCGCCAGATATGCGGCATGGTACGCCACACTCGAAGACATCCACCCCGAGGAGGTAACCGCGATCCAACGCTGGCTCGAGCGGATCCGATACGTCGACTCGTGAAGGAGGCGCCTCCGACCGTGGGCGACACGGGAGCAATTCGTGCCGTGCTGATCGGCGCACGAGTTCAGGGATTGGGCCGGGCCGCCGGCATGGGTGTCCTCGAGCTTTCCGGACCGAATGGCGAGGATATCGGCATTCACCTTCAGTGCCCGTTCCGCGTGCAGACAGATGATGTCGTCGTTGTCGGGACGCGGGACATGGAATACGGCCTCAAGGGTTCCGGACCGAAAGCTTTCGAAAATTCTGCCACGATCTACGATGAGCGCGCCAGACTTCTGTCAGAATTACTCGAGCACAAGCCGCACACCATCAACGAAGTTCACGTCAGTAAGTTGGGAGACCTCACTCTTGAATGGCTTCCCAAGTATTCTTTGACGACCTATATCGACACTTCCGGGCGTATTGAATCCTGGCGGGTGCTGGTGAAAGGCGGCGAGCACCATGTCTTCCCGGCCGAGACATCCGATTCCTCGAAGCAGGAATGAAGGAAGGTCGAGGTGACGGCGGCAGTGTTCGAAGTTCCGTCGGAACAAGATCTCGAGGAGGTATGTCTCGCCGTCGGCGGCTACGTGCATCAGCTCGATGAGGGTGCCAGGATGCTGGCGTGGTCGACCGGGTCCGGCTCCGGGGAGATCACGTTCGACGTCTTGGGGCGGAGCGTTCGGGTTTCGGTCCGGGACCTTGCGGGAGACCGGGTCGTGGAGATCTTCCGGGAGGGTGCCTTCCGGCTTGCGTTCGACCATGACTTTGCCTCATGCCGGGCCGTCGTGAGCTTCAGCGCCGAGGAACTGGCGGGCGAACTGCGCATCCATCTGACACCCAAGATCGCCGTTCGCGACTCGATGCTTCTCACCTAGCGAACGCACCATGAGCATCTCCGGCCCGTTCATCGACCTGCCCGGCGCCAAGATCAAGAGCATGTCGCCTCGGAGGCCGTTTCGCCGCTGCCTGTTCCTGGCAACTTTGGAAGGGATGGAGAAGGCTCATGGAAGCGACGGCTCCGTCGCTGGGTACCGGGTATTACGAGGATGAGTTCGCGACTGCGGTTCGGGGCCTCCATTGAAACCGGAAATCGAGAAGGCTCTCCGCGCGGCAGGGCTCGTGCTGCTGGATGACTATGGCGATCCCGGTCCGGTCATTCCTGCGCTCGTGACCGCGCAGGCGCCCAGTTATCCGGTGGCGGAACGCTGGGGTTGGGCGGCGACGTACTTCACCGATCCGATGCTGCACGGCAAGGCGAACGCCGACTGGTACCGGCTCTCGCTGGGTGCGGGTCTCTTCACCGAAACGGACCGGCGTTTCCTCATGGCTCATCTCCGCCACGAGGGTGGTCCGGCGGATCGGCTCTGCCTGGAGTTGCAGGAGGACTGGGACATCATGGGAAAGGGTGCGGCCGCGCTGCTCGGCAGTGGGTGGTGCCGGCCGGAATTCCGGTTCCTGTCGCTCGACGGCTCGGTGCTCGTCTCCTCGACCACGGGAGAGGAGTTACTGGATACCTTCGCCGCGAAAGAACCCGATCGGTCGTCGCACCTGCCCCGGTTAGCGGCATGGCTGGCGGACTTCGAAGACACTCATCCGCACAACGTGGTCGCCATGCGCCGGTGGCTCGAGCGCGTTCGGCAGGGCTCCGAGCGAGGCAAATGGGATTGGACTCGTCCGAACGGCATCTGCTATGGGATGGAATCGAGGGCTTCACCGGGCTGTGGCACGGTACGGCTGATCTCCATAGCCACCACGGCTTGGGGAGTGTTGATGGAGCGTAGGGCGTTCGTCGAGTGGGTGCGGGTGGCGAGCGGGAAGCTGGTGTGGGCTGCCCGGAAGGGGATGGTGGGCTCGTCGAGGTGGCGTATGTCGAACGTGCGGGTGAGCTGATCGAGGCGCGCCTGCACTGCGACGCCTGCGGGACCGAGACCTGGGCACGGATGCCGCCGCGGCTCTCCGATGAGCAGCGGGCGATGGTACGGCGCGTCTAACGGGCGGCCGGCATCAGATGCCGGGTGGTGAAGTCCGGGGTCGGGGTCGGCTTGCCGAAGTAGTAGCCCTGGGCGTAGTGGTAACCGAGGTCCCGCAGGTACGTGGCCTGGTCGGCGGTCTCGACGCCTTCGGCCACCGCGCGCAGGCCCAGGCCGGTCGTCACGTGGATCAAGGCGTCGACGATGACGGCGCGGCCGGTGGGGGCGCTGATCTCGTCGACGAAGGATTTGTCGACCTTCAGGACGTCGACGGGGACGGTGCGGAGCAGGCCCAGGGACGAGTGGCCGGTGCCGAAGTCGTCGAGGGCGATCCGGATTCCGGCGTCGTGCAGGGACTCGACGGCCTCGATGGCGGTGCCGCCGCCGAAGATGGCGGTCTCGGTGACCTCCACCAGCAGGTCGCCGGGGGTCAGGCCGGTCTCGGTGAGGATCGTGGTGACGACGGCGGGGAAGCCGGGTTCGCTCAGCTGGCGGGCGGAGACGTTGACGCTGATGTAGCGCGGGGCGTCCGAGCCCAGGTCGCGGCGCCACGAGGCCAACTGCTCGCAGGAGGTACGCATCACCCACTCCCCCAGTTCGACGATGAGGCCGTTGTCCTCGGCGACGGGGATGAACGAGACGGGGCTGACCGGGCCGCGTACCGGATGGTCCCAGCGCACCAGGGCTTCAACAGCGACCGTGGCGCCGTCGTGGAGGTCGATGATCGGCTGGTAGACGACGCGGAAGTCGCCGTCGTCGAGGCTGTGCCGCAGGTCGGCGCCGAGCCGTTCCACCGCTTCGGCGCGTTCGTCCAGCTCGGGCGCGTATTCGACGATCTGGCCGCCGGTCGCCTTGGCCGCGTAGCGAGCGGTGTCCGCCCGCCGCACCAGCTCGGCCGCAGCCGCGAAGTCCGAGGAAGCGAGGGCGGAGGAAGAGAAGGCAGCGGAGGAGAGGGCAGAAGAGGAAGGGAAGGCCGCGGGAGAAGGCGGAACGGAGACGGAAGCGGAGGAAGCGGACGGGGCCGGGGTGAAGGGGGCGGCGGCGACGCCGAGGCGGGCGGTGAGGAGGAGTTCGTGCTCACCGGCGTGTACGGGGTGGCGCAGCACCTCCAGCAGCCGGCCGGCGAGGGCCGGGCCGTCGCCGGGCTCGGTGTCGCAGGCGAGGACGGCGAACTCGTCGGCGCCCATCCGGGCGGCCACGTCGCCGTCGCGGATGTTGCGGCGCAGCAGGGTGGCGACGGCGATCAGGGCCTGGTCGCCGACCGAGCGGCCGAGACGGTCGTTGATGTGCTTGAAGCCGGCCAGGTCGATCATGATGAGGTGGCAGGGGGCGGTGGCGACCGCGGCGGCGGCGCGCTGTTCCAGGTCGCGGCGGTTGGGCAGGCCGGTGAGGTCGTCGCGCATGGCCAGGTCGCGGAGCTGGCGGGCCTGGCTGTCGACGCGGGAGATGTAGCCGTGCATGCGGGTGGCGACGAGCACGAACAGGGCCATCGAGCCGACCGCGACGGCCTCCCAGCTCATCCGGTCGCCGCCGTGTTCGCCCTGGACCAGCAGGATCGCGGGGACGAGCAGGGTGGAGGCGGTGAGCACGAGGAGCCGGCTGCGGCCGAGGGTGTCCCGGTCGCCGGTGACCGGTTGCGCCATCGACGGGTGCGCGGCGGCGGCGGCCCAGCAGGTGTACGCCAGCAGGTACCCGGCGTACAGGATGGTGGGTGGCAGCAGCGTGGGCAGCAGGGTGTAGACGGTGTTCCCGGCGAGGGTGAGCGCGCTGCCCGCGGTGAGCAGCCACAGGCTGGGGCTGCGCGGCCCGCGCCGGAGCAGGATCGGCACGATCACGGCGCAGAGCAGCACGCCGGTGGTGGGGTAGCCGGCGGTGACGAGCCGGGTCAGCAGGGGCGCGCTCGTGTCGGCGAGGATCGGCTCGATCAGGAACGTCCAGTAGACGATGCCGAGCCCGACCGCGATGATCGCCGAGTCGAGGACGCCGCGTTCGACGAAGCGTTCCCGGGTGAGCCGGAACAGGGCGACCGTCAGCATCGGGTAGGCGCCCAGGTAGAACGCGTCGGCCCAGGACGGGTAGGCGAGGGTGCCGGTCAGCGCCTGGACGGCGTAAATGACGTCGCCGGCGACCCAGGTGGCGACGCCGGCGGCGAACAGGTACCAGAAGCCGGCGGCGGCCGGGCGGTTCCGCCGGGCGCCGGCGACCATGACGGCGCAGGAGAGCGCCGAGAACAGCGTGGAGACGATGACGGACGCCCAGCCGTACGGCAGCATCGCGTACGCCGTCGCCGCCACCAGCCCGCATCCCAGCCAGATCACCCATCTCGACCGCACGTCTGACCTTTCGGCCGCGGCCGGCGGAATTTGAGCACTCAAGTTTCCCGGTGTCCCGCCGATCTGAAGCTGTCCGACAGTTCGCGCGGGGAGAAGGCAATGGTGGACAGGAACAGGCGGCTGGCGTCCCGGGTCTGCCTGGCGCTCTTCGGGGTGGCGACGGCGTTGTTCGCGGTCACCCTGGTGCACCCGGCCGGACCGGCGTGGCTGTTGTGGGCGACGATCCCGGTCAGCGGGCCGCTGGTGTCGGTGGCGTTCTGGTCGGTGTCGCGCAATCCGGCGCTGCCGGCTCCGACACGGCGGTTCTGGCGGCACCTGACGCCGGTTCCGCTGCTGGTGGTGGCGGGGCAGACGGCGCAGGCGGCCGATGTCCTGGCGAATCCGGGGGCGCGTACCTCGTACACCGGACCCGGGATGTTGATCTTCGATGCCCTGGCCCTGGTCTGCCTGATCCATGCGCTGATCCGCCTGCCGTCCGGGGACAGCCGGCCGGGCGCCGGCGCGCGGGTGGCGATGGACGCCGGCATCGTGGCGCTGGCCGCGGCGGTGTTCATCTGGCATTTCGGCACCCGGCAGGCGCTGGCCGCCGGGGTGACGCCGGAGCTGCTGGTCTCGCTGGCGCTGTCGGTGCTGGCGATCCTGAGCGTGTTCGCGCTGGCCAAGGCGGTGATCTCGGACTATTCCGCGATCGATTCCCGGGGCCTGCGGATGCTCGCGGTGTGTGTGCTGGTCGGCACGCTGGCGCCGATGCTGCAGCCGCTGGTGGCGGCGGCCGACGAGCGGCTGTTCATGGCGCAGCTGTACATGCCGTTGATCTGCCTGCTGGCGGCGCGGGCCGCGGAGGCGCAGTGGGGCACGCCGGCGCCGCGGGTGAAGTCCGCCAAGCGGCCGTACAGTGTGCTGCCCTATGCGGCGGTGGCGGCGGTCGACGCGCTGCTGCTGGTCAGCGCGTGGCGGGGCTCCGAGGATCTGGTGGCGGTGGCGTTCACCGCGGTGGCGCTGACCGCGGTGGTGGCGGTCCGGCAGATGACGGCGCTGCGCGACAACAGCCGGCTGCTGGAGCGGCTGGACCATCAGGCGTCGCACGACGCGCTGACCGGTCTGGCGAACCGGGCGTTGTTCCAGCGGCGTCTCGACGCGTTGTGCGACCACGGTGACGCGCATGTGGCGCTGCTGGACCTGGACGGGTTCAAGGCGGTCAACGACACGTACGGCCACGAGGCGGGCGATCTGCTGCTGACCCGGGTGGGCACGGCGCTGACCGGGGCGGTCCGGCCCGGGGACACCGCGGCCCGGCTGGGCGGCGACGAGTTCGTGCTGCTACTGCCGGGCACCACCTGCGCGGAGGCGGCGGCGGTCGCCGACCGGGTGGTGGCCGGGCTGCACGACCCGGTGCTGCTGGGCGGCCGGAAACTGCACATCCGGGCGAGCATCGGCATCGCGTGCGGCCCGCGGGCGGGGCTGCTGCGAGAGGCGGACACTGCGATGTACGCGGCCAAGCGCATCCCGGGTTCGCGGCATCTGCACCACGACAAGGACAGCGCCCGCGCCGCCTGAAACGTCACACGGGCCGGCGGCGGGGCGCGATCCGGAGGTCGGATTCGATCGCGGCGGTGGTCGCCAGCAGCGGCGGCAGCAGCCGTTCCCGGATCTCGCCGACGGTGGCGCGGGCGGCGTGCACCGAGATGTTGACGGCGCCGGTGATCCGCCCGGTGCGGTCGCGGATCGGCGCGGCGATGGCCCGCAGCCCTTCCTCGAGCTCCTGGTCGACGACCGCGTGGCCCCGCACGCGAACCTGGTCGAGTTCGGCGCGCAGCGCGTCCGCGGTGTACAGGGTCCGGTCGGTGAGCGGCGTCAGCTCGGCCCGGTCCAGGTACGCGGTGAGTTCCGCCTCGGGCAGGCCGGCGAGCAGGACCCGGCCCATCGATGTCGCGTACGCCGGGAACCGGGTGCCGACGTTGATCGCGACGCGCATGATCCTACTTGTCGGGACACGGGCGACATAGACGATGTCGTCACCGTCGAGCACCGACATGGACGAGGACTCGCGCACCTCCGCCACGAGGCGCTCCAGGTGCGGCTCGGCGACCTCCGGCAGGGACAGGCCGGAGAGGTACGAATACCCCAGCTCGAGCACCCGGGGGGCCAGCGAGAACAGCCTGCCGTCGGTGCGCACGTAGCCCAGGTCGGCCAGGGTGAGCAGGAACCGGCGGGCTGCCGCGCGGGTCAGGCCGCAGGCCCGGGCGACGTCACTGAGGGTCAGTGCGGAGTGATGAGCGTCGAACGCCCGGATCACCGCGAGTCCGCGTTCCAGCGACTGGACGTAGTACGGTTCGCGCGGCATCAGATGATCGATCCGGATCGTTGACGTGACACGGAGCACATCATAGCGTTCTCGATGAGAACTCACGTTCGTCATGCGCACACATTTCGAAGGAGTAAATATGCGGCGTCTACTCGCGGGGCTGACCGCGGCCGTGCTCGCCGGCTCGCTGGCGGCCTGTGGCTCGTCGGGTGACTCGGGCACGGAGGGCGGCGTGGACCAGGTCAAGGTCGGCGTCATCCCGATCATCGACGTGGCCCCGATCTACCTGGGCCAGTCGAAGGGCTTCTTCAAGTCCCGCAACATCGAGCTCACCCTCGAGGCCGGGCAGGGCGGCGCCGCGATCCTCCCCGCTGTCACCAACAACCAGCTCCAGTTCGGCTTCAGCAACCTGACCTCGCTGATGATCGCCCAGTCCAAGGACATCCCGGTCAAGGCGATCGCCGCGGGCGCCTCCTCGACCGGCGAGGCCGGCAAGGACTTCGGCGCCGTGGTGGTGAAGGGCGACAGCTCGATCAAGACCGCCAAGGACCTGACCGGCAAGAAGATCTCGGTGAACACGCTGAAGAACATCGGCGACACCGTCACCCGCGACTCGGTGCGCAAGGCCGGCGGCGACCCGGCGTCGCTGAACTTCGTCGAGATGGGCTTCCCGGCCATGCCGGCGGCGCTCGCGGAGGGTCAGGTCGACGCGGCCTGGGTGGTCGAGCCGCAGCTGTCCGCGATCAAGGCCGCCGGTGGCCGTGAGGTCGCCTCGACCTTCGTCGACGCCGCGCCGAACCTGACCGTCGCCGCGTACTTCACCTCGCAGAAGCTGGCCGCCGACGACGCCGACCTGGTCAAGCGGTTCACCGAGGCGATCAACGAGTCGCTGACGTACGCCGACGCCCACCCCGACGAGGTGCGCGCGATCCTCGGCACCTACACCAAGATCGACGAGAAGCTGCGCGCCGCCGTGGTCCTGCCGAAATGGCCGACCCAGATCAACGAGGCCTCCGTGCAGACCATCGCCGACCTGGGCAGCAAGGACGGCATCTTCACCAAGGCGCCGGACCTGGAGAAGCTCCTCCCGTGACGACCGCCCGTCGCGGCAACCCGGCCGGTGACACCGCGCTCCTCGGTGTCGCCGGCCTGGCCGGGTTGCTCCTCATCATCGAACTGATGCCGCGGCTGGGCCTGGTCGACGAACGGTTCCTGCCGCCCGCCAGCCGGATCGGGGCGGCGCTGGCGCAGGAGGCCGCCAGCCCCGCGTTCTGGGCGGCGCTGTCCGACACGCTGATCGCGTGGGCGATCGGCCTGGCTCTCGCGGTCGCGGCCGGCGTGCTGGCCGGGATCGTGATCGGGTCGGTGCCGGTGCTGCGGGCGCTGACCGCGTCCACCGTGGAGTTCCTGCGGCCGATCCCGTCGGTGGCGCTGATCCCGCTGGCGGTGCTGCTCTACGGCACCGATCTGGCGTCCACCCTGCTGCTGGTCTGCTACGCGGCGTTCTGGCAGGTGCTGGTGCAGGTGCTGTACGGGGTCGCCGACGTCGACCCGGTCGCCTTCGAGACGGCGCGCAGTTTCCGGTTCTCCGCCTGGGCCCGGATCCGGCACGTGCTCTGGCCGACCGCCCTGCCGTACGTGTTCACCGGTGTCCGGCTCGCCGCGTCGGTCGCCCTGGTCCTGGCGATCACCGCCGAGCTGGTGATCGGGTCGCCCGGCCTGGGCCGGGAGATCGCCGTGGCACAGGCGTCCGAGGCGGTGCCCACCATGTACGCGCTGATCGTCGTCACCGGCGTCCTCGGCGTGCTGATCAACCTGCTGACTCGTACCGGCGAGCGCCGCCTGCTCGCCTGGCACCAGTCGGTACGGGGCGAGGTACCCGTCTGATGACCGTACTCAGAAAGCTCGTGTTCGCTCTTGCTCTTCCGGCCGTGCTCTTCGGGGCCTGGTGGGTGCTCAGCGCCGGCAGCGAGTCCTACTACGCTCCCCCGCTGTCCGAGATCCTCGCCGTCTTCCCGGCCACCTGGACGCCGGCGCAGCTGGAGTCCGAGGTCGTGCCCAGTCTGCTGCGGCTGTTCGCGGGCTACCTGCTGGCGGCCCTGCTCGGCATCGGCGCGGGCCTGGCGATCGGCCTGAACCGGCGGCTGCGGGCCGTCGTGGAACCGGTCCTGGAGTTCTTCCGGGCCATCCCGCCGCCCGTCCTCGTCCCGGTGATCATGCTGTTCGCGGGCATCGGCGACACCATGAAGGTGATCGTCATCGTCTTCGGGTGCATCTGGCCGATCCTGCTCAACACGGTGGAGGGCGTCCGCGCGGTGGACGGCGTGGTGCTGGAGACCGCCCGCTCGTACGGGGTGACCGGCACCGCCCGGCTCACCCGCGTCATCCTGCCGTCGGCGAGCCCGCAGATCGCGGCCGGACTGCGCCAGGCGCTGTCCATCGCGATCATCCTGATGGTGATCAGCGAGATGTTCGCGGCCAGCAACGGCCTCGGCTTCACCATCGTGCAGTTCCAGCGCGGCTTCGCGATCCCGGAGATGTGGAGCGGGATCATCCTGCTCGGCCTGCTCGGCTTCGTGCTGTCGCTGCTCTTCCGGCTCGCCGAGCGGCGGGCGTTGCGGTGGTACGAGGGCCTGCGCGCGGCGCAGCGATCCGGCTGAGGGGGCGAGGATGCTCGAAGTCACAGGGCTGCGGAAGGTCTACCAATCCGGCGGCAGCGCGGTGGAGGCGCTCCGCCACCTCACGTTCACCGTGGACAGCGGTGAGCTGGTCTGCCTGGTCGGCCCGTCCGGCTGCGGCAAGACCACCCTGCTGCGCTGCCTGGGCGGCCTGCTCGCGCCGACCGCCGGCGACGTGCGGGTCGACGGGAGGACGGTCGACGGGCCGCCGGAGGGCATGGCGGTGGTGTTCCAGGAGTACGGGCGCAGCCTGTTCCCCTGGATGAACGTGCGCGACAACGTGGAACTGCCGCTCAAGCAGAAGAAGGTGCCGAAGAGCCGCCGGCGGGAGCTGGTGGAGGAGGCCCTGGACGCGGTCGGGCTGACCGGGACCGCGGCGGCGTACCCCTGGCAGTTGTCCGGCGGCATGCAGCAGCGGGTGGCGATCGCCCGGGCCGTCGCGTACGAGCCGCGGACGCTGCTGATGGACGAGCCGTTCGCGGCGGTCGACGCGCAGACCCGCGCCGACCTGGAGGACCTGGTCCGGCAGCTGTGGCAGCGGCTCGGGGTGACGATCCTGTTCGTCACCCACGACATCGACGAGTCGGTCTACCTCGGGCAGCGGGTGGTGATGCTGTCGTCGTCGCCGACCGTCGTGCAGGACGAGCTGATCGTCGACCTGCCGGACGCGCGCGACCAGCTCGGCACCCGGGCCGATCCCCGGTTCATCGAGCTGCGGACCCGCGTCTACGAACAGATCCAGGCCGCGAAGAAGAACGCCGGCCAGTGAGGGGTGGCCCGGGCGGTTCACACCGCCCGGGCCGTTTCATCAGCGCGGGCCGATCTCCGCACGGAACTCGTCAGCGGCGCCGACCTTCGCGAAGGTCTTGGCGGCCGTCGGGTCCGGCTGCGGGTTGGGCTCGCACTTCTTGTCCGAACGGTTGCCACGCACCCGGTCCGGCAGCGCGCCGGTGGCCAGGTAGGCGGCGATCGTGTCGTCGGTGCACGCCACGCCGTTCAGCGAACCGGAGTGGGTGGTGCCGCCGACGCCCTCGACCAGCACGGACTTCGGGAACCGCGAACGGACCTCGAGCGCACCCTCGAACGGGGTGGCCGCGTCCTCGGTCTCACCGATCAGCAGGATCGGCGGGATCTTCTTGCCGTTGATCTCGACCGGCTTGCCGGCCTTGGCGCCCCAGTTAATGCAGGGCGCGTTGTACCAGGCGTTGTTCCACGTGATGAACGGGTACCTGAGGTGGACCGCCCAGTTGTCACGCTGCCACGTCGACCACTTCGTCGGCCACTGCACATCGGTGCACTGGACACCCAGGTAGACGGCGTAACCGTTGTCGGAGCCGGGCGCGCCGGGCGTGCCGAAGAGCTCCAGCAGCGGGGCGGCGTCCTTCTCGTTGACCCAGGCCGAGAACGCCGTCGCGACGTCCTCCCAGCCGTAGACGTAGTAGCCGGCCTGGACGAAGACGTCGTTCCACTCGTCCGGGCCGATCTTCCCGGCGGCCGGGTTCTTGATCAGGGAGTACAGCGTGGTGTAGTACTTGCGCTTCACTTCCTTGGCGGTCTTGCCCAGGTGGTAGACCGCGTCGTACTTCGCGATCCAGCCGAAGTAGACGTCCATGTTCTGGTCGAACTGGATGTCCTGGTCCAGGTTGGCCTTGTACCAGACCCGCTCCGGGTTGACCACGCCGTCGAACACGAACCGGCGGACCCGGTCCGGGTGCAGGGTGGCGTAGACCTGACCGAGGTAGGTCCCGTACGAGAAGCCGTAGTAGTTGATCTTGTCAGCGCCGAGGGCCTTGCGCAGGCTCTCCATGTCCGCGACGGTGTCGGTGGTCTTCAGGTGGTCGAGCAGCGCCCCACCGGCCTTGTCGCAGGCTTCCGCGTACCCCTTGGCCTTCGCCAGCCAGGTCTTCTCCAGTTGCCGGGTGACCGGCACGTAGAACGGCCGGTTGTAGCCGGTGTAGTTCGGGTCGCAGGTGAGCGCCGGCACGCTGGAACCGACGCCACGCGGGTCGAAGCCGATCCAGTCGTAGTAACCGCCCGCGCCGTCCGGCACGAACTCGCCGAGCACCGGCAGGCCCAGCCCGGAGCCGCCGGGGCCGCCCGGGTTGGTGAGCATGACGCCCTGGTACTCGGCGTCGCTCGACTTGTGCTTGATCCGGGACACCGCGATCTTGATCTTGGTGCCCTGGGGCTTGCCGTAGTCGAGCGGCACGACCAGGAAACCGCACTGGGCGCCACGGGACGCCAGGCTGGCCCGCGTACAGGTCCCCCAGTCGATGGGTGGCGGGGTGTAACCGGGCGCCTTGGCCGGCGCCTTGGGCGCGGCCGAAGCCGCGACCGGGACCACCCCGGCGCCGATCAGCAGACCGACGGATGCGGCGATGGTGGCCGCCAGGATTTTTCGCATCCCTTGCCTTCCGTTGTCGAGCCGTCCTCCCGCCCGTTCCGGTCGCGGTGGCGACCGGCGCGAGCCTCGGACGATCCCCCGCATGCTAACCATCAAGCCATGCACATGCCTCACATCCACGGCGGTAGGTACCGATTGATATGAACGTGTGGACGCATGTCGATGCGATGCTCGGGCGATCCGTTCCCCGCTTTCCAGTTCGCAGAGGAGAACCCGTGCGAGCACTCCCGCTCATCGGCGCGACGGCGCTGGTCGCCGTCATCGGCGCCGCGAGCCCGGTCCAGGCGCAGGCAGCGGCCGCGGCGCCGGACATCTCGGTGGCCAACGTCAAGGCGCACCTGGCCCAGTTCCAGAGCATCGCGACCGCCAACGGCGGCAACCGGGCGCACGGCCGGCCCGGCTACCTGGCCTCGGTCACCTACGTGAAGGGACTGCTCGACGCGGCCGGGTTCACGACCACCCAGCAGTCGTTCACGTACAACGGCGCGACCGGGTACAACCTGATCGCGGACTGGCCGGGCGGCGACACCAGCGACACCCTGATGATCGGCGGGCACCTGGACAGCGTCACCGCGGGCCCGGGCATCAACGACAACGGGTCCGGGTCGGCGGGCATCCTGGAGGTGGCCCTGCAGGTCGCCCGATCCGGCTTCCAGCCGGACCGGCATCTGCGATTCGGCTGGTGGGGCGCGGAGGAGCTGGGTCTGCGCGGTTCCACGGCGTACGTCAACTCGCTGTCCAGCGCCCAGAAGGCCGCCATCACCGGGTACCTCAACTTCGACATGATCGGCTCGCCGAACCCGGGCTACTTCCTGTACGACGGGGACAACTCCGACGGCACCGGCGCGGGTCCCGGCCCGGCCGGCTCGGCACAGATCGAGTCGACCCTCGCGGCGTACTTCACCTCGATCGGCGTGCCGACCCGCGGCACCGACTTCGACGGGCGCAGCGACTACGGCCCGTTCATCGCCGCGGGCATCCCGGCCGGCGGCATCTTCACCGGCGCCGAAGGCACCAAGACGTCCGCGCAGGTCTCGCTCTGGGGCGGCACGACCGGCCGGTTCGACCCCTGCTACCACGCGTCCTGCGACACCACGTCGAACATCAACGACACCGCGCTGGACCGCAACTCCGACGCCATCGCGTACACCGTCTGGACGCTCGCCGACGGCGGCACCACCACGCCGCCCGGCCAGACCGTCTGGTCCGACGGCCTGGAGACCGCGACCGGCTGGACCGCCGGCACGTCCGACACCGCCACCTCCGGCCGCTTCGAGCGCGGCGACCCGGCCGCCACCAGCAGCTCCGGCGTCACCACCCAGCTCGGCACCACCGCCGGCGGCACGTACGCCCTGGTGACCGGGGCCAGCGCCGGAGCCAGCGCGGGCGCCAACGACCTGGACGGCGGCATCAGCACGATCACCTCCCCGGCGATCACCCTGCCCACCGGCACGCTGACGCTGAACCTGTCCTGGTACCTCGCGCACCTCAACAACGCCACCAGCGCCGACTACCTGCGGGTGCGGGTGGTGTCCGGGACGACCACGACGACGGTGCTCAGCCAGACCGCGTCGGCGGCCAACAAGGCGGCCGCCTGGACCACTGCCACGGCAAACCTTTCGGCGTACGCGGGACAGACGATCCGCCTCCAGGTGGAAGCCGCCGACGCCGGGACCGCTTCGCTCGTCGAGGCGGCAGTCGACAACCTGTCGATCACCCGTTCCTGACCGCTTGCGGAACGTCCCGCCCGCCGATTCAGCCCCGGCGGGCGGGAACCCTCAGCTTCACGCGTGCCCGGCCGATCAGGCACCACAGTCCCCGCCCCGGCCGACGAAGGAGCACGCCCATGACGCAGCCCGCCGGATGGTATGCCGATCCGAGCGGCCTGCCGGCGCGACGCTGGTGGGACGGCAGGCAGTGGACCGACCACATCCAGCCGGGCGGCCCCCCGACCCCGCCGCCGAACGGCTACTTCCCGCCGGTCCCGCCGAGCGGCCCGGCAGTTCCGGGCCCGCACACCGTCCCGCCGCTTTACGTGAGCCAGCACGCGGGGCCGCCGGCCCGGCAGTTCACCCTAGCGCCGCAGCCCGGGACACCGACCGGCCCCTCCACGATGCGGCCGGTCGACGCGTTCTCCGAACCGCTCGCCCTCGCGACGCCGCTGCCGGTCGCCGCCGCCCCGGACGGGCACGCGGCGTGGCGGCGGGTCGCCGGCCCGGTCGTCCTGGCCGTCATCGCCGCCCTGGTCCTGGCTCTGACCGCGTTCATCCTGCTCCGCTGACCCCCACTTCAGCGTGTGGAGTTGCGGCGCACATAGCGGCCGAACTCCACACGCTGAAAGCAAGACCCAGCGTGTGGAATTGAGGCGCACATGACGGCCGAACTCCACACGCTGAAAGCAAGACCCAGCGTGTGGAATTGAGGCGCACATGACGGCCGAACTCCACACGCTGGGGTTGGGGTTTCAGTCGGTGGACAGGTCGCGGCAGATGGCCCAGAGGGCGACCGGAATCGCCGCCGCCGTCCAGCCGAGCAGCACCGTCAAACCCTTGACGTTGCCGCCGGAGGCGAGCGCGAACGCCGCGAACGGCAGCCCGTTGTCCATCCGGTTGATCAGCCCCTCGGCGAACAGCAGCCACGCGAACACGCCGCCCAGCAGCCACATCGGGTGCCGGACCACGGTCGTGCACAACGTGCCGAACACCGCCATCACCGGAGCCACCAGCACCGTCGACCGGTAGTGCGCGGCACTCTCGCCGACCAGCACCGGCACCCCGCTGACGGCCGCCAGCACGATGCCGTACACCGCCGCCGACAGGCACTGCGCGACGAGCACCCGCCAGCGGTGCGGCTGGTTCAGCAGCACCAGCACCATGGTCCGGTGCTGGTAGTGCTGCGCGGTCACGGTCACCGCGATCCCGAAGGCGCCCAGCCCGGCGAACAGTGACCAGGCCTCCTTGCTGAACCAGCCGAACAGCGCGGCCATGAAGGTGTACCCGATCAGCGCCAGCCACGACGACCGGATGCTCACGCTGCGGTACAGCTCGCTGCGTACGACGGCGATCATCGGCCCTCCGCCACGCTCATGAAGATGTCCTCCAGATGCCGGGCCTCGGCCACCAGCTCGTAGACCGCGACCTGCGCGGCCAGCGCGATGTCGCCGGCCTGCTCCGGGGTCAGCCCGGAGACCATCAGTGCCGGGCCGTCCACCGCGACGGCCGCGCCGTGCCGCTCGAACGCCGCCGCCAGCCGGTCCGGGTCACCGCCGCGCACCCGCAGCCGCACCGTGCCGGCCAGTTCGGCCGGGGTGCCGGAGGCCAGGATCCGGCCCTGCCCGATGATCACCACGTCGTCGACGAGGTGCTCAAGCTCGGCGAGCAGATGACTGGAGATCAGCACCGTGCCGCCGTTCGCCGCGTGGGCCCGCAGCAACTCCCGTAACCAGGCCATGCCCGGCGGGTCGAGGCCGTTCGCCGGCTCGTCCAGCACCAGCACCGACGGCTCACCGAGCAGCGCCGTCGCCACCGCGAGCCGCTGGCGCATGCCGAGCGAGTAGTCGCCGGTCCGTTTGGTGGCCGCGTCCTCCAGGCCCACGTACTCCAGCAGCCGGCCGACCCGCTCGCGGGGGAAGCCGCCGAGCATGGCCTGAGTGACGAGGTGGGCGTACCCGGACTGGCCGGGATGGCTCAGGCCCTGCTCGATCACCGCCCCGACGTGCCGGACCGGGTGGTCGAGGTCGCGGTACCGCCGGCCGTTGATCAGCGCCGCGCCGCGGGTGGGTCTCGCCAGGCCGAGCAGGATCCGCAGGGTGGTGCTCTTGCCGGAGCCGTTGAGGCCGAGCAGTCCGGTGACCCGCCCCGGCGCGGCGGTGAACGTCACGTCCCGGACGGCGTCCACCCTGCCGTAGGTCTTCGTCAGTTCCCTGATCTCGATCATCGCGGGGCATTCTGCACGGCCGCGTCAAGGCCTGTCACGGTCCGTCCGAAGTGTCCGATCACGGATAGATGGATGCGCGCGTACGCTGCGCGCACTAACCTGTCCCACCACGGGTCTCCGTTCGGTGGAAGGACACCATGACGGCTGAGGGCTCCCCAGCGCACCGCGCCTCGGACGCACGCCGGAACCGGCTGATCGCCGTCGGGGCGGGATTGCTGCTGGCGATCATCCTGCTGTTGTCGACGCTGGCGTACTGCACGAACCGCAACGACCCGCCTCCGACGGCGGGTGGGCCGAGCAGCAGCGCGCCGAGCCAGCCGGACTACCTCCCCGGCGAGCCCGGATCACCCAGCCCGGGCACGTCCCCCGGCGGCGGTGGACCCGGCGGGAGTGGACCCGGCGGCGGTGGACCGGGCGGTGGGCCCGGCAGCGTCAGCCCGGGGACGGGCGACGGCGGGCCCGGCGGCGGTGGTCCGGGCGGCGGCCCGACGGAGGAGACCACGACCCCGGAGACCACGCCGGTCCGGTCGCCGACCCCGTCCGGTGGCGTCGACGCCGGTGGTGGCGGCCTGGTCTCCGGGCAGCGGGTGGCGCTGCTGGTGACGGGCGGGTTCCTGTTGATCGCGGCGGCCGGCGCGGGAGCGTACGCGCTGCGCAAGCCCCTGCACCACCGCTGAACCGCGACATGCCCGCCATCGACGACCGCCGGATGACGCCGGTCCTTCCGCCGCCGCGGATCCGGGATCGCCGGGCGGCCGCGGTCGCCGTGGTGCTCGCGCTGCTGGGCGGCCTGACCATCGCTCTCGGCCTGCGTACCGAGGACGAGATGCCGGCACCGGCGGCTCTGACGGCCGCGCCGCCGAGCGCTCCTCCCCCGGCCGCCACGTCGCAGGCGGCCGGCTCCCCGGCTCCCACGTCGCCGGCCGCCCCCTCGAAGGCCGCGGTCACATCGCCTGCCGCGCGGAAGCCGGCCGGGATGAGGGCCTCGGCGCCGGTACGGCTGCAGATCCCCTCGATCGGCGTGGATACCGCGATCATGCCGCTCGGGCTGCGTGACGACGGCACCCTGGAGGTCCCGCCGCTGCGGGGGGACGCGCCGGCCGGCTGGTACCGGCACTCCCCCACCCCGGGCGAGGTGGGCGCGTCGGTGCTGGCGGGGCACGTGGATTCGGCGCGGGACGGCCCGGCGGTCTTCTACCGGTTGCGCGAGATCAAGGTGGGCGATGCGGTCGCGGTACGCCGTACCGACCGTTCCGTCGCCCGCTTCCGGGTGACCCGGGTCGCGGTGTACCCGAAGCACGACTTCCCGAGCGAGGACGTCTACACCCCACTGGATCACCCGGGGCTCCGGCTGATCACGTGCGGCGGGGTCTTCGATCGGGGTGAGGGCAGCTACCGGAGCAACGTCGTGGTGTTCGCGGACCCGGTTACGTAACCGGTTCCGACCGGCTTTTCGGTCAGTTTGGTTCCGGAACCCGAGGGGTTGGTCCGGATAAGAACTCTCATGCCCGACAGGTCTGCTTGACATGGTGGTTCGACGGTTGATTCTGTGACGGGCATCATTGCGATCTTGTTACGGAAGGAACCCCTCCGCATGACGAGACTCCGCCGGTCCGCTGCGCCGGCCATCGCCCTCGGGCTCGCGCTCGCCGCCGCCCCGGGCCTGCCGGCTTCGGCGCACGGCGCGGCCGGCACGCCCAGCCTCGGCTCCAACGTCACCGTCTTCGACCCGAGCATGCCCGTCGCGCAGATCCAGGCGACCCTCGACGCGACCTACGCCAAGCAGGTCGACAACGAGATGGGCACGGCCCGGTACGCGTACCTGTTCAAGCCCGGCACCTACGGCACGGCAGAGCAGCCGCTGCAGATCAAGGTCGGGTACTACACGGAGATCACCGGTCTCGGCGCGAAGCCGGGCGACGTGGTGATCAACGGGAAGGTGGAGGCGTACAACCGCTGCCTCGGCACCGACCCGGCCAACCCGAACTGCATCGCGCTGGTCAACTTCTGGCGCACCCTGTCCAACCTGACCGTCAACATCAACGGCACGGGTCAGGACGGCTGCCGGCAGACCGCCAACTTCTGGGCCGTGTCGCAGGCCGTCTCGCTGCGCCGCACCCAGTTCACCGGCGGCACCCTGTCGCTGATGGACTACTGCACGGCGGGCCCGCAGTACGCCTCCGGCGGGTTCATCGCGAACTCGAAGCTGCCGGCCACCACCAACGGCTCGCAGCAGCAGTGGCTGACCCGCGACAGCGAGGTGGAGAGCTGGTCCAACGCCGTCTGGAACCAGGTCTTCTCCGGTGTGAAGGGCGCGCCGAGCGAGGCCGACTTCCCGGCCACCCCGTACACCACCCTGGACGCCACCCCGGTCAGCCGGGAGAAGCCGTTCCTGTTCGTCGACGCCAAGGGCAAGTACCAGGTACGGGTCCCGGCCGCGAAGCGCAACACCAGCGGCACCTCCTGGGACGACACCTCCGGCCGCACCCTGCCGCTGTCGGACTTCTACGTCGCGAAGCCCGGCGACTCGGTGTCGAAGATCAACCTGCACCTGGCGCTCGGTAAGCACCTGCTGCTCACCCCGGGCGTCTACGACATCGCCCGCAGCATCGAGGTGCGCCGCCCGAACACCGTCGTGCTCGGTCTCGGCCACGCCACCCTCACCGCGGTCAACGGGGCGATCCCGGTGGACGTGGCGAACGTGCCCGGCGTGATCGTCGCCGGTGTCACCGTCGACGCCGGCCTCAAGGAGTCGCCGGTGCTGCTGCGGGTCGGCCAGAAGCACGGCCTCGGCTTCAGCTCCGCCGCCAACCCGACCACGCTCAGCGACGTCTACTTCCGGGTCGGCGGGCCGCACATCGGCAAGACGAACATCGCGCTCGAGGTGAACAGCGACGACGTGCTGATCGACCACACCTGGGTGTGGCGCGGCGACCACGGCGTCGAAGGCTTCACCAACGGCGTGAACGGCGACACCGACCGCTGGAAGACCAACACCGGCCGCTACGGCGCGGTGATCAACGGCGACGACGTGACCGCGACCGGCCTGTTCGTCGAGCACTTCCAGAAGTACAACACGGTCTGGAACGGTGAGCGCGGCACCACCGTGCTCTACCAGAACGAGCTGCCGTACGACCCGCCGACGCAGGCCGACTGGATGAACGGCAAGGTCGAGGGCTACGCCGGTTACAAGGTCGGCGACAAGGTCCGCAAGCACAACCTGTACGGCGCGGGCGTGTACGTCTTCAACCAGAACAACCCGTCGATCCACACCGAGAACGGGTTCGAGGTGCCGAAGACGCCCGGCGTCAAACTGCACCACATCATGACCGTGAACCTCAGCGCGGGCGTCATCGACCACGTGGTCAACGGCGTCGGCGAGGCCGCGGACATGACGAAGGTGGGCCAGCCGGTCTACGTGACCGATTACCCCGCCGTTCCGTGATCGAGGCTGGTGGTCACCCGTTCACGGGGCGGGTGACCACCAGCACCGGACGGCCGGCCTTCTCGATCAGGGTCAGCGGGACACTGCCGAGCAGCCGCTGCGCCACCACCGGGCGGGCGCTGGAACCGGCGACGATCAGGTCGGCCTTCTGATCCTGGGCGAACCGGATGATCTGCTCGGCGGGGCGGCCCGGGAGGACCGTACGCGAGGCCTCGATGCCCGCCTCGGCCAAGCGGCCCACCGCAAGCGTCGCCGCCTTCTCCGCCCGCTCGGTGTAGACCGCCCGCGGCAGCGGCGAGAGATGTTCCGTCTCCAGTTCGTCGACCGCGACCACGGCGACCGACCCGCCGGTCTGACGCACCAGGTCGGCCACCGCGTCGGTCACCCACGGCTGCTCCGTCTCGGGGTTTGCGGCAAGCACGATATGCATGTCACCCAAGGTACGGGTAACGTCACTAATCCGCAGTGGACCTTTTCCGGGGAGCACTCATGGCGGATGTGACCTCGCACGACTCCGAGCAGCCCACTCTCAACCGGGTCATCGGCCCGGCGCTTCTGCTGCTCTTCGTGGTGGGCGACATTCTGGGCACCGGCGTCTACGCGCTGACCGGTAAAGTCGCCAACGAGGTCGGCGGCGCGGTGTGGCTGCCCTTCCTGCTGGCCTTCGTGGTCGCGCTGCTCACCGCGTTCAGCTATCTGGAACTCGTGACGAAATACCCCCGCGCCGCCGGGGCCGCGCTCTACACGCACAAGGCGTTCGGGGTGCACTTCCTGACGTTCATGGTCACGTTCGCGGTGATGTGCTCCGGCCTGACCTCGGCGTCCAGCGCGTCCAAGGCGTTCGCCGGCAACTTCGGCGAGGCCTTCGACCTGTCGATCGGCGACGGTTTCGCCCTCACCGCGGTCGCGCTCGGCTTCATCACCCTGGTCGCTCTGATCAACTTCCGCGGCGTCGGCGAGAGCGTCAAGGCCAACGTGGTCCTGACCTGTGTGGAGCTGACCGGCCTGCTGATCGTCATCGGCGTCGGCGCGTGGGCGCTCGGCGGCGGCAACGGCGACCTGTCCCGGCTCACCGATTTCCAGACCGCGCCCGGCGAGAGCATCGCGCTGTCGGTGACCGCCGGGACCGCGCTGGCCTTCTTCGCCATGGTCGGCTTCGAGGACTCGGTCAACATGGCCGAGGAGACCCGCGACCCGGTCCGGATCTTCCCCAAGGTGATGTTCACCGGCCTCTGCATCACCGGGGTGATCTACGTGCTGGTGGCGATCTCGTCGGTCGCCCTGGTCGCCCCCGCCGCACTCGGTGAGGGCGACACCCCGCTGCTCAAGGTGGTCGAGGCCGGGGCGCCCGCGTTCCCGCTCTGGATCTTCGCGTTCATCACCATGTTCGCCGTCGCCAACTCCGCCCTGATCAACATGATGATGGCCAGCCGCCTGCTCTACGGCATGGCACGCGAACGGGTGCTTCCGTCCGTGCTGGGCCGGGTCCACCGCACCCGCCGTACCCCCTGGGTCGGGATCGTCTTCACCACCGTGATCGCGTTCGGCCTGATCTGGTTCGCCGACCTGGCCGCCCTCGGCGGGACCACCGCCCTGCTGCTGCTCTGCGTGTTCACCGTGGTCAACGTGGCCTGCCTGGTCCTCCGCAAGGACAGCGTCGAACACGATCACTTCCGGGCGCCCACCGTCATCCCGATCCTCGGCGCCATCGCCTGCGCGTTCCTGGCCAGCCCGCTGTCCGGGCGGGCCGGCGCGGACTATCGGGTCGCCGGAGTGCTGCTGCTCATCGGCGTGGTGCTGTGGGCCCTCACGTACGCCGCCAACCGCTACGTCCCCGGCGCCATCAACCGCTGACCGCGCACGGCCCGCGGGGTTTCTGCTCCGGTACGGGCGACGCCCCGTGGCCGGCTCGTACCGAACACCGCGTCTCCACGCCGTTGCTGTTCGAGACGGGTCGGCACCCACGTCGTGGCAGCTCAACGGGATGTGGAAAGCTGCCCGCTACCACATGCACCCTCCTCTCCTGTCCGGAGGCCCGATATGGCATCATTCCTCTACTTTGTCGCCGGGCTCGTGATCGGCGTGATAGGCGGCTGGCTGGTATGGGGACGCCGTTCCGGCTCCGCCACCCCGGCCACCACGGCCGCGCCCGCCGCCGAGACCACCCCGGCCACCGAGTCCGCGCCCGCCGTGGCCGTCCCCGCCACGATCGCGGCGACCACCTCGGCCGGCTCCACCACCGAGACCGGCTCCTCCGCGGCGATTCCGGTCTCGCCCGTGGACACCGTCTCCTCCGTACCGTCCGCCAACGGCTCGCTCGCCGACGCCTCCGCGCTGACCTCGGCTTCTCCGGCTGCGTCGGCGATCACTGAGGACTCGCCCGTCGCCGCCGACTCGTCCGCCCCGGTCGACTCGCCGGTCGTCGTGGACTCGCCCGTCGCTGTCGACTCGTCCGCCCCGGCCGACTCGCCGGTCGTCGTGGACTCGCCGGTTGCGGAGCCCGTCGCGGAGAAGCAGACCGAGATCGAGCCGGTCGCCGCGCCGGTCAGCGATGCCTCGCCCGTCGTGTCGGACGAGCCCGCCACCGAAGCGCTTACCGGGACGCCCGCCGAGACCTCCGCTGAGACGCGTGCTGAGACGTCCGCCGACGCTGAAGTGACCGCGACCGACGCGCCCGCCGACGCTGAGGCGACCGCGACCGAGCAGCCCGCCGACGCCGTCGTGGAGTCGACCGACGCGCCTGCCGACGCCGAGGTGGACGCCGTCGTCACGCCGGCCGCGACCGAGGGCACTGCTGGGGACGAGCCGGCGGACGAGGCCGAGAAGCCCGCCGACGCGCCCGCAGCCGCCGTCATCGACGAGCCGGCCCCCGTCATCGACGAGCCGGCCGCCGTCGTGGACGAGCCGGCCGCCGTCGTGGACGAGCCGGCCCTGAGCAGCGAGCACACCGCCGCCGACCCCGAGCCGACCCCGGTCGCCGAGCCGGAGCCGGTTGCCGCCGCTGAGCCGGTCGTGGCGCCGGAGCCGGTTGCCGCCGCTGAGCCGGTCGTGGCGCCCGAGCCCGTCGCGGCGCCGGAGCCCGTCACCGCGGTTCCGGCCGTCATCACCGCGGAGCCGGACCTCGTGGGCACGCCCGCGCCGGTCCAGCAGCCGGACGACCTGACGAGGATTCCGGGCATCGGCCCCAAGGTGGCGATCGCGCTGGCCGCGGCCGGCATCACCACCTACGCGAAGCTGGCCGAGTCCGACGTCATCAGCCTCAAGCAGGCGATCAACGCGGCCGGAATGCGCGGTTCCGCGAGTCTCGCCACGTGGCCGGAGCGCGCCCGCGAGCTGGCCGGCTGACACACCACCACAAGGGCGTGGCCTCGATCGGAGGTCACGCCCTCAGTGTTTTCCGGGCGCGACCGGTGTCGCCCAGGTCACCTGAAAAAGTTGCAAGGTGGGAGCCGGCCCGACGATGTATGCGGCCGTTCGGAAGACGCGGATCGTCGAAGGAGCCAGCATGAACGTCGCCTCCCCCACGGCCTGGAACGCCCACGCCGCCTACAGCCGCCTGTCGAGCGCCCGCGCCAAGCTCGTGACCGACCAGATGCCGACCGCCGCCGCTCCCGGCGTCATCACCGCCGACCGGGCCGCCGTCGCGAACGCCGAGGCCGAGGTGGCACGGGTCGTGGCGGCACACGCGGCCGAGGTGGCCCGGTTCCAGCGCAGCGGCCAGTTCCTCGACGTCTACGCCTGACCGAAGCCGTGGCCCAGGCAGGTTCGCCAGCCGTCGCTCAGGCTTGTCCAGCGGTCTCCGAGAGGTGTCTCAGCGACGGCTGGCGAACCTGACCGGTGCTGACGCCGCGTACCCCGCAAGCCGGACACCACCAGGATCGGACGGCGGGCGGGACCACTTAGCGGCGGGCCGGTTCAATCCGGTTGCAGCCCGTCAGAACCGCCGGTCCTCGGCGAGCCAGTCAGCCGCCGCACCCCGCGGGTCGAGGTGGAAGCGCCCGGCGAGCTCCTCGTAGACGTCCACGACCTGTCCACGCTCCTCGGTGTCGATCGCGCCGTACTTCTCGTCGATGGCGTTGAGGTCGGCGATGAAACGGCGCAGCGCGCGCTCGGCGTCCACCGGCTGCCCGGCGGCGCCGGCCTCCGCCGACTTCCGGGCCCGGGCGTAGGCCGCGCCGGCTGCCTTCGCCGCCTTCTTCGAGTAGTCCACCCACCCCTCGAACGGGTTGTCCCGCTGCTCGATCAACCAGCGATCGGACAGGGCGCCGGACACGCACAACTTCACATCGGTGTCCCGGAAACGGGCCCGGAGCGCCTTGGCGATCTTCTTCCTGGTCCAGTCGAGGTGCAGATGCCGCAGCGCGGGCAGGTCCGGCAGCGTTGCCGGGTCGAGGCCGAAGGCCGAGTTCAACTGCAGGCTGCGCAGGTACGGGTGACCGGCGAGCAGGTGTGCCTCGGTGAGCGTCCCGGGCTCACCGCCGAAGGAGAGCTCCAGTTCGGTCAGCGCGGTGAATCCGGACAACGTCGCCACGGAGAACTCACCACCGACCCGTAGCGACAACCCCTCCGCCTGGAGCAGTCCTTCGGGAATCACCACGCCGGCGCCGGCCGGCCAGAGACGAAGGTCGAGTCCGTGCCGCTCGCCGGTGGCTTCGACATGGAGTTCAGCGGCCGGGCCGTCCAGCAACAGCGTCTTGATCGTTTCCGGCAGCCGCAGGCTTCTCACCCCGGCGCAGTCGAACATCCGCAGATCCTCGACACCGCTTCCGGAGAGGTCGATGTCGCCGGCCGGGCTACGCCAGTGCACGAAACGGAACCGGGGCCGGGTCGCCAGCGCCTTCTCGAGGCCTCTGCCGGGGCCGGACCAGTCGATCGCCTTCCCCTGGGGGAACTCGTCGAGCGGCGTGAAGTCGACGGGGCCCTCCGGCGGCACCAGGGAGCTCAGGTTGAGCGCCACCATGGAACGGATCATGCGGTGGGGGCCGGCGCCGAAGTCGACGTCGATGTGGTCCGAGGGCGCCGTACGGAAGCCGAAGGCATCACTCGAAACGGGCATCGGATCATCGTAGGACCACCGGATCGGGTGGAATCGCCGACTTCGCCGTGACTATGGCACGTCGGCGGGCACACCATGGATCGACGCCCTTCCACGTGACCGGTGGGGCAACATCACCGCAGGTAGATCGACATGTGCGCGATCCAGGACAGACCGTACGACTTCGAGATCAACAACGCTCCGCTGTCGAATCGCATCTTTTCGTAATCGTCACGGGGTTTCGTGTCGCGCCTCGGCATCGCACCATGGATGACGGGTGATGCATTCGATGAGCGGTCGACGACTGGCAGTGGTCATTAGCGTCGAGCAGCACGAGGACCCCGTGTTGCGCAGGTTCGCGGTGCCGTCGGCGGATGTTCCGGCGTTCGTGGACGTGCTCGGGGATCAGACGCTCGGCGGGTTCGACGTGACGTTCCTGCGAGATCCCGGGGCGCAGGAGGCGCAGGCCCGGGTCGGGTCCCTGTTCGAGGGGCGCGACCAGGAGGACTGTGTCCTCTTCTACTTCCGCGGCGTGATGCTGACCGGGCCCGGCGGCAGTCTCCACCTGGCCGTCGCGGACACGATGATGGGCCGTCCTGCGGACACCGCGCTGGACGTCGCGCAGATGGCCGCCCTCATGCAACGGTCCCGGGCGGGTCAGGCCGTGGTGCTGCTGGACGGCAGGACCGGCGGCCCCGTCGACGCCGGTCACCAATTCCGGGCGGCCCGGTCCGCCGAGTGGCAGAGCCGGGTCGTGATCGCCTCGACCGCCCGGCTCGAACCGCCCACCTTCGCCGGCCTCATCGCCGACGGCGTGACCAGCGGCGCCGCCGACCGCGACCGCGACGGTTGGATCGGCATCAGCGAACTCTACGACCACCTGCGCGAACGGGACCCGAGCGCCCGCCAGTGGGTGTTCGGCTCCGGCCGGCAGCCGTGGCTGTCCCGGATCCGCCGCCCCGGCAGCGACCAGATGACGCTCATCGCGCAACTGGCCGTCGCCGCCGCCGGCAGCGACCTGCCCCGCGCCGCCGAAGCCCGCCAGACCCTGCACGGTCTCGCCCTCGGTGAGGGCCGGGTGGCGGCCGCCGCTTCCGCCGCGCTGCGCCGCACGTCCGTACGCCTCGCTGAACCTGCCGTCACCTTCGGCAGCGTCGCTCCCGGTAGCCGGCAGGTGACCGCGGACGTCGCCGTTCAGGGGCCGCCGCTGATCACCACGTCCACGGTGACCACGTCCGTACCGGGCCTGCACGCCCGCCTCGACGGGAACGTGCTGCGTGTCGCCTGGTTCCCGACCACGGGCCGGCTGGACGGCACGGTCACCATCGACGGGCCCGCCGGAACCGCCGGCCTCACCGTGACCGGTGAGGTCACCGCCGACGCCTGGACTCCGGCGACGGGAAACGGCAGCCCGCCGCCCGGGTCCTCCCCGCCTTCCGCTCCGTCTCCGGCACAACCGGCCTCCGGCGGTCCGCCGATCCCGGGCTCACCCGTCGCACCGGCCGGCTGGCCGGGTGCCCTCTGGCCTGGGGAGACTCCGTCCGAGGCCGAGGCGTGGCCGGACGAGTCACCGTCATGGCCGGGCGAGAGCACGACGCCGGCAGGCGCCGGCTGGCAGGACGCCGCACGGCAACGACCGGAGCCCACCGCCGCTTCGCCGACGGCAGACGCATCTTCCGGTACGGCCGGAGCACCTCCCCAGCCCCCCAGCGCCCCGCCGTCTCCCACCTTCAACCCGGCCGACCCCGCCCGGGCCAGGGTCGGCACGCCGGCCGCCGGCGCTTCGCCGTGGGCTCCCGTCAGTGGGCCGCCTGCCTCGCAGCATCCGGCCAACAGGCCTTCGGCACCGGCCGAAACGTCGCCGCCGAAGGCCGGGGAGCCGCTGACCGCATCCGCCTTGCCGGACCTAGCGGAAATGCAGGTTGCGGAAACCGCGAGCGCACCGCCCACCGCTGTGCCACCGACACCGCCGCCTGCCGGGACCCCGAGCACAGCGCCCACTACGCCGTCGTGGGCACCGGTCGAGGGCACATCTGGCGAACCGCAACGGTCTCCGGCAGACGGTGCAGCGGGTGTTCGGGCGGCCGTAGACAGGCCTTCGGGTGGACTGTCATCCACACCCACGGACGCTGAGGTCGGCACTGCCGACAGTGGCCGCGAGGGGTCCGCGGGTATCGCGGCAAGCCCGACGGATCAACCGGGCGATCCGCTGATCGCGCCAAAGGCAACTGTCCGCGGGAGTGTTCCGCTGTCCGGCGCCGGAGAACTGCCGACCGTGCCCCGCGAGGATCCCACCGCAGCGGCCACCACTCCCGCGAGCGCGGGGCCGAACATCGCGCATCCGGCACGCGCCGCCGAGCCGGTGGAGGCGGAGTCCGCAGGTTCGGCGGTGGAGGCGAACGCAGCGTCCGTGAGGTCCTCCGACGACGGCTCAGCCGGGCCAACGGCGACCGGACCGGCCTCCGGCACGCCGGCTCCGGGCGACACTCCCGGAATCGGCGACAAGATTGCCACGGGTGACGCCGTTGATCAGCCGGTCCTTGGAGCCGGTCCCGGTGTCGGCAGTGCGCCACCCGCCGACACGAGCCCCGGTGCTACCAGCAGCAGTGATAGCACTGGGAAGGGTGACGCGGCGGATACACGCGCCGAGCGCGTAAAGGCGTCTGGTGCGGGCGGATATGTCGCCGGCGGGCGGGATGCCCGGCAAACCGATGACACCGAACGGGAGCAAGCCGATGGGACGAGTCACGGGGATGCCGTCGCGGACAACGCGGTAGCCGAAGACGACGCGTCCCCGGTCGGTGCCCTGAGCGGCGGGGACCGGTCCCAGCGCCCCGAAGCTGAGCGCAGTGGTGAATCGGCACTTGGTCACGCTGATGCGGCGACCGGTGCCGCTGAAGTGACGAAGGCAGAACAAGCCCGGGCCGCTTCGTGGATCGACGACGACACGCCCGGCGAAGGTGAGACCGTGGGGACGTCCGGCGTTTCGGCCGGCAACGGATTGTCGATTCCCTCGCCGCGGCAGCCCGCTGACGAATGGGTCGGGCTCACGCCGCGGGAGGAGCAGGCGGTACCAGGGCAGGACAGGATCGTGGAGAACGACCCCGCTCTGGTGACCGGCGCTGTGGCGGCGGGTGCGAGCGCCATAGGGGGCGGCGACCCTACGGCGGTGTCGGGAGCGGGCACCGGGCCCACAGCGACTTCGGGTGCCGGGGGTCACGTCGGACGCAGTTTGAGCTTCGGTGCTCTTCGTGGCCCGGCGGAGTCCCGCGACACCGGTGCCGACCGGGGTTCCGGAACCACCGGCGAAGGCGGGGGATCCGGCAGCGATCCCGGATCGAGCGCCGGCGGACCGGGGGGCGACGCCGGGCACGGTAGGGATTCCGCTTCCCACCACGGTGAAGGGGACGACATGGATCCCGCTGCGAGAGGTGAAGGGCACGACACCGATCCGGCCTCCGGTGATGAAGGGCGCGCGGGGGAGCACGATCCCCGCGGTGGAGGGCGCGACGGAGACGCCAGCGGCGCTGAGGACACCGGCTGGGGAACCCGGTCCGGTGCGGGAGCGGGCTCGGGCGGATGGGGGTCTGCACGGCCGAGTGGACCGTGGGCTGCCTCTCCGGCGGCTTCGGGTGCGGCCGGTCCGTGGCCGGGTGTCTCAGACCCGGGGCCGACGTCCGGGGCGCCACGTACCGGCTCGGCCCCCGAGCAGAGCGGACCGGTTCATGGTGTTCCGTGGCCGCGGAAGCCGGAACAAGGCGGGACGAACGGGACAGCCGAACCAGGATCCGGTGGTACGGGTCCCGCATGGTCACAACAAGGTTCGACAGCACCGGGCACCACCCCCGCAGCCGGCCGTCCGGATGGCCAGGACCAGGGCGGACAGCCGGGTCAGGGCATTCGGGGATTCGGCGAGCAAGGAACTGCCGGGGTACGGTCCGGATCACCGGCCGCCTGGCCGGGAACGGACCCGTGGGCCCAGAGCCGGGACGACCGGCCCGGCCCGGGACAACCCGGCGGCCCGCGGCAGGCAGACGGACGACCGGCGGGTTCATGGCCGTCCGGCGACACGACTCCAGGCGCGGATCCGGCAACCGCAACCGGCGCGCGGCCGGCACGCGGACAGACCGCGGACACGAACCCGGCAACCGGAAACCCCGGGGCCGACACGAACCCGTCGGCCGGGTCGCCCGTAGGCGCATGGCCGGGGACCGAACAGGGCGGTGGCACACCACCAGCCAGCGGGCAGCCCACGGGCGCATGGCCGGGCAACGGGCAGACCGAGAACATCCCGCCGGTCAGCGGCCAACCCGCAGGAGCATGGCCGGGCAACGGGCGGACCGAGAACATCCCGCCGGTCACTGGGCAACCTGCGGGGGTGTGGCCGGGCGGCGGGCAAGCCCAGAACAGCCCGCCGGCCAGTGGGCAGCCCGCGGCACCGTGGCCGGGAGACGGACAGACCGAGAGCCTGCCGCCGGTCAGCGGGCAGCCCGCGGGCCCATGGCCGGGCAGTGGGCCGGCGGCGGCACCGTGGCCGGGCAGTGGGCCGGCGGCGGCACCGTGGCCGGCCAGCGGGCACGCCGCGGCGCCGTGGCCGGGCGGTGGGCAGACCGAGAACATTCCGCCGGTGAGCGGGCAGCCCGCGAGCCCGTGGCCGGGCAGTGGGCCGGAGGAGAACACCTGGCCGGTGAGTGGACGACCGGGTGACGGGCAGGGCAGGACGGGGTTCTACTCGCCGGACGCGCCCGGGCATCCGGCGGCAGGTGGCGGTTATCCGGGTGGGCCGGCTGACACGACGTATCCGCTGGGTTCGGGCGGAACGGGTTACCCGTCGGCCGGCGATCAGACCGGGTACCACGCGGGGCCGGGACAGACCGGCTATCCGACCAGCCCCGGGCAGGGCGGATATCAAACAGGGACCGGGCAGGGCGGCTACCAGACCGGCCACGGGCAGGGCGGCTACCAGACCGGACCGGGGCAAGGCGGCTATGGGAGCGGGGACGGGTATCCGCCGCCGGGTGAAGGTGGGGCGGGCGGTTACCCGTACCCCCAAGAAAAAGCGGGACGTCGCCGCCTCGCCCTGGTGAGCGGAGTTGTCGTGGCCCTGATCCTGTTGGGTGGCGGGGCGTACGCCGGGGTGCGGTACGCGCTGGCCGGCGACGATCCGGAAGCCGCCCCCACGCAGACCGCAGCGACCCAGCCGGCGCCGGGGCAGACCGGTGGGCAGGCGCCGAGCGGGCCCGCGACCGAGCCGGCCGGGACCGCGGAGCCGCCGCCGGCGAGTCTGGCGACGCCGGTGGTGGTGGGGCGGATCGGGCTCGGGCAGGAGCCGGAGGGTGTGGCGGTCTCGCCGGACAACAAAACGATCTACGTGGCGGATCAGAGTTCCAAGGATGTGCACGTCGTCGATGTGGCGAGCAAGCAGATCCAGGTGGTGAAGGTGCCGAACACGCCGCGGTTCCTGGCGTTGTCGGCGGACGGTGGCCGGTTGTACGTGTCGCTGTTCGAGAGTGACTTCACCGGGAACGGGCTCGCGGTGATCGACACGGCGAACCGGACGCTGTTGAAGACGATCCGGACCGGGCCGCGGCCGTTCGAGCCGGCGGTGGCGCCGGACGGGAAGGTGTGGCTGCCGATCCACAACGGGGCGCGGGTGGAGATCTACGACGACAAGTCGCTGACCGAGGCGGGCCGGATCTCGGTGCCGCCGAACCCGCACTGGATCGCGTTCACCCCGGACGGGAAGACCGCTTTCACCGCCAACCACGAGTCGAGTCAGATCTCGGTGGTGAACGTGGCGGACCGCCTCGTCCTGAAGAACTTCAAGGTCGGCAAGTCGCCGCACGCGCTGGCGGTGACACCGGACGGCGCGAAGCTGGTGGCGACGAACTACGACCTGGACACCGTGGAGGTGTACGACACCGGCGACCAGCGGCTGATCCACAAGGTGAACGTGGGCCGGGAGCCGCAGGCGGTGATGATCTCCTCGGACGGCAGGCACGCGTACGTGGTGAACGAGGGCTCCGACAACATGTCGGTGATCGACCTGAACACCGGCAAGGTGGTGTCGACGGTCGCTGTCGGGGACAGCCCCCGGGTGAACGCTATCTCCCCGGACGGGTTGCGGCTCTACGTGACGGACGGGCGGGGGAAGACGGTCACGGTTCTGCGGACGACGGAGAAGTAGGGGGAAGGAATTCCCGGCACCAGGCGCGGGCCGCGTCGATCAGGGTGAGCAGGCTGCGGCCGAGCGGGGTCAACTCGTACTCGACGTGGGGCGGGTTGGCGGGGTACTCCGTGCGGGTCACCATGCCGTCGCGTTCCATCGCCCGCAGCGTCTCGGCGAGCACCTTGCGGGTGATGCCGCGCAACGGCACGAGCAGCTCGCCGAACCGGCGCGGGCCGTCCTCCAGGCACAGCACGATCATCGACGTCCACTTGTCGCCGACCCGCAACGGCACCTGCCGGGTCGGGCACTCGGGGGCGAACATGTCCGGTCGAAGGGCGGTCACGAAGCCCAGGCTAGCGCCGGTATCGTTGCGGTAACCAGACACCTGTCGATTAACGTCCGCGCCATGACCAGCATCGTCATCTTCGGAGCGGGCGGCCGGGCAGGCCGTGCGGTGACCGCCGAGGCCCAGCGCCGCGGCATCCACGTGGCCGGCGTCGTCCGCGAGCCCGACAAGCACCACGACCTCACCGCGGACCGGACGGTTCGCGGTGACCTTCTCGACGCCGGCGCGATACCGGATCTCGTCGCGGGCCACGACGCCGTGATCAACGCGGTGTCGCCCGCGTCCGGCCCGGACGATCTGAGAGAACTCGACGAGAAGTTCTACGTGCGTACGACCGACGCGCTGTTGCACGGGCTGGAGTCGGTGGGCGTACGCCGCCTGATCGTGATCGGTCTTTTCGCAAACCTGACCGACGCCGACGGGAACCTGCTGCTGGACGATCCGGCCCAGCTGCCGCAGCAGTTCCGCCACTTCGCCGTGGCGCACACGGCCGGCCTCGACCGGCTGCGCGCGGCCACCACGGACGTGGACTGGCTGGTGCTGACCCCGCCCGCCCAGCTGGTCGCCACCGCCCCACGGACCGGCCGTTACCGGACCGGCGGCGACGTGGTCGCGGGCACGACGCTGTCCTACGACGACCTGGCCGTGGCGGTCGCCGACGAGATCGAGAGCCCGCGTCACCACCGCACCCGCATCGCGGTCTTCGACTAGGCCGGCAGTCCGTCCAGGACCTGCCGCAACGCGGTGGCGGCGCCGGCCTCCGGGCGGGCGTGGCCGTGGCGCAGGTGGACGAGGTAGCGGCCCGGTGTCGCCGTGGGCTGGACGAACGGGAGGCCGCGGGCGTACGGGAACTCGTCGTTCGTGCTGAAGTGCAGGACGTAGTGGCTGGTCCAGGGGTGGAGCGCCCGCAGCCGCGGCTCGTGGAAGGCGAGGGCGACGAAGTCCCGCAGGCGGCGGCCGATCTTGTCGTCGCAGTGGTTCTCGTAGAGCCACAGCCAGCTGGCCTCCCGCCGGTCGCCGCGTTCCCGGGCCTCGGCGAGCGCGACCGAGCCGAGGAACGGCCAGGCCGCGGCGACCTCGCCGGGCCGGGCCCCGGCCAGCCACTGCCGGGCGGCGGCCGCGCAGGTCGCCAGGTCGGGGGCGATGCCCTGCAGCGCGGTGAAGTCGTTCGTGCGCAACGCCAGGCGGAACTGTCGTTTCCACGGGCTCAGCAGCAGGTCGGCGTGCCGGCCGCCGGGGTCGCCGGCGGATGCCTGCCGGGGCGAGTACTCGCCCTGGCCGGGCCGCACCGGCGGGCCGGCCGGGAACTCGGCCTGCCAGGCACGGCAGGCGTCACCGAGGGCGACGACATCCGGGTACCACCGGGCGGCGTCGCCCCACTCCCCTACTGTCATCGATACATCATGCTCCGAAGCGGGCGAGGGCGAAGCGCGGCTCGGGGCCGGTGTCGCCGAGGGCCAGGGCCGCCGTCATCTCGCCGATGACGGCGGCGAACTTGGCGCCGTGGCCGGAGCACGGGGAGGCAAGAACGATCGGTCCGACCCGGTCCAGCACGAAGTCCTCGTCGGGCGTGCTGGTGTAGAGGCAGCTCGCCTCGGCGACCGGCTCCGGTTCCAGGCCGGGCAGGAAGTCGCGGACGTACCGGACGATCAGGTCACGGGAGGCCGGGTCGATCCGGCGGTCGCGGGTGGTGGCGGTGGTCGGCAGGCCGCCGTCGTGCTGGGCCACCTTGTACGCCGGCCGCGCGCCGCCGTCCGATCCGGACGGCAGCGCGTACACCTGCACCTCGCCCAGGTGGATCGAGGTGGGCCACGCGGTGGCCGGGTCCCGGAACGGGAAGTGGAAGACCTGCTGCTGGGTGACGGTCAGCGGCGGCAGGGGCACCGGCACGACACCGCCGGACTCGGGCAGCCACGGGCCGGCGGCGACGACCACGGCGCCGGCGGCGATGACCGGGCCGTCGCCGGTGCGGATCAGCACGCCGTTCGGGACCGGGCTGATCGTGGTGACCCTGGTGTTCTCCAGGACCGTCGCGCCGAGTTCGGCGGCACGGCGGGTGAACGCGTGGACGGCGGCGTCGGCGTTCAGGTAGCCGGATTCGGGGTGGTACAGCACCGGGCCGGTGAACCGCATGCCCGGCCAGCGTTCGGCCGCCTCCCCGCCGGTGAGCAGCGAGCACTCCAGGCCCTCGGCGGTGAACCGCTCCGCCAGGCCGGCGGGATCACGGGCGGCGCCGTGATCCACGGCGCCGGTCCACCGGACGAGGGGAACGCCGGTGTCCTCTGACGCACGGGCCCACGCTTCGTTGGCGCGCCCGGTGAGCCGCAGATAGAACGGGTCGGGGTAGGCGCGCCGCACGATCCGGGACGACCCGTGCGAACTGCCGTTGACATGCCCGATGGTGTACGCCTCGACGAGCGCGACCGGCACTTCGCGGCGGGCCAGCGCCCACGCGGTGGCCGTACCCGTCAATCCGGCGCCGACGACGGCGACCGCAACCCGAAGATCAACATCCACCGCACGAAGCCTAGCGTGAAAGGCTGGCCGGCATGAGTCAGCGATTCCACGACCTTCACGCGTCCGGCACGTTCGTCATCCCCAACGCCTGGGACGCCGGGTCGGCCCGTCTTCTGGAGAACGCCGGCGCCGCCGCCGTCGCCACCACCTCGTCCGGGCTGGCCGCGAGCCTGGGCAAACTGGACCAGCAGGTGACCCGGGACGAGCTGGTCACCGCGGTGGCGGCGATGGCGCGGGCGATCGCGGTGCCGCTCAGCGTGGATTCCGAGCGGCTGTTCGACGACCCGGCCGAGACCGTGGATCTGCTCGCGGAGGCCGGCGCGGCGGGCGTGTCCATCGAGGACTACGACCCGGCGGCCGGCAGCGTGGAGCCGCTGTCGGTGGCGGTCGAGCGGGTGGGTGTGGCGGCCGAGGCGGCGCGGCGGCACGGGCTGGTGCTGACCGCGCGGGCCGAGGGCCTGCTGTACGGGCAGGGCGACCGGGACGACGTGATCACCCGCCTGGTCGCGTACCGGGACGCGGGCGCCGGCGTGCTGTTCGCGCCCGGCCTCAAGGACGACATCGAGGGCTTCGTGACGGCGGTGAAGGCGCCGGTCAACGTGCTGCTGCTGCCGGGGGTGCCGAGCGTGCCGGAGCTGGCCCGGGCCGGGGTGCGGCGGGTGTCGGTGGGTGGCTCGCTGGCGTGGGCGGCGTACGGGGCGTTGCGTGACGCCGCGCGGGAACTGCTGGACACCGGCACCGCCGGATACCGGTCCCGGGGATTGACGCCGGCCGAGGTGACGGCGGCCTTCGGGGGCTGATCCCCGGTTCGTGCCAACCCCACCGGCCCTCCCAGGCGGTTCACAGCATTCCGGCTGGGATGGCCGGTATGGCCAGAATGAGGACGGGAGCGTGGGCCGCGGCGGCGGTGCTCCTCATCGCCGGGATCGGGGTGGGTACGGCGGACACGTCGTCACCGCCGCCGCTGGCCCTGGTCGCCGTGGGAAAGACGGTCACCGCGGACCGCCTGCCCGGCGGGACGGTGCGGTTCGACCTCGGCCTGCGGGTGGTCGCGGGCCGGGAGCCGTTCGAGGTACGCGCCCGGCGCGCCGGTTACGACAGGCCGATCCTCGCCTACCGGATCGTCGAGGTGGACGGCGAGAAGACCCGCGTCCCGCTGCCCTCCGGCATGATCACCGGCCTGGGCGGCCTGAGCGACTTCACCATGATCACCGTCACCGACGGCTCGGGGCGGAGGGTCGCGCACTACGGCGCCCGGTTCTGCGGCAACGCCGCGGTGACGGAGCGGGCCCGGCGGGACGCTCCGGACGACAACCCGTACCCGGTCCGCTGCGGTGGGGAGAACCCGTTCGCGCTCGGCGCGGTCTGGGGTGTGCAGGCCGGCTGGCGCGCCGCCGTCCCGGATCAGCCGGAGTCCCCGCTCAGTCTGCCCGCCGGGCGGTACACGGCCACGGCGACCGTGGCGCCGAAGTATCAGAAGGCGTTCGGGATCCCGGCACGGAACGCCACCGCGACGGTCGAGGTGACGGTGGCCGACGCCCCCTCCTCCGCCCCGGTGGACCCGCCGGCCTTCGCCGCTCCCCCGGCGCCGGTGGCCCGCCCGCCGATCCTCGGCCGTATCCCGATGGACGGCCCCCGGCCGGATCTGCGGTCGCTGCCGGCCTGGAACGTCGCGGTGTCGCGCACGTCCGGGCGGTGGCACCTGAGGTTCCGCGCGACGATCTGGAACGCGGGCACGTCCCCGCTGGTGGTGGACGGGACGTACCAGCACCTCTTCGACGCCCAGGGCCGTCCGATCGGGGCCCGCCGGGCCGGGGATCCCACCGGGCTCGTGGGGACCTCGCTGCTGGACGCCGGCCGGAACGTGGTCGCCCGTGGCCGCGCGGAGGCGTTCTGCCTGGCCGGCACGGACCCGGTCGACTACACGATCGCCGGCGCGCGGTGGCGCCCGGAGAGCACGTGCACGACCCTGGACGTCGGCAACGGCGCGACCACCACCCGGTCGTTCGACATCACGGGCCTGCCGAACGGCGCCTACCAGCTCAAGGTCGCCGCCGACCCGGACGGGCATCTCGCCGAGCGGTGCGCCACCGACAACACCGCACGTCGCACGATCGTTCTCGGGGGTACGCCCACCGCCCGCACCGTGGACGTCGCGCCGGTGCACGGCATCACCGGCTGAACCGGTCCCCGGTCCGCTCCTCGAGGAATCCGGGGTCCGGCTCGCGGCCCAGGCCCGGCACGGTGGGGACCTCGGCGAACCCGCCGGTGCAGACGATCGGCTCGGTGGTGATGTCGCGGGCGTAGTACTTGTCGGAACCGGACACGTCCGACGGCAGGGTGAAGCCGGGCAGGGAGCTGAGAGCGACGTTGGCGGCACGGCCGATGCCGAACTCGTGCATGCCCCCGCACCACACCGGCATGCCCGCGTTCATCGCGATGTCGTGCGCTTTCCGCGCCTGGGTGAGCCCGCCCATCCGGGAGACCTTGATGTTGAGGATCCGCCCGGCCCGGAGTTCCAGCGCCGTGACCAGGTCGTCGACCTCCTCCACCGACTCGTCGAGGCAGATCGGGGTCCGCAGCCTCTTCTGCAGCGCCCCATGGGCCACCAGCGCGCGCGGCGCGTAGGGCTGTTCGATCATCAGGAGCCCCAGCTCGTCGAGCCGCTGGAAGATCGACACTTCGTCCTCGGGATACGCCCCGTTCGCGTCGACGTGGAGCGGCGTCTCCGGGAATGCCGATCGAACCGCGCGCACCGGCTCGGCGTCCCATCCCGGCGCGATCTTCAGCTTGACCCGCCGATACCCCTCGGCGACCCGCCGGCCCACCTGTTCGAGCAGGTCGTCGATGGTCGGCTCGATACCCAGCGACACACCGGCCTCCACCTTGGCCCGCTGTCCGCCGAGGGCTTTCGCCAGGGGTACGCCCGAGACCGCCGCCCACAACGCCCACGCCGCCATGTCGAACCCGGCTCGGGCGAAGTGGTTCCCGCGCACCTTCGCCAGCGCCGCCGCCAGCTCCGACGGATGCTCCCAGCGGGTCGCGCGCACGATCGGCGCGAGGAACGCCCGGGCCACCGCCCAGCAGCTGTCCACCGTCTCGGCCGAGTAGAACGGCCCGCTCGGCGAGGCGATCTCCCCCCAGCCGACGGCCCCGTCCGTACCGGTCAGTCTGACCAGGATGTGCTCCAGCTCCCGTTTGGCGTGCGAGCTGGTCCGGAACTGGTGGACGAGCGGCAGCCGCACCCGGCGCAGCTCGACCTCACTGATCTCGATCATCGTTCTCCGCGTAGATCCGCAGCTCGGACGCGAGTTCGTCGCGGTCGCGCAGGCGCCGGCCGGCGCCCTTCGAGCTGGCGATGGTCAGGGTGGCGAGCAGGTGCAGGGCGAGCACGACCGAGGTGGGCGAGTTCGCGTACGAGGCGCTGTCCGAACCGATCACGATGCTGGTCGTGGCCAGATCGGACAGCGGGGTGTCGTCGGCGTCGGTGATCAGCACCAGGTCGCCGCCGCGCCGGGCGTACGCGCCGGCCACCTCCACGGTCTCCCGGCGATAGCGGGACATCGACACGGCCACCAGCAGATCGCCCTGGCGGATGTCGCTGAGCACGTCCAGGGCGCGCAGCGAGCCGTCGCCGATCAACTGCACCCCGGACAGGCCGGCGCTCAGGTCGCTGGCCAGCATCGACGCGTAGGCGAGCGACTTGCCGTACCCCAGCAGCCACCGCCGCCGGGCCGAGACGATCAGGGCGGCGGCACGCTCGATCGCGTCCTGCTCGGCCGCCCAGGCCAGGGCCTTCTCGAACTCGGTGCGCTGCTGCTCCAGGACCCGCTGCTTGAGGACCTGGGCGGAACGGCGCTGCACGTTGCGGTCGAACCGCTCGGACGGGGTGGATCGGTGCGTCGTCACGCTTCATTCTCGAACGTGTAGACGGCCTGGCCCGCACCGTCCCGCTCGACGCCGGTCAGGCGGGCGCCGTCGTCGAACCGCTCGGTCAGCCGGGCGCGCAGCACCGCCCGGTCGGACAGCGCGGGCGCGGCGAACCGGTCGGTCGCGGGGGCCGCGACGGCCGGCACCGGGGCTCCGGGTTTGCGGGCGTGCCACAGGTCCCAGCTGACCAGGACCCGGTCGGTGCCGTCGCCGTAGTAGTCGGGCAGGAACCTGATCCCGGCCGCGCCGAGGACGGCGAAGTTGAAATGGGCGTTGCGGAGGGCGTACGGATCGAAGGTCCACCGCATGGTCCGCGCACCCGTCGCCCGGGCGACCTCCGCCTGGGCCTGCTTCAGCAGCCGCCCGACCCCGTGCCCCTGCGCCTCGGGGGCGACCACCGCCGCCTGCGAGTAGTGGTACAGCTCGCCGCCGTCCACCCCGGTGAACCCGTAACAGAAGCCGGCCATCCGGCCCGCCTCGTCGAGTGCGCCGATCACCGAGCCGGAGTTCTCCCGGAGCGCGGCGAGCAGGCGCGGGCTGACCCCGAACTCCGGCCGGGTGTAACCGAAGACCGACCGGTAGAGCGCCGCCGCCGCGAGCAGCTCCCCCGGCGCCTGCAGACTGCGGACTTCCATGGCCGGCCCCCTGGCAAAGATACGAAACGTATAACCGCCATCCTGGCAACATCATCGCTCGTTGACAACGTCATGGTTGCAACTTAGCGTTCGCATATGTCGTCAGCCGCGCTTGAGGCGCTGCACCGCTACACGGTGCTCGAGTCACCCACCGGGGACCGGAAGGCGCTCGCCGCCCTGGCCGAGGTCCTCGAAGCCGACGCCGCCCGCGCCGGTTTCCACACCGCCCGCGACAGTCATGCCACCGGCGACCACCTGATCTGGACGCTGCCCGCCCGCGGCGCCTCGGGTCCGCCGATCCTGCTGCTCAGCCACTACGACACGGTGTGGCCGGTGGGCACCCTCGCCACGATGCCGTGGTCGATCGACGGCGACGTGATCCGCGGGCCCGGCGTCTACGACACCAAAGCCGGCATCGCCGCCCTGCTCACGGCAGTCTCCACCCGCACTGTTCAACCCCATCCCGAGGTACGGGTGATCGTCGTCGCCGATGAGGAGATCGGCTCCCCCACCGCCGGTGATCTGGTGCGCGCCGAAGCCGTACGGGCCCGGGCCGTCCTCGGCCTGGAACCACCGCACCCCGGCGGCGACCTGAAGACCGGCCGGCGCGGCAGCACCCGCGCCCGCATCGACGTCACCGGAGTGGAAGCACACGCCGCACTCGACCCGGACGCCGGCGCCAACGCCATCGACGAACTCGTCGACCAGCTGATCCGCGTCCGATCGCTGGTCGCGTCCCGCCCGGTGCTGCTGAACACCGGCACCATCACCGGCGGCGGCCGCACCAACGTGGTCGCCGGCCGGGCCCACGCCGACCTGGGGCTGCGCTTCACCGACCCGGACGACGAGACCGCCGTCCTCACCGCCCTGAACGGCCTGCGGCCGGTCCGCCCGAAGGCCACCGTGACGACACGGCTGCTCTCACACCGGCCCACCTGGCGACCGTCCCCCGCCGGGGCGGCACTGCTGGACCGGATCCGTGCCCTCGCCGCCACCATCGGCCAGACCATCGACGGCCACCCGGCCGACGGCGCCGCCGACACCAACACGACCGGTTCCCTGGGCCACCCCACCGTCGACGGGCTGGCCCCACCGGGCGGGGGCGCCCACGCCCGTACCGAATGGGTCTCCGCCGCCGGCCTCGCCGCCCGCACCACCCTGCTCACCACCCTCCTGACCGGCCTGACCGCGCCCTGACCCGCGACCGATCCACCCAGCCGTCGCCCAGCCGCCCTTCGGGCACCGCAAGACCGGCCTCACGTACGGCCGGCCCGCCCAGCCGTCACCCATGCGCCCTTCGGGGCACCCGCGACCTCTCGGAGCGACGGCTCACGAACCGGCGCCGCTCAGCCGGGAGCGCGGGCTACGGCTTGCGGGCCGGCTCAGGCCGGGTCGGGAGGTCGGCGTCGGGTGGGACCAGTTCGCGGTCGGCCTCCGCCCGGGGACGGGCCGCGGGATGGCGCGGCACCTCCGCGGCACTCCACGTTCCGGCCGGTTCCCGCGTCTCTTCTTCGTGCTGCTCTTTCGCCATGGCAGCCGATTTCCCCCGAACGAGCCGTTTAGCCCTGCCGAAATGCGGGTAACCGCCGAGCGGCCATTCGGCGATGCTCGTATGCGGGGGCGAGGCTTAGGAGGATCGATGTTGAGCGATGACGACCAGCGGGTCCTCGCCGATCTGGAGACCCGCGTGCACCTCAGCGACCCCGAGTTCGCGGCACGGATGTCGGACGCCTGCGGGGAGGCCCGGTTCCCCGTCGTCGGGGTGCTCTGCGCCGCCCTGTTCATCCTGGTCCCGCCGGTGATGCTGCTGTTCGGCTGGCCGGGCCTGATCATCATGCTGGACCTGTTCCTGGCCGCCGTCATGATCGTGCTGATCCGCCGCCGTGCCGCGGAGCGCTCAGCGTGGAGAACTAACCGGCGGTGACCGTGGTCGCGGCGATGATGCCCTCGGAGTCGGGGACGCCCTGAACCGTGACGGCCAGGCCGGAGGTGAGACTGGCCAGGCCGGCCGTCTGACTGACCTTCACGGTGGTCTTGTCGCTGGTCCGGACGGTGACCGTCTCGCCGTTCGCGGTCTGCACGTAGAGGGTGGTGCCGTCGACCAGTTTCACCGTGCCGGCGGTGGCGCCGGGAACGCCGGACGGGTCGGGCCGGCCGCCGCCGAAGCCGCCGGGCATGCCGCCGGTTCCGGGCGTCGCCGGTTCGACGCCCCAGCGCTCGTGCGCCTGCACGCCGCCGAGGAAACCGCCGGCCAGCAGGACGGCGCCGAGCAGCCCGATGGTGGTCCGGTTCCACCAGCGGCGCGGGGCGGCAGCGGCAAGAGCCTCGTCCAGGCCCGAGGGAACCTCGATGACCTCGGTGTCGCGGTTGCCGGATTCCTGGGTTCTGGGAGACACGGTGGTCCTCACTCGTAGCGGAGGGCGTCGATCGGGCGGAGCCGGGCGGCGCGGGCGGCGGGCAGGCCGCCGAAGAACAGGCCGATCAGCACGGACACGCCCAGGGCGAGCGCGACCGAGCTGGGCACGATCACCGGTTGCACGCCGACGATCGGGAAACGGCTGCCGAGTACGGCGGCCGCGACGCCCAGACCTCCACCGATAACACTGAGCAGGGTGGCCTCGATGAGGAACTGGGTGAGGATCACCCGGCGGGGCGCGCCGAGGGCCTTGCGGATGCCGATCTCGCGGGTCCGTTCGGTCACCGTCACCAGCATGATGTTGGTGATGCCGATGCCGCCGACCAGCAGGCTGATCGCGGCGACCGCGCCGAGCAGGGTGGTGAAGGTGCCGGCGGTCTCGGTCTGGGTGGCCAGCAGTTGCGAGGCGTTCTGGATCCGGTACGCCGTGGTGCCGTCGCTGCTCGCCGGCAGCTCCCGGTTCAGGATCGTGCCGATCTCGGACTGGACCAGGTCGACCTGGGACGAGTCGTCGGCCTCGACCAGGATCGAGCTGAGTGGCCCGTACCCCGCGAGGACCTGCCGGACCGCGCTGATCGGCGCGACCGCGGTGTCGTTGGCGTCCTGGAGGCCCGACGAGCTCTTCTCCTTCAGGACGCCGGTGACGGTGAACAGCGCGCCTCCGGCGGTGACCTGCCGGCCGACCGGGTCGACGCCGGGGAACAGCTCCTCGGCGACGGTCTGCCCGATCACCACGACCCGCCGGGCCTGTGCCTCGTCGTCGTCGGTGAAGATCGCGCCGGACGCCACCGGGAAGTTGGACGCGGTGAACCAGGACGGCGTGGTCCCGACGAACGAGCCGGTCTCGTGCTCGGCGCCCTCGTAGGTGAGCGTCGCCGCGGTGCTGACCATGGGCGACACCGACCGGACGTCGGGGGCGAGCACCGGGTCGTCGAGGGCGTCGGCGACCTTCATGGTGAGGCCGCCCGCGTTGCGGCTGGTGCTCATCACGGTGAGGGTGTTGGTGCCGAGCGCCTCGATCCGGGTGGCGATCGCCTGGGCGGACCCGTTGCCGACGGCGACGAGCAGGATGACGGCGGCGACGCCGATCAGGATGCCGAGCATGGTGAGGATCGACCGGAGTTTGTTGGCCCCGATCCCGCGCAAGGCGAATCGTACGATTTCAGAGAAATTCATGATTTTCTGCCCGCCACCAGTGCGTGCCGCCCGATCGGCTCCTGCGTGGTGTCGCTGGTGAGACGGCCGTCGAAGAGCTTGATCAGCCGGTCCGCGCGGGCCCCCACCTCGTCCTCGTGCGTGATGATCACGATGGTGCGGCCGGCCGCGTTGAGATCGTCGAACACGGCGAGCACCTCCTCGGTGGCGTGACTGTCCAGGTTGCCGGTCGGCTCGTCGGCCAGCAGCAGGGCCGGTTCGGTGACCAGCGCGCGGGCCACCGCGACCCGCTGCTGCTGACCGCCGGAGAGCTGGTGGGGCTCGTGCTCGGCCCGGTCCGCGAGGCCGACCAGGTCCAGGGAGAACATGGCGCGGCGGCGGCGTTCGGCGGCTTTCATGCCGGAGTACGCCAGGGGCAGCGCCACGTTCGCCACCGCGCTGGTCCGGGGGATCAGGTTGAACGCCTGGAAGACGAACCCGATCAGCCGGTTCCGGGCCAGCGACAACTGCGCGTCGCTGAGCCGGCTGACGTCCACCCCGTCCAGCAGGTAGGTGCCGGTGGTCGGCACGTCCAGGCAGCCCAGGATGTTCATCAGCGTCGACTTGCCGGAGCCGGACGAGCCCATGACGGCCACGTACTCGCCCCTGTCCACCCGCAGGCTCACGCGGTCGAGCGCGCGGACCTCGGTGTCGCCCGCGCCGTACACCTTGCTGATCTGCCGGACGTCCAGGACCGGATGCATGATCAGCGCCCGCCCGTCCCGCCGCCCGGCGGAGCCCCGCCGCCGGTGAAACCGCCCATCCGCGTGGTACCGGTGGTGGTCGTGACAGTGGGCAGCAGGAGCCGTTCGCCGACGGCCAGGCCGGAGGTGATCTGGGTGGCGTCGTCGCCCTCCAGGCCCACCTTCACCTGCCGGACCTCCTGCCTGCCGGCGCTGTCCAGGACGGTGACGGTGCGCCGGTTGCCGGTCGCGGTGACGGCCGCGGAGTTGACCATGACGACCTTCTCGACGCTGCCGGTGACCACCGAGACGGTGACGGTCTGGCCCGGCTTGGCGCCGGCCGGCGGGTTCGGCAGGCTGACCGTGACGCCGTACGTGACCACGCTGTTCTCGCTGGTCGCGGTCGGGTCGACAGCCACCACCTCGCCGGTCGTCTCGGCGCCCTGCAGCGCGTTCCAGACGATCGTCGCGCTCTGGCCGGCCTTGAGCTCGGTCGCGTCCGTCTCCGAGAACGCCGCCGTGATCTGCAGCTTCTTCAGGTTCGCGAGGTCCACGAACCCGCCGGTGCCGTCGGCGGCGCCGGTGCTCGCGGATGATCCGCCGAGCGTGCCGTTGACCGCGGTGACGGTGCCGCCCATCGGGGCGGTCAGCCGGGTGCCGGCGACCGCGGCCTCCGCCTCGTCCACCGCGAGTTCGGCCTCGGTGACCGCGTTGGCCGCGGCGCCGGTGTCGGTTCCGGCGGCCCGGGCCCGGTCCAGGGCATCCTCGGCGGCCGCCAGGTTCGCCCGGGCCAGGGCCAGGTCGCGGTCGGCGTCACCGGGGTCGACCAGGGCGAGCAGGGCGCCGGCGCCGACCTCCTGACCGACCTTCACCTTGATCTGGGTGACCGTGCCGGTGGTGGCGAACGTGGCGGTAGCGGTGGACGCGCTGGCCACGGTGCCGTCGGCGGACACGGTCCGGAGCACGTCGCCTTCGGTGGCGGTGACGGTCCGGGTCCCCGACGCGCTCGCCTGGCTGGTCTGCGAGGTGTCCCGCAGCAGGGCCCACCCCCAGAACGCGGCGCCGACGATCAGCAGGGCCAGCAGGGCGTTTACCGCCGTGCTGGGACGACGAAGCGCTTTCACCCCGTCATCATGCCTTCCGGGCGGTTCACGCCCGGCCACATTCGAAACATCCGCTGATCACCAGGAACGTACGACCTGATCGCCCTCGGCCAGTCCGTCGGTTATCTCGGTGTAAAGGTCCCCGCGGAGCCCGACCGCCACGGTGCGCTGAATCCGCTCGTTTCCGCTGCGCACCAGGACGGTGCCGGAACCGCCGGAGACGTCGTGCACCGCTGTCGACGGGATCCGGACCACACCGGCGACCTCGCCGGTGCGGACCTTGACCTGGGCGCTCTGCCCGACCAGAAGGTCGGCCGGGGAGTCCGCGAAGGCGATCACCACGCCGTACCGGACCAGGGTGCCGTCCGAGGTGCCGGCCGGGTCGACCTGCACGACCTCGCCGGCCAGGATGTCGTCGGAGTCCGCCAGGGTGATCTCGGCGCTCTGGCCGGCGGCGAGCGCGCCCGCGTCCGCCTCCGGGAACTCGGCCCGCACCTGCATCGTGAAGGTGTCGGCCAGGCTGATGAAGGTGGAACCGCTCCGGGCCTGGTCACCGACGCTGCCCGAGACGGCGACGACGGTCCCGGCGATCGGCGCGGTGATGGTGGCCCCGTCCAGGGCCTTCTCCGCCACCTGGACGGCCCGGGTGGCCTGGTATACCTGCTGTTCGGCGGTGAGCACCTGGTCGCTGCCGGTGTCCGGGTAGCCGCGGGTGGGGCAGGGGCCGGCGGCCAGCAACTGCGGGCCCCGGGTCGTAGGTGCGGCGCAGGCGGTGGCGCTCGCGGTGGCCTCGGCGGCGGCCGTCGCCGCGTCGTCGAGCCGCGCCCTGGCGGTGGCCAGCTTGGCCTGGGCGTCGCTGACGTCGTCGGCCGCGTCGCTGTCGTCCAGCCGGGCCAGGGTCTGCCCCTTGGTGACCTTGTTGCCGGCCCGGACCGCCACCGACTCGACGGTGCCGCTGACCGCGAAGGAGAGGCTGCGGGTGGTCGCCGGTTCGACGGTGCCGGTGGTGGCCACGTCGACGGTGACCGCGCCCCGGTCGGCCGCGGCCACCACCAGGGCCGCCGGTGTGGTCTTCTGGTCCTCGTCGAGCGCCAGGATCCCGCCGCCGGCGACGGCGCCCAGCACGACGATCGTGGCGCCGATCCACCGGATGCGCCGATTACCTGCGGTTTGCCCCGTTCCGTTGCTCACGATCGTAGATTGTGGCGGTTCGCTACCCCGGATTCGCCGGATTCCGGATTCCCTGTGACCGATCCGGTGGTCCACCCGGTCATGGAGAGAGGAAGTCCCACCGCAACTCAAGGAGGCAGGCGTGACGCCGGATCTGCGAACCCTGTTCGAGCGGGCGCTCGACGACGAACCCACTCCCCCGGCGGGTGAGCCGGTCCGGGACGAGGAGTTCGCCGCGGTCGCCGGGATCCTCGGCGTCTCCCCCTCGGTGGTGAAGATGCGCAGCATGCGGGCGCTGGCCCGGTTACGGGAGCTGCTGGGCGCCGACGTCGCCCGGCAGTGAGGCCGGCGCCGCGCCGATGGCGGCCAGGTCCTGGACATGGTTCAGGAGGTCCTGGGCGGCGAACGGTTTCGGCAGGTAGTCGTCGCCGCCGGAGTCGAACGCCGCCGCCGCGTCCAGCCAGGAACCGCGGGCGGTGAGCAGCAGGACCGGCACCGCGGCGGTGGCCGGGCCGGCCCGCAGGGCACGGCAGACGGCGGCGGCGTCCATGTCGTGGCCGTCCGGGTCGAGGGTCGCGGAGAGCACGACGCAGTCCGGCGGATGGGCGGCGGCGGCACGCAGCGCGGCCTGCCCGGTGTTGCGCGACGTGACGTCGAACCCGGCCGATTTGAGCACCGTCTCGACGATCCGCAGCAACGTCGGATCGTCGTCGACCGCTAGTACCGAAGCCACCCCGACCCCCTTGATCAATCCATACAGTAATTGGCGTGCCGCAGCTCGGTGACCGGATCTGGACCGTGGGCCGCCTGCTCGGGGCGGGCGTGGCCGGCGCGCTGGTGGCCGTCGCCGCGGTCGGCGCGACCGGGTACGTCCGCAACCACGAGACCCTGGCCCGGCAGGCGGCGCTGACCGAGTCGGCGGCGACGCTGGCCCGGATCGGCGAGCTGCGGGCGGTCCTCGGACCGGAGCCGATCAGCGCCGACCAGTTACGGCTGAAGACCGCCGAGGCGGCCCGCCTGACCGGGTCCGATCCGGTGCACCGGGAGTACCTGGACCGGCTCGACCCGTCCGCCGGCGTCACCGAACTGCGGGCCGCTGCCGAGGGGATGCGGCGGCACGAGGAGACCGTGCTGGACCGGCGGCTCGCCGAGGCTGGCGCGGCCGCGCGCACCGGCCGGTGGCTGATCCTCTGGGTGTCCGGGATGGCGCTGCTCGCCGTGCTGGCCGCCGGGAAGCTGCTGGAACGCCGGTTCACCGCGGCGTCCGGCGAGATCACGGCCGCCGTCCGGCGGGTCCGGCGCGGCGATTGGACCACCCCCGCGGCGGTACGCTCCCCGCGCGAACTCGCCGACCTGGCCACCGTGCTGAACGAGTCGATGGCCGCCACCGCCGCCGCCCGGGACCGCGCGGACGCCGCCACCGCCGCCGGGGCCGCCTTCCTGGGCGCGATGAGCCAGGAGATCCGCACCCCGATGACCGCTGTCACCGGCATGACGGCGCTGCTGCGGGAGACCCCGCTCGACGCCCGGCAGCGCGAGCTGACCGAGACCGTGCACGCCAGCGGCACCGCGCTGCTCGCCGCCGTCGACGACCTGCTCGACCTGGCCCGGATCGAGGCCGGTGGCCTGGCCCTGGAACGGCGGCCGTTCTCGCTGCGCGGCTGCATGCGCCGGGCGATGGATCCGGTCGCCGCCGCCGCCGAGACGAAGGGCCTGCACCTGTCCGGGCATCTGGCATCCGGCTGCCCGGAGCGGATCCGCGGCGACGAGAAACGGGTCCGCCGGATCCTGTCGGCGATCCTGCGGCAGGCGGTGGCGCACACCGAGCACGGCGCGATCACGGTCAGCGCGTCGGCGCGGGCCCGCGACGACGGCCTGGAGGTACGGCTGTCGGTCCGCGACACCGGCCTCGGCGTGCCCGTCGACCGGCCCGGTGATCCGGGGATGCTGCTGTGCCGCCGGCTGGCCGAGTCGATGGGCGGCGGCGTGACCTCGGAGAGCCGGCCCGGCCACGGCACCACGGTGACCGTCACGCTGCGGGCCGAGGAGGCCGCCCAGCCGGGACGCCTGCAGCGCCGGGTGGACGGCAGGAAGCAGTCGCTGCTGGTGCTGGTGGCCGAGGACGATCCGGTGGACCAGCGGCTGACCCGGCGCCTGCTGGAACGGCGGGGCCACCGGGTGCTGACCGTCGCGGACGGGGAGGCGGCGGTCGAGGCGGCGCTGCGGGACCGCTACGACCTGCTGCTGATGGGTTCCGGCCTGCTCGTGCTGGACGGCCCGACAGCGGTCCGGCTGATCCGCGCCGACCCGCCGCCGCACGGCCCGCCGCGGATCGTCGCGGTCTGCTCGGACGCCGAGGAGTTGGAGGACTTCGCCCGGGCCGGGGTGGACGGGGTGCTGGCCCGGCCGGTCGGCGCGGACGAGCTGGACGTGGTGCTGGCGACCGCCGCCGCGTACGCCGACGTGCGCCTGGCCGGTCTCGGCCCGCTGCCCGGACCGGACGACAGCGAGCCGGCCACCATCCGCGCCTGCATCGACGTGATCGCCGGTCCGGACGCCGGGCCGGACGAACGCCGCAAACTGGCCCGGATCCTGCACAACTACGCCCACCGGCTGCCCCGCCTGCTGGACCGGATGGACGAGGCCGCCGCCACCGGCGACACCCGCAACCTGGCCCGGCTCGCCCACGGCCTGAAGGCCTCCTCGGCGACCCTCGGCGCGAACCAGTTCGCCGCCCTCTGCGCCGACCTGGAGGACCGCGCCCAGCACCACCCGGAGGACTCCCCGGAGGTCCTGCGCGACCTGCACGACCGGGCCCGCGAGGTGAGCGACACGATGGAGACGCTGTCGCGCCAGCTCACCCGCGCCTCCTGAGCTTCAGTGCTCCGGATCGACCATCAGCGCGGCGTGAACGGCTCAGTCGGTCAGGATGAGGACGTGCAGGTGGCGGGGGCCGTGCACGCCCTCGACCCGGTTCAGTTCGATGTCGCTGGTGGCGGAGGGGCCGCTGATCCAGGTCAGCGGGCGGCGCGGGTCGAGGCGGGCGATCGCGTCCGGCACCGAGGCGACGACCTGGTCCGGGCGCAGCACCACGACGTGCACGTCGGGCAGCAGGGTGATGACGCGCCGGCCCTGGTCCGGTGACGCGTCCAGGACGATCGTGCCGGTCTCGGCGACGGCGACGGCGGCGGCGGTGAGGACGGCGCCGGCCTCGGCGATGCGGCCGGGTGTCAGGCCGTCGTCGGCATAGGCGCCCTCCGGGCGCCATTCCTGCGGCAGACCCGGCGGTACGAGGACCGCCCCGCCCCCGGCCAGCCCGGCGGCCGTGGCCGCGACCTCGGCCGACGTCACCCGGTACACCTGGGCCTTGTAGTCGACGAGCCGGTCGACGAGCACGTCCAGGTCGGCCGGGTTCGTCCCGGCGGGCCGGTATCCGCGCGGGGTCGCGGGCACCACCGGGGCGTCCCGCAGCGCGGCCCGCACCCGGCCGAGGATCAGGTCACGGCTGCTCACGCTGGGCCCACCAATCGCGGAAGGTCTGTTTCGGGAACTCGGGCAGGTCGCGCCCGGCGGTCCAGCCGGACAGCGGCGGTGGCAGGCCCCGGCCGCGGCGGCCCGCGATCCGGGCGAGTTTGGCGGCGCGCTGCGCGGACGCGTACAGCTTCGGGCGGTCCATGGTGTACGCGGCGGCGGCCATCGCCGCTCTCTCGGCCGGCGGGTGCGGCACCTGGTTGCGCAGGTGCACCAGCAGCGACGGAATATCGATCTTGACCGGGCAGGCGTCGAAGCAGGCACCGCAGAGCGAGGAGGCGTACGGCAGGGAGGCGTTGTCGGCGACCCCGGTGAGCTGCGGCGACAGGACCGCGCCGATCGGGCCGGGATAGACCGAGCCGTACGAGTGCCCGCCGGTCCGCTCGTACACCGGGCACACGTTGAGGCACGCCGAGCAGCGGATGCAGTGCAGCGCCGACCGCCCGGCCGGGTCGGACAGGACCGCGCTGCGGCCGTTGTCGAGCAGCACCAGGTGGAAGTTCTGCGGCCCGTCGCCGGGGGTGACCCCGGTCCACATGGTGGTGTACGGGTTCATCCGCTCCCCCGTGGACGCCCGCGGCAGCAGTTGCAGGAACACCTCCAGGTCCTGCCAGCTCGGCAGCACCTTCTCGATGCCCATGACGGTGATCAGGGTGTCCGGCAGGGTCAGGCACATCCGCCCGTTGCCCTCGGACTCGACGACCCCGAGCGTCCCGGTGCCGGCGATCGCGAAGTTGGCCCCGCTGATCGCGACGGTGGTGGACAGGAACGTCTCGCGCAGGTAGCGGCGGGCGGCGGCGGCCAGCACCGGCGGGTCGTCCGTCAGGGCGGGGTCGACGCCGGGCATCGCCTTGAGGAAGATCTCCCGGATCTCGGACCGGTTCCGGTGGATCGCGGGGACCAGGATGTGGCTGGGTTTGTCGTCGCCGAGCTGCACGATCAGCTCCGCCAGGTCGGTCTCGACCGGGGTGATCCCGGCGGCTTCCAGGGCCTCGTTGAGCCCGATCTCCTGGGTCGCCATCGACTTGACCTTGATGACGCGTTCCGAGCCGGTCTGCCGGACCAGGTCGGTGACGATGGCGTTGGCCTCGTTGGCGTCGGCCGCCCAGTGCACCACGCCACCGGCCGCGACGACCCGTGATTCGAGCTGTTCCAGCAGCTCGGGGAGCCGGGCCATGGCGTCGGCCTTGATCGCCGAGCCGGCGTCGCGCAGCTCCTGCCAGTCCGGCAGCTCGGCGATCACCCGGCCCGACTTGCCGCGGATCGTCGTCGTGGCGTGCCGCAGGTTCCGCCGGAGCTGCGAGTTCGCCAGAGCCTCCCGCGCCGCGTGCGGGAACGTCTGGTCACCGCGCAGATGGCCGACACCGCGCGGGGCGGTGGCCGGCATGCCCAGGAAGGTGCTCATGAGTACTCCGTCGAGGCGAGGATCTCGGCGAGATGGACGGTCCGGACGCCGGTCTTCAGGCGCGACAGCCCGCCGCCGATGTGCATCAGGCACGAGGTGTCGCCGGCGGTGCACACGTCCGCGCCGGTGGCGACGATGCTGGTCATCTTGTCGGCCAGCATCGCCGTGGACGTCTCCGCGTTCTTGACCGCGAACGTGCCGCCGAATCCGCAGCACTGCTCGGCGGCCGGCAGCTCCACCAGGTCCAGGCCGCGGACCTGGCGCAGCAGCCGCAGCGGCTTGTCACCGACCCGCGTCATCCGCAAGGAGTGACAGGTCGGGTGGTACGTGACCCGGTGCGGATAGTAGGCGCCCACGTCCTCGATCTCGAGCACGTCGATGAGCAGCTCGGACAGCTCGTAGGTGCGCGCGGCCACCGACTCGCTGCGCGCCGCCAGCCCCGGCGCCCCGTACGCGGACGCGACCATGGCGTGCTGGTGCCGGATCGACCCCGCGCAGGAGCCGGACGGCACCACGATCACGTCATACGGGTCGAAGGTCGTGGCGTACCGCTTGACCAGCGGTAACGCCTCCTTCTGATACCCGGTGTTGATGTGCATCTGCCCGCAGCACGTCTGCTGATGCGGGAACACCACCTCGTGGCCGAGCCGTTCCAGGAGCCGCACCGTGGCCTTGGCCGCCTCCGGGAACAGGGTGTCGGCCAGGCAGGTGGCGAAGAACGCGATCCGCACGGGTCACCTCCCCACACGTGCGGCGGCGTCGTCCCACGCCGCGGACGGGCCGGACGGCTCGTAGCGCACGATCGCCTGAGTCTCGCGCACCAGCGCCCGCATCGCATCCAGTCCGCCGGTGACGACACCCGCCGCGCGGGCCTGGACGAGCAGGTTCCCGATGGCGGTGGCCTCGACCGGGCCGGCCAGCACCGGCAGCCCGCAGGCGTCGGCGGTCAGCCGGCACAGCAGCTCGTTCAGCGCGCCGCCGCCGACCAGGTGCACGACCCGTACCGTACGCCCGGAAAGCTCACTCGCCTGGCGCACCGCACGCCGTTGGGCGAGCGCCAGGCTGTCCAGGACGCATCGGACGATCGTCGCCCGCCCGGCGTCAGCCGGAAGGTTCGCCGCCTCGCGCAGCCGCCCCGCCATGTCGCCGGGCGGCAGGAACAGCGGGTCGTCGAGGTCGACGACGTGGGCCAGGGCGGGTTCGGCGGCGGCCGCCCGCAGCAGCTCCGGCAGGTCCGGGGAGCCCCACTCGCGCAGGCACTCCTGCAACGGCCACAGGCCCATCACGTTGCGCAGGTAGCGGATGGTGCCGTCGACGCCGCCCTCGTTGGTGAAGTTCGCCGCCCGCGACGCCTCGGTGAGCACCGGCTCGCCGAGTTCCAGGCCGACCAGGGACCAGGTGCCGCAGGAGATATACGCGAAGCCGTCGTCCTCCGCGGGCACGGCGACGACGGCGCTGGCCGTGTCGTGCGAGCCGACCGCGACCACCGGCGTGCCCTCGTGGTGCCCGATCAGCGATCCGGGGTGCCGCACCGGCGGCAACAACCCGCCCCGCAAGCCCAGCTCGGAGATCAACGACGTGGACCAGTCACGGGTACGGACGTCGAGCAGCCCGGTCGTCGACGCGTTGGTGTACTCGGCGCCGATCTCCCCGGTCAGCCAGTACGCGAGCAGGTCCGGGATCAGCAGCAGCGTCCCGGCGGCCGCGTACTGCGGGGTCGGCTCGGCCGCGAGCAGCTGGTAGACCGTGTTGAACGGCAGCTTCTGCAGCCCGCACACGTCGTAGATGTCCCGCACCCGCTCGGCGATCCCGTCGGTGCGGGCGTCCCGATAATGCACCGGGTTGCCGAGCAGCGCCCCGCTGGAGTCGAGCAGCCCGTAGTCGACGGCCCACGAGTCGATGCCGATGCTGCGCACCGGTCCCGCCTTGCGCAGCCCCTCGACCACGCCCCGGTACAGCGACAGGATGTCCCAGTGCAGGGTGCCCCCGACGCGCACCGGCTCGTTCGCGAACCGGTGCACCACGTCCAGCTCCAGCTTGCCGCCCTGGAACCGGCCGACCACGACGCGCCCGCTGGACGCACCGAGGTCGACAGCGGCGAACGCGTCGCTCATCGGAGGAACGCCGCCGCGACGCCCGCGTCGACGGGAACGTGCAGGCCGGTCGTGTGGGTCAGGTCGCCACCCGTGATCGCGAAGACCGCGTTGGCGATGTGCTCCGGCAGGACCTCCCGCTTGAGCAGGGTGCGCTGGGCGTAGAACTCGCCGAGCTTCTCCTCCGGCACCCCGTACACGGCCGCACGGTCCGCGCCCCAGCCGCCGGCGAAGATGCCGGAACCCCGTACCACGCCGTCGGGGTTGATGCCGTTGACCCGGACGCCGTGCGGGCCCAGCTCAGCGGCGAGAAGGCGGACCTGGTGGGCCTGATCGGCCTTGGCGGCGCCATAGGCGACGTTGTTCGGCCCCGCGAAGATCGAGTTCTTGCTGGAGATGTAGATGATGTCGCCGCCCATGCCCTGCGCGATCAGCACCCGCGCGGTCTCCCGCGACACCAGGAACGAGCCCTTCGCCATCACGTCGTGCTGCAGGTCCCAGTCGCGGGCGGTGGTGTCCAGCAGCGACTTCGACAGCGACAGCCCCGCGTTGTTCACGACGAGATCAACCCCGCCGAAGGCCAGGACCGCTTGCCGTACGGCGTCAGCGACCCCGTCCTCGTCGGTGACGTCCAGGGCGACCGGCACGGCCACATCGGCCCCGCCGATCTCGGCGGCGACCCGCGCGGCCGCCTCGGTGTCCCGGTCACTGACCACGACGCAGGCGCCCTCGGCGGCCAGGCGCAGCGCGATCGCCCGGCCGATGCCCGAACCGGCGCCGGTGACCAGGGCGATCCGGGTCGCGAGGGCCTTCGGCTTCGGCATGCGCTGCAGCTTCGCCTCCTCCAGCGCCCAGTACTCGATCCGGAACTTCTCGGCCTCGTCGATCGGCGCGTACCGGGAGATCGCCTCGGCCCCGCGCATCACGTTGATCGCGTTGACGTAGAACTCGCCGGCCACCCGGGCGGTCTGCTTGTTCGCCCCGAACGAGAACATGCCCACGCCCGGGACCAGCACGATCGCCGGGTCCGCGCCACGGATCGCCGGGCTGTCCGCGGTCGCGTGCCGCTCGTAGTAGCCGCGGTAGTCCGCCCGGTACGCCTCGTGCAGCTCCTTCAGGCGGGCGATCACCTCGTCCAGGGGAGCGCCCGGGACGGTGTCCAGGACCAGGGGCTTGACCTTCGTACGCAGGAAGTGATCCGGGCACGACGTGCCGAGCGCGCCCAGCTCGCCCACCCGCTCGCTGCCGGCGAACTCCAGGACCACGGCACTGTCGTTGTAGTGCCCGACCTGAGGGCGGTCCGTGGAGGCGAGACCGCGGATCACCGGGAACAGCTCCGCCGCGCGCCGGTGACGTTCCGTTTCCTCCAGGGCGGCGACCTGCTGGGCGCCGAACGGCGCGCTACGTCCGTGCTCGGCGATGTACGCCGCCGCGGTGTTGATGATCTCGTTCGAGTGGGCCTCGCACTCGTCACTGGTCGCGCCCCACGCGGTGATCCCGTGGCCGCCCAGGATCACGCCGATCGCCTGCGGGTTCGCCCTGTGCACGGCCGCGATGTCCAGGCCGAGCTGGAAACCCGGGCGGCGCCAGTCCACCCACAGCACCCGGTCGCCGAAGATCTCCTTGGTCAGCGCCGGCCCGTCCGCGGCCGTCGCGATCGCGATGCCGGCGTCCGGGTGCAGGTGATCCACGTGCGGGGCGTCGACCAGGCCGTGCATGGCGGTGTCGATGCTGGGGGCCGCGCCGCCCCGGCCGTGCAGGCAGTAGTCGAAGGCGGCGACCATCTCGTCCTCACGGTCCAGCCCCGGGTAGACCCCCGGCAGCGCCCGCAGCCGGTCCAGCCGCAGCACGGCGAGACCCTTCTCGGTGAGCGTGCCGAGGTCGCCGCCGGAGCCCTTGACCCACACCAGTTCGACCGCGTCACCGGTGACCGGGTCGGTGTCGGCGCCCTTGGCGGACGTGTTCCCGCCGGCGTAGTTGGTCGTCCTCGGATCCGCACCGAGGCGGTTCGAGCGGGCGATGAGCTCGGAGACTACGGGGTTGGTCATGGGGGGTCCGCTTCTCTTCGGCGTGCGTTTCCGGCGCGCTTTCCGGCCGCTCAGGTGTGAAACGTTTCAGAGTTACCGGTAGATTACGGCCGCCGCTCACCCGAGGTCAAGGCCGGACCCCGCCCGTTTTCCCACCCTCGTTTCAATCCCCACCGACCCACCGCGCGGCCGACAGGCGGTCCGGCCCACCGGCCGTCGCCCAGACCGGCCAAGGCCGACCGGTGACCGGCCTGGCGTACGGCTGACCTCGCCAGCCGTACGCCAGGCCGGTCACCGCGCCCCGGAAGGCGGCGTGAGCGACGGCTGGCGATCTGCTTTCGGCTGGACGATCGTGGACATTGTTCACGAATGGTGCGCTTCGGCTGGCGGTAAACCGGCTGCCGAGCACGCGGTGGCCGTCCTAGGCTCCGGCGATGCGCATGGGGATGACGGTGATCCGGGAGAAGACGGCCGCGGACACGGCGGATTGCCTGGAAGTGCTGGCGCGGGTGCACGAACGCGACGGCTACCCACTGGTCGTACCGCCCAGCGGCCTGGCCTCCTTCCTCGGGGCCCGGCACGAGCGGGCAGGCTGGGTCGCCGAGGTCGACGGCCGGATCGCCGGGCATGTGGCTCTGCACTGCCCGGCCGAGAGCCCGACCCTGGCGGTCGCCTCGGACGCGACCGGCCTGCCCGTGGACCGGCTCGCCCTGGTGGCCCGCCTGTTCGTCGCGCCCGAGGCACGGCGTTCCGGTGTCGGCCGCGCCCTGCTGCGGCACGCCGCCGAGCAAGCCCCCGCGCTGGGCCGGCGGGCCGTCCTCGACGTCGGGCAGCGGCTGCACACGGCGGTCGCCCTCTACGAGTCGGAGGGCTGGTCCCGTGCCGGGGAGCTGCATATTCCTCTCGACGACCCGTACCCGAAGATCATGCTCGATCTCTGGGTCTATGTGAGCCCGCCGAGCAGCGAGCGCAGCCGGTCGGTCAAGGCCTCGTCGTCGTAGACGGTGAAATCGCCGAGAATCGTCAGATCGGCACGCCCTTCCCGCGAGGTCATGGCGGCGAGCCGCCGGATCAACCGGGGATCCGGGCCCAGAAGGTCGGCCAGCAGTTCCGCCGCCTCGGCCCGGTCCTCCTCCAGCAGCGCCCACAGTGCGGGCAGGACCCCGGCGACGTCCCCGGTCGCAGCGACGATGACCCGCGCCGCCAGCACCCGCGTCCTGCTGCCGACATCCGGGCGGCCTGCCAGGCAGGCTCTCGCGGCGGGCACTACCGGCAACAGGTCCGGTCCGGGATCCAGCAACGGCACCGAGCCGATCCAGCAGTCATGGCCCTCGATGCCGCAGGCGCGCGGGCACTCCCCACGGAACGTTCCGTCCAGTGCATGGAGCAGTGGTTGCGCGTCGCCGGTCAGTCGCCGGATCGCGGCGGCCCCGTCGAGGTCACCGTCGGCAGCGAGTGCCAGCAGAGATGGCAACGCCTCGGGAGGCGCCTGGCCGAGACGGGCGAGGGCACGAGCCGCGGTACGGCCGCTGGTGGGCAGAAGGGTCAGGAGATCGGGTACGGCGGCCGTCGCTCGGCGTCCCCACGAGCCGACCAGGTCGGCGAGTCCCGGCAGTTCCGGCAGGCGCCGCCGAACCGCCTCGAACACCTGCGGGCTGAACGCGACGAGACCCAGGCGTACGTCGGCCGCGCGGGGAATCGGGTCCAGGTCGAGCCACCGCGGATCACCGATCGCCCGGAGCATCTCGGCGACCTCGGGTGAATCGAACACCGTGACATCGTCGGCGGCGGTCATGAGCCGCCCGAGCAGCGGAGCGGCGGCCCGGCCGGCCGCGGGAAGGGAGCTCCGGACGGCCGCGCGGACACTCGGGTCCGGGTCGTCCAGCAGCGGCGCGATCAGTGGCATCAGCAGGGCGGGGCCCGATCGGTGCGCTTTGGACCAGGCGCCGGCAGCGTGTACGGCGACCCGGCGAGCCTTCGGATCAGGGCTGGTGACCGCGGCCGTGACCAGCTCCACGACGTTGCGCGGGTCAGCGGCATCGATCAGCGGGAACACCGAGGAGACGAACTCGTGGCGATAGTGCATCCGGACGCCGGAGCCGATCGCTGCCACGGCGGCCCCGGCGGGCAGGACGCCACCGGAACGAGCCAGGGCGAACACCGCGGCGTACTGCTCCTCGGCGGTACCGCCGGACCGGAGCCGGGTCGCGGCCGCGCCGGGATCACGTTCGGCGACGGCGGCGAGCAACGATGCCCGTACCTCACGATCCTCCTCGACGGCGATGCGGTCGCGCAGGGCCGTGCGAGGACCACCCGCCCTGGCCAGGAGGAAACCCGCCGCCCCCCGCATCGCGGGATCGGGGTGATCGAGCGGCCGCGGAAGCCCGGCCGCCACGAGAGCCCGGACGTCGTCACGAGATCCGGCATCGACCTCGCGATGCCCGAGGATCTCGACGAGAAGCCACACCGCCTCGTCCCTCTTCCAGGTCGTTCCATGAGCGAGTTCGAGGAGCCGCGGCACCGCCCGCACCATGCCGGAGCCGAGTTCCCGCCCGAGCCGGATGCGGTGCCGTAGGTGCTCCATGACGCCGAGGTCATCGCGCGACTGCTTCGACTCGTCATCCATCGGCGCACCCTAACGGTGTGCGCCGCGACCGTCTCCGCAGTGGTTGCCCGAGCCGGGAAGCCGCAGGGACGTCCGCGGTGACCCCCGCGTCTGCGCTCACCGTCGGCACCTCTGCCGGACCGTCGTCCTGCGGCAAGCCCGCGCAGCGATCTTGAGCAGTTGGCGCCGGCACCCCCTGCGCAAGATCGGTAAGGCTGGTGATCTTGCGCAGGGGGTGCCGGATTTCCGGAGTCGCGCACACGAGTTCGGGCGGGACTTCGATCTTGCGGACGTGGCTCCGGCACCAGTTGCACAAGATCCGCCGCGAAGGTTTGTTCGGGAAGGCACGCCGGCAACCGGTGCGGTTCTGACCGCACCGGCCGGACAGGAGCTTGACGGGCCGGCCCTCAACAGCCGCGAAGAGGCTTCACCGGCACAAGATCGCTGAGGCGACGGTCGTTCGCCCAACGAGGCCGGCAAGGCGGGCGAGGGGGCGGAAGCGGCAGGTGACAGACGGGAGGCGGACGGTGGGAAGGGGGAGACGGAGGGTGTGCGGTCAGCCGGCATGCTGCGGATTCAGTGGGGAACCGTGACGCTGTCGCCGCCGTGCCAGGAGCGCCACAGGGCCGCGTACGGGCCGCCTGCCGTGACCAGGTCGTCGTGGGTGCCGAGTTCGATGATGCGGCCGTCGTCCATCACCGCGACCCGGTCAGCGTCGTGTGCCGTCTGCAGGCGGTGGGCGATGGCGATGACGGTGCGTTCGTGCAGGACGGCGGCGAGGGCGCGCTCCGCGGTACGGGCGGCTGTCGGGTCGAGCAGGGCGGTCGCCTCGTCCAGGATGACGGTGTGCGGGTCGGCGAGGACCACCCGGGCCAGGGCGAGCTGCTGGGCCTGGGCCCCGTCGAGTGGGTGTTCGGCGAGGTCGCGGTCCAGGTCGGAGGCCCAGTCCGCCCCCACGGTGCGCAGCGCGGACCGTAACCGGTCGTCGGGCGCGTCGACCATCAGGTTGGCCCGGAGCGTGTCACGGAAGACGTGATGTTCCTGGGTGACCAGGACGACGTGCCGGCGCAACCGGTCGGGTGGCAGGTCGGCGATGGGGACGCCGCCGACGGTGACGCTGCCGGCGGTGGGCCGGTCGACGCCGGCGATGAGGCGGCCGAGGGTGGATTTGCCGGCGCCGGACAGGCCGACGACGGCGAGGCGTTCGCCGGGGCGGACGGTCAGTTCGACGTCGTGCAGGACGTCACGGCCGGTGTCGTAGGCGTACCGCACGCCCCGTACTTCGATCTGTTCGTCGCGGGGTTCCCGGTTGTCGGCGGGTGGTGGGGCGGGCACGGCGCCGAGGCCTTCGACGCGGGCGAACGACGCGGCGGCGGCCTGCAACTGGTCGACGAAGATCAGGATGCTGTCCAGCGGGCCGACGAGCTGCCGCAGGTAGAGGACGGCGGCGGCGACCGTGCCGATGCTGACGTGGCCGTCGAAGTGGAGCAGCCCGCCGAGGACGAGGACGAGCACGGCGGGTACGGCGTACGACGACTCGGCGAGGGGGAAGTAGACGCTGCGCAGGCCGAGGGTGAAGAGGCGGGTGCGCCGGGTCTCGGCGAGCGCGGCGTGCCCGGCGGCGAGGCGGCGTTCGTGCAGCCCGAACGCTTCGACGGTGCGGGCGCCCTGGGTGGTGGCGGCGAGTTCCTCGGCGAGCCGGGAGTTGGCTTCGCCTTCGACGAGGTACGCGTCCCGGCCGCGCCGCAGGTACCACCGGGTGACGAACCAGATGCCGGAGAACCCGATCACGCCGACGACGCCGAGCAGCGGGTTGAGCAGGACGACGGCGATGATCAGGTACAGCATCTGCACGACGCCGACGAAGATCGGCGGCAGCAGGTCGCGCAGCGCGTTGGCGACGGCGTCGATGTCGGTGCCGCCACGGGCGGCGAGGTCACCGGCGGGGACGCGTTCGACGACGGCGGCGGGCAGGCCGAGGACGCGGCGCAGGAAGGTCTCCCGGATGCGGGCGGCGGTGCGTTCCCCGAAGCGGTACGCCGACCGCAGCGAGAACCGGGCCAGCACGGTCTGGGTGACCGCGCACAGCAGCACGGCGAGCGCGAGCCGGTCCACGTCGCCGGTGCCACCGCCGGCGGCGACGGTGTCGATGACCCGGCCGAGCAGCCACGGCCCGCCGAGCCCGGCGAGGGCGGCGAGCGAGCTGAGGGCCAAGAACCCGGCGACGGCCCGCTTGTCGGCGGCGACGAGGCGCCGGGCGGCCCGGGTGACCTGGCGGCGGTCGGCGATCGGCAGCAGGCTGGTCACGCGGTCTCCTCTCCGAAGGCGCGGGCGACGAGGGCCCGGTATCCGGGTTCGGCGGCCAGCAGCTCCCGGTGCGTGCCGGTGGCGGCGACCCGCCCGCCGACCAGGTAGTGCACGGTATCGGCGCGGTCCAGCAGCACCGGCGAGGTGGTGGCCAGGACGGTGCCGCGGCCGCGCCGGGCGGCGGTGAGCCGGTCGGCGATGGCGGCTTCGGTGTGCGCGTCGACGGCCGAGGTGGGTTCGGCGGCGAGCAGCATCTCCGGGTCGGTGTGCACGGCCCGGGCGAGGCGGACCCGCTGCCGCTGCCCGCCGGACAGGTTGCGCCCGCCCCAGTCGACGGGCCGGTCCAGGTCGGCGCCGACGTCGTGGGCGACGGCGGTGTCCAGGGCGCGGCGGATCCGGGCGTCGTCGGGGTCGGCGCGGCCGGCGACGACCTCGCGGAGGGTGCCGGCGAACAGGTCGGCGTCGTGGGCGGCGACCAGGATCCGGGAGCGGATCTCCGGCTGGGCGATCCCGGCGAGCGGCAGGCCGCCCCAGGTGGCGTCGCCGGGCTGGTAGCGGCCGAGCCGGTCGAGGATCCGGGCGGACTCGGCGGGCACGTTGCCGGCCAGGGCGGTGAAGCAGCCGGGCTCGGCGGTCACGCCGGACTCCGGGTCGTGCAGCACGGCAGGCCCGGCGGGTGCGGGCCGGCCGGCGGGGTCGTCCGCGGGCAGGCGCAGGAAGTCGGTGATCCGGCGGGCGGCGACCACGCCGCGGGTGACGTCGAACCCGACGAAGATCATCACGTTGACCGGGATGACGAGCATGGCGGTGTAGCCGTACACCGCCACCAGCTGACCGGCCGTGAGGCCGCCGCCGACCGCGAGCCGCGCCGCCAGCCAGATGACGACGGCGAGGTAGACCACCGGCAGGCCCTCGCCGAGCGCGCCGATCCAGCTGGACGGCCCGCCGACCCGGTAGCCCTGCTCGCGCAGTCTCGCCGACTCCCGCTCGTAGTTCTCCTGGTGGGCCTCCTTGCCGCCGAGGCCGTTGAGGACCCGCAGCCCGCCGACGATGTCGACCAGCCGGGCGTTGAGGCGGCCCTGGTGCTCGCGGTACCGGGCGCCGGCCCGCTGCGTGCGGCGCAGCAGCGGGCCGATGGTCAGCGCCACCACCGGCACCCCGACCAGCACGACGACGGCGAGCAGGCCGGAGATCCGCTGGAGCAGCACCGCGATGGCGGCGAACGCGACGAGAGCGGCGACCCCGACGCCGCCGATGTTCATCGCGCGGCCGACCGTCCACACGTCGGAGATGCCGATGGTGACGACCTCACCGGCGGTGACCCGGCGGGGCAGGGCGGCGCCGAGCCGGGTGGCGTGTGTCATCACCAGGTCGGCGGTGCGCAGGGCGGCGGCCAGCCGCAGTTTGGTCATGCTGCGGTGCCGCATGATGCCGAGCCAGGCGCTGGCGACGCCGACGGCGAGGATCACCGCGGCCCAGGTGAGGAGTGCGGTGGGGCGGCGCGGCGCGAGGCCGCGGTCGATCGCTTGCGAGATGAGGTACGGCGTGACGGCGAGGCTGATGAACCACAGCGACCCGTAGATCGCCCCGAGTGCGACCCTGCCCTTGACCTCCCGCACCAGCCACCACAGGTACCGAACGGGTCCGCGCGCATCCACCACGGGGCCATGCTGCCGCACCCTCGCCAGTGGATGTCACCCGTTTTTCACCGTTTGGACCGTCCCGGCCGCCGGCGTCCGGCTGCCGGCCAGGGCGAACACCGTGATCGCCGCGACCACAGCGAACCCGGCCGCGACGAGCGCCACACCGCTGAGGCCGGCCGCGTACCCGCCGGTCGCCGCCCGGTCCTGGAGCACCGCGCCGAAGATCGCCACCCCGAACGCGAACCCGAGCTGCCGGAACGTGTTGAGCGCCCCGCCGGCCATGCCGCTGCGCTCGCGGGGCACCTCGGCCAGCACCGCCGACGACAGCACCGGCAGCACCACCCCGGCGCCGAGCCCGACCAGGATCAGGCCGGGGATCAGCACCGCCGCGCGGCTGCCGTCGTCCACAACCGACTGGGCGAGGTCGCCGGCGGCGATCAGCAGCAGGCCGGCGCCGACGGCGATGCGGGGCTTGACGTTCTGCAGACGCCGCCCGGCGAGCGCGCCGACGACCAGCGCGGCCCCGCTCAGCGGCAGCGCGCCGAGCAGCCCGGCGTCGACCGGCCCGTACCCGAGGACGGCCTGCAGCCAGGTGGTGGTGAACGGCAGGTACGCGAACGCGGCGGCGTGGCACAGGAACGCGGCCACGATCATCGCGGTGAACGCCGGCCGCCGGAACAGCGTGAGGTCCAGCATCGGGTCTGCCGACCGGAGCTCGACCAGCACGAACAGCGCCGCACCGGCCAGTCCGGCGGCCAGCGGGCCGAGCACCGACGGCGCGGTCCAGCCGTCGTCGGCGGCGGTGATCAGCCCGTACGTGACGGCCGTCGCCGCCAGGGTGAACGTGACGGTGCCGGGCACGTCGAAGCGGCCGGCCCGCCCGGCGCGGGACTCGGTGACGGCGCGCAGCGTGAACCAGGCCGCGGCCACGCACACCGGCAGGTTGACCAGGAAGATCCAGCGCCAGCCGAAGTGCTCGGTGAGCAGGCCGCCGGCGAGCGGGCCGGCCGCGGTCGCCGCGCCGCTGACCGCGCCCCACACGCCGAACGCGACGCCGCGGTCCCGGCCCTGGTAGGTGACGTTGAGGATGGCGACGGTGGTGGCGAACATGGCGGCGCCGCCGATGCCCTGCAGGGCGCGGGCGGCGACCAGCGCGGGCACGTTCGGGGCGAGGGCGCAGAGCAGCGACGACACCGCGAAGATCGACAGCCCGATGAGGTACGTGGCCCGGCGCCCGTACCGGTCGGCGAGCGCGCCGGCGCCGAGCACCAGGGCGGCCAGCGCCAGGGCGTAGCCGTCCAGCACCCAGGCCAGGTCGTGCGGGCCGGCGTTCAGGTGCTCGGCGATGCCGGGCAGCGCGACCACCACGATGGTGACGTCCACGAGCAGCAGGAAGGTGCCGAGACAGACGGCGACCAGCGGTATCCATTTTCGCATGCGCCGTACTCTGCCGCCGGTTCGCTACATCGCCCCACGTTCTTCCGGGCATCCGGCGGATCTCGACACTGCGCTACGGTGCTTTGGTGGAAATCGACGACCTGGACCGGGCGATCGTGCACGCCCTGCGGATCGACGGCCGGGCCGGCTGGCGGGAGATGGGCGCGGTCCTGGGCGTCTCCGACCAGACGGTGGCCCGGCGCTACCGGCGGCTGCGCGAGACCGCCGGGGTCCGGGTGGTCGGGCTGATCAACCCGGTCCGGCTCGGCTACGAGACGTGGATGTTGCGCCTGCACACCCGCCCGGACAGAGCCGCTCCGCTGGCCGACGCCCTGGCCCGCCGCCCGGACACCACCTGGGTGAGCCTGTTCTCCGGCGGCACCGAGGTGTCCTGCTCGGTGCGGGTCGCCGCGCACGCCGACCGGGCCGCCCTGCTGCTGCAGAAACTGCCGCGCACACCGAACCTGGTGTCGGTGAGCGCGCACTGCCTGATCCACCACTACGTCGGCGGCATGATCGGCCCGGACCGCCGCGACGACGCCCTCACGCCCACCCAGATCGCCGCCCTGACCCCGCCCGCGTCCGGCGGCGACCCGGCCCCGGTCACCGACGGCGACGGCCCGCTGCTGGAGGTGCTCTCCCGGGACGGCCGCGCCGGGTACGCCGAGCTGGCCGCCGCGACCGGCTGGCCGGAGTCGACGGTCCGGCGCCGGATGCGGGAGCTGCGCGGTTCCGGCTCGCTGTACTACGACGTCGAGGTGACCCCGCCGGTGTTCGGGTTCCTGGCGCCGGTGCTGCTCTGGATGACGGTGTCCCCGGCCCGGCTGGCCGCCGTCGGCGCGGCGCTGACCGAGCACGAGGAGGTGGTGTTCGCGGCGGCGACCACCGGCGCCACCAACCTGGTGGCGACGGTGATCTGCCGGGACATGGCCGCCTTCTACCGCTACCTGACCGAGCGGGTGAACGGGCTCGACGGCGTCGACCGGGTCGAGTCGGCGCCGCTGCTGCGCCACGTCAAACAGCTCGGCGCCGTCTGAATCAGGGCCGTTCGATCCGGGTGGGGTCGCCGCGGACCAGTTCGTCGTGCACCCGCCACCGGGCGGTCTCCACGGCCCGGCCCGCGGCCCGGTCGCCGGCCTCCAGACGGTCCCGCAGCTGGCGCAGGGCGAGGCTGCGGTTCAGGCTGAACTGGCGTTCGGTGTCGACCACCACCACGGTCCCGGTGGGCCGGTGGGTGGCGCGGACAGCCGTGCTGGCCTTGTTGCGGTGCTGCCCGCCCGGTCCGCCGGTCCGGCAGCCGACGATCTCCACGTCCCGCTCGTCGAACGGGGTGCTGTCGGCGCCGAGCCGGCACGGTTGCGCGGTGACGTACCAGTTCTTGCGTCCCGGCCCGGTCCGGTACGGGCTGGGCGCCTGCCAGCACAGCGTCCCGGTCCACGACGCGGCGAACGCGTCCGCCCCGTCCCCGGCGATCTCCACGATCATCGACCGGAACGTCCCGGGCCGCTCCCCCGGCACGCTCTCCACCCGCCGCGTCGTGATCTTCCGCCGCGCGGCGTCGGCCTCCAGCCGCCGGACCAGCCGGGCCAGGGCCCATGCGCACTCCTGCGGTCCGCGACCGGCGGACACCAGCAGATGTACGCTCACCGCGCCCACCTCCTCATCCGCGGGCGGGTGACCGCCTCCTGGTTGCGCGGGCGGTCGACCGGGCGCGGCCGGTGCGGCGCCAGGCACCGGCCGATCCAGCAGGTCACCACCGGCACGGCCCTCATCGGCGGCCGCCGCGGCGGGGCGCGAGGTCGGCGGTCTTGTAGGTGACCAGCGGCAGCGTGCTCACGACCGGGGTGGCCAGCTCGTGCGCGACCAGGTCGCCGATCACCTGCTCGATCTTCTTGTACGCGGTCGGCGCCTCCTCGAAGAGCAGTTGCCGGTCGCCGCACACGACCAGGGAGCCCACCGCCGTACGCCGCAGCTCTTCGACGGTGTGTTTGGCCCTGCCGCGCCGCAGCGCGTCGGCCCGCGACATCTTGCGTCCCGCGCCGTGCGCGACCGAGAAGCCGGCCGCGCTGCCGGAGTGACCCGCCACCAGGAACGAGCGCGTGCCGCGGGTGCCGGCGATCAGCACGTCCTGGCCGTCGCCCGGCGCCGCGCCCTTGCGGTGCAGGTAAACCCTTTCAGCGTGTTGAGTTCGGCCGTCATACGCGCCCGAACTCAACACGCTGAGGACCTCGACGGAGTTGTGGCAGACGTCGGTGACGGGGTCGCCCAGTTCGGCGCCGAGGGCGGCGGCGACCCGCTCGGCCATCAGCCGCCGGTTCAGGTGGCCCCAGCGGACCGCGTCGTCGTGGGCGGCCAGGTACGCCTGCGGGTCGGCGGCCGGGCCCGCGCCGTGCGCTTCGGTGTGCGCGCGCAGGATCCGCTCGCCGAGACCGCGGGAGCCGCTGTGCACGATCAGGACCAGGTCGCCGGCGGCCAGTTCGAGCCGGGCCGCGTGCCCGGCGTCGAGGACCTCGCCGACCTTGGCGAGTTCGACGAAGTGGTTGCCGCGGCCGACGGTGCCGAGCTGGTCGGTGTACCCGGCGGGGACGTCGAGGCCGTCCGCGCCGACCGGCTCGTCCAGGTCGGGGAAACGGGCGGCGAGCTTCTCCGGGACGGCCCGCTTGAGCCGGACCGGGTAGACCGCGATGCCGCAGCCGATGTCCGAGCCGACCAGGAAGGGGTAGAGGATCGCCGAGGTCATCGCGGCGCCGATCGGGGCGCCCTTGCCGGGGTGCAGGTCGGGCATCCCGGCGACGTGGATCATGCCGTCCAGCCGGGCCACCTGGTGGCACTGGTCGACGGCGTCGGACTCGATCCAGCTGCCGGGCGCGGCGAAGATCTCGACGGTGGCGGAGGTGTGCTGCTGAGACAAGGCAGGCGCTTCTTTCGCATGACGGAGGCCTCGGCGCGGCGCAGAGCACGCGGAGGTGGCGGAGCCGGCCGGTGTCGTGGGCCGGGTGGGATGCGCGGGGAAGTGCCTCAGTACGTCATGGCGATCACCCTCGCCGAGCCGCCGTGCCCTCGCAACCGATTTACCGCCGGACATATCGCCACGGCAGGTAGTGGGGTGGGATTACCCCGGCTTTGTTACTCCCGGGTTAACTAATCGACATCCTTCGATTACAGGGAATCCCACGACCCCAGGGAGTTCCAGATGCCCGTTCCCACCCGTACCCGCTCGTTCCTGGCAGCCGCCGGCGTCGCCGCCGCCCTCGTCCTGACGCCCACCACCCCGGCCGTCGCCGCCAACCCGTACGAGCGTGGCCCCGCCCCCACCAACGCCAGCATCGAGGCCGCCCGCGGCAGTTTCGCGATCGCCACCACCACCGTCAGCCGGTCCAGCGTCTCCACGTTCGGCGGCGGCACCATCTACTACCCGACCAGCACGACCGCCGGCACGTTCGGCGCGATCGCGATCTCCCCCGGCTTCACCGCGTCCCAGTCGAGCATCGCGTGGCTCGGCCCGCGCCTGGCCTCCCAGGGCTTCGTGGTGATCACCATCGACACCCGCAGCACCCTCGACCAGCCGGACAGCCGCGGCACCCAGCTGCTGGGCGCGCTCGACTACCTGACCACCACCAGCTCGGTGCGCACCCGCATCGACGCCACCCGGCTCGGCGTGATGGGCCACTCGATGGGCGGCGGCGGCAGCCTGGCCGCGGCCCGCACCCGGCCCGCGTTGCAGGCCGCGGTCCCGATGACCCCGTGGCACGGCACCAAGAGCTGGTCCACGGTCCGGGTCCCCACCATGATCATCGGCGCGGAGAACGACACCGTCGCGTCGGTCACCTCGCACGCGGAGCCGTTCTACAACAGCATGGGCGCCGCCCCGGAGAAGGCGTACCTGGAACTCAACAACGCGAGCCACTCCGCGCCCACCCAGGGCGGCAGCGTGACAGTGGCCAAGTACAGCCTGTCCTGGCTCAAGCGCTTCATCGACAACGACACCCGGTACGACCAGTTCCTGTGCCCGGCGCCGTCCGGCTCGGCCATCCAGGAGTACCGCGCCACCTGCCCGCACTCCTGACCACATCGGTACCGAGGGCCCGGCGTTCGCCGGGCCCTCGGCCGGTCAGGGCCCCGGGGTCCGGTAGCAGGGCGACGACAGCATCAGCGACATCGCCCGGCCCTCGCCGCTGGCGATGATCAGGTCGTGGCCGTCCTCGGTCTTCGCGAAGATCTCGCCACCGCCGGCGTCGTAGTCACGCTCCTTCGTGACGGTGTAGCCGTTGCTCATCAGAGCGGACTTCACCTTCGCCAGCACCGGGCGGTGCTGCTCCGCCGGGATGAGCAGTTGATAGAGGCCCTGGATGTAGTAGACCTCGTCGGTGTCGGACAGCTCGCCGCGTCTGCCGTCGCAGGGTGAGACGTTCGCGTTCGCCTGACTGAAGTCGCCCGCGCCGGCCGCCGCACGGACCACCTCCGCGTCCTGACCGACCCGCCGGGTGGCGTCGGCCTGTGCCATCGTCTGCATGTTCTCCTCCTTGACGGAGCATCCGGCCGTCACCATCAAGGCGGCCACCAGCGCCCAGCCGATGCCGCGTGACCACCGGCTCATGATGTCGGCGCCTTTCCGTGATCCAAACCGACCTCCCCATAGTTACCGACGATGATGTTGGCCTGGTTGAACAGGCTCTGCGTGCCCTTGTCCCAGTAGGCGCTGTGTCCCTCGGTGTCCACGGTGAACCGGTTGCCGCCGAAGTCCTCGTCGCTCGGCTCGTTGTCGTGGACCCCGGGGATGCTGCCGGCCCAGCCGGCGATCCCGTCGCCTTCGGCCCGGCCGGCCCACACGTGGCGCGGGTCGATGCCGAGATCGGACGCATGGTCGGTGTGCATGCCCGGGCTCCCGGCGGTGATGATGTCCTGCACGTCGAGCCCGTCCCCGTTCAGCGCCGCCTCCGCGACCACCGTCGAGCCGTAGCTGTGCCCGACCACCGTGACGTGCGACGGATCCGTGGAGTGGGTGGCCCGCAGGCCGTCGGTGAAGCGGTCGAGCGCCTGTGCGCCCTGCTCGGCGCGTTCGCTGCCGAGCGCCGAGGTGTTGATCTCCGGCGCGTCGTAGCCCAGCCACAGCACCGCCGCGACGTCACCGGGCATGTCGGTGCGGATGTCGGCGACCTGCTGGATGTTGACGACACGCTTCAGGTCGTTGTCGACGTCGGCGAGGTCCGTGCTGACGCCGGGCACCCAGACCGCGGTGTGCCGGGCCGTGTCCGGGTTGCCGACCGCGACGATCGCCTTCCCGTCCCCGGCCGGGTCGATGCCGAGCAGCATCCCGTTCGGGCCGAGCTCCCCCAGTTTGTTCTCGATGTCGCCGAGGTCGCCGATCCGGCCCCGTACTCTCGCCAGCTCCGCCTGGAGGTTCTGCATCTCGGCGGCGAAGACCCGTCCCGCCGGCCGGCCCCGCGCGTCCTCGTACTTGTGCCCGATCTCCCGCTCCAGCTCGGTCTGCCGGGCCACCAGCTCGTCCCGGTCGCGGTCGAGCCGAATCCGGTTGGCGACGTCCCGGTCGGTGGCCGGTACCCCGTCCAGCCAGCCGACCAGCTCCGGCATCCCGGTGATGGCCTGTTCCTGCTGCTGCGGGGTCAGCGTCTCCCACCACGCCCGTACCTGCGCCGGGGTCCGCCCCTGCTGTGCCTGCAGCTGCTCCCGGGTGACCGGTGGCAGGCCCGGCTGCCCGGGCGGGGTGATGGTGGACGGCATGTTGACCTGGATCGCGGTGACCGTCGCGTCGTCGAGGGCCCGGGCCCGTTCCAGCACCGTGCCGAGGTCGGCCACGATGCCGTCGACGTCAGCGGTGGCGCCGGCGGGCTGCTGGACGGTGCCGGCGGCGACGTCGACGACGAGACCGGCCTGCCGGGCGGCGGCAACGATGCCCTCCGCGGTCTGCCGCAGCTCGTTGACGGCGTAGGCGTGCCGGTCGAGCGCGTCGAAGACCCGCCGCGCCGGGTTGTAGGAGTTGCTGACCCGGTCGCGCATCCCGGCGGCCTTGCCGGTGGCCGCCTGCGCGCCCTCCCCGGCGGTCCAGGCGAAGGCGAGGTCGCGGCTGGACCGGATGAACTGTTCCGCCGCGTCGTCGATCCCGTCGGCCAGCCGCCGCCACCCGGCGGCCGCCGCGTGCCACGGCCCGGCGTCGACGTTGAGCAGGTCCGCGAGCGTGAGGGTGCTCATTTCGCACCGATCTCCTGGCCGGACCGCTCGTCGGTGGCGCCGACCAGCCCGGCCGCCGCGAGCAGTTCCCGGCCGAACGCGCGCATGTCGCCGGCGAGCCGCCCGGCGTACGCGTGCCAGGCGTCCTCGGCGGCGCGGGTGGTGGCGGCAGCGGCCCAGCCCCGCTGGTTGGCGAGGGCGAGATTGTCACGGGTGGCGGTGCGGGCGTCGTCCAAGGTCCCGGCGGCGGCCACGGCACCGGCCGCGGCGCCCGCCAGGATCAGGACGTCGACCTGCATCACCCCGAACGGCATGGTCACGGCTGGCCTCCTGGTTCGCTCCTAAGAGGCCGTACGCCGCCGTGCCGTCACCGGTTCACAGGCAGATCCAGCAGAAGAGGTGCTCGCCTGCGTCGCGGGCCGCCCGGGCCAGCACGGTCAGTTCGGTGATGGTCTCGGCGGCGAACGCCTCGTCGCCGTCGCGGTGGTCGCCGAACTCCTCGATCCGCACCCACCGGGCCGTCACCTCCGGCAGCCGGGCGTCGTCGAACCCGGCCAGCACGTCACGGGTGGTGTCGGGCAGGAGGGTGACCCACGGTCCCTCGTGTGCGGTGTCCTGCTCGCCGCCGGGCGGCCAGACCAGGCTGTCCCGGGCCGTGCCGCGCGCCGACGGGTCGATGAAGCCGATCAGCTGCCCGAGGACCACGACCGGGTCGATCCGTTTGAGCTCGACGACCGGGGTCGGCCAGTCGCCGAGGTTCGCCGGGGAGGTGGCCTCCGTGCGGTCCATCAGGGCGGCGACGGCGGCGGCGTCGGGCGCGCGGAAGTAGTCGTAGAGGACGCCCATCAGTCGATCAGCCACACGTGCAGAACCGAACCCCACGGCGAGAAGGTCAGCACGGTCAGCGCCACGAATGCCGCGGTCCAGAGCGCCGGCCGCACCCACCGCCGGCCGGCCACGACCAGCGAACCCGCCGCGAGCAGGAGACCGGCCAGCGGGAACGGTTTGATCATGACGACGATCGAGTGGGGCAGGCCGAAGATCCACAGGAGCGGGTTCCACAGCTCGGCCGGGCCGATCAGCGGGATCGAGTCCTTCGGGTCGCCGAACCGCTCCAGGTTCGGATCAAGGATCCCGGCGTGGTCGCCGGTCGTGACGGCGGCGGTGAGCAGCGCCCCGAACATGCCGATCACCTGGATCGCGAGCAGCACCGCCAGGATCATCGTCACCGGCCGGCCGGGATGCCGCTCCACCCAGGCCTCGTCCCGGCCCTGTTGCTCGATGTGCGCCTGCGTCATGGGCGGCACGGTACCGCAATCAGAACAGCGTCGGCGGGCCGTCCTCCTCGATCGGCGCCGGCTCCGGCAGCGGGGCCAGCGACGGCACCAGCGCGCGGACCTCGTCGTGGAAGCGGCGGCACAGGGCGGGCGCGTCCGCGTTGTCCGGGGTGTGCACGAAGAAGGTCGGTGACCGGCCCTCGCGCAGCCAGCCCGCGACGATCGGCACCCACTTGCGCCAGCCCTCGACGGTCCGGTCCTCGGCGTCGCGGCCCAGGTAACGGATGATCGGGCGGTCGGTGAGGGCGGTGGTGCGCAGCGGCATGCGGGGCTTCTTCAGCCAGGCGTCGCGTTCGGCGTCGCTGGTCGGCGGCGTACGGAAGAACTCGGTGGTGTCGAACGGGACCCACTCCGCCCCGGCCTGGGCGAGCGTCTCCTCGAGCCGGCGCGGGTCGTGGAAGAAGGCCTGATCGCGGACTTCCACGGCGTACCGGAAAGGGGTTGGCAAGCCGTGCAGGAACCGGGAGAGGACCGGCAGGTCGCCGGGTCCGAAGGATCCCGGCAGTTGTATCCACAGCGCGTGGACGCGGTCCCCGAGCGGCTCGATCACCCGAACGAATTCCGACAGAGCCGAAACGTCGGAGAGGTTGGAGTCGTGGGTGACCGCGCGGGGCAGTTTCAGGACGAAGCGAAAGTCCGGTGGTGTCTGGGCGGCCCAGGTGGAGACCGTCGACAGTGACGGCGTCGCGTAGAACGTGGTGTTGCCCTCGACCGCGTCGCACCAGCCCGCATAGGCGCGCAGCCGATCCGGGCCGGCGGGGATGAAACGCCCCTGCCACGACCTGAGCGACCACATCGCGCAGCCCACGTGCAGGCGCATCACTGCCCCCACCGGTCGGCGTGCAGCGCGTCACTCAGTGGCCGCCGCTGGCGCCAGCCGTGCCGTTCCAGGTCGGGCACGTCTTCGAGGTGGGTGACCGGGCCGAGGCAGAGCCAGGCGACCGGCCGGATGCCCGCCGGGATGCCGAGCAGGTCGCTCAGGAACTCCTCGCGGTAGAACGACACCCAGCCGACGCCGAGCCGTTCGGCGGTCGCGGCCAGCCACAGGTTCTGGATGGCGAGGCAGACCGAATAGAGCCCGGCGTCGGCGATGGCGTGCCGGCCGAGGACCGCGGGCCCGCCGCGTGACGGGTCGTAGGTGACCACGACCGACAGGCTGGACTCCAGCACCCCGTCGATCTTGATGCGGGCGAACCGTTCGGCCGCGTCGGCGTCCAGGGTCGCGGCGAAGGTGTCCCGCTCGGACTGGACGTGCTGGTAGAAGGCCTCGCGCAGCGGCCGGGACCGGACCAGCACGAAGTCCCACGGCTGGGACAGCCCGACGCTCGGGGCGGCGTGCGCGGCGGTCAGCACCCGGTCGAGCACGCCTGGGTCGACCGGGGCGCCGGTGAACTCGGCGCGGACGTCGCGGCGGCTGTGGATGACCTCGTACAGGTCGTGGATCACCGCCGGACGGTACCAGTGGAGGCGCGGGCCACCAGCGCCGGCACGAACGTGGCCTGCTCGTGGGTGTGGTCGGGGTTGCCGGCCTCGTCGAGCACCAGCCGCGCGGCGGTCCGGCCGAGCTCCTGCCGCGGCTGGCGCACCGAGGTGAGCGGCACCGCGGCGGCCGCGGCGAAGTCGATGTCGTCGAACCCGACGATCGCCAGATCGTCGGGCACCCGCAGGCCGGCGGTGACGGCGTGCTGCAGCAGGCCGAGGGCGAGCAGGTCGTTGGCGCAGAACGCGGCGGTCGGCCGGCGCCGGCTCGGCAGGCCGGCCAGCCGCTCGCCGGCCGACCGGCCCTCGGCGACGGTGAGCGCCTCGGTCGGCAGGTGGATCAGGTCCTCCTCGGGCATGCCGAACTCGGCCCAGACCGCCCGGGCGCCCTGCAGCCGCTCGCGGACCTGGCCGATGCTGTCCGGCCCGCCGACGAACGCGACCCGCCGGTGACCGCGGTCGATCAGGTGCTCCACGGCGATCCGGCCGCCGAGCACGTCGTCGACGGCGACCGAGCAGTGCCCGCCGTCCCGGCTGAACCGGTCGACCATGACGAACGGGATGCCGCGCTGGGAGATGTCGCGCAGGTGCGGCGCGTCCGGGTCGACCGGGGTGATCAGGATGCCCTGGACGCGCTGCTGGACGAGCCGGTCGATGTGTTTGATCTCGCGCTCGGAACGGCCGCTGGAGTTGCAGACGAACAGCGACAGGTCGGCGTCCTCGGCGGCGGTCTCGATGCCCTCGGCGACGTCGTGGAAGAACGGGTTGCCGCCGTCGAGCATCACGTAGGCCAGCGCGCGGCTGGTGCCGGCACGCAGCTGGCGGGCCGACTCGTTGCGCACGAAGCCGAGCTCGGCCATGGCCCGCTCGACCCGCTCCCGGGTGGCGGTGCTGACCACGGCGGGCCGGTTGAGGACGTTGGAGACGGTGCCGAGGGAGACGCCCGCGGCGGCGGCGACGTCCTTGACCGACGGTGCGCGCCCGTTGCGCGGCTGGAGTGTCACCCGGTGAGTCAACCACGACTCTTGAAACATTTCAATCCCCGCCCCCGCACCCGAGGGCGTCCCCCTGTCCCGACGATCCAGAACCGGGCCGATGCGGTCCACGAGCGGCTGCCCGGCCACCGGCCCGCCGAGAGGACACCGCCGACCGGCTGGAGGCTGGTTGCGCTCCCGCCCCTCCGCCTGGGCATGGAAGCTCTCGTGGTCCAGCGTAAGGGGTGGAGGTCCGCGAGCACACTTCGGCCGGGATCCCCGAGATCCTGGAGGCGCGGGCGTTTCCGGCCGCCGGGCGCATCCCCTGAGCCCCCGCTGCGCCGGCACACGAAGATCAATTACTGGAGTCTGCACCAGCCCGCCGCCTTCGCCCCTCCGACGACGAGACGGCGGCATCCGCGACGCTCGCGGCACGGCGTGGTCCTCACACCGCTCCTGCCGCTCCTTGAAACGTCGTTCAATCCCCGCACCGGCGGGGTGGCCACCCCGGGTTGCAGGCCGGATACCACCCCGGTTCACCCACGTCCGCCTGCAGGTCTGGGTCAGCAACGGGCTGCGCCACGAGATGGGCCTCCAGCGCTTCTGACCCCGTGACCCCCCGTCGGCGACCTCACGCAGCGATCGGTCACACCACTTTCTGGTACGGGCCAACGACGGTCCCGTGACACCCCGCGGCTGCGGCAGGCGTCCCCTCCGGACCGTCCCTTTCCTCCGCTCATGCATGCCCCTTGCGGTCACCCCCGGCTGGTTCTCAGGGCTGTCTCGACCGGGTCGAGACAGCCCTGAGAACCAGCCGGGGGTAGAAACATCGGATGCTGATCGAGGACGTCTTCCCGGATCCGGCCGGTGGGACCGCCGTGACCGGCCGGGTCGGCGCCGGCCCGATCCGCCGGGGCGACACCCTGTGGCCGGCCGGGCGGCACGAAGTCACCGTGCTGCGTATTCTGCGGCTGTGCGGCCGCCACGATCCGGACACGGCGCGGCCGGGTGAGAACGCCGCGCTGGTCCTCGGCGGCCTGTCACCCGGCATGGCGCTGACCGGTCTGACCCTGCACAGCAGCCCGGCCTCCGGCTGGTCCGAGCCTTTCAGGGCGGGTCTCCGCCTGGCCCAGGCGGGCTCGGGCTGGTTGGTGACGGCGAGACGGAACGGGGAGACGGGTGAACGCTGACGGATTCGCGCCGAAACGGCTGGGCCGGCTGCGGGACCTGCTCGAACGGCACGTCGCCTCCGGTTTCGTGCCGGGTGCGGTCGCCGTGCTCGCCCGCCACGGCCGGGTGCACGCCGAGGCGGCCGGGACCCTGGCGTTCGACGGTCCGGGTTCGGCCACCCCGATGGCCGCCGACACGATCTGCCGCCTGGGCTCGATGAGCAAACCGATCGTCGCGGCCTGCGTGATGACCCTCGTCGAGGACTGCACGCTGCGCCTCGACGACCCGGTCGACGACCTCCTGCCCGAACTGGCGGACATGACCGTGCTCGCCGACCCGCACGGGCCGCTGGACCACACCGTCCCGGCGAACCGGCCGATCACGGTGCGCGATCTGCTGACGTTCACGCTCGGCACCGGCATGGTCCTCGCCGAGCCCGGGACGGTTCCGATCGCCGAGGCGCTCGCCGCGGTCTACGCCGCCCCGCGCGCGGAATGGCTGCGGCGGCTCGGCGCGCTGCCACTGGTCCACCAGCCGGGCGACCGCTGGATGTACGACACGGCAGCCGACGTGACCGGTGTGCTGGTGGCCCGCGCCACCGGCATGACGTTCGGCGAGGCGCTGCGGGAGCGGATCTGCGAACCGCTCGGCATGACGGACACCGGGTTCACCGTGGGCGGCGCGGATCTCGGGCGGCTGGCGACGGCGTACGCCCGAGACGACGCCCCCACCGGCGAACCGGTCGTCGACGACGCCCCGGACGGCCGCTGGAGCCGTCCGCCGGCGTTCGAGTCCGGCGGCGGCGGTCTCGTCTCCACTCCCGCCGACTTCCTCACGTTCGCCTCGACCCTGCTCGCCGGCGGAGTCCACGACGGCGAGCGGGTGCTGTCCCGCCCGTCGGTGACGCTGATGACCACCGACCATCTCAGCGCCGCGCAGAAGGCGGTCTCCGGTTTCCGGCCCGGCTACTTCGACGCCATGGGCTGGGGTTTCGGCATGTGCGTGCGGACCCGCCGGACCGAACTCGGCCCGTCCGCCGGCAGTTACGGCTGGCCCGGTTTCTACGGGACCGCCTGGTACAACGACCCCGCCGAGAACCTGACCGCGCTGCTGTTCCTGCAGCGCGCCCACGCGGGCGACCAGACCCTGCCCCGCTCGAGGGACTTCTGGACCACGGTCTACCAGGCCCTCGACGACTGATCCACCCGCCGGAACGGTCAGATCAGCAGTACGGCGGCGGCGGTGGAGGCGAGCAACAGCACCGCCAGGGTCAGACCGGCGATCTGCACCGGCGGCAGCGACGGGTCGGCGTCGACACGGCGTACCACCGGCCCACCGAGGGCGGTGAGCAACTCCACCGCGCGCAGCGGGCCGGGCCGGGCCGGGTTCCGGCGCAGCAGGCCGGCGTGCCGGGCCGGGATCACCCGGACCAGGTCGCCGCGCCGCAGGGCATCACGGGGCGCGGCGGTGCGGATGCTCACCCGGAGATCGGTGCCGTGGGCGGCGCGTACGGTGAACTCCCGGACCGCCGCCGAACCGCCACCCGCGGGCAGCAGCCGGTGCGCCAGCGCCAGGCCGGCGACCAGCGCCAACGGCACGAGCACCGCGGTCAGCAGCAGGCCGGTGCCGACGTCCCCGGCCAGGGACCGGCCGGCCCAGGCGGCGATGCTGATCACGGCAGCGACCGACGCGGCCAGCACTCCCGGCGCTGACCGGTTCGACAGCGCCGCCGCCGTCACCCGCACATGCCCGGCGATCACGCCGACGTGCGGGTCCGCCTCGTCGGTCTCCGGCCGTCCCTCACCCGGCGGTGTGCGGTCTCCCGGCACTTCGCTCTCCCCCGGCCCCTGCCCCGCCCACGGCTGCCCGGCCCGGCCTCCCGCTGCAGGCCCGCCTCGCGCTGACGGCGACCCCGACTCTCCGGGCCCGCCCCACGCCGAAGGTGGCCCCGACTTTCCAGACCTGCCCCGAGCCGACGGCGGCTGCGGCTGCCCGGAGCGCCCCGGCGTGGGGGGCGATGCGGGCTGACGCGAGCCCGGTGGCGGCTCGCGGCGCGGTTGTCCCGGTTTGCGCCATTGGGGCGCTGCTCCGTCAGGCCCCGGCGGCCCTGCCACGTGACGGCCGACCGGCGGCCCGCCAGATTCGGGTGGTTCCGACGGCTCTGGCCAACGGCCGAAGGGCGGCCCACCTGTCTCCGAGAAGGTTGACGGGCGACGGCCGGACGGCGGTCCCCCTGTTCCCGGGAGCGGCGGCGGGCGGCGGCCCGGGGGTGGTCCGCTGCGTGTCTCCGGCGGCGGGCGGCGGCCTGGCGGCGGTCCTCCGGATGCTTCCGGCGGCGGGCGGTGGCCCGGTGGCAGGTCGCTGGAGCCGGGGGTTTCCACGGTGCGGTCGCGGCGGGTGCGGGGCAGGTCGGGCGGGGTGGTCCATGGCCGATGCGGCCGGGATACCGGACCGGCGGGGAAGAGCCGATCGCCGGACTCGAACAGGGGCCGTTCCTCGTCGGCGGCCGCCGGTTCGGCACGGGGGTCAACCGGATCGGGCGGCGGGACCGGTGATTGCCGGTCCGCGCCTGGCCCGGGCCGGGCCGGCTGGGACGATTCCGTCGTGGGCTGGTCGTGGTCACCGGGGTCGGGGATCGCCCAGGGCGGGGGTGGGTCGGTGGTCATGGGGCGGCTCGGAGGGTTCGGGCGTCGCACTGGTTCTTCAGTTCGGCGGTGGAGAGGTCGCTGAACTGGTTGGCGCACCAGTCGAGCACCGACTGTTTGTCGGGGAAGTCGCCGGTGGCGAAGGTGACCCAGAGCGGCTGGCCGTTGATCAGCTGCTGTTTGCCGTAGTCGGTGCTCTTCAGCAGGATCACCGGATGGTCGGCGTCGCCGTGCTGGGCACGGAGTCGCTGGTGCTCGGCGAGGATGTCGGTGGCCTGGAAGACGTGCGAGCCGTCGGCGGTGGTCTGCAGGGGGTCGCTGATGCCGGGGTACTTGGAGGCGATCTGGGCGACGAACTGACCGGCCGGTACGACGGTGGCGACGTCATCGTCGCGTTGCTGCTCCAGCTGGGCGAGGGCGGCGGCCTGCGGGTCGGCGGCCTCGGTGGCCTCCAGCGTGGTCGGGGTGGGCTCGGGCGTCCAGGTCTCGCCGGATGTCGTCGGGATGTCGGCGGGCACGTCGTCGTCGGCGGGGGCTGCCGGAACGGCGGCGGCCTCGGTGCGGTCCTGGTAGCGCACCAGCAGGATGCCCCCGGCGGTTCCGGCGAGGGCCAGCAGGGCGACGGCCAGGATGATCAGTGGCAGCCGGTTGGGGCTCTTGGAGACGGCCGGTTGCCAGGTCTCGGCGGCGGGTTCCCCGTACACCGGAGGGGTTGAGAAGCTCGTGGGCGGCGGACTCTCCCACGCCGGCGGCCCGGGCGGCGGGAGACCACCCCAGGCAGGGCCACTGACCGGCATGGTGGGCTGCTGATCCGCCGCCGGGCCGGGGTCGGCGACGATGGGGTCCGGGGCGGCCGGCTGCTGCTCGAAGGCGAAATAGGTGCCCGGGACAGCCGGAGCGGCGGGCACGGTGGGCTGCTCGTCCGGCGGCGGGGCGGAGAACAGGTTGGTGGGGTCCCAGACGCCGCGCGGGTGATCGTTGTCGGTCATGGTGATCAGTCCCCGAAGACCACGACGCGGCGGCGCTGCGGCCCGGTGTCGGCGGGCGCCCGGGTGAGGGCCCGCCCGGCGGGGACGGCCCGGTCGCGGCCCCACGCCTGGATCTCCTCGATCTGTTCCGGGTTGGTACGGCTCAGCGGGAACGTGTTGGTGAACGTGTCGATCACGAAGTCGGGCCGCAGCGACTCGGGCCCGTTGAGGAACACCTGTTCGCCGACCTCGTGCAGGGCGGCCTGGATGTCGGAGCCGGCGAACCCCTCGGAGAGCCCGACGAGTTTGTCGAGCAGTTCGGCGGGCGGGTCCTGGTCGACGTACCGCCGGTAGTACATGCCGATGATCTCCTGCCGGTCCTCACCGTCCGGCAGATCGACGAAGAACAGCTCGTCGAAGCGGCCCTTGCGCAGCAGCTCCGGCGGCAGCGACCGGACGTCGTTGCTGGTGGCGACCACGAACACGCGGTGCCGGGACTCCTGGAGCCAGAACAGGAACTGCCCGATGAGACGGCGGCTGACGCCGGTGCTGTCGTCCTGCCCGGCGAGTCCCTTCTCGATCTCGTCGATCCAGAGGATGCAGGGGGCCAGCCGGTCGGCGGTGTCGAGGGCCTCACGAAGGCGGGCCTCGGACTGTCCCACGTACTTCCCCATGATCGCGGCCAGGTCGAGGCGGTAGAGCGGCAGCTCCCACACCGCGGCGATGGCTTTCGCGGACAGCGACTTGCCGCAGCCGGGGACACCGACGAGCAGCACCCCGCGGGGCGCCCGCAGCCGGGTCCCGCGCAGGTCGGCGGTCATCAGCCGCTGCTTGCGGCGCAGCCAGGCACGCAGGCTGGTCAGCCCGCCGATCTCGGTGTCGCCGGCGTCGAGCCGGACCCGTTCCAGGCCGGCGAGGGCGCCGAAGTGCTTGTCCTTGAACGCGGCGAGCTTCTGCACGTCGGCCTTCTCCACCGATCCCTTGGTGACCAGGGTGGCCATCACGTTGATGGCGGTGCCCTCGGGAACGCCGACGAGGAATTCGGCGGCGCGGCGGGCGTCCTGCTCGGACCAGTCGATCGGGACGACGCCGTGGTGGTCGCGGAGGAAGTCGAAGATGGCCTCGTACATCTCGGCGGCGTCGGGCAGGTCCAGGGTGACGCTCATGCCGAGGCGTTCCAGGCCGTTCCACAGCGGGGTGTCGGTGAGGATGACGACGCTGCCGGAGTTGGCCTCGGCGAGGCGGGCGAGTTCGGCGACGTGCCGGCTGGCGGTGTTGTCGTCGCTGAGATCGTCCGGGTCGACGAAGACGACGGTGGCCTGGGCGCGGGCGCTGAACCGCTGGGCGGCGAAGTCCATCGCGCCGGTCAGCGAGTGGTCGTCGAGGGCGGGGGCGCCGGTACGCAGGTCGCGCAGCCCCAGCGCCCGGGTGTAGATCCAGAACGCCTGGTTGGCGCGGCGCGGATCGGTGGCGACCTGTTTGATCAGGCGCAGCGCGCGGGTCTGTTCGATGCTGTGCACGCCGATCAGCGGCACCCGTGCCGACAGGTAGCTGTCCAGGTCCTTGCCGGCCTCGTGATAGTTGGACATCGGTGGTCTCCCGGGCCGTTTCAGTCGAGGATCACCCGGCGCCGGGGCGTCGCGGTGGGGTCGATGGCCCACCCGGCGCCGGTGGCGCCGGGTGGGCTGGTGAGGGCGGCGGTCAGCGGGTTGTCACGGATGGTGCGGCGCCGGGCCTCGACGGCGCGGTGCGGGCGCCCGGCCCGGCGCATCCGGTCGACGTGCTGTTCCAGCTGGTCCTGGACGCCACGGATCTGGGCGTCGACCAGGCCGGTGAGCCGGCTGCGCAGTTGTTCGGGCAGGGCCGGCGCGGCGGCCAGCGCCCGGATCGTGGTGAGCTGCCGGCGGGCCTGATGCAGGGCGTGGGCGGCGGTGAACTCGTCGCGGGCGGCGCTGAGCTCCCGGGCGAGGGTGCCGGACCAGGTGGTGAGCCGCTGGTCGAGGGCGCCGGTGATCCGGTCGGTGAGCCGGGCCCAGCTGTCGCCGGCGAAGTGGCCGGGGTCCAGGGCGGGCAGGGCGGCGGGGTCGGCGTTCTCCCCGGCGGCCCAGCGGTCCAGGAAGCCGGCCCAGGTCTGGAAGGCGCCTCCGGTGACCCACATGGTCAGTCCCGGGCCCGGCGGCGGACCAGGTTCTCCCCGGGCGGCAGCGGGTCCCAGCCGGGCAGGTCGCGGACGATGCGGCGTTCGCGGCTGGTGGCGGGCCGCCCGGTGCTGCGGCGGGCCCACGGCACATCCTCCTCGACGCGTTCCGGGAAGGAGGCGCGGGGCGCCGGGATCTGCGGCGGGCGCTGCCCGTTGGACGGTGCCGTCATCGCGAAGCTCCTGTTCGGGGGGCGCCGGCGGTGGCCAGGTCGGCGATGACCTCGCGGACCTCGTGTTCGCGGTGGTCGGCGTTACGGAACGCGGTGCTCCAGTCGACGACCTCGGCGCCAGCGCCGCGCAGCTGCCGCAGCGAGTCCTGCTTGGCGTCCTCGAGTTGTTTCCGCGCGGCCTCGCGGCGCTGCTCGGCGGTCTGCGACTGCGACCACAGCACGAGTCCCCACACGCCGCCGACGATGACGGCGGCCAGCAGGAAGCCGAGGTGCTGGAAACCGCACAGCGCCAGCACGACGGTGACCGCGGCCGGCAGGATCAGTTTGCGGGTCCAGTCGAAGTCGAAGCTGGCCAGGAACGGCTGGGCGGCCCGGTCCCAGTGGGCGGCCAGGTCGCGTTCCAGGTCGTCCATCGGGGTGGCGAACGATCCGGTCCAGGGCGGCAGCCGGAAGACGGCGCCGGTGAGGTTGTGCGTCTGGTCGAAGACGGCCTCCACGTCGGTGGGCACGCCGCTGCGGTAGTCGCGGGTGTAGAGGGCGTGCGCCCGGTTGAACCATTCGTGGCAGGAGGAGACGGCCATCCGCTGGGTGGCCCGGCTGACGCCGAGCCGGTCCGGGTTGAGCGCGGACTCGCTCTGGATGGTCAGGTAGTCGTACGTCTTGTCGAGCGCGAGCAGGTCGGTGTCGAGGGCGTGGCGGGCCGCGTCGAGGTCGCCGCCGTTGTCGACCACGGCCCGGTGCTGGGCGTGTTCGCGGCGCAGCGGCAGTTCCTCGTCGTCGTAGCCGCGGACCAGCTGGTCGAGGATGTCGTCGACGTGGTCCTCGATCCGGGCGGGCGGCGTGTGCACCTCGGCGGCCATCGCCGCGTACGCGTCGATCAGCGAGCCGTGCGCGCCGGCCCGGGCCAGCGCGTCGTCCATCTGCGGCCACTGCGGGGAGATCTCGGCCAGCCGCGGGAACCGGTCCGCCGACGACGGGCCGGCGTGCCGGTCCAGCTCGGTGCGCCAGCGGTCGATCTGGGCCTGCTCGCGGCTCTCGTCGCGCAGCAGGTGGGCGCGCCACTCGTCGAGGCGTTCCTGCACCATGGCGACGCCGGCCGGGCCGAACGCGCCCTGCGAGATGCTCTCCAGCACCATCGCGAACTCGCGGCCCAGCGCCTGCGGGTCGAGGGCGGCCAGATAGTGCCGCAGCCAGCGCAGCGACGCCTCACCACGGCCCTGCCGGCGCAGCACCAGCGCCATGAACAGTGACGTCTTGGCCGGGGACCGCTCGAACGCGATGCCCAGGGCCCGATCGCAGATCTCCGGGTCGTCGGCGATCCAGGCACGCAGGCCGACCAGCACCGGGGCCAGCCAGTACCGCGGCGTCTGGATCATCAACTGCTCGCCGACGTCGCGCATGGTGTCGTCGGAGACGATGCCGGTGTCGAAGCCCTGCAGCATGCCGGTGGCGACGTTACGGACCACGTTGTAGTGCCCGTACTGGCTGTTGAGCTGGGCCTCGACGACGCCGATCCGGGTCTCGGCACGCTGCACGTTGGCGGTCCGGGCGGCGACCTGCACGTAGTCCTCGAAGGCGCGGGCGAGGGCCTGGAGCCGGTCGCTGACCTCCTCGGCACGCCGGCCGACGTGCTCCACCCGCAGCCCGACCTCGCCGACGCCCTGCTGCAGCCCCTTGACGAGGAGCTCCACGTCCTCCACCTTGCCGCGCAGGTACGCATCGTATTCCGACATGGATGTGACGACCTTTCAGGCGACGACGGTGCCGTCCGCGAGGACGGGTTTCAGATCGCCGCTGGCGTAGACCTCGACGAAGGCGTAGGCGCCGGAGCGGACCATCATCCGCGCACGGGCGAACGGGTCCGGCACGGCGTCGGCCGGGGCGTAGTGCTCGACGATGGCTTGCCACAGGTCGAGCCGGTGATCGACATAGGGCGGGCCGAGGTGGCAGACGGCGAGCAGGCCGAGCGGCACGTCGCCGAACTCGTTCGCATACTCCCCGCGGATCCACTCGGCCAGCTGGGCCCGGGTGGCGGCGCCGAGGCCCGCGTCGAGCCGCCGGGCCGCCTCGAACAGCCCGGCGTGCCGGGGCCGGCGACTCTGCCGGACGGCCGGGCCGGACAATTGTTGATCTCTTTGGGCGGCCGCCGCCTGTGCCTCTATACGCGTTTCCACACGTCGCCGGCGCTCGAATTCCATTTCGCCCCCGGGAGCGTTTCTCCAGCCGAATTCCCTTCGGTTCCCGCGAGCCTAACAGCGCATTTGTCCCGGGCACCAGGTCACCACAGCGCGATGTTCCCCCGTACCCCGGACGGGTGTCCGCACTTGATCTTCGCCGGTCCGCCGCCACCAGCGCACATTCCGCCCTAAGCCGGAATTCCACAAAAGCCGGCCGATCAGTGGAACGAAATGCTTTCCTGCCGGACAGGACAACGAATTGACGTACGACGAATCCACCGTACGGATGAATCGCCGGAGCCGAACGCCTGACCACCATCCGGGCCGCGCCCTGCACGCCGTCATCCGTTCACCCCCTGCCGTCGCACCCCTCGTCCGCACGGGACGCGACGTAGACGACATCCGGCTCGCCCCGCCGCACCGGCACCCGGACCGTGTGCACCGGCCCCACCACGCGGACCAGGGTCTCCGCGAAACCCGGCTCCGGGGCGGCGCTCCACACCGCCAGCACCCCGCCCGGCCGCAGATGCTCGCGCAGCATCGCCAGACCCGCCGGCCGGTACAGCCCCGTGTTGTGATCGAACACCGTCCACCCCGGGCCGTTGTCCACATCCAGGCAGATCGCGTCGAACCGGTCGCTGACCCCGGTGCACCAGGCCGCCAGGTCCGCGACCACCACCCGGACCCGCGGATCGTCCAGGGCGCCCTCGCTGAACGGCCGCAGCACCCCGCGATGCCAGCCCACCACCGCCGGCTCGATCTCCACGACGATGATCTCTCCGGCATCCGACCGCGCCGCCTCGGCCAGCGAGAACCCGACCCCCAGCCCACCGATCAGCAGCCGCGGCCGCTCCCGCCGGCACGCCGCGACAGCCGCCCGGACCAGCACCCGCTCCGACTCCCCCGACCGCGTGTCCATCAGGAAGACACCGTTGCTGATCAGCTCGAAATGACCGTCCCGGCGCCGCAGGACCAGCTCACCCCGTTCGGTGAAGACCCGTTCCTCCATGGGCGGCAAGCGTACGCACCCGATGGACTCCCGTCGATGAGCTACGGTGACCGGCTGTGACCTCCGACGACGGCATGACGCTTCCCGATCACTGCGTACGGGCGCTCGACAAGGCCCGCCGCAACGGCCTCGACGTCACCGGGGCGCTGGCCGCCGCCCACACCCGCGACGGTGGCGCCGACCTCTACCTGCTCGTCTACCCGGACCGCCTGGAACTCGCCAGCACCGGAACCCTGATGCGCACCGGCGCCGGCCGGGTGCGCATCCCCCTCACCGACATCACCGCGGTGACCGCCCGTGATCGACTGTTCCGTTCCAGCGTGGAGATCACCACCGGCGGCAACACCGTGTCCGTCAGCACCGACCGCGCCGCCGCCGCGTTCCTCGCCGACCTGATCTCCCGCCGCCGGACCGCCGCCCCCGACACGTCCGCCCTGCTCCAGAAACTCGCCGAACTGCATGCGGCCGGATTGCTGACAGACGCCGAGTACCTCGCCAAACGCGCCACCGTCCTCGACACCCCGTGACCTCCGACCGGCGTCACTCCTGACCCCTCGGAAGATCGTCCCTGGTCGAGGGCTGCGGCCCTCGACCCGCCCGACATCGGTAGCCCGCCCGCCGCGGAAAGAACACGCCCGGCCACAGCCGTCCCGGCGGTGATCGTTCCCGCGCTCTCGAGTTCAGTCCGCTCACCCGGGCGCCATCACCCGCGCGCTGAGCCTTCTTCGCTGTTGTCGAGCGTCTGCCGAACAGGCCGGCACCTCGACGCCCGGAGTGAAGATGCCGGAGCGGAACGCAGAGCCGATCGCATAGCCCCGGCGGCAGACCGGACAGCGGGATCCGGGATGCTCGCGTCGATGGCGGGCGGGACACGCGAGTCCAGAACGGAGCTTGTGCACAGATCTTGTGGATGCGGCACCGGACCGAGGCGATCAAGATCGGGATCGTGCCCGAACTTGTGCGATTCACTCCGGGAATGAGCCTTCTTCCTGGGTGCTGAACGGCGAGTAGTCAAGCCCTCTGTCCGGGGCGATGCCGTCACACCTACGGCCGGGGCTCCCGGGCCAGTGCCCGATCGTGTGGATTCGACGCCGGAGCCGGGCGCACAAGATCGAATTTTTGCTCCTTATTGTGCGCTGAGCTGCGGAAATCCAGCACTTTCCGCCCAAGATCGCGAACCTGATAGATCTTGGGCAGGCAGCGCCGGCACGAATCGCACAAGATCCTAGAAGCGACGAGCAGCAGGGCAGCCGACAGCACCCGCCGATCGGCGTGGGTGAAGGCACCTCTGAGATCAGCGGGCGAGCCGTCAATCGTCGTAGGCAGAGGCGCCCACCGAGAGCAGCGGGCGGGACGACTCATCGGCGGGACCCACGAGCGCGCGACCACCGCGGTCCGGGACCACGGCGGTACGGCCGGGCCGCGCCAACGGAGCCAGCGCGGCCAGCAGGATCAGCGCCGCGAGCGGCAGAAGACCGATCTCGATGAGCCCCGCGGCGATGCCGGCGCCGAACAGCAGTGGACTCCAGACCGGAACCCGGCGGGCCGCCACCAGCAGTCCGAGCAGGGTCAGCATGCCCAGCGAGAACAGCAGCGGCCCCGCGATCGCGAGCGGCACGGGAAGCGGAGCCCGCAACGCCGGGTTCAGGCCGTCGACGACTGTCCAGAGGAAGCAGGCGACCCCGGAGATCGTCGCGGCCAGGCCGGCGGAGGCGAGGTGCCGGCCGGCGCTGGAGGCGTACGGATGGACCGCCGCCGCCAGCACCACGAACGCCAACAGCGCGGCAGCGAGAGCGCAGTGCCCGAGAGTCTGGGCGAGCCCTGGACCGTACGCTCCACCGACCAGCCGGAACAGGCCGTGGGCCAGCAGCAACAAGGGCGCGGCCGGCGCGGCGCGGCGCACCGTGAGGCTCTTCGATGGCATGCGCTGACGATATGGCGGATCACGTGACCGCAGGTCCGGCACTTACCCTCCCCCACCCCCTATTTCCACCCCTACAACCCCTAGGGCATCCTAGGAACCCATCCTGAAATCGGGGTCGAAGCCAGTCAGGTCAATATTCCTATTAAGCAGATGGGAATGCTATGCTCGTCGCTCCGGAACGGGCCTCCGAAGCGGACGACGAGCCCGATGGGAACGGCGAGACGGGTACGGGGCGGCGCCGCCCCGGGTGCGACGGGGAGTTGAGGCGGACATGGGGATCCTGAACGAGCGGATGGCCGAGGAGTTCGTCGCGGCGGGCGCGTTCACGCCGGGACTACCCGGTTTCGTGGGCATCGCGGTCGATCTCCTGGTGGATCCGGCGTGTGCGCCGGCCGGGCGGCGTCCGCTGCGGCATGGGTTCCTGAACACCCGGTCACCGCGGATCCTGGTGGTGAGCGGGCCGCCGTCACCGGGACTGGAGGTGGCGCTGCGGCGGATGGGCGACGATCTGGCCGCGTCGGCACGGATCGTCGAGCAGCACCGGCTCACCATGGTTCCGCAGGCCACCGGGACGGTGCACCCGCAGGCGCCGGGGTCCGCGATCGGTACGGCCACCGCCGGCATCCGGGTCGGCCTGGAAGCCGGGCTCGACGGCGGCGGGCCGCTCGGACTCCCCCGGCGCTGGCAGCTCGCGCACCGGCTCACCCCGGTGCTCGCGGCCGCGTTCGCGAACTCGCCGTTGCGGCACGGCCGTCCCGCCGGGTGGCGCAGCGTACGTCAGGCGCTCCGCCGGGACCTGCCGACCGTACCGGTGCCCGAGGATCCGCGGGCAGCTTGGACGGCGTACGTCATGGATACCCCCGGAAGCACCGGGGCCTCGCCCCGGCAGCGGATCCGCGCCACCGGCCACATCACCCGCACCGAACTGGAACGGCACCGGGCCGGGCTGCGTCCGCCGGTGGCCGCCCGCGGGCACCTGGAACTCGACGTCGCCGACCGCCAGCCCGGCGACGACTGGCGGATCCCGGCCACCGTGGCCGCGGTGCTCCTCGACGACCCGCAGGCCGCGGAGGAGGCCGGGGCAGCCGTCGCCCGTCTCACCGGCGAGTCCGCGCTGTGGGAGCGTGCGGCCCGCGACGCGCTCACCGACCCGGTTCTGGCCGCGGCGGCGCGGGACTGTTTCCTGGCCGCCTACGGCGCCCTCGCCCGCCAGGGCGTCTCCCGCGAGTTGCGCGATGCGGTCGCTGACTTCACTGAGCGGTACGTGTACCGCGGCCGCTGCCCCGCCGACGACATCCTGGACCGCGCCACCGCCCACCAGTAGACGCCGCCCCGGCAGTCATCACCACTACCGGGACGGCATCTCGGCGGTCTCACCCGTGACACCCGGCAAGCCCGGCCGTAGGCTGCCTGGTCCGGCTGGCCGTGAGTGCTGCCTCAGGACGGTCGAGACAGCACTGAGGACCAGCCGGAGGCTTGGGCTGACCCGGCTGGTTCTCATGGCTGTCTCCCGCCCGCTGAGACAGCCATGAGAACCAGCCGCACAAGCTGGCAGGTGGGCCGGTGGCAGGCACGACCGTAGGCAGGCACGACGGCTGGCAGGTGGGTCGGTGGCAGGCAGGGCCGGTGGCAGGTGGGGAGCGGTGGATCGGTCGTCCGGTGCCATGGTCTCGGGGGGCGTGGTAACACTGGGGAATGGGCAAGACTGCGGCGCGGAGCCCGGAGTCCGGGCCGGAGAATGGGACTGTGCCGGCCCGGGGCGATCATGCGGCACGGGCCCGGGAGATCGCTGAGCGGGCTCGGCAACGGCACGCCGACGCCGAGGAGCAGTTGCGGCAGGCGCTGCGGGCGCGGTCGCAGGCACAGCACAGCCGGGAGGTGGCCGAGGCCTGGCGGCAGACGGTGCAGAACGAGCTACGACAGCGGTGGGCCGACGTGGAACAGCGAGCGGCCCGGCTGGCACGGGACGCGGCGGCGATGACGTCGGCGGATCAGCGGGGGCTGGTGCTGTTCGAGCCGGAGTTCTACCGGGTGGAGGACCCGGGGGCGATCGCGGCGGCGGTGTTGGCGGCGGCGATGACGCTGACCCGGGCGCCGATGGGGAACGTGCAACTGTACGACGCGGGCGCCGGCGGGCTGCGGATCGTGGCGCAGCGCGGGTTCGGGCCGGAGTTCCTAGAGTTCTTCGAGGTGGTCGACGATCAGGCGTCGGCGTGCGGGGTGGCGCTCGGGCGGGCCCGGACGGTGCAGGTGCACGACGTGGCGAGCAGCCGGGTCTTCGCCGGGCAGCCGGCCCGGGCGGTGGTTCTGGACGCCGGGGTACGGGCGGTGCGGTCGATTCCGCTCACCGGTCCGGACGGGGACGTGATCGGGGTGCTGTCCACCCACTATCCACGGCCCGGCTCCCCCGATCAGGCCGAGCAACGGCTTCTGGCGCTGCTGGCCGCGGCGGGTGCTCGCCGGCTGGCTCGGTCCACCGACCGCCCGCCGGCCCCGGGCCCGAATGCCTGAAAGACTGAGAAGAGCGGATAAATCAGGCGGGCGTCTCTGACGCCGGCCGCGCAAGCAGGAGCAAGTCAGAGGAGGCGGAGGGCTTCAGGCACGAACGCAGGAGCGAGTGAGGAAGCGGAGGCGGAAGCGAGTGAGGAGAAGCGAAGGCGGGAGCGAGTGAGGAGAAGCGGAGGACGTCAGGCCGCGGAGCGGGCCGGGGAATGCGGGCGGGTCGCCGGGCCGGCGTGCAGGGCGGTGGGCAGGGGCGCCGGGGTGGGGCCGGGCAGCGCGCGGGTGGCCTCGGTGGCGAAGAGCTGGGCGGCGGCGATGGCGGACAGGACGGTGGTGTGGCGTTCGCCCGGGTGGACCCGGCGGGCGGCGGCCAGGCGCTCGCGTGTCAGCAGCATCCGGTCGATGCAGTCGTCGAGCAGCCGGAGCATGTCGTCGTGCACGTGGGGTCCCTCCCGCTACGCCAAGGATGAGTGAGATCCAGGGTAGGGCGGCAACCGCCCCGAAAGGGCACAGTCGAGTAACCAACTGTCGAGGAAATGTTTACGGCGGGTTTCCCGGGGAACCGCCGCCAAAACGGCCCCGAGCTGGTCTTTAAACTTTCTGGTTGACACTGCGACGCTGCCGGTCTACGTTGGCTTTAAACCAAGAGGTTGAATTGAGGTACGGATGTCAGCCGACACGATGTCGAAGGTCTTCGCCGCTCTCGCTGATCCGACGCGGCTCGACATGATGCACCGGCTGGCCGGCGGCGACGCGACGGTCAATCAGATCGCCGAGCCCTACCGCATGTCGCTGCAGGCGGTCTACAAGCACCTCCGCGTGCTGGAGGACGCCGGCCTGGTGAGCCGCCCGCCGGGACCGCAGCCACGCGTGGTGCGCCTGGAGACGGAGGTGTTCGACCAGATGGAAGCGTGGATCGAGCGTTACCGCCGACGCGCCGAGGAGCGTTACCAGCGCCTGGACCGGGTGCTGGCGGAGATCGACGAGACGGACCCCCACCGGAGAGGACAGAAGTCATGAACACGAGCATCGAGGCCGACCCGAAACTGCCGATCATCCGGATCACCAGGGATTTCACCGCCACGCCGGAGCAGCTGCTCCGGGCGCACACCGACCCGGAGGTGTTCGTCCTGTGGAACGGGCCGGAGTCGCTGACCAACGAGATCGACTACTGGGACGCCCGGGACGGCGGCAACTGGCGGTACGTGTCCCGCCGCGGCGAGGAGGCGTACGCGTTCCGCGGCTGCTTCCACCAGGTCGGCCCGGACCGGATCGTGCAGACGTTCACGTTCGAGGGCGAGCCGGACGGGGTGGCCCTGGAGACGCTGTGGTTCGAGGACCTCGGCGACGGGCGGACCCGGCTGCACGCCCAGTCGCTGGTGGAGAGCTTCGAGAGCCGGGACGCCTGGCTTCAGAGCGGCATGGAGGTCGGCGTCAACGAGGGGTACGCCCGGTTGGAGAAGCTGGCCGCCGAGGGCCGGATCTGAGCCTCGTGCCGGGCCAGGACCGCCCGCACGTCGAGCAGCCGGTCGGCCTGATCCCGCAGTCCCGGGTCGCGCCCCCAGGCAGGAGCGGCGCGCAGCCGGGCGAGATCACCGTCGACGTCGCGCACGGTGATGCGGAGCGGGTTCGGCGCCGGATCGACGCGCTGGTTCAGGTACCCGAGGATGCGGCGGAGCACGGTTTCTCCCTGTGAAGGCGCTGGCGGACTTCATACCCGATCAGCGCCGGATGACACGACCCGGGCACAGGGGATACACAGGATCGTTATGCCGGGCGGACGGACCTCGATGGATCATCGGGCCCGTCCGCCCGTACCACTCACGCGGTCCTGGCGGTGAAGAGGTGGTCGAACACGGCGCCCCGGTCGAAGGCGAGCGCGTGGGCCCGGGCGCGTTTCTCCAGGTCACGTCGCTGTTCAGCGGACATGTCGAGGACCACCCGGTCGACCGCCTCGGCGATCGCCGGCACGTCGCCGGCCTCGACGATCACCGCGGTGTCGCCGACCGCCTCGCCGACGCCGCCGGTCGTGGTGGTGATGATCGGGCCCCCACCGGCCAGGGCCTTCTCGGCCAGGGCGATGCCGAACGTCTCGACGAAGTCCGGTTCCGGCTTGGTGGGCAGCGCGTACGCCGCGCACCCGGCCATCAGCAGCGGCTTCTCGTCGTCATCGACGTCGGTGAGGAAGACGATCCGGTCGTCGTCCCGGGCCATCGCGCGGACGTGCTCCAACGCCGGCCCGGTCCCGGCGACGACCAGTTTCACGTCGTCCCGGCAGCGCATCTGGCCGTACGCCATGACCAGGTCGTAGATGCCCTTGGCACGGGCCACCCGGGACAGGAACAGGATGTACCCGTCCCGGCGCAGACCCCGCCGTGCCAGGGCCGCGTCCACCGCGTCAGGGTCGAGGTCCAGGAACGCCGACGCGTCGATCGGTGGGTAACTGACGGTGACGCGGGCCCGGCACTGCTCGGCGAAGCGGGTGCCGCGGTGCGCGTCCACCTCCTCGGCTGCGGCGATGATCTCGTCGCGGGTGTACTCGGAGACCGCCACCACCTCGTCGCTGGCCAGGAACGTGGTGAGCAGCACGGTCGCCGCACCGAACCGGCCCTCGCGCAGGCAGTTCCGGATGACGTTGGTGACGTCCGAGCCGACCGCCTTGGCGATGGTGTGCACGTCGGGGGCGAATCCGGCGGCGCGCGCGGCGGTGACCGCGTCGTTGATCACCTGGGTGTGCGGCACCAGGTACATCGACAGGCAGACGGTGGGCACCGGTTCGCTCAGCAGCTCGACCAGCCGGCCGGTGAGCCCGGCCAGGTGGCGGCCGTCCGGCACCCGGTAGTCGCCGACCGCCTCCGGCCGTTCGACGGTGATGCCGGGGCTGTACGGCAGGAGCCGGTCCAGGGGCTTGAGCGGCAGGCCGGCCGCCCGCAGCGCCGGTACCGGCCAGGTGAGCAGCCGGACGTCGTCGAAGCCGCGGGTGAGCGCGACCTCGGCGAGGTTGCGGGCCTCCCCGGAGTGTCCGCAGATGACCGGGTCGGCGCGGACCGCGATGACGAGTCGGCGGGTGGGTCGGCTCATCGGGCTTCCTTAGGGTGGGAATCGGCGAGGGACGGCGGCCGGATCCCGTGCCCCCAGGTGGAGGGTTCGGGGCCGAGCCGCAGGTGCAGCCGTCCGCCGTGGTGGACGTCGGCGGCCGACAGGTGGGTGCCGTGCAGGGGCCTCCCGTTGAGGGTCGCGGATTGCACGTACTGGGGCGCCGGGTCGCGGTCGAGGCCGTCGACGCCGATCGGGTTCGCGCGGTGGCCGCTGGTCTCGATGACGAACTCGCCGCCCTCGACCTGGAGCGCGGCGCGTTCGAAAGCGGGCGTGTTGACCAGGAACAGGTTCTGGCCGGCGACCGGGAACAGGCCGAGGGAGGCCCAGACGTACCAGGCGCTCAGCCCGCCCGAGTCGTCGTTGCCCGGCAGGCCGCCGGGTCCGGTGCCGAACTGCCAGGTCAGCGCCGAGTTGATCACTTCGGCGGTCCGGTCCGGGCGGCCCGCGTAGTGGTAGGCCCAGGGCACTTCCATGTCGGGCTCGTTGTTGAGGCCCTCGAACCGGTTCAGGGCGTACCCGGCGGCCATCTCGGCCGGGTCCGGGCCGCGGCCGGGCTGCTTCACCGGTTCCGCGCCGTAGCCGAAGAACCGGTCCAGCATCCGCGCGAACGCCCGGTCGCCGCCGGCCAGCGCGATCCGGCCGCGCATGTCGTGCAGCAGCCGGAACGAGTAGTTCCACTTGCCGCCCTCGTAGAACTCGGAGTCCCGCAGCAGGCCGGTGGCCGGGTCGAAGGCGTTCACCCAGTCCCGGCTGCGCCGGTCCAGGTCGGCGGCGAGGCGGTGGTCACCGAGGGCGCGGGCCACCGTGGCGGTGCAGTGGTGGGCGTACGCCAGGTCGAGGGTGTGCGTGATCGGGTGCACCACGCCGTGCTCCCAGAAGTCCTCGCCGTACAGCCGGCGCAGGTCGTCGACCATGTGCACGAGCGCCCAGGTCCAGTCGATGCCGGGCCGGTTGAGCGCGTGCATGTCGGCGAGCGCGGTGTGGGCGAGGGCGCTGGCCTGCCGGAAGAACCGGTCGGCGCCGCGGGCCATCCGGTAGCCGATCGGGAAGTTGCCCTCCTCCTCGCACACCCGGATCAGCGATTCGAGCAGGTCGTGGTGCCGGTCCGGGGCGATCGCGGAGAGCAGCGGCAGCTGCGTCTTGTAGATGTCCCACATGGTGCAGATGTCGAACGCGTACGGGCCGGGGCCGGGCCAGTTGGGGCTCTCGTCGCCGGCGATGCACGGCTTGATCAGCGAGTGGTACAGCGCGGTGGCCAAAACCGTGCGGCGCGCCGGGGTGCCGCCGTCGACCTGGACCCGGCCGAGGTGGTCGCGCCACCGGGACCGGGTGCGGGCGCGGACCGTCTCGAACGCCGTCGTCCCGGTGCCGCACTCCCGGTGCAGGTTCTCCCGGGCCTGGTCGCAGCCGCGCAGCGAGAACCCCATCCGCACCTCGATGGTCTGCCCGGCGCGGGCCGGGCCCATGAAGAGCATGCCGAACGGGCGCAGCGTGGTGTGCCGGATGCTGTCGAAGTCGAGGCGGGTGCCGCCGGGGATGAGCCGCCGGTCGTACCAGAGCATCTGCCGCCAGCCGGGGCTGTCCACCTCGATGTGCACCGAGAGCGGGATGCCCTCCATCACCACGGTGCCCTGCGCCCGACCGTGTCCCATGCTCTCGGCCTGGGCCCGCAGCGGCACGGTCCGGCCCAGGTCGATGGCCAGGCCGCCGCAGGACAGGTCGATGACGACACGGGCGCTGTGGTGGTCGGGGAAGGTGTAGCGGTGGACCGCGACCTTCTCCCCCACGGTGATCTCGCAGCGCACCCCGGTGTCCAGGTTGGCCGCGTAGTACCCGGCCTCGGCCCGCTCGTCCTCCAGTGACCAGGACTGGCCCAGGTCGTCGAGCGGCTGGGTCATCGGCGTCACGCGGACATAGTTGTAGTACTTGCGGATCGCGCCGGTGCCGGACTGCTGGAAGTGCGTGAACCCGGACGCCTTCAGCCGGTCGAACATCTCCTCCGGCACGCCCTCGGTGTTCTTGGCGTACCTGCCGTAACCGGTCGGGTACGCCCCCGAGTACGGGCAGGCGGAGACCATGCCGAAGGGTGAGGTGGCCCCCGGGTGGGTGTTGCCCACCTGCGGTTTCGGCCACCACCAGGTAGCGGCGAGACCGTGTGCGCGAGGCAGATCGGTGGCCGCGGTGCCGATGAAGGGATCAACGTCGTCAAGGATGGGCGGACTCTAACCGGCGACAGCGGTCCCCATGGTTTCGTCCAGGTGAACTCCCCTGACGGGCGACCGCAGCATCCCGTCGAACTCGGCGGCGGGCAGCGGCTTGCTGAAGAAGTAGCCCTGCACGGCCGGGCAGCCGGCGGACCGCAGCGCCGCCCAGTCGGCGAGCTCCTCGACACCCTCGGCGATCGTGGACATGCCCAGCGACCGGGCCAGCCACAGCACGGCCTGGATGATCGACGCCTTGCGCGGGTCCTCGGCCAGCCCGGCCACGAACGAGCGGTCCAGCTTGACGATGTCGGCGGGCAGCGACTTGAGCCAGGTCAGCGAGCTGTATCCGGTGCCGAAGTCGTCCAGGGCGATGCGCACACCGAGCTGCTTGAGCGAGGTGAGCCGCTCCGAGACGTCCACGGCGGACGACAGCAGCGCGGTCTCGGTGATCTCCAGGACGATCCGGGACGGGTCGAGGCCGGGCAGCCCGGCGAGCACGCCGGCGACCATCGGCACGAAGTCCGGTTCGGCGAGCTGCCGCGGGCTGACGTTGACCGACACGTACCCGAGCCGGTCGGACCAGTGCAGCAGGTGCTCGACGGCGGAGCGCAGCACGTGCTCGCCGAGCGGCACGATCAGGCCGGTCTCCTCGGCGGCGCCGATGAAGTGGTACGGGGACAGGATCCCGCCGTCCGGGGTGCGCATCCGGACCAGCGCCTCCGCGCCGGCGATCTGCCCGGTCACGGTGGACACCACCGGCTGGAACCACAGCGGCAGCGTCACCCGCGGGTCGCCGGCCAGGGCACGGCGCAGCCGGCCCTCGGCGGCGATCTTCTCCTGTACGGGCACCCGCAGCTCGTCGGTGTACACCTGGATCCGGTTGCCGCCGGCCCGCTTCGCCGCGTACATGGCGGTGTCCGCGGCGAGCACCACGTCCTCGGCCGGCATCGGCCCGAACGCGGTGGTGACGCCGACGCTGACCGAGACGGGCAGCTCGACGGCGCCGACCGGCAGCGGCTCGGCCAGCGAGGCGAGGATGCTGTTGCCGACCCGCAGGCCGGTGCCGGACGGTCCGGCCAGGGCGGCGATGAACTCGTCGCCGCCGAGCCGGGCCACCAGGGCGCCGGGCGGGACGACCTGCCCGAGGCGCTGGGCGAGCGCGCGCAGCACATCGTCGCCGCTGGCGTGCCCGGCCCCGTCGTTGATCGACTTGAACCGGTCGACGTCCAGGTAGATCACGCTGACCGGCTCGGCGCTGCCGGCCAGCAGCGCGGCCAGGTCGTGCTCGAACGCCTTGCGGGACAGCAGCCCGGTGAGCGAGTCGTGGCGTACCTGGTGGCGCAGTTCGGCCTCGTGGTCGCGGACCGCGGTGACGTCCAGGCAGTGCACGAAGATCAGCCGCAGGGCGCCGTCCCGGCCGTAGAGGCCGGTGGCGTGGGTCTGCGCCCAGATCAGCGAGCCGTCGTCGGTGCGCCGGTACTGCCGGGTCACGGTGACCGGCTCGGGCGAGTCGGTGAGCATCCTTCCCAGCTGCGGCTCGTCCGGGGTGACCGGGGCGAGTGGCAGGTGGGCGAGGGAGAAGCCGTCGGGCAGCACGGCGGGCAGGCGCAGCCACTCGCGGTAGGCGGCGTTGGTACGGACCATCCGCCCGTCCGGGGTGAACATCGCCATCGGCACCGGGGTCTCGTCGAACGCCACCGACAGCTGCGCCCGGCTCTCGCTCAGGTGCTCCTCGGCGCGCTCCTCGGCGGTCTCGTTGAACCGCCAGGCGACGATCTGGAAGGAGGCGGCGGCGAGCACCGCCACCCCGTGCAGCAGCGCCCAGACCAGCGGGTTCTCCCGGGCCTGGTCGTTGCCGAAGGTGTGCTCGATCTCGAAGGTGCCGAACCCGGCGTGGTGGGCGACGGTGGCGAGCAGGAAGCCGCCGAACGGCGCCCAGTCCCGGTACAGCGCGAGCGCCGGGATGGCGACGAAGAACGCGAAGTGCGCCTCGGTCAGGCCGTGGCAGAACGCCACGAACCCGGCGCAGGCCGCGGCGGCGCCGAGCGCGACGGCCAGCGACCGGACCCGCCGGTTGCGCAGCACCGTGGCCGCGACCAGGCTGGACAGCACCAGGCCGTCGGTGATCAGGAGTTCGGTGGGGTGGGCCCCGGTGAGCACCCCGTACACGGTGAGCAGCACCATGACGACGCCGAGCAGCACCGTCAGCAGCCGGTGCCGGCCCGCCCAGTCCCCGTCGCTGAGGCCCCGCCCGGCCGGAAGCCGGTCGCGGAGCCGCCTCATCCACGTCGCCACGAACGCATCATCGGCCTGCCGGGGCCGGGTCCGCGTTCCTGCCGGGTTGCTACTGGGGTGTGAGTACCGCTACTGGGGTGTGAGTACCGCGCGCAGCCCGGCGACCAGCCGGTCGATGTCACCGTCGGTGCTGCCCAGGCCGAAGCTGACCCGCAGCAGCCCGGGCGTCCCGTCGCCGCAGGAACCGGTCCGCCCGGCGCCGGTCAGCCGGCGGGTCAGCGGGTGGGCGCAGAACTGGCCGGCCCGTACCCCGATGCCGTGCTCGCGGCCGAGCCGCTGGGCGACCTCGGCCGGGTCGTGGCCGGGCAGGGCCAGCGAGACGATGCCGACCCGGGGGTGGGCCGGGCCGAACAGGCTGACCTCGACGGCCTCCGGCACGGTCGCCAGACCGTCCCGGAGCCGGGTCAGCAGGTCCTGCTCGTGAGCGTGCAGGGCGGCCCGGTCCGCGGTGAGGAGCGCCTCGCAGACGGCGGCCAGGGCGACGGCGCCGAGCAGGTTCGGGGTGCCGCCCTCGTGCCGGGCGGCCCCGGTGGCCCAGGTCAGGTCGCCGGGACGGTCACCGACGGCGGTGACGGCGCCGCCACCGGCGAGGTACGGGGCCGCCGCGTCCAGCCAGTCCGCGCGGCCCACCAGCACCCCGGCGCCGAACGGGGCGTACAGCTTGTGGCCGGAGAACGCGACGTAGTCGGCGCCGAGATCGTCCAGGTCGATCGGGCGGTGCGGGGCGAGCTGGGCGGCGTCGACGACCACCCGGGCGCCGTGGGCGTGCGCGACGTCGGCCAGCTCGCGCACCGGCCACACCTCGCCGGTGACGTTGCTCGCCCCGGTGACGGTGACGACGACCGGCCCGGTGATCTCGCGCAGAGCCGCATCCAGCGCTTCTTTCACCAGACCGGATGAAGGCACCGGCAACCGGACCGGGTTCGGCCAGGGCAGCAGGTTGGCGTGGTGCTCGCCGTCGAACTGGACCGTCGTGGCGCCCGGCGGCAGCGCCCGGGCCAGCAGGTTCAGCGCGTCGGTGGTGTTCCGGGTGAAGATCACCGTGTCGCTCGCGCGGGCGCCGGTGAACTCGGCGACCACGTCGCGGGCCAGCTCGTACGCGACGGTGGAGCTGTGCGACCGGATGCCGGTGCCGCGGTGGACGCTGCCGTACCGCGGCAGCAGGTCCTGGATCGCGTCGGCGGCCGCCTGCACGCACGGCGCCGAGGCCGCGTAGTCGAGGTGCGCGAAGCGGACGGCCTCGCCGGACGGGAGCTCGACCTTGAGATCGTCGCCGATGACGGACAGAGATGGCATGACCGCGCCTCCACGGGTTCGCCGTTTTGCCGCTGCCGGACGGCAGCGGCCCGGTCCTCACCCGGGGCACCCCGTCGCGAACGGAAGGGTTGCCGGCCAGCGAGCCGGGGCTTCGCGCTGGCGCTCATGACCTGCATCGGAACGTAGCAGATGTCACGCCCCGCACCAATCTCCCACGCAACAAGTAGGGATTAAAGTCCTGATCATGACGATCTCGTTCCAGGACCAGTGGGACCAGTGGCACGCCGAGCACGAGCAGCGGCGCGCCGATCCACACGGCTTCCTCGCCATCACCGGCCTGCACTGGCTCGACGCGAACCCGCAGCGGTTCGAGGGCGCGCCGGGCGCGTGGAGCACCGGGCCGGAGGGCGTGACCGTCGCCCTGGCCGAGGGTGAGTCGCTGACCGTGGACGGCACGGCGATCACCGGCACGCACACCTTCGCGCCGCTCGCCGAGCGCGCCGACATCACCGTGGGTCACGGAAACGCGAAGATCGAGATCGCCCGGCGGGGTGGCTTCGACGTGGTCCGGCCCCGGCACCCGGACAACCCGGTACTCACCGGCTACCCCGGCACGCCCGCCTATCCCGCCGACGAGAAGTGGATGGTGACCGGCTCCTACCAGGCTTTCGACGAGCCGAAGCCGACAACGGTGGGCTCGGTGTCGGAGGGGATCGAGCACGTCTACGAGTCGCCGGGCCGGATCGACTTCGAGGTCGGCGGGGTGCGGCAGTCACTGATCGCTTTCAACGGCAGCACGCCGGGGTCACTGTTCGTGTTGTTCACCGACGCGACGTCGGGGCTGACCACCTACGCGGCGAACCGGAGCCTGTTCATCGCGCCGCCGGCCGCCGACGGCACGGTCACCCTGGACTTCAACCGGGCGACGAACCTGCCGTGCGCGTACACCGAGTTCGCCACCTGCCCGCTGCCGCCCACCGGCAACCGGCTCGAGGTCGCCATCGAGGCCGGTGAGCAGATTCCGCGGTAGTTTGCTGCGATGGAGGAGCTTGCGGAACTCATCGCGATCCGCTCGACGGCGGATCGGCCGGACGAGCTGCGGCGTGCGCTGGGCTTCCTGCTCACGGTGGCCGGTCCCGGTTTCGGGGTACGCCACTTCGAGTCCCACGGCAGGCCCAGCGCCCTCCTGACCTCCGCGGAGGGGACGCCGCGCGTCATCCTGAACGCCCACCTGGACGTCGTCCCCGGCGAGCCGCACCAGTTCGTCCCGCGACGCGACGGCGACCGGCTGTACGGCCGCGGCGCCCACGACATGAAGGCCGCCGCCCTGGTGATGGCCGGGGTGTTCCGCGACCTGGCGCCCCGCCTGCCGTACCCGCTCGCCCTGCAACTGGTCACCGACGAGGAGGTGGGCGGGTTCGACGGCACCGGGCACCAGGTGGAGCAGGGCGTCCGGGCCGGGTTCGTGATCATCGGCGAGCAGAGCAACCTGCGGGTCGTGCCCGAGTCGAAGGGCATCCTGCGGGCCCGGCTCTCCGCGACCGGCCGGACCGCGCACGCCGCCTACCCGTGGCTCGGCACGAACGCGCTGCTCACCGTGGTCGAGGCGGTCCGCCGGCTGCTCCAGCGGTACCCGGTCCCGGCCGCCGAGGAATGGGTGACGACGGTGAACGTGGCCCGGATCGACACCCCGAACCAGGCCGCGAACGTGGTGCCCGCGCAGGCGGGGGCGCTGCTGGACATCCGGTTCCCGCCGTCCGACCCCGATCTGGCCGGGCGTGGCCCCGAGGAGGTCGCCGCCCACCTGCGCGAGGTCGCCGGGCCGGGGGTCGAGGTGACGGTCGAAGGGCTCGGGGCGCCGCACCACGCCGACCCGGATTCCGCCGAGGTGCGCCTGCTGCGGGAGTCGGCGCGGGCGGCCGGGTTCGACGGGGCGCTGCTGCGCAAGCACGGGGCGGCGGACGGGCGGTTCTACTCCGCGGTCGGCGTCGACGCGGTGATCTTCGGGCCGGGTGGCGACGGGCAGCACGGCCCGGAGGAATATGTCGACCTGCGGACGCTCCCCCCGTACCGGCAAGCGCTCGTGAGGTTCTTAGAAAGCCTTCAGTGAGTGCTCGACCCGGGCGGTCACGGCCCGCAGGTGAGGGCGGCGGACGTCGCCCACCTTCGCGTTCCACGAGCAGGGGCCCTGGCGGAGCAGCATCTCCTCGTAGCGCGTCTCGGTGTCGACGCGCTGCCCGGCCGGGCCGACGGTCTGATCGGCGTAGGTGAGCGCGTCGGCGGTGAGGCTGCGCTCGTCCGGGAAGGCGGACAGTTCGGTGGCCAGGCCACGGGCGGCGGCCACGAACCGGGCGCCGGAGTGGTAGGCGACCAGGCCGGCGATCCGGGCCGGCCAGCCCTCGGCGCTCAGGTGCACGGCGCCGTCGAGAGGGTGGAAACCGGTCCGGGCGATCGGGGCGGCGTAGCCGACGTCGTGCAGCCAGGCGGCGGCGACCAGCACGTCCGGGTCCAGACCGAGCCGGTCGGCGAGCTCGGCGGCCCGCTCGGCCACGCCCGCGGTGTGCCGCCAGCGGTTGCCGCTGTCGCCGAGGAGCGTCTCGGCGACCCGGCGGGCCAGGTCGGCGCGGGTGGGGGTGAGCACGGCGGTCATCTGCGGATGCTACGTCGCCGCAGGTTAACGCCGGATGGACCGCTGATGGCCGGTGTCGGAAGGTCACGCCTCCTCGGGCAGGGTGAACGACACCGTCGTTCCCCCGCCCGGGGTCTCGTCCACCACGATCCGGCCGCCGTGCCGTTCCACGATCCGCCAGCAGGTGGACAGCCCGATGCCGTGCCCGCCCGCCGTCCCGTTGCCCAGCCGGGTGAACATGTCGAAGACGCGTTCCCGCTGCTCCGGCGGGATCCCGAGGCCGTTGTCGGCGACCCGGACCGTCCAGCCCCGATGGTCGTGCCCGGCCGACACCGTGACCCGGCAGTCCCGCGCCGGATCCCGGTACTTGATCGCGTTGCCGATCAGGTTCTGCAGCAGCTGCCGGATCAGCACCGGGTCGCCGGCCACCGCCGGCAGGGGCCCGTCCGCCTCGACTGCCGCCCCGGCCTCCTCCGCCGCCGGGCGCAGATCGGTGCGGACGTGCTCGAAGATGTCCGCCAGGTCGGCCGCGACCCGCCGCACCGGTGCGTTGCCGGCCTGCGCGTAGTCCAGCAGCGACCGGATCAGGTCCCGCATCCGGGTGACCGCCCGTGACGCCGCTTCCACCCAGGTCAGCGGGCGGCCCCGTACCTCGTCGCCGATCAGCTCCAGATAGCCGCCGACCGCCGCCAGCGGCGCCACCAGGTCGTGGCTGACCGCGCCGGCGAAGTTCTTCAGATCGGTGTTCGACCGGCGCAGCTCCGCGTTGGCGGCGGCCAGCTCCCGGCGGGCCGCCTCGATCACCCGCTGCTGGGCGCGGGCACTGGTCACGTCGTTCATCGCGACGACCGCGCCCTGCGGCCGGCCACCCGGACCGGTCAGCGCCCGGCCGCTCACGCTGACCTGCATCGGCTCCCGGCCCGGGCTCCTCAGGATCATCTCGGCGTCCTTGACGCTGCCGTCCCACAGGGCGCGCAGCAGCGGAACCCGGTGCGGCGCGAGCAAGGTGCTCCCGTCGGTCTCGAACAGCCGGTAGTGTTCGGCGATGTCCTCCGGCGCCACGCCGCGGTCCGCGTCCCTCCCGTGCCACTCCCGCGCGGCCCGGTTGAACAGGGTGAGCCGCCCGTTCCGGTCGGCGGCGACCACCGCCACGTCGATCGTGTCGAGCAGCGTGTCGGTCCACCGCTGCCGCTCCTCGGCCAGGGCCGCCAGCTCGGCGTTGATCCGCGCCTGCCGGCGCCGCTCGAACAGCGCCAGGATGATCTGCGCCAGATCCTTCAACCGGGCGATCTGCTCCGCGTCGAGCACCCCCGGCACCAGGTCGAACACACACAACGACCCGAGGGCATGACCCTCCGGCGTGACCAGTGGCGCGGACGCGTAGAACCGCACCGCCGCGTGCACACCCGTCACCCACGGATTGTCCTTGAAGTCCGGGTCGACGCTGGCGTCCGGCAGATACGTGAACTGGCCCGTCTCGAACCGCACCGCGCACATCGAGTCCGACCGGTCCGAGTCACCGCCCTCGAACCCGACGGTGGTCAGCTGACACTGCCGGTTCTCGTCGATCAGGTTCAGCGTGGCGTGCGGGACCCGGGCCACCGCCGCGGCCACCCGCACCACGGCCTCCAGTTCGTCCCCGGCCGGCGAATCGAGCAGACGGTACTCGTGCAGGGCGGCAAGCCGCAGCCGCTCCCGTTCCGACAGCCGGTCAGCCAGATCCACCTGTGTCATATCGGCAACGGCGGCTCCCATCTGACGGTTTGCCCCGCCGCGCTCCCCAGCGTGACGGTCACGGTGGTGCCGCCACCCGGGGTGTCCCCGATCGTGATCCGCCCGCCGTGCCGCTCCACGATCCGCAGGCAGCTCGCCAGCCCGATGCCGTGCCCCGCCGCCGGCAGCCCGTCCCGCCGGGCGAACAGGTCGAGCACCTCGCCGGGCCGCTCCCCCGGAAGCCCGGCCCCGTTGTCGGCGATCCGGATCGCCGTCCCCCCGGCGACGGTCTCCGCGCTCACCTCGACCCGGGCCGGCCGGTCCGGGTGCCGGTACCGCACCGCGTTCCCGATCAGGTTCTGCAGCAGCTGCCGGATCAGCACCGGGTCACCGATCACCTCCGGCAGGTCCCCGGGCACGCCGACCCGCACCCCGGCCGGCCCGATCTCCGGCTCCAGGTCGTGCAACACCGAGTCGATCAAAGGCGTGAGGGGTACGCGTTCCGTCCGCACCGGCGCACTGCCCGCTCTCGCGTACCCCAGCAGCGCGTCGATCAGATCCCGCATCCGGGCGACCGCCTGTGCCGCTGCTCCGGCCAGTCCCGCTACACGTTCCCGCTTCCGGGCCAGCGCCGCCCCGTCCGACAGTTCACTGCCTGATAGTTCATCGTCTGACAGTTCACCGCCCAACAGTTCACCGCCCAACAGTTCACCGCCCAACAGTTCACCGCCTAATAGTTCACCGCCTAATAGTTCAGCGTCGAATAGTTTGCCGTCTGACGATGGGACGTCTGAGGACTCGACGTCTGACAGTTCGTCGTCGTCGAGGTCGGACAGCAGGTCGAGGTAGCCGCCGACCGCGGCCAGCGGCGCCACCAGGTCGTGACTGACGGCGCCGGCGAAGTCGGTCAGGTCGGCGTTCGATCGGCGCAGGTCGGCGTTGGCCGCGGCCAGCCGCTGACGGGCCTCCTCGATGATCCGCCGGCGGGCGCGTTCGGCGGTGATGTCGTGCAGCGCGACCACCGCCCCGGCCACGACGCCGTCAGCGGATCGGAGGGGGGCGGCGTTGGCCCGTACCGATCGCAGACCGCCGTCGGGAACCCGGATCGCCATCTCCCGGCCGCGGACCGGAGCCCCGGTGCGCATCGCCTTCAGCAGCGGCACCTCGTCGTCGGGCAGCGGTTCCTCACCGCCCGGCTCGTAGAGCCGGTAGCGGGCCGCCGCACCGGGCGGCCCGGCCGACAGGTCGACGTCGGGGTCGTGCAGTTCGCGGGCGGCCCGGTTGAACAGGGTGACCCGCCCGTCCGGGACGATCGCGACGACCGCCTCGTCGATGCTGTCGAGCATGGTGGCGGTCCACTGTTCGCGGGACTGGATGGTCTCCTTGAGGGCGGCGGTGAGCCGGGCGTGCCGGCGCCGTTCGAAGAACGCCACGACGATGCCGGCCAGGTCGGTGAGCCGGCCGATCTGGTCCGGGGTGAGTTCGTGCCGGGCCCCGTCGAAGACGCAGAGGGTGCCCATCACGTTGCCGGCGGGGCTGATCAGCGGCGCGGAAGCGTAGAACACGACCCGGCCGAGCACCCCGGTGACCCACGGATTGTCGCGGTAGTCGGGATCCTCCCGAGCGTCCGGCAGATGCACGAACCGGCCGAGGTGCAGCCGAACCCCGCACAGCGAGTCCTCGCGGGAGCACTGCTGCGCGGCGACGCCGACGGTGGTGAGCATGTACTGCCGGACGTCGTCGAGCAGGTTCAGCGTCGCGGCCGGAACTTCGGCGACGGCGGCGGCGACCCGGACGACGGCTTCCAGCTCGGCGGCGGGCGGGGTGTCGAGCAGGTGGTACTCGCGCAGCTCGGCGACCCGCCGCCGCTCCCGCTCCGTACCGCTGCCCCCCACCTGATACTCATCGGCACCGTTGCGGCACTGCTGAGAAGGCCACTGTTGCGGCGCCGCCGAGAACGCCCTAGAAGAAGCGGCGGCGCCGGTAGTGCCCGTGATGACGGTAGTGACCATGGTGCCGGTAGTGCCCGTGATGTCCGTAAGCGCCCGGGTGACCGTAAGCACCCGGCGGACCATAGGCGCCCGGGTGACCATAGGCGCCGGGATGCCCATAACCCTGCTCACGGTGGAGGCGGTGATTCACCTCGCGGAGCGCGCCGTCGACCATCGGGTTGTGGCCGCGGTGCGACATCCGCTGCAGCTTCGACGCGACCATCGAAAGCACAAACCTCTTGATCATGCCCAACGCACTGTCTCCCTCACTGCCCGGCCGCCTGTTCCGGCGCGCCGTCCGGATTCCAGCGTAGGCCGCGAAAGCCACCCCTGACCTGTACGTTTCCTGTCCGTTTCCGGTGTGCCGCCCGGGTGGGCCAGAATGCCGCGATGAGCGTGATCACCTACTTCCGGCGCACCTCCCCGGCCACCGTCACCGAACTGCGGCGCCTTCTCGGCGAGGATCCGCTCACGGCTCTGGAGTTCGCCGGCCGCCTGCCGGGCACCCACACCGACCGCGCCTGGGCCGGACTGCATTTCCTGCTGCTGGATCTGGCTCCCCCGGTGGACATCTTCGCGGCGGGAGACCCTTTCCAGATCTTCACCGCCGCGGAGGTACGGGCCACCGCCGCCTTCCTGGAGACGACCCCGTTCCCCGCGCTCGCTGCCGGGTACGACCGCGCGCTGATGGAGTCGATCGGCGTCTACCCGGAGGACCTGTGGGAGGCCGACTGGGCGCTGTCCTACCTGGAGGACGCCTACCTTCGGGTGACCGCCCTGTTCCACGACGCCGCAGCCGCGAACGAGCAGGTCACGGCGTGGCGGTCATGACCTGCGTGTGGAGTTGCGGCGCGCACGACGGCCGTACTCCACACGCGGTCGTCAGCGTTCCAGCTGCTCCTCGAGGTGGAAGACCTGGTCGAGGACGAGCATGCCCTCGTCGGGGCGGGCGTCGCCCAGGGCCGGGAAGAATCCGGCCATGGCGGCCTGCCAGCGGGCGTTGACCTCGGTACGGGCCATCGCCTCCTGAGCGGCCGCGAAGTCGTCGGTCTGCAGGGTGCCGACGAGGAGGCCGTCACCGCGCAGGAAGAGGCGGTAGTCGCGCCAGCCGGTGGCCGCGAGCGCCTGCAGCATGTCCGGCCAGACGGCGGCGTGCACGGCCTTGTACTCGTCGAGTTTCGCCGGATCCACCTGCAGGGTGAAGCACACGTAGGTCATGCCGCCGACAATAACGTTTCAACCCCTCAGCATGTCGAGTGGAAGAGACCGCCGACCGGCTGGGACTCGGCGAGCGCGTTGTACAGCCGTACCGCCTCGGTGGTCTCCGCCTCGTGCACCTCGATGTCGCGCTCGCGCAGCAGCGCGAGGGTCGCCGGGTCGACCTCCAGGCGGTGCTCCATGCCGCGGGACAGCACGACCGCCGTTGCCCACCCTAGCCCGTGCTAATTTATGTCGCATGCGAAATACTTCCATCGCGGTCGGGCCGATCGCCGGGACGCTGTTCGAGCCGGACGGCGATCCCCTGGCGGTGCTCGTGGTCCATCCGGCGACGGCGACGCCGGCCGGGTTCTACACCGGGTTCGCGACCTATCTGGCCGAGCACGGGATCGCCGCCGTCACCTACGACTACCGGGGCACCGGCCGATCCGGGTCGCCGCGGGAGCACCGGGCGGCCGGCATGCGGGACTGGATGGAGACCGACGTGCCGGCCGTGACGGCCTGGGCGGCCGGGCGGTTTCCGGGGCTGCCGCAGCTCGCGGTCGGGCACAGCATCGGCGGGCACGCCCTCGCGCTGGGGCACGGCGGCCCCGGCCTGACCGCGTCGGTGCTGGTCGCCGCGCACGTCGCGTCGATCGCCGCGATTCCGGACCGGGCGGAGCGTTTCCGCGTACGCCTCGTGCTGTCCGTCCTCGGCCCGGTGCTCGGCGCCCTGCTCGGCTACGTCCCGGCCCGCCGCCTGGGTCTGGGCGAGGACATCCCGGTGACCGCCGTCCGGCAGTGGGCGCGGTGGGGCGGGCTGCCGAATTATCTGTTCGACGACCCGGCGATGCGGGCGGCCGAGCGGGCGGCGACGGTGACCGGCCCGGTGCTGGTGATCGGGGTCGGCGACGACCCGTGGGCGACGCCGGGCCAGGTGGACGCGCTGGCCGCCCGGCTGACGAACGCGGCGGTGGAGCGGCGCACGGTCACCCCGGCCGGCGCGGGGGTGCCGCGCGTCGGCCACCATGGGTTCATGCGACGCACCGCCCGTGACACGCTCTGGCCCGATCTGCTGACCTGGCTGCAGAAGCAGGTGGCGAACTCCACGTCATGACCGGCAACCGGCTCGTCTTCGACCTGATGACCGCCGAGCGCGCGATGCGCCGGTGGATCGACGCGCGGTCCGGTGGCAGCGGCATCGGCGCGGCCGGGGCGGGGGTGCTGTTCCACCTGGCCCAGCACGACAACGCCCTGGTCGGGGATGTCAGCGCGGCCCTGCACGCGTCGCCGTCCGGGATCAGCGGGCTGGTCAGCCGCCTGGAGAAGGCCGGTTTCGTGGCGAAGACGCCGGATGCCGGGGATGCCCGCGCGGTACGGCTGAGCCTGACCGCGCGGGGCCGGGAGGCGGTCGCGACCGCGAAAGCCGTGACCCGGGAGCTGAACATCGAGCTGACCGACGGGTTCACCGAGGCGGAGCTGGACGTGGTGGCGCGCTGGCTGGGACAAATCACACAACGCTTGACCTGACCGCCGGTACTTCCGCTCGGGCCCTGGGCATACCAGTGTGGTCTATGGGTGCCCTGAGGTGGAGGAGTACTGATGAGTCATCGTGTGGTTGTCGTGGGGGCCGGGTTCGGCGGCCTGTTCGCGATCAAGGCGCTGCGCCGCGCGGACGTCGAGATCACCCTGATCAACGGTACGGCGTACCACCTCTTCCAGCCGCTGCTCTACCAGGTCGCGACCGGCATCCTGTCGGAGGGCGAGGTGGCCCCGCCGATCCGTGAGGTGCTGCGCCGGCAGGAGAACGTGGACGTGCGCCTCGGCTGGGTGCAGGACGTGGACGTGGCGGCGAAGACGGTGTCGGTGGCCGGGCCCGGCATCGACTACACCGTGCCGTACGACACGCTGATCGTCGCCGCCGGCGCCTCCCAGTCGTACTTCGGCAACGACCAGTTCGCCGACCACGCGCCGGGCATGAAGAGCATCGACGACGCCCTGGAGCTGCGGGCCCGGATCTTCGGCGCGTTCGAGGTCGCCGACCTGCACACCGATCCGGAGACGATCGAGCGCTGGATGACGTTCGTGGTGGTCGGGGCGGGCCCGACCGGCACCGAGATGGCCGGGCAGATCGCCGAGCTGGCGCACCGCACGCTACGCGGTCAGTACCGGCACATCGACTCCCGCAAGGCACGGATCCTGCTGGTCGACGCGGTCGGCTCGGTGCTGAACACGTTCGGCGACCAACTGTCCGCGAAGGCCGAGAAGCAGCTGGACAAGCTGGGTGTCGAGGTGCGGACGAACACCAAGGTGGTGGCGGTCGACGAGACCGGCATCGAGGTGGAGACCGACGGGCACCGCGAGCGGATCCCCACGATGACGAAGGTGTGGGCGGCCGGGGTGGCGGCGCCGTCGCTGGCCGGGAAACTGGCCGCGGCGACCGGGGCGAAGACCGACCGGGCCGGCCGGATCCAGGTGGAGAAGGACACGTCGGTGCCGGGCCACCCGGAGATCTTCGTGCTCGGCGACATGATGAACCTGGCCGGGGAGGACGGGAAGCCGCTGCCCGGGGTGGCGCAGGTCGCGATCCAGAGCGGGCGGCACGCGGCCGGGCAGATCAAGCGCCGGCTGGCCGGGAAGGAGACGGGTCAGCCGTTCCGCTACTTCGACAAGGGCAGCCTGGCCACCATCTCCCGCTTCTCGGCGGTGGCGAGCATCGGGAAGGCGCGGCTGTCCGGCTTCCCGGCCTGGGTGGTGTGGGTTGCGGTGCACCTGTTCTACCTGGTCGGCTTCAAGAACCGGGTGACCGCGGTGCTGCACTGGTTCGTCAGTTTCCTGGGTCGCGGCCGTTCGGAGCGGGTGGCCACCCAGCAGCAGGCGTTCGCCCGCCAGGCGATCCGGGCGTACGGTGACCCGTTCCGCCGGGCAGCCGCGGTGACCGCCCAGACGGCTGATCCGGGCAGGGCGACGACCGCCGAACAGGCCAGGTAGCGTGTAGCGGCCCGCTGAAAGTCCTGAGGAAGGCTCACCATTGGTCCCGGTCACTGTTTCCACGCCCGTGGTGTCCCGAGCCAGGACTCTCGCACCCGTCTTCCATGAGCTGACGCTCTTCCACGGGAGCATGGGGGCGGGCAAGTCGACGCTCGCGCTGCAGAACGCGTACAACCGCCGGCAAGCGGGCCGGCCCGGGATCCTGCTGACCAGCATGGACCGGGCCGGCGCCGGGGTGATGTCGTCGCGTCTCGGGGTGGCCGCGGACGCGATCGAGGTGACCGACGGCACCGAGCTGACGAACCTGATCGCCGCGGAGGTGCCGGCCGGCGGCTTCGTGATCGTCGACGAGGCGCAGTTCCTGCGTCCGGAGCAGGTGGAGCAGCTGGCCTGGGCGGTGGACGAGCTGTGCGTGGACGTGGACTGTTACGCGATCTCGACCGACTTCATGGCCCGGCTGTTCCCGGGCGCGCAGCGGCTGCTCGAGCTGGCCGACAACATCGTGTCGCTGCAGGTCGAGGTGACCTGCTGGTGCGGGCGGCCGGGCCGGCAGAACGCCCGGATCGAGAACGGGCGGGTGGCCCGGTCGGGCGCGCAGGTGGCGGTCGGCGACACCTCGGACGCGGCGGAGGTCACCTATCGGGTGCTGTGCCGCCGGCACTGGCGCGACGGCGAGGCCGGCCCGCTCTGACACTTCCGCCCCGGCAGGTCGTTAGCTAGGCTAACTTCTACCTGCCGTCCAAGGCGTGATCAACTTCCTGGCCCGGCTGTATCTGCTGCGCACCGCGTACGAGATGGAGTACGACCTCCGCAACGTCGTCTTCACCCACCTCATGCGGATGTCGTACGGCCGCTGCTTATGCGCCACTTCACAGGGATCTCGGGCACCCCGATCGAGGAATCACGGATGCGGACGTGAGTCGCCGAGAAGAAGTCCCGCCGACCGCAACGGGCGCAACGAACCCCGACCGCCAGACCCCGCCTGGACGGCCCGGTCAAGGAGGGAACAGCCCTACACGGTCGCCGCGGAGGAAGGTGGGGGCGACATCGAGCAGGCGGTTCCGAAGCGGAGAAGCAGGACCGTGACGGGCATGCATGACCCGCACCCGGCAGACGGTCGCGAGGAAACGCCTGCCGGGGCCGCCGCGAGTCACGGGACGCCGCGTGGCCCGTACCACATCATGGTGTGAGAAAAGCGCCAGTGATGACCCTAACGATATGGCAAACCAGCCAGATAGATCATTGCGCATACGTCGCACCGGACGAGAGGGTCGGGGCATCCCAACGGAGGTGCTTTGTGGACTTGTCACGACCGCTGGCCGGATTAGGCGCCACCCTGCTCGCCACGGCCCTGCTCGCGAACCCGGCCGCCGCCGCCCCTGCCGACCACGCCCCATCGACCCGCGACTTCGGCAACGGGCCGGAGCGCAACGAGGTCGCCGCCGACGACGCGACGATCAGCGCCCTGGCGGCGCGGACCCTGCCCGCGGAGGGGCAGGCGTCCACCTGGACGCTGAAGACCCGGAAGGGCTACCCGCGGCAGAACAGTCTGCCGGTCTACCCGGAGAACCCGGACGACAAGTCGATCAAGCTGGGGCTCATCCCGTACCACGCGATCGCCCCGAAGTTGAACGCCCTGCAGAAGGCGTCGGACCGCGTCTCCGCGGAGATCATCGGGAAGTCGGCCGGAGGCCGTGATCTGTACCTGGTGACCGTGACCGCGCCGGAGACCGCCACCGAGGCGGCCCGCCAGGACCGCTGGCGCGACCTGATCGAGGACGACCCGGCCGCCGCCAAGCGGGACCGGTCCCTGGCCGCCGGCTACAAGACGCCGGTGTGGATCAACGCGAACATCCACGGCAACGAATGGGAGGGCACCGACGGCTCGCTGCGCGTCATCGAGCGCCTGGCCACCGCCGGCGACGCCGCCACCCGGGACTTCCTCAAGCGCAGCCGGGTGTACGTGACCGTCACCAACAACCCGGACGGCAGGATCGCCGGGACCCGGGCGAACGGCGCCGGATTCGACATCAACCGGGACTACGCCACCAACTCGCAGCCCGAGTCGCGGGCCAACCGGGACGTGGTGATCGGCACCCAGCCGTTCGTGATGCTCGACGAGCACGGCTACACCGGGACGACGCTGATCGAGCCGGCCACCCCGCCGCACGGGCAGAACTACGAGTACGACCTGTACATCAAGCACGCCCTGCCGAACGCGCTCGGCATGGAGAAGGCCATCCAGCAGCTCGGCTACCCGGAGACGACCCGGGCGGACATCCCGTTCCGGGACTACGCGCCCGGTGACTGGGACGACTGGCCGCCGATCTTCACCCCGATGTACGCGATGTACCACGGCGCGATCGGCCACACCGTGGAGATCCCGCTGCGGGTCAACAACGCCGACTACACCGGCCTGCCGGTCGAGGAGCTGCAGCGCCGGGCCCGGATCAACACCGACGTGGCGGCCGCGACCATCCAGGCGGCGCTGAACTACGCCGACACCAACCGGAGGACGCTGCTCACCGACCAGATCGAGCAGTTCCGCCGGGGCTGGGCCGGAGCGCCCTCGCCGGTGATCCCGGACGGTTTCGTCGACGGGTTCGGCCCGGAGGACCGGTACTCGACGACGTTCCCGCGCGCCTACGTCATCCCGGCCGGCACGCCCGCCGCCGCCCGCCTGGTGAATCACCTGATCGCCAACGACATCCGGGTCACCGCCGCGCTGCACCCGTTCGCCCTCAACGGCAAGCGGTACCCGGGCGGCACCTACCTGGTCGACATGCACCAGCCGAAACGTGGCCTGGCGAACGTGTTCCTGGAGGCCGGGCGGGACATCTCCGACCTGGTCCCGCAGATGTACGACATCTCCGGCTGGAGCCACCGCCTGCTCTGGGGCGCCCCGGTCGACATCAGCCGCAGCGCCGCCCCGCGCGTCCTCACCCGGCCGGTGTCCCGGGCCGCTCTGACCGGCGCCGTCGACGCGCCGCGCGGCCGTGACCTGAGCCTGTCGCTGCGCGACGGCAACGATGTGCGTGCGGTCAACGAGCTGCTCACGCGGGGCGTCAAGGTGCGGCGTACGGGCGCGGCCACCGTCGTGGTCCCGGCCGACGCGCGGGCCACGGCCGCGTCGATCGCCAAAGCTCGGGGGGTACGGTTCACCGCCGCCCCGCGAGGCGCCACCGGTCCCGCCGTGGAGCAGCCGGTGATCGCCGCCGCCGTCTCCGCCGACGAGCTGTTCGCCCTGAAGGAGATGGGCTTCACGGTCCAGACCGTGTCCACGGCGATCCTCAACGCCGGGTTCGACCTGTCCGGCGCCGACACGCTGATCGTGTCGTCCGGCCTGTCCTACACCGGCCTCAACCCGGCCGCCCGGGCCGCCGTCGACGCGTTCCTGGCCCGTGGCGGCGGCATCGTCACCCGCGGGGCGACCGGCGCCGCCTTCAACGCCGCCGCGAAGGTGCTCCCGGCCACCGCGGTCACCGGCCGTGGCGACGCGAACGGCGTCGTCACGGTGACGAACGAGGGCCCGATCGTGGGCGCCGGCTCCCCGCCGCACTCGTTCGTCTACTCGCCGATCTGGTTCACCGGCAGCGGGTTCACCGTCGAGCAGCGGTACGGCGCGGACCCGCTGGTGGCCGGCCACTGGCTGCCGCTCGAGGACGGAACGAACGGCCCGGCTCAGGCCGCCGGTCAGGCCGCCGTCGTCTCCGGCCGCACCGCGGGCGGCGGCAACGCCGTCCTGTTCGGCACCGAGCCGCTGTTCCGCGCGCACCCGAAGGGCCTGTACGCCCAGTACGCCCGCGCCCTCTTCTGGACCGGCCGGTAGTTCTCCGCCACGGCGGGTCGTCAGGGACGCAACAGCACCTTGACGGCCCGCCGTTCGTCCATCGCGGCGTACGCCTCGGCCGCCTCGGACAGCGGCAGCTCCAGGTCGAAGACCTTCCCCGGCTGGATCCGACCGTCCAGAACCTCCGGCAGCAGCTCCTCGATGTAGCCGCGGACCGGCGCGACCCCGCCCCGCACCCCCACGTTGGTGCTGAACATCAGCGGCACCGGCAGCTCCGGGCCACCCGCCGGCACCCCGACGAACCCGATCTGGCCGCCCGGCCGCGCCGACCGCAGCGCCTGATCCATCGACTCCTTCGTGCCGACGCACTCCAGGACGATGTCCGGGCCGATCCCGCCGAACATCTCCTTCAGCTTCGTGATGCCCGCGTCGCCGCGTTCCGCGACGATGTCGGTGGCGCCGAACTCGCGGGCCAGCTTCTGCCGCGGCTCGTGCCGGGACATCGCGACGATCCGGGTCGCGCCGAGACGCTTCGCGGCGATCACCGCGGACAGGCCGACCGCGCCGTCCCCGACCACAGCGACCGTCGAGCCCTCGCGGACCCCGGCGGACACGGCGGCGTGGTGGCCGGTGCACATCACGTCCGACAGGGTCAGCAGGCCGGGGATCAGCGCCGGGTCCGGTTCGCCGCCGGGCACCACGACCAGGGTGCCGTCGGCCAGCGGAACCCGTACCCGCTCGCCCTGCCCGGCGTCGGCATAGCCCTCACCCTCGACCTCCGCACCCCACCAGCCGCCGTTCAGGCACGAGGTGCTGACGCCGTTGCGGCAGTTCACGCACGCATTGCAGCAGACGTAGAACGGGGCGATCACGAAGTCACCCACCTTGACCGTGGCGACCGCCGGGCCGGCCTCCTCGACGACACCGACGAACTCGTGGCCCATCCGGCGCTCCCCGGCGGTCTCGCGGATCCCGCGGTACCCCCACAGGTCCGAACCGCAGACACACGAGGCGACCACACGGACGATCGCGTCGCGCCCGGAGCCACCGGCCAGCAGAACCGGATCCGGCGCCGCCTGAACCCGTACGTCATGGTCCCCGTGCATGAATACCGCGCGCACCGCATCTCCTCGCTCATCCCACCAACAAGATCAACCCTACGTCTCCCGGCTGGTTCTCATGGTTGTCTCACCGCGCCCGAGACAGCCAGGAGAACCAGCCAGGGTTCGCCTGGATCTCCCGGCTGGTTCTGGTGGCTGTCTCGGCCGGGTGGAGACAGCCATGACGACCAGCCGGATAGCGTGCGGTGGTGATCGACGAATTCGTGCGGGCGGTTCGGGAGAAGGGCCTCGGGGCGTACGGGATACACCTGCACCGGGAAGGGCGGGCGCCGGTCGAGCACCGGTTCCGGTCGGATGATCGGGTCAACGTGTACTCGGTGGCGAAGACGTTCACGGCGGTGGCGCTGGGGCTGGCCGAGGCGGAAGGGCGGCTCGGACTCGACGACCGGCTGCTCGATCATCTGCCCGAGCTGCGGCCCCTGGCGGCGGACGGGTTCGAGGACGTGACGTTGCGGCAGCTGACCACGATGACCAGCGGGACCGGCCACCGGTGGTTCGCGCACCTGCGGATCGACGCGGCGGATCTGCTGCACGAGATCGTCGCGGCGCCGCTGGTGGCGAGGCCGGGAGCGCGGTTCTCGTACACCGGCTCCGGCCCTTATGCGGTAGGCCGTGTGATCGCCAGGGTGACCGGGGCGGATCTCCGGGCGTACCTCCTGCCTCGTCTCTTCCGACCGCTCGACCTGCACAATCCCGCCTGGCACACCTGCCCGCTGGGTTTCCCGTTCGCGGAGAGCGACCTGTTCCTGAAGACGGAGGAGCTGGCCCGGTTCGCCCGGCTGCTGCTGCAGGACGGCGAGTGGGAGGGGCGGCAGGTCCTGCCCGCTGAGTTCGTGCGCCGGATGCGCCACGAGAAGGTTGATGCGAGCTTCCGCAAAGCTCACGGGTACGGGCTGGGCGTGTGGCTGGACCGGAACGGCACGTACCGGATGGACGGCGCCTACGGCCAGTACGCCGTGATCGACCCGGCCCGCCGCGCCGCCGTGACCGTCACCGCCCACTCCGACGACGACGCGGCGCTGCTGGACGCCATCCACGACCTGGTGCTGGCCCGCCTCACCTAGGAACCGCTCTCAGCCGTCGCCCAGACCGGTCACGGCCGGCGAATGACCGGCCTGACGTACGGCCGGGCAAGCCAGCCGTCGCCCAGACCGGCTAAGCGGCTCCCGAAAGCGGCGTGAGCGACGGCTGACGAATCGGCCACACCGCCGCGAACCTCGCGGATGCGCGGGCTAGGCCGGTGGGCCGACGTGGTTGTCGAGCCAGGTGCGCAGCGGGCGGCTGCCACGCAGGAAGTCGGCGAGGCGGTCGCGGGCGGCCGCCGTGCCCATCCACGGGGCGGGATCCCATTCCTGCCAGGTGGTCAGGCCCTTGTGGCGGAGCAGTCCGATCCGGGGATGGTCCTTGGGGAAGCCGCGGGGCGCCGTCTTCAGCGTGCCGTGCCCGTGGACCGCGATGCCGGACTTCTCGATCTTCTCGATGAGGCCGGTCAGGCTGGGACCGAGGCGCGGGTCGGCGACCGCCCGCCGGTAGCGGGTGAGCTGGTCGGGTGACATCTGGTACATGCCGGAGCCGGCGGCGAGCCCGTCGGCGGACAGCTGGATGTAGCCCCCGGACTCCAGCCACGCGCCCAGGTGGGTCTTGTACGGCGTCTTGTCGGGGCTGAACCGCACGTCCCGGTACGGCCGGAAGATCTTGCCGGGGCCGAACTCCGGTTCCAGGTCGGCGAGCAGCTCCTCCATCGGACCGCGGACCCGGCTGTCGTAGAACGGTTTGTGCGCGGTCCAGTACGTCTTCGAGTTGTCGGCGGCGAGCCCCTCGTAGAACTCGAGGGCCTCACTCGGCCAGCCTGCGAACGTCACCCGCCCAGGATGCCACCACGCGCCGCGCCTCCCGGACCACGGCGAGGTCGATCATGCGGCCGCCGGCGTCCAGGCAGACCCCGCCGCCGGCCGCCTCGAACCGGGCGATCAGGTCGCGGGCGCGGGCGATCTCGGCGGCGGCCGGGGTGAACACCTCGTTGACGACCGGGATCTGCGCCGGATGGATGCAGGCGCGGCCGTAAAAACCCAGCCGCTTCAGGGCGATCGTGGAGCGGCGCAGCTCGTCGAGGTCACGGAAGTCGGTGCTGACCGCGGCGACGGGCGGTTCTATCCCGGCGGCGGCGGAGACGAGAACGACGGTGGACCGTACCAGCAGAAGCTCGTGATCGCCGGGGGTGACGCCGAGCTCCGCGCTCAGGTCGGCTTCGCCGATCTGCAGGCGGGTCACCCGGGGCGCGGCGGCGAGGTCGGCTGCGGCGAGGACGGCTTGCGGGGTCTCCAGGAGGGGTACGAGGCCGACCGCCCTCGACGGATCATGCTCGCCGAGGAGTTCCGCCAGGCCGGTGAGCTGGTCCCGGGACGCCTTGGCGACGACCAGCCCGCGCAGCGCCGGCGCGATCACGGTCCGCGCGTCCTCGAGCCCTGCCGTCCCGGTGTTGACCCGCACCCACACCGGCGCGCCGGCGGGCAGCCGGCGCAGCCATGCGGCGACCGTGTACCGGGCGGACTCCTTCTCCCCCGGCGGCACCGCGTCCTCCAGGTCGACGATCAGCGCGTCGGCGCCCCTGGCCAGGGCGGAGGCCAGCATCTTCGGCTGGTTGCCGGGCACGTACAGGAACGATCTCATCCGATCGTCGCCGTCCCGCCGAGCAGCGCGCGGGCGATGACGACCCGCTGGATGTCGTTGGTGCCCTCGCCGATCATCATCAGCGGGGCGTCCCGGTAGAGGCGTTCCACCACGAACTCCTTCGAGTACCCGTACCCGCCGTGCACCTGCATCGAGGTGAGCGCGCAGAACACCGCCGCCTCCGACGCGAACGCCTTCGCCATGCCGGCCTCCATGTCGGCCCGGTGGCCGCCGTCGGCACGGGACGCGGCCCAGTAGACGAGCAGCCGGGCGGCCTGCACCTGCGCCGCCATCTCGGCGATCTTGAGTTGTACGGCCTGGAAGTCCCCGATCGGCTTCCCGAACGCCGTCCGCTGCCCGGCATAGCGCAGCGCCTCGTCGTAGGCGGCCTGCGCGATGCCGAGCGCCCGCGCCGCCACGTTGATCCGGCCGCTCTCCAGCCCGGACAGCACCTGCTGCATGCCACGGCCCTCGATCCCGCCGAGCAGCTGCGACACCGGAACCCGGGCGTCGTCGAGCAGCACCTCGCACGACTCGGTGCCGTGGTAGCCGAGTTTCGGCAGGTCCCGTGCGACGGTGAAGCCGGGCGTGCCGGCGTCGACCAGGATCACCGACATGCCGCGGTGCGCGGGTGACGCCGACGGGTCGGTCTTGCACAGGACCGGCAGCGGGTCGGCGTGCCGGGCGTTGGTGATCCACGTCTTCCTGCCGTTGAGGACGTAACAATCCCCGTCGCGGGTGGCGACGGTGGCGATGCCCTGCAGGTCGGTCCCGGCGCCGGGTTCGGTCAGGGCGATTCCGGTACGCCGGGCGCCGCTCGCCAGATCCGGCAGGTACCTGGTCTTCTGCTCCTCGGTGCCGTGCCGCGCGATCAGCCGGCAGGACAGCGAATGGGAGCCGAGGATGCCGGCGATGCCCATCCAGCCTTTGGCGATCTCCTCGAAGGTCAGCGCGAAACTGACCATGTCGGCGCCGAGACCGCCGTACTCCTCGGGCACGGTCAGGCCGAAGAGCCCCATCCGCCGCATGGTCTCCACGATCTCGGTGGGGTACCGGCCGGACGCCTCCCACTCCTGCGCGACCGGCCGGATCTCCCGGTCCACGAAGTCGCGGAGCACGTCCCGGAACATCCGCTGCTCGTCGTCGAGTTCGAAGTCCACGGGTCACTCCGGGTCCTGGTCGTCGGGTTCGAACACCGGCACGTCGGGGCCCGGTGCGATGCGGACCCGCTGACCGATCCGCGGGTCCGGCTCGCGCACCAGGTGGGTGAGCAGGATCGGGCCTTCGGTGAGACGGACCCGGGCCAGGACGTACGGCTCCTCGCCCGCCCGGTGCACGACGGTGAAGCTGTCGACCGTCCCGGTGCCTGACGCCTGCACGCCGGCCGGTTCGCCGCTGCCGCAGCCGGCGCAGACCGGGCGCGGATAGAACTGGTATCGCCCGCACACGAGGCAGTGCTGAATCACCATCGGTCAGCTCCCAGGATCACCGTGGCGTGGCTGGAGAAGATGCCGCCGGTGCCGTGCGCGAGAGCCGTCCGCGCCCCGGCCACCTGACGGTCCCCGCACTCGCCACGCAGCTGCCGGACCGCCTCGACCAGCAGCAGCACCCCGAACTGGCCGGGGTGGCAGTAGGCCAGGCCGCCCCCGGTGGTGTTGTGCGGGACGGCCGCCGACAGGCCGGCTCCGGGTTCGGCGAACCCGAGTGCCTCCAGGCCGAGCGGCACCGCGATGGTGAACGCGTCGTACAGCTGCACCACGTCGATGTCGGCCGGGGACAGGCCGGCCCGCGCGAACGCCCGCCGGCCGGCGTCGATCGCGCCGGTCCGCAGCAGGTCGGGGGCGGTCGCCATGCCGGTGTGGGTGAGCGCCTCTCCGTAGCCGAGCACGTGCACCGGCCGTCTCGGCAGGTCCCGGGCCCGGTCCAGGGAGGTCAGCACGATCGCGCCGCCGCCGTCGGTGACCAGGCAGCAGTCCAGCCTGCCGAGCGGGCTGGAGATCATCGGGGCGGCCAGCACGTCGGCGACGGTGAGCGGGCCCAGGCCGTACGTCCACGCCCGGGGGTTGATCTGCGCCTTCTGCCGGGCGGCCACCGCGACGGTGGCCAGGTCGGCGCGGGTCAGGCCGTACTCGTGCAGGTAGCGCTGGGCGACCAGGGCGTAGTAGGAGATCGGGTAGAGCGGGCGGTACGGGGCCTCCCACACCGCCTCGGGCGTGCCGTCGTCGTGGACCGCGTCCAGCGAACGACTGCGGGCGGAACGCTGGTTCGAGGCGTACGAGATGACGACCGTACGGCACTGGCCGGCGGCGATGGCCTGGGCGGCGCGGGCCACGTACATCTCGAAGACCGCACCCCCGGCGAACGTCGAATCGCACCAGGCCGGCTCCAGTCCCAGCCAGTCGGCGAGTTGCGTCGCCGAGAACCGGGAGATGCCGTTGGTGGCGAGCCCGTCCACGTCGGTGAGGGTCAGGCCGGCGTCCTCGAGCGCCCTTCGGATGGCCTGGGTCTGCAGGTCCAGGACGGTCTTCCCGGTCCGGCCCAGGTCGCATTCGGCGGCCCCCACGATGGCGACCCCGGTCATGGCAGGCGCAGAGTCGCTGCGGCGGGCGCGACAGCGATCCGGCCGTCGCCGGCGACCTCGACCCGCAGGTCCAGTTCGGCCCGGCCCGGCTCGCCGCCGGTCACCGTGCCGGCGCAGCGGATCGTCTCCCCGGCGAAGACCGGGCTCCGGAACCGGAACGACAACGCCGTGATCACCGCGTCCGGGCCGAACCATTCCCGCAGGGCGATCGCCAGGTACGCGCCGAACACCTGACCGTCCACGACCGGCTTCTCCAGGCCGCGTTCCCGCAGGTAGTCGCGGTCGTAGTGGAGCCGGTGCCAGTCCCACGTCGCCCCCGCGTAGGCGATCATGTCCGGCAGCTCGATCGTCCGCTCGAAGACCAGCTCACCGCTCGACATGGATCAGCGTCTCCTCGTTGACGGCCAGAACCCGGCCGGACTGATCGGAGTACGTGGCGACGGACGTGACCACGAGCATCCGCTTCCCGCCGCCGGTGACCCGTTCGGTGATGTCCGCCAGCCGCCAGCGGGCGGTGATCACGTCACCGGGTCCGACCGGGCGCTCGAACCGGTAGCTGTTCCCGCCCCGGACCAGCCGGGTGCCCGGCACGTCCAGGTCCCAGCCGTGCCCGGCGTAGCCGTCGGCGTCCCGGGGCAGGCCCGCGTACTGGTTGGTCTCACAGATCAGCGTCGGCGGCGCCACGTCCCCGGCCAGGTACGCCGGATCGGTGTCGCCGGTGGCGAGCGCGAAATAGCGGATCGCGGCCCGGCCGAGCGGTTCCGGCGCGGTGTAGACCCGCTCCTCCCCGATCCGCGCGGCCAGCTCCGCCGTCAGCAGCGTCATGCGGTCACCGCCGTCGGCACCGTCTCGAGCAGGAACTCCGGGCGCAGCAGGGCCGAGCAGACGACAGCGGTGACGACGGCGTCCGGGAAGTGTTCCGCCCGCAGGGACGCCGTGCGCGGATAGTCGGCGACGGCTGCCGGGGTCAGGTATTCGACCAGGTGGACGACGTCCGCTCCGGGGCCCGCCTTGGCCAGGACGGTCCGGATGCTCTGGTAGATGTACTCGGCCTGGGCGACCAGATCGCCCTCGTGGACAGCCTGCTGGCTGACCGGGTCGAGCGCCCCGAAGCCGGACAAGAAGACCGATCGTTCTTTCTGTACCGCCGGCTGGTAGGTGAGGGTGTCGTACCGGGCCCACCCCGGATTGAGCGCCGTCAACGGCCCTGTCACGGCGACCGCGTCCAGGGAGACCTGAGCGCCGGGTTCGACCGGGAGGTCCACCAGGATTCCGGCCGCCCCGGGATACACCGGCCCCAGCAGTTCCCTGCGGGGCCTGCCGCACCGCGGATAGTCGGCGCGCGTCGCAGTGGCCGTGTAGTCGACGGTCCGGACCAGCGCGCCGATGTCCGTTCCGGCGGCCTCCAGCAGGGCGGCGACCCGTTCCAGGCACCACCGGTACTGCTCCCGGAAGTCACCGCCGGTGGTGTGCACGCTCGGGAGATGGACGATGCCGTCCGCCACCCGGATCACGTCGTCACCGGCGGTGTGCAGGTCGCCGCCGCCGGGATGAGCGACGACGGCGACCGCGTACGGGGCGTCCGTGCCGACGATCGCCTCGACCGGGACGCGCGAGACCGGGACCCGATGCTCCCCGAGCGCTTTTCGCCGTGCCGTGTCCAGGGCGGCCGGGTCGGCGAGGGCGGCCGCCGTGACGTACTCGGTCACGTGCACGACGTCACCGGCAGTCACCTCGAGATGGTCGTAGCCGGGCACCGCCGGCAGGTACACGGTCACGTCAGGCACCCTTCGATCCGGTCGAGCAGTTCCACCACAGCGGCTTCGGAAGCGGTCAGCGCGCCGGCCGCGGCGAACACCGCGTCCGCGTGGGAGCCGAGGTTCGCGGCCGCCTTGGCGCGCACTCCCCCGCCGGCCGGCCGCTCCACCCGGGCCACCCGGCCGTCACCCGCGACGATGCCCGGCGCCTCGGCCGCGACGCCATCGGCGGCCCCGGTCACCACCGTGATCCGGGACGCCAGGCCGAGGATCTCCGGCCGGTCCAGGTCCTCGAAAGTGTCCAGGTCAACCCGGCCGTCGACCACCATGGCGGCGACGCACCAGTAGACGCTGAACTTCGCCTCGTAGGCGCTGCGCGGTCGCCGCTTCCCCACCCCGCCGACGATCGTCACAGCATCCGGATGCAACGTCACGGTCAACGCCGACGGCGCCGAGCCACTGAACTCGCGTGCCGCGTCGATCGAGGCGTGCGCGAGTTGGCAGGCCGGGTACGGCTTGATCCCGATCCGCATCACTTCCCACCGCCCGGCCGTGTTTCTCCGGCTGGTTGTCAGGGCTGTCTCGACCGCTCTGAGACAGCCCTGACAACCAGCCGCACAAGATTCACCGCGATCCGGGTGGGCTCGGCCGGCGGACGGAACGGTGCCGGGAGAGGGCGCGGCGGGTGGAGAGGTGTGGTGCGGGCTCGTGGGAGGGGCGGTGGGCGGAAGGTCGCTGAGGAGGGTGGTCAGATCGGGGGCGCGGCCGGTCATCGTACGGAAGAGGCCGTAGTCGCCGTCGAGGGCGCCGGCCGGACCGGTGGCGCCGGCGGCGGCGAGGCGGGCGGCCAGGATGCCGTTCGCGGCGGCGGTGCCGGGGTGAAGTTGTTTGGTGCTCGCGGGACTGTGCAGGAACTCGAGGAGGCCACTCGCGCCGCTGGCCGCGATGCCGATCGCGTGCGCCATGCGGGTCTCGTCGAGGCCGATCAGCTTCCCGGCGGTCACCGCGGCGCCGATGACCCCGCACATCGAGGTGGCGTGCAGCCCGCGGGCGTGGAACCCGTGCGGCGCCGCCGACCCGAGCCGGCAGACGATCTCCAGACCCGCGGCCAGGGCGGTGATCAGGTCGCTGCCGCGTGCTCCGGTCTGTTCTGCCACGGCGAGCGCGACCGGTACGGTCACCGCACTCGCATGAACCAGCCCACCCGCGTGGGTGTCGTCGAAGTCGAGCGCGTGCACCGCCACCGCGTTGCCGAACGCCGCCGCGACCGCCCCGACCCGCTCCCCGCCGAACAGCCGTGCCTCGGGCGGGCCGCCGAGCCCGCGCGCGACGGTGAGCGCGGGTTCGGCGGCACCGCGTCCGATCGCGGCCACCGCACAGCCGACCGCGTCGATCAGATGCTCCCGAACCGCCTCGACGACCGTGTCCGGCAGATGTTCCGCGGCGAGCCCGGCAGCCCACCGCGCCAGCACCACGGCTGCGGGGTCTGCCGCGCCCGGACCGCGAGCAACGACGGGGTCAACGGCATCAAGGCCGCCGCTATCGGCTTCTATATCCGAAAAATCGGTCATGCCGCCTCCGCCTCG
>NZ_JBVHFK010000005.1:0-366676 GCF_055562375.1 Actinoplanes sp. NPDC019969 | reverse complement strand
GAGGTTCCGGAGGTTCCGGAGGTTCCGGAGGTTCCGGAGGTTCCGGAGGTTCCGGAGGTTCCGGAGGTTCCGGAGGTTCCGGAGGTTCCGGAGGTTCCGGAGGTCTGGGAAACCCGGGGAACCCCGGAAGTCCCGGAGGCCTCGGAGGTATCGGAAACCCCGAAAGCGCCGCCGGCCCGGAGACGGTCGAGTTCGGTGGCGTCGTAGCCGAGCAGGCCGGCCACGTACGACAGGTCCTCGCCGCGGCGTGGGGCGCGGCGATAGGCCGGGGGTTCGGTGCCCACGCGGACCGGGGAGGCGACCTGGCGAACCGTTCCCCAGTGCGGGTGCCCGGTCTCCACGATCAGGTCGCGGGCCACCGTGTGCGGGTCGGCGAGGGCGGCGGCCACGTCGTTGACCGGGCCGCACGGGATGCCTACCGGTTCCAGCAGGGCCAGCCAGGCCGCGGTGGTGCGGGTCGCGAAGGTGACTTCCAGCAGCGGCAACAGCGCGTCGGCGTGGTTCCGGCGGCCGGCGAACGTGGCGTACCGGGGGTCGGCCAGCGCGGGCACGCCGAGCACCGTGAACAGGCGCTGCCAGAACTTCTCCTTGGCACAGCCGACCACCACCCACCCGTCCGCCGTCGGGAACAGCTGGAACGGCACGAGGGACGGATGTGCCGAGTAGCGGGTCCGTTCGGGGGTGAATCCGGTGTTGAGGTGCCACGCCGCGGGATAGGTGAGCATGCCGATCGCGGTGTCGAACAGGCTCAGGTCGCAGTCGGTCCCGTGCCCGTCCCGCCGGGCCGCGTGTACTCCGGCGAGCAGGGCGATGGCCGCCACGAATCCGCCCGCGTAGTCGACGAGGGACAGCCCGGACTTGGCCGGTGGCCCACCGGGTTCGCCGGTCAGGTCCATCCATCCGGCGAGGCCCTGCAGGATGTAGTCGTACCCCGGCTGGTGGGCCCGTGGCCCGGTCATGCCGAAACCGGTCAGCGAACAGCACACGATGCCGGGGTTGAGGTGCCGTAGCTGCGTGTACGTGATCCCGATCTTTGCGGGGACGTCGCCGCGCAGGTTGGAGTAGACCGCGTCGGAGTGCCGGACCAGGTCCTCGAAGACCTCCCGCCCGGCCGGGGTGGCCAGGTCCAGCGACAGTGACCGCTTGTTCCGGTTGAACGTCTCGAAGAACAGCGAGTCCTCCCCGTCGGCGTACGGCGGCACATACCGGCCGACGTCACCCCCGGTCCCCGGCTCCTCGATCTTGATGACGTCGGCGCCGAGGTCGGCCAGGTGCACCGATCCGAACGGCCCGGCCCCGTACTGCTCGACGGCGACGATCCGGATGTCCTCGAGGGGTCTCATGCCGTGCTCCCCACCAGTTCGAGCAGACGATGCTGGGCGTGCCGCACCTCGTCGGCGGGCAGCCCGTAGGACGGCGGGGAGAGCTTGATCGCGCCGGCGAGGCCGTCATAGGCGGCGATCTTCACGCGGCACTGTTCCGGTGTTCCGGCGATCGTGTACGCGTCGACCATCTCGTCCGGCACCAGGTGGCCGAGGCCGCCGGCGGGCCTGCCGGCCTTCAGCGCGGCGTTCGCGGCAGCGCACACGGCCCCGAATCCGGCGGCCTCGAACGCCGCGGCGTAGGAGCGGACCGAGGCGTAGAAGCCGACCACGTTCGCGGCGCGACGGCGGGCCGTGGCCGCGTCGCCGTCGACCGAGCAGCAGGCGGCGGCGACGACGTCGAAGGGGCCAGCAGGCCGCAGCAGCGGCAGGATCCGGTCGCGCAGCTCCGCGGGCGGGCACAGCTCGTGCGCGATCCACCCGTCGGCGACCTCCCCGGCCAGCGCGACCATCGCCGGCCCGACGCCCGCGAGGTAGATCGGCAGGTGGTCGCGGGCGGGCGGGTACGGCCGCCGCCACCCGCGCACCCGGATCGACCGCACACCCTTGTGGACGATCGGGTCGCCACCGGCCAGGACCGCCCGGACGATCGCCACGGTGTCACGCAGCCGGGGCACCGGGCGCTCGAACGCGGCGCCGTGCCAGTCCTGGTTGAGCCGGGCCACGCCGGCGCCGAGCCCGAGCCGGAACCGGCCGCCGGACAGTTCGTCGAGGTCGAGGGCGGCGAGCGCGGTCAGCATGGGGCTGCGGGCGAAGGCGAGCGCGATCCCCGTACCCACGCCGACGCAAGCCTGGCCACCGGATTCCTTGCTCGTGCCGCAGGCCAGGGCCGCCGCCGTGGTGAAGGCGTCGCGGTGCAGCTCAGGAGCCCAGACGACGCCGGCGCCGGCGGCCTCGGCGGCCCGGGCGGCGGCGACCAGCTCGGCCGCCGTCTCACCCCATGGCTGCACGTCGCGGCGCATCTACGCGACCTCAGCCGTCGGGCCGTGCCCGCGTCTGTAGGTGAGCATGGTGCGGGTCCAGGTGATGACGTCGGCGCCGTCCTGGTTGAAGCCGGTGGTGAAGACCTTGACGATGCCCGCGTACGGCCGGGACTGCGATTCCCGCAGTTCGAGAACCGTGGACCTGGCGTAGATGGTGTCGCCGACGAAGACCGGGTGCGGCATGTCGATCCGCTCCCAGCCCAGGTTGGCGAACGCGTGCTGGCTGACGTCCGGCACCGACAGCCCGGTCACGACGGCGACCGTGAGGGTGGAGTTGACCAGCAGCTTCTTGTACGGCGTACGCGCTGCGTAGTCGGCGTTGAAGTGGCTCTGGTTGGTGTTCAGCGTCAGCAGCGTGAACCACGTGTTGTCCGCTTCGGAGATCGTGCGGCCGAACGGATGACGGTAGGTGTCGCCGACGGTGAAGTCTTCGTAATAGCGGCCGACCATGCCGCGAAGCTAGCACTTGTTTCGCACAGCGGAAAGGTGTTTCCATCGACCGCATGCTCGAAGCGTTCCTCTACCTGCACATCGTGCTCATGGTCTTCTGGCTCGGCGGGGACCTGGGGGTCTTCTACTCCAGCCGGTACGTGATCGACGCCGCGCTGACCCCCGCCGCCCGGCACACCGCGCTGAGGATCATGCTGGGACTGGACCTCGGGCCCAAGATCTGCCTGATCCTCTTCCTGCCCAGCGGCCTGACCCTGATGTCGCTCGACGCGCACGGCGCTTCGCTGTGGGGCGTTCCCCTGCTGCCGTGGTGGCTGCTCGTGCCGATCTGGATCGGCGCTTTCGTGTGGCTGTGGCTGATGTGGACCGACCACCACGAGCCCGGCAGGCACCCGGCGGTGAAGCGCGCCGACGGGGCGATCCGGGTCGCGGTGGTCGCGGGGATGTTCGGCGCGGGCGTGTTCACGCTGGTCGCCGCCGAGCCGTTCGGGGTCACCACGAACCCGAAGTGGCTGGGCGGCAAGGTCATCCTCTACGCCCTGGCCATCGCGGCGGGACTGGGCATCCGGCGGCAGCTACGGCCGTTCGGGGCCGCGTTCTTCGGCGGGGTGATGGCCGGGACGGCGACCCCCGCGGACGAGGAGACGGTGACGAGGAGTGTCAACGGCTGTCTCCCGTACGTCTGGGTGATCTGGGGTTCGGTCCTCCTGGCCGGCCTGCTGGGCGTCGCCAAGCCCCTGGCGAACCTCTAAGGCTGGTAGCCGAGCTGGGCGGAGATGCGGGACGCGGCGGCCAGCAGGTCGGCGACGGCGTCCCGGGTGTCCGGCTTGAACCGCAGCGCCGGCCCGGCCAGGCTGATCACGGCGACCACCCGGCCGTCGTGGTCGAAGATCGGGGCGGCGATCGACGCGGCGCCGGCCTGGCGTTCGCCGAGCGACGTCGCGTACCCCCGCTTGCGGATCGCGGCCAGGTCCTTCCGCAGTTTCGCCGCGTCGACGATGGTCCGGTCGGTGATCGCCTCCAGGGGGTGCCGGGTCAGGTAGGCGTCGATCTCGAAGTCCGGCAGGAACGCCAGGAACACCTTCGACGAGGCGCCGGCGTTGAGCGGGAACGGGATGCCGAGGCTCACCTCGAGGCGCAGCTCCTGGTCCGGGACGACCTGGTCGACGTAGAGCCGGGTGTCGCCGCGGCGCAGCGACAGGGTGGCGGTCTCGTGGGTGCGCGCGGACAGGTGCTTGAGCTCGGGCGCGGCCATCGCGCGCACGTCGGTGCGGGCCAGGTAGGCGCGGCCGAGCGCGACGGCGGCGTGCCCGAGCGCGTACCGCCGGGTGGACGGGTCGACGGTGATCAGCTCGCGGCTGCGCAGCGCGGTGAGGATGCGGTGCACGGCGGCCTTGGTGAGGCCGAGCGCGGTGGCGATCTCGGTGACGCCGAGGTCCGGCTGCTCGGTGCGGCCGAAGTGGAGCAGCACGTCCATGGCCCGCTCGACGGCGGCGATGGAACGCGACTGGCTCTCGTCCTCCGGCGCGCCCGGTGTCGGCGTTGGCACAGAAACCCCCACGGAACAGGTACGGAACAGACTTCGCCGAACTCTAGCCTGCCATTTCGCACCGCGGAACGCCGTACCGTTCCGCGGTTGACAGGCCACCGGCGCGTCGTTACGTTCAGCGTAACAGCGTTTCTGAGAGCGAAACGGAGGGGCGGGTGCCGGTCGACAGCGCGACGTTCCGGTCCGTGCTCGGGCAGTGGCCGAGCGGCGTCTGCGTGGTCACCACCCTCGGCCCGCACGGCAGGCACGGGATGACCGCCAGCTCATTCTCCTCCGTCAGCCTCGATCCCCCGCTGGTGTCGGTGTGCCTGGGCAACCATCTGCCCAGCCGGGCGTTCCTGGGTGAGGCGGGCCGGTTCGCGATCAGCTTCCTCGGCAAGGACCAGGCGCACATCGGCCGCCGGTTCGCCGGCCAGGAGCGGGACATCACCGACCGGTTCGCCGGCCTCGACTGGACCGTCACACCGAACGGCTGCCCGGTGCTGAGCGAGGCCGTCGCCTGGCTGGACTGCACCGTCGCGCACGCGTACCCGGGCGGCGACCACACCATCTTCGTCGGCGCCGTGACCGGGGCGGCCCTGCCCCGGGTCACCGCGCCACTGCTGTTCCACTCCCGCACCTGGGGCCAGCTCGCCGACCCGCTGCCCCCGTCCGTCGTCCTCACCGCCGACCCGCCGGCCGGCGACGCGCTGCGCCGGGCCGGCGTGCGGATCCGCGGCGACGGGCGGTGCCTCGAGTTCTCCGCCGGCGCGCCACCGGCCCCCGCGGCGATCCGGGCGGCCCGCGAGTCCGGCGCGATCGTCGCCGGCTGGGTGCCCGACGCGTTCGCGCCGGAGCGGGAGGCCGAGGTGCTCGCCACCGTCACCGCCCTGCGGGAGCTCGGCTGCGACGAGGTCGGCTGCGCGGAGTCGCCGCTCGTCCCCGCCTCGCCGTTGCAGGTGCGCCGGGTGCTGCAGGACGCCGCGGTCCGGGCGCGGCCGTCGGCGCTGCGGGTCCGGCTCGCCGGGGACAACCGGCTCTCCCTGGTCAACGCCATGGTCGCGATGAAGAGCGGCGTCCGCCACTTCGACGTCGGCGGCGCCGGGCTGCCTCTCGACGACCTGCTCCACCTCGCCCGCCAGCTCGAGGTCGCCGCCCCGTTCGACCGCGCCGAGACCCAGATCAGGGAGTGACAACGATGGCCGACCGACTCATCGGCGAGAAGCTCGTCGACGACATGACCGTCGAGGAGAAGGCCCGGGCCGCCCTCGTCGAGCGGGTGCTGCCGGCGTTACGTGCCCGGGCCGCCCAGGCCGACAGGGACGGCGCGTTCCCGCGCGGGCACATCGGCCTGCTGCGTGACGCCGGGGTGATGGGCCTGATCGTCCCCGAGGAGTACGGCGGCCTCGGCGGCACGCTGCGGGATCTGGCCGCGGCCACGTACGCGATGGGCAGCGCCTGCCCGTCCACCGCCCTGGCCTTCTTCTTCCACAACACGTCCGCGTCCCGGGGCCTGCTGCCCCTCGAAGCGATCGAGGCCGGGCTGTTCAGCGACGACGAGGCGCCGGTGGTGAAGGCGTTCGCGGAGAAGGTGCTGCGGCTGATGTCCGGCGGCGCCTGGCTGGCCAACTTCGCCAGCGAGTCGGTGAAGTCCAGCAGCGCCAACATCGCCATCGCCACCACCGCTGTCGCGGTGCCCGGAGGTTGGGAGGTGACCGGGGAGAAGTCGTTCGGCTGCGCCACCGGGATCGCCGACCACTACCTGGTCACGGCTCGCCTCGACGGGTACGGGACAGCGGACGGCCTGGTCATGTTCCTGGTCCCGCGGGACGCCGCGGGGGTCACCGAGCGGCCGTTCTGGGACGGGCTCGGCATGCGCGGCAGCGCCAACCACGGCATCCGGCTGGACCGGGTGTTCATCCCGGAGGAGGACGCGCTCACCGTGCCGGGCGCGTTCGTGAAGATGCTGCGGTGCAGCCGGGGCAGCTTCGTCGGCAACCAGCCGGCGATCACGGCGGTCTACGTCGGCGCTGCTCAGGGCGTCTACGACGACACCCTGGAACGGCTCACCCGCACGACGTTCGCCGACACCGGACGGCCGATCGCCGAATCCCCGATGCACCAGGTGATCATCGGCGACATGACCGAGAACCTGGAGCGGGCGTACCTGTGGCTGCGCCGCCAGCTGCTCCTCGAGACGTGCGAGCCGCCGATCGCCACCAAGAGCGAGGTGTACGCCCAGTGGCGCATCGCCAAGGGCTCCATCTGCCAGGCCGCGTTCGACGTCGCGCTCGGCGCGCTGAAGGCGTCCGGCACGTCCAGCGCCACCATGAACGGCACCGTCGGCCGCGCCCTGCGGGACCTGGCGATGGGCCTGGTCATGACCTTCCCCCCGGAACGCGGTCGCCTGGAGGCAGCCTCGGTGATCACCAGCGACAAGGCCAACGAGCTGTTCGCGAGCGTCGCCTCATGACGATCAAGGACCTTGCGGGTGGTACGTGGACCGAGTGCACGATTCCGGTCGGCGTCGACCTGGAGAACCCGGCCACCGCCGAGGTCACCGGTCCGGCCCTGGCCTCGGCGCCCGCCCGGATCGAGGAGGCGCTCGCCGGGGCCGACGCCCTGGGCGTCTGGGATCTCCCCGCCACCGAGCGCGCGGACGTCCTGGACCGGATCGCCGTCGCCGTCGGTGCCGCCGCCGGGGAGATCGTCGCGTGCGAGTCTGCCGCGACCGGCGTCCCGATCCGGCAGACCGCCCCGCTCGGCATGATCCTGTCCGGCGCGTTCGCGCTGGCCGCCGGCCGGCTCCGGCTCGGCCTGCTGACCTCCACGGCCACCCGCGACGACGGCCGCGAGGTCCTGGTCGAACGCCTGCCCTGGGGCCCGGCCGCCTGCCTGGTCCCGTGGAACGCGCCCGCCCCGATGGCCGCCCACAAGGTCGCCAGCGCTCTCGCCGCCGGTTGCCCGACGATCCTGAAACCCAGCGAGTACGCCCCGTACGGCACGCAGCGCCTCGCCGAGGTGATCGGCGCCGGGCTGCGCGCCGCGGGCGCCCCGCCCGCCCTGTTCCAGCTGCTGCACGGCGGAGCGGCGGTCGGCGCGGCGATCGTGTCCGACCCGCGGATCCGGGCCGTCTCGTTCACCGGCGGCCTCACCGGCGGGCGGGCCGTCGCGGTGGCCTGCGCCCACGACGTCAAACCCGTACAGCTCGAACTCGGCGGCAACAACGCGCTGATCGTGCTGCCGGACGCCGACGAGGACACGGCTGCCCGCGCCGCCGCCGACCTGCTCACCACCCTGAACGGGCAGTGGTGCCGGGCGCTGGGCCGGCTGATCGTCCCGGCCGGCCGCGAGGAGGTTCTCGCCCGCGGGATCCTGGACCGGATCGGCGCGCTGACCACCGGTGACCCGGCGGACGAGGCCACCGACTACGGCCCGCTGATCCACTCCGGACACCGGGCGGCGGTGATCAAGGCACGCGACGACCTGGGCGGCAGGGTGCTGGCCGCCGATCTGGACGGCCCGGGCAACACCCTGGCGCCCGCGCTGGTCCTCGGCGCCGACCCGGCCCGTACCACCGAGGAGATCTTCGGCCCGGTCGCCGCGGTGCACGGCTATCGCAGCGTGGACGAGGCGATCGCGCTGGCCAACGGCACCCGGTACGGCCTGGAGGGCTACGTCTTCGGCACCGACGAGACGGCCGCCCTGGCGGTGGCGAGACGGGTCCGGGCCGGCGAGGTCAAGGTCAACGGCTCGTCGATCATGAGCCTGCACCTGTTCACGCCGCGTCCCGCCTGGGGCATCTCCGGGTACTCGGAGGAGGGCGCCGCCGAGACGCTGCGGTTCTTCACCAACCCGCGAGTGGTCGGTGTGGAGAACGGTTTCGCCCTGCACAGCCGCTCATGAGCCACCGCGCCGAGCGGCCCCGGGGCGAGGCGAGGAAGATCCGACCATGACTGCCACCGCGCTGCGAGCGATTCTCGCCGACAACCGGGTCACCCACGTGCCCGGCATCTACGACCCGGTCACCGCCGCGCTCGCCGTGGCGGCCGGGCACCGGGCCGTGCACCTGTCCGGGGCGGCCGTCTCGGCGATCATGCTGGGACGGCCGGATTTGGGGTTCGTGCACGGCACCCAGATCGCCGACCGGGCGTCCACCCTGGTCCCGGCCCTGGACGGGGTGCCGCTGATCGCCGACGCCGACACCGGGTACGGCACTCCGCTGCACGCCGTGTGGACCGCCCTCGCCTACTCCCGGGCCGGGATCGCCGGCCTGCATCTGGAGGACCAGGCCGGCCCGAAACGCTGCGGTCATCTGGCCGGCAAGGAGGTGATACCGATCGGCGAGGCCGCTGCGAAGATCACCGCCCTGGCCGATCAGGTGCCGGAGATGGTGCTGATCGCCCGGACCGACGCGTACGCGGTGCACGGGCTGGACGAGACGATCGTGCGGTGCCGGGCGTACGCCGAGGCGGGCGCCGACGCGATCTTCCCGGAGGGTGTGGACGGCGTGGACGACCTCCGGCGGATCCACAGCGCGCTTCCCGGCGTACCCCTGGTGGTCAATCGCAGCGAAGCCGCGGGCAACCGGCCCGCCGCAACCGACGCCGACCTGCTCGCCGTGGGTGTCCGGTTGGTGCTGCACCCGGTGGCCGCGCTGCTCGCCGCGATGCGTGCCGCGTCGCTGGCCTACCGGGCGATCGCCGACACCGGCACCGCCGAACCGGTCGACCGGATGCCGTGGGCCGCGTTCACCAGGCTCGTCGGCCAGGACGAGGCCCTCGACCTCGACGCCCGGTACGTCCCGAAAGGACTGCAGACATGACCCGCATCCTGGTCGCCGGCGCCGGGCCGGCCGGGCTCACCGCGGCCCTCGCCCTGGCCCGGCGCGGGCTCGCGGTGACCGTCCTGGAATCCGGTCCGGAACTGGCCGCCGAGTCCCGCGCCTCCACCTTCCACCCGCCCACCCTGGAGATGCTCGACGACCTCGGGGTGGGCGATGAGCTGCACGAACGCGGGCTGATCGCGCCGACGTTCGCCTACCGGGACCGGCGCGAGGGCCTGATCGCGCTGCTCGACCTGACGGTGCTCGCCGCCGACACCCGATTCCCCTACCGCCTGCAGTGCGAACAGTCCAAACTCACCCCGATCCTGCTCCGGCGCCTCCTCGCCGCCGGTGGCCGCGTCGAGTTCGGGTTCCCCGTCGCCGGGGTCGCCCAGGACGGCGACACGGTGACCGTGACCAGCGCCGACGGCAGGGTCCTCCGCGGGGCATGGCTGATCGGCGCGGACGGCGCGCACTCGGCGGTACGGCGGGCCACCGGTGTCGCCTTCGACGGCATCACCTATCCGGAACGGTTCCTGGTCGCCTCCGTCACCGAGGAGCCGACCGGGTGGCTGGACGGGCTGGCGGCCGTCAACTACGTGTTCGATCCGGTCGAATGGTGCGTGCTGCTGCGTACCCCCGATCACTGGCGGGTGCTGCTGCCCACCCCGGCGGACACCCCCGACGCCGGCGAGCACGCCCGTCTCGGCGAACGGCTGCGCGGCGTCCACGACCCGGGCCGGCCGTGGCGGGTCGCGCACGCCGGCATGTACCGGGTCCACCAGCGGGTCGCCACCTCGTTCCGGGCCGGTCGGGTGCTGCTCGCCGGCGACGCGGCGCACGTCAACAACCCGCTCGGCGGCCTCGGCATGAACTCCGGCATCCACGACGCCGTCGCCTACGCGAACGCCCTGGCCACCGGCGACGACGCGGCGATCGGGTCGGCGGCCGCCGACCGGCGCCGGATCGCCCTGGAATACGTGCGGAGCGTCTCCCACCAGAACTACGAACGTCTCCGCGCCACCGACCCCGACGCTCGCGCGGCCCACCTGGCCGCCTTGCGCGCCACGGCCGCCGACCCGGCTCGCGCCCGCGCTTCCCTGCTCCGCAGTTCCATGATCACTTCCCTCCGCCCGGTCCCCGCATGACTCCCCAGGCTGGTTCTCATGGCCGTCTCACGCGCCCTGAGACAGCCACCAGAACCAGCCGGACGATTCCGGCTGGCGCTCATGGCTGTCTCCGCACGGCCGAGACAGCCATGAGGACCAGCCGGGGTGGATGGTGAGCGGGATGATCGAGCGGGAGAACCCGGCCCGTACCGACGAGATCGTCGGAACCGTCGCCGTGACGTCGCCGGAGGCGGTCGGCGGGATCGTCCGTGCGGCGGACGCGGAGCAGCGCACGTGGGCGGCGCGGGGCCTGCCGGAACGGCTCACCGCGCTGGCGCGCGCCGCGACCGCGATCGAGAACGCGACGTCCGAGCTGGCCACGCTTCTGGCGCGCGAGTCCGGCAAGGTGCTGGGTGACTGCCGCGGCGAGATCGGGTTCGCGGTCCGCCATCTGCGGTGGGTGATGGATCAAACCCCTGCGGCGTACGCGGACAGTGTCCTCGACGACGCCCTCGGCCGCATCGTGGAGCAGCGGAAACCGTACGGTGTGATCGCCGCGATCACCCCGTGGAACGCGCCCGTCATCCTGTCCATGCTCAAGATCGCGCCGGCGCTGGCCGCGGGCAACGCGATCGTGGTGAAACCGTCGCCGCTCGCCCCGCTCACCGTCGACCGGATCGCCGGGTTGTTCGACGCCCCGGTCCGGGTGGTGCACGGTGGCGCCGCGACCGGGGCGGCGCTGGTGGGGCACGAGCTGGTCCGCAAGGTCGCGTTCACCGGTGGCGCCGACGGCGGCCGGGCGGTGGCGGCGCTGGCCGGCGACCGGCTCACCCCGACCGTACTGGAACTCGGCGGCAACGACCCGGCGGTGTTCCTGGACGACGCCCCGTTCGGCGACGCCGCCATGGACCGTCTCGTGATGGCGAGTTTCGCGACCAGCGGTCAGGTGTGCATGGCGGCGAAACGCCTGTACGTGCCGTCGTCCCGCCTGGACGAGTTCGTCGGCGCCTACCTGGCCGCCGCCGAACGGGTCCTGGTGACCGGCGACCCGCTCGCCGACGGCGTCACCATGGGCCCGGTGATCTCCGCCGCCGCCCAGCGCGCCGCGAACGTCCTGCGCGGCGGCCCCGGCCCGCTGCCGCGATCCTGGTACCCACCCGGCGGTTCCGCGTCGATCTCCCGGAACGATGTCCGGGGTGGGGTGGTGCACGATCTGGGACGGTTCGAGGCCGACCCGCGTACCGGGTATTTCGTCCGGCCCGCGCTCGTCACCGGACCCGATCCGGACTCGCCGCTGGTCGCGGCCGAGCAGTTCGCGCCGGTCGTGCCGGTGCTCGGGTACGACACCGAGGCGGCGGTGCTCGCCGCCGCCAACGCCGGGGAGTTCGGGCTCGGCGCGTCGGTGTGGAGCGCTGACGAGGAGCGGGCGTTCGCGTTCGCACGGCGGTTCGAGGCCGGGTTCGCCTTCGTCAACACGCACAACCGGACCGGCATGAGTCTGCGGGCCCCGTTCGGTGGGGTGAAGCGGTCCGGGTGGGGTCGCGAGTACGCCCACGAAGGCCTCGCCGAATACGTCCAGACCTGCGTCATCCACGCTCCGGCCGCGTTCCGGCCCGCTGCTGTGGTCACGCCGGGCGGGCCGTCGGCGTACCCCGCGGGCTGAAAGCCACCGCGAACCGCCGGTCACGGTTTCGCGGGCCCGGCCCGGCCCGGCGGGCTCCGCCGGGCCGTTCCCCACCCAGGCGTGTTGAGTTCGGCCGCTATGGGCGCCCGAACCCAACACGCCGAACGCAACCGGGGCGTGTCGAGTTGAGGCGCGCGGAGCGGCCCAACCCAACACACCTGCGTCGGTGGTGGAAGATGCCGGGCGGGTCAGTGGGGTGGGGAGACGCGACGGGAGTCGATGGTGACCGCGACGAGGGTGATGAGGGTGACGGCGGCCAGGGTGGCCAGCGCGGGCATCGCTGTGCCGGCGACCGCGAACGGGACGACGAGCAGGGCCGCCGCCGGCAGGGCCGGGTCGAGGCGGCCGGTGACGCGCCACCGGAAGGCCGCCTGCGCCAGCAGGTGCAGGGCGAGGCCCCCGGCGAGCGCGGCCAGCGCGACACCCTTGAGCGGGTCGGTCAGCGCATGCGCCTGTTCGTCGCCGACGTATTCGAGGGTCTTCTTGAGACCGAGGGCGATGAGTACGATCCCGGCCACCAACGGCAGGTGCAGGAAACTGTAGGCGTCCCGGGCGAGGGCGGCGCGCCGGCCCTCGGGCACCGTGCTCAGGGCGTGTTCCCCGGCTGCCGACGTGCCGCCGAAGTACGCGTGCCACAACCCGCCGGCCAGGGCCAGGCCCAGCGTGGAGGCGACGACGATGGGCCAGGAGATCGGCAGGCGGGCCACGCCGACCCCGATCGCCACGATGGACTCGCCGAGCGCGACGATCACGATGAGGCTGTGCCGTTCGGCGAAGTGCCCGGCGGACCGGATGCGCCATCCGCGCGCGCCGCCGAAGTAGGTTCCGGCGTAGTCGACGGCCAGCGCCGCCACCCACAGCCAGGTCCGGGCCGCGCCGCCGGTGGCGGCGGCGGCGAGCAGCAGGGCCGTGCCGCCGAGCATCGCGGGCGTGAACAGCAGCACCTGGCGGCGGAGCCCGGCGTCACCGCGCGACAGGAGATAGAACAGCACCAGGTGCAGGGCCCGGAAGACGAAGTAGCTGACCGCCACGACGACCGGCCCGGACAGTCCGCCCGGGGCGTCGCCGAAGGCTTCCGGAATGGACAGCGCCAGGATGAACATCGCCGCCATCGCCGCGAACATGGCGAACCGGGCGCTGCCCTGGTCGGCGCGGACCAGGTTGGCCAGCCACGCGTACCCGGTCCAGCTCCACCACAGCAACGCCACCACGAGCAGGCCGCGCAGCAGCCCGATCCCGGTCAGCTCGGCCGCCATGGTGGCGGTGACCTGGGTGAGCGCGAAGACGAACACAAGGTCGAAGAACAGCTCCACCGGGGAGACGACACCGGTTTCCGGCATCGCCCGCAGCTCCAGCCGGGCACGCGTCATGCCTCATGTAAGCATGTAATCACCGTTCCGCGCGGCCCCGCCCACCCGTCAGGCGGGCTCCTCGGTGTAGTCGACGACGGCGCGGGCGGCCAGCAGCGGGCGCAGCCAGGCGCCGAGTTCGAGGTGGGCCGGGTGGCGCTGGTAGGCGCGCAGGTCGTCGGCATCGTGGTGGGTGGTGGCCAGGTGCAGGTGCCAGGAGACGTCGGTGTCGCATTCGTCCAGATGCACGCGCAGGGTGCGGATCTGCGGGACGGCGCCGGCCAGCGCCTCGAGACGCGCCTTCGCCTCGGCAGCATCACCGGCATCCGCAAACTTCATCAGAACGACGTGCACGAGCACCCTCGTACCCCCGAAAATATCTTTGCCATCGAGATAACCCCTGTTGCGAAGGTGGCACCCGAGTGTAGTTTTGGGAAACGCCGTTTCGCTAGGGGGAACCGCCAGTGTCAGTGCGTGTCGCCGCCGCTCAGATCGAGGCCGGCCAGGACGTCGAGGCGAACCTCGCGGCCTGCCTGCGCGTCATCGACGCCGCGGCCGGACGGCGGGCCCAGCTCGTGGTGCTGCCCGAGTTCTGCAACCATTTGTCCTGGTACGCGTCTCGTGCCCAGGCGCACGAACGGGCCACCCGGCCCGGCGACGCCTTCCTCACCGCGATCGCCGAGCGGGCCCGCCGGCACCGCGTCTGGGTCAAGGTCAACGTCACGCACGCGCACCCGGACGGCACCACCGGCGGCACGAATCTCCTGTTCGACCCGGCCGGCGCGGTGGCCGGGACCTGCGACAAGCAGACGCTGATGGGCGCGGAGAACGACTTGCTGGAGGCCGGCCGGACCGCCGGGCCGGTGCTGGACACGCCGCTCGGGCGCCTCGGGATGTACGCCTGCATGGAAGGCGTCATCAACGAGGTCGCCCGCGGCCTGGCGCTGCGCGGCGCTCAGGTGCTGCTCAACAGCCTGAACAGTTTCGCGCTCGACGAGGCCGACCTGCACATCCCGGCCCGGGCCGCGGAGAACAAGGTGTGGGTGGTCGCGGCCAACAAGGTCGGGCCGCTGCTCCCCCGGGACGAGCTGCCGGCCATCGCCGCGCGGCTCGGGGTTCCGCCGGAGTGGCTGCACGGGGCCGGCGAGTCGCAGATCGTCGCCCCGGACGGCACGGTCCGGGCGAAGGCGCCGCGGGCCGGCGAGGCCGTGGTGGTCGCGGACATCGAGCCGTCGCTTGCCGACGACAAACGACGACCCGACGGTACGGACCTCTTCGCGACCCGGCGGCCGTCGCTGTACGCCCCGATCGCCGCCGCCCCCACCGGCCGCCGCCGGCCGCCGGGCGCTCCCACTCTCCCGGTCGCCATATCCCGAGATATCGGACAGGTTGCCGAGCTGGCCGCCGAAGGAGCCCAGCTCATCGTGCTGCCGGAGTTCCCGGACGAGCCGAAAGCCACAGCCGAGCCGGACGGCCACGCCGAACCCGAGGGCGGGCCGGGAACAGCGGGCAGGACGGAAACAGCGGACCGGCTGGAAACAGCGGCGTTGCGGGAGGCGCTGGCCGGGACGACCGCTCACGCCGTCACCGTGATCGGTGGGGAGGGCGTCGTGATCAGTGCGGGCGGTGTCGTCGCCCGCCAGCCGAAGCTGCACGGCGGCCCCGGCGCCGCGATCGTCCCGGTCGATCTGGCGTGGGGCCGGCTCGCGGTGATCGCCGGGCGCGACGCGCTGTACCCGGAGACGTTCCGGCTGGCAGCGCTGCTGGACACCGATGTGGTCGCGGTTCCCTACGACGCCCAGGAGGACTGGGAACTCGCGCTCGGCCTGCCCGAACGCGCCGCCGAGAACCGCCTCAACCTGATCGTCGCCACCCCCCTCGATCAGCCCGCCGCGATCTTCGCGATGACGCCCGACTTCACGCTCTGGACCCGGTGGGAGGGCCCGTTCACCGGCCGCATCTCGACCCCGGTCCGCACCGACGTCCCGGCCGGTGCGGTGTCCGGCGCCGGTGCGGTCGCCCCCGCCCAGGCCGCGAACCGTCTGGTCTCGCGGAACACCGACCTCGTCGACGGCCGCCCGTGGCGGCTCGTCCAGGCTCTGACTTCGTAGAGAGGCGAACATCGTGGCCGAGACGATCCAGCAGGTGGAGGACATGGTCGACAACTCGCCGGCCATCGATGTGCACGACACGTTCGACTTCTACCGGCGGCTCCTGGCCGATCTGAAGGCGAAGATCGACGCCCGGTTCGAGCTGGCGCGTGACCCGTCCACGCTGGATCTACAGTCGTACGGCGGCTATCCGGACGGCCCGGGCGGTTCCCTGGAGGCGTACGCCGGCCCGGAGATCGACTGGCTGGTCCACTCGTGGATCGGCAACCCGGCCGCGAGTTTCGCCAACCTGCATCTGACCGCCTGGCTGGGCCCGCAGGTGAGGGTGCCGCATCTGGGGATCGCGCTGCTGGTGTGGCCGGGTGGCTGGTTCTACCTCGACTCGGTGCCGCGGACGAACCTGGCCGAGGACGGCGACTACTACGACAGGTACTACGAGCCGGTCAACGAGGAGTGGCTGGAACTGCGCGGCGACCCGGAGTTCGACTATTTCGTCAGCCGGGCCGGGTTCATCCGGGCCGGCCTGTCGCCGACCGCGTACTGCTTCTCGTTCGAACGCTCCCAGCGCAATCTGGACATCGTGGCGGCCCGGGCGCACGCGCACGTGGACCGCTGGCTGCGCTGGGTCAACGAGGCCTCACCCGTCCCCGCCGCCGAGCGGAACGCCCTGGCCACGACCGACGAGACGATCCGGCGCAACATCGCCGAACGGGATCCGGCGAACGTGATGGGCGTCCGGTTCTTCGGCGAGGAGACCACGAACCGGCTGGTCCGGGCCCTGTGGGGCGGCGACAGGGAACTGCCCCGGCCCGGCGCCGCGTGATGAGCGTCCGCTCGGTCCGGTGGGCTGCCACGATTCCCGGCGCCGAGGCCCCGTTCGGCACCGCGCACCTGCGGGTGTTCTGTCCGGCGAAGCCTGACCAGCCGGACGCGCTCGACAAGGCCCTGCAGTTCCCCGACATCGCCGGTATCCGGCGGAGGTGACAGCCATGCTCAAGAACTTCTGGTACGCGGTGGAGTTCTCCGACAAGGTGACCACCAAGCCGGAGCGGATCACCGTTCTCGGGCAGTACCTGGTCATCTACCGCACGCCCCGGCAGGGCCGGGTGGTCGTGCTCAGCGACCTGTGCGTGCACCGGGGGGCGGCGCTCTCCGGCGGCTGGCTCGACGACGACAGGATCGTGTGCCCCTATCACGGGTGGCAGTACGAACCGGACGGCGCCTGCGTCAAGATCCCGGCGAACCTGCCGGGGCGCGGGATCCCGAAGAAGGCGCGGGTCGACTCGTACCCCGTACGGGAGAAATATGGTTTCGTCTGGGTCTTCATGGGTGATCTGCCGGAGCCGGAACGCCCGCCGATGCCGGTGTGGCCGGAATTCGACGACCTGGTGGAGAACGGCGGCAGGTTCCGCCCGGTGACCGGCGAGTTCCTGTGGAAGGCCAATTACGAGCGGATCCTGGAGAACGGGTGCGACATCGCGCACGCGCCGTTCGTGCACGCCGGCCGGTTCGGTAATCCGGACATGCCGCAGGTGCCGGATTACGAGGTGGAACATCCGGACGAATGGTCGGCGTTCGCGACGGTGGATCTGCATCCGCCGAAGCCGAGCGGTCTGTGGGGCAGGTTCGGCCGGCTGATCGGCGACGATCTGAAGAAACGGCCGCCGGTCACCACGTCGGCCGGCTGGATGCTGCCCAACATGATCAAACTGCATGTCCGGCTGCCGATCGGCGACATGGTCATCTACGACACCAACATTCCCATCGACGAGACGACCACGCTGGTAAAATGGGTGGCGCTGCGCACGTTCTTCACCGGGCGATGGGCCGACAAGGACGCGATCAACCGGACCATGCGCATCTTCTACGAGGACGCGGCGGTGGTCGACAAGGTCCGGCCCGAACTGTTGCCGTTCGACCTCGGCGCCGAACTGCACATCAGGAGCGACCTCATCGCCGTCGAATACCGGCGCCGCCGCCAGGAGCTCGCCGAGAAGGGCTGGCTGCTCGACGAGGACGATTTCATCACCGGTGACGTGCCGAAACGCACCGCCACGGTGATTCCCTCGCCGGCCCGCCGGGAGAGCCCGGAACTGTCCCGCGCCTGGGTGCACAAGGCCCGCGGAGAGCACCCGACCGTCGCCGCCGCCCGCCTGATGGGCTCCACCGGCGAGGAAGAGGAATCGAAGTGAGCCTGCCCGCCGCGCTTTCCGACATCACCCTCGACAAGATTCTCAGCCGTTTCCCGCTCGCCCGCACCGAGCAGCGCGATCTCACCTCACCGATGAGTCCCGCCCCGGTCGGCCGGATCAGAATCTGGCGGGGCGCCGGCACGGTGGTCAAAGTCGTGAACGTGTCCCTGGTCGTTCCGATGATCGGCCTGGACAGCCACATGATCTTCGCGTTCACCGCACCGGGATCCGGCGTCCCGCATTTCACGCTGGACTCGGTGGCGAACGGGGAGGACTACGCGTTCCACCTCGACCTGGTTCCCCGGATCGATCTGGCGACGTCATCGTCCTATCTGGATTCCGTCTACGAGCCGCTGACCCCGCTCTACACGGAGGTCTCGCAGCGCGAAGGGCTGTCCCCGGCCCGTCTGACCCCGCGCCAATACGCGCTCATGTCGCCGTGGATGCTGGTGAACCGGGCGGAGAAGGCGGCGTTCCAGGGCATCGGCGACGCCGTGGACGCCTATCTCGAACATTGGGCCACGCTGGCCGAGAAAGGCGTCGAGGCGGTGGGCGCCGCCGAACGCGACGCCGCCCACCGGGAGCTGCTGTTCAGCCCGGAGATCGACCCGGTCTGGAAGCAGACGGTCCGGCTGCTCGGCGAGGAACAGAGCGAATCCGTACGCCTGGCGCTGGTGAGCAATGACTGAACCGTCCACTTGGCAGAAACGCATCGGAGGCGTTTGGCACGGGCGGCCGTCGCTGTTCGACCACAACGGGACCTGGTGCGGTTTCGAGGAGATCCGGCGGTCGTCGGACCACGCGGACGGCGTCACCACGTACCGGATGGACGGCGGGCTGATCGGCGGCGGGCCTCTGGCCGGGCAGTTCCGGCTGGGCGCGCCGTTCTCGTTCGGGGTGATCGACTCGGACGCGAACCGGGTCTACACCGGCCCCGACTTCTTCGGGACCGGGCAGCCGTACGGCGGGTTCGTCGACTCGCACTACTACGGGCCGGGCTGGCAGGTCGACCTGAACACCTGGAACCAGGTGCTGCCGGACGGCGAGACGCAGGTCTACTCGTCGGTGCTGTACCAGGGGTGGGCGGTCGCCGGATGCTTCAACGGCCTGTACACCCGGGTCCCTTCCCGCGTCGACGACCTGATCGCGTCCGAGACCCGGAACGGATCGGTGCCGTACATCCTGCCGACCAAGGAGGCGGGGGCGTTCACCGGATCCCTGGAGCTGTGGGGCGCCGATCAGAAGCTGCGCGGCACGGTGGCCGCGTCGATCGCGCTGGAGCCGGCCGACCTGCTGCGAACCCGCCGGACCGTCTCCTGGCAGGGCGCCGGGCTGGACCGTACGTTCACCGTGGAGGCCCGCCGGGACGGCAACAGGCTGTTCTTCGAGGGGCCGGAGGCGTGGGGCAACGCGATCGGGTTCGGCCGGGCGTCGTTCCAGTCGCTGCACTTCACCGACGTGTGGAAGGTGAAGGCGCGGGAGTTCTCCATCGACGCGGCGCCGGGGATGTGGGCGGGCCGGCAGCTCGCTGTCGTCTACGAGCTGTTCCACGGCGGGACCCTGGACTCCGTGCTCCACGGTCTTCTGGAGTGGCGGTCATGACCGTCGTGGTGGTCACCGGGGGAACCCGTGGGATCGGGCAGGGTCTCGTCACGGCATTCCTCGCCCGGGGAGCTTCGGTGGCGTACTGCGGGCGGACCGTGACGGAGCCCGCCCCGGAAGGTGCGCTCGCCATCGCGGCCGACGTGACGAATCGGGCAGACGTGCGCAAGCTGTGGGACGCGACAGTCGACCGCTTCGGAAAAATCGATATATGGGTCAATAACGCCGGGATGTCCCACTCGCGGAAGCCGCTCTGGGAACTGGACGCGTCCGAGATCTCACGAGTCGCCGGGCTCAATCTGGAAGGCACGCTGCAGGCCAGCGCGGTCGTTCTGGAGGCGATGCTCGCCCAGGGGCACGGCACGCTGTGGAACATGGAGGGCCTCGGCTCCAACGGCCAGATCGTGCGCGGCCTGATCCCGTACGGAGCCACCAAGCGCGCCGTCACCTACGCCACCCTCGCGATGGCCAAGGAACTCAAGGGCACCCCGGTCACGGTCGCGCTGCTCTCCCCCGGCATGGTCGTCACCGACCTGCTGATCCGGGACTACGACCCGGCCGAGTTCGCGAAGGCGAAGAAGATGTTCAACATCCTCGCTGACCGGGTCGAGACGGTCACCCCGTGGCTGGCGGCGAAGGTCCTGGCCGGGACCAGGAACGGCGGCCGGGTGGCCTGGCTGACCGGGCCGAAGGCCGGGTACCGGTTCGCCACCGCCGCGTTCCGTAAGCGTGACCTGTTCGGGGACTCCTGATGGACTACCCGATCGTCCTGGCCGTCGAGGATTTCGTGCCGGTGGTGTTCGGGACGGCAGGGTTCGTGCTGCTGGCCCGTACCGCGCCCGGGGTCACCGCACGGAACGCCGGCCTCGCCGGCGCGCTGCTCATCGGTGCGGGCGGCATCGGCAAATGCGTCTGGAAACTGGGGTACGCGGCCGGCGCCGGCGACGGGGAACTCCTGGAACAGTCGCTGTTCCCGCTGATGGCCGCCGGCGCGACACTGCTGTCGTGGGCGCTCGCCGTCACCGTCCGTCGCGGGAAGCCGACCCGGTTCTGGCCGTTCGCGCTCACGTTCGCGCTGTGCGCCGCCGGTTCGATTCTCGCGGGCAGCCTCGACCCGCTGTTCGTCGCGGCGACGCTGGGCGTGACGGCGGTCAGCGTGCTCGGCGCCATCATCGCCGCCCGTCACCGGCAGTGGTGGGCGGTCTCCCTGTACGTGCTCGGGCTCGTCCTGGTGATGGCCCTGGTGCCGCTGCGATCCTCCGGCGGGCACCACACGCTCGCCTTCCAATGGCTCGAACAGTCGATCAACACGGCCGCGCAGGGCTGCCTGCTGGTGGCCGCGTGGCTCACCCTCCGCGCCTGCCGTCCCGCTCTGATCGGAGCCTTCCGATGACCGACGCCCTCGGCTGGCGCCGCAAGTTCGGCGTCATCGCCCCGTCCACCAACACCATCGTCGAACCGGATTTCTACGCGATGGCCGTACCCGGGGTCACCGCGCATTTCTCCCGTATCCACATCCGCGACCAGAACCTCTCCGACGACGCCCGGTTCGAGAACCTGCTGGCCCAGATCCGCGCCGAGATCGGGTTCGCGTGCGAGCGGGTGCTCACCTGCGAACCCGATTACATGGTCATGGGCATGTCGGCGGAGACGTTCTGGGGCGGCGTCGAAGGAAACCGGGAATTCGTCACCCAGATCAAGGGGATGACCGGCCTCGACGTGGCGACGGGGGCGGAGGCGTGCGAGCGGGCGCTGCGGCTCTACGGGGCCCGGAGAATCGGTGTGGTGACGCCGTACCAGCCGGTCGGGGACGCGAATGTGGTCCGGTTCTTCGGGGAGATCGGGTTCGAGGTGACGGCGATCGAAGGTCTCGGATGCCCGACGGCGGTGTCGATCGCGCACGTCACCGAGGACGAACTCCGGGAAGCCATCCTGAAGGTGAACGGGCCCGAGGTCGACGCGATCGTCCAATGCGGCACGAACCTGTCGATGGTTCGCCTCGCTGACGAAGCGGAGCGCTGGCTCGGCAAACCGGTCATCGCCATCAACGCGGCGACCTGGTGGATGGCGTTGCGCGAAAACGGCATCAAGGACAAGGTTTTCGGGGCGGGATCGTTGTTGCGGGAGTACTGACGTCTTTCGGTTTGCGCGGGGCGGTTTCAGGCTTGCGGTGGCTGCCGCGTGTCCCGGTTTTCGATTCGCCTTCGGTGGTACGGGTGGGCAGCCGTTTTCGGGCTGCGAGGAGAGCTGGGGCCTGTTACGCGGCTATGTAAGTCCATGGTCGACAGCCGTTCCACGACCCTGCGGGATCGGCGCGGTGACCGTCACTCAGGCGGGGAGCTGCGGGTGTATTCCATGGTCCAGTTGGATTCCCAGGTTCGGCCGTCGTCGTTGGAGAAGCGCTGCTCCCAGCGGGCCGAGGTGGGGGTGATGTCGGACCAGATGAAGTGGGCCCTGATGGGTTTGCCGTCGTGGGTGTCGTCGCCGTGGAAGTCGCCGCGGCCGTCGGTGAAGGTGCCCACGACGGGTGGGTAGAGGAGGCCGGTCCGGCTGCTCGCCCAGTAGAGGGACCAGGTCTTCTGCTCCAGGTCGAACAGGCGCAGGGTGAGGCCGCCGCTGTTCAGGGTCGGGAAGGTGATCTCCTCGGTGTTGCCGCCGCCGTTGAGGATCGGGCGGCAGGTGCTGAACCCGGGGAAGGTCTCCCACTCGTCGCTGCCGGTGAACAGGGTGGTGAGCCGGCGGTTGATCACGGTCCACGAGCCGAGAAGGAAGTCGAAGTCGGTCATGCGGTGATCATCAGCGGCTACCCCTGACATCTTCTGTCAGGGTCCTGGCAGACTGTCGCGGGTGCGTGCCAGCCGACTGCTCTCCCTGCTCCTGCTGCTGCAGAACCGTGGGCGGATGAGCGCGACCCGGCTGGCGGCCGAGCTGGGGGTGAGCGTCCGGACGGTGTACCGGGATGTCGACGCGTTGCTGTCGGCGGGCATTCCGCTGTACGCGGAGGCCGGGCCGGCCGGTGGATATCAGCTCATGGAGGGCTATCGCACCCGGCTGACCGGGCTGACGGCGGCGGAGGCGGATTCGCTGTTCCTGACGGGACTGCCGCAGCCGGCGGCGGAACTCGGGCTGGGCGCGCACCTGGCCGCCGCGGAACTGAAGCTGATGGCGGCGCTGCCCGTGCCGTACCGGGAGGCGTCGACCCGCATCCGGCAGCGGTTCCACCTCGACGCGCCGGGGTGGTACCGGGAACCGGACGCGGTGCCGCATCTGCTCGCGCTCGCGGACGCGCTGTGGCAGGACCGGGTGGTGGAGGTGCGGTACCGGCGGTGGTCGCCGCGGCCCGGCGAGGTCACCCGGCGGCTGCATCCGCTGGGACTCGTCCTCAAGGCCGGCGTCTGGTACCTGATCGCCGCAGGGCATGGCACGCCACGTACCTATCGGGTCGCCTCGATTGTCGATCTTGAGCAGTTGCCGGACCATTTCGCCAGGCCGGAGGGCTTCGACCTGGCCGGGTTCTGGCAGGCGCACGTCGAACGGTACGAGCAGGGCGACACCGAGCAGGTCATGACCGTACGCCTCACGGCAGCCGGGGTGACCGCGCTGCCGGACGTGCTCGGCCCGAGAGCCGCACGCCATGCCCGCGCCGCCCTCACGCCCGCCGGGCCGGACGGCTGGCGGCAGACCACCATCCCGCTGGAGAACCTGCCGCACGCCACCGCGACCCTGCTGCGCCTCGGCGCGGACGTCCAGGTGCTCTCCCCGCCCGAACTGGTCGCCGAGACGGCCCGCACGATCCGGGCGATGAGCCGCCTCTACGATCTTCGCTGACGGTGTCCGGTGACCCACAGTGGAGGATTCGCGATGACGCAGGAGACGGCCACGCCCCGGAGCGTGCGCATCGTCGCGGCCGGGGTGGCGCTGCTCGGGGTGCTGAACATCGTCCGGCTCGTCGTGCAGACGGCGTGGACGTTCACCGGCTCCGGGTGGTCCACCGGCGCACGGACGATGTTCCTGGCCCTCAACGCGATCCCGCTCGCCCTCTCGGTGTTCTACCTGGTCCTCGCCTACCAGCTGATCCGCGGCCGCTCGTGGGCGTGGGTCACGGCTGTCGTGCTGGTCTCGCTGACCAGCTTCATCGGGGCGTTCCTGCTGCTCATCGGCCTCGTCGGGGACGGTTTCCCGTACCTCGGCCTGGCCATGTTCGCCGCACCCCTCGCCGTGCTGCTGGGCTTGACCGTGCCCCGCTCGGTCCGCGCCTTCTTCCAGCGCCGGCCGGCGCCGCTTCTTCGCTGAGGCGGGCAGGCCCGGTTCGGGGAGGTTCGGGTACGCGCCGCCGGTCCCGAACGGACCGATGACCGGGGTCACGTGGGCGGCGCTGTACGGGACGTACCAGTCGGCCGAGGACATCCCGGGACAGCTCGTGGCGCTGCGGTCACCGGATGCGGCGGTTCGTGACGAGGCGTTCGGCCGGCTCTGGGGCGCGGTCGTGCATCAGGGGACACGGTGGCAGGTCAGCGCGCATGTGGTGCCGTTCCTGGTGCGGCTGATCGACGATCCGGGGACGCCGGGGCGGGTGGATCTCGTACGCCTGCTGCGGCAGGTCGGCGTGGGTCCGCGCAGCGACCGCGACCTGCCGTTCGATCAGGGCGCGGCCTTCCGGCGGACGGTAACGGCGGAGCAGGAGGCCATGGTCGTCGAACGGCTCTACCACGACGAGGACGAGTTCGACGACGAGTGGGGAGAGATCGCCGACGCCTGTGCCGAGAAGTGGGATGCCGACGCCTACTTCGCCACCGCTGCCCACGTGGACGCCTATCGGCGGTGGCTCGGCGACGAACCGGACGTCGCCTCGCAGGCCGCCGAACTGCTGGCCTGGTTCACGCCGACCGCGTCTACCGTTGCGGCGCTCCTGGGCGCGGACGGCGGCGACGCGGTCCGGGCCGCCGCCAACCTCACGCTCGCGCACACGGAAGTGCCGCCGGCTGTCGTCGTGGGGCGGATGACGTCGCTGCTCGAACATCACGGGGCTGTGGTGCGGTTGACGGCGGCGATCGCTCTCGCGTACCGGCAAGGCGTTGATCTTCCCGATCTCGGGCTGGACATCCTCGTCGACGCGAAGGAGCGGAAGATTGTGCCCGGCTTCCCGCTCGGCTGGCATGCGCGGGCGCCGCGCGGCCATGTGGCGCTCGCGTTACAACGCCTGGGACTCGGATGAGAGCAGGGAACCGCTCGATCCGGCCGTCCGGGGTGACGAACCAGTCGTGCAGCCCGCCGGGCCCGTTGATGTACCCGTCCACCGACATCGACATGTAGAGCACCGGGACAGTCATGTCCGGTAGACCGGCGAGGCAGCCGGAGCTCAGCGGTGACGTCCGGACGGGAACAGCGCGGCGACGGGCCCACCGGCGCCGAGGGCCCGGACCGCCGCCGCCAGCGCGGTGACCGCGCCGGCCGGGATCGCACGGCTGGCGTTGCCGGTGAACTTCGCCGTCACCTCGGCCGCCGTCAGCGGATGCCCGGGACCGCCGCGCGAGCTGTCCACCCGGTGTTCCAGGACCGCACCGGACGTCGTGCGCACCCGCAGCACTCCGGCGAACGCGCGCGGGAACGCCGCGGTGGCCGCCGGATCGGCGTACATCCGCACCCTGCTCGCCAGCTCCAGGCGCCGCGGGTCCAGGCCGGCGAAGTCGTCCAGGCCCACCCCGAGCCCCCCACCGCCGGTCAGGGCCACCGCCAGGGTGTACGGCCCGGAGAACTTCGCGTGGTACCCGCTGCGGGGCCGCGCCTTCTCGGCCGCCGGCTCGGCGATGGTCCGCAGCACCGGCCCGGCCACGCCCAGTTCGGCGCTGTCCACGTCGTCCGGGTCGAGCCCGGCCGCGCGCAGGGCGAGCGCGCAGTCGATCCCGGCGTGGGTGAAATGATTCGAGGGGTACGGCTTGAACACCGTCCGCAGCAGTTCCCACCGCTCCCCCAGCCCGTCCGTGACGGCCTCCGGCGTGAACCGGCCGGTGTGCGCGGCGAAGAACCCGAACCGGCCTTCGAGAGCCGTCGGCGGCCCGGTCAGCCCCTCGGCGGCCAGGGTCGCGGCGACCACGCCACCGTGCGCCGCCCAGCCGCAGTGCGCGCGTTTCACCGACCCGCCGGTCCGGTTCGCCTCCAGGACCCCGGCGCCCATCGACACGGCGATCCCGATGGCGTCGGCGATCCGGGCCGCGTCGAGGCCGTACAGCCGGGCCACCGCGACGGCCGCGCCGATCGTGCCGCAGATCGAGGTGGCGTGCTGGCCGCGCTCGAAGTACAGGTTGGCGCCGGTCTCCGGGTCGCATCCGGCCATGCCGAGCCGGTTGGTGACCTCGATCCCGGCGGCGATCGCGGCGATCAGGTCGCCGGGCGCGCCGGCTTCGGCGGCGGCGAGCGCGGCCGGCACCACCGAGGCGCTCGGGTGCAGCACCGACGGCAGGTGCGTGTCGTCGTAGTCGAGGGAGTGCGCGAGCACCCCGTTGACGAACGCGGCGTTCGGCGCGGGCAGCCGGTCGCCGTGGCCGAGCACCGTGGATTCCGGCACACCACCCCAGCGGCGCATCGCGGCGAGGGCGGCGTCCGCGTCCTTTTCGGCGTACGCGGCCAGACCGTTCCCGAGCACGTCCAGGATCCTCGTCGGCACGTCCGCCCGGACCCGCTCCGGCGGATCCACCGTCGCCGCGAACTCGCCCAGACGCTGCGCGAGCAGCTCTGTCATCGGGCATGCCCTCCCGGCCCTTGCTTCGCTGCGGTGCGGTCGGTCATGCCGGGACGACCGCCAGCGGCCGCACCGGCGAACCCGTCGCGCCGACCAGCCGCAACGGCGCCAGGATGAACTGGAACTCGGTCACTCCCGCGTCGGCGAGCCCGGACAGCAGCATCGTCTCGACGATGTTGATCCCGGCCTCGACCAGCAGGATCCGGTGCACCGGCAGGCCGGCGTGGCCGGCGCCGGGGGCGATCCGCTCGTACGCGATCGTCTCCGCCCCGGTCACGGCGATCTCCCGTTCGGCCAGCCAGCGCGCGGCCGCCTCGCCCGGGCCGGGGACCCCGTCCCTCGTACCGAGAAAGGTCTCCCCCTCGCCGAAGAGCCGTGACCAGCCGGTCCCGACCAGCACCGCATCGCCGCTGTTGATCGGCAGGTCGCCGGAGGCGGCCTCCAGGTCGGCGACCGTGACCTCGTAGCCCGCCGGCAGCACCGCCACCCCGTGCACTTTCGCGACGTCCAGGAACACACCGCGGCCGACGTACGGCGGGAACTCGTCGATGCCGAGCCTCGCGAACCCGGCGTCGGACTGCACGTCGGCGGCGACCACCCCGCCGTGCAGCAGGCCGTCCTGGGAGACGTGGGCGAGCGCGTCCACGTGCGTGCCGACGTGCGTGCCCATCACCAGGATGTCGTTGGCGGCCGAGCCACCACCGGCCCGCACCAGGTCGCCGTGCCGCCGGACCAGCGCGTGCGTGTAGGCCGGATGGTTCGGCGACTGCGGCATGCCCCGGCGCATCGGCTGCGCGAGATCGAAGACCTTCAAGGCCACTCCCTTTCGGTACGGGGACGCGCTTCAGATCACACCCTCGGCGCGCAGCACCGCCCGTTCGTCCGGGCCGTACCCCAGGCCGGCCAGCACCTCGTCGGTGTCCGCGCCGCGCGGCCGCCCGGTCCAGCGGATCGCGCCGGGCGTGTCCGACAGCCGGTACAGCGGGCCGGGCATCCGCACCGGGCCGAGCACCGGATCGTGCGCGGTGGTCACCGCGTCCCGGGCGATGAACTGCGGGTCGGCGAACACGTCCGCGATGTCGTAGACCGGGGCGATCGCGGCCTGCGCCCGCTCGAACCCCTCGGTCACCGTCACCAGGTCCCGCTCGCCGATCCATGTCCCGAGCGCCTCGTCGAGGACGCCGGCGTGCTCGGCCCGGCCGGCGCCGGTGGCGAACCACGGCTCGTCGATCAGGTCGGGGCGGCCGACCAGGCGCATCACGCGTTCGGCGATGGCCTGGGCGCTGGTGGAGACGGCGACCCAGCGGTCGTCGGCGGTCCGGTAGGTGTTGCGGGGGGCGTTGTTGACGGAGCGGTTGCCGGTGCGGCGCTGCACCTGGCCCAGTTGGTCGTACACCATCGCCTGCATGCCGAGGACGGTGAGCATCGGCTCGGTGATCGCCAGGTCGATGACCTGTCCTTGGTGATCGTGGACGTCGCGGTGGTAGAGCGCGGTCATGATCGCTTGGGCGGCGGTGACGGCGGCGACACCGTCGGCGAGCCCGAAGGGTGGCAGGGTCGGGGGGCCGTCGGGGTCGCCGGTGATCGCCGCGAAGCCGCTCATCGCTTCGGCCAGGGTGCCGAACCCGGGGCGGTGTGCGTATGGTCCGAACTGGCCATAGGTGGTCACGCGGGCCATGATGAGCTTCGGGTTGATCTCGTGGAGCGTCTTGGGCCCGAGTCCCCAGCGCTCCAGGGTGCCGGGGCGGAAATTCTCGATCAGCACGTCTGCCCTATTCACTGCTTTTTTCAGGATATCTGCACCTTTATCGGTGCCCAGGTTGAGGGTGACCGTGCGCTTGTTGCGGCCCAGCATGGCCCACCAGAGCGGGACGCCGTCCTTGGCCGGGCCGTGCCCGCGGGCCGGATCACCCTTCGCCGGGTGCTCGATCTTGGTCACGTCGGCGCCGTAGTCACCGAGGATCGTCGCGGCCAGGGGTCCGGCGAACAGGGTCGACGCGTCGATGACACGCACCCCGTCGAGAGGGCTGGGCATGACCCACCCTAACCGCTCTGTTCCATTAAGGGAAACCTCGTTACTGTGTGCGAAACAATTGTCTCTCGCTCGGAGGTCCCGCCGGATGAGCCGTTACGATCTTCTGGTCCGCGGAGGCACCCTGGTCGTGCCCTACCTGGGCACCATCCGGGCCGACCTGGCCACCAAGGACGGCAAGGTCGCCGCGATCGCCGCTTCTCTGGGGGCCGACGAGGCCGCGACCGTCCTCGACGCCACCGGCAAGCTCGTGTTCCCCGGCGCCGTCGACGCCCACTTCCACCTCGGCATCTATCGCCCGCTGGCGGTGGACGCGGCCGAGGAGACCCGGTCGTCGCTGGTCGGCGGCGCGACGACGGTGCTGTCCTACTTCCGTACCGGTCAGCACTACCTGAACACAACCGGCCCGTACGCCGAGATCCTCCCTTCCGTCCTGGACGCGGTGGCCGGGCACGCCTGGACCGACTACGGTTTCCACCTGGCGCCGATGGACACCGCCCAGGTCGGCGAGGTGCCGGCGCTCGTCGAGTCCGGCGGGATCAGCTCGTTCAAGTACTACATGTTCTACAAGGGCTTCAACCTCGCGGCGGACTCCCGCGACGCCAAGGCCTTCACGATGAGCGACGAGTACGACCTCGGCCACCTCTACCAGCTCATGGAGGCCGTCGCCGCCGCCGACGCCGCGAGTGACCGCCGGATCTCCCTGTCGCTGCACTGCGAGCAGGCCGAACTGATGCGCCTGTTCATCGACCGGGTCCGCGCCTCCGGCGATCCGCAGACGCTCAAGGCCTACTCGGACGCGCGCCCGCCGCTGACCGAACGGGTCGCCATCGGCGAGGCCACCACCCTGGCCCGTGCCACCGGCTGCCCGGTGAACCTGCTGCACCTGTCGTCCGGCGAGGCCCTGGCCGCCGCCCGCGAGGCCCGGATCGCCTTGCCCGGGGTCGACATGCGGTTCGAGGTGACCCTGCACCACCTGTGCCTGACCCACGACGAACTGGACTCCCGAGCCGGTTCCGGCGGTCTCGGCGGCAAGGTCAATCCCCCGATCCGTACGTATGCCGACACCGAGGCATTGTGGGCGGGCGTCCTGGACGGAACCGTCGGCTGGGTCGCCTCCGACCACGCCTGCTGCCTGGAGGAGGAGAAGGGCGACGAGCTGTGGCCGGCCCTGCCCGGTTTCGGCGGCACCGCCCTGCTCTACCCGATCCTGATCAGCGAGGGCATGCACAGGCGCGGTCTCCCCCCGGCCCGCGTCGCCGAACTGGTCTCGGCGAACCCGGCCCGCGCCTACGGCCTGGACGGCCGCAAGGGCAACCTGCTGGTCGGTTACGACGCCGACCTGACCGTCATCGACCCCGACCTGGAGCAGGAGGTCACCACCGGCCTGCTCCTGTCCGCCCAGGACCACTGCCCGTTCGAGGGCCGCAAGCTCCGCGGCTGGCCGGTCGCCACCATCCTCCGCGGCAACCTCACCTACCAGAACGGCGAGGTCCTCGGCTCCCCCCGCGGCTCCTTCCTTCCCCGCTGACCCCTGTCATCGCCCGCCGAACGCCTCGAAGGCCGGCTCCAGCTTGGCGAGGATCTCCGCCGGTGTGGCGGACGCCAGCGGCGGCGCCGGCACGATGAACGGATTCTCGCCGTCCTCCGCGACGGCCTGTTGCAACCGGAACCGCTGCACCGCCTCCTGCAGTGTCGAGAAGGCCGTGACGATGTCGCGCTCCGACTCGTAGACATCCGAGCTGAGGCTGACCAGGGCGTTGTTGATGTTCACGGCCACTTCGGTGGCTGTGGGCGCCGACAGCGGCAGCGTCGGCTGATTCGGCGGGTCCTCCACGAGACCGCCGGCCGCGGTACCCCCGGCGTCCAGCAGTACGGCGAGAGCGAGACCCCACCCGCCGGCTATCGGCCCGGCGACAGTACCGGCCACGACCATCGCGATCGTCGCCCACTTGAAGGTGTCCTCCGGTGACGAGGCGTTCTGGCTGAGCGCCTGAGTGGCCTGGATGCCTTGATCCAGCAGTTGGACCACCTTGCTGCGCCGGCGGATGTAGAGGATCTTGGTGACCTTCACCTGATCGGCGACGATACGCGCCAACTCGGCGAAGTTGGGGAACCTCGTCGTGAGCGGTGTGCAGAACGCGTCGCTCATCTCATCGCTGAAGGCGCCGCGCCAGGCGGCCATGTCGGCACGGATCGCATTGACCCGGGTGAGCGCTTCGCTCGCGCCGACCCACCCGCCGCTGGAATCCGGCTGTCCCCCGAAGACCGCCTGCATCCGGGTCAGCGCATCGATGATCTGGTCGAGGTGATCCGGATCCGGGAGCAGATGACTTTCGAAGGCGGGAATCACCCACTCGAAATCCTGGGTGCGCACCTGTTGCCGGTACTGCTCCCGCTCCGCATCGGTAATGGGGAAGATCGGGGCCTTGTCCGGGTTCGCCTGTGCCCACTTCTCCTCGACGACCCGCTCCCATGACTGAGCGTCCTGAAGGGCCTGCCGGATCAGCTCCGCCTTGAGCCGGCGAGCCTGATCCTGGACGGTCTGCTGGTAGGCCTCACCGGCGAGGTGTGGAGGTGTCGTGAAAGCGTTCTGGTTCGATGTCGCGTCCTCACCCACGGCTCGTGTCCTCCCCGCCCGTCAGGATGCCGGCCGCTGCGGATATTCGCCGGACCCCGGGACGGGCGGCAGGGAATCCGGACCGGCCTGCATCGAAGGACTCTCCAGAGCGCTGGCGAGAAGGGTCTTGCCGTTCTCCTCGTCGACGACATCGAAGACTTCGGTGGCCACGCGAACTCCCTGGGCGGCCTCCATCATCACGTCACCCATGTTCGTGAGCAGGGCCTGCATCTCCCCTCGCAAGCCTTCCCACGCGCTACCGACCGGCCCACTGACGGGTGCCCTCGATCCGGGGAACCCGCCGTCGCTCCACGGGAACGCGGCGCCACCACCGGTCGCTCCCTTCATGAGTCCGCTCATGTCGTAGAACGTGTCCGCGATTCGCGGCAGGTGCACCTCGGACACCCGCCACAGGTGGATCAGGTGACCACCGGTGACTCCCTCGACCATGTCCTCTCCCCGTACATCCGTCGTGTCAGGCTGGCAGCCGGCGCCGCCGGCGTCTCGTGATTCCCCAGGCGACGATCAACGCCAGGGCCGGCACGCCCACCCCGAGGATCCACAGCCATGGGGTCGCCCGCTGATCGGGTGACTGCACTGCTCCGGTCTGCGGTACGTCGACCGCGAAGATCCGGCTGGACACCATGTCGATCACGTACAGCGGGCCTCCGGCCGCGGGACCGGCCGCGATCTGCACCGGATCACTGCGCGGGAACTCCGCCGGCGGCAGGTCCGCAACCACCGTGACGGCGCCGTCGGGGCTCAAGCGGTGCACCGCCCGCTCCGAGCCTTCGACGATGTAGACGTCGTCACCGCCCACACTGACTGCCGACACGTTGGTCATGCTGGGCGCCGCGAGTGGCCATTCCTTGCCCTCGTAGGCGCTCCACCGGCCGGAATCCTTGGTGATGGCGGTGACCGCCTCGGCGTCCATCCGATACAGGTGGACGGTGCCGGTGATCCACAGATCGCCGCGATCATCGGCAGCGAGGTCGCCGGGCAACGGGATCGGGCGGCCCGACCGCTCCGCCGCACCGTTGCCGACGGCCACGGTCACCGTGCCGTCGGCGGTGCTGGCGAAGACCCGGTTGTTCTCCCGGTCGGAGATGTAGAGAGTGCCGTCCGCGGTGACGGCGATACCCCGGATGTCGTACAGCCCACGAGCGTTCGAGACGTCGGCACGCAGCGAGATCGTTCCGTCCGGGGCCAGCGCGTAGACGCGGATCGCGCCGCTGTCCGCGATGTATACCGTGCCGTCAGCACCCACCGCGACATCGGTGGGAAGGTTGAGCGAGACAGCAGTGCCCTTGGTTCCCGGTGACACGGGCAGGCTCTGAGCCCGGCCCTGCCCGTTACCGGCGACAGTGCGGATGGTGCCGTCCGGAGGCACCGCGCGGACCCGGTGATTCATGGCGTCGGCGATGTAGAGGGTTCCATCGGGGCCGACCGCCGCCCCGTACGGCTTGTTCAGTTCCGCCGCGCTCGCCGGACCGCCGTCACCGCTGAAGCCGGCGTCGCCGCCGGCGACGAGCCGCAGCGATACGGCGTCCGCCTCTGCCGGGACGGGCAGGAACAGCACGGTCAGCAGCGCCACGGCTGCCGCGGCGACGCGTTGGGCTGTCACGAATTTTGTGTACCACACACCAGCGCATACGTTGGCTGTCATCGATCGGTTCGGCAGGTGCACCCGATAGCGGGAGGATGGCATGAACCCGTACGAGGCTGATTTCGGCGATCGGCTCCTCAGCATGACCGCGACCGGCACCTCCCCGGACGGGCAGATCACCGCCACGATCTCCGGCGACATGAGCCTGCGGATCCGCTTCCGGCCGCGCGCCTACGAGTGGTACGACGAACCCGGCCTGAGCAGGCAACTCGCCGGTCTGGGGACGAACACCTGGGTGGCCTGGGAACGCGAACGCCGCGAGATCTTCCGCCTGGCGCAAGGCCTGAGCACCACCGAGGCCGCAGCCAATCGCCGCGAACGGCGCGACGACCGCTACGACCGTTACGCGGAGGGACTCCGTGCTCTGGAGTGTCAGGCTCTTTCACCATCTGAGGTATTGCACGTGCGAACGATCGGCGTGACCGAGTGGCACGTCGGCATCGAGCCCGGCACCCTGCAGCGATTTCGCGAGCCGGAGTTCGTACCGGAGCTGGTGTCCGCCTTCGCCGCTCTCGTCCGGGACCGGGAGCGCCGGTTGATCCTGCTCAAGGCTGAGCATTTCGACCTCGGCATCCCCCGGTCCTGGCGGGACCGCGCCCGCTAACGAGCGCGGACCGCGTCGTCCTCCTTGGCCATCGCGTCCTGGCGGGACGGCTCCTCCCGCAGGATGGCCGCGTTCAGCCACTCGTCGGGGATGGCGAAGGCGTCGACCAGGGTGCGCATGTGCGGGCGCAGTTCGCGCAGCAGGTCGTTGATCACGGCGGTGACGGTCTTGGAACGGGCCGGGGTGAGGCGGCCGTGTTCCAGGAACCAGGCCTTGTCGGCCTCGATGGTGGTCAGGGCGTACAGGTCGCAGAGTTTCGACAGCAGGGCCCGCGCGGACGGGTCGGTGGTGCGGTCGATGCCGGCGACGAACGCTTCCAGGGTGATCCGGTCGATGTGGGCGGTGGCGACGGCGAGCACGTGGTCCTGGACGTCGTTGAAGATGTCGAACGGCCGGTCCTTCTTGGTGGCGGCGCCCTTGCGGAGACGGCGGATCGCGCCGTCGAGCAGGTGTTTCTCCCGGTCCTCGAAGGCGGCGAGGTGCCAGCCGCGGTCGGTCACCGCGACCTCCTCGTCGCGGCCGGGGACGGCGCCGACCAGGCGCTGGATCAGCGAGCGGGCCGCTGTCCGCTCCAGCACCATCTCCCGGACCTGCTCGGCGACGAACGTCGCGCGGCCCCAGCCGTCGAGTGAGCCGAACGCGTCCCGGTAGCCGGTGAGCAGGCCTTTCGCGACGAGTTGCAGCAGCACCGTGTTGTCGCCTTCGAAGGTGGTGAAGACGTCGGTGTCGGCCTTGAGGCCGGGCAGCCGGTTCTCGGCGAGATATCCGGCGCCGCCGCACGCCTCCCGGCACATCTGGATGGTGGCGGTGGCGTTCCAGGTCTGGGCGGCTTTCAGGCCGGCGGCGCGGGATTCGAGTTCGCGCTGGCGGTGCTCGTCGGGTTCGGGGAGGGCGAAGACCTCGGCCATGGTGACGGCGAGTTCCTCCTGGGCGAAGGCGTACGCGTACGACCGCGCCAGCGCCGGAAGCAGTTTGCGCTGGTGTGCCAGGTAGTCGTTGAGCACCACTTCACGGTCGTCGCCGGGCCGGGTGAACTGGCGGCGGGTGTCGCCGTAGCGGACGGCGATGGTGAGCGCGTTGCGGGTGGCCGCGGAGGCGGCGGCGCCGACGGTGACCCGGCCGCGGACCAGGGTGCCGAGCATGGTGAAGAAGCGCCGGGTGTCGTTCTCGATGGTGCTGGTGTACGTGCCGTCCTCGGCGACCTGCCCGTACCGGTCCAGGAGCATGTCCCGCGGCACGATCACCTGGTCGAAGCTGAGCCTGCCGTTGTCGACGCCGAGCAGCCCGGCCTTGGGCCCGGCGTCGCCGATGGTGACGCCGGGCATCGGGTCGCCGTGCTCGTCGCGGATCGGCACCAGCCACGCGTGGACCCCGTACGACCGCCCGCCGGTGATCAACTGCGCGAAGACGACTGCCATCCGCCCGTCCCGCGCCGCGTTGCCGATGTAGTCCTTCCGGGCCGCCTCGTGCGGAGTGTTCAGGACGAAATGTCCGGCCTCCGGCGAGTACGTGCACGTCGTCCGCAACTGCTGGACGTCGGACCCGTGTCCCGTCTCGGTCATCGCGAAGCAGCCCATGAGGTCCGCCGAGATGATGTCGCGCAGGTACCGGTCGTGATGGCGGGCCGTCCCGAGCGCGACCACCGCCCCGCCGAACAGCCCCCACTGCACGCCGGCCTTGACCATCAGTGAGAGGTCGACCTGCCCGAGCATCTCGGCGGCGACCGTGGAGCCGCCCGGGTCGTCGGAGCCGCCGTAGCCGGCCGGGAACGCGGACGCGACCCCGACGTCGGTGGGCAGCGCGCGGATCAGCCGGCCGATCCGTTCCCGGGCCTGGTCACCGGCCTCGCCGGGAACGGTGACGAACTCGGCCCCGAGCGTGTCGCGCACGGCCTGGCGGATGTGCGCCCACCGGCCGTCGAGGACCTCGGTGAGGGACGCGGTAACCCCATTGATCATGGCGCTATATTACCCACGAGTAACCTATCCTGAACCTGGGACTCAGCATTTCGACCTATCGGCCGATAAGACCGATATGGGCAACTGGTCGGTGCGCTGGAAGATCAGCCTTCTCCTGGCGGTCAGCATCCTCCTGGCCGCCCTGCTGGGCGTGACCGCGCTGGTCAGCATCTCCCGGCTCTCCGACAGCGCGGCGAAACAGGACGACCTGCGCGAGTACGTGATCGTCCTGAACAAGCTGGAGATCGTCGCCACCAACGTCACCGGCATCGTCAACGCCAACCTCGCCTTCCCCGGGGACACCGCGCAGTTCATCGAGTTCAACAAGCCGACCATCGCCGCCGGTGATCAGATCGTGGCGGCCCTGCGGGCGCTGCCGCTCAGCGGGAGCGACAAGGCGGCCATCGACAAGCTGGGCACGGCCTGGGAGGAGTACCGGGACACCGCCACCGCGACGCAGGAGTCGCTGCGCACCGCGACCAAAGCGCAGCTCTACACCGCCGGCGAGTCGCTGTCCCAGGCCCGGGACGCGTTCGGCGCCGTCATCGGCGCGTCGGTCGACACCGCGAGCAAGCGCGCCGAGCAGGCCGAGACCGACCAGGCCGCGCTCGTCGACAGGACACGCTGGATCGTCGGCGTGGTGCTCGCGGTCGGCATCGCCGTCCTGGGCGTGGTCGGTTTCCTGATCGGGCGCGGCATCATCCCGCCGCTGCAGGCCGCGGTGCAGGCGCTGCGCCGGGTGGCGCAGCGCGACTACACGGTGGACGTGCCGGTACGCGGCCGGGACGAGATCGGCCAGATGTCCGAGGCGGTGAACGCCGCGGTCGCCGACATCCGCGACGCGATCAGCACGATCAGCGGGAACGCGTCGTCGCTGCGGGAGGCGTCGGTGCGGCTCACCGCGATCAGCGGCGACGTGAACGCGTCGTCGGAGCAGGCGTCCGGCCAGGCCGGCACGGTGTCCGACTCCAGCATGATGGTGACCGACCGGGTACGGGAGGCCGCGCAGGGCGCCGAGCAGATGACCGGCGCGATCCGGGAGATCGCCGGCAACACCAGCGCTGTCGCACAGATCGCCCAGGGCGCGGTGGAGACCGCCCAGCAGACCACCGACGCGATGTCGAAGCTGTCCGCGTCGACCGACGAGATCGGCAACGTGATCAAGCTGATCACCAGCATCGCCGAGCAGACGAACCTGCTCGCCCTGAACGCGACGATCGAGGCGGCCCGGGCCGGCGAGTCCGGCAAGGGGTTCGCCGTGGTGGCCAGCGAGGTCAAGGACCTGGCGCAGAACACCACCCGGGCCACCGAGGACATCGGCCAGCGGATCGAGGCGATCCAGAGCGACACCACGCACGCGATCGAGGCGATCGGCCGGATCGCCGACGTGATCAACGAGATCAACCAGTACCAGGCGAGCATCGCCGGCGCCGTCGAGGAGCAGACCGCCACCACCAACGAGCTGAGCCGCCTCTTCGACGACGCGGCCCAGGGCGCGGACTCGATCAACCGCTCGATCGAGCAGGTCGCCGCCACTGCCGCGCAGACCGCCGACGGCGCCACCTCGACCCGCCACGCCGCCGACGAGCTGGCGTCTTTGGCCACCAGCCTGACCGACGTGGTCTCCCGCTTCAAGATCAAGACCTAGGCTCTCGTACGCCGTGAGCCGCCCCCGCCGGAACCCACAGGCCCGTGACCCGCGGCGAGGTCACGGTCCGCGGTGGTTCTCCGGCTGGTTGTCAGGGCTGTCTCAGCCCTGACAACCAGCCGGGAGAGACCCCACTCACATGCCGTCGCCGGACCACTCCCCCCGCGACCGGGACCGGACCGGCAGTGACGACAGGATCGGGTGGACGTGGCCGTCGTGCTCGTCGTAGTTCTCCGCGTGGCCGCCGAATCTCACCCACTCCTCGGTGGTGTACCAGTTCGTCAGCTCGCCGTCGGACCGCAGGATCCAGTCGATCTCGGTCTCGGCGACGAAGTGCCCGTGCTTGACCCGGGCCGGCCGGAAACAGTACGTACCCTCGTCGATGTCCCCGAAGTTGTACGCCATCCGCCCGGCCAGGGTGTAGAACTCCTCGTAGCACGGGTGGTGCGCGAGCCGGTGGTCGGTCCAGCCCTGCGGCGCCCGGATCAGCCGGGTGTAGAAGCCGGTCTTCGGGTCCCGGTGCAGCAGCTTGATGTAGAGCGGCGTGAGCGGCCCGGCCGACGGCGCCTCGGTCCACTCCATCGTCTGCGCGTCCATCACGGTGACGCCCTCGGTGGATTCCGGCGAGGCCGTGGCCGCGGCCTGGTTCAATGACGTGTACGGGTCGAAGCCGCAGTCGCCGTACTCCCGCCAGTGCAGCACCCGCGACCCCTCCCGGATCCTGAGCCAGTCCATCGCCGTACCCTTGGGCACCTGGACGTAGCCGCCGGCGCCCAGTTCCCGGCCGCCGTACCGAAGGGAGCCTTCGACCACGTAGAACTCGGTGTCGGCGTGCACGATGCCGGCGCTGCGCCCCCAGTCGGCGGTGGCGTGCAGCGACAGCGACGACGAGCCGTCCTCCTCGTCGGTGGACAGCCGGCGCTCCAGGATGCGGCCTTCGCCGTACGGCAGCTCGCCGGTGTGGGAGATGTAGTCGTCTTCGTGGATCAATTCCACGTGTGCCCTCACGGCGTACTCCTCAGCTCGCGTTTCAGAATCTTGCCGGCGGCGTTGCGGGGCAGCGCCGGAACCGCTCGGTACTGCTTGGGGATCTTGAAACCGGCCAGTCTCGACCGTAGAAAGGACTCCAGTTCCCCGGCCGGCGCCCGCCCGACGTAGTAGGCGACGACCCGCTCGCCCCACCTGTCGTCCGGCTCGCCGACGACCGCGCACTCGACGATCGACGGGTGGGTGAGCAGGACCTCCTCGACGTCGCGGGGGTACACGTTCACGCCGCCCGTGATGATCACGTCCTTGACCCGGTCGACGATCGAGATGAAGCCCTCCTCGTCACGGGTCACGATGTCGCCGGAGGTGAGGAAGCCGTCAGCGGTGGTGCAGGCGGCGGTCGCGGCCGGGTTGCCGTGGTAGCCGTTCATCAGATACGGCGACCGGCTGTACAACTCCCCCGGCTGGCCCGGCGCGACCTCGGCGCCGTCCGGCCCGACGATCCGGACCCGGGTGCCGAACCACGGGTGCCCGACCGTCCCGGCCTTGCGGCGGGCGTCCGGCGGCCGCAGGTTGGTGATCACGCCGGCCTCGGTGGAGCCGTACAGCTCGTGCACGCCGACACCCGGGAACGCCTCGAACACCCACTCCTTGAGCGCCTTGGGCAGGGCGGCCGCGTTGAAGTACAGCGTGTCCAGCGTCGGCAGCTCCGGCGCCTTCTCCAGCGCGTCCTTGATCAATCGGGCGTGGGTGGGCACCAGGAACACCGACTGGGCGCCGTCCCGCCGGATCAGATCGAGCAGGGTGTCCGGCTGGAACGAGCGCAGCATGCTGACCGTCGCCCCGCAGTGGACGGCGGCGTAGGCGAAGGCGAACCCGGCGCCGTGATACATCGGGGCGACCGCGACGGTCCGCCGGCCCGGGCCGATCCCCCACTCCAGCGCCGTGGCATAGAAGGTGAGCGACCGGGAACGGTGCGAGATCAGCACACCCTTCGGGTCGCCGGTGGTGCCCGCCGTGTACGCGATACAGAACGGGTCCCGCTCGTCCACCGCGATCCACGGATCCACCGCCCGGGAGCCGCCGAGCCACGCCTCGTACTCCGGCCCGATCGTCACGACGCGCCCCGCGAACGCCTCCGGCACCGCGACAGCCGGCGCGGGGTCGGCGATCAGCACCGACGCGCCGGAATGCTGGAGTATGAACGCGACCTCCGGGGCGGTGAGCCGTGGATTGACCGGCACCAGGACCAGGCCCGCCTTGGCGACGCCCGCGGCGATCTCCGGGTACTCCAGGCGGTTGCCGCAGAGCAGGGCCACCCGGTCCCCGTACGCCAGCCCGGCCGTGAGAAGTCCGCAGGCGAGCCGTGAGGACCGCTCGTCGAGGGCGCCGTACCTCAGTTCCCGGTTCCCGTCACGCACCGCGATCGCGTCCGGGGTGGCCCGGCCGAACTCGCGCACGCCGCCGGCGATCGTCAGATCCGCACCTCCGGGCCGCAACATGCCCCGAATGGAAACACCGTTTCCATCACAAGCGCAAGAGCCGCGATCGCCGGCCGTCGCCCAGCCCTCCTACCCCAGCCCGAAAACCGGCCTGCGCGACGGCCGCCGACCTCAGCCGTCGCCCAGCCCGCCAACCCCAACCCGAAAACCAGCCCGCACGACGGCCGGCAACCCCAGCCGTCACCCAGCCCGCCAACCCCAACCCGAAAACCAGCCCCCACGACGGCCGGCAACCCCAGCCGTCGCCCAACCCGCCAACCCCAACCCGAAAACCAGCCCCCACGACGGCCGGCAACCCCAGCCGTCGCCCAACCCGCCAACCCCAACCCGAAAACCGGGCTGAACGACGGCCGGCGGGGAGCTGTTCAGCGGGAACGGGCGGGAAAGTCACCCGCCCGGCCGAGCTGCGCCGGGACTGCGGCTAGCCCGAGCCGCGACCCGATCCAGGCACCGGTCGCGGCGGCAGCCGTCACGTCCACGCCGGCCTTCACGGCGGAACGGTTGAGCAGATACGCCAGATCCTCCGTGGCGATGTTGCCGGTGGCCGCGGGCGCGAACGGGCACCCCCCGATCCCGCCCAGGCTGGCGTCGAGCGCGGCGAAACCGGCGTTCACGGCCGCTGTCGCGTTGGCGTACCCCGTATTGCGAGTGTTGTGGAAGTGCGCGCGCAGCGGCACGCCCGCCGCAACCGCCCGCACCGCCGCCGCCAGCTCGGCGACCTGAACCGGCACTCCCACGCCGATGGTGTCGGCCAGGCAGATCTCATCCAGCGGACCGGCTTCGCCCACGATGTCCCGCACCCGGGAAACCGGCACTTCCCCCGTGAACGGGCAACCGAACGCCGCCCCAACCGTCAATGTCACGAAAAATCCGGCATCGCGTGCGCGGGTGGCGACAGCGCGGAACGCCTCGATCGACGCGGCGGTGGACATCCCCTGATTACGGCGGGAGAACTCGTCACTGGCGACAACTACATAATTGATCTCGTCAGGCCGCGCCGCCCCCAGCGCCAGCGCCCGGTCGAGCCCTCTGCCGTTGAGCACGAGCGCCGCATACCGGACCTCCGGCGACCGCGGCACGGCCCGCAGCACGTCCTCGGCGTCGGCCATCTGCGGCACAAGATCGGGCCGGGCGAACGCGGCGACCTCGATCCGGCGCAGCCCGGCCGCGACGGCCCGGGCGACGTATTCGACCTTGACCGGGGCCGGCAGCACCCGCTTCTCGTTCTGCAGCCCGTCCCGCGGCCCGACCTCGACGATCTCCACGCCGGCGCCTCTCGTTCCATCTAGCGAAACAACGTTTCCCAAGTATAGGGTGGCCTCGTGACCGCGCCACTGTCTGACATCCGCGTCCTGGAAACCGGAACGCTGCTCGCCGGCCCGTTCTGCGGGCAACTCCTCGGCGACTTCGGGGCCGAAGTGATCAAGCTGGAGGATCCCGGCCGCGGCGACCCGATGCGGCAGTGGGGCCGGGAGAAACCGCACGGTCAGTCCCTGTGGTGGCCGGTGGTCGCCCGCAACAAGAAGTCGGTCACCTGCAACCTGCGCACCGAGGAGGGTCAGCAGCTGGTCCGCCGCCTGGTCGAGCGGTCGGACGTGCTGCTGGAGAACTTCCGCCCGGGCACCCTGGAGCGCTGGGGCCTCTCCTACGAGGAGCTGTCCACGATCAACCCCCGATTGATTCTGGTACGGGTGACCGGCTACGGCCAGACCGGCCCCTACGCCCCTCGCGCCGGCTTCGGGTCGATCGGTGAGGCGATGGGCGGGCTGCGGTACGTGACCGGTGAAGCCGACCGCGCCCCGTCCCGGTCCGGCATCTCGATCGGCGACTCGCTCGCCGCCACGTACGCCGCGTTCGGCACGCTCGCCGCCCTGCACGCCCGCGAACGCACCGGCCGCGGCCAGGTCGTCGACTCGGCGATCTACGAGGCGGTGCTCGCCATGATGGAGTCGCTGATCCCGGAGTGGGGCGTCGCCGGTTACCGCCGCGAGCGCACCGGCCCGATCCTGCCGAACGTCGCGCCCAGCAACGTCTACCCCACCGCCGACGGCTCGGACGTGCTGATCGCCGCCAACCAGGACACCGTGTTCCGCCGTCTCGCCGACGTGATGGAGCGGCCCGACCTGCCGGCCGACCCGCGGTACGCGACCCACGGCGCCCGCGGCGAACATCAGGCCGAACTCGACGACATCATCGCCACCTGGACCGCGACGGTCCCGTCGGCGAAACTGCTGTCGCTGCTGCACGGGTCGGGCGTGCCGGCCGGCGGCATCTACACCGCCGAGGACATCATCGACGACCCGCACGTGCGGGCCCGGGAGGCGGTCATCGAGGTCGGCCACCCCGACTTCGGCACGGTCCCGATGCAGAACGTGGCCCCTCGCCTGTCCGGCACCCCCGGCGCGGTGAGATGGGCGGGCCCGGCGCTCGGCTCGCACAACGACGAGATCTACCAGGGCCTGCTCGGCCTCTCCCCGGAGCAGCTCACCGAACTGGCGAGCCGCGGGATCGTCTGATGTCCGGGCTCGCCGACGACTACGCGAACGCCGGTTTCGCCCGCCGTCTCGGCTGGGGCGAACGGCCCGCGGTGTTGCTGGTCGACCCGGCGCTGGCGTACACCGACCCGCACTCGCCGCTGTTCCTCGCCACCGGACAGCGGGCCGCCGGCGCGATGGCGGAACTGGCCGCCGCCGCCCGCGCCGCCGGTGTTCCGGTCCTGTGGACGTCGGTCCGCTTCGCCGACGAGTCCTGTTCGGAGGCGCCGCTGTTCGCCGCGAAGGTCCCGGCGCTGAGGGTCTTCGCCGCCGGCAACCCGCTCGGCCGTTTCGCGCCCCCGCTCTCCCCCGGCCCCGGCGAGCAGGTGATCGTCAAGCACTACGCGAGCGCCTTCGCCGGCACCCCGCTGGCCGCCTGGCTCTCGTCGCACTCGATCGACACCCTGGTCATCGGCGGTTTCTCGACCTCCGGCTGTATCCGCGCCTCCGCCCTGGACGCCCTGCAGCACGGCTTCCGCCCGATCGTCGTCCGCGACGCCTGCGCCGACCGCGCCCCCGCCCCTCACGACCACAACCTGTTCGACCTGAACGCCAAATACGCCGACGTCGTCTCCCTGGCGGAAACCCTGAAAACCTTGCGGCGTACGCCGTGAGCCGCCCCGCCCGGCTGGTCTGCCGGAGACAGCCACCACAACCAGCCCTCAGCGCCGGATCTTGCTCGGCTGGCCGTCAGTGCTGTCTCGACCGGCCGGAGACAGCACTGACAACCAGCCGGAGAAACCCAAGCTGGTCCTCATGGCTGCCTCGGCTCGGGTGCGGGCTACCACTTCTCCGGGGCGGATGGGCAGGTCGAGTCCGTCCACGGCGGTGACCGTGCCGAACCGTTTGACCACGCCGTCCAGATCCACGGCCGGCTGCCCCGTGCCGGCGGCCGCGATATCGGTTGAAGCGGTGAGCGACATGCATCGACCCTGACCGCCGCCGGGCGCCCGTTCCCACGCCGTCCGTCACGTTCCACCCATGACAGATGTCAGGGCTTCCTCGTTGCATGTATCTGGTAGAAATATCTGGCAGATATAAGGAGGGGTGACGATGGCGCGGTCCAGCCAGACCCAGATGGCGGTGCTCGGCGGCCTGAGCATCGAGCCGATGACCGCCTACGCGTTGCGGGAGGCGATCCGGGACGTGCTCGGGCATTTCTGGAGCGAGAGCTTCGGCCAGATCTACCCGGCGCTGCAGGCGCTCGAGGAGGCGGGCCATGTGCGGCGGCGTGACGGGCAGCGGGCCCGGTCCTCGGTCTTCGAGATCACCGGCTCCGGCACGGCCCGGCTGGTCGAGATGCTCACCGAGCCGATCCGGGACACGCCCCCGCGCGACGGCCTGCTGCTGCGGCTGTTCTTCGGCCGCACGCTCGGGCGCGAGCGATGCCGCACGTTGCTGCGGGCGGCGCGCGACGAGGCCACTGCCAAGCTTGCGGAGTACGAGTCCCTGCACGCCCAGTTGAGCGCCGCCGAGGCCGGCACCCCCGATTGGCCGTTCATCGAGCTGACCGTCCGCGCCGGGATCCACGGCGCGCGGTCCACGGTGGCCTGGGCCGACGAGTCCCTCGCCGCGCTGGACGGGGAGTCGTCGTGAGGGCCCGGATCAACTTCGCGCTCTTCGCCCTGGCCGTGATCGGCACCGGCTGGCTCGGCGTCGCCGTCGACCGGGCGGCCGGTGTGGAGACCGCCACCGGCACCGCCACGAGCGCGGGCGGCGGCACCACCGGCATGCTGTTCTTCCTGCTCGGCCCGGTGGCCGCGGCGGTGGTCCTGTATTTCTCCGGGCGGAGCGCCGACGGTGGCGGGCCGCTCGGCCTCAGCCCTCGGGCGCCGATCCGCTGGTACGCCGGCGCCGCCCTGTTCTACCCTCTGGCCACCCTGATCTCGGTCGGCCTCGGCGTGGCGACCGGCCTGGTCACGGTCACCGGCCGGCCCGGCTTCGCCGCCGCGTTCCTGACCGTCTTCGCCGTGCAGCTGGTCAAGAACCCGATCGAGGAGTTCGTGTTCCGCGGTTACGGCACCCGGACGGCGCTGGCCATGGGCCTGCGCGGCCGTCTCGTCCCGCACCTGCTGGCCGGCGCGGTCTGGGCGCTCTGGCACGTCCCGCTCTATCTGGTGTGGACGTCGGCGGCCGACATGCGCCTGGTCACCTCCCTGCCGATGACCCTGTTCCTGCCGCTGATGCTGGCCGGGCTGCTGGCCGCGTCGGTGCTCTACGGCGAGATCCGTCACCGGACCGGCTCGATCTGGCCGGGCGTGCTGATGCACAGCGTGTGCAACGCGATCGCCACCCCGCTGATGGTCGACGGGTACCTGCGCTTCGCGGGTCACAGCGACGCCGTGTTCTCCCCGGTCGCCGCGTCGATCGTGCTGACCGTGCTGACCGCGGCGGCGGGCCTGCTGGTGGCCCGCCGCCGGACCCGATCGTTGGTGGCCGTCAATTGAGGGTCTGGATCACGTTGCCGGCGAGCAGGCTCTGGTAGTACGTGCCGCCCGGGTAGTAGGTCGCGGTGGTCGTCCCGGCCACCGCGTCGGAGGCCCAGTTGATCGCGAGGGTCTGCAGCGCGGTGACGTTGCGGGCCTTGGAGGCGCCGCCGGTGAGGGTGCACAGCCAGTTGGTGGTGGAGCCTTCGGCGTCACAGTGCGAGCCGGTGGTGAGCCGGACCCCGAGGAACGGCCGGTCGACCCGGTTGACGAGTTCCACGGTGCCGCTGGCGTTGCTGTTGGAGAGGTACGGCGGCGAGGAGATCGCGGTGATCGGCAGCGACGTGCCGTTGAGGCCGGTCAGGCCGTCGGCCATGTTGGTGCCGGACGGCGACTTCACCGGGTCGAGCAGCTGCAGGTACTTCAGGTTGGCGAAGGTCGCCGGGAACGTGGTGCGCAGCCGGTTGGCGATGTAGGTGACCGCGTCGCCGCCTGCCGAGTGCCCGGCGATGACCAGCGGGGCGGGCAGGGTGCTGCCGGCCCGCCCGGCGGTGGTGGCGGCCGCCGCGTAGCTGACGGCCAGGGCCTTGGCCGGGTCGGTCGCCTCCCCGAAGAGGGCGGCCACCCCGTTGAGGAACGCCGGGTTGCCGCCGGTGTTGTTGACCGTGCAGCCGTTGCCGTTGGACGACGGCAGGGTCGGCGCGAACACCAGGAAGCCCGCGGCCTGGTACCGGCGGGCCAGGGCGAACAGGTTGCTGTTCGCGCGGGAGAAGCCGTGCTGCAGGTAGACCAGGGCCTTCGGGCCGGTGGTGTCGGGGAAGAACCAGTCGGCGTCCTGGTTCAGGGTGCCGGACCCGCAGGGCAGGGTGATCGAGCCGTCGACCTCGGCGGTGGCGGCCGACGCCGGCGACGGAGTGGCGGCGAGGACGCCGGTGGACAGGATCAACGCCAGGAAGACACGGCGCAGGGACAGGGACACGGGACCTCCATTGGTCAGCCGTAACACTCTCCGAAACAGTGTTTCCATTAGCTGTCATCGATGTCTGCCTGTCAAGGCGCACGAAGAACCCGGCGCCCCACGGACGCCGGGTCTCGGGAGTGCGCTCAGTCCTCGTAGCGCGGCACCACCAGCGGGTGCCGCTCCTCGTCGCGGGCGGCGATGCCGGCCATCGACCGCAGGTACTGGCGACGGGTGATCTCCCCGTCCAGCAGTTGGGCGCAGAGCACGCCTTCCAGGCTCTCCGGCGCGAAGAGGGCCTCCGGGACGGTCAGCTCCGCCTCGGCGGACACGTCCGCCCGCACCCCACGCACCGCGAGGACGCAGGCGGCGGCCAGGACCAGGATGAGGAGGGACAGGATCAGCATTGCCACCGCCTTGTCGGTTCACCGCGGGACGCTCGTGGCCCCGCCTGCCAGAGAGAACGGATGACAGGGCGTGTCGGTTCGACGATTTCCGTCACGGACCGTGAATCACTTTCAGTCCGGGACACGACACGAACGGCGTACGAGGTATGCCCGGTTCTTGGTAATTTTCGCTATCTTTCTGCGGTGACTGGAAAGCGTGCTATATCCCGTCTGCCGGATTATGACGGCTTCAGTCGGCTCGCCGGCGATCCCCAGCCCGTCCCGGACGGAGACGACTACCAGGTCCGGCTGCAACCACTGACCCGGCGCCGCCCGATCCGGTCCACCCTGATCGCGGCGTTCGCGTTCGCCTTCGAGAGCACCTTCTTCGGCTGGCTGCTGGCCAAGGTGGAGCTTCCCGACCGGCGCATGCAGACCGCCCTCTTCCTGGTCACCGTCTTCATGATCGCCGCGACCGCGCTGATCGAGCTGTTCCGTCTGGTCAACGTCGTCACGCTGTGCCTGGCGACGCTGCGGGCGCGGGATCCGATCCCGGTTCCGCCGGACGAGCGGCTGCGGGTCGCGTTCCTGACCACGATCGTGCCCGGCAAGGAGCCGATCGAGATGGTGGAACGGACGTTGCGGGCGGCGACCCGGATCCGGCACGCCGGGCGGTACCACGTCTGGCTGCTGGACGAGGGCAACGATCCCGAGGTCAAGGAGATGTGCCGGCGGGTGGGGGTCCACCACTTCAGCCGCAAGGGGGTGCCGGACTGGAACACCGCGGCGGGCGCGTTCAAGGCGAAGACCAAGCACGGCAACTACAACTCGTGGATGGACCGGCACGGCGGCGAGTACGACGTGTTCGTCTCGGTCGACCCGGACCACGTGCCGCTGCCGAACTTCTGCGAGCGGCTGCTCGGCTACTTCCGCGACCCCGATGTGGCGTTCGTGATCGGGCCGCAGATCTACGGCAACTACGACAACGTGATCACCAAGTGGGCCGAGTCGCAGCAGTACCTGTTCCACTCGCTGCTGCAGCGGGCCGGCAACCGCCTCGGGATCCCGATGCTGGTGGGGACGAACAACGCCGTACGCATCAAGGCCCTGCAATCGATCGGGGGCCTGCAGGACTCGATCACCGAGGACATGGCGACCAGCCTGGCCCAGCACGCCTCGCGCAATCCGGCGACCGGCCGGCGCTGGCGCTCGGTCTACACCCCGGACGTGCTCGCCGTCGGTGAGGGCCCGTCCTCCTGGACCGACTACTTCAGCCAGCAGCATCGCTGGTCGCGCGGCACCGACGAGGTGTGCGTGGCCGGTTTCGCGAAGATGATCCACCGCTTGGGGGTACGCCGTGCGCTGCACTACGCGCTGCTGATGGCGTACTACCCGCTGACCGCCGTGGCGTGGCTGCTCGGCGCCGCCACCGCCGTCTTCCACGTGCTGCTCGGCGTCAAGGGCGTGCAGGTCCCGCAGCAGGTGTGGCTGATGCTGTACGTGGACGCCGCGCTGTTCCAGGTCGGTCTCTACATCTGGAACCGGCGGCACAACGTGAGCCCGCACGAGGAGGCCGGGTCGTCCGGCCTGACCGGGATGCTGCTGTCGACGTTGTGCGCGCCGATCTACGTCACCTCGTTCCTGCAGTCGGTGCTGCGCCGTACCGCCGGTTTCGTGGTGACGCCGAAGGGCGACTCGGCGAGCCCGGACTCACTGCTGACCTTCCGTACCCATCTGCGGTGGGCGGCCTTCTACGCCGTCCTGCTGGTCGTCGCCGCGTTCACCGGCCACGCACACGGCTTCATGTGGCTGTGGCCGTCGCTCAACCTGGCCCTCTGCCTCACCCCGCCGGCCATCTGGGCGGCACAGGCGCTCGGCCGGTCCCGCGCGAAACCCGCGCCCACCCCGCTCGACGAGGAGAAGGACATCCTGATGGAGATCGCCGCATGACACCGCGGAGAAGGCCCAGCATCGCCCGCCGGGTGCTGACCATGCTGGTGATGATGCCGCTGATGGCGGCGGTGGCGGTGGTGAACAAACCGATCGTCGGTCTCGCCGCCGACCGGTACCACGAGTTCACCATCAACCGGGACTCCTACAAGCAGAAGTTCGGCCACTGGTCGCTGCTGCGGGTGCCGGCGGAGTTCCGGATCAACGCCATTCACGCCGCGATGCTGCGTACCGGAAAGGTCCTGATCATCGCGGGTTCCGGCAACAACCGGGACAATTTCGAGGCCGGCACGTTCCGCACGATCCTGTGGGATCCGCGCACCGACGCGTTCACCGACGTGCCCACCCCGACCGACCTGTTCTGCGCCGGGCACACGTTCCTGGCGAACGGCAACCTGCTGGTGGCCGGCGGCACCAAGTCGTACGAGGTCCTGGAAGCCGACATCACCCACGCCGCCGGCGTCATGAAGATCAAGAACGAGTCGCCGGACTTCGGGGCGCGCAGGTTCGCCAAGGGCACCCGGTTCGTCGCGGCGAACGGCCACGAGTACCTGAGCCGGGCCGACGTGACGGTGCCGGCCGCCACCAAGATGACCCACGGCGCGCACACGATGGTGCACGCCGGCGAGGCCGAGGTGTGGGTGGACGCCGTCGACGAGGGCGACGGGCCGATCGTTCGGCAGCCGGCCCAGTACGCGATCCAGGGCCTGACCGGCAACGACGCCCGCAACCTGTACGGCATCGCGGAGAAGATCACCCGGGAGAAGCAGGAGTACGGCGGGGACAGGACGACGTACGAGTTCGACCCGGTCGCGGAACGCTACGTGCGGACCGGTGACATGATCGAGCACCGCTGGTACCCGACCCTGGCCACCATGCCGGACGGTGACATCCTGGCGGTGTCCGGGCTGGACGAGTTCGGCCGGATGCTGCCCGGCGTCAACGAGCGCTACCAGGTCGGCAAGAAGAAGTGGGTGCCCGCGCCGAAACTCCGGCGGGTGTTCCCCACGTACCCCGCGCTGTTCCTGACCGAGAACGAGAAGCTGTTCTTCTCCGGGTCGAACGCCGGGTACGGCTCGGACACCGAGGGCCGCACCCCCGGCCTGTGGGACGTGGAGAAGAACACGTTCCAGAACGTGCCCGGTCTCGAGGACGCGGCGATGACCGAGACCAGCGCGTCGGTGCTGCTGCCGCCGGCCCAGCGGCAGAAGGTGATGATCCTCGGCGGCGGCGCCGTCGGTGACTCGCCGGTGTCCACGGCCCGGACCGCGATCGCCGATCTGAGCGAGAAGCAGCCGCGGTACCGGACCGGACCGGACCTGCCGGCGCCCACCCGCTACCTCAACACCGTGGTGCTGCCCGACGACACCGTGTTCACCAGCGGCGGGTCGTCGGGGTACCGGGGCGGGCCGTACCAGGGCCGTAACCGCAGCGACCTGCTGACCGCGCACCTGTACGACCCGGCGCGTGAGGAGTTCCGGGAGGCGGCGGCGCCCAGCGTGGGCCGCAACTACCACTCCGAGGCGCTCCTGCTGCCGGACGGTCGGGTGGTCACCATGGGCAGCGACCCGATCTACGACTCGACCGGGAAGAACCCGGGGAAATTCGAGCAGCGGATCGAGATCTACAGCCCGCCCTACCTGTTCCAGGGCGACCGGCCGGAGATCGACGGCGGGCCGCGGACGGTGGAGCGGGGCCGCAAGGTCCAGTTCGCCACCCGGGACGGGCATCAGATCAAGAGCGCTCGCCTGGTACGGCCCAGCGCCGTCACCCACGGCACCGACGTGGACCAGCGGTCGGTCGAGGTGGGGGTACGCCGCACCCCCGGCGGGGTGAGCATCGCCGTCCCGAAGTCCCCCGGCCTGGTCCCCGCCGGCTGGTACATGCTCTTCGTGATCGACGACAAGGGCATCCCCTCGAAGGCCCGCTGGGTAAAGGTCGGCTAAAGCGTGTTGAGTTCGGGCGCGTAGGACGGCCGAACTCAACACGCCTTGAGTGTGTTGAGTTCGGGCGCGTAGGACGGCCGAACTCAACACGCCTTGAGTGTGTTGAGTCCGGGCGTATAGGACGGCCGAACTCAACACGCGGGAACGTCAGTTGGTGGCGAGCCCGAGCGCGTACTCGGGCCACCACTGACCGGCCGGCGGCGCGTCCGGCAGGCAGGGCCCGTCGGACTCCCCCGGCCGTTTGATCCACAGGTACGCGTCGACCCGCGGCGTGCCGGTCTCGGTGGTCGGGGCCGGCCCGAGCGCCCGCCCGGGCGGGTTGCACCAGTGCCCCTCGGCGTCGCGGGCGTCCACCGGCGCCGGCCCGTTGCCGTTCCGGCTGGTGTCGATGACGAACGGCTTCCCGCCGAGCCGGTCGGAGATCGCCGTGCCGTACCCGACGTTCGCCTCGGTGGTCTCGAAGTTGGCCACGTTCAGGCTGAACCCGTCGGCCGCGCGGACACCGGCCCGGTCCAGGGCCTCGGCCACCCGGGCGGTGTCCTTGATCCAGCCGGGGTTGCCGGCGTCCAGGTAGACCCGTACGCCCGGCTGTCGCTTGAACGCCGTGATCGCCTCGCCGAGCAGCGTGAACCGCTCGTCCGCGGCGTCCCCGGTGACGCACTCGTCGAGCACGTGCGGGATCGCGTCCGGCTCCAGGACCACCACTGCCGGGTGGCCGCCGACGATCGCGGCGAGCTCGGCGATCCAGGCCCGGTAGGCGGCCGCGTCCGGGGCGCCGCCGCCGGAGTGCCCGCCGCAGTCACGTTGCGGCACGTAGTACGGCACCAGGACCGGGGTCTGTCCCCGTTTCGCCGCGTCGGTGATCAGCCGCCGGGCGCGGTCCTGGAAGCCCGGGTTCGCGTCGGCGAACCACACCGCGGTCGGCGATTCGGCGATCCGGCGCAGCGCCGCGGCGTCCTCGGCCCGGCCCTGCGCCTGCCACGCCGCCACCTGCCGCACCGCCGGCGCGTCGGGCTCCACATAGAACCCCGCCGACTCGGGCACCACCGGTGACGGTGTCACCACCGGCTCCTCCGACGTGCAACCGCCGAGGACGATCATCGCTGCCAGGCCACAGAGCGCGGGTAACCTTCTCATCGCCTGCGAAGCTACCGACCGCGCCTACCCGATCGCGGCTCAGCGCACCGAGCGTCCCACCGCAATCGCCTCTTCGAGTGTCACGATTCCCTCCAACCGGTAGGTGACGGCGCCCGTCGTCCAGACCAGCGCCGGACCGGCCAGCCGGGCCGTCTCGCGGCGCTCCACACCGTCCCGGCCGACGTAGGTCACCGGGTGCGGCCCCGGCATCCACGCCGCGGTGACGACCGGGCCGCCCAGCTCGACCGGCCGCGCGTCCGGCGCCGTCTTCAGGAACGTCGTGTCCAGCCGCCCGTCGAACTGGTCGAACCGGACCGCCCCGCCCCGGAACCGCATGGTGACCACCCGCGGATGGCCCTGCGGGTCGGGGTCGGCGACCTGGACGGACTCGGGTTCGCCCAGGTCGGCGGGGACCAGGACGGGGAACGCGGCGGTCCGGCGGGCCTCGGCGAGATCGGCCCGCTCCGCCGCCGGCAACGGGCTCGGGGTGGCCGGGCGGGTGGCGGGGGGCGGCTCACGGCGTACCTCGATGCCCGCGACCCGCAGCAGGTCACCGACCACCTCGACCACCGCCGCCCGGGCCGGAGCCACCCCGGCGACGACGGCGATCAGGGCGGCGGCGAGCGCCGCGAGCCACAGACGGGCGCGATGCGGGCGCGGCGCCGGGTGGGCGAGGCGCTCCCGGACCGCTTGCCGCTGATCAACCGCTGGGGGTACGGGCCACCGCGCGCCCAGTTCCCGCAGCTCCGCGATGAGATCGTCAGGCTCGGGCATCGGGCACCTCCTGCGGCAGCCGGTCGCGCAGCCTCGCCAGGGCCCGGGAGGTCCGCGACTTGACCGTCCCCTTCGGCAGGTCCAGCATGACCGCCGTCTCCGCCTCGGACAGATCCATCAGGAACCGGCAGACCAGCACCTCCCGGTCCCTGCCGTCCAGCGCCCGCAACTGCTCGACCAGGAACCGGCGGCGCTCCCCGGCCATCGCCGACTCCGCCGGATCCGGTTCCCAGCGCAGCGGGTCCTCCCGGGCGGCCGCCCGCAGCCACAGCCCCTCCCGGCGGCGGCGCGACCGGACCAGGTTGCGGGTCTCGTTCGCCACGATCGCCAGCAGCCACGCCTTGAACCCGGCGTCGCCCCGGAACCGCCCCAGCTGCCGGTACGCCTTCACGAACGACTCCTGCACCACGTCGTCCGCGTCCGCGCCGGCCCCGAGCAGGACGGCGGCCCGGTGCGCGGGCGCGGTACAGCGGGCGACCAGGACCTCGTAGGCGTCCAGATCGCCGCCCCGGGCCCGCGCCACCACAGCCGCCTCGTCCTCGTCGATCCCCGCCCCCCTCAGCCGCACACCCTACTGACACCGCCCACGCCGCCGAAGTTCCCCGGCTGGTTCTCATGGCTGTCTCACGCGCGCTGAGACAGCCAGCGGGAACCTGGTGGGGGTGAGCGGTGTCGAGAATGCATGACTACCCGCCGTAACGTTCTGCTGCTCGCCGCCGGATCGGGGCTCGTGCTCGCCGGCTGCCGGGAATCCGCTCAGGCGGCCACCGCCACGACACCGGATGTGCTGCTCGCCGAGTCGGATCGAGGGCTGCTGCGGCTCGGCCCCGCCGGGGAACAGGTCCTCGGGGCCGCGGCGGTGTCCTTCGACGGATCTCAGGTGTACGCCGCCACCGGCACCGGCCTCGACCAGGTCAACCCGATCAGCGGGGCGGTCGTCCGGTCCGCCCGGGCCGAGGCGGGTTGGGTGCCGCGGGTGGTCGCCACGGACGGCAGGGCGTGCGCGCTGAGCCGGACCGGGGCCGCCGACCGGCCCGCCGCGCGCGCCCGGACCGCCCTGCTGGTCGCCGGGCCGGGCGGGGAACGCGAGTACGACCTGCCCGGCGTGATCGAACCGGACGCGTTCACCGCCGACCTGACCGGCCTGTTCGTCCTGGAGTGGCTGCCCGCGACGGCCCCGGACCACTATCGGGTGCGACGGCTCGACCTGCTCAGCGGGAAGGTCGAGGCGCTGGTCACCCGGAACAAGGTGCCGGTGCCGCCGGGGGCCGAGGAGCAGATGCGCGGCGAGGGGCGGCAGGCGGTCCTGTCGGCGGACCGGAAGCTGCTGTTCACCCTGTACACGCATCAGCCCGGGCATCAGCACACCCGGGATCTGCTGTCCGGGCGGCCGGGCAACGCGCACGCGTTCGTGCACGTGCTGCACCTGACCGACGGGTGGGCGTACTGCCTGGATCTGCCGCACCCGTTCGGGGAGGGACCGGCCGCGGGGCACGCCCTGGCCGCCGACGCCCGGAACCTGGTCGTCGCCGACCTGAACGTGGGCAAGCTGGCCTTCGCGAGCCCGGAGTCGCTGATCGTGGAACGGGTGGTGGACGTGCCGCCGGTGGCCGGGTCGGCGGCGGCGCTGGCGCTGACCGGTGACGGCCGGGTGCTGGTCGGCGCGGGCGGCGTCACGGTGCTGGACCGGGCGTCCGGCAGGCCGGCGGGCCGCTGGGACCTGCCGGGGCCGGTACGCGGGCTGGCGCTGAGCCGGGACGGCAGCCGCCTCCACGCCGGCGGCACCGGCCGGGTGACCTGGCTCGACGCCCGTACCGGCACCCGCCAGGGCGAGGTCGCCGTGCCCGGCCTGACCGCCTTACGCCACGCCGTCTGAGCGGCGCAGCACGTCCAGGAGGAACCACTCGTCCTCGTGGTGGATCACCGGCTCCAGGCCGGGGACGGCGGCCAGCGCGGCGTGCGCGTTGAAGCCGTCGTAGTTCCCGCCGTTCTGCCGGTCGCGGAAGTGCACCGACACCAGGTCGCCGCCCGGCTCCAGGCGCTGCACCAGACCGTCCAGCAGCGCCTGGAGGTCGCCGGCGGACAGGTAGTAGAGCAGGTCGCCGATCACGATCAGGTCGAAGTCGCCGTCCGGCAGGCCGGCCGGCAGCTCGGCCCGTTCGGCCCGCACGTTCGGCAGGTCGGCGAGGTTCTGCCGGGCCAGTTCGACGGCCTCCTCGACACTGTCGACCGCGAGCACCTCGTCGCAGCGGGCGGCGAGCATCCGGGTGAGCGTGCCGATCGAGGCGCCCGGCTCGTAGCAGCGCCGGTACCGCTCGCGCGGCAGGCTCGCCATGGTGACGGCGAACTTGCGCCGGTCGTGCCACTTCGTCGCGATGTCCCACGGGTCGTCCTTCGCCAGGTAGAGCCCGGTGAAGTAGTCGAGGGAGACGGTGCTCTCCGGTGGTGCGGCGTCGCCTGCTGCTCGTGTCACCCGCCGATTGTGCCCCCGGCCTGCCCGGCGGCGACCGTCAGGGTGCCGACGCCCTCGTCCGCGACCAGGTCGATGCCGCCGGTCCCGCCGGTCACGGTGAACCGGGCGCCCTTGTCGACGCCCTGGTTCCGGGCGCCGTAGAGGACGACGGCGCCGGCGCCGCGCTGCAGCACGGCCCGGACCGGGATCTTGCGGCCGGTGGTGATCCGCCAGTCGTTCACGCCGCCGGACATCGCGATCGGGACGACGGTGTCCTGCCGGGGCAGCCGCAGGTTGAGGGCGGCGGCGCCGCCGAGCAGGTCCACCCGGTCGACGCGGCCGCCGGTCAGATCGAAGGTTCCGGTACGCACCCCGCCGCGCATCAGCACCGACCAGGTGACCTCGGGGCTGAGCCGTACGTCCACCCGCGCGGGTCCGCCGGTGCCGGTCTTGTCGACGAAGACCCGGACCGATCCGCCCTCCAGGACGGCCCGGGGCCGGATGCCGCTGCCTGACGGGGTGGAGACCTGGAACCAGCGGTTGCCGGTCGCGCCGATCGTCACGTTGAGTTCGGTGGTGCCGTCGGCCAGCTCGAAGGTGGCCGTGTCCGGGGCCACGCTCGCCTCGATGGAGACCGGCGGGGTGGCCGGGACGGTGGCCGGCGGCGGCGTGGGGCGGGCCGGGGCGGCCACCGGGTCGTCGTCCGGGGCGCCGAACGCGTACCAACCGCCGACGCCCGCCAGGAGCGCCCCGGTGAGCACCGCGATCAGGATCTTCCCGGCCGGGCGGCGGGGCGGCGCGGGCTCGCCGATGACGGTGAGTTCGATGGTCGGGCGGCGGGGCGCCAGTTCCACGGTGGGCCGGCCGGTGGCGCGCTTCTGCCAGGCCGGGGCGGTCCGGACGGCCTCGGCGCCGTCCGGCTCGTAGTGGTCGGCGGGCGGCCCGGCGCGGTGCGGGGCGTCCGGCCAATAGCCGGAGATGTCGGGCAGCTCCCCTGATGGCTCGGCGGGTGTCTCGGTCTCGGTACGGTCCACGCTGCTCTCCTCGAACACGGAAGACTCCGGGCTGAGATACGGACGTGGCCGCTCGCCGGATCAACTGGGCGCGCTCCCAAACTAATTGTTATCGCTACACCCTTGCCCTCACCCGTACGAGTCGGGTAGATCCTTATCAAATCATTAAGTCCCGATGTGCACGTTCCCCAGGAAGCGATTTGATGCCGGAAGACGACACCCGTGACGGACTACGGGTCGGCGGCTGGATTCCGCCCTATTCGCCCGGCGGTGACGCCGCCGGGCCGATCCGGCCCGACAATCGGCCGGCCTTCGGTGGCCGGCCCCGCCCCCGCGACCATTTCCCCCGATCGGGTGGCGGCCGGCTGACGCGCCCGCGCCTCGTCCTCGCCGCCTCGATCTGTCTCGCCTGCGCCGCCACGGCCGCCGTGGCCGTGCTTCTCGACGCCTCGCGCGGCCCGCAGCCGGTGGCGGCCGAGTTCGCCTTCCCGCAGGCGGTCCCTCCGGTCGACCTCTCGCCCGCGGTCGACCCCACGACCGGTGACGTGCCGGTCAGCGTCCAGCCGTCACCCTCGGTGACCTCGACGGTCCCGATTCCCCCGGCGCCGCCGGCCAGTCCCGCCCGCCATCACTCGACCGCGCCGCCGACCAGCCCGGTGGCCGGCCGGACCACCACCGTCCCGCCCCGCGCCACCACCGCGCCGGTGACGCTGACGGCCGGTTCGACGGCCGGACTGGAGGCCGCGGACCGCCCCGGGCAACGCGTACGGCACCGGGACCACCGCGCCCGACTGGACCCGATAGGATCGACGGACAGCGATGCCGTGCAGGCGGATTCGAATTTCCGTGTGCACACCGGACTGGCCGGCTCCGGTTGCGTCTCGCTCGAATCTGTAAACTTTCCCGGATATTATCTGCGCCATCGGAATTTCGAAATACGTCTGGATCGGAACGACGGTTCTCCGCTATTCCGTCAGGACGCGAGTTTCTGCCCCGTGTCGATTCGCCGAGGCACCGCGCTGGCGCTGCGGTCGGTCAATTACCCGGACCACTTCGTGACCGCCGGCCGCGAGTCGCTGCGGATCGCCGAGACGACCGCAACCGGGGCTCTGGCCCTCACACCGCGCCCGGCGCTCTGAGTCGTCCCCGGCTGGCCCATCCAGCCGGGGACCCCGGTGTGTGTACTTCGGCCGTCCAGGACGCCCGAAGTACACACACCAGGAGGACCGCCGACAGCGTGTGTACTTCAGCCGCCCACCGCACCCGAAATACACACACCAGGAGGATCGCCGACCGGTGTGTGTGTTTCGGGCGTCCTGGACGGCCGAAATACACACGCCGGTCAGTGGCGGTGGATCACCAGGACACCGCGGGGTTCGAGACGGGACCGGCCGATGATGCCGAGGTCCACCGGCTCGTCGGTCCGGTTGATCAGGAACCAGTGGTCGCCGCGGACCGCCAGCTCGACCGGCCCGGCCAGCTCGGGCGGCAGCTCGCTGATCACCCCGGCCGGGCCGAGCAGGCCGGGCAGCAGCGTGGCGAGCCCGTCCGGGCCGAGACGGGTGGAGACGTACGCCGCGGAGCCCGCACCGACCGCACGCCGGGTGACCGCCGCCCGTTCCGCCTGCTCCCCGGTCTTGTACCGGGCCAGCACCTCGACGTCGTCGCCGGTCACGTCGATCCGGTCGGTCCACAGCGTGCCGGTGGCGCCGTTGTCGAGTTCGGCGCTCTCGTGGTCGAGCAGCGGCCCGAACTCCTCGATCCGGATGCCGAGCAGGTCACGCAGCGCCCCCGGATAGCCGCCGAGCCATACGTGGTCGTTCTCGTCGACGATCCCGGAGAAGTACGTGGTGACCAGGTGCCCGCCCCCGGACACGTAGTCACTCAGCCGCTTCGCGAGGGCGGACGGGACGACGTGCAGGATCGGGGCGATCAGCAGCCGGTACTCCTCGAGCGGCTCGCCGGTGGGCACCACGTCCACCCGGACGCCGGCGTCCAGCAGCGCGGTGTACCAGTCGAGCGCCTCCTGCCTATACCGCAGCCGGTCGGTGGGGTGCGAGTCCTGCTCGGCGGCCCACCACGACTCCCAGTCGAAGACGATCGCCACGTCGGCGCGGCGGCGGTGGGAGCCCGCGACCGGAGCCAGCTCCCGCAGCCGGTCCCCGAGCCGGGTCACGGCCCGGAACAGGTCGCTGTCGGTTCCGGCGTGCGGCAGCATCGCCGAGTGGTATTTCTCCGCGCCGGCCTTCGACTGCCGCCACTGGAAGAAACAGACCGCGTCGGCCCCGTACGCCACATGGGTGAGCGAGTCCCGCTCCAGCTCGCCGGGTTTCTTCGCGACGTTGACCGGCTGCCAGTTGACCGCGCTGGTGGAGTGCTCCATCAGGAACCAGGGGCGCCCGCCGGCCAGGTTGCCGGTCAGGTTCGCCGAGAAGGAGAGTTCGTCGCGGGCCTGCGGGCCGGGCATCACGTAGTGGTCGTTGGAGACGAAGTCGACCTCGGCGGCCCAGTCGGCGTAGTTCATCGGCTTCTGCTCGCCCATCACCATGAAGTTGGTGGTGACCGGCACCTCGGGGGTGATCTCGCGGAGCAGGTCCCGTTCGGCGATCAGGTGTGCTTTCAGCGCGTCCGACGAGAAGCGCTTGAAGTCGAGCTGCTGGGTCGGGTTGGGGTGCGAGGCGGCCAGCCGGGGCGGCAGGATCTCGGCGAAGTCGTCGTACCGCTGGGACCAGAACGCCGTACCCCAAGCGTGGTTGAGGTCTTCGATGGTGCCGTACCGCGACGCCAGCCAGGTCCGGAAGGCGGCGGCCGCGTCGTCGGAGTAGTCGTAGACGTTGTGGCAGCCCAGCTCGTTGTTGACGTGCCAGGCGACCAGGGCCGGGTGGTCGGCGTACCGGGTGGCCAGCGCGCGGACCAGCCGCAGCGCGTGGTCCCGGAAGACCGGCGAGGTCGGCCGCCAGTGCTGGCGGGCGCCCGGCGACAGGGTCTCGCCGGTTCGCGTCACCGGCAGGATCTCCGGGTGCTTACGGGTCAGCCAGGGCGGCGGCGAGGCGGTGGCGGTGGCCAGATCGACGCTGATGCCACCGGCGTGCAGCAGGTCCATCACCTCGTCGAGCCAGGCGAAGTCGTACGTGCCCTCGCGCGGCTCGATGCGGGCCCAGGAGAAGATGGCGAGGGAGACGATGGTGACGCCGGCCGCCCGCATGGCCCGTACGTCGTCGTCCCAGACCTCGCGCGGCCACTGCTCGGGGTTGTAGTCGGCGCCGAACTCCAGGCGCGCCGAGCCGGCGTGGCGAAGCCAACGCCGGCTCGTGTCGTCACGTTGTGTCATTTAACTGTGAAGCCCTGTTCCTGGCCGTATTTGACGGAGGCGTCCTGCCAGGCCTTCAGCCCGTCGGTGAGGTTCCCCTGCCCGAGGTACGCCTTACCGACAGTGTCGCCGTAGATGCTGTTGGCGTAGACCTGGAACGGCAGGTAGTTCCAGCCGGTGACGACCTGCGAGGCGGACTCGGCGAGCACCTCGTTGACCTTCTGGCCACCGAAGTACGGGAACTCCTTGCTCTTGAACGCGTCCGCGTTGAGCTCCTTGGTGGTCGCCGGGAAGGCGCCCTTGTCGACCCGGGACTGCGCGCCCTCGTCGACGGCGACGTACTTGAGGAACCCGTACGCCAACGCCTTCTTCGTGCTGGCCTCGGTGATGGCCAGGGAGCTGCCGCCGTTCTCGGCCGCCGCCTTGCCGCCGCTCTCCCACTGCGGCATCGGCGCGACCCGCCACTTGCCCTTGGCGGCCGCCGCGCCGCTCTCCAGGTTGCTCGGCATCCACGCGCCGATCACCAGGGAGGCGATGGTGCCGTCGCTGAGGCCCTTGAACCACTCGTCGGTCCAGGAGACCACCGGGGAGAGCAGCTTCTTGTCGAGCATGCCCTGCCAGACGCCGGTGAACTTCTGGCTGCCCGCGTCGGCGAAGTTGATCGTGACGTCGGTGCCGTCGACGGTGTACGGCTTGCCACCGGCCTGCCAGATCAGGCTGGTGGTGAACCCGGCCTCACCGGCGTCGGCCGTGATGTAGGTCTTCGGGTCGGCCTGGTGCAGCTTCTCGGCCGCGGCCGCGTACTCCTGCCAGGTCTTCGGGATGGCGATGCCGTGCTTGTCGAAGACCTCCTTGTTGTAGAACAGCGCCATCGGGCCGGAGTCGATCGGCAGCCCGTAGACGCCCTTGCCGCCGGAGCGGACCGCGTTCCAGGTGCCCGGGGTGAACGTGCTCTCCAGGGATCCGGCGCCGAGCGCGGTCAGGTCGGCGGCGGTCTTGGACAGCACGAACTGCGGCAGCGCGTAGTACTCCAGCTGCACCACGTCCGGCACGCCCGAGTTGGCCTGCACCGCGTTCTGCAGGGCCAGGTACTCGTCCTTGTTGGTGCCGGCGTTGACCACCTTCACCTTGACCTTCGGGTACTTCTTCATGAACTCGGCGGCCACCGGCTCGATCGTGGTGTCCCACGCCCAGACGGTCAGCTCGCCGCCGGCCTCCAGGGCGGCCTGCACGTCCGCTTCGGACGCGCCGGCGGTGGCGGGGGCGCCGTCCGGCTCGGCCGAGCCGCCGCAACCGGCGGCCATCAGGGTTATCGACAGGGCGGCGCCCAGGAGCGCGCGCCGACGGGTGATCGACATGCCATTCCCTTCTATTGTTTGACGCTTCCCGCGGCCAGACCCGACTGCCAGTACCGCTGCAGCAGCAGGAACGCCACGATGAGGGGGACGATGGTGAGCAGCGACCCGGTGATCACGAGATCGAAGACGACCTCCCCGCCGACCGTGTTGGCCTGCATGTTCCAGGAGTAGAGGCCGAGCGTGAGCGGGTAGAGGTCGGGATCCTTCAGCATGATCAGCGGGAGGAAGAAGTTGTTCCAGGTCGCGACGATGTTGAAGAGCAGCACGGTGACCAGGCCGGGTGCGAGCAACGGCAGCGAGATCTGGAAGAAGGTACGGAACTCGCCCGCCCCGTCGACCCGGGCGGACTCCAGGATTTCGCCGGGGACGGCCTCGGTCGCGTACGTCCACATCAGGTACAGGCCGAACGGCGACACCAGCGACGGGATGATGATCGCCCAGGGGGTGTCGGTCAGGCCCATCTTGGCGAACATCAGGAACGTGGGTACGGCCAGCGCGGTGGACGGGCACGCGATGCCGATCAGGACCACCGCGAACACGCCCCGCCGGCCCGGGAAGTCGAACTTGGCCAGCCCGTACCCGGCGAGCGCGGCCAGCAGGGTGGCGCCGCCCGCGCCGACGGCCACGTACAGCACGGTGTTGAGCACCCACCGGCCGAAGATGCCGTCCTGGTAGGTGAAGGTCTGCCCGATGTTCTCGAACAGCGCGAAGTCCCCGCCGAACCAGAGCCCGAACGTGCCGAGCAGGTCCTCCTGGTTCTTGGTCGAGCTGATCACCAGCCAGGCCAGCGGCAGCAGCGTGTAGACCACCATGACGCCGGTGACGACGGTCAAGGTCAGGCTGCGGGTACGGGGTTTGCGGTTGACTCTGATGGTGGGCGCCGTCATCACTGCACCCCGCGGAGGGAGCGGCGCTGGAAGAGGTACGCCACGATCATCGTCGCCACGCCCATGATCAGCGCGATCGTCGCCGAGTAGTTGAACTGCTGCCCGGTGAACGACAGCTGGTACGTGTAGACGTTCGGGGTGAAGTACGTGGTGATCGCGTTCGGGGCGATCGACTTGAGGATCTGCGGCTCGGTGAACAGCTGGAAGCTGCCGATGATCGAGAAGATGGTCGCCACCACGAGCGGCCCGCGCAGCGCCGGCAGCTTGATCGACCGGATGATCCGGAACTGGCCGGCCCCGTCGATGGCGGCGGCCTCGTACAGCGCGGTGTCCACCACCCGCAGCCCGGAGTACAGGATGAGCATGTTGTAGCCGACGAACTCCCAGGTCACGATGTTGCCGATGGTCGTCAGGATCCAGTCCGGGGCGAGCGGGTCGGGCAGGTTCAGGCCGAGGCCCTCGTTCAGGCTGCCGACCAGGCCGAACCGGATGCCGTAGAGGAAGCCGCACATCAGGGTGGCGACGACGGCCGGCACCGCGTACGGCAGGAAGATAGAGACCCGGAAGAACCCGGTCCCGTACAGCCGCCCGCTGTCGATGGCCAGGGCCACCAGCAGAGCCAGCCCGAGCATGATCGGGACCTGGACGGCGAGGAAGATCGCGACCCGGGTCACGCCCTCCCAGAACTGCGGATCGCTGAACGCCTTGGTGTAGTTCTCCAGGCCGACGAAGGCGGTGCCGCCGACCAGTTTGGTGCGGAACACGCTGAGGTACGCCGAGTAGCCGATGGGCGCCAGGAACACCAGCGCGAACACCGCCAGGAACGGACCGGTGAACTGCCACCCGATCCATGAACGCCGGGTCACCATCGCCCCCTCCGTAGGATGTTTACGTAAACATTTCCGCCATGTTTACGTAAACATGGCTGCCGTATAGTGGCACGGGCCACAAATCACGGTCAAGGAGTGATCAAGATCGAACCGCCCCGGCTCCGCGCCGCCTCGGACGTCCCCGGCGGCCGGCGCAAGCAACGCGTCTCCATGGCCGACGTGGCCCGCCTCGCCGGGGTCTCCTCGCAGACCGTCTCACGCGTCGCCAACGGCCTGCCCGGTGTCGTCGAAACCACCCGCGAGCAGGTGCTCGCCGCCATGAGCGAACTCGGTTACCGGCCCAACAGCGCGGCCCGCTCGCTGCGCTACGGCAGGTTCAACACGATCGGCGTCATCCTGTTCGGGCTGTCCTCCACCGGCAACAGCCGCACCGTCGAGGCGATCGCCACCCACGCCGCCGCCGAGGGCTACGCGATAACCCTCATCCCGGTCGGCGTGCCCACCCAGGACAACGTCCTGGGAGCGTTCACAAGAATGGGCGAGCTGGCGGTCGACGGCGTCATTCTCATCATCGAGGTGCACCTGCTCGACGCGACCGCCGTGGCCCTGCCGCCGGGCGTGCACGTGGTCGTCGTCGACTCCGACGCCGGCGACCGCTACCCCGTCGTCGACACCGACCAGACCGACGGCGCCCGCCAGGCCGTCCGGCACCTGCTCGACCTCGGCCACCGCACCGTCTGGCACGTCGCCGGCCCCGCCGAGTCGTTCGCCGCCGAACGCCGCGCCGGCGCCTGGCGCCAGGTCCTCGAACAGGCCGGCCGCCCCGTCCCACCACTGGAACGCGGCGACTGGTCCGCCGACTCCGGGTACCACGCCGGCCTGCGCCTCGCCGCCGACCCGTCGTGCACCGCCATCTTCGCCGCCAACGATCAGATGGCCCTCGGCGTGCTGCGCGCCCTGCACGAGAAGGGCCGCCGCGTGCCCGCCGACGTCAGCGTGACCGGTTTCGACGACATCGCCGACGCCGCGTCCTACCTGCCCCCGCTGACCACCGTCCACCAGGACTTCGCGGAGGTGGGACGGCGCTGCGTGGAAGCCCTGCTCCACCAGATCCACGCCGAGCCGTCCAGCCCCGGAACCGACCTGGTCCCCACACGTCTGGTGGTCCGCGCCAGCACCGCCCCACCGCCGTCCTGACACCCTCTCCGGCCCCGCCGCCGGCGGAGCCGGCGCGGTCGGGGCTGCGCGATCCTGGTCTTCGGGGCGACCCTGAGGGGAGAACTCGACGCGGAGGGTGGAATCGACATGCCATCGAAACTCAGTGCCGGCGAGATCCTGGAGCGTGCCCGCGCCGGCACCGAATCAGCAATGGTCGGCCGGGTCTTCGGCGACCCGATCGAACGCGACGGCGTCACCGTCGTCCCGGTAGCCGTCGTCACCGGAGGCGGCGGCGGGGGTGGTGGCAGCGCTGCCACCGGCGACGACGCCGACACTCCTCAGGGCGAGGGCTCGGGCGGCGGTTTCGGCTTCTCCGCCCGACCGGCCGGCGTCTACGTCATCCGCGACGGCGACGCCCTCTGGCGCCCCGCCGTCAACGTCAACGCGCTCGCCATCGGCGGCCAGGTGGTCGCCATCGTGGCCCTGCTGGTCGCCCGCTCCGTCCTGCGCTACCGGCGCCGCTGACTCCGCGCAGCCCGGACCGGCGCCGGTCACCGCCGGCTTCCCGGTCCGGGTTCCCGCACCTCAGCCGTACGCCAGACACCTCACCGCCGCCGCATAACCGGCCTGAACGACGGCCGACCACCCCAGCCGTACCCCACACGCCCTAACCCCGCCGCAAAACCGGCCTCAACGACGGCCGACGACCTCAGCCGAACGCTCTGCCGAGGCCGGAGTGGTGCGGCGCGGGGTGCGGGTGGGTGCGGTCAGGGGGTTGTGCGCTTGTTGCGGCGGCGCTCGCCGATCTCCCAGGCCATGATGTACTGGCGGATCATCTGGCCGACGTCCTCCTTGGTGTCGAAGGTGAGGATCAGGTGTTCGCCGGGGTCGCCGTACGGGGCCGGCCGCACCGTGTGCACCAGCCCGCTCAGCCGCGCCTCCGCCGTGCCCAGCCACACCGTCGCCTGCACCTCGTCGCCGGGGGCGAGGGTGACCGGCTCGTCGACCCAGCAGCGCAGCCCGCCCTCGCTGATGTCCAGGAGCACGCCTTCCTTCGGCTGGCCGCTGATCGCCGCTTCGAGGCGTACGACGGCCCCCGCCCCGCCGCGCACGAACTCGCGCCGGTTGTCGTGCCGGGCGGGGCCGGTGGGCGCGAGGGTCCAGCGCATCGGCGGTTTGTCGGACACCGCGGTGAGCCGGCAGGGCAGCACGACCCGGCTGCGCGGCGGCGCCCAGAAGATCTCGACCTCCCGGCCGGGTTCGAACATCTGCAGCCCGACCGTCTCCAGCGGGGCGGTCACGGTGAGTGTGCCGCCGTCCACCGATTCCAGTTTCGAGCGCAGATTCAGCCCTTCCCCGACGACGAGGAACACGGGCGTCCCGATCTCCGGCATCTCCACCGCGCCCGCTCCTCCGGCGTTGGAGATCGAACCAGCCGCACCGTTGCTCATCTTTCACCTCTGTGACACGCCACTTCACGACAGACCGGACATCTCTCCCTTCGGCAGCGGGCGCCGCGAAATGAACGGGTGCCGTGGCGAAAAAAGTTCAGCGACGGAGTGCACAGGACGGGCCCGGCGTGCGTCGATGAGGTGTGACCTTCGAGCAATTCGCGTTGGCCCGCCTGCCCAGCCTGCTTCGTTACGCGGTCGTCCTCACCGGCGACCGCGATCTCGCGCAGGACGTGGTGCAGGAGGTGCTGGCCCGGGCCCAGGTCCGGTGGAAACGGATCAGTGACGCGGACTCACCGGAGGCGTACGTCCGGCGCATGGTGCTCAACGAGTACCTGTCGTGGCGGCGCAGCTGGGCGGCCCGGCACGTGCACGCCGCCGGGGAACGGCTGATCGAGCTGGACGACGCCCGGGGCGGGGTCCGTGATCACGCCGACGGTGTGGTCGAGGCGGACGCGCTGTGGCACCGGCTGAAGACTCTCGGGCGCAAGCAGCGGGCCGTGCTGGTGCTGCGCTACTACGAGCAACTGGACGACGACGCGATCGCCGACCTGCTCGGGTGCGCGCCCGCAACGGTACGCAGCCACGCGTCGAGGGCATTGCGGAACCTCCGGCTCGACCACGAGTCGGACCAACGAGTACCTGCCGAGGAGAGGTCGTGACCGAGCACCAGGACCGGCTGCGCGAAGCCTTCACCAAGCACGAGAACGACACGCCGGATCCCGCTGCGGTCTACGCCCGCGTCGAGGAGCTGGCCAAGAAGTACACCTGGCGCCGCCGGGGCGCGCAGGCCGCGGGCGGGGTCGCGCTCAGCGCCGGCCTGATCGCCGGTGTCACGCAGCTCCCGGCGATCCTGCCGGCCGGGCCGCCGGTGGCTCCGGCCGCCACGATCCCGGCGTTCCAGCCGGCGGCCGCGCCCAGCCCGTCGGTGCCGGCGGGGCTGTCCGACGCGGACGCCGAGCAGGGGCTGAAGGCCTACTTCGCGGCGGGGTACGGGTACGACAACGCGCTCCAGCTGGCCGAGCTGTGGAATCTGAACAAGAAGTACGTCGGGGACATCAAGGCGCTCGCCGGGCAGAAACTGCTGGCCGGGGAGACGCTGCCGGTCACGCCGGTGCCGAACCCGACCGGTGAGCCGCCGGTGGAGACCGTGGACGACAAGCGGCGGACCGCGTTCTTCCAGGCCGGCTACGACTACGACGACGCGGTCAAGCTGGCGAAGCTGTGGAAGATCGCTGACCCGTGGGACGCCAAGGCGGAAGGCGGCAAGCGGCTGCTCGCCGGGCAGAAGCTGCCGGTGAAGCCGGACCCGGCGAACGTCCAGACGGCGCTCGAGGGCAAGCGGGTGGACGCGTTCTTCAACGCCGGCTACGACTACGAGGACGCGGCGAAGCTGGCCGGGCTGTGGAAGCTGGACAGCCCGTATTCAGCGAAGATCGAGGGCGGCAAGCGCCTGCTGGCCGGCAAGAAACTGCCGTTCCAGCCATGACCGAGCTGCGCCGGCGCATCGGCTTCGAGATCGAGCTGATGGCCCCTCCGGGGGTCAGCCGGCGCACCCTCGCGGAACACCTGGCCGGGCGCGGTGGGGGCCGTGCCCGGCCGGTCTGGCACCACGACAGCGAACCGTCCCTGGTCCCGGGCCTGGGCCGGTTCCTGCACCTGACCCAGGGGTTCGAGGTGCGCCGGCCGGACGGCGCCCCGCTCTGCACCCTGGTCGACGACGTCACCCTGCTGCACGGGCTGGACCGGAGCGCCCCGGCGATCCCCGGCTGGCACCGGATCCTCACCGACGATCCGCGGCTGCTGCGGCTGCTCGCGGCGCACTGCGATCCGGGCGTGCCGTTGCGTGAGGTCCTGGACCCGGCCGCCCGCCTGTGGGGCGTCACCACCGAACGGCACGGCGACATCGTGCGCCTGAGCGATGCGGCGGGCGTCACCATCGCCCTGGCCTCCCCGGCCGGCGGTGAACGGGAGCGTCCCTGCGAGATCGTCACCCCGCCGCTGTCCGGGAATCATCACGCCGCCCTGTCCGAGCTGCTCGGCGCCGCGCGGGAGCTGGGGTTCACGGTGCCGCACGAGGCCGCTGTGCACCTGCACCTGGACGGCGGGCCGTTCCGTGAGCCGGCGGTGCTGGCCAACCTGGTGCGGCTCTTCGCGTACTGGCGGGAGCCGCTGCGGCGACTGCTGGCCACCAACCCGGCCTGCCGCCGCCTGGCCCCGCTGCCCGCGCCGCTGGTCGACGCCGTCGCCGGAACCCGTACCCCGTCGACGACCGAGATCCGTCAGGCCGCCGAGGCCGGCGAGATCTCCAAGTTCTTCGACGTCAACCTGACCCAGCTGCTCACCGACACACCGATCCGGGACACCGTCGAGATCCGCATCCTGCCCGGCTCCATCGACGCCGGCGAGATCGTCGCCCGGGCCGCGCTGGTCGAGCTCCTCCTCGACCGCTGCCTGGACCCGGCCCCGATCCCCGCGCCGCGAGCGGACGACGACGCGGTGGAGGCGTTGCTGGAGATGGCGGCCGAGGCGATGGCCAGAACCCGGCCATAAACACGCAGGCCTGGCGCGCCACTCACGACCGAAACCGGCGCCCCCGAGAGCGTCGAGCTGCGTACCCCGGTCCTCGAGGACACGGGCCGGTTCCTCACCGACCGGATGGCCCTGGAGGTCGTCGACCGGCGCGGCGACAGCGTGTACCTGCACGCCTGGGACGACTACGAGACCTTCACCGTCAAGGTCACCGCCGCGACGACGTCCGGGCCGGGCCGCACGTGGCTGCGCGCCCGCAGCGCGGAGGCCCTCGACCGGCGGGTGCGTGCCATCGAGGCGGCGGGCCTGGGTGCGGGGTGGAGCGAGGACGAGCCGGGGTACGGCCGGGTCTTCCACTTCACCGATCCGGACGGGCACCCGTTCGGTCTCTACCACGACACCCGGCGGTACGTGGCCTCGGACGCCACCCGCCCGTCGCTGAAGAACCAGGCCGCCCGTTTCCCCGGCCGCGGCGCGAACGTGCGCCGGCTGGACCACGTGAACTTCCTGGCCCGGGACGTGCCGGTGAACGAGGGGTTCCTGGCCGGGGCGCTGACCGGCCGGGCCAGCGAGCAGATCGTCCTCGACGACGGGACCACGGCGGCGGTCTGGTACACGTTCACCGACAAGTCGTCGCCCCGGACCACGAGGTGGTCACCTGGACCGAGACCGAACGCGCCAAGGGCCAGGCGTGGGGCCTCACGACGATCGCGTCCTTCCACACCCACGGCACCCCGCCGGTCGCGTGAGGTTCCGGCGTGTTGAGTTCGGCCGTCCTACGCGCCCGAACTCAACACGCCTAAAAGCCGTCCTCCAAGGAGCGCAGCACCTCGATGACGCTGGCGATGTGCTCGCGCATCGCCGTCTCCGCCTCGGCCGGCTTGCGGTCACGGATCGCCGTGATGATCCGCTCGTGCTGCGGCAGGGAGATCTGCGGCCGGCCCGGCAGCAGGGACAGCATGAACTGGTGCCGGGCCAGCTGGGCCCGCAGCGTCCCGATCAGCCGGTCCGCGGTGGCGTGCCCGGCGATCTGGCGGATCAGGCCGTGCAGCCGCTGGTTGAGATCGCTGTAGCGGCGGTGCTCGCCGGACTCCACGGCCCGCCGCATCAGCCGGCCGATCTCGTCGAGCTCGGCGACCGCCTCGTCGGTGACCCGCTCCGCGGCCTGCGCCGCGGCCAGGCCCTCCAGAACCATCCGGACCTGGGTGATCTCGATCGTCTCGGCGAGCGAGATCTTCCGGACCTGGGCGCCGCGGTTGCGCTGGATCTCGACCAGGCCCTCCCCGGACAGGTCCTGCAGGGCGAGCCGGATGTTGAACCGGCTGACCTTGAACCGCTGGATCAGCTGCGCCTCGACCAGGCGTTCCCCGGGCATGTACTCCCCGGACAGGATCGCGGCGCGCAGCTCGTCCCGCGCGGTGTCCTTGCCCGTGCCGTCCGCCCGGCCCGGTGGCCGGGACCGGCGGGTGCCGGTGAGGTCGTTCTCCGCAGACATGTGATCCCGTCGCCCCAGTGACCAGTGCGGAAACGATACCGTGCACCCGCCGGCGCGAGTACGTCAGAAGGCGACCGGCAGCGACATCAGCCGGTGACCGAACGGCGGGCTCGGCACCCGGTCCGGCGCCTGGTAGGCGGGCCGCAGATCCGGGAACCGGCGCAGCAGGATCCGCAGGCACTCGTCGGTCTCCATCCGGGCCAGCGCGGCGCCCAGACAGTAGTAGGTGCCCATCCCGAAGGCGAGGTGCCGGTTGCGGGGCCGGGTGATGTCGAAGACGTCCGGGTTCTCGAAGACGTCCGGGTCCCGGTTCGCGGCCATCAGGGCGAGGAAGACGTGCTCCCCGGCCGGCACGGTGTGCCCGGCCAGCTCGACCGGCTCGGTGGCGACCCTGCCGATCACCCCGGCCGGGCCGTCGCAGCGCAGCATCTCCTCGACGGCCTGCGGCGTCAGGTCCGGGTCGGCGCGCAGCCGGGCCAGCTGGTCCGGGTGCTCGAAGAGCAGCACGAGGCCGTTGGCGATCAGGTTGGCGGTGGTCTCGTGGCCGGCGAACAGCAGCAGCACACAGTTGGCGACGGCCTCGTCCTCGGTGACGACGCCCTCCGCCTCGGCGGCCATGAACATGCTGAGCACGTCCTCGCGCGGGTTCCGGCGCCGGTCGGCGGCGATCACCCGCAGATAGTCGTGCATCTCCAGCATGCTGCGCTGGGCGTCGCGCAGGCTCGCCAGGTCGCCGTCGCCGAACACCGGCAGGATGTCGCGCGACCACGCCTGCAGTTGCTCGCGGTCGCTGATCGGCATGCCGAGCATCTCGGCGATCACATTGGCGGGCAGCGGGTACGCGAGGTCGCGTACCACGTCCATCTCGCCCTTCGGCGCGACGGCGTCGAGCAGTTCCTCGGTGAACTCCCGCACCCGGGGCCGCAGCCGGTCCACCGTCGCCGGGGTGAAATAGCGTTTGAGCAGCTGCTGGAAGCGGACGTGGTCGGCCGGGACGGTGTGGCCCATCCACATCTCGACGGACCGGCGGACCGGTTCCAGCTCGGCCTGCTCGGCCGGGGTCAGGCGGTTCAGCACCCGCAGCATGTTGGCGCTGTCCATCCGCTTGTCGCGCAGCGCGGCGTTGACGTCGGCGTACCGGGTCAGCAGGTAGGCGCCGAGCTGCGGAAGCCGCGCGAGCGGGCTCTCGGCGCGGATCCGGTGCAGGTAGGCGTTCGGGTCAGCCATGGCCTCCGGGGTGAACAGGTGGTATTCCCGTACTGTCGCGGCATGGTCGCTCATAGCGACGATTATCTATGCGGTACGCCGCCAGCCGTCCAGCACGCGGTCGATGTCGGCACGGATTCGTTCCCGGGCCACGTCCCGCGGGACGCCGGACATCAGCATCTCGTCGTACCCGGTGTCCTCGTGCCGCACCGACGCCACCACCGCCCGGGTCACCGCGTCCGGGTCGAAGGCCCGGCCGGCGGCGCTGCGCCCGACCCGGCCGCTGCCCCGCTCCCCCGTGTGCCGGCTGATCTCCGCGGCCCGCGCCGCCGGGCAGCCCGGGAACAGCCTGGTGATCTCGGCGGCGAGGTCCTCCTGGAACCGCTCGTCGGCGACCTCCCGGCGCTGCGCGTCGCGTTCCCGGCGGCGGGCCCGGACCTCCTCGTCGGACAGGCACTGCTGCTCGGCCAGCTCGATCGCGGCCTCCTCGACGAGCAGGCCCCGGCGTTCGTACCGTTTGCGGCTCCGGTTGAACCGCACCACGACAGCGGAGAGCCGGCTCGCCTTCTTGGCCCGGCGGGTCAGCGTCGCGTCACCGGACGGCAGGAACACCAGGTGGCCGAAGTCGACACAGGTCATGCAGAGGGCGCCGGCGTCCTCCATCATCAGCAGGTCGCCGTCGGTGCGCCCGCAGCCGTCACAGGTGAACTCCTGGAGCGGCTGGACCACCACCAGGTCCGGCGCCTTGCTCTGCTTGGCCTCGATCCGCTCACGCTGCCGCTCCGGCAGGTCCGCCGGCGTCCAGTGGGTGCGGAACGCCTCCTCCCGCGCGGGATCGGCGGCCACGGTGAACTGCAGCGGCTTGCGGTCCCGGGTGGCCGACACGTACTCCACCTGGCCGGCCCGCAACTCCCGGCTCCGCGCCCAGCGGCCGAAGATCTCCAGGACGTCGGCGATCCGGTCGGCCGGAACCGCGGCGAGCGGCTCCAGGACAGCGGGCCGGCCCTGCTTCCACCGCTCCACCTGGACGGGATGCAGCCAGCCCAGGCCGGTCAGCACGTCGAGCGGGCTCACCGTGTGCTGCCGCTCCAGCGCCTGCTCGGCAGCGGTCACCACCCGTCGTTCCAGTTTCGTGACGACCTGCATGACCGACCACTTTATCGGCCGGGCACGGCGGGGAGGGCCAGGGCCACGGCCAGCGGGCCGTCGCGGAGGATCAGGCCGCGGCGGGTGAACTCGGCGAGGACCTCGTCCACGTACCCGGGAGGTTTCGGGCGCAGTCGCTGATGGATGGCGGATATCCCGGTCGGGCGGTCCACACAGGCCAGGTAGACCTCGGCGATCGGGCCGCCGAACGTGTAGCTGCCGGCGCTGTCCGGATGCCGGTCGTCGTCGATCCGCAGCACGCCCGGCGCCGACCGGTACGTCAGCGACGGGCGCGGGTCCCGCCGCCAGGCCCGTGACCAGTCGTCCAGCGCGGTCTGCAGGGGCGCGTACACCTCGGCGGGCAGCTCGTCCGCGGGGTCGTGGTCGAAGAAGTAGGCGAGCCGGTCCAGGTCGAAGCCGGCCGGGTAGACGTGCCGGTAGCCGCGCTGCGGCGTACGGTTCCGGGCGGTCGCGAAGAGGGGGCTGAAGCGTTCCAGCCAGATCCGGCCGGAGCCCTCCGGCGGCTGCAGGTGCGCCAGGTGCGGCACGACGGCGGCCTGCTCGGCGTAGTCGGCCGGGGTCTCGCCCGGGAAACCCCACAGGACGCTCCACGCCACGTCGATGCCGTAGTAGCGGGCCCAGCGCAGCAGGTTCACGTTCTGCGCGGCGCGGACCCCCTTGTCCATCAACGCGAGCACGTGCGAGCTGAGCGACTCCAGCCCGGGTTGCAGCCGGGTCACCCCGCCGTGTGCGAGGGCCCGTAGCTGGGCGCGGGTCAGGTTCGCCTTGGCCTCGTAGAACAGCTCGTAGTCGTGCCGCCCGTCGGCGGCCGCCGGGAACAGCGACGTGAGGTACCGCATGTCGAGGATGTTGTCGACCGCCTCGAACCGCAGCGTGCGGTGCCGGCCGGCCAGAGTGGCCAGCTCGTCCAGCACCCGCCGCGGCGACTTGCTGCGGTAGCTCATCGTGGTCGCGTTGAGCCCGCAGAACGTGCAGTGGTGCCGGGCGCCCCACCAGCAGCCACGGGAGCTCTCGAACGGCAGCCACACCTCCCCGCTCCCGGCCTCCGGCAGCAGGCCCAGCCGTGCGGCCCGGTCGAAGTACTCGTGGTAGTCCGGGGCGGGCAGCGCGTCGAGGTCCCGGTGCGGCGGGGCGGGCGGGCCGGCGCGATCCCGGCGGGCCACCCCCGGCACGGTCGCCGGGTCCCCGCCCTCGGCCAGGACCCGCAGCAGGGCCGGGAACGCCGTGTCCGCCTCCCCGGACACCACCAGGTCGACCGCCTCGACCCGGCGCAGCAGCTCCCGGCCCATCTCGCCGTCGAACCCGGCGCCGCCGAAGACCGTGATCAGGTGCGGGTGCTCCGCCTTGAGCCGCCGGGCCAGCGCGAACGAGGCGGTGTTCTGCTGGAACGTGCAGGTGAAGCCGACGACCTGGACGGCGGCCCAGTCCTGCCCGGCGGCCAGGTCGTCGAGCAGGGCGGGCACGTCCTCGGCGCGGGCGCGCAGCAGCCGGTCCCGTTCGCCGCCGGTGACGCCCAGCTCGTCCAGCAGCCGGCCGCCGGGGTCGGGCGCCCGGTCGCCGAACGCCTCCACCGCGAACAGCCAGTCACCGATCATCGGGCCACGGGCGTCGGCGATCGTACGGTAGAGGTCCGCCCCGATCCGTGCGGCGAGATCGAGGTTGGCGTGCAGCGTCGCGACGTCGAACCCGTGCCCGGCGCCGATCGCCCGGAGCAGGCCGAGCTGGATCGACGGCCGGTCCGCGCTCATGAACGGCATGGCGACCAGCACGGTGCGCACGACCGGTCAGCGGCCGATCTTCATGACCGTGACGTTGACCTGGCGCCGCCCCTTGGCGGCGAACGCGGCGTCGAACTCCTCGGCGACGGCGTCCACCTCGACACTCACGCTGACCACCTCGTCCCGGCCGAAGGCGGTCCGGACCGCGGTGACCAGGGCCCGCAGCAGGTCCGCCGCGGGCATCTCGCCGCGGTCGGCGAGTTCGGCGAGCGCGTCGATGTCGGCACGGCTGACGATTACCTCATCCATGATGTCCCCTCGTCTCCCGGTGCGGGATGGCCGGCGCGGGCCCGGATGGCCGCGGCGCCCGGATGGTCGATCTGGTCGAAGAGGTCGGCTGCGGCCCGCCAGGCGGCGCGGGCCGCCGGGGCGTCGCCGGCCGCGTGGTGCGCGTCGCCGAGCGAGGCCGTGCTGTCCGCCTCGTTGTACCGGTCGTCGAACTCCCGGTACCGGGCGACGGCGGTCCGGTACGCGGCGATCGCCTCCGCGTGCCGGCCCAGGCGCTGGGCGGCGTACCCGAGGCTGTCCCAGGTCTCGGCCTGCCCGAACCGGTCGCCGGCGGCGTCCTGCAGGCGCAGCGCCTCCTGGCAGACGGTGACCGCCTCGGCGTAGTCGCCGAGCATGGCGTGGAACCAGCCGATCGCGTTCAGGGCGCGCCCGCGCCCGGCGAGGTGGCCGGCGGCAGTGAACAGCGCGACCGCCTGCTCGGCGTGCCCGAGCGCCTCCCGGTAGCGGCCCTGCACCTCCAGCAGCCAGGCGTGATAGCGCTGGGTGTGGGCCTGGCCGGTGACGTCCCCGGCCTCGGCGGAGATCCGCAGCGCCGCGGCGAGGTGCCGGCCGGCCTCGTCGAGCCGGTGCAGGCGCAGGTACGAGCAGCCCAGCGACCGGTGGGCGGAGGCGGCCTCGGCCGGGCCCGCGGCAGCGGCCAGCGCGGCGGTCAGCGCCTCGATCGAGTCGTGCCAGCGGCCCTGGTAGGCGAGGTACCGGGTGAGTCCCCAGGCCAGGTGCCACGCCGTCGCGTCGTCGGCGGCGCCGCGCAGCGCGGCCAGCATGACGTGGTACTCCGCGCCGAACCAGGCGAGCGCCTCCGGCAGGCCGGCCGGACGCTCCGGGCGGACCCCGGCGGGCAGCGGCGGCGGCGCGGTCACCGGGTCGTCGCGCATCGGGTTGAGCAGCAGATCCGCGGCGTACGCGCTGTGCACCCAGTAGCCGAGCAGCCGCTGCCGGGCCGCCGTCCGTTCCGGGCCCGGGTCGTCGGTGGCGGACAATTCGGTGGCGTAGGCGCGCAGCAGGTCGTGCAGCGTGTACCGGGTGCCGGCCCGTTCCAGCAGGTGCGCCCGGGTGAGTTCGCCGAGGACCGGGCGGACCTCGCCGGGCGGCGCGCCGGACAGGGCGGCCGCGGCGCTCGCCCCGAGGTCCGGCGCCGGGTGCGCGGCCAGCCGCCGGAACAGGGTCGCCGCGGCCGGGCTGAGCTGCCGGTACGACCAGGAGAACACGGCCCGGACGTTGCTCTCCAGGTCCGGGTCGGTGAACTCGGCGAGCCCGCCCTGCGCCTGCCGCAGCTCGGCGGCCAGCGCGGCGAGCGGCAGGCCCGGCGTGACCGCGGCCCGGGTCGCCACGATCGCGCACGCCAGCGGCAGCCGCGCGCAGCGGGCGACGATCTCGTCGACGGCGGCCGGTTCGGCGGCGACCCGGCCCGCCCCGATGCGCTGCGCGAGCAGTTCCCGGGCCTCCGCGCCGGACGGCAGGTCCAGGGTGATCGGGTGCGCGCCGGACGTGGTGACCAGCCCGGCGAGCCGGTTGCGGCTGGTCACCACGGCGAGGCAGCCGGGCGTGCCGGGCAGCAGCGGCCGGACCTGGTCGGCGTCCCGGGCGTTGTCGAGCAGCAACAGCACCCGGCGGGCGGCCAGCAGGCTGCGGAACAGGCCCACCCGGTCGGCCGGGCCGGCCGGGATCCGGGCGGGCGGGACGGCGAACGCGTCGAGGAAACCGCGGACCGCCTCGTCCGGGGCGAGCGGGGCGGCGGCCGGGTCGAAGCCGCGCAGGTTGACGTAGAGCTGCCCGTCCGGGAAGTGCCGGGCGGCCCGGTGCGCCCAGTGCACGGCCAGGGCGGTCTTGCCGATGCCGGCCATCCCGTCGATCGTCACCGGGCGGCCCGGCGCGTCCCGCCGCAGGGTGTCCAGTTCGCGCAGGGGGGTGGTGCGGCCGGCGAAGCCGTACACGTCCGGCGGCAGCTGGGCCGGGACGGTGACCGGCCGGGCCGGCGGGACGTCCGGCGGCTCGCCACGCAGGATCGTCTCGTGCAGCTCGCGCAGCCGGGGGCCGGGATCGGCGCCGAGCGCGTCGGCCAGCCGGGCGCGGACGGCGGCGTACCGGTCCATCGCCTCGGCGTCCCGGCCGGCGGCGTGCAGCGCCTCCATCAGCAGCGCTTCCAAGGGCTCCGCGAGGGGGTACTCGGTGATCAGCGGCGGGGCGGCGGCGATCACCGCGTCGGCGTGACCGAGGCCCAGTTCGGTGCGCGCCCAGGCGACGACGGCGTCCAGGCGACGCCGGTGCCAGGTCTCGCGGACGCCGTCGGCCCAGTCGCCGGTCAGCGCGGCCAGCGGCGTGCCCCGCCACAGGTCCAGTGCCCGGGCCAGCAGGGCGGCCCGGTCGGCGGGGGCGCGGGACGGGTCGCGGCCCTGGTCGGTGAGGCGGGCGAACCGGTGCAGGTCCACCATGTCCGGATCGAGGTCGAGGACGTAGCCCGCGTACCGCCGGTCGAGGCTGCCGGCGCCGTCGCCGAGTCGCAGCATCCGCCGAATCCGGCTGATGTGCGAATAGAGGACGTTGCGGGCCTCGGCCGGTGGAGCGTCGCCCCAGACCCGGTCGACGAGCGTCTCGATCGCCACGGGTTTGCCGGGGTCGACGGCGAGGGCCGCGAACACGGCCTGCTGCCGCGGGGTGCCGGTGTCGAGCGCCCGGCCCGCGGCGATCACCTGCACTTCCCCGAGCAGCCGCACATCCATCGAAACCCTCGGTGATCATCCGGTGACGCGACGTTTCCGTCTCATGTTTTCCCGGACCGCAAGGTGGCCGCAAGGTACGTGCGCAGATGCCGGGGCGACCGTTCGGACATGTCTGAGAACACCATGCTGATGCTCGGCACCGGCCCGATCTACCTGTCGCACCTTCCGGCCGACGGCGGCCGGCACGATTTCCAGCTCCTCCTCGAAGCGGCGCTCCCGCAGGTGACGGTGGACGCCATGGGCATCGACCGGGCCCGGTGGGGCGACGGCCCGTACACCTTCGACCCCGATCCCGCCGCCGGTCCCGCGCCGCTCGACGGCCCGCCCGCCCCGGGAGCGATGACCGGGGCCATCGTGCGCGGCCACGCCGGGCACGGCGATCCGCCGATGGCCAAAGGCGTGGACCTGCAGGTACGGCGGGTGGTCTGGTACCGGCGCCTGGACGACGGGACCGAACCGGCGACCGCGCTGTCGTACCTCTGCTTCGGCCGTGGCGACCAGGTGTTCCTGGCCCACCGGCGGCACCGGCGCCCCGGCTTCGACCAGGTGCTCAGCGTCCGGTTCGTGCCGGGCACGGTCCGCAACGCCGTCGGCCGTCCGCTCGCCGACGACGTGGCCGAACTGCGGTTCGAGGAGGCGCAGCCGGTCGAGTTCGCCCGCGACGACGGCTTCGCGCGGCGGTTGCGGCCCGGCGAGGTGGCCACCGCCGTGTTCCCGGTGACCAGCTCCCCCAGCGCCGCTCGCGGATTCAGCGTCAGCATCGAGGCCGAACGCGAGCTCTACCTCGACATCGACCGGCGGGACCCGATCAGCTCCACAGGGTGACGTGGATGGACGGTTTGAAGCGGGCCACGTTGATCCCCGTACCCCGCATCATGGCCTGGATGGCCCGCGGCGTCGAGGCGAACCGGGCCAGCTCGGCGGCAGCCGGCGGGCTGCCGCCGTCGGCCAGGATCATCGAGTGCCAGACCTCCTCGATCCCGGTGTGCGGCCCGCAGAACTGCACGAGATGCCCCTTGCGCACCTCCGGCGCCACGGTGAACGACAGCGCCGCCGCCACCCCGCGCCCACGTTTGGCCTCCTCCAGCGCGGCCGCGTGGCTCTGGAAGATCTGCTGCCGGTGGTCCGGCACGCCGAGCCGGCGCAGCAGGGTGGGGATCGCCCCACGGTCGGCGGCCGCGGACGGCCCGAGCAGCCAGGTCTGGTCACGCAGTTGGCGCGGGGACGGCTGGGTGCCGGCGAGCGGATGGTCCGGCCCGGCCACCGTCACGATCTTGTAGTACATCACCGGGCGGGCGGTCACACCCGGCTCCGGTTCGGCCGGCGCCGGGCCGATCGCGATGTCGACGCCCCGCTCGATCAGCGTCTCGGCGAACGAGCCCGGGTTCCGCACACTCAGCTCGACGTCCAGGTCGGCGGCCCGGCTGGCGAACAGCTCGATCAGCCCCGGCGCCGCGTGCTCGGCGAACAGCGACGACGCCCCGACCCGCAGCAGCCGCCGGCCCTGCCCGGCCGCGCTCACCTCCAGGACGGTGATGTCCTGCAGGCCGAGCAGCTCGGTGGCCCGGCTGGCCAGCCGCAGCCCGCCCGGCGTGAACGTCAGGCCGGACGCGGTCCGGGAGAACAGCTGATCACCCAGCTCCCTGCGCAACTGCCCGATGTGCAGCGACACCGCGGACTCGGAGACCTCGAGCTGGGCCGCGGCCTGCTTGACCGAGCCACACCGGACGACGGCGGAATAGGCACGCAACTGTGTGGGGGTCACAGCCCGATGTCCCCTAACGGATTGGGTTGGGCAGTCTCATCCGAAAATGTATCGCGATCAACAACCGTCGAACGCCGCCACACCGGCGATCTTGCCGATCCCGGGCGGGCGGGACACCGCATACCCTGTGCCCCATGCCGACCTTCCAGGCCACCGATGGCGTCGAGATCCACTACGAACAATGGGACGGGCCCTCCGGCCTGCCGCCCGTCCTGCTGCACCACGGCTTCATCGCCAACGGCGTGACCAACTGGGTGCTGCCGGGGGTGGTGGCCGCCCTCACCGCGACCGGCCGCCGGGTCATCACCATCGACGCCCGCGGTCACGGCGAGTCCGGGAAACCGCACGACCCGGCCTTCTACGGCGAGAGCCGGATGGCGTACGACGTCTCCACGCTCCTGGACCTGCTCGGCATCACCCGCGTCGACGTGGCCGGGTACTCGATGGGCGCGATCGTCTCGCTCCTGCTCGCCACCCGGGACCGGCGGGTCCGCCGCCTCGTGATCGGCGGGGTGGGCGCCGCGGTGGTGGAGCTCGGCGGGGTCGACACCCGGGTGATCCCGCCCGCGGACTTCCGCGAGGCCTTCGAGACGGCGGATCCGGCCACCATCACCTCACCGGCGGCGGCCGGGTTCCGGTCCTTCGTGGACGCGGTGGGCGGTGATCGTACGGCCCTCGCCGCGCAAGCCGCCGCGCTGCACGCCGAACCGATCCCCCTCGACACGATCACCGTGCCGACGCTGGTCCTGGCCGGCCGCGACGACGTCCTGGCGACCCGCCCCGAACTGCTGGCCAAGGCCATCCCGGACGCCCGCCTGACCGTCACCGACGGCGACCACCTGGGCGCGGTACGGGTCCCCGAGTTCATCGCCGAGCTGACCGGCTTCCTCAACACGCCATAGGCTCCACGCATGCGGATCGCGTTCGCCAGTGACGACGAGAACGAGACGACCCGGGCCGTCGTGGCCGCCCTCACCGAGGACGGCCACCAGGTGCTGCGCTCGGAGGGGTCGCCGGGCTGGCCCGACCTGGGCCGGTTCGTCGGGCGCGCGGTGGTGGAGGGCCGGGCCGACTACGGCGTCGTCATGTGCTGGACCGGCACCGGCACCGCGATCGCCGCGAACAAGGTCCCCGGGGTCCGCGCCGCCCTGGCCTGGGACCCGTGGATCGCTCGTGGCGCCCGGCTCTGGAACGACGCGAACGTCCTGGCGATGAGCCTGAAACGGCTCGCCCCGGACGTGGCCGTCGAGGTGCTGCGGGCCTTCCTCGACACATCCGAGCCGGATCCGGACGAGGCCGCGAACATCGCCGCGCTGGAGCCCTGACACATATCGCGGGCGTATCGAAAAGCGCATACGCCCTCGCAACGGCAGGTCGGCTCTCCTCTTCACCATGCGCAAGAACGTCTTCCGGTACGCCGTCCCACTGGTCCTCGGACTGGCCGGGGCGGCGTACGCCGTACGCCGCCCGCTCCTGATGGCCGCTCCACGGTGCCTGGCCGGGCACTGGCACGGCTGCTACGACACCGAGAACGGCGTCGTGCTGATGACACTGGTGGGCCTGCCTCTCGCGGTCGCCGTCGCGGGCCTGCTGGCGTGGTTGCGGAACGGGTGGCGGCTGCCGCTGGCCGAGGTGGGCATGGTGTACGGGACGGTGCCGTTCGTCTGGCTGACGCTGATGCCCGGGCCGGGCGCCGGAACCGTGCCCGGCCGGGTGAGCCTCGTCCCGCTGCGCGACCTGATCACGATGGGGCCGCTCGGCATCGGCGGCAACCTGCTGATCTTCGCGGCGCTCGGGTTCTTCGCCCCGATCCGGTTCGCCGCGTGCGCATCAGTGCCGCGGGTCCTGGCGCTCGGCGCGGGCTGCTCGGCACTGGTCGAGACCGCCCAGCACGTGTTCCGGCTCGACCGGGTGTCGTCGGTGGATGACATCCTGGTCAACGCGGCCGGCGCGGTGCTGGCCGGACTGCTGTCCCGCCGGTGGTGGAGCCGTGCCGAGCAGAAGGCCGAGGCATGCGTGTACTGATCGTGGAGGACGAGCCGGACCTGGCCGCGGCGGTGCGGGACGGTCTGCGGCTGGAGGCGATCGCCGCCGACATCGCCGGTGACGGCGACACCGCCCTGGAGCTGCTCGCCGTCAACGCGTACGACCTCGCCGTCCTGGACCGGGACATCCCCGGGCCGTCCGGGGACGAGGTGGCCCGCCGGATCGTCGCCTCCGGCAGCGGCATCCCGATCCTGATGCTGACCGCCGCCGACCGGATCGACGACAAGGCGTCCGGTTTCCAGCTCGGCGCCGACGACTACCTGACCAAACCGTTCGACCTACGGGAGCTGGTGCTGCGGCTGCGGGCCCTCGACCGCCGGCGCGGGCACGCCCGTCCCCCGGTCCTCCAGATCGCCGGGCTGCGGGTCGACCCGTTCCGCCGGGAGGTGTTCCGTGACGGCAGGTACGTGGCCCTGACCCGCAAGCAGTTCGCCGTGCTGGAGGTCCTGGTCGCCGCCGAGGGTGGCGTGGTCAGCGCCGAGGACCTGCTCGAACGCGCCTGGGACGAGAACGCCGACCCGCTCACCAACGCCGTCCGGATCACCGTGTCGGCGCTGCGCAAACGCCTCGGCGAGCCGTGGCTGATCGCCACCGTGCCGGGCGTCGGCTACCGCATCGGCGCCGGATGAGCGCCCGGCTCAAACTCACCCTCAGCTACGCCGCGTTCCTGATGCTGGCCGGCGCGCTGCTGCTCGCCGCGGTGTGGCTGTTCCTGCTCCGGTACGTCCCCGACCAGGCCCTCATGATCAGCGCCGACGCCTCGCTGCACGGCGTCTTCCCGGTCCGGTCCAACCTGCTGCGCGCGTTCGCCCCCAAAGCGGCCGCCGTGCTCGGCCTGCTGCTGGTGTTCGGCATGGCCGGCGGCTGGGTCCTGGCCGGCCGGATGCTGGCGCCACTGACCCGGATCAGCGCGGCGGCCCGGGCCGCCGGCGACGGGTCGCTGTCGCACCGGATCGGGATGACCGGCCGCCGCGACGAGTTCCGGGACCTCGCCGACACCTTCGACACGATGCTCGACCGGCTCGAATCGCACGTCGCCGAGCAGCAGCGGTTCGCCGCGAACGCCTCGCACGAGCTGCGTACCCCGCTCGCCGTCTCCCGGGCCCTGCTCGACGTCGCCCTCCGCGACCCCCGGCACGATCCTGAGCTGCTGCGACGGCTGCACGCCGCCAACACCCGCGCGATCGATCTCACCGAGGCCCTGCTGCTGCTCAGCCGCGGCAGCTTCACGACCGAGCCGGTCGACCTGTCGCTGCTGGCCGAGGAGGCCGCCGAGACCCTGCTGCCGCTGGCCGAGCAGCGTGGCGTCACCCTGGACGTCACCGGTGAGGCGGCCCCGGTCAGCGGCTCCCCGGAACTGCTGCTGCGCGTCGTGACGAACCTCGTCCAGAACGCCATCGTGCACAACGTTCCCGGCGGCGCCGCGACGGTCCACACCGCGGCCGATGGCGTGCTCCGGGTCGCGAACACCGGTCCCCGGCTCGACGCCGCCCTGATCCCCACCCTGGTGGAGCCGTTCCGGCGCGGCGCCGACCGGGTCCGCACCGGCGACCACGGCGGGGTGGGACTGGGCCTGGCCATCGTCCACAGCATCGTCCGCGCCCACCACGGCTCCCTCGATCTGACCCCGAACCCGTCCGGCGGCCTGGAGGTCACGGTCCGCCTCCTCTCTGACCCCGGCCCCGTTTTCAGCGGCGGCGTGGGGACCACCGTCCGCCAGTGACGGCCGGTCAGGGGATCAGCAGGCCCCACTGGACGGCCCACGGGATGAACAGCAGCCCGCCGGCCAGCAGCAGGGCCGGCCGGATCCGGTCGGCGGCGCGGTGGCGCAGCAGGGTGTACCCGACGGCGGCGGTGGCCACCACTGTCGCGCAGGCCAGCAGTTGCAGGGCCAGCCACACGACCGGGCGGCCCAGCAGCACCGGGCCGGTGATCTTGGCGGCGGTGGCGAGCAGCACCAGCAGGTACATCAGGGTGCCGGCGACGGTGACCGGGCCGAGCAGGGCGAGCCAGCGGGCGGCCCGGAAGCCCTTGACCCGGCGGCGGATGATCAGAGCGGTGAGCATGATCACCACTGTCAGCAGCAGGAACACGGGCGAGAGCGGGTCGCCGACGGACGGCGCGGCCGGCTCCGGGCCGAAGTCACCGGCGGTGGCGCTCGCCGCTCCCGGGTCGGCGATCCAGCGCGCCTCCACGTCGCCGTAACCGTCCGGCAGGTCCGGCAGGCGGTCGAACCCGTCGTCGGCGGTCCGGTGCAGGTTGTGGTTCGCGCCGTCGACGATCCGGACGGTGTGCCGGGTGTTCCCGCCGCGCTCCAGGGCCTCGCGGATCAGCCGGCTGCTCTCGCCGGGCACCGCGTCCCGGTCCAGGCGGCCCCACTGGGCGAGCACCGGCTGGCGGACCCCCTGCCAATGCGCCGGCGGGTCGAACCCGGCCTCGGCGAAGATGCCCGCGCCGATCGCGGTGCGGACGGTGACCCCGCGCATGGTGCCCGGCAGGGAGCCGCCGACTCCGGCGTGCCGCAGGTAGGTGCCGTACGCCCAAGCGGTCTGCTTCGCCGGGGTGACCCCGACCGCGCCGACCGTGACCAGGAACTTCACGTCGGTGGACCGGTTCGCGGCGATCGGGGCGACGAACGCGCCCTCGGACAGCCCCCACAGACCGGTCCGCTCCGGGTCGACGTCCGGCCGCGACCGCAACATCCGCAGCCCGGCCAGGGCGTCGTCGGCGAGCAGCCGGTAGTCGCGGTCCAGCATCGAATAGCCCTCGGTGCGCTTGTCGTACACCAGCGTCGTGATGCCGTGCCGGGCGTACGCGCGCGCCTCCGGCATCAGGTACTCCCGGCCGCGGTTGCCCGCGCCCTCCAGCATCACGATCGCCGGCCGCCGGTCCCGTCCCGCCGCATCGGCCGGCGTCAGCACCGTGCCGTGCAGGGTCACGCCGCCGGCGCCGGCGAAGTCGACAGCGGTGGCGATCACGTCCCCGGTGTCGGCGTGGGCCGGCGCCGGCACCGCGACGGCCAGCGCCACCAGCACGGCTGTGACGATCTTTCGCATCTGAGTCTCCCCGGTTCGATCTCGGTGCTGCCGGGATTCAGACTCGTCGCTGCGCCACCCCCGCGGACAGGGCGCGCGCCCCCGGAACCGTAGGGGTGCAGACACCCTGTCGGCGGCATCGACGCCGCTCTACTGTCGGTGCGGTGAAGAGGATGCGGAGTCATGGACGAGACCTGGGCCGGCTGGCGGTGAGCGCGGCGATCGGGCTGCCCGCGCCGGTGCTGTTGTTCCTCGCCGTGGCATCGATACCGGCGAGCGTGGTGGCCGGCCTGGGCGTGGCGCTGTTCGCGGCCACCGTGTGGGCGACCCGCCGGCTCGCCGGGCTGCAGCGCCGCCGGGCCGCCGCGGTGCTCGGGGTCGCGGTGCCGGCGCCGTACCGGGCACTGCCCGCCGGGATGCTCCCCCGGCTCCGGATCGTCCTGCGTGACCGGGCGACCTGGTTCGACTTCGTCTGGGCAGCCGGCCAGTTCGCCGCCGGGTTGGGCAGCCTGGTGCTGGCGGCCACGCTGTGGCTCGGCGCGGCGCAGTGCCTGACGGCACCCGTGCTGCTGGCGCTGCTGCCGGAGACTTCGGGGTACGACCCACTGGTGCTGGAGCTGACCGGCCGGTCGCCGCTGTTCAGCTGGCTGCTGGTGCCGGCCGGGGCGGGGCTCGCCCTCCTCGCGTACCGGCTGCCCCGCCACCTGGTCCACCTCCAGGCCCGTCTCGCGGCCGCCCTGCTCGGCCCCAGTTCCCGGGCGGTGCTGACCGAACGGGTCGACCGGCTCACCGTCGCCCGCGCCGCCACCGTCGACGCCTCCGCCGCCGAACTCCGCCGCATCGAACGGGACCTGCACGACGGCGCCCAGGCGCGGCTGGTCGCGATGTCGATGAGCCTCGGCGTCGCCGAAGACGTCATCGACACCGACCCGGCCGGCGCGAAAGCCCTGGTCGCGGAAGCCCGGGCCGGTGCGGGCACGGCGCTGGCCGAACTGCGCGATCTGGTACGGGGAATCCACCCGCCCGTCCTCGCCGACCGGGGCCTGGCCGCCGCCGTCGAGGCTCTGGTGCTGAACACCTCGTACCCCGCCGACCTTGACCTGCGGCTGGACCGGCGGCTCGCCGCCCCGGTCGAGGCGGCGGCCTACTTCGCCGTCGCCGAGGCGCTCGCCAACGCCGGCCGGCACAGCGGCGCCACCCGCGTCCAGGTGACCATCCACGACTCCGGCCCGGCCCTGCGCATCACCGTCCGCGACGACGGGCACGGCGGCGCCGACCCGTCCCGCGGCACCGGCCTGCTCGGCATCCAGCGCCGGATGTCGGCCTTCGACGGCGAGCTGCGGGTCAGCAGCCCGTCCGGTGGCCCGACCGTCCTCGACATGGAGCTGCCGTGCGCGTCCTGATCGCCGAGGACCAGGCGCTGCTGCGCGACGGCCTCACCCGCATGCTGACGGCGTACGGCTTCGAGGTGGTCGCCACCGTCGCCGAGGGCCCCGGCCTGGCCGGCACGCTCGCCGAGATCCGCCCCGACGTCGCCGTCGTCGACGTCCGGCTGCCACCGACCTTCACCGACGAGGGGTTGCGCGCCGCCCTCGCCGCCCGCGAGCGGGTGCACGGCCTGCCCGTGCTGGTCCTCTCCCAGTACGTCGAACGCCTCTACGCCCGGGAACTGCTGGCCGACCGCGCCGGCGCCGTCGGTTACCTGCTCAAGGACCGGGTCGGCGACGTCCGCCAGTTCGTCGCCGCGCTGCGCCAGGTCGCCGCCGGCGGCACCGTCATCGACCCGGACGTGGTCGCCGGCCTGCTGCACAACCGCGACAACCTGACCGACCTGACCCCGCGCGAACAGGACGTCCTGCGCCTGATGGCCGAGGGCCACTCCAACGCCGCCGTCGCCACCCACCTCACCATCACCGAGAAGTCGGTGAGCAACCTGATCAACGCCCTCTTCGCGAAGCTGGGCCTCCCCCCGTCGAGCAGCCACCACCGCCGGGTCCTGGCCGTCCTCGCCTACCTCGACGACCGCGTCCGCTGACAGCCCGCCCGCACACGGACGACATGATCCGCGGAACTTCGGGCACGTCCGGCAATCGATCGTCGCCACTGCGCATCGGCGGCAAGGCGCGGCAGCCGGTAGCTGGTGCACATTCACTACTCCCGCCAACCCTGTTGTACGGTTTTACGTACACTACAACGTACGTTCTATTCCAGGGGTCACGATGAAGGTGCTGACAATCAGCGATGTCCGCAAGAACCTCGCTGCCGTGGTCGACTCGGTGATCGATGATGCCGAGGAGTGCATCATCCCCCGCGGCGGCGGCAAGGCAGTCGTCATGGTTTCGCTCGACGAGTGGAACGCCATGAACGAGACGCTCCATGTCCTCGGTTCCGCCTCGAACGCCCGCCGGCTGCTGGAGAGCATCGCCCAGGCCGATGCCGGACTGCTCGAGGAGCATCCGCTCGACGCGAAGTCCTCCTCTCCGAAACCCGGCAAGGAGGCCGCATGAGTTTGCGCATCGCCTTCACCCCCAACGCATGGGAGGACTACGACGGCTGGCTGCGCCGCGACATGAAGATGGCCCGCCGCATCAGCAAGCTGATCCTCGACGCTCAACGGGATCCACACGGAACCGGTCTCGGCAAGCCCGAACTGCTCAAGGGCCCGCTCTCCGGATGGTCGTCCCGCCGCATCAACGACGAACACCGGCTCATCTATCGGGTCCGTGGAGGCGACCTGGAAATCGCCGCATGCCACGGCCACTACCTCAACAAGTAGGAACGGCTCCCGCCAGGGCTGACCTGCACGATCAGGTTGGAAAAGGCTCAAGGCACGAGGCCAACTGTCACCTGGTGAGGGTTTGCAGGTGGTGGGTGGCGGCCGTCAGGTCGGTAAAGGTGGCGGCGGGGAGCAGGTCGTCGCAGAACGGCAGAGCCGCGGCCATCCCGCCGACCGACGGGGTGAAGCCGGTGGCGCCGGCGCGGGGGTTCAGCCACAGGATGCGGTACGCGCGGCGGCGTAGGCGGGCCATCGCGGCGGTCATCGCGGCGGGGGGATCGCTGTCCCAGCCGTCGGAGGCGACGATGACCACGCCGCCGCGGACGGTGTTGCCGTGGTGGGAGTCGAGGAGGGTGGCGATGTTGGTGGCGATCCGGGTGCCGCCGAAACGGTCGTCGACGGCGGCGCCGGCCTGGTCGATCGCCTCACGGGGGGAGGTGTGGCGCAACGGTACGGTCAACCGGGTCAGGCGGGTCGCGAAAGCGAACACCTCGGCGTCGGCAACCGTCGTGAAAGCGCGCATCAGCTGCATGTACGCGGCCGCCTGAGCCCGCATCGACTCGCTCACGTCGCACAGCATCACCACACGCCGGGGGCGCGGCACCGGACGTTCCCGGACCACCGTGATCGCCTCCCAGCCGGTACGCCGGGCCCGCGCGATCGTCGGCCGCAACGCCACCCGCCGGCCGGCCGGGTCAGCCCGGTGGCGGCGGCCGCGCCGCTGTGGCCAGGACGTCAGGGCGTCCCGCAGCGCCGCCCCGAGCGCCTCGGTCTGCGCCTGGTCGAGTTCCTCGAACGGCCGGCCGGCGAGCGCGGCCAGATCGCTGGGACGCAGTTCCGGCAGGTTCAGGCCGTCGCCGGCGGGGTCCGGATCGGCGGCGACGGCGGGCGGCAGGGTCGCCCACGGCAGCCCTCCACCGGCGGCGGCGCCTTCATCACCGGTTCCCGGGACGGCGACGTGCCTGCCGTCGTCACGGCGGTTCGGGGGTACGGCGGAACGCGTCAACGGCAACGGCGGGCTGTTGTCGAAGACCGTGGCGAAGACGCGTTCGAACACGGCCAGGTCATCGTGCCGGCGGACCAGCGCGATCCGGGCCGTCCAGTAGAGGGTGGTCCGGGAGGTCGGTGGGCTCGCTTCGAGGGCCCGTACCAGATCGTCGGTCTCGGTGATCCCGGCCGGCAGGCCGGCACGGCGCAACCGGGCCGTGAACGCCACAGCGAACGCGGCCCGGTCGATGCCCCGCAGCAGGACGGGGCGCTGGTCAGCCCTGGGCAACGAACCAGGCGATCACGGCGGCGGCCACGACGGCCACCCCGACCGCGACCGGAACGACCCGCTTGTAGATCGACCCGCCGGCGACGTCGAGCAGATCGATCGGCTCCACCTCCGCACTCTCGATCGACCGTTCTCCCTCGGCGGGAGCGGGGCCGGAACCCACAGCGGGAGCGGAGGCGGCAGAAGCGGCTGGGGCGGTGGAGCCGGCGGTGACAGCCGACAGATTCGCGTCCGGCGTGCGGAGCGGAGCGACCGGCTCCGGCGTGCCCTCCGCCGTCTCGATACGTCCCGCCGCCGGCTCCACCTCACCCGCGGAGGGATCCGGAACGATAGGCGCGGCAGCCTCCGCACCGACCTCGACAGTCGTCGCGGGCGCAGCGGCCCCGAGCGCCACCGCAGTATCCGGCGCGGTCTCCACAGCCGCCGCCGAAGCCCCACTGCCCTCAACGGAAGCGGCGGGCGCAGCCGAGACGGAAGCGGCAGACACTGAAGACGCAGCAGGCGCGGGCGAAGCGGAAGCGGCAAGCGCAGGGGACGCGGCAGGCTCAGGCGAAGCGGCAGCCGCAGGCGCGGAGGACGCGGCGGGCGCAGCCGAATCGGAAGCCGGAGCAGCGGTCGAATCGGCTGCGAGCTTGGCCTCGAGGTTGGTCACGAACTGGGCCAGCAGCTTCGACGACACCTCCTTGATCATGCCGCTGCCGAACTGGGCCAGCTTCCCGCTGATCTTCAGGTCGGTGTCGACGGTGACCTTCGTGCTGGTCTCGGTCACCGCCGTCAGAAAGGCGCTCACCGTGGCCGACGCGTTCCCCGCCGACCGCGCGTCCCGGCCCTTCGCGTCGATCACCGCGCGATGGCCGGCCGCGTCCTTCGACGTGAACTGCGCCGTCCCGGAGAAGTCCGAGATCACCGGCCCGACCTTGATCTTCACCTTGCCCTTGTAGACGTCGCCCTCCACCCCGGTGAGCTGCGCGCCCGGCATGCACGGCGCGATACCTTCCAGGTCGGTCAGCACCTCCCACGCCCGGTCGATCGGGATCTGCACGGTGAACTCGTTGCTGATCTTCATTGGGGGGTCTCCTGAGCTGCGTGGGCGACGGCGGTCCGGTCGTCGGGGGTCTTGGCGATGGCGCCGATGGTCCGCAGGACGTCACCGGCGGCGAGTTCGGTGACGCCGAGCGCGGCCAGCGCCGACACCCAGTCGATGCTCTCCGCCAGGCCGGGCGCCTTGTCCAGGTCGAGCCCGCGGACCCGGCCGATGAACTCGGTCGCGTCCCGGATCAGCGGTGCGGTGGCGGCCGGAACCGCGCGGCGCACGATCGACGCCGCGCGGTCCGGGGCCGGGAAGGCGATCCAGTGGTAGAGGCAGCGGCGGCGCAGCGCGTCGTGCAGGTCGCGGCTGCGGTTGGAGGTGAGCACCACGATCGGCGGGCGGGTGGCGGCGAAGGTGCCGAGCTCCGGTACGGTCACCGACGCCTCGCCGAGGAACTCGAACAGCAGCGCCTCGAACTCGTCGTCGGCCCGGTCGATCTCGTCGATCAGCAGCACCGGCGGGGTCGGCCCGTCGTGCCGGACGGCCCGCAGGATCGGCCGTTCCTGCAGGAAGTCCGTGGTGAACAGGTCGGCGTCGTCGACCGAGACGCCACGGGCCTCGGCGAGCCGGATGTGCAGCAGTTGCCGCTGGTAGTTCCACTCGTACAGGGCTTCGCCGGCGGTCAGGCCCTCGTAGCACTGCAGCCTGATGAACGGCGTGTCGAGGGCCCGGGCCAGGGCCTTCGCGGCAGCGGTCTTGCCGACGCCGGGTTCGCCCTCGAGCAGGAGCGGTTTGCCGAGCCGCAGGGCCAGGAAGACGGCCATGGCGAGGCCGTCGTCGGCCAGATAGTCGACGGCATCGAGCCGCTGAACAACTTCGTCCGGATTTCTCATGACTTGGCGCGGGTGTACTTCCGCAGGCAACCGGGGCAGCAGAACCAGTGGTCCTGCCCGTCCACCACACCGTGGTGGGTGTCCGGCCCGATGATCACGGTCATGCCGCACACCGGGTCGATGGCGGTGGCCGCGGGGGTGGCCGGCCCGACGGGCAGAGCCGGGCCGGCCACGATCTCGGGCCGGGCCGCAGCGAACGCCGCGGCCTCGGCATGGGCGGCGGAGAAGGTGGGCACGGCGGCTCCGCCCTGACGGATCTCCCGGACGATCTCCGCCAGAACCGAGAGGGCGATCTCCTTGGGGGTACGGGCTCCGATGTCGATCCCGGCATGTGCCCTGATCCTGGCGCGCTCGTCAGCGGTCAGGCCCATAGCCTCGAGGAGGATCGCCGACCGCGTGTTGCTCGCCACCAGCGCGATCAGGCCCACCCCTGCGTCGAGCGCCGCCCTGATGGCCCGTTCCTCGTCGCGGCCGAGCCCGGCGACCACGACCGCCGTGACGGCGGCGTACGACGAAGTCACCTCGAAGTCGAGGAACTCCGCGAGCGCCGTGACCGCCGTACTGATCGGGCTGTTCCCGGCGATTGCGATCAGCGGTCTCGGCAGCACCGGCCGCAGGAAGATCTCGATCGCCCCGCCGGAGTGGCAGGGGTTGACGACGACCCGCGCGCCGGGCGTCTCCGGGAACGCGGCGGCGTCCTCCGGCAGCACCCGCAGCAGCACGGTGTTGCCGTCGCGCAACGTGTCCATGGCGGCGGCCCGCACCGACGTCTCGGCGCAGACCCCGCCGACGAAGCCCTCGATGGAGCCGTCGGCGAGGATCACCGCGTCGTCGCCGGCCCGGGCCGAGGTGGGTTCCTGGGCACGGACCACGGTGGCGTGCACGAACGGGCGGCGGGCGACGGTCAGTTCGTGCGCGCGCTCGGCGATCGGCGTCATCGCGTACTCCTCAAGGCAGTTGATCTTCGCCTGGCTCGCGAACCGGAAGCGAAGGGCAAACCCGATCGCGTGTGGATTTCGGCCGCTATGCGCGCCCGAAATCCACACACAGTCGGTTCTAGATCGGCGGGGTGGCCTGGCCGCGCATCGCGTCCCAGACCCGGGACGGGGTGAGCGGCATGTCGGCGTGCCGGACCCCGAACGGCTTCAGCGCGTCGATCACCGCGTTGACGATCGCCGGCGGGGAGCCGACGGTCGCGGACTCGCCGATGCCCTTGGCGCCGATCGGGTGGTGCGGCGACGGGGTGACCGTGTAGCCGGTCTCCCAGTCGGGCGTCTCCAGGGCGGTCGGGATCAGGTAGTCCATCAGCGAGGCGCCGAGGCAGTTGCCGTCCTCGTCGAAGGAGATCATCTCCATCAGCGCCATGCCGACGCCGTCGGCGAGACCGCCGTGCACCTGACCCTCGATGATCATCGGGTTGATCCGGGTGCCGCAGTCGTCGACCGCGATGAACCGGCGGACCTTGACCTCGGCGGTGCCCGGGTCGATGTCGACGACGCAGATGTACGCCCCGTGCGGGTACGTCAGGTTCGACGGGTTGTAGCAGATCTGCGCCTCGAGACCGCCCTCGACGCCGTCCGGCAGGTCACCCGCTCCGTGGGCCCGGAACGCGATGTCCTGGATCGTCACCGACCGGCCCGGGTCGCCCTTGACCTGGAAGGAGCCCTTGACCCAGTCCAGGTCGGCGACCGACACCTCGAGCATCGCCGACGCGATCAGCTTCGCCTTGTCCCGGACCTTGCGGGCGACCAGCGCGGCGGCGGCGCCGGACACCGGGGTGGAGCGGGAGCCGTACGTGCCGAGCCCGAACGGGGTGTTGTCGGTGTCGCCGTGCAGCACGTCGATGTCGGCCGGCGGGATGCCCAGCTCCTCGGCGATGATCTGCGCGAACGTGGTCTCGTGGCCCTGCCCCTGGGTCTTCACCGACAGCCGGACGACGGCCTTGCCGGTCGGGTGGATCCGCAGCTCACAGCCATCGGCCATGCCCAGGCCGAGGATGTCCATGTTCTTGCGCGGGCCGGCGCCGACCGCCTCGGTGAAGAACGAGATGCCGATGCCCATCAGCTCGCCGCGGGCCCGCTTCTCAGCCTGCTCCCGGCGCAGCTCGTCGTACCCGGCCATCTCCATCGCCAGGCGCATCGTCGGCTCGTAGTTACCGGAGTCGTACACCCAGCCGGTCTTGGTGGTGTACGGGAACTGCTCGGGCTGGATGAAGTTCTTCAGCCGCAGCTCGGCCGGGTCCATCTCCAGCTGGTACGCCAGGGCGTCGACGATCCGCTCGACCAGGTAGACGGCCTCGGTGATCCGGAACGAGCAGGCGTACGCGACACCGCCCGGCGCCTTGTTCGTGTAGACCGCCGTCATCTTGCAGTGCGCGGCCTTCAGGTCGTAACTGCCGGTGAACACGCCGAAGAAGCCGGCCGGGTACTTCACCGGGGCAGCAGTGCCGTTGAACGCGCCGTGGTCGGCCAGCACGTTCGTACGGATCGCAAGGATCTTGCCCTCAGCTGTGGCCGCGATCTCCGCGCGCATGATGTAGTCCCGCGCGAAGCCGGTGCTGATCAGGTTCTCCGAGCGGTCCTCCATCCATTTCACCGGCTTGCCGGTGACGATGGAGCCGACGATGGAGTGCACGTAGCCCGGGTAGATCGGCACCTTGTTGCCGAAGCCGCCGCCGATGTCCGGGGCGATCACCTGGATCTTGTGCTCGGGGATGCCGGCGACGATCGCGTACAGGGTGCGGTGCGCGTGCGGGGCCTGCGTGGTCGACCACAGCCGCAGCTTGCCCTCGACCGGGTCGAAGTCGGCGACCGAGCCGCACGTCTCCATGGGCGCCGGGTGCACCCGCGGGTAGACGATGTCCTCCTGGACGATCACGTCCGCCTCGGCGAAGACCCGGGCGGTCTCCTCCTCGTCGCCGGTCTCCCAGTCGAAGGCGTGGTTGTTCGTCTTGCCCTCGAGGTCGGTGCGGATGATCGGGGCGTCCGGCTCCAGGGCCTTGCGGACGTCGATGACCGGGTCGAGCACGTCGTACTCGACGTCGATCAGCTCGAGCGCGTCGCGGGCCTGGTACCGGTCCTCGGCGACGACGAACGCCACCTCCTGGCCCTGGAACCGCACCTTGTCGGTGGCGAGCACCGCCTGCACGTCGTTCGACAGGGTCGGCATCCACGCCAGGCCGAGGCCCTGCAGCGTCTCGCCGGTCACGACCGCCTTCACACCGGGCGACGCCTCGGCGGCACTGGTGTCGATGCTGACGATGGTGGCGTGCGCGAACGGGGACCGCAGGATCGCCAGGTGCAGCATGCCGGGCAGCTGCACGTCGTCGACGAACCGGCCCCGGCCCCGGAGCAGCCGCGCGTCCTCCTTGCGCAGCATCCGGCCGTACCCGATGGGTTGGAGATCGTTGTTCTCGAAGACCTGGGTCACTGCTTCACCGCCTCAGCCTCGTGTGCCGCCGTCCACTGCACGGACCGGACGATCGACGAATATCCCGTACACCGGCAGATCTGGCCGGAGATGGCCTCGCGGATCTCGCCCTCGGTCGGGTTCGGGTTCTTGTCGAGCAGGGCCCGGCAGGTCATCAACATGCCCGGCGTGCAGAAACCGCACTGCAGCCCGTGGCATTGCCGGAACCCCTCCTGGATCGGGTCCAATTCGGCGCCGTTGGCAAGACCCTCGACGGTACGGACCTCATGCCCGCCCGCCATCGCGGCGAGAACGGTGCAGGACTTGACGGGCTCGCCGTCCAGCCACACCACACACACGCCGCAGTTGCTGGTGTCGCAGCCCCAGTGGGTGCCGGTCAGGCCGAGCACGTCGCGCAGGAAGTGCACGAGCAGCATGCGGCCTTCGATCTCACGGGTGTACTCGGTCCCGTTGACGGTCATCGTGACCTGCATGCTCAGCTCCTCGCCCGATCCACTGACCTACGCAGGGTGCGCCGGGTCAGCTCGTCCGCCAGATGGCGCTTGTAGTCCGCGCTGCCGCGGGTGTCGGTGACCGGGTCACAGCTGCGCGCCGCGATCGCGCCGGCCACCTGGAACAGCTCCTCGCTCGGCTCGTGCCCGCGCAGCGCCGCCGAGATCTCCGGGATGCCGGTGGTGTTCGGCCCGACCGCGGCCAGACCCACCCGGGCGTCGACGATGCGCCCCTGGTCCAGCCACACCGCGGCGCCCGCCGACACCACGGCCCAGTCGCCGGCGCGGCGCTCGACCTTGGCGTACGCGCTCCCGACCCGGTAGTTCTTCCGCGGCAACCGGATCTCGGTGAGGATCTCGTTGTCCGCGACCGCCGTCTCGTACGGCCCGACGTGGAACTCCTCCATCGTCACGACCCGCTCCGACCCGCCCGGCCCCCGGATGACGCAGCTCGCGTCCAGGGTCGTGCAGACCGCCGACAGGTCCTCCGACGGGTCCGCCTGGCACAGCGAGCCGCCCAGCGTGCCCCGGTTCCGCACGATCGGGTCGGCGATCACCTTCTCCGCGTCCCGGAAGATCGGGAACACGTCCGCCAGGATGTCCGACTCCAGCAGCTCACGGTGCCGGGTCATGGCCCCGATCCGCACCTCGTCGTCGCTGAGCCTGATGTAGCCCAGCTCGCCGTGCAGATCGTTGATGTCGATGAGATATTCGAAGTTGGCCAGCCGGAGCTTCATCATCGGCAGCAGGCTGTGGCCGCCGGCCACCAGCCTCGCCGAACTGCCCAGCCGTTCCAGCAGACCAATGGCTTGATCCACGCTTGTGGCACGTTCGTATTCGAACGGAGCCGGCACCTGCACCCTGCACCTCCCGCGAAGTCGCGCAGACCCTCGCGTGCCGGGCGTCCAATGTCAACAACAACCTAAGGGATCTCTTAACCACCCGTTGACTTCCCCGGCGGCGATCACGGAAGGTGCTCGGATGCGCGAGATCGTGGACGGCCTGCTGGCCTGGCGTGCCGCCGGCATCTCCTTCGCCGTGGCCACGGTCGTGCACACCTGGCGTTCGGCGCCCCGGCAGCCGGGCGCGGCGATGGCCGTCAGCGAGCACGGCGACGTGCTGGGCAGTGTGTCCGGCGGCTGTGTGGAGGGCGCCGTCTACACCGCGGCCCAGGAGGTCATCGAGACCGGGAAGGCGCAGACCCACACGTACGGGGTGAGCGACGGTGACGCCCTCTCCGTCGGCCTGACCTGCGGCGGCACCATCGAGATCATGATCCAGCCGGACGTCGCCCTGCGCGATCCGGACGAGGTCCTCGCCGCGATCGCCGCGGGCCGGCCGGTCGCCACGGTCTCCCTCCCGGACGCCCAGTTGGTGGTGTGGCCCGACCGCGCCTCGGGAACCCTCCGCGACGCGGAACTCGACCGGATCGCCGGGGAACAGGCGCGCGGGCTCCTCGCGCACGGTCGCAGCGCCATCGTCACCGCCTGCGAGCGAGAGGTGTTCGTCCAGTCCTGGGCCGCCCCCGCCCGCATGATCGTCTTCGGGGCGATCGACTTCGCGGCCGCCGTCGCCCGGATCGGCAAGTTCCTCGGCTACCAGGTCACCGTCTGCGACGCCCGCGGCGTCTTCGCCACCCCGGCGCGCTTCCCCGACGCCGACGAGGTGGTCGTGGAGTGGCCGCACCGCTACCTGGAGTCGACGCCGGTGGACGAGCGCACCGTCCTGTGCGTGCTCACCCACGACCCCAAGTTCGACATCCCGCTGCTGAAGGTCGCCCTGCACACCCCGGCCCGCTACATCGGCGCGATGGGCAGCCGCCGCACCTGCGAGGACCGCCTGCGCCGCCTGCGCGAGGAAGGCGTCCCGGAGCAGGCCCTGTCCCGCCTGCGCGCCCCGATCGGCCTGGACCTCGGCGCCCGTACCCCGGAAGAGACCGCCGTCGCCATCGCCGCCGAGATCGTCGCCTTGTCCTGGGGCGGCTCCGGCGCCCCGCTCACCGGCCTGACCGCCCCCATCCACGGCTGACAACCATGCTTGGGTACGGGCCACGCAAGGTCCCGTGCCTCGCGGCGGCCACCGCAGGCGTCCCCTGACGGCCGACCCGCGGGTGCGGGCCATGCATGCCCGGAACGGTCACCCCTCGGCTGGTTCTCCCACTGCGGAAACTGCGCCGCGATCAGCCGCCGTACCAGCCCCGCATCGATCCCCGCCCGCCCATCGATCATCCCTGAGTCCCTACCCGCACCGCCCGAATCCTCACTCCCGCCGCGCCGCCTCTCGCCCTCCCGCTCACCTCGGTCACCCCGCTGGGCCTCGTCGCCCGGTGGCCTCGGTCGCCCCGATCCGCCGGTCATCCCGGCTGCCTCTGGGGTCCCGGATTCCCGCCTTCGTCGCCACGCGTGATCCATTGGGTATGGCACGCGCGCTCGGTGGCCGGGCCGCACCTGGAGCCGTAAGGTCGGCCCTGACAGTCGTCAGGACAGCCCTGACGAATGGCCGCCAGGGAAGTCGCCATGACCGATCTTCGGATCAACTGTTCGTTCTGCGCCAAGCCGGGCTCGGCCGTCGAGAAAATCATCGCCGGGCCGGGCGTCTACATCTGCAACGAGTGCGTCCAGCTCTGCAACGACGTCCTCGAGATCGAACGCCGGAAACCCGACGGGCCAGGCACCCCTCTACCCGTCTGGGAGGAGTCGATGACCGAGGAGCAGTTGCTGGAGCTGCTCCCCCGGGTCGCCGCCGTCGGCGCCCAGATCGAGGCGAACCTGCAACGCCTCATCACCGTCCTGCGCACCCGGAAAGTGACCTGGACCCGCATCGGCGCTTCCCTGGGCATCACCCGCCAGTCCGCATGGGAGCGCTTCTCCGGCGAGGAGTAAGCCACACCGGAACAGCAGCTCATGGCCGGCCTCGACGGGCAACTGCTCGAGATCGGTACGCGAGCGCCTGCTCCCGTTGAGGGATCACGGATGCGGACGGGGCGACCGAGAAAGGCGCTCAGGAAATTCGCGGCCGGGCTGAGGCTTCGGCCCCTGTGGGCGCGGCCTGCTCACCCCTTGCGGCGGTGATCGGTGTGCCGGGCATGCCCGTTGCCGTGTTCCACCAGGTGATGATGTGGTCGACGACCGGGCCGGGCTTGCGCGCCCAGCCGATGTGGTCGTTGCTGGCGCCGGGTGGCACGTCGGCCTTCCGGTAGTGCCAGATCGTGACGCGCTCCGGGGCGATGAAGCCGGCCGCGAACCGTTCCACCGCGTTCGGTGGGGCGAGCCGGTCCCCTTCCAGCGCGACCACCAGCGACGGGCTGCGGACCGGTTCGGCTGACGGGAACGGGGTACGGCCGGTCAGTGCCATCCGTGCCCACTCCCGCATCTGCGTGCGTGCGCCGGGACCGCCGAACGCCGGCTTGGGCAGGTACCCGAACAACCCGGTCAGCACCGGGACGATCACGCCCGCCTGGATCATGATCGGCAGGCCGCCGAGGGGGTAGTGGCGGTGGTACGGCAGGGACCCGCCCACGGTGACCAGGCCGTCGGCTGCCGGGTGGTTGATCTGGTGCCCGACCGACAACTGGGCGCCGAGGCTGTGGCCGAGCAGGATGACCGGACGTTCCGGCGCTTCCGCGCGGGCTTCGGCGACCGCCCGGGCGACGACGTCGATCTCGTCGGCGTACGACCAGTCGACCCGCCGGGACGCCGGCGGGTCGGTGGGTTCGAACCCGCGCCGGGGCAGTGCCCGGGCGCTCCAGCCCCGTACCTCGAACGCTTCGGTCAGCAGCCGGTAGAACCGGGAGCCGATTCCCATCGCGGGCGCCACGAGGACGATCGGGGCAGTCGTCATGTCGGTCCTCGCCTCAACCACGTGTTACCGGTCAGTACCAGCACTCTTCGGGTAACCGGAACCGGACGACAAGGGGTTATGGCACACATCACCCGCGTTTCATGAGGCGGCCGACGGCGGCCATCAGCTCGCCTGCCATCTCGTCGGCGCGGCCCTCCTTGGCGCCCTCGTGCATGCAGTGGCGGGCGTGGCCGTCCATCAGGCCGAGGGCGACCTTGTCGAGGGCGGCCTGGATGGCGGAGATCTGGGTCAGGATGTCGATGCAGTAGCGGTCCTCGTCGACCATCCGTTCGATGCCGCGGACCTGGCCCTCGATGCGGCGCAGCCGTGACTGCAGGTTGTCCTTGGAAGCCGTGTATCCGCGGGTCGGGGCAGGGTTGGTCATGCCGCCGATACTACAACCCCCCGGGGGTATGGCGCGCCATGTTGCGATACCCCTACCGGGTATGTGTATGGTGGAGCCATGGAGACCACGACTTACCCCGTCATCGGCATGACCTGCGGCCACTGCGTCACCTCGGTGACCACCGAGGTGTCCCGCATCCCCGGCGTCACCGGCGTCGCGGTCGACCTGCCCGGCGGCACGGTCACCGTGACCGCGGACCGCGCGCTCGACCGCGAGACCGTCCGGGCCGCGGTCGACGAGGCGGGCTACGAGCTGGGCAGCGCCTCATGAGGACGGCGGCCAGGCTTTCGGCGTACGCCGCAGGGTTGGTCCTGATCTTCGGCGCGGCGGTGGGCGCGGGCCGCGTGATCGGCCCGGACCAGCCGCCCGCGCCGGCGCCCGCCCACACCGGGGCACATGCCGAACCGGCGGCACAGGGCACCGAGGAGCACCTGCCCGGTGGGCTGCAGGTGGCGCAGGACGGCTACCGGCTGAGCCCCTTGACCACGCGGCTGCCGGTCGGGCCGGAGCGGCAGTTCGCGTTCCAGGTGCTGGGGCCGGACGGGAAGCCGGTCACCGGTTACATCCGCAACCATGACAAGGACCTGCACCTGATCGTGGTCCGCCGCGATCTCTCCGGCTACCAGCACGTGCACCCGGTTCTCGGCGGTGACGGCACCTGGACGGTCCCGCTCGCCGTGGATACCCCCGGGCAGTATCGGGTGCTCGCCGATTTCCAGGCCACGGCCATGCCGGAGGCGATCACGCTGGGCGTCGACGTCCCGGCGCCCGGCGACTACCGGCCGGTGCCTCTGCCGGCGCCGGCGCGGACCGCCGAGGTCGACGGTTACACGGTCACGCTGAGCGGTGACCTGCGGGCGGGCGCGGCGAGCGAGCTGACACTCGCGGTCACCCGGGACGGGCGACCGGTCACCGACCTGGAGCCCTACCTGGGCGCGCGGGGTCATCTGGTGGCGCTGCGCGACGGCGACCTGGCATACCTGCACGTGCACCCGGTGAGCGACGACGCGCTCGCGTTCCGGGCCGAGGTGCCGTCGGACGGGGTCTACCGTCTCTACCTGGACTTCCAGCATGGTGGAAAGGTGCGGACCGCCGAGTTCACCGCCACCACGGCAGGCGTCGCGCCGGTGGTGGCGACCGCGGCGCCGGACGACCACGACGCGGACGGGCACACCCATGACTGAGACCTTGATCGAACTCGAGATCGGCGGGATGACGTGCGCGTCCTGCGCGTCGCGGATCGAGAAGAAGCTGAACCGGATGGACGGGGTCAGCGCCACGGTCAACTACGCGACCGAGAAGGCGACGGCCACGGTCGACCCGGGGGTCACGGCCGCCGACCTGATCGCCACGGTCGAGAAGACCGGTTACACCGCGAAGATCCCGGCCGAGGAGCAGGAGCCCACGGACGTACGGGATCCGCTGCGCGACCGGCTGATCACCGCGATCGTCCTGAGCATCCCGGTGATCGTGCTGGCCATGGTCCCGGCCTGGCAGTTCACGTACTGGCAGTGGCTGTCGCTGACGCTGGCCGCCCCGGTCGTCGTCTACGGCGGCTGGCCGTTCCACCGGGCCGCGGCGATCAACCTGCGGCACGGCGCGGCGACCATGGACACCCTGGTGTCGCTCGGCACCCTCGCCGCGTTCGGCTGGTCGCTGTGGGCGCTGTTCCTCGGCACCGCCGGCGAGCCGGGCATGACGCACCCGTTCAGCCTGGCCATCGGCCGGACCGACGGGGCCGGCGCGATCTATCTGGAGGCGGCCGCCGGGGTGACCATGTTCATCCTGGCCGGGCGGTACTTCGAGCACCGGTCGAAACGGCGGGCCGGGGACGCGCTGCGGGCGCTGCTGGAGCTGGGCGCGAAGGACGTCGCGGTGATGCGGGACGGGCGGGAGGTGCGCGTACCGGTCGATCAGCTCGCCCCCGGCGCCGTGTTCGTGGTCCGGCCCGGCGAGAAGATCGCCACCGATGGCGTCGTCGAGGAGGGCTCCTCGGCGGTGGACCGGTCGATGCTGACCGGGGAGAGCGTACCGGTCGAGGTCGGTCCGGGCGGTGAGGTGACCGGCGGGACGGTGAACGCGGGTGGCCGCCTGCTGGTCCGGGCCACCCGGGTCGGCGCGGACACGCAGCTCGCGCAGATGGCCCGCCTCGTCGAGCAGGCGCAGGCCGGGAAGGCGGAGGTGCAGCGGCTCGCCGACCGGATCTCCGGGGTGTTCGTGCCGATCGTGATCGCCCTGTCCGTGGCCACGCTGGGCTGGTGGTTCGGCACGGGCGCGGGCGGGACGGCGGCGTTCACGGCAGCCGTGGCCGTACTGATCATCGCCTGCCCCTGCGCCCTCGGCCTCGCCACGCCGACCGCGCTGCTGGTCGGCACCGGGCGTGGCGCCCAGCTCGGCATCCTGATCAAGGGGCCGGAGGCGCTCGAGTCGACCCGCCGGGTGGACACCGTCGTCCTGGACAAGACCGGCACCGTGACCAGCGGAGACATGAAGCTGGTCGCTGTTCTCCCGGACCGCGGCGAGGAGCTGCTGCGGCTGACGGCCTCGCTGGAGGCGGCGTCCGAGCACCCGATCGCCCAGGCGATCGCCGCGGAGGTCAGCGATCGGCTTCCGGTCAGCGGTTTCACCGGCGTGGAGGGCTTGGGTGTACGGGGCACCGTCTCCGGCCACGACGTCCTCGCCGGCCGGATCGCCCTGCTGGAACGGGAGGGTTTCGCGGTCTCCGAGGAGATCCGGCGGTTCGCCGCCGAGCAGGAGGCGGCCGGGCGTACCGCGATCGTCTCCGGCTGGGACGGCGCCGCCCGTGGCGTCTTCGCGGTCGCCGACACGGTCAAGCCGACCAGCGCCGCCGCGATCGCCGGCCTGCGGAGACTGGGGCTGACGCCGGTGCTGCTGACCGGTGACAACGAGACAGTGGCCCGGGCGGTGGCCGCCGAGGTCGGCATCGATCAGGTGATCGCCGGGGTGCTGCCCGCCGGCAAGGTCGCCGAGGTTCAGCGGCTGCAGTCGGACGGTCGCGTGGTGGCGATGGTCGGTGACGGGGTGAACGACGCGGCCGCCCTGGCCCAGGCCGATCTGGGGCTGGCGATGGGCACCGGCACCGATGTGGCGATCGAGGCGTCGGATCTGACCCTGGTCCGGGGCGATCTGACCGCCGCGGTGGACGCGATCCGGCTGTCCCGCCGTACCCTGCGGATCATCAAGAGCAACCTGTTCTGGGCGTTCGCCTACAACGTGGCGGCGCTGCCGCTGGCCGCCGCCGGCCTGCTCAACCCGATGATCGCCGGCGCCGCCATGGCCTTCTCGTCGGTCTTCGTCGTCGCCAACAGCCTCCGCCTCCGCCGCTTCCAACCCGCCTGACCCCGCGTGTGTATTTCGGGCGTACTGTCCGCCCGAAATACACACGCCGGGCCGGCAGCCGAGCGGATGGCAGCCGGACGCCCGCGGACGAGATGGTGTTCATGTCCTGTTCGGACCGGCATCGGATCGTGTCGAGGCGTGGCTGACAAAGCGATTCTCGCGACCGCGGCCGCCGTGCTCCTTCTGGTTCCGGCGGCTCCGGCACACGCGACAGCACCCGTAGGAAATGCTGCCTGCTCCCCCGATGCGTCGCTGCTGGGGTTCTCCGACGCGCTGGACAAGACGACGTACGCCGGAACGCCGGTGGCGGGCCTGTCGGCGCTGGCGGTGACCGGGCGGGACCGGGCGCTGGCGCTCGTCGACAACATCGGCACGACACCGGCCCGGGTCTACTCCGTGCGCCTGGACAAGCCGCGGGTCACCGGTGTCACGGTGTTGACGAGAGCAGACGGGTCCCCGTACACGGGAAGCGATTTCGATGGTGAAGGTCTGATCGCGGAGGCCGGGGGCCGGACGATCCTGGCGAGCTCGGAGAAGGAGCCGTCGATCCGGCGGTTCCGGCTGTCCGACGGGCGCGAGATCGGCTCGCTGCCGGTGCCGGCGCGGTTCCGGGTGGCGCCGGCCGGTGAGGCGACGACAAACCAGACGTTCGAGGCGCTGACCGCCACCCCGGACCACCGGGTGATCTACGCGGGCATGGAGGGCGCGCTGTCCGCGGACGGCGCGGGCAACAACCGGATCCTGCGCTATGAAGGCGACAAGCTTGCGCAGTACGCGTACCGCACCGACCCCGGGCTCGGCCTGGTGGAGCTGGTGGCGCTCGGCGGGGACCAGCTGATCGCGGTGGAACGCGGGTTCACCGCGGGCGTGGGCAACACGGTCCGGATCTACCAGGTGTCGGCGACCGGAGCGCCGGACGTCACCGGTGTGGCGGCGCTGTCCACGGTCACCGACCCGCGCACCTGGCTCGGCAAGACGCTGATCGCCGACCTCGCGAACTGCCCGTCGCGGGGCGCGACGGCGAAGCAGCCGCAGCCGAACCCGCTGCTGGACAACATCGAGGGCGCGGCGCTCGGCGGGACGCTGCCCGGTGGCCGCCGGGTGCTGCATGTGGTCTCCGACGACAACGGCAGCGCCACCCAGATCACCCGGCTCTACACCCTGGCCGTGAAGATCCGGCCGGAGGTGACGTTGCGGAGCCGGGCGATCCTGCCGGCGACCGCGTACCAGCCGGGGCCGGTGTCCGGGACGCAGCTGGCGACGGCGCCGGTCAACGGGATCAGCGCGCCGTTCCCCGGGCAGCCGATCCCGGGGTTCTCGGCGGTGATCCCGCTGTCCGGGAACGGGTCGCGGCTGCTGGCCATGCCGGACAACGGGTTCGGGGCGAAGAACAACTCGGCGGACTTCCTGCTGCGGGCGTACGACATCACCCCCGACCACCGCCGCCACCAGGTGAAGGTCAACGGGTTCGTCAGTTTCCGGGACCCGGACCGCAAGGTGCCGTTCGGCATCGTCAACGAGAACACCCGGGAGCGGCTGCTGACCGGGGCCGACTTCGACATCGAGTCGCTGGCCCGGGACGCGCGGGGGAACCTGTGGCTCGGTGAGGAGTTCGGGCCGTACCTGATCAGGACCGACCGGACCGGGAAGGTGCTGCAGGCGCCGATCCCGCTGCCCGACGGCGGCAAGTCGCCGCAGTCGCCGGACCTGGCCGCCGGGGAGACCGCGACGGTGCCCGGCAGCCGTGGCTTCGAGGCGATGGCGGTCAGCGAGGACGGCAAGACGCTCTACCCGATCCTCGAAGGCGCGCGCACCGACGACGCGAACCAGCGGCGCCGGATCGTGTACGAGTTCTCGGTGACCGCGAACCGGTACACCGGCCGCACCTGGACGTTTCTCGTCGACGACCCGTCGCTGCTGGTCGGTGACGCGGCGATGCTCGACGGCAACCGGCTGCTGCTGATCGAACGCGACAACGGCATGGGGCAGACCTCGCTGGTCAAACGCCTCGTCGTGGCCGACCTGGACGAGGCGGTGAACGGGACGCTGCCCCGGCGTGCCGTCGCCGACCTGATGCGGATCGCCGACCCGTCCGGCGTCTCCACCCCGGCCCGCCCCGGCGAGTACGGGGTCGGCGCGCTGTTCTCGTTCCCTCTGCAGTCGGTCGAGTCGGTGCTGCCGCTCGGCGGGAACCGGGTCCTGGTCGCCAACGACAACAACTTCCCCGGCAACGACGGCCGCATCCCGGGCCGCGCCGACGACACCGAGCTGATCGTCCTCGACGTGCCCGGCCTCCGGTCGTAGGTCCACGCGCCAAGGGGCGTGTTGAGTTCGGCCGTCATACGCGCCCGAACTCAACACGCCCAGGGCTTCAGTCCAGCACCGCGAGGACGGTGCCGGCGGCGACCGTACGGTTGCCCTCGCGGACCGCGAAGCCCAGCCCCGGCTCCAGCGCCACCGGGCGGCCCAGCGTCACCGTCACCTCGTCGAGGGTGTCGCCCGGCATGACCAGGTCGCGGTCACCCAGGTCGAACCCGCCGGACACGTCGGTGGTGTGGATGTAGAACTGCGGGCGGTAGTCGGCCGCGAACGGCGTGTGCCGGCCCCCTTCGGCGCTGGTCAGGGCATACATCCGGGCCGTGAAGACCCGGTGTGGCCGCACGCTGGACGGCGCGGCGAGGACCCGGCCCCGCTGCACCTGCTCGCGCTTGACCCCGCGCAGCAGCACCGCCGCGTTGTCACCGGCCTGCGCCGACTCCAGGACCTTCCCGAACGTCTCCAGGCCGGTCGCCACGCTGCTGATCGTCGGGCCGAGGCCCACGATCTCGACCGGCTCGCCGGCGCGCAGCTCGCCACGCTCGACCTTGCCGGTGACGACGGTGCCGCGGCCGGAGATGGACAGAACGTTCTCGATCGGCATCAGGAACGGCTCGCCCAGCTCCCGCGGCGGGATCGGCACGTACTCGTCGACGGCGTCCAGCAGCGCGGTGATCGAGTCGGTCCAGCGCGGGTCGCCCTCCAGAGCGCGGAGGGCACTCACCCGCACGACCGGCACCTCGGCGCCGGGGAACCCGTACGCCGACAGCAGTTCCCGGACCTCCAGCTCGACCAGGTCGAGCAGCTCCGGGTCGTCGACCATGTCGCTCTTGTTCAGGGCGACCACCAGGTACGGGACACCGACCCGCTGGGCCAGCAGCACGTGCTCGCGGGTCTGCGGCATCGACCCGTCCTGCGCCGACACCACGAGGATCGCGCCGTCCACCTGCGCCGCGCCGGTGATCATGTTCTTGACGTAGTCGGCGTGGCCGGGCATGTCGACGTGGGCGTAGTGGCGGGACGCGGTCTCGTACTCGACGTGCGCGATGGTGATGGTGATGCCGCGCTCGGTCTCCTCCGGCGCCCGGTCGATCCCCTCGAACGCGACGTACCGGTTGGTTGCCGGGTCGCGGTCGGCGAGAACCTTGGTGATCGCGGCGGTCAGGGTCGTCTTGCCGTGGTCGACGTGACCCATCGTGCCGATGTTGAGGTGGGGCTTCGTACGCTGGAACTGGCTCTTGGCCATGATTGTCGATCCTCACTGGATGCGAGGCGGTGCGGTGGACCACGCGCCGTCGCCAGGCGGGGCGTGTCAGAACCCGGGCATGAGGCAGCCACCCTTCCCCGGGGTCCTGCTGCCGGTGGGGAAGGGTCAGAGTCGGGTATCAGCGCCGGGGAACACGCACACGGGAGCCACCGCGAGGGGCAGCTGCATACCGGGCGTGAACATGACCAGCACGGTAGTCCGCTCGCCGGCGGCCCGCGACCGAATATCCGACCCCGGCCGGGTAACGCGTCTGGTGCGGCGACGACACGGCGGGTTACCGTGGCCTGAGGGGGCCGGAGGGAGACTCGTCATGTCCTCATCACCTGGCCCAGGAGCGGTGGAGTACCTGTTCCCGGCGTCGCCCGAGGTGCTGCGCGAGATCCGCGCCTTCGTCACCCGGCTCGCCCGGGAGGCCGGCTACACCGAGCGGGAGCAGGAACGCATCGTGCTGGCCGCGCACGAGCTGTCGGCCAACGCGATCGAGCACAGCGCCAGCGAGGTGGTCCGGGTGCGCTGGGAGGATTCCGGCACCGGCGTCTGGATCACCGTGTTCGACCAGGGCGTCTTCGCGACCGGCGACGGCGGGATCGGCGAGCGCGGGCGGGGCCTGCGGATCGTCATCGGGATGGCCGACGAGGTCACCATCCGGCCGGGCCGGCACGACGAGCCGGGCACCACCATCCGGCTGCGGGTGCCGGTGTACGCGGGGCGGCCCCGGCTGCTGCTGGTCGACGGGGACCGGTTCGCCGCGCGGTCGCTGTCGTCGTTCCTGGACGCCGAGGGTTTCCCGGCCGAGGTGGCGGAGTCGGCGGAGGCCGGCCGCGCCGCCGCGGAACGCCCACCATGGCTGGCGATCGTCGACCTGATGACCTCGCACGGGCGGGCCGTCCCGCTCTGTGCCGACCTCATGGAAGCGGGAGTCCCGGTGCTGGCCATGTCGATCCTTCCGGCGCCGGCGGGCCTGCGGGCGAGCCGGTTCCTGCGCAAACCCGTCCATCCGCTGGAGGTGCTGGCCGTGGTGCGGCTGCTGAGCGAGCCGTCCATCACGGAGGTCACCGGTGCCTGAACGGCGACTGGCGAGCGGGCAGGAACGGCTGGACGCGATTCTCGGTGGTGGCCTGGTCAACCCGTCGGTGGCGGTGATCGCGGGACTGCCCGGCAGCGGCAAGACGGTGCTGGCGCAGCAGTACGCGTTCACCAACGGCACCGACGAACTGCCCACGATCTATCTGAGTACGGTCGCCGAGCCGCTGAGCAAGATCCTGTACTTCGGCGAGGCGCTGACGTTCTTCGACCCCGACCGGGTCGGCCGGTCGGTGCTGTTCGAGGACCTCGGCGGCGAGATCGACGACCACGGCCTGCCCGGCGTCCTGGAACGCATCGGCGACCTGATCGCGAGACGGCCGTGCGCCCTCCTGATCATCGACAGTTTCCGGGCGCTGCGGCACCGGGCGTCCGACGAGCGGGAGTTCGAGGGTTTCGTCCACCAGCTGGCCGGCCGGCTGGCCGCGACCGGCACGATGGCGCTGTGGCTCGGCGAGTACAGCCGGGCGGAGCTGGCGACCTGCCCGGAGTTCGCGGTGGCCGACGCCGCCGTCCTGATGTCCACCGAGGACGCCGGGCAGCGCGAGAGCCGGGCGCTGCGGGTGCTGAAACTGCGCGGCAGCGATTTCCAGTCGGGCGCGCACGCCTACCGGATCGAATCCGCGGGGGTCCGGGTGTTCCCCCGGCTCACCGATGTCGGCGCCGGGACGTACGAGCTGGCCGGCCGGCGGGCCACGTCCGGGATCGCCGCCCTGGACATGCTGCTCGGCGAGGGCTACTGGCCCGGCTCGGCGACGCTGGTGATCGGCCCGTCCGGCTGCGGCAAGACGGTGATGGGGCTGCAGTTCATCTTCGGCGGGGCGGAAGCGGGCGAGGCCGGGGTGTACGCCTCGATGCAGGAGAACCGGGTCCAGCTGGAGCGGATGATCCGGGGGTTCGGCTGGGACGCCGACGGGAAGGCGGTGCTGCGCTGCGACACCCCCAACGACGTCTACATCGACGAGTGGTACTACGACCTGCTCGACACCATCGCCGCGACCGGCGCCACCCGCCTCGTCATCGACAGCCTCGGTGACCTGGCGGCCGCCTGCTCCGACGAGAAACGGTTCCGGGAGTTCGTCTACGCCCTGCTCAACCACTGTTCGCGGGCGGGCATCAGCGTTCTGCTCACCTACGAGTCGGCCGAACTGTACGGCCACACTCGACTGTCCGAGCGGGGCGTGTCACACCTGTCCGACAACGTGATCCTGCTGCACTACGTCCGGAACGAGGCCCGGGCCGGGCGGGCGCTGACCGTGCTGAAGACCCGGGCGAGCCGTCATGTCCCGCAGTCCCACGAATTCGAGATCACTCACGATGGCATCGACATCCAGGCTCCCCTCGACCCCGTTTGAGGCGCGCCGGGCGCACGGTGATCCCCCCACCGTGTACCTGATCGGCGAACTGGACCTGGCCACCCGCGATTGCCTCGCGGCCGTTCCCGGCAAGGCGGCGCGGCCGGGCCACGACCTCGTACCCGCCGGGTTCGGGAATCTCCTCCATCTTCTCGACCTGACCGCCACGGTGCCCAACCTGCGCCGGGACGACCTCTGAGGCGTCACCGGCCGTGGGAGCGGTACTCGGCGACCACGAGTTCGGTGAGTTCCTCCAGGGAGGTGTCGGCGGAGCGCTTGTCGAAGGTGATCGCGCCGTGCTGGAGCAGGTTGACGCGGTCGCAGACGTCGAGGACCTGGGCGTAGTTGTGGGCGATGATGATCACCGACACCTGGCCGCGCTGTTTCAGGTCACGGATCAGGTCGAGGATCAGCGCGCCTTCCTTGGCGCCCATCGCGGCGAGCGGCTCGTCGAGCAGCAGGACGCGGGCGTCGGAGTAGACGGACCGGGCGACCGCGATGGCCTGCCGCTGGCCGCCGGACAGTTTCGCCACCTCCACCGTCACGTCGGGCAGGTCGACCCCCATCTCCTTGAGGTGCTGTTCGGCCTTGCGGCGCATCGCCCGGTTGTTGAGCAGCGGCCAGCGGACGAGTTCCCGGTTGAGGAACATGTTGTGGTAGACGGACAGCTCGTTGATCAGGGCGAGGTCCTGGTAGACGGTGTCGATGCCGAGCGAGCGGGCGTGGTCGACGCTGCGCAGCGTGACCTCGGCGCCGTCGATCAGGATGCGGCCGCTGTCCGGCCGGTGGAACCCGCAGATGATCTTCATGAGGGTGGACTTGCCGGCGCCGTTGTCGCCGATCAGGCCGAGCACCTCGCCCTTGTCCACATGCAGGTTGACGTCGCGGAGAGCGGTCAGGGCGCCGAAGCGCTTGGCCACGTTCTCCACGCGCAGGGCGCTGCTCATCAGGTCCTCCCCGAACGGCGCAGCCGGGACAGGTACTGGTTGGCGATCATCGAGACCAGGATGGCCAGTCCCAGGATGAGATAGATGGTGTTGGCGCTGTACCCGATCAGGTTGAAGCCGTTCTGCAGCTCGGCCAGGACCAGGGCGCCGAGGAACGCGCCGACGATCGTGCCGGAGCCGCCGGCCAGGGCGGTGCCGCCGATGACGGCTGCCGAGATGGCGTAGAAGGTGAGGGTGGTGCCGCCGCCGATGTTCGGGTCGATGGTGTTGATCCGGAACGCTTCCATGATGCCGACCAGCCCGCCGAGCGTACTGGTCACCATGAAGTTCCCGATCTTGATCCGGGAGGCCCGGATGCCGGCTTCGGTCGCCCCCAGCGGGTTGCCGCCCACCGAGATGGTGTGCAGGCCCCACCGGGTGCGGGTGAGGATCACGTGGAAGACCGCGACGATCACGGCGGCCCACATGATGCTCGCCCACGGGCCGGCGCCGAGCCAGGTCTGCCACGTGCCCTTCGCAGGCGCCGGGATCGGCACCGGATAGGCGTGCGAGGTGATCAGCAGGATGCCCTGGACGGCGAAGAACGTGCCCAGGGTGGTGACGAACGACGGCACCTTCAGCTGGGTCACGATCAGGCCGTTCACCAGGCCGACGGCAGCGGCGGTGAGCAGCGCCAGAAGCAGGCCGATCAGGACCGGCTGACCGTAGAAGTCGATCGCGAAGTGCAGCAGGAACGGGGCGAGCGCGGCCACGATCCCGACCGACAGATCGATCTCGCCGCTGACCAGCAGCAGCACGATGCCGACCGCGACGATCGCGACCGGGGCGGTGGCCTGCGCGATGTTCACCAGGTTGTTGCGGGTCAGGAAAACCGGCGTGGCCCACTGGAAGTAGATCATCAGGCCGAGCGCGACCAGCAGCACGCTGGCCTCCCGCCGGCGCAGGAATCCGTCGAGGACCCGGCGGGGCACACCCCGCCGGGTTCCTCTCACCGCCACGTCAGCCATGGGCGATCGGCCCGGACCTCGGAACGAGGACCTTGTCGGTGGTCGAGCCCTCGTACCGGGACTTGGAGTCCTGGTACGGCGTGACGTTGTCCTTGGTCACGAACAGCAGGCCGGTGTTGGTCTCGCTGGGCGCGAGCAGCCCGCCGGACACCTGGTAGAGGTAGAGGTAGAGCACCGGCAGGAAACCCTGCAGGTACGGCTGCTGGTCGATGGTGTAGTCGAGGCTGCCCTCCTTCACCCCGGCGAGGCTCTCCGGGATCAGGTCGAACCCGCCGGCCACCTTGAGGCCCTTCGCCCGCATGTCGTATTTCTTGACCGTCTGCCCCACCGACGAGGTGGAGCCGGCGTCCACGGCCAGCATGCCGGCCAGGTTCGGGTGGCCCTGCGCGTACGCGTCGATGATCGACAGACCGCGCGTCACGTCGGCGTTGGTGGCGACCGCGGTGAACGTGATCGGCCTGCCGGAGTCCTTGATCGCCTGCTGCGCCCCGTCGATGCGCGGCTGGATGTTCAGCGCCCCCGGGGTGGCGATGAACCCGGCCACCTCACCGGACTGGACCTGCTCCAGGGCCCGCTGTCCCAGCGCATAGCCCGATTCATAGAGGCCTTGCCCGATGTACGCGAGACGATTGGTCCCCGGATCGGCCCGGGACCCGTCGGCGTTGTACGACACCACCGGGATCCCGGCGTCCAGGGCCTTGTCGACCGGCCCGCGGAAGGCGTTCTGGTCCACCACGGCGAGGGCCAGGCCGTCGACCTTGGCGCTGACCGCGGTGTTCGTCGCGTTCACCATTTCGGCGACGATCGAGTTCTGCGAGCCGGTCCACTGCGGCTTCTCGATGCCGAGCAGGGCGGCGGCGTCCTCCATCCCGTACTGGGTGGGGGTGAAGAACGGGTTCGTGGTGACGTGGTTGACGAAGGTGAACCTCCATCTCGGGGTCTCCGGGAAGTTGCCGGTGACCCCGGACGGGGTCTGTTCCGGCCGCGAGCACGCGCTGAGCAGGGCGCCCGCCGCGAGCGAGGCGCTGATCAGGCCGGTTCCGGAGAGCAGCCGCCGGCGGGCCACCGGATTCAGGTCCAGTGTCTCGACGGCCTCCTCGATCTTCGGATGGACTGTTGACATGTCATCGCCCCCTGTTCAGCGGCTCACGCCGAACTGGTAGATCGTCGTGGTGCGGTACGTCTGCCCGGGCCGCAGCACGGTAGACGGGAAGTTCGCGTGGTTCGGCGAGTCCGGGAAGTGCTGGGTCTCCAGCGCGAACCCGTCGCCCTGCCGGTACGCCCGGCCGCCGGTGCCGTAGAGGGTGCCGTCGAGGAAGTTCCCGCCGTAGAACTGCAGGCCCGGCTCGGTGGTCCAGACGCTGAGCCGCCGGCCGGTGGCCGGGTCGGTGGCCTCGGCGGCGAACTCCAGCTTCCGGTACGACTCGTCGCCCCGGTTCAGCACCCAGTTGTGGTCGTAGCCGCGCCCGTACACCAGCTGCTGGAAGGGCTCCCGGTTGCGCGCGCCGATCGCCGTCGCCCGGGTGAAGTCCATCGGGGTGCCGGCCACCCGGTCGATCGCCCCGGTCGGGATCAGGGTCGCGTCGACCGGCGTGTACCGGCCGGCGTTGATCCGCAGCCGGTGGTCGTCGATGGTGCCGGTGCCCTCGCCACCGAGGTTCCAGTAGGCGTGGTTGGTGAGGTTCACGATGGTCGCCTCGTCCGTGACGGCCTCGTAGTCCATCCGGATCTGCTGCCGGTCGGTGATCGTGTAGGTGACGGTGGTACGCAGCGTGCCCGGGTAGTTCTCCTCGCCGTCCGGGCTGGTGTAGGTGAGCCGCAGGCCGACGCTGTCCCGCCCGGTGACCGGGGTCGCGGCCCACACCCGCTTGTCGAAGCCGGCGTTCCCCCCGTGCAGGTGGTTCGGGTCGTTGTTGAGGGCCAGCCGGTACGTGGTCCCGTCGAGGGTGAAGGCGCCCTTGCCGATCCGGTTGCCGTACCGGCCGATGATCGCCCCGAAGTACGGCGCGTTCGCGCTGTCCAGGTATCCGGCGAGGTCGGCGAACCCGAGGGTCACGTTGGCGGACCTCCCGTGCCGGTCGGGGGTCTCGATGGTCTGCAGGATCCCGCCGTACGTCAGGATCCGCACGCGCAGCCCGCCGTTGGTCAGTGTGTACCGGTCGACCGCCTGGCCGCCCGCGCTGCCGAAGGATTCCCTGGTGATGGTGGGCCGGCCCCCGGCCTGCGAGGTGGCCGGACTGATCAGCCCGACGGTGACCATCATGAGGGCGACGACACCCGCGCGGACCAGGTGGCGTATCGGTTCGGTTTCGGTCATGTCCTTCCCCTCTCCTGCTTGGCTCTCCCCTGCTGTCTCTCTCCCGTTGCTTCTCTCGTGCTTGCGTCTCCGTGCGCGGCGATGACGCGGCGCAATGGGACTCGCGACGGCGCGAATGCGATTTACAGGAAATCGGAATCGGACACGCCGAAATGGCCCCCGGCGAAGCGCGGACAGCGGATCCAGGGGTCCGGACATGTCTGGCTGATTCTTTTGCCGGACACGGCCTACGAAGCTGGATTCTAAGCACAGCAGGCGCTGCACCGGCTCCGCCGATCGAGGGAGGGTGCTGACCGATCTCTTTATTCGGGGTCGTCGATGTGCATTCTGCGCGTTCTGGCAAATGCGACGTTCACCGGCGACCCCGGCGACTTCCGGTCGATTTCAGACGGCTTCTCGCCGAAACTTTCGCCGCCTGCCGTCAGAGGAGCGGGCGGACCGCTTCGACGATGCGGGCGGCCGGGAGCTGGTCCAGCCAGTTGGGGCGGACGTCGGCGAAGCGGACCACGCCGGAACGGTCGGCGACGACGACCGAGGCGAACGGGAGCACCGAGCGCCCGGTGCCGAGCGGCTTGTCCGCGCCCGGGCTGGAGAAGCCGATCCGCAGCGCGTCGATCAGCACGTGCCGCGGGTCCGAGGTGACCAGCATCCGCAGGTCGTCGCGGTGCTTGACGGCGGCGAGCCGGTCCGGGGCCTGCGGGCTGACCACGACCAGATGGGCTCCGAGGCCGGCGAGGGCCGGCTCCAGCTCCGCCGAATAGGCCCGCAGCAGCGACTCGCACCACGGCGACCCGGCGTAGCGCACGAAGACCAGCACCAGCGGGCCGGTGTCGAGCAGCCGGTCGAGGTGGACCGGGCCGAGGTCGACCTCGAAGAGCGGCACCAGCGGAAGCCGGTCGCCGGTGGCGATCATCCGCTTCCAGATGGCGTTGCGATCCAGCAGCTGCCGGAACGCCGCATCGTCGACGCGGCGCAGGTCCTGCGCGGTCGTCATGGTGTCTCCAGTCGTGAGGGTCCGGCCAGAATACCCCATCAAGCCGATAGGATATGCATGCGCCGGACCCCGGCGACCCCTCAGAGCGGCCGGCTCGCGTCCCAGTGCTCGACGATCAGGCCGTCCTCGAACCGCCAGATGTCGATCACCACCTCGGGCGGCCCGTCCACCGGGATCAGGTTGTAGTGCGCGACGACGAACTCGTCGTCGGCGATGACATGCTGGATGTCCAGCTGCGCCCCGGCGATCGGCGAGTTGACGATGAACTCGATCCAGGCGTCCCGGCCGGCCGGCGCCCCCGGGCTGTGCGAGACGAAATCCTCCCGGAGGATCTCCCGGAGCACCTCGACGTCACCGGCTGCGAAGCGGCCGAACGCGTCCAGGAACCGTCTCTTGTTCTCTTCGGCGCCATCGATGTCAGTCATGCAGCCACGTTCGCATTGCGGCGGCGGCGTGTCGAGCCGCCTAGCATTGATCGATGCGGTTCGGGCCGGATTCGCGGAGAATCTGCCCGGACGGCCGGGAGCGGTGCGCCCGGACGGTCAATAAACGGTCCCCGGGCCCCACCGGCAGGCGTTTGCATCGCGTTATCTCTGCGCTCTCCGGCGGACGACAATTACGTTTCTCATCGAGCGCCCGCACGGCGCAATCCCGTGCACTTTTCACCATTCTTCAGGAGGCACACGATGCTGAGCGCGATCACCGCCGGGGCCATGATCCTGTCGTCGGCCGGCGGGCCGGTCACAGGCTGGCAGGTGGCCGAGCCACCACCGGAGCACATGGTCATCGACGTGGTGTCGGCGAACGGCTCCGGCTGCCCGGACGGCACCGCGGAGGTGAACGTCTCCCCCGACAACAAGGCGTTCACCGTCGCCTACAGCGAATTCGTCGCACAGGTCGGCCCGGAGGCGAAACCGACCGACTTCCGCAAACAATGTCAGCTGTCCCTGAACGTCCAGGTGCCGGAGGGATACACGTACGCGGTGGCCAGCGCCGACTACCGCGGATACGCGCGCCTGGAAGAGGGGGCGAGCGCGACCGAGACGGCGTACTACTACTTCCAGGGCGAGTCGCACACCACCCGCAGCCGCCACGACTTCAAGGGATTCCTGGACCAGGACTGGCAGATCAGCGACAAGGTCGAGATCCAGTCGATGTCGTTCCTGCCGTGCGGCGAGAAACGCTATCTGAACGTCAGCACGGAACTGCGGGTGGCCCGCGGCTGGGCGCCCCCGCAGACCACCAGTTTCATCACCATGGACTCCTCCGACGGCAATCTGGAGACCGTCTACCGGGTGTCCTGGATGAAGTGCCCGGAGGAATAGCCGGGTCGACTCACCCGGCGCCGCCCCGCCTCCGCACCGGCTCCGCCCTCGTCCCGCCGCCGCCCGCCCTCGTCCCGCCGCCGCCCGCCTTCGTCTCGCCGCCGCCCCACCTTCGTCCCGCCTTCGCCCCGGCTCGGTCAGCGGGGGCGCACCAGCCCCGCGTTGAAGGCGGCGATCACCAGCTGGGCGCGGTCCCGTGCGGCCAGTTTGGCCATCAGGTGGGTGATGTGCGTCTTCACCGTCCGCACCGCGATGACCAGTGCGTCGGCGATCTCCTCGTTGGCGAGACCGTTGCCGATCAGGGCGAGGACCTGCACCTCGCGCGGGGTGAGCAGCCGCAGGGCCCCGGCCGGGCGCTCCGGCCGGGGCGCCTCCACGTAGTGCGCGATCAGCCGCGTCAGAATCGACGGCGCGAACAGCGACTCCCCCCGGCAGGTCCGCCGCACCGACTCGACCAGATCCTCCGGCGGGGCATCCTTGAGCAGGAACCCGGACGCGCCGGCCCGCAGTGCCTCGTACACGTACTCATCCAGCTCGAACATGCTCAGCACCAGCACCCGGGTGCCGCTCAGCACCGGATCGGCACAGATCCGCCGGGTCGCCTCGAGCCCGTCCAGGTGCGGCATCCGCACATCCATCAGCACCAGATCGGGCCGGGTGGCCCGGGCCAGCAGCATCCCCTCGGCCCCGTCGCCCGCCTGCCCGACCACCTCCAGATCCGGCTGATGCCCGATGATCATCGCCAGGCTCTGCCTCAGCAGCGGCTGATCATCGACGAGCAGAACCCTCTTCCTCGGTACGGCCATCCCACCCCCGACCCCACCGGCCCCGCCCTCGGCTTCGCCGCTGTCGCCCGCCATCCCGCCCTCTCCACCAGCCACCACCCCCGCAGACCCGTCACGACCGGCCGCCACCTCCCAACCAACCATCACGGCGCGCCCCGCCGCCACACCGGACGACCGTCCCCGCCGTCACCGCCGCCCGGCCCTTCGACACCGCCGCGACCAGCGGCCACTGCGGATCGGCCGTCAGGCTGGTGGCTCGTCCGGGATGCGGGCCGTCAGCCGGAAGCCGCCCTCCACCGGGCCGGCCATCAGGGTGCCGCCCAGGCTGCCTATTCGCTCCCGCAGCCCGGCCAGCCCGTGCCCGGCGCCGGGAGTGGGCCGCCAGCCCTCGGCCGGCCCGCTGTCCGCCACGTTCACCACCACGTGGTGCCCGTCCCGGTGCACCCGGACCAGCACCGGCACCGGGCCCGCATGCCGGGCCGTGTTGGCCAGACCCTCCCGGACCGTCCGGCAGACGGCGAGCTGCACGCCCGCGGACACCTCGCCGGCCAACACTGCCTGCAACTGCGCCCGCACCCCGGCCCGGCCCGCGGACCGCACGATCCCGGGCAGCGCCTCCAGGCCCTCGGCAGGGGCGCGTGGCCCGGCCGACGACGGCTCGCGCAGCACCGTCAGCATCCGGCGCAGCTCGGCGGTCGCGGTGCGGCTGGTCTCCTCGATGTCGCTGAGCGCCGCCCGGATCTCCGGCGACTGCGGCAGGTGCCGGGTGGCGGCCGCGCGCACGGTGATCAGGCCGAGCCCGTGCGACACCAGATCGTGCAGGTCGCCGGCGATCCGCAGCCGCTCGCCGAGCACCGCCTCGGTCGCCGCCCACTCGGTGAGCTGCCGCTCGTAGTCCGCCCGGTCGGTCCGCCAGCGCCACACCGCCCAGGTGGCGGTGCCGGCCGCGCCCGCACCGAACGCCAGCGGGACGATCCGGGCGGCCGGGCCCTCGGCACCCGCCGTGCACAGCAGCAGGAGCAGGAGCACGGCGAACACCGCGACGACCGGAGCCGCCCGGTTGCGCCAGGCCGGTCGTGCGGAGACTGCGGGTCGCGGGGAACCGAACACGCGCCCCACGGTATCCCTCGTACCCAGGTCTTAGATCCGTTGTCCACAACGGCCGGAGCGAGCATCCGGGTTCGATCCCGCGGATCGCGTGAGAGCGGGGAGAAGCCCAGCCCACGCCGCCGTCGCCGGGGATCCGCGGGGCGGGGTCCAGGCCCTGGGTCACGAGCCCGGGCGAGGCGAGGTTCAGGTGGCGCCTTGGCCACGCGGCAGCCGTGCGAGATGCGTCAGGCCGTGCCGCGCACGATGCGCGACGCCACAGCCGCGCACGATGCGTCACGCCGCAGCCGCACAAGCTGCGCCACGCCGCAGCGGCACGGGGTCGCCACACCGGATCTAATACCTGGGTCTTAGACGACGGCGCAGAGATCGGATCTGGGTCCGATGTGCGCGGTCGCAAGCGCCGGTTGACTGGGCGCATGATTTCGATCGACGGCATCACCAGGGTCCGGGGCAAGGCCCGGGTCCTGCACGAGGTGGGTTTCACCGCCCGGCCCGGCCGGGTCACCGGCTTTCTCGGGCCCAACGGGGCGGGCAAGACCTCCACCCTGCGGGTGCTGCTCGGCCTGGACCGTCCGCAGGCCGGCACCGCCCTCATCGACGGCCGGCCCTACGCCGCGTGGGACCGTCCACTGACCGTGGCCGGCGCCCTGCTCGACGGCAGCGGGGCACACCGGTCCCGGTCGGCGCGGGCGCATCTGCGCTGGGTCGCGGCCAGCAACGGGCTGGCCCGGTCCCGGGTCGACGAGGTTCTCGAGGTCGTCGGGCTGACCGCCGAGGCCGGCAAGCGGGCCGGCCGGTTCTCGCTGGGCATGAGCCGCCGGCTCGGCCTGGCCACGGCGCTGCTCGGCGACCCGCGGGTGCTGATCCTGGACGAGCCGGTGAACGGTCTGGATCCCGCCGGGATCCGGTGGATGCGCACGTTCCTGCGGGACAGCGCGGCCGCGGGACGGACGGTGCTGCTCTCCAGCCATCTGATGGGCGAGCTGGCCGAGACCGCCGACGACGTGGTCATCATCGACAAGGGCCGGGTGGTGGCGTCCGGCACGGTGGCCGAGGTGACCACCGGGCACGCGACGCTGGAGGACGCGTTCCTCGCCCGCACCGCCACGGATGGCGTCACATGGTGAGCCTCGTCCACGCTGAGCTGCGCAAACTACTCGGCCTGCGGACCGCCTGGATCGGCCTGGTGACGGGTCTGGTGACACCGCCCGCGCTGGTCCTGCTGAATGCGGGTTACACCCGGCGGGCGATCGCCGACAGGTCCTACGGCGACGTGAGCGACCTGGCGTTCCAGAGTCTGTTGATCGCGGTGCTGGGCGCGATGGTGCTCGGCGTGGTGACGGTCAGCAGTGAATACACGCCGACCGGCGAGGAGGGTGGCCGGCAGCTCACCACCACACTGGCGGCGATGCCCCGGCGGCGCCTGCTGCTGACCGCCAAGGGCCTCGCGCTGGCGCTGGTGGTGGCGGTGCAGGGCGCGGTCACCACGGCCGCGACCCTCGCCCTGGTCATCGCGGAGTATGGGGACGCCATCCCGTCACCGGAGCCATCCCGGGCCGTCGCGGCGGTGTTCTACCTGGTGTTGATCAGCTTGCTGGCCTACGCGCTCACCGTGATCTTCCGCAACGGCATCATCACGCTGACCCTGCTGATCGTGAACAGCGGCGTCGTCTCGGTGTCCTACCTGCTGACCAAGGTGACCCCGGCCGCCGCCTACCTGCCCGACATCGTGGGGCCGCACATGTTCCTGCGGTCGATCGACACCGGCGGCATCCGCGTTCCACCGGTGCAGGCCGGTCTCGTGATGACCGCCTGGGTGGCCGCCCTGCTGATCCTGGCGGCCTGGCTGTTCCAAAGGAGAGAGGCATGACCGGCGGCGGCCGGAGAAACGGCGGCATGACCGGCGACAGCCGGAGGAACGGTGCCATGACCAGCGGCGCCGGGCCGGATGGCGGTGTGGCGGGCCGCGAGGGCCGGACGGACGGGGCCATGCCGGGTGCTGTGATGCGGCCGCTGCGGGAAAGTCCGCGACGGGGGTGGCCGACCGCGGTGCACGGTGAGGTTCTCAAGCTGGTCACGCTGCCCGCGATGTGGATCACCGTGGGGCTGACCGGGGCGGTGACGTTGCTGGTGCGGATCGTCGCGCCGGCCGGGTCGGCGATCGGGATCGCGCAGGTGGGGTTCCTGGTGCTGGGCGCGCTGGCGGCCACGCACGAGCACCAGGGTGGCGGCCAGTTCCGCACCACGCTGCTGGCGGTGCCACGGCGGCCGGTGCTGGCAGTGGCGCGGACGGTCGCGCTGGCGGGGACGGCCGCCCCGGTCGCGCTGGTGGTGGCGGGGACGGCCGGGGCGCCCGGTGACGCCGGGTTCCTGCTGCTCGACGCGCTGCTGGCGGCGGGTGTGGGCACGATCGTGCGATATCCGGTGGGGGCGGTGGCGGTGCTGCTCACGGCGTACCAGATCGTCATGCCGATCGCCCAGGGGCGCTTCGCGGGCCTGGCGCCGTGGCTTCCGGCGCAGAACGCGGCGGCGGTGGTCTGGGCGGCGGTGATCACCCTGGTGGCGGCCGTGGCGCTGGTCCGGAGGGAAGCGTGAGGAAGATCGATTCGTTCGAACTCGGTACATCGAGAAGGACGCCGCCGGGAACGGCACCTGGGAGTAACCCGATCGGAGGGCGGTCGCCTTCGCGTTTCCTGACCATCCAGGCGTTTTGTCCTTAGACTCGCAACTGCCGCCGGGGTGGCGGTGACCCGAATGACCAGGAGGATCATGGTGAACGTCACCAGCCAGCAGACCCAGACGCTCGACGCGATCACCGGCAATCTGCTGGCCGAGCTGCAGCGGATCCGGCAGGTCCTGGACGTGCTGCCGCTGCCGGAGGAGACCACCACGATCGCGCACCGGGAACTGTCCGCGTGCGAGGTCGACCTGATCGGGACCGGGCCGGACCGGCAGCGGATCGCCGGCTCGGTGCAGCGCCTGGCGCTCGCGCTCTGCCAGTCCGGCGCGCTGGACCATGCCGGCCACGCGCTGACCGGCCCGCTCACCACCCTCGTCGACTGGCTCGGCGACGCCGGCCAGCCGATCCGCCGCTTGCTCTCCTGAAGAGGGCCGCCCACGCCCGGACGCCGAAACGGCCGGCACCCGCTGATAAAGCGCCCGCGAACAAAGGGCCCGGCGTCACAGCGCCAGCAAACGAAGGGCCCGGCGCCGAAGCGCCCGCGAGCAAAGGGCGCGGCGTCGAAGCGCCCGGTGTCAAAGCGCGGTGTCGAAGCGCCCGGTGTCAAAGCGCGGTGTCGAAGCGCCCGGCGTCGAAACCCCCTGGCCGAGCGCTTCTTGACACCGAGGCGAAGCGTCAGCTGATCCGTATGGGGACGACGTCGGGGGCGCCGAGGCGGGCCGCGTCGGCTGTCTCGTCGTCCTGTTGTTCCTGGGATGCGCGTTCCGCCTCGACCCGCAGGCGGTAGTTCTCCACCTCCCGTTCCTGCTGGGACTCCGTCCAGCCGAGGACCCGGCCCATCAGCTCGGCCGCGTCCGGGGCGGCCACGACTCCCCGGTCGAACGTCTCGATGGAGATGCGGGTTCGCCTGGTCAGCACGTCGACCAGGTGCCGGGCGCCCTCGGCGGCGGCCGCGTAGACGAACTCGGCCCGCAGGTAGTCGTCGGCGCCCTCGATCGGCCGGCCCAGGTCCGGTTCGTCGCGGATCAGGGCGAGGATCTCGTGGACGAGCGAGCCGTAGCGGCCGAGCAGGTGCTCGACCCGGGCCACATGCAGGCCGGATTCGGTGGCGAGCAGGCCGCGCCGGTTCCACAGGGCCGGGAACCCGTCGGCGCCGAGCAGCGGCACCCGGTCGGTCACCGAGCGCGGCACGGTCCGGGCCAGGTTGTGCACGCAGGCGTCGACGGCGTCCTTCGCCATCACCCGGTACGTGGTGTACTTGCCGCCGGCCACCACGACCAGCCCCGGCACGGGGCTGGCGACCGAGTGTTCCCGGGACAGTTTCGAGGTGGATTCCGATTCGCCGAACAGCAGCGGCCGCAGCCCGGCGTAGACCCCTTCCACGTCGGCGCGTTCCAGTGGCGTCTCCAGGACCTTGTTGACCTCGGTGAGCAGGTAGTCGATGTCCTTGGCGGAGGCGGCCGGGTGGGCTTTGTCGAGCTGCCAGTCGGTGTCGGTGGTGCCGATGATCCAGTGCCGGCCCCACGGGATGACGAACAGCACGCTGGACGTGGTCCGCAGGATGAGCCCGGTCGACGACTGGATCCGGTCGCGGGGGACGACCAGGTGGATGCCCTTGGAGGCGCGGACGTGGAACTGGCCGCGTTCGCCGACCAGGGACTGGGTGTCGTCGGTCCACACTCCGGTGGCGTTGATGATCTGCTGGGCGCGGATCTCGAACGTACGGTCGTGTTCGAGGTCGTTGACCCGTACCCCCGTCATCCGTGACCCCTCCCGCAGGAAACCGGTCACCTCCAGCCTCGTCGCGACGTGGGCGCCGTAGGCGGCCGCGGTCCGGGCCAGGAACATCGTGTGCCGGGCGTCGTCGATCTGCGCGTCGTAGTACTGCAGCGCCCCGATCAGCGCGTCCTTGCGCAGCGACGGGCAGGCCCGCATCGCGCCGCGGCGGGTCAGGTGCCGGTGCCGGGGCATGCCGCCGGCCCAGGCCATCGTGTCGTAGAGGGTGACGCCGGCGCCCGCGTAGAGGCGTTCCCAGCCGCGGTGTTTGAGCGGGTAGAGGAACCGGACCGGCCGGGCCAGGTGCGGCGCGAGGCGCTGCAGGATCAGGCCGCGTTCCCGCAGTGCCTCGCGGACCAGCCCGAAGTCCAGCATCTCCAGGTATCGCAGCCCGCCGTGAATGAGTTTGCTGGACCGGCTGGATGTGCCGGAGGCGAGGTCGCGCGCCTCGACGAGGCCCACGGTCAGTCCCCGTGTGACCGCGTCGAGCGCGCAACCCGCCCCCACCACTCCCCCACCGATCACCAGCACGTCGACCTCGCTGGTCGCGAGGGCCGTGAGGGCGGCGTCCCGGTTCGAAGGAGAGAGAGCAACCATGATCAGTCCACATCCACCCAGTCGAGGGTCCGCTGCACCGCCTTCTTCCACCTCCCGAAGCCCTGGTCGCGTTGTTCCGCGGTCCAGTTCGGCTGCCAGCGCTGCGACTCGTTCCAGTTCTCCCGCAGCTCGTCGGTGTTCTTCCAGTACCCGACGGCGAGACCGGCCGCGTACGCCGCCCCCAGCGCCGTCGTCTCGGCGACCACCGGCCGGCTGACCGGCACGCCGAGCACGTCGGCCTGGATCTGCATGCACAGGTTGTTGACGGTGATGCCGCCGTCGACCTTGAGCACGTCCAGGGTGACCCCGGAGTCCTGCGCCATCGCCTCGACCACGTCGCGGGTCTGGTAGCAGATGGCCTCCAGGGTGGCGCGGGCGATGTGCGCGTCGGTGTTGAACCTCGACAGCCCGACGATGGCGCCGCGGGCGTCGGAGCGCCAGTACGGCGCGAACAGGCCGGAGAACGCGGGGACGAAGTAGACGCCGCCGCTGTCCGGCACCCGCGCGGCGAGGGTTTCGCTCTCGTCGGCCGACTTGATGATGCGCAGCTGGTCGCGCAGCCACTGCACGGCGGAGCCGGTGACCGCGATCGACCCTTCCAGGGCGTAGACCGGGGCGGCGTCGCCGAACTTGTAGCAGACCGTGGTGAGCAGCCCGTTCTCCGAGCGCACCAGGTTGGTGCCGGTGTTGAGCAGCATGAAGTTGCCGGTGCCGTAGGTGTTCTTGGCTTCGCCGGGGCTGAAGCAGACCTGGCCGACCGTGGCGGCCTGCTGGTCGCCGAGGTCGCCGGTGAGCGGCACGTCCCCGCCGAGCGGCCCGTCGACGTGCGCCACCCCGTACCCCGTGGGGTCGGACGACGGCCGGATCTCCGGCAGCATCGACCGGGGGATGGTGAAGTACGACAGCAGCTCGTCGTCCCAGTCGAGGGTCTCCAGGTTCATCAGCATGGTCCGGGACGCGTTGGTGACGTCCGTGACGTGACTGCCGTGGGTGATGTTCCACAGCAGCCAGGAGTCGGTGTTGCCGAACAGGGCGTCGCCGCGCTCGGCCGCCTCGCGTACGCCGTCGACGTTCTCCAGAATCCACTGGATCTTGCCACCGGAGAAGTACGTCGCCGGGGGCAGGCCCGCCTTGCGGCGAATGCTCTGCCCACGTTCGTCCCGGTCGAGGGCGGAGGCGATCCGGTCGGTACGGGTGTCCTGCCAGACGATCGCGTTGTAGTACGGCCGTCCGGTCCGCCGGTCCCACACGACGGTGGTCTCGCGCTGGTTGGTGATCCCGACCGCGGCGAGGTCGGAGGCCGACAGCCGGGCCTTCTGCATCGCGGTCCGGACCACCGCGATGGTCCGCTCCCAGATCTCGATCGGGTTGTGCTCGACCCAGCCGGCCTGCGGCAGGATCTGCTCGTGTTCGAGCTGGTGCCGGGCCACCTCGTTGCCGCCATGGTCGAAGATCATGAAACGGGTGCTGGTGGTGCCCTGATCGACGGCGCCGACGAAGTCAGCCACGGCGAACCTCCACATCCTCATCTGTGCGTGTCGGGATCTCGCCAGGTTCCTGGGGTGACGCCGACGGCAGGAAACGTCCGATCAGAGTCTGGTACAGACCCGCGCCGATGACGCCACCGATGATGGGCGCGATTATCGGAACCCAGAAGTACAGATTCCCGTACTGGTCGCGCCACGCGCCGCCGTACCCGGTCAGGAAGCTGGCGAGTCGCGGCCCGAAGTCACGGGCCGGGTTGATCGCGTACCCGGCGTTGGTCCCCCACGCCATGCCGATCGCGACCACGAGCAGGCCGATCACCACCGGGCCGAGGTTGGCGGCCGGGGCGGTGTTGGCCATATCGGTCAGCGCCAGGATGACGAAGAGCAGGATGGCCGTGCCGATGATCTGGTCCCGGAAGGCGCCCCACTCGCTGACCGGGAGCGTGCCGTTGCCCGGCAGCGTCGAGAAGACACCCTGCGTCTTGATCGTCAGGCGCGGGTCCGCGGCGTGCAGCACCTCGGTGTAGTTCCAGCGCACCAGCAGCGCGGCGACGAACGCGCCGAGGGTCTGGGCGAGCGCGTACGGGCCCACCTTCCGCCAGGAGAAGCCCTTGAAGACGGCGAGCGCGACGGTCACCGCCGGGTTGAGGTGCGCGCCGCTGACCCGTGCCGCGACGTAGACGCCGAGGGTCACACCCAGGCCCCACGCCCAGGCGATGCTGTCGTGATCGCCGATGCCGGCCGCGGCGACCTGCGCCACCACGCCCACACCGAACAGAATGAGAATCATGGTGCCGGCGAACTCCGCCGCGAGCTCACCGGCGAGACCAGGAACTTTGAGTCGTGTAGCCATGCTCCCTCCCCTGATTGGATGCCTGCAGACGCTAGGCAGGGGCCCGAAAGGGGGCAATGAACGCCGGTCGGCATTGTCGAACATCAATCACGGCGCGCTGTCGTACGGTGGCTTAGAGTCCGAAACATGCCGGGAACAGTGCAGGCGATCGAACGGGCCGCAGCGATCCTGCGGACCCTCGCCGGTGGGCCGGGCCGGCTCGGGCTCAGCGAGATCGCCCGCACCCTGGACCTGGCCAAGGGCACCACCCACGGCATCCTGCGCACCCTCCAGCTGGTCGGTTTCGTCGAGCAGGACCGGGTGTCCGGGCGGTACCAGCTCGGCGGCGCCCTGCTCCACCTGGGCACCAGCTACCTGGACATCAACGAGCTGCGCTCCCGCTCGATCAACTGGGCCGACCCGCTGGCGGCCCGCAGCGGCGAGCCGGTCCGGATCGGCACCGTCCTGGAGGGCCGGGTCCTCGTCGTGCACCACGTGTTCCGGCCGGACGACACGTTCCAGACCCTCGACGTCGGCACGCTGCTGCCGCTGCACGCGACCGCGCTCGGCAAGGTGCTGCTCGCCTACCGGGCCGGGGTTCCGGTGCCGGAGCTGGAGAGGTTCACCCGGCTCACGCTCACCGATCCGCGGGCGCTGGCGAGCGCGCTGGAGGGGGTACGGGAGGCCGGCTGGGCGTACGAGATCGAGGAGTTCCTGCTCGGCCAGGCGTCGGTGGCCGCGCCGATCCGCGGGTACGGCGGCCTGGTCGTCGGCGCGATCGGCATCTCCGGCCCGGTCGACCGGCTCTGCGACAGCCGCTACCGGCCGCGGCCGCGGCTCGTCGGTTTCGTGCGGGACGCCGCCCGGGCGATCTCCCGGGACCTGGGGGCGACGCGATGAGCGAGAAGTACGTGGTCGCGCTCGACCAGGGCACCACCTCCACCCGCTGCATCGTCTTCGACCGGCGGGGACAGCTGGTGTCGCTCGCCCAGCAGGAGCACAAGCAGTACTTCCCCCGGCCGGGCTGGGTGGAGCACGACGCCATGGAGATCTGGCGCAACGTGGAACGCCTGGCCCCGCGCGTGCTGAACCGGGCCGGGATCGGGCTGGACCAGGTGGCGGCCCTCGGCATCGCCAACCAGCGGGAGACCACCGTCATCTGGGACCGGCACACCGGGGTTCCGGTCGGCCGCGCGATCATCTGGCAGGACACCCGTACCGACGCCCTGGTGCACGAACTCGGCGCCGATCCGCTGGCCGGCACCATCGCGGACATATCCGGCCTGCCGCTCGCGACCTACTTCTCCGGCCCGCGCCTGCGCTGGATGCTCGACCACACTCCCGGCCTCCGCACGCGCGCCGAACGGGGCGAGGTGCTCTGCGGCACCATGGAGACCTGGCTGATCTGGAACCTCACCGGCCGCGCCCAGCACGTCACCGACGTCACCAACGCCAGCCGCACCATGCTCCTCGACGTGCGCACCCTCGACTGGTCCCCGCGGGCGCTGGACTTCTTCGGCATACCCCACGCGATGCTTCCCGAGGTCCGGGCCTCGATCGGCGCCTTCGGCACCGCGACGGAAGGCTTCCCGGGGGTACGGATCGGCGCCGCGCTCGGCGATCAGCAGGCGGCCCTGTTCGGGCAGACCTGTTTCACCCCGGGCGAGGCCAAATGCACGTACGGCACCGGCAGTTTCCTGCTGCTCAACACCGGGGCCGAACTGGTCCGCTCGGAACACGGCCTGCTCAGCACGGTCGCCTACCAGATCAAGGGCGAGCCTGCGGCGTACGCCCTCGAAGGCTCCATCGCGATCACCGGCTCGCTGGTCCAGTGGTTCCGCGACCAGCTGGAGCTGATCTCCAGCGCCCCGGAGATCGAGACCCTGGCCCGCACCGTCGCCGACAACGGCGGCTGCTACATCGTGCCGGCCTTCTCGGGCCTCTACGCGCCGTACTGGCGCAGCGAGGCCCGCGGCGTCATCGTGGGTCTCACCTCGTACATCACCAAGGGTCACCTGGCCCGGGCGGTCCTGGAGGCGACCGCCTGGCAGACCCGCGAGGTGGTCGACGCGATGAACACCGACTCCGGCCTCACCCTGACCACCCTGAAGGTGGACGGCGGGATGACCGCCGACAACCTGCTGATGCAGATGATCGCCGACGTGCTGGACGTCCCGGTGGTCCGCCCGCTCGCGGTGGAGACGGTGTCCCTGGGCGCGGCGTACGCGGCCGGCCTGGCCGTCGGCCACTGGCCCGACCTGGACGGCCTGCGCCGCAACTGGCACATCGCCGGCCAATGGCTCCCGGCGATGGAACCTCGCCTCCGCACCACCGAGTACACCAATTGGCGCCGTGCCGTCGAGCGCACCTTCGACTGGATCCAGCCCGCCTGACCACCATTCGTGAATGGCGTTCAGGTAGCGGTACCCCGAAAGAAGAGATCGAATGGGGACGGCATCATGGGCGGATGCGAAAACCCGGTAGAAGGTGGGGCCTGATCCCTGTCGCTGCAGGTGGAGCAGCGATCACGATCCTTTCCGCATTCATCTGGCTCTCCCTCCGGGAGGACTCGGGAAGCCGCCTGGAGAACGCCGACAAATTGGCCAGCGTCGGTGCCTTCCTGCTGGCCGGAGTCGGATTGATGATCACCATGACGACGCTGCGGCAGCGGCGCCCGGCCGCCTCCGAGCACCGCCGCCTGCTGGCTGACGCGACGGTGGAGCTCGCCGAACTGATCTCCCGGCAGTGGAGCCACGAGGCCCGGATCCGCGGTCTCGCCGAGCCCAGCGCGCTGCGGGTGCGCTGGGCGTCGACCGGACGCGAGGTGGCCGCCGCCGCGGCGGACGTGCTCGGCCCGGGCTGGACCGCGGGCCGGCCCACCCGGCTCAAGCTGCACGGGGACGTCACCCAGGTCGCGACCGCGCTGCGCCGCCTGCCGGCTCGCCGCCTGGTGGTCATCGGAGCGCCCGGGTCGGGCAAGACCTCCCTCGCCGTCCTGCTGGTCCGTGAGCTGCTCACCGGACACGAGGCCGGTGAGGCGGTACCGGTTCTGCTCAGCCTCTCGATGTGGCAACCGGCCGAGCAGAGCCTGCAGGAGTGGCTGGTCAAACAGATCAGCGGCGCCTATCCGCCGCTGGTCTCCGAGGAACACTTCGGGCCGGACGCGGTGAGCCGGCTGCTCGCCTCGGGCCTCATCATTCCGGTGCTGGACGGGCTGGACGAGGTCACCCCGGACCAGATCACGCTCGCCGTCACCCGGCTCAACAACTACCTCTCCGAGGACCGGCCGATGGTGCTCACCTGCCGTGCGGTGGAGTACGAGGAGATCGTCGGCCAGGTCGGCGCGGTGCTGGCCCGGGCGGCTGTCGTCGAGCTGGAGCCGGTCACCAACAAGGAGGCGGCCGAATACCTGCCGGCCGGCCAGGGGGACATCGGCCGCGGCCGGTGGGAGCCGGTCACCCGGCACCTGCTCCGGCAGCCGAACGGGCCACTGGCCCGGGTGTTCTCCACGCCGCTGATGGTTCACCTGGCCCGGGTCGTCTACCGCCAGCCGGCCACCACACCGGCAGATCTGCTCCGGTTCACCCACACCGCGGCGCTGGAGGAGCACCTGCTGCTCAGCTACGTGCCCGCCCTGTACCCGGAGTCCCCGGGTGACGGACGGCCCGCCGGCCGCCGGCACTATCCGCCGGAGAAGGCGCATCGGTGGCTCGCCTTCCTGGCCGGGCACCTGACCCGCAGCAGGTCCCGGGACTTCACCTGGTGGCAATTGGTGAACGCGGTCCCCGTCGATCTGGTCCGGGAGGCGGCGGGCGGCGTCGTGCTGGTGGCTCTCATCGTGCACTTCGTCGTGTTCGGCGGCCGGATCGAGGGATGGTCCCTGACGGTCACCGCCGTTCTCGCCGTGCTGCTGGGGCCCATGATCGGCGTCGTCATGGGGCTGGCCGACGGGCAGCCTCACCGGCTCCGGCTCCGGCCCCGGTCCTTCCTCACCGGACTCGCCATCGGCGGGGCGTTCCCGCTCTGCGGTCTCCCGCTGCTGCTGGGGGTCACGCTGCTGGCCGATCCGACGCTCACCGGCCTCCTGAACGGCATACTCTTCCAAATCCTTCTCTGCCTGATCTGCGGTCCCCTGGTGGGAATCGTCGCGTTCCTGGTCGAGGGCATCGGCACGACGGCAGGCGCGGATCGTTCCGCCGGTTCCCGGGTGTCGTTGCGCGACGACCGGACGGCGTTCCTGGCGACCACGACGGCGGCGATCGCGATCATCGGGGTGATCGCGGTGGGCCTCGCCTACGCCGGTGAGATCGGCGAGGTCACCGGTCCGCCGGAGTCCGGCCTGCTGGTGATCTGCGGCCAGGTGGCCCTGACGCTGGGGCTGATCATCGGCCTGAGCAGCGGAACCGGGGCAGCCTGGCGCCGCTTCACCTACACCCGGATCTGGCTTGTGGCGCACGGACTGGCGCCCTGGCGGATCCTGGACTTCCTGGACGACGCCCACGACCGCGGGGTGCTGCGGAGGATCGGCCCGGCATACCAGTTCCGGCATGCCCGGCTCCAGACCGCCTTGGCCCTGCGTGACGCCACCGCCGCCGGGACCCGGGCGCCGACCGCGACAGCGGATCGTGTGGCCGGCAACCCGGTCCCGTCCTGACGCTCAGGCGGCGGCGAGCAGGCGTGGGTCGGCTCGGCGGAAGCCCAGGCAGTGGCCGCAGACCAGGTAGTGGCTGGCCGGCTTGACCGGGAAGAGCGGGACGAAGAACAGCGTGAACTTCGTGCTCCGGCGGATCAGCTGCTGCGGTGCCTCCCACCGGCAGATCTCGCACGTCATCGTCCGCGTGCTGACCAGATGGTCCTTGCTGCGCAAGCCGAACAGGAAAAACATCGGTACTCTCCTCGCTCACCGGTGGTCCTCATGGTCTTACCCATCCGCAAGCGGCCACACCGTCCAGCCCATTTCGAGTGGGAGTTTCTTCCGATGCCCGCACGCGGTTGCTCTCGGTAGCGTCGAGTCGGGGAACCGGACGGCACGGGAGGGTGGCGTGCAGCACCATCAGGAAGAACTCACCATCTCCGCGGAAGAGACCGGGCTGGGCGACGTGCTCGTCCGGGTGTCGGGCGAGCTGGACATCCGCAGCTCGTCGGCGTTGCTGGCCGCGCTCGGCACGATGCTCGCCGAGAAGGAGGAGCTGCTGTTGCGGCTCGACCTGTCCGAGGTGCAGTTCTGCGACCACGCCGGGCTGCGCGCGCTGCACGCCCTGAGCGAGGCGGCCGGGCCGGGCCGGGTCCGGATCGTGGCGGCGCACCACGCGGTCGACGTCATCCTGCAGCTGTGCCGGATTCCCACCTTCCTGGGGTACACGACCCAATGGGCGGGCTGCCGGGGCTGATCGGCCGACCCCGGGCGGGCGTGGCCGATGACGGCGCCAGGGCACATGATGGAGGGGTGGGACTACCTCCCGACAGTGGGCGGATCACGGCTGAGGTCGTCCGGATCGCCGCGACGCCGGGTGGCGTCAGGCAGCGTGCGGAAGAGCTGCTCGAGGCGCTGTGGCCGGTGCTGCGGCACGACACGGCGTGGCTCAGTCTGCTCGACCCGGAACGCTGGATGCTGCACACGCTGGCCGCGCCGGGACACAGCGACCGGATGCGCCGTTTCATGACCAGTGCCGCTTTCATGGCCGATGTGGAGCTGGCCGGCATGCACCGCGACCGCCGTCCGTTCCGGGTGTTCGACTCGCCGGTGCCGGCTGACGAGATCCCCGCCTGGACGGACTACTTCGCCCCGGCGGGGATGGCGGAGGGCGTGACCATCGCGCTGGTCACCGCGGACGGGCGCTACCTGGGCCTGATGGGCGGGCACACCGAGTCGGCGACACCGCTCGGCGACGACGTCATCGACCTGCTGGTCATGCTGACGCCGCTGCTCGCCCAGGTGGTGGATCCACTGCGCACGCTGTCCACGATGACCGGGATGGTCCGGGACGCGGTCGCCGGGGTGGTGCTCACCCGGGCCGGGCGCACCGAGCCGCTGCCCGGGCTGACCGGCATCCGTGAGTTCGGCGTGGAGCCGTCGTCGGTGCGCCTCGTCGCGTCGATGCTGACGCCGGGGCGGTCGGTGGCCCGGTTCCTGGTGCCGGGCACGGACGGCCTGGTGCAGATGACGGCCCTGGCCTGCCCGCCCGAGCCGCCCGGCCACCACCGGGCGCTGGTGCTGCTCAGCCCGCCGCCGGAGACGTACGGCCTGACCCGGCGGGAGTTGCAGGTGCTCGGGCTGCTGGTGGAGGGGCACACCAACGCGGCGATCGCCAGCGCGCTGCGGATCACGGCCCGGACGGCGGTCAGCCATCTGGAGCACATCATGCTGAAGTTGGGCGCCGGGTCACGGACCGCCGCCGCGGTGCGCGCCGAACGGCAGGGTCTCTACATGCCCGCGGAGTTCCTCGGCACCGTCAGCTGATGCCCAGGTCATCGGCCTTGAGCATGGCCCACACCATCTTGCCGGTCCGGGTCGGCACGGTGCCCCAGGTGTGCGCGGCGGCATCGACGATCTTCAGCCCGTAGCCGCGGTCGGTGAGCGGCTGCCTCCCGTCCGGGCGCAACCAGGGCAGGATCGGGTCCCGGTCGACCACCGCCAGATGCAGGAACGCGCCCCTGCCGCGCCGGGAGATCAGCACGTCGATCCAGGTGGCGGCGTGCTCGACGGCGTTGGACACCAGCTCCGAGACGATCAGCCGGGCGCGGGGCACGAGCAACGGCATCCCCCACTCCTCGCAGGCCGCGGTGACCATGAACCGGGCCCGGGCCGCGGCGGACACGTCCGGTGGCAGGTACAGCCGCACCCGGTCCAGCAGCAGCCGGTGGCTGGCGAGGTGGGACCGGGCCAACCCCACGGTCGGGAAGACCGGGGCCAGGCGGCGCGCGACCACCAGATCGAGGCGGCGGGCCAGCCTGGTGTCGCGGGGCAGGCAGATCGCCACCCGGACCGGCGGCTCCATCTCCTCGCCCTGCATCGCCGTGCTCAGCCAGGTGGTGGCGCTGTGCGCGGCGGGGTCGCTCAGGCCCCGCAGGTCGAAGAGCACACCCGCCGGGTGCTGGGCCATCGCCTTCGCCACGGCGGCGCCGACGGCGAGCCGGAGGTCGCTGTCCCAGACGCCGTGCACGGTGACATCGACGATCCATTGCTCGTCCTGCACCACCACCGTGACTGATGGGCCGGTCATCTCGTTCCGTCCGCCCTGCCGCGTCTCCCCGGAATCGAAATCCCCGGATTACCCCTGAAACGCTATAACCAGGGCGGGCCCGGAGCCAATCACCGGAGGTGTGACTCCCGCGGAGTTGGCACATCGGGCGTCCGGCCGGGATGTGCCGCGGTACGGCGGGTCAGGCCGCTCCGGTGAGGCGGGCGACGGTGCGCTGTTTCAGGGCGAATCCCTGCTTGGCGGCGTCCCGCAGGTGGGCCACGATCGGCGAGCGGGAGCGGCGCACCCACGGCACCGGGACCGTGGTGGTGCCGTACTTGGCCTTGTACGCGTTCCCGCCGACGAAGTCGAACTCGGTGAGGCCGCGGGCCCGGGCCCAGCGCAGCGCGTGCCAGATCAGCGCCTCGTTGGGCCGCAGGTGCTGATGCTGGCGGTAACTGGCGCCACCCCAGAAGTACATGGTCCGGTGGTACCACGGGAGCACGGCGGTGGCGATGCTCCGGCCGTCGGCGTCGCGGGCGCGCAGCAGCAGCAGGTTCCCGGCGGGCGCCAGGTGACGGATCAAGGACCGAACCCTTTCCACCGAATACGTGGGCACGAGATTCTGTTTGGCGAATACGTCCCGCAATTGATCGTAGAATTCGTCGGCGAATGCGGGATCGGCGGCCGCCTCCTCGATGACGACTCCCGACTTCGCGGCCTTGCGGATGTTTCTGCGGCAGGCGCTCGCCATCGCGCCGAAGAGGGTTTCCTCGTCCGGATTCAGATCGATCACCGCGGTCGGCGCGTCGTCCCAGCGCAGCCCCGCGCCGGCGGTGGCGAGATCCTCACGCGTCAGGCCGCGGTCGCGGATCTCCAGGTGCGCGGCGCCGGCCTCCCCGAAGGCGAAATGCGACAGGGCCTGGAGCGCCGACGTCCGGGAGACGTCCGGGGCGAGGGTGAAACCCATGTAGGAGGTGGTCCAGCCGGCCATCGGGCTGCCCAGGATCCGCATGCCGAAACGCCTGGTCAGCAGCCCGGTGAAGTGGCCGACGACCTGCCCCGCGTCGCTGACCGTGGCGAGCAGTGGCTCGGCGCGCTGGCACTCCCCGACGAATGTCAGCCACTCCGGAGTGTGAAAGATGAGGCGGTCCGGGTAGGTGGCCCGGTCGGCCCAGACGGCGGCGGTCGGTTCCACCCGGTGCAGTCGCAGCATGTCGTGGTCCCCGATCGAGAATGTGGCCCGGCGGGCACGATGATGCTCAACCGGAAGAACATTCCGCAAGAAGCCGTTCGGGTTGAATTCAATTGACGTGAATAATACTCGCGTTCCTTATGACAATTGCTACTCCCGGTCCCGTCACGCATTTGCGAGGGTTGGTGAAAGCCGCGGGGCATCGCACCGTGGCCGTGACCTGTCGACAAGCGGAGGGCGGGAACGGATGCAGCCGCCGACGGCGATCAAGCGACGCCTGAACGAACTGGGGCTGCGCAGCCGCCTGCGGGCCCGGCCCCGCCTGCAGGGCCGGATCCTCGCCCCGGCCGGCCTGCGCCGCCGGCTGCCGAGTTCCCCCGGACTCTACTGCCCCTTCTATCACGACGTGCCCGCCGAGTTCGCCGGTGACCTGCGCCGGCACCTGCGGGCCCTGCAGCGGATCGGGCCGATGGTCTCCTGGGACACCGCGCTGCGGATCCTGTCCGGCGAGGCCCCGCTGACCGGGCCGGTCTTCTGCCTCTCCTTCGACGACGCCCACCCGACCTGGCGGGACGTGGCCGCCCCGCTGCTGCTGGAGATGAAAATCCCGGCGATGTTCTTCCTGACCTCCGGCATGGTCGGGCAGCCCGGGAACCTCACCTGGCAGGACTGCCGGGACCTGGTCGCCGCCGGGTTCGACTTCGGGTCGCACACGGTCACCCATCACCGGCTGGCCGACCAGGACGACGCCGACGCGGCCCGCGAGATCGTCGGCTCCAAGCACGAGATCGAGGACGAGCTGGGCATTCCGGTACGGGACTTCGCCGCCCCGTACGGCCACCCCGCCGTGGATTTCCGCGAACGGGACGTGCGGGTGGCCCGGGACGCCGGTTACCGCAGCTTCGCGACCACGCTCCGGCCGGCCATGCACCCCGGCGACTCCCCGATGTTCATCCACCGGCAGGGCCTGCACCCGGCCTGGCCGATCATGGCAGTGAGGACGCGGGTACATGACTGAGACCGATTCACGGATCTGGCTCTCCCCACCGGACGTCAGCGACCTCGAACGCAAGCTCCTGCTGGAGGCCTTCGACTCGAACTGGGTCGCGCCGGTCGGCCCCGACCTGGACGCCTTCGAGGCGCAGGTGGCCGAGCTGGTCGGGGTCCGGCACGCGGTGGCGCTGAGCAGCGGCACCGCGGCGCTGCACCTGGCGCTGATCGCGGCCGGGGTGCGGCGCGGCGACACCGTGCTGGTGCCGTCGTTCACCTTCGCCGCCACCGCCAACGCCGTGGTCTACCTGGGCGCCGAGCCGGTGTTCGTGGACAGTTCCCCGGACAGCTGGAACATCGATCCCGAGCTGGTCGCGCGGGAGCTGCGGGAACGGGCCGGGCGGGGGCGGCTGCCGCGGGCGGTGATCGCCGTCGACATGTACGGCCAGTGCGCCGACTACGACGCGCTGCTGACCGCCTGCGACCGGTACGGCGTACCCCTGATCGAGGACGCCGCCGAGGCCCTCGGCGCCACCTACCGCGGCAAGGCGGCCGGGTCGTTCGGGCTGGCCGGCGTGCTGTCGTTCAACGGCAACAAGATCATCACCACCGGCGGCGGCGGGATGCTGCTCACCGGCGACGACCGGGTGGCCCGGCAGGCCAGGCACCTGTCCACCCAGGCCCGCGAGCCGGTCCCGCACTACGAGCACCGCACCGTCGGCTACAACTACCGGCTCAGCAACCTGCTCGCCGCGGTCGGCCGGGGCCAGGTGCAGCGCCTGGAGCAGATGATCGCCGCCCGGAAGGCGACCTTCGCGTTCTACCGCGCCGAGCTGGACCACCTGCAGTTCATGCCGATCGCCGGGTACGGGGAACCCAACTACTGGCTCACCTGCGTGCTCACCGACGACCGGGACCGGATGCTCGCCGCCCTGAACCGGCACAACATCGAGGCCCGGCCCGCCTGGAAGCCGATGCACCTGCAGCCGGTCTTCCAGGACTGCGCGATGGCCGGCGGCCCGGTCTGCGCGGACGTCTTCGCACGCGGGGTGTGCCTGCCCAGCGGGTCAGCGCTGACCGAACACGACCGACGGCGCGTCGTGGACGCGGTCCGGGAGGGCTGAACCGCATGCGCATCGTCTACATCCACCAGTACTACTGCAACCCGGGCATGGCGGGCGGGATCCGCTCGTACGAGCAGGCGCGCCGGCTGGTGGCGCGGGGGCACACGGTCGACGTGATCACCACCGACATCACGCCGGGCGCCCGGGAGCTGGGCTGGCGCACCACCGTCGAGGACGGCGTGACGGTGCACTGGTTCCGGGTTCCGTACGACAATCACATGGGCTTCGCCCGGCGGCTGCGCGCCTTCGGTGAGTTCATGCTGCTCGCCGCCGCGAAGGCGGCCCGGCTGAAGGCCGATCTGGTGTTCGCCACCAGCACCCCGCTGACCGTGGCGGTGCCCGGCGTGATCGCCGCGAAGCTGCGCCGGGCGCCGTTCGTCTTCGAGGTCCGCGACCTGTGGCCCGAGGTGCCGATCGAGATGGGCGCGCTGCGCAACCCGGTGCTGCGCCGGGTGGCCGGCGGCCTGGCGAACTTCGCCTACCGCAACGCCACCGAGGTGATCGCCCTGTCCCCCGGCATGGCCGCCGGGGTCGTCGCCCGCCGCCCCGGCACCCCGACCACCGTCATCCCGAACGCCGCCGACCTCGACCTGTTCGCCGTCGACCCGGCGCGGGTGCGCGCGTTCCGGGCCGCCCACCACTGGCTCGGCGACCGCCCGCTGCTGGTCTACACCGGCGCGCTCGGCGTGGTGAACGGGGTCGGCTACCTGGTCCGGGCCCTGCACACGGCCGCGAAACTCGATCCGGACCTGCGCCTGCTGATCGTCGGGCACGGCAAGGAGTGGGAGTCGACGAAGACGCTCGCCGCGGAACTCGGGCTGCTCGGCGACGTGGTGCACATGTGGGAGAAGGTGCCGAAGGCGGAGCTGCCGGTGATCCTCGGCGCGGCCACCATGTCCAGCAGCACGGTCCGGCCGATCCGCGGGCTCTGGGACAACTCGGCCAACAAGTTCTTCGACGCGCTGGCCGCGTCCCGGCCGATCGCCATCAACTACGGCGGCTGGCAGGCCGACCTGCTCCGGGAGACCGGCGCGGGCCTGGTGCTGGACCCGGAGGACACCGAGGCCGCCGGCGCGGAGCTGGCCGACCGCCTGCGTGACGAGGCGTGGCTGGGACAGGCCCGCGAGGCGGCGCACCGGCTGGCCGTCGAACGGTTCTCCCGGGAGCTGTTGTTCGAGCAGTTCGAGGCGGTCCTGGACCGGTCCGCTCGCCGTGAGCCTGTCCGTTCCTGACGAATCGGGGGAATCGTGGAACTGCGTGCCTACGTCCGGGCCTGCCGGCGCCGATGGCTCTGGCTCCTGGTGCCGGTCCTGGTGGCGGCCGGGATCGCCGGGGGCCTCTCGCTCACCGGGGCGCCGGCGCACCGGTCGTCGATGGTCCTGTTCGTGAGCTCCGGCTCCGGGGATCCGGACGCCGGGGCACGGCGCCTCAACTCGTACATCGCCCTGCTCACCGGGCCGCGGGTGGCGCAGGCGGTGGTGGACCGGATGGGGCCGGGGATCGCCCCGGACGAGGTGCAGAAGAGCCTGTCCGCGCAGATCCGGGAGGGCACCGACCTGCTGGAGATCGCGGCCACCGACGGCGACGCGGACCGCAGCCGGCAGATCGTCACCACCGCCGCGTCGGTGCTGGTCGGCCTGGCCCGGCAGATCGGCGCCCCGGCGGACCCGGACGACGGGCCCGCCCCGACGGTCTCCATCGTGCAGGACGCGGTCACCGTCGAGGAGCCCGGCAGCCTGGGCCGCAACACCGGCTTCGCCGCGGTGCTCGGGCTGCTGATCGGCGCGGCGGCGATCGCGGTACGGGAGGCCGGGGCCCGCACCGTCACCGAGGAGGAGGACCTGCGGCGGCTCGGCCTGGACGCGGTCGGCGTGATCTCGATCGGCGGCCGGGCCCGTGCCGCGCACCCCGACCAGGCGCTCGCCGAGACGTTCCGGCAGTTGCGCAGCCTGATGCCGGTGTTCGCCGAGGCCCGGTCCGGCGCGCCCGGACGTGGCCGGTCGGTGTTGCTCACCGGCGCGAACCGCAAGGAGGGCACCACCGCCGTCACCTGCGGGCTGGCGATAGCGATGGCCGAGACCGGGGCGCGGGTGGCGCTCGTCGACGCGAACATGCGCACCCCCGGGGTGGGCCGTTACCTGGCCCTGGACAGCGCGCCCGGCCTGGCCGAGGTGCTCGCCGGCACCGCGAAGGTGCCGGACGTGCTGCAGAAGTCGCTCGGCGGCCGGGTCACCGTGCTGCCCGCCGGGGAGAACGCGCCCGATCCGGGTGAGCTGCTGGCGTCGCCTCGGCTCGGCGCGACGGTACGGACCCTGACCGAACGCTACGACATCGTGCTGGTGGACGCGCCGGCGCTGCACGGGGTGGCCGACGCGTCGGTGCTCGGCCAGGTCACCGACGACGCGCTGCTGGTGGTACGGGCCGGGCGGACCCGGACGGCAGACGTCGAGAAGTCGGTCGACGTGCTGAAACGGGCCGGCGCCAAGCTGGCCGGGGCGGTGCTCAACGCGTTGCCGCGCAAGCTGCCCACCAACGGCTCCTGGCAGGGGCAGGCCGAGGTCACCGGCGCCGACAGCCCGGACCTGATCTTCGGGCTGGACGGCGACCAGCCGCCCCGGCTCGACGACACGTTCGTGTCGCTGCCGCCGGTCGGCACCGCCCGCGGCCGGGCCCGGGTGGTCGCCCCGGCCGCGATCGAGACCGCCCCGGACGTCGAGGCCGAGTCGCCGCAGGTTCCGGCGCAGCGGGAGGCGCCGGCCAAAGAGGAGACCGAAGAGGAGCCACAGCGCGGTGAGTGAACTGCGGGTGCGGGCCGCCGGCACACGGCGCGGCGGTCCGGTCGCCCTGGCCGGGAAGGTGCTGCGCGAGCCGTCGGTGCAGCTGCTCGCCTCGCAGGTGCTGACCGGCGGGGTGGCGATGGCCGCGAACATCCTGATGGTCCGGTCGCTCAGCCCCACCCACCGCGGCGAGGTCGCGCTGCTGCTCCAGGTGGTGTACCTGGCCACCCAGCTGTTGCTGCTGGGCACCGAGCGCAGCTTCGTCGCCGCGTACCACGATGTCGCCCCGGCGCCCGCCGTCCGGGCCTACGCCCGCCTGCTCGCCGTACCCTGCCTGATCTTCCTGGCCGGTGCGGTGCTGTGGCAGGTCACCGCGCCGTCCCACCTCACCCCGGGCCCGCTGATCGTGACCATGCTGGCCTGGTTCGCCCTGATCGAGGCGGCCAGCCTGGCGACCCGGTCGATCGCGATCGCGGTCGGCCGGGTCAAGGACTTCCTGGCCGCCCGGGTGATGGAGGCGCTGCTGCTGCTGGCCATGCTGGTCGGCCTGTACGTCTCCGGCGCCGCCCACCCGGAGGCCTGGTTCCTGGCCTACCTGATCGCCGGCGCCACCCCGACCGTCGTCTACCTGGTGATCTGGCTGCGGCTGCCGCCGGTCGCGGGCGCCGCGCCGATCGACCCGGAGCAGAACCGGCTGGTCCGCCGGGAGGGCCTGTCGCTGTTCCCGGCCGCGCTGTCGAACATGGCGATGCTGCGGGTGGACCGCCTGGTCATCCCGGCTCTCGCCTCGACGGCGGCGCTGGGGCACTACACCTCGGTGGCCACGATGACCGAGCTGCTGGCGTGGCCGGTCCGGGCGTACGCCGACTCCCGGCTGGGCCGCTGGCGGGCCGCGCACCGGGCCGGCACGCTGAAGGCCGCGCCGATCGTGCTGGTCGCCGCGGCGTACGTGCTGGTGGTGGTCCCGCTGGTGACCGGCGGGCTGTACCTGCTGATCGAGCCCCTGTTCGGCCACGAGTACGCCGACGCCAAGGTGGTCGTGCTGCCGCTGGTGGTCGCCGCCGGCCTGTACGCGGTGTCCCGGGTGAGCCTGGGCCTGCTGATCGCCAAGGGCCACGGCGGCCTGGTGTCGGCCGCCGAGATCACCGGTTTCCTGGTGAGCTTCGTGGCGTACGTGCTGCTGATCCCGAAGATGAACATCCTCGGCGCGGCGTACGGCTCGCTCGCCGGCTACGGCACCTGCCTGGTCTTCGCAATGGCCGCCACCCGGATCGTGAGAGACCGATGATCAGCCGCCCGGATCGTGCCTTCCTCGCTCCCGGCCTGGTGCTGATCCTGGTCGCGATCGGTGGCCGGTACACCCTGGACCGGGCCGGCCTGCTCGACCTGGCCTGGGTCGACCTGCGGGTGATCGGCCTGGTCATCGCGCTGGTGCTGCTGGCGATCGAGGTGAGCCGGCGGCCGCGGGAGAGGGGCGGGCGGCCGGAGGGCTGGCTGGTCGCGGCGCTGCTGTTCCTCCTGTTCCAGATCGCGTCGGCGCTGTGGGCGCCGCCGGCCGCCCGGACCGGCCCGCAGACCCTGGACCTGGTGCTGCTCGGGGTGCTGCTGCTGGCCGCCTACGTCTACACGCTGGGCGACCCGGCGACCGTTCTGCTGTTCACGTTCCGGCTGTTCTTCGTGGCCGCGGTCGTCTACGCGCTGGCCGCGATCTTCATCAGCGGGCCCGGCGAGCAGGGCCGCTACTCGGCGTTCGGCGGCGGGCCGAACGTGTTCGCCCGGGTCGAGGTGCTCGGGGTGATCAGCGCGATCGCCCTGTTCATGCTGACCGGCCGGAAGCTGCCGTTGCTGGTTATCCCGCTGTTCCTGCTGGCCACCGTGCTGTCCGGGTCGCGCGGCACGCTGCTGGCGGGCGGGGCGGTCGGTTTCGCGGCGCTGCTGAAGCTGCGGCGGCGGATCAGTGCCGGTGCGGTCGTCGCGGCGGTGGCGGGGGCGGTGGCCGCGACGGGGGTGATCGTGGCGCTCGCGCCGCCCGAGTTCACCGACCTCTTCCAGGAGCGGTTCGTTGAACAGACCGTGCAGGAACAATATCTCTCCGGGCGGACCGACATCTGGATGGCCGCCCTGCGCATGTTCGCCGATCACCCGATCGGTGGCTCCGGGCTGGACGGCTTCTACGGGCTGATCGGGGTCAACCAGGCGGTCGAATATCCGCACAACTATCTGCTCGCGGTCGCCGCCGAGGGCGGGCTGGTGGGGCTGGGGCTGCTCACCGCCTCGATCCTGCTGTGGACCCGGATCGTCCGGGGTGGCGGCGCCCGCCCGCAGCTCACCGGCCTGGCCGTGGCGTCCGCCGTGTTCGTGGCGCTGAGCAGCCTGTTCTCCGGCGACTACTACGACTCCCGGCTGGCGTGGATCTTCGCGGCGATGGCGGCCGCGGCGGCCCTGGTGACGGCGCCGGCCACTCCGAGGGAACTGGCGGTGGTGGTCCGATGAGACGGAGGACGATTCTGGCGGCGGGGCTGGGGGGCGTGGCGGTCGCCGGGGCGACGGGGCTGCACCTGGTCCGGGCCGGTGACGACGTTCCCGAGGTACGCGAACCGGTCCCGGCGGCGCCGCCCGCCGTGGAGGACGCCGTGAAGATCAAATCGGTCGAGCACTGGACCGGCGTCTACATGAGGAGCTGGGACTACGCCGAGCGGAACGCCACCCCGCTGAGCCGGTCGAAGGACTCCCGCGACCACTACGACCTGGCGTACGACGTGGACTCGTCCACCGCCATGTACCGCGCCACCGGCCAGCGCCGTTTCCTGGACCGGAGTCTCGCCCTCCTGGAGAACGTGGTCGCCGCGGCGGTCCCGTCGGCGTCGCTGAGCGGCAGCTCGTTCCGGGACGGCTACCAGGGCTGGGCCTCCAGCAAGGCCGGCGGGGACGGCGACGAGTTCCCGCTGTACGAGTCGTACCTGTGGCGCTACGGCACGAACCTGCTGGTCGCCATCAAGGACACCACCGACGCCGGGCTGCGGGACCGCTACGCGCGGCTGCTCGCGTTCGCCGAGGCCAACATCTTCGACAAGTGGTACTCGCGCGGCCCGCGCAGCCACATCTACCGCGAGCGCACCCACATGTCCGCGCACTGGGCGCTGATCGCGATGAACCTGGCCCAGCTCAGCGCCGACCAGACCCGCCGGGCCCGCTGCAACGCGATCGCCGACGAGATCAGCACGCAGTTGCGCGGCCAGTTGCGGCGCAACCCGGTGGAGCCGACCGCGTGGTTCTGGAACGACGCCTGGGGCTCGGCGAAACAGCCCGGTCAGGACGTGGGCCACGGCAACGGGGTGGTCACGTACGTGGTGGAGGCACGCGACCGGAACCAGGGCTGGTCGGCGGCCGACGTGGCGGCGTTCGGCGCCCTGCTCACCAAGGTCGTCTGGCCCGGCGGGACCACCTACCGCAAGTTCGTCGACGGCACCGGCAGCGACAACGGCTGGTGGTCCGACGGCTTCGTGAAGCTGGGCCGCTACGACCCGGCCGTGCAACTGCGGCTGGAGAAACACCAGGTGGTGAACGATCAGTTCGCCGCGAACATGGCGCTCAACGCCCGCATCCTGCGCTCGTAGGGCACCGGAAGGGACAGTTCTCTCATGACGGCTTCGCTGCTGGAACCGGCGGCCCGCGAGTGGAAGGAGACGCTCCAGCACGTCGGTCACGACATGTACCACGTGCCGGACTACGTCGTCCTCGACGCCCGGCTCTACGGAGGCGCCCCGGCCGCGTTCCACTACGAGCAGGGTGGGCGGCGGTTGCTGATCCCGCTCATCCTGCGGGAGATCCCGGGCACGGATCTCAAGGACGCGATCTCGCCGTACGGCTACCCGGGCCCGGTCAGCGACGCCGCGCCCGACGACACGTCGTTCGGGGCGGCCGCCTGCGAGGCGCTGGTGGCCACGCTGCGCGCGGCCGGGGTGATCTCGGCGTTCGTCCGGATGCACCCGCTGCTGCCGGCGCCGGCCCTGGCGCTCGGCCCGCACGCGAGACTGGTGCACCACGGCGAAACCGTGTCGATGGATCTGACCGTCTCCGAGGAGGAGATGTGGAAGCAGACCCGCAGCGACCACCGCAACCACATCAACCGGGCGAAACGGGCCGGCACGGAGATCGTGTTCGACGACTGGGACCGGCTCGGCGAGTGGGTGGAGGTCTACCACGACAACATGCGGCGGGTCGGCGCCACCTCGTACTACTTCTTCACCGAGGAGCACCTGGCGGCGCTGCACGACGCGGTCGGCGACCGGATGCACCTGGTGGTGGCGTGCGAGGACGGTGAGGTCGTCGGCGGCAACACCTTCTTCGAGTACGACGGGATCGCCACCGGGTACGTCTCGTCGACCCGGCGGGCGCCGAAACGGTACGCCGACGAGCTGCTCTACGACCAGGTCCGCCGCTGGTGCAAGAACCGCGGTGACGAGGTGTTCCACCTGGGCGGCGGCAAGGGCGGGGCGAACGACTCGCTGTTCTCGTACAAGGCCGGGTTCTCACCGAGCCGGCACCCGTTCCACACCTGGCGGGTCATCGCGGACCCGGACGCGTACGCCCGCCTGGTCCGTGACCGCAAGCCGGACGCCGACCCGGCCGACCTGACCGCCACCTTCCCGGCCTACCGATAGGAGCCCGCCATGCGGATCACCTGTGTCGGCGGCGGTCCCGCCGGCCTGTACTTCGCCATCCTGGCCAAGCTCGCCGACCCGTCCCACGACGTCACCGTGCTGGAGCGCAACCCGGCCGGGGTGACATGGGGCTGGGGCGTGGTGTTCTGGGACGACCTGCTCGACGACCTGTTCAGGTACGACCCGGTGAGCGCCGAGCGGATCTGGGACGCCGCGTACAAGTGGGACGAGTACGAGGTCCGGGCCACCGGCAAACCCGTCACCCACCTCGCGGGGTACGGCTTCAGCATGGGCCGCCACCGGCTCCTGGAGATCCTCGCCGCGCGGGCCGTCGAGCTGGGCGTGACGATCAGCTACCGCGACGAGCTGACCGATCTCGCCGCGCTGCCGGCGGCGGACCTGGTGGTGGCGTGCGACGGGGTGCGCAGCCGGATCCGGGAGGCGCACGCCGAGCACTTCGGCGCCGAGGTGGAGGTGGCCCGGAACAAATACATCTGGCTGGGCACGCCGAAGGTGTTCGGCACGTTCACGTTCGGGTTCGAGGAGACCCCGGCCGGCTGGATCTGGTTCCACGCGTACCCGTTCGACGAGCGGACCAGCACGTTCATCGTCGAGTGCACCCCGGAGACGTGGGCGGCGCTGGAGTTCGGCACCCTCGACGCGGCGACCGGCACGCTCCGGCTGCAGAAGATCTTCGAGTCGCACCTGGACGGCGCCGAGCTGATCGACCACCGCGCCGAGGTCGGCGGCACCGGGTGGCTGAACTTCCGCCGGGTCACCACGCAGCGCTGGGACCACGGCAACGTCGTGCTGATGGGCGACTCCGCGCACACCACCCACTTCGCGATCGGGTCGGGCACCAAACTGGCCATGCAGGACGCGATGGCCCTGGCGGACGCGGTCGCCTCGGGAGACGATCTGCCGGTGGCCCTGGAACGCTACGAGCACCGCCGCAAGGTGGCGCTGGCTCCGCTGCAGCGTGCGGCGCGGGCGAGCAGCGCGTGGTTCGAGCGGATGCCGGAGTACGCCCACCTGCCGGCCCGCCGGTTCTCCTACGCGCTGTCGAACCGGCGCGGCGAGTACCCCACCTGGCGCTACCTGCTGCACATGGCGACGCAGAGCGCGGTGCCCCGCCGAGTGCTGCGGTGGACGCTCAGCGCCCGCCGGTGGAGCCGGGCCCGGCGCCGCACCGACACACCCGGCTCCGTGCCGGCGGGACAGGCGATCCTTGATACGGCGTGACGAACAGTGAGGCGATGACCATGGCCGAAGGCGCCCTGCTCGAACCCGGCGACCCGGCGTGGGCGGACGCGTTACGGCGCGTCAGCCACGACGTCTACCACCTCCCCGGGTACGTGGCCCTCGACGCCCGCCTGTCCGGTGGCGAGCCGGCCGCGTTCCGGTACGACGAGATGGGCCAGGTGTTCCTGCTGCCCCTCGTGCTGCGCCCGATCCCCGGCACCGGCCTGCGGGACGCGGTCTCCCCGTACGGGTACCCGGGCCCGGTCAGCGACGTCCCACCGAACGGCACCGGGTTCTGGACGCGGGCGGTCCGGCACCTGTCGGCGATGCTGCGCACCCACGACGTGGTCAGCGTGTTCGCCCGGCTGCACCCGCTGCTGCCGGTCGCCGAGCCGGCGCTGGCCGCGGCCGGGACGGTGGTGCGGCACGGCGAGACGGTGTCGGCCGACCTGACCCGTACCCCCGAGGAGCTGTGGCGCGACACCGGCCGCACCCACCGCAACCAGATCAACAAGGCGAAGCGGGCCGGGGTGGAGATCGTCGTCGACGACTGGGACCTGCTCGAGGAGTGGGTGGGCACGTATCACGCGACGATGCGGCGGGTCGGGGCGACCGGTTTCTACTTCTTCGGCCTGGACTACTTCCGGGAGCTGCGGGCCGCGGTCGGCGAGAGCGTGCACCTGGCGGCGGCGGTCCGGGACGGCGAGGTGCTGGGCGGGAACCTGTTCTTCGCCTACCACGGGATCATGCAGACGCATCTGCAGTCCACCCGGGACGGGCAGATCTGGTGGGCGGACAAGCTGCTCTACCACGAGGTACGGCTGTGGGGGCGCGAGCGCGGGCACCTGGTCCACCACATCGGCGGCGGGGTGGGCGGGGCGGACGACTCGCTGTTCCGCTACAAGGCCGGGTTCGCCACGGGCCGGCAGGACTTCCACACCTGGCGGGTGGTGAGCGACCCGATCGCGTTCGAGAAGCTCGCGGGTACGCCCACCGCCGAAATGATGTCGGGACGATTCCCTCCGTACCGGTGAAATTGCCGTATTTTCCTCTTCATGGGACCGAACACCGTTGACGAGTACGCCGAGCGGAACACCCGGCTGCTGGACCGGCACCGGATCAGCCGCCGCTCGGCGTTGCGGGCGGTCACCGCGGGCGCCGGCGGCCTGGCCTTCGCGCAGTTCCGGCGCGCCGACGCCGCGTTCGCCGCCGCCGGGGGCCGGCAGGGCAGGGCCGGCGTGGTCGTCTCCGGGCGGCACCTGTCGTTCGTGCCGGGCCGTGACGGCGGGCTGCGTGCCGCGATGGCCGTCACCGCGCAGCTGGTCAGCCGCACCGGCAGCCTCCCGAAGAAGCTGCGCGCGGTCGTCGAGGTGGGCCGGGCGCCCGGCGAGTACGGCACCCGGCACGACGCCGAGATCCGGCACCTGAGCGGCTCGGACGCCATCGCGGGCGGGCCGGTGTGCAGCCAGTTCTACGTCAAGGCGGTGCTCGGCGACCTGACACCGGGAGCCGTGCACCACTACCGGATCCGGCTGTCCGACGGCACCGTCACCGGCGACGCCCACTTCACCGCCGCGCCGGCCGCCGCCGTCGCCGGGCCGTTCACCTTCACCGCGTTCGCCGACGTCGGCACACACACCGCGCCCACCGACCCGAAGCACTCCTGGCACCAGCAGCCGGCCGCGGTGCTGCGCGACGGCGGGAAGTGGCCGGCCGGAGTCTTCGACAACAACTCCTACCTCGGCAGCGACCCGGTGGCCGGGACGCTCGGCACCGACCCGTGGCCGGCCGCCACCCAGGTCACCCTGATAGGCGCCCAGAAGCCGGTGTTCACACTGCTCGCCGGGGACATCTGCTACGCCAACCCGTCCGGCTCCGGCCTGCCCGCCGACGACACCCTCGCCATGACCCGGACCGCGCCGGCCGGACGGAACCTGTTCAACCCGTACGTCTGGGACGTCTTCCTGAACCAGATCGAACCGCAGGCCGCCTACACGCCGTGGATGTTCGCCACCGGCAACCACGACATGGAGCCCATTCACGGGTCGCACGGCTACGGAGGCCATGTGACCAGGCTCGACATGCCCGGCAACGGGCCGTCCGGCTGCCCGTCGGTCTACCGGTTCACCTACGCCAACGTCGGGTTCGTCTCGATCGACGCCAACGAGCTGTCGGCCGAGCTGCAGACCAACACCGGGTACTCGGGCGGGTCACAGGTGCGATGGGTGGAGGCGGCGCTCAAGGAGTGGCGGTCCGGGACGGCTGTCGACTTCATCGTCGCGTTCTTCCACCACTGCGCGTACGCGACGTCGCACAACCACGCCTCCGACGGCGGGGTACGGGACACGCTCGACCCGCTGTTCTCCCGGTACCGGGTCGACCTGGCCGTGCAGGGGCACAACCACCAGTTCGAGCGGACCGACCCGATCCGGTTCGGGAAGAAGACCAGGTCGGCGCCGGACGGGGCGACGATCCGGCCGGCCGAGGACGGGGTCACCTACATCTGCGCCGGATCGGGCGGGCGGCCGCGCTACCCGTTCCGGCCGGCGCCCGGCCCCGAGGCGCCCGCCCCGCGCGGGGTGAAACCGACCGGGATGCAGGCCCTCCCCGAGGGGGAACGGTATCGCGGCCACCGGCCCGCGGCGCCGGAGAACACCAGCGACACCGTCGCCAACAGTTACGTCTGGGCGGCGTCACCGGCGAAAACCGGCAAAGGCGGGCAGGTCAACGGGACGCGGGTGCCGGAGTCGGTGGACTGGTCGCAGGTCCGCTACGACGCGTACGCGTTCCTCGCCGTCGACGTGACACCCGCCGCGCCGGGTTCGACGACGACGATGACGATCCGCACGCTGGCCGATGCGCTGCCCGGGACGAAGCAGCCGTACACCGAGATCGACCGGATCACCCTGACCCGCACCGTCGGCCGCGGCCGCCTCACCGACGGCCAGACCAGTGTGTTGAGTTCGGCCGTCAGGGACGCCTGAACTCGACACACCGATCAGTCGACGGCGTAACTCTCGACCAGGTCCGCCAGGATGTCGTGGGTGCGGCGCAGCTCGGCCAGCTGCGCCTCCACCCGCTGCAGCTCCGCGGTGAGCCGTTCGGCCAGCCACGGCGTCCGGATCGCCTCGTCCGACACGCACGGCAGCACGTCCCGGATCGTCGCCGTCGACAGTCCCGCGGTGAGCAGCGTGCGGATCAGCGCGACCCGGCCGATCGCCGCGTCCGGGTAGTGCCGCTGGCCGCTCGTACCCCGCACGCTTTCCAAAAGCCCCTGCTGTTCGTAGTAGCGCAGCGACCGCGCGCTGGCGCCCGTCGCCGCACTGAGATCCCCGATCCGCATGTCTCCCCGATCACAACCCTTGCCCCTGACATCAGTGTCAAGTCTTAGCGTCTGGCGCATGACGACGACAACCACCGTCCTCGATCTCTCCACCCCGTTCACTCTCCGCGGGCTGGAGCTCGCGAACCGGTTCGTGATGGCCCCCATGACCCGGTTCCACTCCCCCGGCGGCGTGCCCACGCCCGAGGTCGCCGCCTACTACCAGCGGCGCGCTGCCGGTGGCATCGGTCTGATCATCACCGAGGGCGCCCTCGTCGGCCATCCGAGCGCGAGCCACGAGACCACCGTCCCGACCATGACGGCCGGCGCCGCGGAAACCGGCTGGCGCGCCGTCACCGACGCCGTGCACGCCGCCGGCGGCAGGATCGCCGCCCAGCTCTGGCACCTCGGCAGCGAACGCCGGCCGGTCGACGGCATCCCCTCCTGGACCCCGTCCACCATGACCCACGCCGACATCGACACGATCGTCGCCGCGTTCGCCGAGTCCGCCCGGGTCGCGGCCCGCGCCGGTTTCGACGCCGTCGAGATCCACGCCGCGCACGGCTACCTGCTCGACGAATTCCTGTGGCCCGCCACGAACCGCCGCACCGACGCCTTCGGCGGCACCCCCACCCGCCGCGCCGCCTTCCCGGCCGAGGTCATCCGCGCGGTCCGGGGCGAACTTCCCGTGATCGTACGGTTCTCCCAGTTCAAAGAACGCTCCTACGACGCCCGCATCGCCGAGTCACCCACCGAACTGGACGCCATCCTGTCCGTGCTCGCCGCCGCCGGCGCCGACGCCCTCCACGCCTCCCAGCGCCGCTTCTGGGAACCCGCTTTCCCCGGCTCCGGCCTCAACCTGGCCGGCTGGTCCAAGAAGCTGACCGGCCTCCCGTCGATCACCGTCGGCTCCGTAGCCCTGACCCGCGACCTCCCGCACCTCCCCCGCCTGCTGTCCGGCCTCACCATCGGCGAATACGACCTGGTCGCCCTGGGCCGCATCCTGCTCGCCAACCCCTCCTGGGCGAACCTGGTCACCACCGGCCGCTCCACCGAGATCCACGACTACGCCAAGCCCCACGAACACACCTACTTCTGAGCCCGGCCACCCCCACCACGTAACCAGCCGTCGCCCCTTTCACCGGCCCCCCACCGGCCTGCACGACGGCCAACCTCGCCAGCCGTCGCCCACACCCCCTTCCGCAACCCCATAACCGGCCCGAACGACGGCCGACGCAGCCAGCCGTCGCCCACACCCCCTTCCGTACCCGCATAACCGGCCCGAACGACGGCCGACGCAGCCAGCCGTCGCCCACACCCCCTTCCGCAACCCCATAACCGGCCTGCACGACGGCCGACGCAGCCAGCCGTCGCCCACACCGCCTTCGGCGACCGGAGAGCCGGTCTGAGCGACGGCCGGTGTGGGGGTGCCCGGCCTGCTGTGGGCTGGTTCCCGTCCGGACGGACCGGCTGAGCGCGGGCGGCCTGAACCGGGAGGGGCCGCTTCGCCCGTGAGGCGCGGGTCGGCCGGGAGGGGAGGCCTGCGTCGCGATGACAGACACGGGACCCTTTGCCAGGTCGTACCAGAAATTTCGGGATGACCCAACCGGTATGTGCCCGGGGAGATCAACCACAGCCTATTCATAGACTTCGATGTTTCGATGCGGTTTCCCCCAAGGCAGAAGGAGGAGACATGCAGGACAACGACGCGTTCGTGCGGGAAGTGCACGACAAGGGGCTCGCCTATGACCTGCCCGTCATGACGCGGCGGCGGATGCTGACCGCGATCGGTGGGGCCGGGGCCCTCGCCGTCGCCGGTGGCGCGCTGCTCGGCGGGAACGCGCGGGCAGCGGACGCGGCCTGTGCGGCGGAGGTGGACTCGGAGACGGCGGGACCGTACCCGGCGGACGGCTCGAACGGGCCGAACGTGCGCGTGCTGTCCGGGATCGTGCGCGGTGACATCCGGTCGTCGTTCGGCACGTCGACGACGACGGCGCCGGGTGTGCCGCTGCGGTTCTCGCTGACCGTGCTGAACGCCGCGTGCACGCCGACCGCCGGCGCGGCCGTCTACGCCTGGCACTGCGACCGGGCCGGCCGGTACTCGCTCTACTCCGCGGGGGTGACGAACCAGAACTACCTGCGCGGCATCCAGGTCACCAACTCCTCCGGGACCGTGACGTTCACCAGCATCTATCCGGGCTGCTATGCCGGGCGCTGGCCGCACATCCATTTCGAGGTGTACTCGTCGCTCGCGGCGGCGACCAGCGCGACCGGGCTGATCAGGAAGACGTCGCAGATCGCGTTGCCGGAGAGCGTCTCGCGGACGGTCTACGCGAGCGCGACCGGCTATGCACAGAGCGTCACGAACCTGAGCCGGATCACCCTGGCCCGGGACATGGTGTTCGGTGACGACCTGGCCGCGACCCAGATGGCCACGGTGACCGGCTCGGTGCCGGCGGGTTACGTGGCGAACCTGACGATCACGGTGTGAACGAGGGCCGGGGGCCTTCGGAAGGCCCCCGGCCGTTCTTCACCGCCGCACGTAGCCGTGCGGGTCGAGCACGTACTTGCGGGCCGTGCCCTGGTCGAACTCCTGGTAGCCGCGCGGGGCCTCGTCCAGCGGGATCGCCGTGGCGTTGACGTTGCGGGCGATGTGCACCCGGTCGTGCAGGATCGCCATCATCAGCTGGTGGTTGTACTTCATCACCGGGCACTGGCCGGTGACGAACGAGTGCGACTTCGCCCAGCCGAGGCCGAGCCGCAGCGACAGCGCGCCGACCTTCGCCGCCTCGTCGACGCCGCCCGGGTCGCCGGTGACGTACAGGCCGGGGATGCCGATCGCGCCGCCCGCCCGGGTCACGTCCATCAGCGAGTTCAGCACGGTCGCCGGCATCTCGGTGCCGGAGTCCCGGCCGTGCCCGCGGGCCTCGAACCCGACCGCGTCGACTGCCGCGTCGACCAGCGGCTGCCCGATCGCGGGAGCCGACCGGCCGAGGATCTGCTGCACCTGCTCGGCGGGGTCGCCCTGGGACACGTTGATCGTCTCGCAGCCGAAGCTGCGGGCCTGGGCGAGCCGTTCGTCGTTGAGGTCGCCGACGATCACGACGGCGGCGCCGAGCAGGAACGCCGAGGTGGCGGCGGCCAGTCCGACCGGTCCGGCGCCGGCGATGTAGACGGTGGAGCCGGTGGTCACGCCCGCGCTGACACAGCCGTGGTAGCCGGTCGGGAAGATGTCGCTCAGCATGGCGAGGTCGAGGATCTTCTCGAGGGCCTGGTCCCGGTCGGGGAAGCGGAGCAGGTTCCAGTCGGCGTACGGGACCATCACGTACTCGGCCTGCCCGCCGACCCAGCCGCCCATGTCGACGTAGCCGTACGCCGACCCGGGCCGGTCCGGGTTCACGTTGAGGCAGACGCCGGTCTTGCGTTCCTTGCAGTTGCGGCACCTGCCGCAGGAGATGTTGAACGGCACCGACACGATGTCGCCGGTCCGCACGTACTCGACGTCCGGCCCGACGTCGATCACCTCGCCGGTGATCTCGTGGCCGAGCACCAGGCCCGCCGGGGCGGTGGTGCGCCCGCGGACCATGTGCTGGTCGCTGCCGCAGATGTTGCTGACGACGGTCTTCAGGATCGCGCCGTGCGGGGTGCGGCGGCCGACGTTCATCTTGTTGACGCCGGGCCCGTCCTTCATCTCGTAGCCGGGGTAGTCGATGTCACGGACCTCGACGCGTCCAGGCCCCTGATAGACAACCGCTCTGTTGCCCATGAGTGCCTCCTTCCGGTCCCGGCCAGTCTTCACCGCAGGGTGACAGGCTGAGAACCGTCAGTAGTGTCGAATAATGCATATCCCAACTACGTCCCCGGGAGTATGAAGCGGGCCCCCGGATGGGACAGAGTGGAACGATGCCCCGCCTCCGCGACGTGTCGAGCGCGCTGCTGCTCTGCGTGCTCCTGCTCGCCTGGACCCGGTGGGTCGCCCCGCACCTGGTCGCGGCCCGCGCCATCGACACGCTCGCCTACATGCTGGTCGCCGTCAACGCGCTCGCGCTGACCTGGCGCCGGGCCGCCCCGCGCCGGGTGCTCGCGGTGACCGCGGTGGTGAGCCTGGCGTACATGTGGCGCGGATACCCGTACGGCCCGGCGCTCCTGCCGTTCGCCGTCGCCGTCTACACCGTCGCCCGTCACCTGCCGTGGCGGCCCGCCGCGATCGCCGCCGCCGCCGCCCTGCCGGCGCTGTCCGCGCACGCCCTCAGCGACGGCCCCGACGCCGGTGACCTGCTCGCCGTGTTCCCGGCGACCGGGTGGGTGGCGGTGCCGTTCGCGATCGGCAGCGTGCTCGCCGTACACCGCGAGTCGGTCGGCCGGGAACGCCGCGAGGCCATCGAACGCGGCGTCCAGGAGGAGCGGCTGCGGATGGCGCAGGAGGTGCACGACATCGTCGGCCACGGCCTCGCCGCGATCAAGATGCAGGCCGACATCGCCCTGCACGTGCTGGTCAAGAAGCCGGAGGTGGCACGGCCGACGCTGGAGGCGATCAGCGGCACCAGCGCGCACGCCCTGGACGAGCTGCGGACCACGCTGCGGATGCTGCGCTCGGCCGCCGAGTCGCAGGCCTCCACCCCCGGCATCGGCGATCTCGACGCCCTCTATCAGCGGATGACTTCGGCCGGGCTGCGGATCCGGCTGCGCAGCTACGGGTCACCCGAGCCGGTGCCGCCGGAGTTCGCGCTGGTCGCCTACCGGACGGTCCAGGAGTCGCTCACCAACGTGCTGAAACACGCGAACCCGAAAGAGGCCGACATCGTGCTGGAGAACGAGCCCGGCGCTCTGCGGATCAGGGTGACCAGCGCCTTCGTCGAGATGAGCCCGCGGGACGGCGGCATGGGCCTGGCCGGCATGCGCGAGCGGGTCACCGCCCTCGGCGGCCGGGTCACCGCCGGTCCGGCGCCCGGCGCCACATTCATCGTGGACGCGTGGCTTCCGCTCTCCGGCCGGGTCGCGGCATGATCTCGGTGCTGCTTGCGGACGACCAGGATCTGGTACGGCTGGGCCTGCGCACCCTGCTGACCAGCGAGGACGACTTCCGGATCGCCGGCGAGGCGGCGGACGGGCTGGCCGCTGTCGAGATCACCGAGCGGGTACGCCCCGACGTCGTGCTGATGGACGTCCGGATGCCCGGCATCGACGGCCTGGAGGCGACCCGGCGGATCATGAACCGGCCGTACCTGAACGCGACCCGCGTCATCGTGCTCACCACGTTCGAACGCGACGAGTACGTCTTCGAGGCCCTGCGCCTGGGCGCCAGCGGGTTCCTGCTCAAGGACACCCCGCCGGTGGCGCTGCTCGACGCGATCCGCACGGTCGCCGACGGCGGGGCGCTGCTGTCGCCGTCGGTGACCCGTACCCTCATCCGCGAATTCGTCACGAAAGGCCCCCGCCGGCTGGTCCCGCACCCGAACCTGGACCAGCTCACCGACCGGGAACGCGAAGTCGTCGCCCTGGCCGCCGAAGGCCTGACCAACCACGAGATCGCCGCCCGCCTGGTGGTGAGCCCGGCGACCGCCCGCACCCACGTGAGCCGGGCGATGGTGAAGCTGGGCGCTCGAGACCGCGCCCAGCTCGTCGTCTTCGCCTTCCAGTCCGGCCTCGCCACCTGAGTCTCAGCGCCTGCCCGCCGGGCCGGTCAGACGGCCACCATGAGCGCAGACGATGAGAACACCCGCGACCGCGACGAAGACGATGTCCTTGAGGATGTACTGGGCCTCCAGCGTCGGCGCGGCGCCCCGGAACAGGTCAGCGGGGAACAGCATCAGCGGCGACATCATCCCGGCCAGCACGGGCAGCAGCAGAACCAGCCCGGCCCGCAGCCACACCCCGGTGATCAGCACGAGCCCCAGCGCCACCTCAACCACCGCCGTGCCCACCACCGCGAGCCGGCCGTCGATCAGCCCGAACGTCAGCAGGTCCACGGTCCGCATGACCAGCGCCTCCGCCGGAGACGCCCCCGGGACGAACTTCAGCGCGCCGAACCCGGCCAGCACCAGCCCCAGACTCACCCGCAGCGCGGCGGCACCATGCCCGGCGAGCCAGGCGACGAGGCGGTCCCTTCGTTGATCGATTCGTACCATCTCACCGACGGACATGATGTCCTCCCCCGATTCCGGGCACGCCAGCCGCGCCCTGCCCCGAACTCTCCGCCGATCCGCCCGCGCTCGAATCCGCCCGGGAACGGCCTCCGCACTGCGCTCCCCACCGCCTACCGCGCCGCCGCTCCTACGCCCCCCGCCGTACCCCCTGTCCCCACCGCCCCGCCGTACCCCCGCTCCTACGCCACCCGCCATCCCCGCCACAGATCTTGGGTGGCTGGTTCTGGTGGCTGTCTCCTCGCCGCCGAGACAGCCACCAGAACCAGCCGAGGGTTTCCGGCTGGCCTTCAGTGCCGTCTCGGCGGCTCGGAGACAGCACTGAGGGCCAGCCGGACCGGGCAGTGCTGAACGGCACGCCCGGAGCGGGCCGCACGGTCAGATCGCCAGCCGTCACTCACGCCGGTTATCCGCAGCCGATGACCGGCGTCAGCGACGGCCGACCGCCCCAGCCGTCGCACACACCCGCCACCCGAAGCCGATCACCAGCCCCAACGACGGCCGACCGCCCCAGCCGTCGCACACACTCCCCACCCAAAGCCGATGACCGGCGTCAGCGACGGCCGACCTCGTCAGCCGTCGCACACACCCGCCACCCAGGGCCGATGACCGGCGTCAGCGACGGCCGGCCCCGCCAGCCGTCGCACACACCCGCCACCCAGGGCCGATGACCGGCCTCAGCGACGGCTGACGAATGAGGCCCGGCCAGGAGCCGAACGCCGGGGACGGGACCTGGCGGAAAAGACGTCCCCGGCCGCTGAGGGCCGGGGACGTAGGGCGGGGCGAGGGTTCTGGCTGCGGCTAGGTGGTGACACCACCCGCTGTGGGCACGGGCTCGGCCACCGCCAGGGTGGCGTGGGCCCGGACCGGTTCGCGGGGGATCTCGGCGGCGCCCGCTCCGGCGACGGGCCGGGGCCGGCGTGGCACGAGGCGGCCCGCACTGCCGCCCCGGCCGGGATAGATCAGCAGGCCGTTGACCGGATCGGGCACGGCGTCCAGTGCGGCGCGAACGGCTGGCAGCTCACGGAAGGAGACCCATTCCGACTCGTCGGCAAACGCTATCTCGAACAGGACTCCCCAGGAGAACAGCCGCCAGTCCCAGTCGCGGGCGCCGAACGCGATGGCCGCGGAGACCAGCATCTCCTGGTGAGACTCCCGCCAGCGGGCCGCAGAGGAGCGTGTCCCGTCGAGAACCTCGATCGACCACCACCGCAGATCCATATCGACCACCATCGCCGCTTCCAGGTGCCCCGATGATACTGCTAGATCGTGATCAATCGGCCAGATTCGGCACATCCCGCCGCACGTTGGCATCAACGATCGATGATTGCCGATAGGTGGGGGCCGCCGGGGACGGCGGCGAAATGAAAGGCCGGCGCGCGGACGGCAGAGAAAGCGGCCCAGGCGGCAAACGTGCGACGGGCGGGGGCATCGAGCGGGGGCAACGGGTGGCGAGCGGAAGGCAGCAGGTGGCGAGCGGGAGGCAGCGAGCGGCAGGAGAAGAGGAAACAGGGCTCAGGCGGCGGACGAACGGCGGGCGGCGGGCAGAGCGGCCGGGGACGCCGCAGGCAGGGCCGCGTGCCGGCGGGCGGGGAGGCGGCGCGAACGGCGCAGGCCGGTGCGGGAGGCGCCCGCCGTCCGGGCTTCGGGCAGCTGTGGGCCGGCCCACGCCGGGATGGCGCCGGGCGGGCTGAGGGTACGGTCGGGCGGGATCCACAGGGGCTGCGGGGTGATCGGCGAGCCCCACCACATGATCGTCCCGTACCCCCGGACCAGTGGTGGCTGCAGTGCCGGCCAGTGCGCCTCCGCCGGGATGTCCAGCCGCCACGTCTCGGCGGGCACGAGCGCGACCCCGGCCCGCGGCGGCGGCACCATGACGACACCGCCGGTGGTGGCCGGTTCGGCGCCGGCGGGGGTGACGGCCGCGGGGGCGGATGCGAGGACGACGGCGGAGCCGACGGTGACGGCGCCGGCGGCGAGGGCGGCCCATTCCCAGCCGGGTTTGACGGTGTCGCCGATCAGGGTGAGCGCGATGATCGACGGCAGGACCACTTCGCCGGTCCAGTGGACGGCGGTGACCCGGCCGACCTCGCCGCCCTGGAGGGCGCTCGCGTACAGCAGCATGCCGGTCAGCGCGAACGCGATCATGGTCCAGGTGACCGGTTCGGTGACGACGGCGACGACGGCGGTGGCCGTCTGCCGCATCTCCTCCTCGGGGAACTGCAGGGCCCGCCCGGAGATGGCGGCGCCGCCGAGTGAGAACCCGCCGATGAGCGCGATCAGCCCGGGCCGCCCGGTCTTCGTCGCGCCCCAGCCGAGCACCCAGAGTGTGAGCAGCGCGGAGACGAGGCCGAGCCGGACGGTCATGGACGGCAGCATCTCGTGCTGCTGGCCGGCGGAGAGGGCGAGCACCCCGAGCGCGCAGGTGGTGCAGACGATCGCGGCGACGTCGCGGCGGCGCAGCCGGGAGCCGAGGAACAGCCAGGCGGCGACGGCGGTGACGGCGAGCGATCCGGCGAGCACCGATTCGACGACGTAGACGGCGAGGTGCTGCAGGGCGACGACGGCGCCGACCCAGGCGACGATGTCGAAGCCGATGCCGATCAGGTAGAGCGGATGGCCGAGGGTGCTGGCCGTGCTGTGGCTGCGCTTGGCGCCGATGGCCTGCAGGATCGAGCCGGTCGCGTAGCTGAACGCGCCGAACACCGCCATCCCGAGCGCGAACCAGCTCATGGAGGTCATCACACGCCTCCTACATGATCACGCTCGGTGGATCGATCGATCACGCTCAGATCATATGACCTGAAAGAGATCCTTTCGACCCCGCGCTGACCACCTCAGCGATACGCCGCAGATCTCCCGGCCCGCATCGATGATCGACAGGCAGCGTCAGCATCCGGTCGCCGAGGTCGGCGGCGGCCTCGTCGCCGCTCCAGAACCCGGCCCGGTCCTGCCGCCAGTGCACCGGCGCGAAGATCCGGTTCTCCGCGAGGAACGCCAGCAGCCGGTCGCGCGCCGCCTGCGACGGGCACAGCAGCTGCACCCGGAAACCTCCACCCCCCAAGATCTCAAACCCTTGCGGTGTACGCCCACCGAGCGCTGCCGCCACCTCCGCGGCGTTCCGGGCGCTCGTTCCCCGTACCGCAGCGAGGTCCAGAAGCGGCAGCAACGCCGCGGTGACCGCACTCGCCGGCCCCGCACTCCCCAGCAGTTGACTCTCGCCCCGCTGCTGCAGCTCCCGGAAGTGCTCCTTGGGCACCGGGCGGCCGTCCAGCCAGGCGGCCTTGAGCAGCATCGCCGCGAGTTTCAGGTCGGCGCCGCCGGCGGCGGGACCGGACGGGACCGGCAGGTCGAGGCCGCGCGGTGACCACAGCAGACCGCCGTCCGGCAGCGGCAGCGTCTTGCGCAGCGACGCGACGGCGTAGTGGGCGGTGCTGGCGCAGGCCCACGCGCTGAACGGGTCGTGCGAGTGGTCCTCGATCACGGTGATCCCGGGGTGTGCCCGCATCCAGGTGTCCCAGCCGCCGGGGTCGTCGCGGCCGAAGAGGTTCTGGGCGAGCACGACGTCGCCGGGTGCGGGCCGCAGCGTCGCCCAGTACGGTCCGTGGCCGTCCGGCAGGTGCCGGTACCAGCCGATCGGCGCCTGTGGAGCGAGGAATGCGGCGACGCCCATGCAGAAGTACGTGGGGACGTGCAGCCGCCCGGCCGGCGCGAGCAGGCGCAGCAGTGAACCGAGCGCCCCGGCCCCGGTGGCGAACAGCGCCCGCCGGAACGGCAGCCATCCGGGCAGACCGCCCTGCTCCTCGTCGAGCAGGGCGGCCGCGTCCCAGTGGAACTCCGACCCGATCTCGCGGGGCGGTTCAGGCGGCACGGCTGACTTCCGCATCGGCCGGCCCGGTCTTCTGCCGGGCGATGTTGAGCTGGTCGACGTGGACCGGCGGCTCGCCACGGTTCAGGCTGATCGCCGTACGCCAGAGGATCCTGAGGTCGAGGGTGGGCGACCAGTTGTCGACGTACCAGCGGTCCAGGATGAACCGCTGCGGCCAGTCGATGTCGTCGCGCCCGTTGATCTGCGCCCAGCCGGTGATGCCCGGTTTGACCTCGAGGCGGCGGGCGTCCTCCGGGGAGTAGTTGGCGACCTGCGGCAGCACGTCGGGGCGCGGGCCGACCAGGTTCATCCGGCCGGTCACCACGTTGAGCAGCTGGGGCAGCTCGTCCAGGCTGGTCCGCCGCAGGAACCGGCCGCACCGGGTGATCCGCGGATCGTTCTCGACCAGCCCGAACGGGTCGTCGATGCCGAGCTTCGCGCTGAGGGCCACCGAGTCGTGCACCATGGACCGGAACTTCAGCATCCGGAACGGGACGCCGTCCTTTCCGGCCCGGTCCTGGACGAAGAGGACGCCCTTGCCGTCGGCGATCCGGATCCAGGCGGCGATCGCCAGGATCAGCGGGGCGAGCAGCAGGACCATGAGGAGGGCGGTCAGCCGGTTGACGCCGTTCCAGAGGACTCGCACGGTTACCTCTTCCCTTACAGGCTCTCGACGGCTCCGCCGGTGAGGCGGTGCCGGGTGTCCAGGACGTAGGGCGCGTGCTGCACGACCAGGTCGAGGTCGAACGCCTCGTGGTCGGCGAGCAGCACCACGGCGTCGGCGGAGGCGGCCTGCTCGGCGGTGAGCTGGACGCGTTCCACCCGGCTGTCGACGTGGGCGTCCTCGACGACGTGCGGGTCGGCGGCCCGGACGGTCGCGCCCATCTCCAGCAGCAGCGCCGCGACCCGGCGGGCCGGCGACTCCCGGGCGTCGCCGCTGTTCCGCTTGTAGGCGAGGCCGAGCAGCAGGATCGTCGACCCGTTGACCGATTTACGGCGCTGGTTCAGGGCGGCGACCAGACGGCGTACCACGTAGTCGGGCATGTGGTTGTTGATGTCGTTGGCCAGCTCGACGAACCGGAAACTCTGGCCGAGGGTCCGCTGCACCCGCCAGGACAGGTAGGACGGGTCGATCGGCAGGCAGTGCCCACCGACGCCGGGGCCCGGCACGAACCGCATGTAGCCGAACGGTTTGCTGCTGGCGGCGTCGATCGCCTCCCAGACGTCGATGCCGAGTTCGTGGGCGTACACCGCCAGCTCGTTGACGAGGGCGATGTTGACGTGCCGGAACGTGTTCTCGAGGAGCTTCGCCAGCTCGGCGACCTTCGGGTCGGATACCGGCACGGTGTGCTCGACCACCGACGCGTAGAACGCCCGGACCGACGCGAGGGAGGCCGGGTCGATCCCGGACACCACCTTCGGCGTGGTGACCAGGTTGAACTGGCGGTTGCCCGGGTCGATGCGCTCCGGGCTGTACCCGAGGTGGAAGTCGACCCCGGCGATCAGGCCGGACCCCTCCTCCAGGATCGGCGCGACCAGTTCGGAGGTGGTGCCGGGATAGGTGGTCGACTCCAGCGCGACGGTCGCGCCCGGCCGCAGGTAGCGGGCCAGGGTGCGGGCCGAGTCCTCGATGTAGGTGAGGTCCGGGCTGCCCTCCCGCAGCGGGGTCGGCACCGCGATCACCGCGACGTCGAACCCGGCGCAGGACCGTGGGTCCGACGACGGGTGGAACGATCCGGCGGCGAGGACCTTCTGCAGGTCGGCGGAGGAGACGTCGTCGACGTACGACTCACCGGCGGCGAGCCGTTTGATCCGGTCGTCGTCGACGTCGAAGCCGACGACGGTGTGCCCGACCTCGGCGGCGCGGACCGCGAGCGGCAGCCCCACGTAGCCCTGACCGGCGATGACGACCCGCATGGGGGTTCTCTCCTCAATCTTCGGGATGATCCGGGGTTTGGGCCGGCGGCGGTTCACGAGCGCCGGGCCGGTGGGACGGCGGCCGACTCGGGACGGCGCTGCTTGGTGGTGACGACCGGGTGCGGCGTCTTGGACAGGGCCGGGCTCTCGGCGAGCCAGCGCAGCACGGCGATCAGGTCCTCCCGGGGCGCCGACGCGTCGAGCAGCGACAGCACCGCGCCGTCCAGCGGCGGCACCGGCGCCTGCGAGATCAGCGGATGGTTCGGCCGGTGGTCCGGTTCGTCCGGCCCGAGCAGCACCTCGGCGAGCTTCTCGGCCGGCCGCAGCCCGGTGTAGACGATCTGGATGTGCTGTTCGGCCGCGTCGGCGATCCGCTTGGCGACGTCGGCGATCCGGACCGGCTCGCCCATGTCGAGGACCAGCACCTCGCCCTCGCTCTCGAGCGCCCCGGCCTGGATGACCAGCCGGACCGCCTCCTGCACGGTCATGAAGTAGCGGGTCACGTCCGGGTGGGTGACGGTGATCGGGCCGCCGGCCTCGACCTGCGCGGCGAACGCGGTCAGCACCGAGCCGCGGGAGCCGAGCACGTTGCCGAACCGGACGCTGCAGTAGGTGCCGGTCGCGGTGGCGTCGGCGGCGGCGGTGAGCCGTTCGGTGATCCGCTTGGAGTACCCGAGGACGCTGCACGGGTCGGCGGCCTTGTCGGTGGAGATGTTGACGAGCCGGTCGACGTTGTGCCGGATCGCGGTCTGCAGGATCTGGTACGTGCCGATGATGTTGGTCTTGAGCGCCTCGGACGGGTGCATCTCCAGCAGCGGCAGGTGCTTGAGGGCCGCGGCGTGGAACACCACGTGCGGCTTGTGCTCGGCGAACACCTCGTCGAGGCGCTGCTGGTCCCGGATGTCGGCGACGACCAGGTTGCGGTCGTCGAGCTGGCCGCGGCCGTCGATGGACAGCTGCACCGCGTGCAGGCCGGACTCGTCGCGGTCCAGCATCACCAGGGTGGCCGGGTGGAACCGGGCGAGCTGCCGGCACAGCTCCGAGCCGATCGAGCCACCGGCGCCGGTGACCAGCACCCGGCGGCCCTCGAGATAGCCGGCGACGGCGGCCAGGTCGATGCCGACCTCGCGGCGCCCGAGCAGGTCCTCGTGGCTGACCGGCCGGATGTCCTCGACCCGGACGGTCCGCCCGAACAACTCCACCACCGGCGGGACGACCTTCAGGTCGACGTTGAGCGGCTGGGCCAAAGCGGTCAGCGCCCGGATCAGGTCGGCGCTGGCGCTCGGGATCGCGATGACCACCGCCTCGGCGTTGAAGCGGCGGACCACGTCGGCCATGTCGGCGCGGGTGCCGCGGACCGGGACGCCCATCACCCGGAAGGTGCGTTTGGCCGGGTCGTCGTCGAGCAGGGCGACCGGGACGTACGGGCTGCGCGGGCTGCGCAGCATCGCCCGGATCACCTGGGTGGCGCCCTCCCCCGCGCCCATCACGACGACCCGGGTTCCGTGTTCCGGCGACGGCCGCAGCCGGCTGTCCTGCAGCAGGCGCACGGCGTAGCGGACGCCGGCGGTGAACACCAGCGCGATCAGCCCGGCGCCGATGACCGCCGAACGGGGTGTCAGGTACGACAGGCTGTCCAGGACGAACACCGCGCCGGTGGTGACCGCGGCGGTCTTCACCAGCGCGGCGATCTCGTCGAAACAGCCGTACGACCAGCGGCCGGTGTAGAGGCCGAAATGGATGCCGGCCACGGTGTGCACGATCGCGGCGATCGCGGCGAGTGTCACCAGGCCGGGGAAGTCGATGTGACCGACGTGGCCGTCGTGCCGCAGCAACGTCGCTATCAGCAGCGCGGCGCCCAGGGCCAGCGCGTCGGTGGCAGCGCGTGCGGCGCGGCCGGGCAGGGCTCGGCGGTGCCACGGAACCGGGTGCCGACCCGGGCCGCGCCAGTCGCCGGGCGTCGCGTCGGCGCTGATTCCGCCGGGCGCTCGTCGCCGTACCTGCATGGATTCCCCCTCGTACGATGCCGGCGCGGCCGGCCGCGGATCCTCCCCGGACAAGGAAGAACGAGCACGGGACAAACGCATTTCCGGACAGGAGAAATGCGAGCCTCAGCTCGTCTGCGCCCTTTCGCAAAATCAGAGTTGCAGCCTGGCAGGGCGGTTCACAGTAGCAATTGTCATGGGCTACGTGAGAAGCTTTCACATTCACTGATCGGCATTTCCGCCGGATACTTTCAGCCCTGGCCGGATGGCCATTCGGCGGAGGATGTCATATCCACAGTGAGAACGTCTCGTCTTAGGCGTGACATCTGCGACTTCCGTTGCCGCCATAATTCCGGCAGCGTCTTTACGGCGGGTGAGGCAAGCGTTCTGTCGAGAATGCGACCGGGGGACACACAGATGCGGGTGCTGCATGTGATCGGCACGCTGGAGCCGGGGGCGGCCGGTCACCAATTGCGATTGCTGGTGCGCCGGCTGCCGTACGAGAACGAGATCGTCTCGCTCTCCGGCGGCGACCTGCCCGGCACCCGGGTCCACCACGTCGCCAGCGCCGGCGACCGGGACCCGGCCGCGATCCGGCGCCTGCGGCAGCTCATCCGCTCCGGCCGCTACGACCTGGTGCACACCCACCAGTACCGGGCCTGCGTGCAGGGCCGGATCGCCGCCCGCCTGGCCGGGGTGCCGACCATCGTCGCCACCGAGCACCAGCTCGGCACCGAGGTCGTCGAGGGCCGCCGGGTGTCCCGCGGGGTCCGGGCCCTCTACCTGGCCGCGGAACGCCTCGGCCAGGTCACCATCGCCCCGTCCCCGGCGGTCGCCGGCCGGCTCCGCGCGTGGGGCGTGCCGGACCGGCGGATCACCGTGATCCCCAAGGCGATCGACCCGCGCGAGTTCCGGTTCGACGCGGGCCTGCGGGCCGCCGCCCGCGGCCGGCTCGGCGTCGAACCGGGCGTGCCCCTGATCGGTGCCGTCGGCCGGCTGGACCCGGGCAAACGGTTCGACCTGCTGATCCGGGCCGTCACCGAGGTGCCGGACGCGGTGCTGCTGCTGGTCGGCGACGGACCGGCCCGCCGCGCCCTGGAACGCCTGGCGATCATCGAGGGCGTCGCCGACCGGGTGCTGTTCGCCGGAACGGTCGCCCACCCGCGCGAGATGCTCTGCGCGATGGACGTCTTCGCCTCACCGGACACGACCAGTTTCGGACTCGCCACCCTGGAGGCCCTCGCCGCCGGCCTGCCCGCCGTCTACGGCTCCTGCCCGCCGCTGGAGGAACGCTCGGCAGCCCGCGCCCCGGTCCGCGGCACGTTCCGGCTGTCGGCCGACCGCGAGTCACTGCCCCGGGCGTTGCGCGCGGAGCTGCTGTGCCTCGACGAGCGGCGCGGCGCGCGGTTGCCGTCCCGGACCGCGGGCGTACGGTACGACGCGGACCACCTGGCCGCCTCGGTCGGTGACCTCTACCAGCGGATCTCGGCGCGGCCCGGGCGGCGCCGGGTCATCGCGCCACTGCTGGCGTACCGCGGGCGGTTCGGGCGAAAGAGCAGCTTTCCACTACCCGGCTCCAGCGTGCGGAACGCATGAGCCAGCGGAACGCCAGATAGCCCAGCCAGGTGCCGAGCGTGTTCGACAGCACGTCGTGCACGTCCGCCCAGCGCTGGCCGTGCAGGGTGAGCAGCAGGGTCAGCTGGCTCATCTCGATGGCGAAACTGATCAGGAAACCGATGCCCACCACGCGCCGCACCCCGCGCACCCCGAAGATCATGTGGAGCAGGGCGCCGAGCGGCACGGTCATCATCGCGTTCAGCACGAAGTCACGGCGGCGCATGTCGACGATCGGCACCCAGAGGATCCGGTAGAGGTCCGGGTCGCCGACGCCCGGCCCCCAGGACAGCCGCATCGGCAGCATCGTCGCGCCGATCACGGCCACCGCATACCACCCGGCGAACCAGGCGACCGCGAGACGGCCCGGCGTCAGCATCCCGCGGCGGTGCAGAAACCACGCCGAGAAGATCATCAGGGCGACGCCCAGAGGCACCAGTACGGGCAGGGCCGGGATGTCGATGTGATGGGTTGGCATCCGTTCCTACGCTACCCGGTCGCCGCTCCCCGCCTTCCACCTTCCCACCGCTCCTCTCAGCGCAGCCAGCCCTCTTTGCGGGCGATCCTGATCGCGTCGAGGCGGTTGCGGGCGCCGGTCTTGGAGATGATCGCGGAGAGGTAGTTCCGGACCGTGCCACCGGACAGATAGAGCCGCCCGGCGATCTCCTTCACCGAGTCACCCTCCGCGGCCAGCCCCAGAACCTCCAGCTCACGGGTGCTCAACCCGCGGTCGGTGTTCAGCGAGGCGGCCTGCAGCATCGGCGAGACCACCCGCTCGCCACGGGCCAGGCGCCGCACGGTGTCCGCCAGCATCGCCGGCGACGAGTCCTTGACCAGGAAGTTGAGCCCGCCGTTCCATCGGCGGGGCGGGAGCATGCCGCGTTTCGACGGGTCGCAGAGCAGCAGCATCGAGCAGGACGGGATGGCGGTGTGCAGCTCGTCGGCGATCGGCAGGACCTGACTCACCATGTACTCCGTGTCGATCACGACGACGGCGGGCCACAGCTGGGCCGCGCGTGGGGCCAGATCGCCGCTGATCGGCAGGGTGTCGACGTAGTGCATGTCCGGTTCGGTTTCGAGGAAGGTCCGCACCGGGACACCGAAATATCCCTCGTCTCTCACCACAACGACCCGGATCATCACACCACCCTCGTCGATGGACGCCCGGCCCAGCCGGTTCGCCGCCCCCGTCAGGAACGCTGATGCACATACCTTTCTATCGCCCCGTGTCCATTCGGAGGACCCCGGGTCGACAGATCTTCCATTGATCCGGGAAATCGGTCCTATCCCCAGCTCAATGCTGATGCGTGCCAATGGCGATCACCACCTGACACGTACTTAACGTAACGGCCCGGAGCACTCTGCGCACCTAGCCGTAGCCGATCGAACGAGTCAGGTATGCCGGATCAACGAAACGGGCGGCCGAAATGACCAGGACATGGATCATTTACCCACCGGAAACCTAGGCGATGTCCTGCTTTTTCTGGACCAAAGGTACAGCAAACTGATCGATTATCGCCATTCCGATCACTCGAAGGTGATAATGAATCCCTCTCCACGACCGCACCGTTATACCGCAATGCAAGATCAGTCTCGAAAGCGAAACCCCTTCAAAGGTCCGAAAAGGATTACCCCTCCCTCGTACGGGTGAAGCCCTCCCCGCCGCCCCTCGGCCGCTCCCGCGAGGTTCCCGGCTGACAGATGGGCGATGGGGTTGTAGGCTCCGCGGCGATGATTACCTTCGTGCATGGATCGGGGGTCTCGTTCGCGCCAGGTGAGTGCTGATGCGCTCCTTGAACGCGGACGGGCAGACCCGTCTTCTCCACTGGCGGCGCGTGCGGGAGTTCGCCGTGCCGCCCTCGATGATCGAGATCGCCACCACCCGACGACTCGCCGGCGACTGGGCCGGAGCGTGCGCCGCCGCGCACGTCGACGTGGACCTCGACCTCCGTACCGTCACACGGACCCGCGGCCACGACCTCGCCGCGCTCGTCCGTGCCGACCTCCGACGTCTCGCCCCCGACCTGCTGCGCTGGCACCTGCCCCGCACCATCGCGGACGGCCTGCTGCGGCCGGGCCTGACCATGTCCCTGACCCGCTACCGGCAACCCACCGGCGACGTGCACCTGGTAGCCCGAACCCCACCCGGCTGGGCCGCCGCCGGCCAGCGGATCAGCCTCGCCCTGTGGGACCCGGCCACCACCGGCACGTGCCCGCATCCCCACCCCCGCCCCGACAACCGGTACCGCCTCGACCTCCACCCACATCTGTGGGCCGCCGACCGCTCCCCCGACCTGCTCACCCGCTCCGGCGCCACCGAATGGCCGTCCCTGCCGCAAGAGCACAGCGGTCACGCCGTACATCGATGGATCGCCGAGGCGGCGATCCTCCGGGAGGCCGACGGGTATGCGGGCCCGGTCACCGTCCGCCTCGGAAACGGGCGGCGGCTCCGGCTCGGCGAGAACCGTCCCGGCACTCCCTTCCGCAGAGGCCGTGGGGGTACGGGTGACCCCGTCCTCCCCTACGCCGCCACCTGGATACCGCCCGACGTGGAACTACTCCACTCCGGGATGATCAGCCCGGACCGGTTGCACCCGCTGGTGGCCCGAGCGCTGACACCACATCCACCGTCCCCGGCCACCCCAGAACGTGCGGCACCGAACTATTCAACGCCGAACTATGCAACGCCGAACTATTGGACCCCGCACTATTCGGCGCCACACTGCTCGGTACCGAACTATTCGGCGTCGAACCATCAGGCCCCGGACGATCGGCTGGTCGAGTGCTGTGGCGAGATGCATCGCGTGGGCCTGGTCGGTGGAGTTCTGGTGCCGCTCGATCATGACGACGCCGAACTCGCCCGGGAGTCGATGCTGACGGCTCTCGGCGGGCCGCCTCTGCCGTGTCTTCGGACGATCGATACCGCCCTCCGGAACCCGGCCAACCTCGACGAGATCCGTACCCGGCTGGACCACGGCGATCATGAGGGTGCGACAGCTCTGGTCACCGCATTGCTCGGCCCCGACGCCGAACCCGAGGGTGAACTCGGTGAAGCGCTCGCAGAGGCTACCCAGGCCCGGATCGAGCACGGCCTCTACCGCGCCGGCCTGGCCGCCCACGCTCCAGGCCGGATGACTGTCCCGGCCGGACCTCGCAAGGACCGGGCCGGCCGCCGGGGCCGCCACCACCGTCTCCCGAAGCGGATCACCACTCCCCGTTGACGCCCTTCCCGCCCCGACCATTCGCCTCGCTCGACCCTTCGATGAAGGTAAGCGCATGCGTAACGATCTCGAACAGTCGACCAGCAATCTTGTGCAACTCGCTCCGGCACCACCTGCCCAAGATCGGCAAGGCTCGCGATCTTGGGCAGGCAGAACCGGATTTCCGCAGCTCAGCGCACAAGAAGGGGCAGGAATTCGATCTTGTGCGCCCGGCTCCGGCACCGGGTCCACAAGATCGGGAACCGGTCCGGGAGCCCCGGCCGTAGCCGTGACGGCATCGCCCGGACAGGAATCGGCTGCTCGCCCCGCAGCGGCCCAGAGGAAGGCGCAGCACACGGCGAAACCGCGAGCTGCGACACGAGAACCGGTTCGCGTACGGCGTACCGCAGAAATCGGCCGCGCAGCGGCCCCGACGACCCCCAAGGTGATCGAATCTGATGCTTGACGTCTCTGCCGACCTTCTCGCCCTGCTCACCGCGACCGGCACCGAACCCCGGCCGGACAGCCAACTGGAAGCCCTCGCCCTCGCCGTCGCCGCGGACCTGCCGGTGCTGCTGTGGGGTGAGCCGGGAATCGGGAAGACCGCCACGCTCACCCAGCTCGCCGACGGGCTCGGCCTGCCGCTGACCACGGTGATCGCGAGTGTGCACGAGCCGTCCGACTTCGCCGGGCTGCCGGTGGTCGGCGACGATCCGGCGGTGCAGGGGGTGCCGATGGCGCCGCCGGACTGGGCGGTACGGCTGGTCCGCGCCGGGAAGGGCCTGCTGTTCCTGGACGAGTTGTCGACGGCGCCGCCGGCGGTGCAGGCGGCGCTGCTGCGGGTGGTGCTGGAACGCCGGGTGGGCGCGTTGCGGCTGCCGCCGGGCGTACGGATCGTGGCCGCCGCGAACCCCCGCTCGTCGGCCGCCGACGGGTGGGAGCTGAGCCCGCCGCTGGCGAACCGGTTCGTGCATGTGCAGTGGTCGTACGAGCACGAGGTGGTGGTCCGGGGCCTCGGCGGGGTGTGGCCGCGGGCGACGATGCCGCGGCTCGAGGAGGATCTGCTGCCGGCGTCGGTGGCGCGAGCCCGCCGGGCGGTGTGCGGTTTCCTGGAGGCGCGGCCGGCGCTGGTGCACCGGTTGCCGGACAGCGAGGCGCGCCGGGGCGGTCCGTGGCCGTCGCCGCGCAGCTGGGAAATGACGTTGCGGCTGGTGGCTTTCGCGGCGGCGGCGGGCGCGTCGCGGGAGGTGCTGTCGATGCTGGTACGGGGCACGGTCGGTGACGGCCCGGGCCTGGAGCTGCTGGCGTTCGTGGACCGTCTCGACCTGCCGGATCCGGAGGCGCTCCTGGCCGATCCGTCGTCGGCGGTGCTCCCGGAACGCGGTGACCTGCGCCAGGCGACGCTCGACGGGGTGGTCGAGGCGGTCCGGAAGCGCCCGGACCGGTCCCGCTGGGAGGCGGCGTGGGCGGTGCTCGCCCGGGCGCTCGACACGGGCGCGCCGGACGTGGTGGTGGTGCCGGCCTCGACGCTGGCCTCGCTGCGCCGCGACGACTGGCCGGTCCCGGCGGGCATCGAGCGCATCGCCCCGGTGATCGAGCTGCGGCGCCGGGTGGCCGCGACCCGATGACCACGGTACGGGCGGAGTTCACCGCCGAGGAGACCGCGAAGCTGTACGCGGCCCGCCTGCTCGCCGTCGAGGCCCGCCCTTATCTGGCGACGGCGTTGTACGCGCTGAAGCCGGTCCTGTCGTGGCGGGTGCCGACGATGGCCGTCGACCGGTACTGGCGCTGCTACGTCTCGCCCGCCTTCGTGGCCGCCACCCCGGTCGGCGAACTGGCCGGCGTCTGGGTGCACGAGGTCTCCCACCTGCTGCGCGACCATCACGGCCGCGGCGAGAGGCTGGCGACGGCGAGGGATCTGGGCGGGCCGGGCGACCGGTTGCGGATGAACATCGCCGCCGATTTCGAGATCAACGACGATGTGTACGGGCACGGCCTGCCCCGGCCGCGCAACGCGATCCTGCCGCGGATGCTGGGCCTGAGGACCGGCGAGCTGATGGAGGAGTACCTCGATCAGATCTCGCTGGGCCCGTACTGCCGGGACCTGACCTGGCTGGACTGCGGCGGTGGCGCGGACGGCCTGGACCGCCCGTGGGAGCTCGGCCCGGACGGCGCGGACGGCCTGTCCGAGCAGGAACGGGCGCTCGTCCGGTACCGGGTGGCGCAGGGCATCACCGGCGCCCCCGGCAGTTCCCCGGCGGGTTGGCAGCGCTGGGCGGAGAAGGTCGTGCACCCGCCGCAGCCGTGGCGTGAGCTGCTCGGCAACGCGGTCCGGTCGGCCGCGTCGGCGCCGGGGGTCGGCGCGGACTACGTCTACAGCCGGCCGTCTCGCCGGTCGTCGAGCGTGCCCGGCGTGGTGCTGCCGAGTCTGCGCCGCCGCCCGCCGCGGGTCACCGTGGTCATCGACACCTCCGGGTCGGTGAGCGACACCGAACTGGGCAGCGCTCTCCTGGAGGTCGCCGCGATGGCCCGGGCGGTCGGTGGCCGCCGGGATCTGGTGCGGGTGCTGTCGTGTGACGCCGCCGCGCACGTCAGCGGCCCGATCTGCGAGTCGGAAGGCCTCGCGCTGCTCGGTGGCGGCGGCACGGACCTGCGGGAGGGTTTCGCGACGGCGCTGGCCGGCCGCCCGTCCCCGGACGTCATCGTGGTCCTGACCGACGGCCAGACCCCGTGGCCGGATCGCCGCCCACCCTGCCGCACGGTGATCGGCCTGTTCCCTCGCCCCTCCGCCGTGCACGAGGGCGATCCCGACTACGAGCCGGACCTGCCGCCGGCCTGGGCCCGGGTGGTGACCATCGGCTGACTCCCGGCCTGCCGGTAGCGACGCGGCACCGGGCCCGCGCCGCCCGCATCAGCGTCGCGTTCACTTCCTGCTCATTGCAACGTGGATGGGTAACGTTGCATTACCTTCAGGGCCAATGCAGCACTTAAGAGCCTCTGAGCAGGAAAACCTCTGTCCGAAAGCAACGGGCGCGTTGCCATATCCGTGAAGGCAACGTAGCTTTTCTCTTGTCGGAAACAAGAGGACCCGGACAGGAACAGGTGGAAGCGATGTCGAAGAACAGCAACCCGCTGACGGAGCCGGCGTGGTCCGGGATGGTGCCGGTCGAGGACACGGCGCTGGCCGTCACCGACACCGGTGGCGCCGGCGTTCCCGTGGTCTATCTCAACGGGCAGTTCGCCACCCAGGGGTACTGGCGGCGGGTCATCGCCGAGCTGGGGACCGGGTGGCGGCACATCACCTACGACGAGCGGGCCCGCGGCCGGTCGGACCGCTCGGCGGACTACTCCTTCGAAGCCGCGGTCCGGGACGTCGACGCGGTCCTGGCGGCCCGGGGCGTGGACCGGGCCCTGCTGGTGGGCTGGTCCTACGGAGCGGTGGTCGCCGCACACTGGGCCCACCGGCACCCGGACCGCGCCATCGGGGCGATCATGGTCGACGGCGCCTTCCCGTCGGACTGGCTCGACGAGGCCATGGAGGAGCGGATCCGGAAGCTGTTCCGGCGCATGAGCTGGTTCCTCCCGCTCCTGCGCCCGACCGGTCTCGCCCCCCGGATGACCGCCGCGCAACAGGCCGACAGCAACATCGAACTGGGCAGGCTCTCCCGGGAAAGCGAACTGGGGCCCGTGCTCGAGGGCGTCACGGTCCCCACCCGGTACGTGGTGGCGTCGGGGAAATCCTTCGGGAGCCGCGGTGACGAGCAGGAACGGATCCGGGGCGCCCTGGACACGCTGACCGTCCGCAACCCGAACATCCGGATCCATGCGAAGGTCGCCAGCAACCACGGCGCGCTGCTGAAGAAGGACTTCCCGGTCATCGCCGAGGCCGTCCGCGAGGTCGCCGCCCTCGACCTCAGCCGGCGCTGACGACGCCGGTGCGGCCGGGAGCCCGCGTGTGGACTTCGGGCGCGCTGCGCGCTCGAAGTCCACACGCCAGGCGGTGGAACGACGGGCTCAGTGCAGGACGACGGGGGCGGCGGCCTTCTCGTCGTCGGCCAGGTGGGACACCTCGCGCTTGCGGGGCAGGAACAGCGCCGGGATCAGGGTCAGCGCCGTCAGCACGAACGCGACGGTGAACGTCGTGGCGAAGGCGTCGGCGGCGAAGTCCAGACCGCGTGCGAGCAGGCCGGGGTCGGGGAAGTTGGCGACCGCCTCGGGTTTCATCTGGCCGAGGGTGGCCAGGTCGGCCTCGGTCAGCGGCTCCTGGGTCTGCGGGTTGACCGCGCCGGGCACCACCGGCGACTTGTTGAGCTGCGCGGTCAGGATCACCGAGAAGATCGCGCCGCCGATCGAGCCGGCGATCTGCTGCAGGATGTTGAGCAGCGTGGAGCCGCGAGCCACCTCGTGGTTGGTGAGGGTGCGCAGCGCCGACGTCATGATCGGCATCATCGTGCCGCCCATGCCGAGACCCATCACGAACAGCGAGCCGCACAGCAGAACGTACGACGTGTCGGTGCCGACCTGGGTGAACGCGAAGAACCCGGCCGCGATCAGGAGCAGCGCGAACGGCACGGTGCGGCCGACCGGCACCTTGTCGGCGAGCATGCCGGCGATCGGCATGGTGACCATCGCACCGATGCCCTGCGGCGCCATCAGCAGGCCCGCGTGGAGCGTGGACTCGCCGTGGATCTGCAGGAAGTAGCTCGGGAAGAGCAGGCCGGCGCCCATGAACGCGACGGTGAACACGGCCAGCGTGATCGACGCGACGGTCAGGTTGCGGTTGCGCAGCAGGCGCAGGTCGAGCAGCGGGTGCTGGGGCTTGAACGAGTAGAACACGAACCCGATCACCAGCAGCGCGCCGATCAGCATGGGGATCCACACCTTGTCGGCGGTGACGGTCTCCTCCTCGGGCAGCGAGGAGACGCCGAAGAGGAACAGCGCGAGACCGGGCGACAGCATCAGCATGCCGATGAAGTCGAACGACTCGGACGGCTCGGGCCGGTCCTTCGGCAGGACGATCTGGGCGTAGATCAGGGCGATCGCGCCGATCGGCAGGTTGATCAGGAAGATCCAGTGCCAGCTGTACGAGTCGATCAGCCAGCCGCCGATGATCGGGCCACCGATCGGGCCGAGCAGCATCGGGATGCCGAGGACGGCCATCAGCCGGCCGATCCGCTCCGGGCCGGCCGCCCGCGTCATGATCGTCATGCCGAGCGGCATGAGCATGCCGCCGCCGAGGCCCTGCAGCACCCGGAAGGCGACGAGCTGGTTGATGCCGTCAGCGGTCGCGCACAGGCCGGAGCCGAGGGTGAACAGCAGCAGGGCCGTCATGTAGAGCCGTTTGGTGCCGAACCGGTCGGCGGCCCATCCGGTCAGCGGGATGACGGTGGCGAGGGCCAGCGTGTAGCCGGTCATCGTCCAGGCGACCTCGGCGTACGTGGCGCCGAAGTCTTCCATGAAGGTAGGGATCGCGACGCTGACCACTGTCACGTCGAGAATTGACATGATGGCGCCGAGGACGACGACCCCGGCGATCTTGAGAACGGCGCCGTCCAGCTTCGCCGGCGCCGCCACAGGTTGAGAACTCACAACATCTCCACAGGTTGGGCGGCATTCCGGAGCGTAGTGAACAGGTACGACAGGTTTCTCAGGATTTCCCGGTGCCGCCGTCGTCGCCCGGACCGGATCTTCGCACCCATGCCGAAGCGAGAATGCCCAGGCCATTAGCGGTCCAGTGCAGGACGAACGGGGCGAGGACCCCGCCGCCGAGCACCCGTAGAACGCTGAGAAGTACCCCCGCGAGGGTGGTGAACGCCACTTCTCCACGGTCGGGAAGATGCCAGAGACCGAACAGCACCGCGGTGATCACGGTGGCCCAGCCCGGCCCGTGGCCGGCGGCGATCAGTCCCCACAGCACACCGCGGAAGGCCACCTCCTCGAAGATCACGGTGGAGAGCGGGACGCCGAGGAGCGCCTTGCGGACCGGGTTCGGGTAGTGCCGGGCGGCCAGGGCCCGCCGGCCGGCCGGGACGAGCAGGAGCACCCCGTACCCCGCCGCGACGGCCAGGGCCGCGCTCACGGCGTACCCCCAGCCGGAAAGGGTGAGGCCCGCCTCGGCGGGAGGGAGACCGGAGACCGCGACCAGGGCGAACGCCGCGAGAGGCCCGGTGAGGGGCTGCGCGCGGGCCGGGCCGCGGCGGTTCCAGACGCGGACCGCCGCCATGAACAGGAGAACGACGATCAGCATCGATCCAGGTTATTCGGTCGACGCCGGTTGCGGATCTCTCCTACTGTGGCGGCACCACTGCGACAGCGAGAGGAGCACGGCCATGCGTTACCGCACCGCCGTCGTCATCCCCGTGTCGCGTTTCGAGCTGATTCTCGTGTCTGGTGTGGCCGGCTCCGGCTGCGCCACCGGAGCTGGTCGCTGCCTGTGACAGGCGCAGTCCGTCCACCCGATCAGACTCGAAAGAATCAACCATCATGCATGTCCGGAACATCGGCATCCTTGCGCACGTCGACGCCGGTAAGACCACCCTCACCGAGCGGATCCTGTACGCCACCGGCGCCACCTACAAGACCGGCGAGGTGCACGACGGCACCACCGTCACCGACTTCGATCCTCAGGAGCGGGATCGTGGCATCACCATCTTCGCCGCGGCGGTCAGCTGCGACTGGGCCGGTCACCGGCTCAACCTGATCGACACGCCCGGCCACGTCGACTTCTCCGACGAGGTCGAGCGGTCGCTGCGGGTGCTCGACGGCGCCGTGGCCGTGTTCGACGGTGTCGCGGGTGTCGAGCCGCAGAGCGAGACGGTGTGGCGGACCGCCGACCGGTACGCCGTGCCGCGCATCGCCTTCGTCAACAAGCTCGACCGTCCCGGCGCCGACCTGGACGCGGCGGTCGCCTCGATCCGCGACAAGCTCGAGGTGACGCCGCTGGTCGTCCAGGTGCCGATCGGCCGCGAGGGCGATTTCGAGGGCGTCGTCGACCTGGTCGGGATGCGCACGCTGACCTGGCCGGGCGGGGTTCTGCACGTGACGCCGGCGACGGACGCGAACGCGCGCGATCATCGACGGCGGCTGGAGGAGGCCGTCGCCGAGCTGCACGCCGGAGCCCTGGACGAATTAGGCGACATGTCGGATATAACGCTCAAGTCGGCGCTCCGGGATCTCACTCGCACGCAAGAGGCCGTCGTCGTCCTGTGCGGCTCAGCCTACCGGGACAAAGGTGTCGAGCCGCTGCTCGACGCCGTCGTCGACTACCTGCCCGCCCCGAACGGCGACGCGGCCACGGACCCGGTCGCGCTCGTCTTCAAACGGCGGGACCGGCTCGCCTACCTGCGCGTCTACCAAGGAACGATCACGAAGGGAGACACCGTGTGGGACGCGGGCGCAGGCCGTACCGAAAGAATCGCCCGGATCCTGCGGGTCCACGCCGACAAGCACACCGACATCGACCGGGCGGTGGCCGGCGACATCGTCGCCGTCGCCGGACTGAAGGCCGTCCGCACCGGCGCGACCCTCTCCACCAGGCAGCATCCGGTGGTGCTGGAGGCCGCGCGGGTCGCCGAGCCGCTGGTGTCGGTGGCGGTGGAGGCGCGCACCCGGGCCGACGCCCAGCGCCTGCCGAGCGCGCTCGCCGCGCTCGCTTCCGAAGACCCGTCCCTGAGCGTACGCACGGACACGGAAACCGGTCAGGTCCTGCTGTCCGGGCTGGGCGAACTGCATCTGGAGGTGACAGTGGAGAAACTGCGGCAGACCACCGGCCTGCAGCTGACCACCGGCCGTCCGCAGGTCGCCTTCCGTGAGGCGGTGACCGGCGGCGTCACCGGCTTCGTGTACCGGCATGTCAAACAGGACGGTGGCGCGGGCCAGTTCGCGCACGTCGTCCTGGACGTCGAGCCGGCCGACGGCACGGGTTTCGCCTTCGCGTCGGCGGTGACCGGCGGGCGGGTGCCGGCCGAGTTCGTCCGGGCGGTCGAGGCCGGCTGCCGGGAGGCCCTCGCCGACGGCCCGCTCGGCGGCAACCCGGTCGTCGGGCTGCGGGTCACGCTCACCGACGGTCAGACACACGTCAAGGACTCGTCGGAGATGGCGTTCCGGGCGGCCGGCCGGTTCGGGCTCCGCGAGGCGCTGCGCGCCTGCACTCTCGCGCTGCTCGAGCCGGTCGCCGAGGTCACGGTCAGCGCGCCGTCCGACACGCTGGGCGCGGTGCTCGGCGACCTCGCGGCACGTCGTGCCCAGGTCACCGATTCTTCGGTACGCACGGTGACCGCCACGGTGCCGCTGGCTGAGCTGTTCGGGTACGCGACCCGGCTGCGCAGCCGCACCCACGGCCGGGGCACGTTCACCAGCCGGCCCGCCGGTTACCGTCCGGCGGCGTGAGTGACGGGCCGGCCCTCGCTCCTCTCCAGAGCGAGGGCCAGCCTGCGCAGCCACTGTTGCAGCGTTCCCCGTACCTCCGGGAATTCGTCCTGGAAGTTGGCCCAGTCCACGTCCTGCCAGCTCAGCACGGTCGCGGCGGTGAACGAGCCGGCCTCGGCGCCGAGTTCCGGCAGCATCAGCTCACGGACCAGCGCGAGGTCCACCGAGGTGTACTCGGCGAGCAGCACCGCGTCGTACAGATCCTTGCCCTGCGGGTAGCAGTCGGTGCTCAGCCACAGCAGCTTCCACGCCAGCGACAGCTCGGCGGTCGCCGCGAGCACCGGCGCCCCGATCCCCGGCAGGGCCATCCGCTCCGGGCCGAGCGGCAGCTGCTCACCGAACACCACGTCGATCTGCACGCTGTCGTCCGGCGCCCCGGCCACCTCGAACGGGATGACGAGCCGGCGGCCGTCGGCACGCTCATAAGTCCAGATCCCGGACTCCGCGACGCCACCGGGCTGCAGACCCGCGCCGTCCGCCGCCGCGATGATCCCGTCGAGCAGCTCACGGGCCTCCCGGCTGACACTGGTGACGTCGGCGGGAACCACCACGAAGTCCAGGTCACCCGGCGGCCGGGCGGCGTCGCCCACCCAGGCCCGCATCACCGCGCTGCCACGCAGCATCAGATGCTCCGCCCAGCGGCTCCGGCCGATCGCCGTGATCAGGTGGTTCATCGCGGCCTCCCGGGCCGCCTGCCACCGATGCGCGGCCACCGGGTCGGCGAACGTGGGCTCCCCCGGCCGGTACGCGTTCCCGTACTGCTTCAGCGCCGGGTCGAACACGTACCGCTGCTTGATGCCCTTGCCCGGCGGCACCGGCCGGAACGTCGCCGGAAAATCCCTCGTCCCCTGGTGAATCAGATTCCCCCGACCTGCCGGCCGCTTCGTGAACAGCCAACCCTCGTCCTGGTCCGGATCGCTGTCGTGCTTGATGTGCCAGCTCTCCACCGCGAGCACCTCGTGACCGGCCGCCCGCAGCCCGGCCAGCAGCAGCTCCCGCCGCTCGACCGCCCCCGCCCGGGCCGCCCCGGGGCAGCGCTGCACCACCAGCCGCCGCGGATCCCGGCACAGACCGGCCCCGTGCGACTCGGCCAGCTCGGCGAGCGCCACCATCGCCGAGGCACCCATCGGCACGTCCCGCAGCTCGATGTGGTGCTCGAAGTCCCGCCTGCCCTCCTCCGCCGGCACCAGGAACCGGGACCGGGCCACGTAGCCCCGCCGCTCCCACTCGCGGATGACCGACCGCTCGCCCCGCAGCACGATCGTCGGCACCGGATTCATGGCACCCTGGTCCAGGCGAACCAGGCGGAGTTCGCCACCGTGTTCGGCCACCATCCCGGCCAGATGCTCGGCGCTGTAACCGCGCATGGTCAGCTGAATCAGCATGATGTGATCATGCGGGGCGATCGGGCGTACCGAAAGCGAGTAAATGGCATCATGCCCGCATGCGCGCAACGGTGGAGGCAGTGCACGACGTCGTGACCAGGCTCGAACCCGGCGACGACCTGGAGGCCGAACACCGGTCGCACGTTCGGCCTCAGCACCGCGCCGAACCGGAGAAGCTGCTCATCCCCGACGGAGGATGACGACCGGCCGAACCGTGAGCACGCTGCATCCATGGCACAACAGAGACGACTCGCCGTCCTCCTGTCGGCGGCCATGTTCGTCCTGGTCGTCGACACCTCGCTGATGAACGTCTCGATCTCCGCGGTGGTGCGCGACCTGGACACCACCGCCAGCAGCGTCCAATCGGCGATCGCCCTGGAAGCGCTGGTCTCGGCCGCGTTCATCCTGATCGGCGGCAAGGTCGGCGACCTGATCGGGCGCAAGCGGGCGTACGTGCTCGGCCTGCTCGGCTACGCCGTCGGCGCCCTGGCCATGACGATCGCCGACACCCTGCTCCCGATCGTCATCTGCTGGGCGCTGATCGGCGGCATCGGCGCGTCCCTGCTGCTCCCGGCGATGCAGTCGCTGATCCACGGCAACTTCGAAGGCGCCGGACAACGCCGGGTCTACGCCATGGTCGGCGCGGCCGCCGCCATCGCCGCCGCGGTCGGCCCCCTGCTCGGCGGGTTCATCACCACGTTCCTGTCCTGGCGGGTCGGCTTCGCCCTGGAGGTCGTCATCATCGCCGTCGTCCTCTCCGGCATCGGCCTGGTCCGCAACGTCGAATACCACGGGCCCCGGCACATCGACCTGGTCGGCGCCGCCCTCTCGGTCGTCGGCATGGGCGGGGTGGTCCTCGGCATCCTGGTCTGGGAGGAGGACGGCAGCGCCGTCCTCGCCCTGATCGCCCTCGGCATCGCCGGGCTGGCCGGCCTCGCGTACTGGCTGGTCCACCGCAAACGGACCGGCCGTCCCGCCCTGCTCGACCCGGAACTGTTCCGATCCGGGCTGTTCCGGGCCGGCATCACCGGGCAGATGCTCCAGCAGATCGCGCTCGGCGGCCTGATGATCGCCCTGCCGATCTACCTGCAGATGGTCCTCGGCTACAACGCCCTGCAGGCCGGGCTCTCCCTCGCCCCGCTGTCGCTGAGCATGTTCGCCGTCGCCCTGCTCGCCGGGCGCCGCGCCGGCCGCCGCCGTCCCGCTTTCGTCATCCGGGCCGGTTTCCTGCTGCTCACCCTCGGCACCCTGGTCCTCGTCCCGCTGGTGCCGGACGCCGGTTTCGGCTGGCAACTGCTGATCCCGCTCGCCATCGCCGGCTCCGGGCTGGGACTGCTGGTGTCACAGCTCAACAACTACACCCTCTCCCCGATCGAGGAGGAACGCGTCAGCGAAGCCGCCGCCGTCAACTCCGCCGGCGGATCCTTCGGCCTCTCGTTCGGCCTCGCCACCGCCGGGGCGATCATGCTGGCCACTCTCACCCTCTCGTTCACCAGCCACGCCGACGACAGCACCGTCCTCGACCCGGCCGAGAAACAGGAGGTCGCCGTCGCCCTGGACCGCAACGCCGAGGTGATGACCAACGAGCACCTCGACAGTCTTCTGACCGGCAGACCTCCTGAGGTACGGGAGGAGATCCTGCGCATCAACACCGAGGCCCGCCCGATCGCCCTGCAGGCCGCCCTGCTCCTGCCGCTGCTCGCCGGTCTCCTCGGGCTGCTCAACTCGTTCCGGATGACCCGGCTCCCCGACCCGGAACCGTCCACCAGCGACGACAACCTGCTCGGTTAACGCACCACCCGATACGTCAGATGGGTGACGTCGCGTCCCTCGATCACCTCCGGGTCACCGAGCCGCACCGGCGTCACCACCAGCGTCTCGAACAGCCGGGTCCCCGCACCGAGCAGAATCGGCACCAGCGACACGGTGATCTCGTCGAGCAGCCCCGCGTCCAGGTACTGCCGGGTCAGCGTCGGCGTCGACACCCCCACCACCCGGTCCCCCGCCACCTTCTGCGCCGCCTCCAGCGCCGAGATCGCATCCGACCAGAACGTCGTCTCCGGATCGTCCCGCGGCCACCACCCCGGCACCCCGTGACTCACCACGAACACCGGGCACCCCGCCGGATGCCTGCCACCCCACCCATCGGTACGGTCGAACAGCCGCCGCCCGCACACCAGCGCCCCGGCGTTGCCCAGCAACGGTTTAAGGAACCGTGCGCTCGCCTCGGTCACATGGAACGTCCGCCGTGGATCAGCGGTCGGCACCTCGACGTCCCCGTTCTGGTACCACCCGAACAACTCGCCCACACTGTCGTTCTCATCAGCGACGAACCCGTCCACCGACATGGACAGGGCAGCGACGACCTTGCCCATGGCAGGCCTCCTCACGCGCATCCCTTTCCCGCAGGTTTCCCCTTCCGAGGGATTCACGCAAGTTGTTCATTCCGGCGTTCTCGCAGCTCAGGCCTCCACGCGCAGGCCTCCGAGGCGAGTCCCCAGCGGATGACAGGCTCGACCTCGTCACTGCTTCACCGCGGAGGAGGTGGGATTCGAACCCACGGGGCCCCTCACGGGGCCCACGCCGTTTCCAGCGGCGTTCCCGAAGCCAGGCCGGCTCCTCCCATACCCTGCGAGTGCGCCGCCGGGGACTCGAACCCCGAACCCACCGGTTAAGAGCCGGTTGCTCTACCCATTGAGCTAGCAGCGCGTGATGTGAAAGCGGTGACGAAGGGAGTCGAACCCCTACGAGGCGGTCAAGCCTCCCACCGCTTTCGAAGCGGCGGCCGGCGCCGATCGGCTGGCGTCACCCTTGTGGAACCCGTCGGGTCGGCGGGATTCGAACCCGCGACATCTCGCTCCCAAAGCGAGCGCGCTGACCAAGCTGCGCCACGACCCGTGGTTGGTGCTGTACTGCGTATCGCCGGGTGGTTTCGAACCACCGCCCTCCGCGTCATGAGCGCGGCGCTCTGGGCCTCTGAGCTACGGCGACGTGCGCGGAGGACGAGAGATTCGAACTCTCGACAGGAGTACTACCCCTGCTGCGGATTAGCAATCCGCCGCCTTGGACCGCTCGGCCAGTCCTCCATCGTGGACCCGGCCGGACTCGAACCGGCCACCTTCTGTGTGCAAGACAGACGCTCTCCCTGATGAGCTACGAGCCCCACGTACCCGGGAGGGGATTCGAACCCCTAACCTCTGCGACCTGAACGCAGCGCCTCTGCCAGTTGGGCCACCCGGGCTTGATCGAACGTGCTTCCGGCGCGAGTCGAACGCGCACATGACCGCCCCCTCAAGACGGCGCCTCTGCCAGTTGGGCTACGGAAGCGAGACAGCGTCCCCGGAGAGATTCGAACTCCCGACACCCGGATCCGTAATCCGGTGCTCTATCCGCTGAGCTACGGGGACAATGATCAAACTGTCATCCGCTGTGGAATTGTCAAGGAAAGCACGGGCAGCAGGAGTCGAACCCGCATCTGCCGGATTTGGAATCCAGTGCTCTACCGGTTGAGCTACACCCGTATACGAAGAAGCCGCCCGGTTCCGTCTGCGGAAGGGCGGCGCTGGGATCGCTAGCGGTTCGCTAGCTGCGCCACCGGGCCAGGAGTCGGCTCAGACTCCGGGCGGGGGAACTCGGCATGGCCGGCCACAGGCGCTTGGCGGACATCGTCTCCTCCTCTCCGGATCTGCCGGGCTGTTCGGCCCGGTCGGTGTTGAAGACCAACTTAGGCGCGGCCGCGGCGCCCGTCCAACGAATTAATCGAGGAGAATCGGCGGCATGGGTTTCCGGGTCCTGGCCGAGGTCACGATGGTCGTGCACTTCCTGTTCATCGCATTCGTGGTGCTCGGTGGTTTCGTCGCCTGGCGCTGGCCGAAAGCGATCTGGCTGCACCTGGCGGCGGCCGGCTGGGGCCTGTGCATCGTGCTGTTCGACCTGAACTGCCCACTGACGTACGTGGAGGACCGGGCGCGGGAGCGGGCCGGGCAGTCGGGGCTGGCACGCGGTTTCATCGACACGTACCTGACCGGCGTGATGTACCCGGAGCGCCATCTGAACGAGGTGCGCCTGTTGATCGCCGTGGCGGTCGTCGTCTCGTACGCCGGTTTGATCCATCGCCGGAGGCGCGCTCTCGACAAGGGATGATGGGCGGCGCCGGCGTACGAGACGGTGGAGGTCACCGCAACCAGAGGCTGGGACCGGCGCTGCCGGCGGGGTACTCGCGCAGCGGCACCTTCCCGGCCCGCCACGCCTCGGTGACCGGCTCGACGATGCGCCAGCACTGCTCGGCGGTGTCGGCCCGGACGCTCAGGGTCGGGTCGTCGTCGAACACACCGCGCAGCACCTCCCCGTACGGCGGAAGGTCTCCGGCACCGAAGTCGGCCTCCAGGCTGACCGGATCGAGTTCGAACGGATCACCCGGGCCGTTGATGTTGAAGTCGATGGCCAGGTGGTCCGGGCCGAACCCGATCCGCAGCCGGTCCGGCTGGTCGACGCCGGTCAGCCCGTCCGGCACCCGGGGCGGCCGCTTGAAGGTGATCACGGCCTCCTTGCGGCTGTCGCCGACGGCCTTGCCGGACCGCAGCCGGAACGGCACCCCGGCCCACCGCCAGGTGTCCACGGTGAGGACGAGCTCGGCGAGGGTCTCGGTGCCGCGGGCCGGGTCGACGCCGGGCTCGTCGGCGTACGACGGCAGGTCGCGCCCGTCGAGGGACCCGGCGGTGTACCGGGCCCGCAGGCTGCACTGCTCCGGGTCCTCGGAGAACAACCGGGTGGCCCGCAGCACGTCGGCCTTGCGGTCCCGGAACTCCCCCGCGGCCATGCTGAACGGCGCCTCCATGGCGAGCAGGGCGAGGATCTGCAGCAGGTGGCTCTGGATCATGTCGGCGAGCGCGCCGGCGTGGTCGTAGTAGCCGGCCCGGCCTTCGAGGGCGAGGTTCTCGTCGAAGACGATGTCGACGCTCGCCACGTGCCCGGCGTTCAGGATCGGTTCGAAGATCCGGTTGGCGAACCGCAGGCCGAGGATGTTGAGCACCGTCGACTTGCCGAGGAAGTGGTCGACCCGGTGCACGCGTTCCTCCGGGACGAGCCGCCGGATCAGCGCGTTCAGTTCGGCGGCGGCGGCGCTGCCGGTGCCGAACGGCTTCTCCAGCACCAGGCGGGTGCCGTCCGGCAGGTCGACGTCGAGCAGCGCCTCGCAGGCCTTGGCGGCGACGGCGGGCGGCAGGGCGAAGAAGATCGCCACCGAGTCGCCGGCCTCGGCGAGCAGCCGCCGCAGGTCGCCGCTGTCGGTGACGTCGGTGCGCAGGTAGCGGGCCCGGTCGGCGACCTGCGAGGCGGCCGTGGAGCTGTCGGTCTCCGGCGTCGCCTCCCCCGAGGACGCGGAGGCGGCGGCCGCGCCGTGGGCGCCGAACGACTCGTGGACGCGGGCCCGCCACTTGTCGTCGTCCCAGTCGTCGGTGGCGGCGCCGATCAGGGTGAGGCCGGGCACGTGGCCGGCGGTGAGCAGCGCGCCGAGGCCGGGCAGCAGCAGGCGGGCGGTGAGATCGCCGGTGGCGCCCAGGATGATCAGGGTCTGGTCGGTCATGGACTGCTGGTACCCGTCGATGCGGGGCGGTACTCGACCTCGGGGCGGCCCGGTCCGCCGTACCGGGGACTGCGCACCACCTGCCCGTTGTCGGCGAAGTGTTCCAGGTAGCGGCGGGCGGTGACCCGGGAGGTGCCGGTGCGGGCGGCGACCTCGGCGGCGGACAGGCCGGCCGGCGCGACGGCGCGCAGGGCGGCCGAGATCAGGTCGAAGGTGGCCCTGTCGAGTCCCTTGGGGAGGGTGTCCGGCGGGGCGCCGCGCAGGGTGGCGAACACCCGGTCCACCTCGTGCTGGGCGGCCACCTCGGCGGATTCGGCGAGCTGCCGGCGGTACCGGGCGTACCGTTCGAGCTTGTCCCGGAACGCCGCGAAGGTGAACGGTTTCAGCAGGTAGTGGGTCACCCCGAGGGCGACGGCCTGGCGGATCATGGCGATGTCGCGGTTGGAGGTGACGGCCAGGACGTCGGTGCCGCTGCCGGACGCCCGCAACGCCCGGGCGATCTCCAGGCCGTGCCTGTCCGGCAGGTTCAGGTCCAGCAGCACGAGGTCGACGGGGTGGGCGCGGAGACGGCTCATCGCCTCCCGCGCGGTCAGCGCGACACCGGCGACCTGAAAACCCCCGACCCTTGCGGTGTACGCGGCGTGCGCCTCGGCGATCAGCGGCTCGTCGTCGACCACCAGCACGGAGATCATGCGGGCACCGGCAGGCGTACGGTCAGCTCGGCCCCGCCGCCCGGAGCGTCCCGGATGCCGTACGTTCCCCCGTACCGCTGAGCAACCTGCCGCACCAGGGACAACCCGATGCCGTGCCCGTCTCCCTTGGTGGACCATCCGCGCCGGAAGGCGTCGGCGGCCTGGTCCGGGCGCAGACCCGGGCCGTTGTCGGTGACCCGGACCAGCACCTCGCCGTCCTCCTCGCGGACCAGCACGCCGACCCGGCGCGGTGACGGGGTGCCGGCGACCGCTTCGAGGGCGTTGTCGATCAGGTTGCCGACCACGGTGATCAGGTCGCGGCCGGGCAGCGGCGACGCGCTGAGCCGGGACCCGGCGTCGACGGTGAGCTCCACCCCGCGTTCCCCGGCCTGCGCGGACTTGCCGAGCAGCAGCGCCGCCAGGGCGGGTTCCTCGACGGCGCCGACGACCTGGTCGGTGAGTTGCTGGGCCAGTTCCAGTTCGGCGGTGGCGAGCTGGATCGCCTCGCCGGTCCGCCCCAGCTCGACCATGGTGAGCACGGTGTGCAGCCGGTTCGCGGCCTCGTGGGCCTGCGCGCGCAACGCTTCGGTGAGCCCGCGGACCGAGTCCAGCTCCCCGGTCAGCTCCCGCAGCTCGGTGTGGTCGCGCAAGGTCAGCACGGTGCCGAGGACCCGCCCGTCGAAGCGGGTCTCCCGGCGGCTGGCGACCAGCACCCGGTCGCCGATCAGCACCGGCTCGTCCACGGTGGGCCGCTGCTCGGCGATCAGCGCGGCCACCTCGGGCGGCAGGTCCGCCGGCCCGTCGCCGGCGCCGAGCAGCCGCCGCGCCTCGTCGTTGATCAGCTCGATCCGGCCGTCCCGGCCGACGACCACGAGACCCTCCCGGACGGCGTGCAGGACCGCGTCGTAGTACTCGTACATCCGGGTCATCTCGGCCGGCCCGAGCCCGTGGGTCTGCCGGCGCAGGCGGCGGCTGAGCAGCCACGACCCGCCCGCGGCCAGCAGCAGGGCGACGCCGGTCGCGGCGCCGACCACGGGCAGCCGGCCGAGCAGCTCCCGGTTGATCGCGTCGGTGGTGATGCCGACCGAGACCAGCCCGACGATCGCGCCGCCCGGGGCGCGGACCGGGACGACGGTGCGTACCGAGTCGCCGAGGCTGCCCCGGTACTCCTCGATGACCCGGCCGCCGCGCAGCGCCTCGTCGACCGATCCGGCGAACGGCTGCCCGATCAGCGCCGCGGTGCGATGGCTGTAGCGGGTGCGGTCGGGCGCCATCACCACGATGAAATCGGTGCCGGTGGCGATCCGGACGGCTTCGGCGTACGGCTGGAGGACGTCCGCCGGATCCGCGCTCCCCAGCGCGGCGGCGACGGTGGGCTCCCGCGCGATGGTCTCCGCCACCGCGATCACCTCGTCGGTCGCGGCGTCCCGGGCGTCCTGATGGGCCAGCAGCACCGCTCCGGTGGTGCCGACCGCCACGAGCAGCGTCACCACCAGCACCTGCAGCGCGAAGAGCTGCCGGGCGATACTCCAGCGCCGTGCCAAACCTGGGCCTCTGTTTCTTTCGTACGGGTGAACAGAATGACCGTAACGGTGTTTCGAGCTGAGACCCAGGCCACATTCACCGCATGACTTCCGCTACCCCGCCGGTCAGACGTGACCGCACCCACTACCTGTACCTGGCGGTCATCGCGGCCGTCCTGCTCGGCATCGCCGTGGGCCTGATCTGGCCGGATGCCGCGGTGGAGCTGAAACCCATCGGCACCGGCTTCGTCGACCTGATCAAGATGATGATCGCCCCGGTCATCTTCTGCACCATCGTCCTCGGGGTCGGCTCGATCCGGCAGGCCGCCCAGGTCGGCAAGGTCGGCGGCCTGGCCCTGGGCTACTTCCTGTCGATGTCGACGGTGGCGCTCGGCATCGGCCTGGTCGTCGGCAACCTCATCCACCCGGGCTCCGGGATGAGCCTGGACGCCTCGACCGCCGCGGCCGGGCAGAAGGCGGTCGGCAGCGAACCGGCCAAGAGCACCGCCGACTTCCTGCTCGGCGTCATCCCGGACAGCCTGCTCGCCCCGCTGGCCAACGGCAACGTGCTGCAGACCCTCCTCGTGGCGCTGCTGACCGGGTTCGCGCTGCAGACCCTCGGCGAGCGGTCCGAGCCGGTGCTACGGGCGATCGGGGTGTTCCAGCGGCTGGTGTTCCGGATCCTGGCGATGCTGATGTGGCTGGCCCCGCTCGGCGCGTTCGGCGCGATCGCGGCGGTGGTCGGCGAGACCGGCACCGATGCGCTGATCAGCCTGGTCCAGATCATGGCCGGCTTCTACGCCACCTGTGTGCTGTTCGTGTTCGTGGTGCTCGGGGCGCTCCTGTGGCTGGTCGCCCGGATCAACATCTTCAGCCTGCTCACGTACCTGGGCCGGGAGTTCCTGCTGATCCTGTCCACGTCGTCGTCGGAGTCGGCGCTGCCCCGCCTGATCGCGAAGATGGAACACGTCGGCGTCGCCCGGCCGGTCGTCGGGATCACGGTCCCCACCGGGTACTCGTTCAACCTGGACGGCACGGCCATCTACCTGACCATGGCGTCGCTGTTCGTGGCCCAGGCGATGGGCGACCCGCTGTCGGTGAGCGAGCAGGTCTCGCTGCTCCTGTTCATGATCATCGCGTCGAAGGGCGCGGCCGGGGTCACCGGGGCGGGCCTGGCCACCCTCGCCGGCGGCCTGCAGAGCCACCGCCCGGACCTGGTCGACGGGGTCGGCCTGATCGTCGGCATCGACCGGTTCATGTCGGAGGCGCGGGCGCTGACCAACTTCGCCGGGAACGCGGTCGCCACCGTGCTGGTCGGGGTGTGGGTCCGCGGGTTCGACCGGGACCGCGCGAAGCTGGTGCTGTCCGGCGGCGACCCGTTCGACGAGCGCACCATGGTCGACGACGACCACGCCCCCGCGCCCACCGACCCGCCCGCCCCGGTTCGCGAGCCGTCGCCCACGCCGGCTACGTGACAGGTGTCAGCGACGGCCGGCTTCGCCGGCCGTCGCTGACACCGCCCACCGCCACCCGTTAACCGGCCTGCACGACGGCCCACGAAACCCAGCCGTCGCTGACACCGCTCACGCCCACCCGAAAACCGGCCTGCACGACGGCCGGCGAACACCGGCCGTCGCCCAGCCCGGCCACGGCCACCCGATGACCGGCCTGGGCGACGGCTCGCGCGCTTCGGCCCGCATGACAGGGCCGTGTGCGGGGCGTGCCAGGCGCGTGTGCGGCCGGTGCCAGCACGGCCCGGCAGTCTCGGCGGCATGACGGACGATCTGGTGGTGCGCGCCGAAGGGCTGCGCAAACGATTCGGGAAGACGCAGGCCCTCGACGGCGTGGACCTGTCGATGCGCCGCGGAACGGTGCTCGGGGTGCTCGGGCCCAACGGGGCGGGCAAGACCACCGCCGTACGGGTCCTCGCCACCCTCCTGAAACCGGACGCCGGCCGGGCCTTCGTGGCCGGGATCGACGTCCTCAAGGACCCCGCGAAGGTACGCCGCAGGATCGGGCTCACCGGCCAGTACGCCTCCGTGGACGAGGACCTGACGGGCGTACAGAACCTGGTGTTGATCGGCCGCCTCCTGGACATGACCGGACGCGACGCCCGGCGCCGGGCCGGGGAGCTGCTGAACTGGTTCGACCTGACGGAAGCCGCGCAACGGCCCGCGAAGACCTACTCCGGCGGCATGCGCCGCCGCCTCGACCTGGCCGCCAGCCTCGTCGGCCGCCCCGAGGTGATCTTCCTGGACGAGCCGACCACCGGCCTCGACCCGGCCAAGCGCGAGGACATGTGGGGTGTGGTCCGCACCCAGGTGGCCAGCGGCGCGAGCGTGCTGCTGACCACCCAGTACCTGGAGGAGGCGGACGCCCTCGCCGACGAGATCGTGGTGGTGGACCACGGCCGGGTCATCGCCCAGGACACCCCGGACGGGCTCAAGCGCACCACCGGCGGGCAGACGCTGCGGGTCCGCCCGGCCGACCCGGGCCGCCTGCCGGACGTGCTGCGGCTGCTCGACCTGATCGCCGCGCCCGGCACGTCGGCGAGCCTGGACGAGGCCGCCGGCGCCCGCCCGGGAGCCGCCTCGGCGCCGGTCAGCGGCGACGAGGTGCTGGACAAGCTGATCCCGGCGCTGCGCGCGGAGCGGATCGAGGTCACCGAGCTGGCGCTGCACCTGCCCAGCCTCGACGAGGTGTTCCACGCCCTGACCGGGCGGGTCAAGAAGGAGGAACTGGTATGAGCACGATGGCCATCGCCCGGCACAGCACGTCCCTGGCCCAGCGCAGCCTGATCAAGACGCTGCGTACGCCGGAGGCCCTGATCGACGTCACCATTCAGCCGATCATCTTCCTGGTGCTGTTCACCTACCTGTTCGGCGGCGCCATCGCGGACGGGGACCGGCACGCGTACCTGCAGTTCGTGCTGCCCGGCATGCTCGCGCAGTCCCTCGCCATGGGCGGCATGGCGCTCGGCCAGAACCTGAACGCCGACATCGAGAAGGGCGTCTTCGACCGGTTCCGGTCGCTGCCGATCTCCCGCGCCGCGCCACTGGTCGGGGCGGTCCTCGCCGACGTCGTCCGCTACCTGTCGGTGTGCGTGGCGATCCTCGGCTTCGGCACCGTCGTGATGGGCTTCCGGGTGGAGACCGGCGTGGTCCCGGCGCTGGCCGCGGTCGGCCTGTCGATCGCGTTCGGGCTGTGCTTCTGCTGGATCTCGGTGTGGGTCGGCATGCTCGCCCGGACCCCCGGCGCCGTGCAGGGCATCATGTTCCTGCTGATCCTGCCGCTCACCTTCGGCAGCAACGTGTACGTGCCGACCGGCACGCTGCCCGGGTTCGTGCAGGCGTTCGTGTCGGTCAACCCGATCACCCCGCTGGTCGCGACGATCCGCGGGCTGCTGATCGGCGGGCCGGTGGCCGGGCCGCTGACCACCACCCTGCTGTGGATGGCCGGCCTGCTGGTGGTCTTCGTGCCCCTCGCCCTGCGCGGTTACGCCAGACGGGCCTGAGGCAGCTCGCGCCGCGCGGGGTCGATCAGGCTCCGCGCGGCCTGTCTTTCCAGGGACCACCCCGCGGCGTACGCCTCCCCGAACCCCTCCTCCCCCAGCACCCGCCGCGCCTGCGCGGACACCGCCACCACGTTGAGGTCGGTGTGGTCGTGGGCGCCGCGCAGCCGTGCCGCCGCGCCGAGCAGAGCCGCCGCGTCCCGGGCGTGCCCGCGGGCGAGGGCCACCCCACCGGCGGCGACCGCGACCATGGCCAGGATCGGCGAATCCTTGGTCTGCACCGCCGCCGGATAGGCCATGGCGATCGCCTTCTCCGCGGTGTCCGGTTCACCCCGCCGGACGGCGACGGCGGCCCGGATCGCTCCGACGATGGCGCACCCGTGGTCGCCGCCCATCATCGGCATCTCGTGGCTTTCCACACCCAGCCCGGCGGCGGCCCGATCGATGAGCGCGGCGGCCCGGTCCAGTTCGCCGGTCCACAGCACGATGCCCGCCTCCAGGGCGTCCACCAGCAGTCTCAGCTCCCGTGACGAGGAGCGGTCGGCGCGGGCCCGGGCGGCAGCGAGCGCTGTCATCGCCTCGTCCGGTTCGCCGCGGCGCATGTGCAGGTCGGCCCAGCGCAGGTCGATGAAGATCTCGTCGCCGATGTCGAGCGACCCGAACTCGGCGGCGAACGCCCGGGCGGCCCGCAGGTCGGCGAGCGCGCCGTCGAGGTCGCCCTCGTACTGGCGGCACAGGGCCCGGAGCGGCAGCACCGTCGCCTGCCCCCACCGGTCGCCGATGGCCCGGAAACCTTCGATGGCCGCGGACACACTCGCCCGGAGCCGTTCCACGTCACCGTCGTTCTCGGCGATCTGCGCCCGGAACAGGTAGGACAGTGCGGCGAGCCACGGATCAGGCCCGTCGATGTACCGGTCGATCCGGGCGTCGGCGAGCTCCCGTTCCCCGGCGAAGTACAGGGTGACGGCGGCGACCGCCCCCGCCGGGCCGGGCAGGTCCGGGTACCCGGCGAGGCGCAGCGACAGGCGCCGCACCCGGTCGTCGCCGACGGCGGGCGGCCGGGTGTCGTTGCGGTTGAGCAGCAGGACGACCTCGGCGCAGTCGGCCGCCACCGGATCCCGCTCGCCGGGCACCGCGAGCGCCTCCGTCAGCCAGAACCCGGCGTCGGCGTTGCGGCCGAACATCTGCCAGTACCAGCAGAGGTCCAGGGCGAGCGTGACCGCGGCCCGGGCGTCGCCGGAGTCGCAGAAGTGGCGCAGGGCGGCGAGCGCGTTGTCGTACTCGGCGCGCAGCATGCCCAGCGCGGTCAACTGCCCGGCGGTGCGCAGCAGCGGATCCTGCACGGCGACGAACCGGGCCAGGTGCCGGGCGGCACGATCCCGGACGGCCTCGAGGACGCCCTGTTCGGCGAGGCGCTCGATGCCGTACTCGCGCAAGGTCTCCAGCATCCGGTACCGCCCGCCCGGCGCCAACTGCAGCAGCGACCTGTCGACCAGGGCGGCGAGCAGGGCGGCGATGTCCGCGGAGCCGTCGCTGACCGCTGCCGCCGCCGCCACGTCGACGCCGCCCGGGTAGACGGCGACCCGTTCGGCGAGGGACCGTTCCGCCCCGGACAGCAGGTCCCAGCTCCAGGCGATGACCGCGCGCAGCGTCCGGTGCCGGGGCTGGGCGGTCCGGCTGCCGCTGGTCAGCAGCCGGAACCGGTCGGACAGCCCGGCCGCCAGCTCCGGCAGCCCGAGCGTGCGCAGCCGGGCGGCGGCCAGTTCCAGCGCGAGCGGCAGCCCGTCCAGCCCGCGCACCACCTGGACGACGTCGCCGCACGTCCGGTCGTCGACCCGGAACCCGGGGCGCACCGCGGCGGCCCGCTCCGCGAACAGCCGCACCGCCGGGGAACGTTCCACATCGGCCGGCGCCGCGCCCGGCTCGGGCAGGCCCAGCGGCCCCAGCGGCACCAGCGCCTCACCGTCGATGGCCAGCGGCTCCCGGCTGGTCGCCACGATCCGCAGTTGCGGGCAGCGCGCCAGCAGCGCGTCCACCAGGTGCGCGACCGCGTCGACGAGATGTTCGCAGTTGTCGACGACGAGCAGCATCTCCCGCCCGTTCAGCCGGCCGGCGAGCACGTCCACGTCGGTGCGCCCGTCCGCCGCCGGCCGGGTCACGGTCTCGAACAGCGCCGACCCGCGCAGCCCCGCCGCGGCCACCACCGCCGCCCCGACCTTCGCCGGCTCGGTCACCGACGTGAGGTCCACCAGCCAGGTCCCGTCCCGGTACTCCCCGGCCCGCCGCCACGCCGCCTCCAGCGCCAGCCGCGTCTTCCCCGCTCCCCCCGGCCCGAGCACCGTCACCAGCCGGCCACCGCGCAGCAGCGCGTCGATCCGCGCGAGATCGTCCTCCCGCCCGACGAAACTGGTCACCGCCGCCGGCAGGTTCGTCGGCGGCTGCGCCGGCCTCTCCGGCGTTTCGCTCACGGTCGGCGGTGCCTGCGCTTCCCGCTTCGGGGGTACGGCGTCCCGCCCGTCCCCGTCGTCCAACGCCCGCGGACCGCCCCTCGCATGGGGCCCGCGGAGCAGGCGCAGATGCCGTTCCCGCAGTGCCGCGCCGGGGTCCGCGCCGAACCGGTCGGCCAGGTCCTCCCGGATCCGCTCGTAGACGGCGAGGGCGTCGGCCTGCCTCCCCTGCCCGGCGAGCGCGTCGATCAGCAGTGTCGCGAGCCGTTCGCTGACCGGATGCTGGGCGAGCAGCGCCGTCAGCCGCCCGGCCGCGAGCGCTGTCTCGCCGAGCGCCAGTTCCGCCTCGGCCAGATCCGCGCCGGTCTCGACGACCGCCTGGGTGAGCCGGGTCGCATGGGCCGGCGCCACGTCCGCGACCTCCACCGCTACCGAGCCCCGGACCAGCGCCACCGCCTCGGTGAGCAGTTTCGCCGCGCCCGCCGGATCGCCGGCCCGCAGCCGCTCCCGCCCCTGCGCGGCCAGCCGCTCGAACCGCACGGCGTCCACATCGTCCGGCCGTACCGCCAGCCGGTATCCGCCTTCGCCCTGGGTGACCGTGTCGCCGCCGCCGAGCAGCCGCCGCAGCCGCGACACCAGCGAGTGCAGGGCGTTCACCGGATCCGACGGCCCGTCGTCGGGCCACAGCGCCGCGCTGAGCGCCGTTGCCGTCACCTGACGTCCGCCGGCACAGGCCAGCCGCACCAGCAGCCCGCGCAGCCGCGCCCCGGGAACCGGCACGTCGGCGTCTCCCCGGCGAACCGACAGCTCCCCGAGCACCCGGACGCTCAGGCGGCCCCCGTCCTCACTCACGCCCCGATCCTCCCCCGCCCGCGCCACCCTCCCCAACCTAACCCCACGGCTCGCCTCCACCGCCGCCTCAAACCCCCCGGAACCAGCCACCCAAGATCAACCCCGAGCTGGCTCTCATGGCTGTCTCGCGGGACGTGGGACAGCCATGAGGACCAGCCGGGTCAGTTCTCGGCGGCGTAGGCCTCGACCTTGGCGGTGTCGCCGGCGACGATCAGGACCGCGTTCTCCGGGACGGCGGTCTCCGGGCGGGCGTACACGAAATCCTCACCCGGCCGTTTGGTGCCGACCACCGTCACCCCCCACTTCGTCCGCAGCCCCAGCTCGCTCAGCGTGCGGCCGGCGGAGCCGTGCGGCGCCCGGACCTTCGCGATGGCGAAGCCGTCGTCGAACTCGATGTAGTCGAGCATCCGGCCGGTGATCAGGTGGGCGACCCGTTCCCCCATCTCGGTCTCGGGGAAGACGACGTGCTGGGCGCCGACCGACGACAAGATCTTGCCGTGTTTGACGCTGGTGGCCTTGGCCCAGATCTCCGGCACGCCGATCTCGCTGAGGGTGAGCACGGTGAGGACGCTGGTCTCCAGGTTGGTGCCGATGCCGCAGACGGCCCGGTCGAACTCGTGCACGCCGAGCTGGCGAAGCGCGTCCTCGTCGGTGGAGTCGGCTTCGGCGACGTGGGTGAGCCGGTCGGCCCAGTCCTGGACGATGCGCGGGTCGGAGTCGATGCCGAGGACGTCGTAGCCGAGGTCGAGCAGGGACTCGGCGACCGAGCCGCCGAACCGGCCGAGGCCGATCACCGCGACGTGGCCGCTCTGGGACGGTTTCCGGTCAGCCAACGAGGGGTCTCTCCTCCGGGTAGCGGTACTGGCGGCGCCGGGTGTTCAGCGCGATCGCGGTGCCGACGGCGATGGTGCCGACGCGGCCCACGTACATCAGGATGACCAGCACGATCTGGGCGGACGGCGGCAGGGTCGGGGTGACGCCGGTGCTCAGGCCGACGGTGGCGAAGGCCGAGGTGACCTCGAACAGCGCCCGGTCGAACGGGATGTCGTCGGTGAGGGCGTCGAGCGCGATGGTACCGGCTGCGACCAGGGCGACGCCGAGCAGGGCCACGGTGACGGCCTGCCGCTGGGTCTCCTCGGCGATCCGGCGGCGGCGGATGACCACGTCCGGCTCACCGCGGAGTTCGGCCCAGATCACGTACGCCAGCAGCATGAACGTGGTCAGTTTGATGCCGCCGGCGGTGCTGGCGCTGCCCCCGCCGATGAACATCAGCCCGTTGGTCACGGCGATCGTCTCGCTGTTCATCTTGCCCAGGTCGACGCTGTTGAAGCCGCCGGAGCGGGTCATCACGTCCTGGGTGAAGGCGGCGAGGATCTTGCCGGGCGTGTTCAGCGGGCCGAGCGTGCCGGGGTTGCTCCATTCGAAGGTCAGGAAGACCAGGAACCCGAAGACCGAGAACAGCAGCGTTCCGGTCACCGTCAGCCAGGTGTGGGTGCTCCAGCAGCCGGGGGTACGCCACTCGCGCGCGAGCTCGAACCACACCGGGAAGCCGATCGCCCCGGCCATCACGCCGAACGCCAGCGGCAGGCAGATCCACGGGTCGGTGACGAACCCGACGAGGCTGTCGGAGTAGAGCGCGAACCCGGCGTTGTTGAACGCCTGCACCGCGTGGAACACGGCTTCCCACAGGGCGCGACCGAACGAGTAGTCGTACCCCAGCCAGAACCGGAACGTCAGCACCACCGCGATCAGGCTCTCCGCCACCAGCATCACGGTCGCGACCCGGAACAGGATGCCGCGCAGGTTGTCGCCGAACAGCCCGGCGCTCTCGGCCTGGGCCAGCAGCCGCCCGCGCAGCCCGAGCCGCCGCGACACGAGCAGGCTGAGCAGGGTGGCCAGGGTCATGATGCCGAGGCCGCCGATCTGCGACAGCACGGTGAGCAGGACGTGGCCGAACGTGGACCAGTACGTCGGCGTGTCCACCACCGCGAGCCCGGTGACGCAGACCGCCGACGCCGCCGTGAACAGCGCGGTCACGAACGGCGCGTGTCCCGGCTCGGCGCGGGCGGCCGGCAGCATCATCAGACCGGTCCCGAGCACGATCAGGCCGAAGAACGCGAGCGGCACGACACGTGCCGGGGTCCGCCATGGTGATCGCACCGATGAGTCATATCACCCGATGTGCGCCCCGTGCTCGGTGAGGGCCCACGCCGCGGCCGCGAAAGCGCCGGTGCTGGTGACGGTGCGGACGTTGTTCCACCGCGTCCACGGGGTGAAGAACGCGGCCCGCTGCGCGCCCGGATCGGCGAGATCGGCGGGATCCCCCAGAGCGTTCAGACGGTTGTTGAGCGGGATGTTCCCGGCGAACGTGACGAGCAGGGCGGCCCCGTACAGCAGGAGGGCGATCAGCAGCGGACCGGCCACGGCGGGACGATCGGTGTTCTGGTACGCGGCGACGGCGGTGGAGATCAGCGCGCCGACGAAGATCAGGCCGAAGACCGGGTTCTGGATGGCGACGTTGATGCGCTGCATGGCGTCGACGGCGGCCCGGTCACCGGCCCGGCGCAGGCCCGGCATCACCGAGACGGAGAACGCGGCGAAGAGCCCGGCCATCAGCCCGAGGGTCACGACGGCGACGAGCAGGGCGGCAGTACGCACTTCGATCTCCCCGGGAGTCCCGATCGACTGGTTTCGGTTCGCCCGGCTCCGGCGACCCTTGCGGCGACGGTACGATCCAGGGGCAAGCCTCGGCCCGGAGCCGGCGGTGATGCGACGGCCGACACGTCGCGTTCGGTGACCGGATTTCACAGGATCCGGCTATCCTCCTCCGCCGGGGAGGACAACATGAAGATCGTACGGGGATTGATGACGGGCGCCCTGATCGCCGGGCTCGCCGTCGCGCTGGGAGCCTGCGGGCCGATCGGTGTGCACGATTCCCGGCTCGTCCTGGGTGGCGAGCCATCAGTGTCCGCATTGGACGGCTACATCCGCTTCGTCGCGCCGCAGGGCGGCACCGAGGGCGAGCCGCGGGTGCGGTTCCGGCTCGATCCGCTGCCCGCGGACCGCCCGGCGTCACCCGGCATCGTCACCGTCGGTGACATGGTGACCATGGAAGTCGAGGGGGGTTCGATCAGCCGCGGGCGGATCACCATCGACTACGGGGAACTGCCGGCCGGCGTCCGCCCCGAGATGCTGAACGTGTTCGCCTGGTCGGCGGATCTGGGCGGCTGGGTGCCGCTGCCGAACACGCTCACCGACGCCGCCGACCGGTCGATCAGCGGCGACACGATCCTGTTCGACAGTTTCGTGCTGGGCACCTGGCAGCTCTCCCCCGGCGCGATCGAGGGCGACACCGTGACGACCGGCGCGGGCGCCCGGCTGACCGTCGGCCCGGAGACGTACCCGACCTTCTGGGCGTACGCCCGTTTCGCCGCCGTCGCCGCCGTGAACGAGACCGTCGCCGGCCTGACCCGGGCCGTCCCGGACGACCTGGTGTGCACGCCGCGCGCGGCGAACGTGTCGGTCGCGATCACCACCACCCCGGCCGGCCGGGTCGACGCGTGCGTGGTCTCCGGGACCGGTTCGCAGCAGGTGCGGATCCGCAACCGTTACCCGTTCCCCCTGGTCCTGAAGCTCCCCGCGGGCGGTCAGGTGTGGCCCGCGCCGGCGCCCGAGTCCACCGGCGGCGCGGCCGATTCGCTGGCCGCGGTCCGCAACGCCGTCCTGGCGTACCTGGACGGCACGATCGCCGTCGGCGGCGGCGAGACGATCACCCTGCAGCTGCCGCCGGGCCGCAGCGCGCCGGTGTGGCTCAGCGGGCGGCTGGACTGGTCGGTGGTGGCCCTCGACACCGGGCTGCGCCAGCTCGACCTGCTGCTGCCGAACAGCCGGGCGCTCCAGCCGGGCGCCGCCGACCTGCTGCTGCAGGCGCACGCCGAGCACGGCGCGACGGCCCGGGCCGGGCTGGCCCGCGGTGACGCGGCGGATCCGGCGGTGCGGGCGCTGCTGGGGACCGCCGGGCTCAGCGAGGCGGGCCGCAGTGTCGCCGACCTGTTCGAGTTCAGCGGCTGCGTGCTGCAGCGGACCCCGGAGATCTACGGCACGGCAAAGAACGTTCTGTCCAACCTGCCGAAGACCGGCCCGTCGGTCACGCTGATCACCAGCGACTGCCTGGCGACGATCTACGACAAATACCTTCCCGCGGGTACGCGTTCGACAGGCAACGTCCTCGACGCGCTGAAGTCGACGACCGCGACCGTCCGCAAGGCGATCCCGGTCCAGGCGCGCAAACCCGGCTTCGGCACGGTCAGCATCACCATCACTCCCCGCTGACCTCCGCGGCGCCCCGGATCACACCGGTCCGGGGCGCCGGAAGGATGTCCGGGAGACCGTCGAACCGGGCCCGGGCCGCCGTCAGCCGGAACGCGAAATCCTTGTCGAGACGGCGGCGATCCTGCACGTCCTCGCTTCGCAACCGGTGGTCGATCTTGGCGAGCAGCAGGTTCAGCCACCACGAGGGCGCCGGCGGCAACACCGTCAGCAGGCGGAGGCACTGTTCCACAGTGAACAGGTGATCGACCCCCTGCATCCGCGCCACCAGCCCCGCGACGAGACCGTCGAACCCCTCCTGCCCCGCCCAGGCAGCCGCCAGGCACTCCACCAGGATCGGGTACGTCTCGGGACGGCAACGGTCACTGGACCGAACGTTCTCCACCAGACGCGCCACATCCCGGGCCGGCATCCGTTTCGCGTCGTCCGCCAGTGACCGGAGGATGAGGTCGAGCCAGCCGTCGGCCTCGGACGTGGCGCGGTCCTCCGGATCGGACTGGATCACGGCACTGATCGCCCGGTCGTAGACACGCACCAGGCCGTCGCCGGTGAAGCCCGCGCGGGATGCGAGCACCAGGCGCACCACACTGTTGGCGACCGACTCGACATGCCCGGCGGCGTGCTCGACGAAGGTGGTCAGCGACCAGATCGACAGGAACTCGGCGATCGGCTCGGCGCCGTGCCGCAGCGCGTCGTCGCTGAACGTGCCGGTCAGGTCCATCGAGGTGAGCGCCTCGAAGACCGGGAAGTGGCCGGTGATCCCGGCGTCGAAGGAGGCTGCCCGGCCGCGCGACCGCGGGAACGCCCCGAGCGACCACAGTGGATCGAGCGCCCCGGTCTTCTTCCGTACACCCGCGGTGAGGACCAGATCCCGCCTGCCGTCGTCGGCCCAGGTCCGGGTGACGGTGACGGACTCGAGGGCCTCCAGCCACATCCCGCTCGGCACCGCCGTCCGCCACTGCAGAGCCGCGTCCCGCAGCCAGGCGGCCGGGTCCTTGGCGTACCGGAACAGCTCGGAGGCCCGCACCGGCACGCCCGCCGCCAGCGCCAGCACGGCCAGGTTGAAGGAGTAGGTCGCCATCCAGTGGTCCTCGCGCTTGTCCGGGACCGGCCGGTACGCGGGCGCGGTGAACCGCGGCCGGGTGACGGCGGCGCGCAGCCGGTCCACGATCCAGTCGCGCAGATCGGGGGTGCGGGAGTGGGCCAGCAGCGTCTCCAGGAACGGCAGCACGGTGGCCCGGGCGCACAACGGCGTGTAGCCGAGCAGGGACCGCAGCAGGTCGTCGTCCTCGGCGCCGCCGGCGGGCACGGTCCGCGCGCCGGTCGCGGCCACCCCGTCCCGGACGGCCCGGACCACGAGCCGGGCGACCAGGTATTCGCCGAAGGTGGCGTGCAGGAACTCGTACGTCCAGCGGGTCTGATCGTCGTGGAACGCCTGCGCCCGCTGGATGAAGAAGAACCGCCCGATCAGCTCCTCGCCGGCGGTGACCGGGCTGCGGGCGCCGCGGTCCGGCGTGTCCCCGGCCGGGTGCAGGCGGAGACCGGCCAGGTCGGCGTCCAGCTCCTCGGTGGTCACCCACAAGCGGGACCGGTGGAACATCGCGAACGCGGCGACCGACAGCCGCAGCAGCTCGGTCTCCACCAGGTCGCCGAGCACCCGTTCCGGATGGTTGGCGCCGTGCACCCGGCGGACCTCCCGTTCGGCGAACTCGCGCAGCAGCCGCTCGTAGAGCTGACCGGTGTCGAAGCTCTCGGCCTCCTGCAGCGCGTTCGCCGAGGCGTCGTAGAGGGCCAGCATCAGGAGCAGCAGCGGCTGGGTGGCCAGGTCGTGGAACCGCAGCACCACCTCGCGGGTCAGCGGCCGCCGCCCGGTCCGCGCCCGGTGCCCGGCATGCGCCTCGTTCCAGGTGGTCAGCCAGCGGTCCACCTGGGCGGCGTCGAACGGCTCCAGGCGGGCCACGACACCGCCGGACGGGATGCGGGCCCGGTCGGCCACCGCGGTCCGGCTGGTCACCATCACCGCGGCGGGCCGCCCGAGCCGGGCCTCGCGCTGCTGGAAGGCGGCGACCCGTTCCAGATAGTCGGACTGGTGCACGCCGGTGACCTGCAGCAACTCGTCCAGGCCGTCGAGCAGGATCACCGGCATCGCGGCGTCGGCGTCGCGGGCCAGGGCGGCCCAGGAGACCGTCTCGCCGATCGTGCCGCGGAGCGCCTGCTCGATCTGGTCCTGGATCGGGTCGTCCGCCCGGACCTCCCGCAACGGGACCCGGACCACCAGGTAGTCGGCGGCCGGCAGGCGGGCGGCCAGGATCCGGGTGAGCGACGACTTGCCCGCGCCCGGCTGGCCGAGCAGCAGCATCGGGGCGACGGCGGCCTGCGGGGTGGTGAGATAGGTGGCGAGGAAGGCGCTGAAATCGTCCCGGACGTCGGCCTCCTGCCACCAGTTCTCGTCGGCGGGGCGGGTGCCGGCGCCGGTGGCCCGAGCCCGGAACCGCGGGTCCAGATAGGCCGCGCCCAGGCTCGGCACGGTCAGGTCACCGGCGTCGCCGCGCAGGATCGGCTCGTCCAGTTCGGCCCGGTGGATCACGGCCAGGTCGGCCCGGTGCCGGACCGGGGCGCGGCCGGAGGTGAGCCGGCTCAGGTCCTGTTCGAGCGTCTCCAGGCTGCGGGAGACGGCGGCGGACTCGTGCTGCGACATCCAGATCGCGAACTCCGGGACGTCGGCGGCGAGCTTGCGGACCGTCTCCTGGTAGTGGGCGTGGGCCATCGCCGGCAGCGACTCGGTCAGCAGGGCGGCCGACGGCGCGGCGGGCCCGGTCGTCGGTGGCGTCCCAGACGGCCAGGCCGGGCAGGTGCCGGGACAGGGTCGTGGACAGCGACGTGAACCAGGTCAGCAGGGCGGCGGCGAGACGGTCGGCGGTCAGGTCGGGCGCGGGTCCCGGGATCGGGGCGTCGAGCAGGCGGGACTGCCAGGAGCCGGGGGTACGGGCGGCGGTGGCGAGCAGCAGTTGGTCGTCGGTGGTGAAGCCGGGGGACGCGAGACCGGCGGTCCGGAGGCAGTCGTCCAGCGATGAGAAGAATGCCGAGACGGCCAGGACGCCGTGGGCGGCCTGGAGGCGCTCGCTGCGGTGGTAGCGCCCCTGGCCGCGTACGACATCAGTGATCTTCTCCGCCACCAGATGCCCGAGCCGGATCGCCTCGCTCTTGGCGTCGAAGAGGCTGAGGGCAGCGTCGCTGCCGCCCGCGGTGGCGACCGTGAGCGCGCCGCCCAGCAGATTGTCGGTGATCGTCATCAGCGGGCCGGAGCCGCCGAGCAGTTTGACGGCGTCGGAGTACGTCAGACCCTGGGGCACGAACCCACTATATGGACGGTGAGCCCGTGCCCGGATCGGTTGCGGCCGGGTACGGTCGGTGCCGTCGGGCCGAGAGGTATCTGACCCATACCTCTCGGCGCGACCCGGCTACGTCACCTGGTGGTTCAGTACCCCCCGAACGTGTCGTGGGTGATGTAGGTGCCGGTCGGCGGGGTGATCGTGGTGCGGTTCTTGAGGACCTTCTCCCAGCGGGCCACCGTGCCGTCGGCGTTCTTCACGATGTACTGGAACTCGACGGCGGTGTTCGGCGGCAGGTAGACGTCACCGGTCCAGTTCGGGAACGTCGCGCTGGTCGTCTTCAGCGGCACGGCGTAGGCGGTGTTCCACCCGCCGAGCGCCGGGACGTTGCCGACGACGTAGACGTTCTGGCCGTAGCTGGTGAAGTCGGCGACCACGTTGAACGTCGCGGCGATGGGCGCGACGCGCTGGGTGCTGACGTCGGTGCCGGCGGCGGCCGGGGTGGCGGCGAGGGCCGGGGCGGACACGCCGAGGACTCCGGCGATCAGAGCGGTGGCGACGGCGCCGGTACGGACTGCGTTACGCATGACTCTCCTTCTCGAAAAGGACTGCACGGCCCTGCAAGTTCTTGCGGGCACGCGGTCCACAGTGGCCGGGGAGTCAACGGAACTCAAGGAAATTTGTCGGTATTCACGAAACAGGAAGTGTTCGTTGCCGACAGCAACAAATCCGTGAGCTGCGTCAATGTTTCACCACTACGCCACATTCTCCTGCTACGACGCGATCCCCTCCCTTGAAATATCTTGCAAAGACTGCACGTCACTGCGGGTCCGGAGTCCCGTCCGCCCAGATGCAGGGCGAACTGCTGCTCAGCGTGTAGTCGTAGTGATCGCCGCGGTTCCAGCCCTTGACGATCACCGCGTAGCCGTCGGGAGACTCCACGACGTATTTCGGGTCACGGCGGTCCCGTCCGTCGTCGTGGAGCCGGTAACCCTGCCGCTGCCAGAACGCCACCAGGGCCGGAATCGTCTGGTCGGCGGGCCACCCACCGCCCGGCGGCGCCACGACGTCGTACCGCTTCTCGACGAAGATGCGCCCCTGCGGGCCGTAGCCGGTGGGGTCGTCACAGGGCATCCGGTCGCTGCCGTCGCTGTACTTCAGGGTGGCCCCCGCCGGGATCCGCGCGAACGCCTCCTCGACGAGCGCTTCCACACGCTGCACCGCCTGATCCTTCGTCTCGGTCGGCCGCATCGTCCCACTCCCCTTCCCACAGGCAACCAGCAGCAGCAGGGCCGCCGTCGCTCCCCCGAAACTTCGCATGTGCCGTGTTCTCGAAGTCGGCATCTCGTCACAAGCCTCTTCCGGTGATGATGTCCGCGAATCCGTCGCGGGCGACGTTGCCCTCGTCCCAGTAGTCGGAGTGGGTGCCGACCTGGCTGAACCGCTCACCCCGGTCGCTGGGGAACACCTTCGCGCCGAAGCCCGGCTCGACCGGGTCGTCCCCGTGCACGACATCCAGGCCCGGGACCCACTTGATGACGTCGTGCTGGGCCCGGGTGGCGTAGACCTTGTCCGGCGGCAGGCCGGGCAGTTCGGAGACGTGGTTGGCGTCGACGCCGGGCGAGCCGACGAAGATGGCCGCGTCGACGGCGAACCCGGCGCTCCTCCCGGCGTGCCCGATCACCGTGCTGCCGTAGCTGTGTCCCAGCACGGTGTTACGGGACGGCTGGTCACCCTCGTGGGTCGCCCGGAGGCCACCCTGGAAACGGCTGAGGTCCGGTGCGCCATCCTCGGCGTAACCGCTCGAGCCGGCGTTCCAGGGCTTATCCGGCGCGTCGTAACCGAGCCAGTAGACCGCGGAGGTGGTGGCGTTCGGGTCGGCCTTGGCCGCGTCGGCCGCCATCCGGTCCGCTCGTTCCATGTCGCCGGCCGCGCCGCCCAGATCGGCGGTCGTGCCGGGCACATAGGTGACGACGTTGTTCGCCTGGTCCGGGTTGTTGACGGCGACGATCGCCTTCCCGTCCGCCTCGGTCGAGATCCCCAGGAGGAAGGCGGGCGGCCGGCCGGGCTCGTCCAGGCGATTGCTGATCGCGTTCAGGCCGCCGAGCTTCTCGTTGACCTCGTCGAGCTGCTTCCGCGCCGCGAGGGCCTTCTCGCCCGAGGGGTCGGATTCGCCCCATCCCGACCGCAGATCCTCGAGCTGCTTCTCGAGATTGCGTTTCTGCTCGTTCAGGTCGTTGGTCAAGCGCTCCAGCATGATCCGGTTGGCGGCGTCGCGGTCGGTGGCGGGCACGCCGTCGAGCCAGCCCACCAGCTCCGGGAACTGCGCGATGGCCTGGTCCCGCTGTTCCGGGGTGAGCGTCTCCCACCAGTCGTTGACCTCCTGCGGGGTCCGGTTCGACTGGGCGCGGATGTCCTCGGCGGTGACGCCGGGCATCCTCGTCAGGCCGAAACCGGTGGCGGCCGCCGGCACGTTGACGTTGAGGACGTTGGCGGTCTCGTCGTCGAGGGCGCGGGCCCGGTCCACCACGTAGTGCAGGTCGTTGGTGTACATGCCGATGGCGCGGCCCGTCTGGTCCAGTTGGCCGCCGGTGTAGGCGCTGGCCGGGGCGGTGATGTTCAGGGTGGCGGTGTCGACGGTGAGGCCGAAGTTCTCCGCGGCGGCGATGACCTGCTCAGCGTACGAGCGGAGATCCGTCATGCCGTACGCGTGCCGGTCCATCGCATCGAAGACACGCTTCGCGGGGTTGTAGAAGTTGCTGATCTCGGTGCGCAGCGCGGCGGCCCGGGCGTGGGCGGCTGCCGAACCGGCGCCGGACGGCCAGGCGGCCTCCAGGTCACGGGCGCCGCGGATCATCCGATCGGTGGCGCCGTCCAGGCGCTGCGCCAGTCGCTGCCAGGCGTCGGCGGAGGTGTGCCAGGCCGTGACGTCACAGGCGAGCAACTGCTCCAGGGTCAGGCCGCTCATCAGGACGCCCTGCCGGAGACGCCGGAGGACAGCGGTGTGGCGCCGTCCAGACCGGGACCGCCCGTGCTGGGCGGGAGCGGTGCGATGCCGTCCACGCCGGAACCGCCCGTGCTCGGCGGGAGCGGCGCGGTGCCGTCCCCGCCGCCGCCGAAGCCGGGCGGGAGGGGCATGGCGCCGAAGCCGGGCGGCAGCGCACCCCGGCCGGCCTCGCGCAGGGAGTCCGCGCCGGACTGATCGGCCGAGGTGATCTGCTGGACGGCCAGGTCCAGGTTGCCCGCGAAGGCGTCCAGGTCGTCGGCGAGCCGGCGCAACCCGGCCTGCCAGGTCTCGGCGACGACGCGGGCGGTGGCGGCGGCGGCCGAACCGGGCTGACCCGGCGGCGCGAACCCGGCCGCGTTCTCGGTGACGGCGGCACGGATGTCCGCGCCGGTCGCGCGAACCTCCGTCCCGGCGCGCCGCAGTCCTGAGACGTCGACATCCAACAGTGCTTCCATCGGTGATTCCCCCTCTCACTACAGGGGTCTACGCCGATGGTCTCGACCTGGTTCAGGGCAGCAGGCGGCGGAGTTCGGCGACGTCCTTGACACGTTCGGCGCGGGTGGCGGCGAGCGGGGCGGCCAGCAGGGTGGTGACACCGACCGCGGCCAGCTCGTCGAGGCGGCGGCGGAGATCGTCCGCCCGGCCCACCAGGGAGGTGGCGGTGACCAGGTCATCGGGAACCGCGGCGGCCGCTTCGGCGCGCTGTCCGCTGAGGAAGAGGTCCTGGACGCGGACGGCCTCGTCGGCGTAGCCGTAACGACGGATCAGGTCGTTGGAGAAGTTGCGGCCACGGGCGCCCATGCCGCCGAGGTAGAGCGCGAGCTGGGCGCGGTGCCGGGCGAGCAGGGCGGGCGACGGATCACCGAAGGCGAAGGGTACGGGGACGCTCACGTCCAGGGGCCCCAGGGCGGGGTCGCGCCGGGACCGCCCGTCGGCGAGCGCGTCGCCGAACACCCTGGTGAACGCGCGCGGGTCGAGCCACAGCGCCTGCCAGCCCTCGGCGATCTCGGCGGCCAGCGCCACGTTGCGCGGGCCCATCGCGGCGAGCAGGATCGGCACGCGTGGCCGTACCGGAGAGTTGATGATCTTCAAGGGTTTGGCGTAGTGGCCGGGCAGCGGGATCCGGTAGTGGTCGCCGTCGAAGGTGAGGACCTCCCGGCGCCAGACGCGGCGGCAGATCTCGACGATCTCGCGGGTCCGGGCCACCGGCGCGTCGTAGCGGACCCCGTGGAAACCCTCCACGACCTGCGGCCCGGAGGCGCCCAGCCCGAGGTTGAACCGGCCGCCGGAGACGTGGTCGAGCCCGGCGGCGGTCATCGCGGTGAGCGTGGGGGTGCGGGTGAACAGCTGCATCACCCCGGAGGCGAGCTGCATCCGGCGGGTCCGGGCGGCGAGGTAGCCGAGCGCGCTGACGGCGTCGAAACTGTACGCCTCGGGCACGACGACGAGGTCCGCTCCGGCCTCCTCGAACTCGGCCACCTCGGCGGCGGCTTCGGCGAACCCGTTCCCGCTGTAACCGAGCTGGATGCCGAGCCGCATCAGTCGTTGACGATCACTTGGCGGATCACGTCGCCGCTGCCCAGGGCGGCCAGCGCGTCACCGGCCTGGTCCAGGCGCAACCGGCGGCTGATCATGCCCTCGATGTCGAGACGGCCGGCCCGCCAGAGCGACAGCAGGCGCGGGAAGTCGCGGTGCGGCTCGGCCGAGCCGTACAGCGACGGGATGATCCGCTTGCCCTCGAAGAGCAGCTCGAACGGGCTGAACCCGACCTGGTCCTCGGCCCGGCCGGCGCCGACCACGACGACCTGCCCGCCCCTGCGGCAGGCGGTCCAGGCGGTCCGCAGGGTGGCCGGCACGGCGACCACGTCGAAGGCGTGGTCGAAGCCCTCCGGGACGATCTCCATCTGCAGGTCGCTGAGATCGTCGGGGGTGACGCTGTGGGTGGCGCCGAACCGGCGGGCCGTCTCGTGCCGGGCCGGCACGGTGTCCACGGCGACGATCACGGCGGCGCCGGAGAGCCGGGCGCCCTGCACGGCGGCGATCCCGACCCCGCCGCAGCCGATCACCACGACGCTGTCGCCGGGCCGCACCATCGCCGTGTTGATCACCGCGCCGACGCCGGTGGTGACGCCGCAGCCGACCAGGGCGGCCACCTCGTACGGCACGTCGTCGTCGATCTTCACGGCGCCGGGCCGGGGCACCACCATCTCCTCGGCGAACGAGCCGCACCCGGCCATCCCGAAGATCGGCAGGTCGGCGGCGGTGAACCGGGGCATCACGTAACCGGCCATCACGTGGGTCATGCACAGGTACGGCTCGCCGTGCCGGCAGTGCGAGCAGACGCCGCAGGCGGGCAGCCAGTTGACCGCGACCCGGTCGCCGGGCGCCAGGTCCTCGACGCCCTCGCCGACCTCCAGGACGTCACCGGCGGCCTCGTGGCCGAGCACCGCGGGCACCGGCTGGGGCAGCGTGCCGTGCAGGGCGGACAGGTCGGAGTGGCAGACGCCGGCGGCCCGCACCCGCAGGCGCACCTCGCCCGGGGCCGGCCCGAGGACGCTGACGTCGTCCCGGATGTCGAGTTTCTCGTCCCCGATCGTGTGCAGCACCGCCGCGCGCATCCGGACCCCCTCAAAATTAGAACGTGTTCCAAGGGTCGTCTCAAGCAAGCATTAGGTCAAGGGACATAATCGGCCGGTGACCCCATCCAAGAGCCCGTCCGAGCGGCGCACGCATCTGGTCCGGCTGGCCGGTGACCTCTTCGCGGAGAAGGGGTTCCGGGCCACCACCGTGCGGGAGATCGCGGACGCCGCCGGGATCCTCTCCGGCAGCCTGTACCACCACTTCGACTCCAAGGAGGCGATCGGCGACGAGATCCTCAGCGCGTTCCTCGACGACGTGCTCGCCGGTTACCGGGCGGCGGTGCTCGAGGCGGGCGATCCGCGGGCGGTGATCGAGCAGATCGTCCGGTCCAGCAGCGCCACCCTGAGCCGGCACCGGGCCGCGCTCACCATGCTCCAGCGAGACTGGAACTACTTCAGTGGGCAGCCCCGGTTCGCCTACCTGCGCACCGCCATGAAGGAGATCGAACAGACCTGGATCGAGCAGCTGGAGCGGGGCCGGGAGTCCGGGCAGTTCCGGGCCGACCTGGACGCGCGCCTGGCGTACCGGCTGCTCCGCGACATCCTGTGGATGCCGACCTCCTGGCGCCCGTCGACCTCCTGGAGCACCGGCGAGATCGTCGACGGCCTGCTCCGGCTCCTCTTCGACGGCATCACCGCCCGTTGACGCCCGCTCCGGCCCGCCGTTAGCCTCCCAAGCAAGCGTTTGGTTGCGGCTACCCCCGGCTGGTTCTCAGGGCTGTCTCGGGGCACTCGAGACAGCCCTGACGACCAGCCGGGAAAGACACGGTCCGGCTGGCGCTCAGGGCTGTCTCAGCGCGGTCGGGACAGCCCTGAGAACCAGCCGGATCTGAACCGGGAGGCGCGCGGATGGGGCGGCTGGACGGCAAGGTTGCGCTGATCACCGGCGGGGCGCGGGGCATGGGCAAGGCGCACGCCCGGCACTTCGCCGCCGAGGGGGCACGCGTCGTGATCGGCGACGTGCTCGACGACAAGGGCCAAGCCGTCGCGGACGGGATCGGCGGCGACCGGTGCCGGTACGTGCACCACGACGTGACCAGCGAGGACGACTGGGCGGCAGCGGTCACCGCGACCGTCACGGCGTTCGGCCGGATCGACGTGCTGGTCAACAACGCCGGCATCCTGCGGCACGGGGCCGTCGCCGAGATGGACCCGGCCGAGTTCCGGCGGGTCATCGAGGTCAACCTGATCGGCACGTGGCTCGGCATCCGGCAGGTCGTGCCGCCGATGACCACGTCCGGCGGCGGGTCCATCGTGAACATCTCGTCGATCGAGGGGTTCGCCGGGGCAGCCGGGCTGTCGGCGTACAGCGCCAGCAAGTTCGGTGTCCGCGGCCTCACCCGGTCGGCGGCGCAGGAGCTCGGGCCGGCCGGCATCCGGGTCAACTCGGTGCACCCGGGCGGTGTGATGACGTCGATGGCGCTGTCCGCCGCGCAGACGATGACCGGCGTGGACCCGGGCGGGTTCCTGAAGTCGCTGCCGATCGCCCGGTTCGCCGAGCCGGTGGAGATCTCCCGGCTGGTCGCGTTCCTCGCCTCCGACGAGTCGTCCTACACCACCGGCGCCGAGTTCCTCGCCGACGGCGGCCTGCTCAGCGGCCCGGGGTACTGACCATGCTGGACGGACGGGTGGCCATCGTGACGGGCGCCGGGCAGGGGCTGGGCGCGGCCGAGGCGTGCGCTCTGGCGGCGTCCGGCGCCCGGGTGGTGCTCAACGACCTGCCGGGACCCGCGCTCGACGCGACCGTGGAACGGATCCGGGCGGCAGGCGGCGAGGCGGTCGCCTGCCCCGGCGACGTGGCCGACTGGACGGTCGGCGAGACCCTGGTGAAGACCGCGGTCGCCACGTTCGGCGGCCTGGACGTGCTGGTCAACAACGCGGGCGTGCTGCGCGACCGGATGGTCTTCGCGATGAGCGAGCAGGAATGGGACACGGTCGTCCGGGTGCATCTGCGCGGGCACTTCGTGACCACCCGGTTCGCCACGGCCTGGTGGCGCGAGCGCAGCAAGGCCGAGGCGGCTCCGGTGTACGCCCGGATCGTCAACACGGCCTCCGAGGCCTTCCTGCTCGGCTCCGCCGGACAGGCCAACTACGCGGCGGCGAAAGGGGGGATCGTTTCCCTCACGCTTGCCACGGCCCGGGGTTGCGCCAGGCATGGGGTACGGGTCAACGCCATCTGCCCCCGCGCCCGCACCGCGATGACCGGCGAGCTGATGGGACCCGCCCCGGACGGCCCCGACCCGCTCTCCCCGGACCGGGTGGCGCCGCTGGTCACGCACCTGGCCGGGCCGTCCGGTGACCGGATCACCGGCGAGGTGTTCGTGGTGCACGGCGACGTGGTCGCGCTGCTCGGGCCGCCGACCGTCCGGGCGGTGTTCCACGCGGCGACCGGGCACTGGACGGCAGCCGAACTCGACGCCGCCCTGAGCACCGTCTTCACCGAGGATCCGCCGCGGCCCGGGTACGTCTGCGAGGAGACGCTGCCGCTGGCGGCGACCACGTTCGGGGAGAGCCCGCCGTGAAGCAGCGGGAGACGGTCGGCATGACCGGGGACGAGGTGGCGGGGCTTCTCGCGTACGCCAGAAAGGTCCAGATCGCCACCATCAACCCGGACGGCACGCCCCACCTGGTCACCATGTTCTTCGGGATGGCCGGAGGCCGTCTCGCGTTCTGGACCTACCGGGCCTCGCAGAAGGCCCGCAACCTGGCCCGTGACCCGCGGCTGACCTGCCTGGTCGAGGACGGCGAGGACTACTTCGAGCTGCGCGGGGTGCAGATCAACGGCACCGCCACCCGGATCGACGACCTGGCCGGGGTGACCGGGGTGGGACGGCTGATCGCGGCCCGGATGCCGGACGTGCCGGCCGGGGCCCTCGACGCCTACGTCACGCAGGCCGCCCGCAAACGTTCCGCCTACCTGGTCGAACCCGTCCGGGTGTCCAGCTGGGACCATCGCAAGCTGCTCACCTGATATCGATGGCGGCCGTGGCGCGGGCCCCCTAGGCTGCGGAACCTGTGAAGATCAGTTGGACCGTCCCCACCGCCCTCGCGTTGTTCGCGGTGACCGCTTGTGACAGCACCGCGCCGGCAACGCCGGAGGCGGCCGGCACACCGTCCCCGGCCGCCGCGTCCCCCGCCGCCGCGTCCCCCGTGCCCACCGGCCGCCAGGGCGCCGCGGGCAGCGCCTGCGAGCTGCCGGTCTCCTTCGACCTGCTGCCCGGCTGGGAGGCCGACGCCATCGACGTCAGCCGGATGACCCGCCTGCAGCGCAGCTTCATGAGCAGCGGCGTGTTCGACGCGGTCTGCTCGGTGAGCGGCAAACCGGCCGGCAAACCCGGCTTCGTCCGGGTCTACGCGTCCGACGTGAGTACCGGCGACCGCCGGGACGACCTGAAGGCGTTCGCCCTCATGTTCACCATCCGGAACGGCGAAGCGAGAGATCGGGAGGTCCGGGACGCGAAGTACACCGATGTCACCATCGCCGGGCAGCCCGCCGCCGAGGTGAGCTGGACCAGCTTCGACACCGCCAAGAACAAGGGAAGCAAGCACACCGCGTTCACCGTGGACACGCCGAAGGGGCCGGTCGTGGTGCTCGAGGTGCCCTGGACGGAAGCGGAGAAGGGGAACGTCCGGCCCGCGTACGAGCTGGCCAAGCAGACCCTCACGGTCGCTTAGACTGGGCGCCGCTTTCCGTCGAGGAGGACCGTCGTGACCGCTGCCCCCGCCGGCCGGCCCCGCGACCCCTCCGTCGACGCACGGATCACCCGTGCGGCGGCTGAGGTCTACGGCAGCGAGGGCTGGGCGCGGTTCTCCGTCGACGCGGTGGCCCGCCGCGCCGGCGTCGGCAAGGCCTCCATCTACCTGCGGTGGCCCAACAAGGAGGCGCTGCTCGCGGCGGTCTTCGCCTCACGGCTGGCGGGGGTTCAGGACATCGACACCGGCTCGGTACGCGATGACCTCGTCGCGATGGCCCGCCAGGTGCTGCACGCGTTCCTGGACGAGGCCGGGGGCGCGATGCTGCGGCTGATGCTGGAAGCCGACGGGATTCCGGCCGGGCGCGAGCACCTGGACCGGTTCCTGCAGTCGCAGGCCACGGCGGCGCGGGCGATCGTGCACCGGGGCATCGACCGTGGGCAGCTGAGCCGGGACACCAGCGTGACCCTGCTGCTCGACACGATCAGTGGCGGGGCGCTGAACCACGCGCTGGTCGCCCCGGCCCGGCTGCGCGGCAAGGTGGCGGCCGGTGCCGACCGTTACGCCGAGGACCTCGTCGACTTCGTCCTCGCCTCCCTTTCGCGTGTTGATTTCGGGCGCGCATAGCGCCCGAAATCAACACCCGACCCGGCGTGTTGGGTTCGGGCGCGCATGATGGCCGAAGTCAACACCCAACCCGGCGTGTTGGGTTCGGGCGCGCATGACGGCCGAAGTCAACACCCAACCCGGCGTGTTGGGTTCGGGCGCGCATGGCGGCCGAACTACACACGGGTGGTGGGGACCAGGAGCGGGGTGCCGTCGGCGTCGGTCTTGTGGGTGAGGTCGCCGGAGCGGACCAGCAGCTCCACGTGGGCGGCGGTCTCAGCGACCGCGCCGACCAGCATCGGGCCGATCTCCGCCCACGGCCGGGACCAGGTCAGCTCCCCCGCGACCTGCCACACGGTGGCGGCGCCGAGCCGGTCCACGGCGGCCAGGATCTCCCGGCACCGCTCCCGGTGGTGCTCGCTCAGTTCGGCGGCGCGGGCGGCGATGCCGTGGAACCGGTACTCGTGGCCGGGCAGGGCCTCGCACTCGTCGTACCCGGCGACCTTGTCGAGGGACTCCAGGTACTGCCCGAGCGGGTCGTCACCGCCGCTGATCTGCAGGCCGATGTTCGGGCTGATCCGCGGCAGCACGTGGTCGCCGGTGAGCAGCATCCCCGCGTCGCCGTCGAGCAGGCACAGGTGGCCGGGGGTGTGCCCGGGTGTCCAGATCGCCCGCAGGCGGCGGCCGGCCAGCGGCACGAGGTCGCCGTCGTTCAGCATCACGTCGGCTTCGGCGAGCGGGGCGAACAGTGTGCCGACGGCCGCGCCGAACGCGCTGAGCAGCCCGCCGATCCGCTCCTCCGGCACCTGGAACTGCCGCAGGTAGCCGCCCAGGGCCACCTCCGGCTCGGCCGCCCGGTCCTGCAGCATCGCCCGGTGTTCGGCGGGGTGCATGGCCACCCAGGCGCCGGAGGCGTCGCGCAGCCGTGCGGTGAGCCCGTGATGGTCCGGGTGCACGTGGGTGAGCACCACGCCGGTCACGTCGGCGGCGGTCGCCCCGGCCGCGGCCAGCCCGGCGGTGAGCGCGTCCCAGCCGGCGTCGCTGTCCCAGCCGGGGTCGACCACGACCAGGCCGTCGTCGCCGGGAATGAGGTAGCTGAGGGTGTAGCGCAGCGGATTGTTCGGGATCGGCACCGGGACGGACACCATGCCGGCGGCGAGCTTCTCCACCGGCGGCAGCGTCTTCGCCCGCCAGGCGGCCTGCTGAACGTTCACCCGAACCCCTTTCCTAGACGGTCACCGTCTAGGAAAGCGACCATATCGTGAACGGCCATCGTTCAGCAATCATCCGGGCGGGCGACAGGGTTGCGCTCGACAAGGAGTCACCCGTAAACTAGTGAACCGTCAAGTGCAAGACGAGCAAAACCCCGGCGGCATGCCCACGAGGGGCAGAGGCGGACCGGGGTCTTCACCGAAGAAATTAGCACATCCGCGGACCAGGAAATCCCAGGTGACAGGCGATGCTGCCGGACCAGCTGATCGATCTCGAGCGGGGGCTGTCCCCCGAGCGGCTCACGCCGTACCGGCAGGCGTGTCACGGTGATCTCGCGGCCGCCATCGTGCTGTACCGGTGGAACGCCGACCTCTCCGCCGCTCTCAGCGCCACCCTCGGGCACGTGGAGGTCCGCCTGCGCAACGCCATGCACCAGGAGCTCACCTCCTGGTCGGCGTTGCGGCACGGTGAGCCGAGGTGGTTCCTCTCCCCGGGGAGAACGTTCTTTCCACCCGAGCTCCAGGACATCGCCAAGGCCCGCCGGCGCGCCACCCGCGACGGGCGCGCCGAGACGCCCGGGCAGGTGATCGCCGAGCTGAGCCTGGGGTTCTGGAAATACCTGCTGGCCCGCCGCTACGACCGCGGCCTCTGGCACCCCTGCCTGCACCGGGCCTTCTCCCGGCAGCCCCGGCCGCTGGTGTTCACCGCCGTCGACCGGATGCACGCCGCCCGCAACCGGATCGCCCACCACGAGCCGATGTTCAACCGCCCGGTGCTCGCCCTGCGCGACACCGCCCTCCGGGTCGTGGAGTGGATCTGCCCGGTGACCCGGGAGTGGATCGAGGCCGACTGCCGGGTGCCCGAGATCCTCGCCGCCCGCCCCCGGCTGGTTGTCAGGGTTGTCTCAGCGCTGAGACAACCCTGACAACCAGCCGGGGGGTGACCGTGACGTGCATGCATGGCCCGCACCCGTGGGACGGCAGTGAGGGAGCGCCTGCCGGGGCCGCCGCGAGGCACGGGGCTTTGCGTGGCCCGTACCAAAGCATGGTTTGAGAGAAGCCCCGCAGACCTCGCGTGTGTATTTCGGCCGTCATGTGCGCCCGAAGTACACACGCGGGGTGGGGTTACATCATCTCGTCGGTGGTGGGGATGAGGACGGTCTTCAGCTCGGTGTAGGCGTCGATGGAGGTGCGGCCGCCCTCGCGGCCCAGCCCGGACTGGCCGAAACCACCGAAGGCCACGTGCGGCTCCAGCTGGTAGCCGTTGACGCCCACGGTGCCCGCCCGCACCGCCTTCGTCAGGCGGAACGCGCGCTTCACGTCGCTGGTCCAGACCGTGGCGGCCAGGCCGTAACTGGTGTCGTTGGCCAGGCGCACCGCCTCGTCCTCGTCGGTGAACGGCACCACCGCCAGCACCGGGCCGAAGATCTCCTCACGGGCGATCGTCGCGTCGTTCGACACGTCGGCGAAGACGGTGGGCTGCACGAAGTTGCCGGCCGCCAGCTCACCGTCGGGACGGCCGCCGCCGCAGACCAGGCGGGCGCCCTCGGCCCGGCCGCTCTCGATGTACCCGAGGACGCGGGCCAGCTGCCGTTCGTTGATCAGCGGCGAGGCGGTGGTCTCCGGGTGGAACGGGTCACCGTAGTTGACCAGGGCGGCCATTCCCTCGCAGACGGCCAGGAAGTCGTCGTAGACGTCCCGGTGCACCAGCGCCCGGGTGTGCGCGACACACGCCTGGCCGGACAGCCCGAGGGTGACGGTGCCCATCGTGGTGGCGGCGGCCGCGTACACGTCGGCGTCCGGGAAGACCAGCGACGGGCTCTTGCCGCCCAGTTCCAGGCTGGTGCGCTTGACACCGTTCGCGGCGGCGGCCAGGACCTTGCGGCCCACGCCACGGCTGCCGGTGAAAGTGATCTTGTCGACCAGCGGGTGGTTGATCAGGGCGTCGCCGGTGGGCTCGCCGGGGCCGGTGACCACGTTCAGCACGCCCGGCGGCAGGCCCGCCTCCTCGACGATCCGGGCCAGCCGCAGCGCCGAGAACGTGGCGAACTCGCTCGGCTTCAGCACCACGGTGCAACCGGCGGCGAGGGCTGGTGCGAGTTTCTGGGCGGCCAGCAGCAGCGGGCCGTTCCACGGGATGATCGCGGCGACCACGCCGACCGGCTCGCGCAGGGTGAACACCAGGTGGTCGCCGCCCTGGTAACCGGGCAGGGTCTCGCCGGCCAGCTTGTCGACCCACCCCGCGTGGTGGTCGAAGACGTCGGCGACGCACTCGACCGACATCGCGTACGTCTCGCCGAACGTGACCGGCACGCCGTTGTCCAGCGCGACCAGGGCCTGCAGCTCCACGGCGTGCTCGCGGATCGCGTCGGCGATCCGGCGCAGGACCCGGATGCGTTCCTTGGCCCGGGCACGCGGCCACGGCCCCTCGTCGAACGCGGCCCGGGCGGCCCGGACGGCGGCGTCCACATCGGCGGGAGCGGCGACGGCGAACGTGCCGACCTCCTCGGCGGTGGCCGGGTGGTGGTGGGCCCAGGTGCGGCAGTCAGCGGCGGGACGCCAGCCGCCGTCGATCAGCAGCTCACCGCCCGCCAGGCCGACCTCGTCGCGTTTCGCCTTGATCGAGAGCACCACGCCGAACCTCCCGCCTCGGGTCCGGCCGGCCCGGACGGCTGTCTCAGCGGCGCTGAGACAGCCGTGACGACCAGCCGGGGTCAGATTTGAAACACGTTCTATTCCTGCGCACGGTACGCCGTGTCCCGGAGGTCCGCCAGATACGCGGGCCACTCGCCGCCGCCGTGCACGGCCAGAGAGGCGCCGCTGATGTAGCCGGCCAGCGGCGAGGCGAGCAGCAGGCAGGCGCCGGCCACCTCCTCGGCGGTGGCGCCGCGGCCCATCGGGACGGTCCGCGCGACGGCCGGAGCGGAGTCCCCGTCCCCCGAGACCGGGCCGACGACCAGGCTGTTCACCCGGACCTTCGGGGCCCACTCGGCGGCCAGGCTGGTGGCCAGGTGGTGCAGGCCGGCCTTGGCGGCGCCGTAGGCGGCGGTGCCGGGCGACGGGCGGGTGCCGCTGACACTGCCGATCATCAGGATGACGCCGCCGGTGGACTGCTCCCGCATCACCAGGTTGGCCGCCTGCGAGACGTGCAGCGGGGCGATCAGGTTCAGCTCGATCACCTTCGCGTGCAGCCGTGGCGACGCGGTGTCGGCGGGCACCTCGGGGCTGCCGCCGGCGTTGTTGATCAGCACGTCGAGACGCCCGAACCGGTCGACCGCCGCCGCGACGAGCGCGCCGGCCTGCGCAGGGTCCCGGACGTCGGCTTGAAAGGCATCAGGTGCCGGGGTACGGGCACAGACCAGCACCGAAGCGCCCGCCCGGCGGAACGAGCGAGCGATGGCCGCGCCGATGCCGCGGGTGCCGCCGGTGACGACCACGGCCCGGCCGGTGAAGTCGAGGGGGTCCATGACGGTCGATGCTAGCCACCCAAGCAAGCGCTAGGTTAGCCTGCCGACGTGGGGATCGATCTGCACCGGGGCGCGATCGCTGAGGTGGTCGTCGACTTTCCGCCGGTCAACGCGCTGCCGGCGGCGGGCTGGCACGCGCTCGCCGACGCCGTGGACGAGGCCGGCGCCGACCCGCGGACCCGGGCGGTGGTGCTCGCCGCCGAGGGCCGGGGCTTCTGTGCGGGCGTCGACATCAAGGAGATGCAGCGCACCGCGGGACACGAGGCGCTGCTCGCGGCGAACCGGGGCTGCGCGGCGGCGTTCGCTGCCGTCTACGACTGCCCGGTGCCGGTGATCGCCGCGGTGCACGGCTACTGCCTGGGCGGCGGGGTCGGGCTGGCCGGCACCGCCGACCTGGTGGTGGCCTCGGACGACGCCACGTTCGCGCTGCCCGAGGTGGATCGCGGCGCGCTCGGGGCGGCCACCCACCTGGCCCGCCTCGTGCCGCACCAGCTGATGCGGACCATGGTCTACACCTGCCGGCCGGTCACGGCGTGGGAGCTGCACCGGTTCGGGACGGTCCTCGAGGTGGTGCCGGCGGCTGGGCTGCGGCGGGCGGCGCGGCGGGTCGCGGAGCAGATCGCCGCCAAGGATCCGCTGGTCATCCGGCGGGCCAAGGAGTCGCTGAACGGGATCGACCCGGTCGACGTGAAGCGGTCCTACCGGTTCGAGCAGGGGTTCACCTTCGAACTCGATCTGAACGGGGCCGGCGACCGGGCCCGGCAGCGGTTCCTGGAGGAGCGGTGAGTCGTGGACAAGGTCGTGAGCATCGAGGACGCCGTCGCTGAGGTCCGCGACGGGATGACCGTCGGGATCGGCGGCTGGGGTTCGCGGCGCAAGCCGATGGCGCTGGTCCGGGCGCTGGTCCGGGCCGGGCGGCGGGATCTGACCCTGGTGAGTTACGGCGGGCCGGACGTGGGGATCCTGGTGGCGGCCGGGTGCGTGCGCCGGGTGGTCACCGGTTTCGTGTCCCTGGACAGCATTCCGCTCGAACCGCATTTCCGCCGGGCCCGCAGCGACGGCACGATCCGATTGACCGAGTACGACGAGGGCATGCTCCACTGGGGACTCCTCGCGGCCGCCCACCGGCTGCCGTTCCTGCCGATCCGGGCCGGGCTCGGCTCCGACGTGATGCGGGTGAATCCGGGGCTGCGGACGATCCGCTCCCCCTATCCCGACGACACCGAACTCGTCGCGATGCCGGCGATCAGGCTTGATGTCGCGTTCGTTCACCTGAACCGGGCCGACACCCACGGCAACGGCCGCTATCTCGGGCCGGACCCGTATTTCGACGACCTGTTCTGCCTGGCCGCGAAACGCCGCTTCCTCACCTGCGAACGCCTCGAGACGGACCTGTTCGGCAGTGGCCCGCCGCAGACGCTGCTGCTCAACAGATCGATGGTGGACGGTGTCACGGAAACCCCGAACGGCGCCCATTTCACTAGTTGCGTCCCCGATTACGGGCGCGACGAGGCGTTCCAGCGGGAGTACGCGAACACCGAGTGGGAGACGTTCCGGGCCCGCTATCTCGACGGCGACGAAGCCGGCTATCAGCAGGCGGTGGGGCGGTGACCCGGGCCGAGGTCTGTGTGGTCGCGTGCGCCGAGGCGTGGCGCGGCGACGGCGCGATCCTGGCGAGCTTCGCCGGGCTCGTCCCGCGGCTCGGCGCCCGGCTGGCCCAGCTCACGTTCGCCCCGGAGCTGCTGGTCACCGACGGGGAGGCGACCCTGCTGCGCGACGACGAGCCGGAGGGGTGGCTGCCGTTCCGGGCGGTGTTCACGATGGTCGCGGCCGGCGCCCGGCACGTGATGATGGGGGCGAGTCAGCTCGACCGGTTCGGCAATTCCAACATCTCCTGCGTCGGGCCCTGGGAACGCCCGAGATCGCAGCTGCTGTGTGTGCGCGGGGCGCCCGGGAACACCGTGAACCATCCGGTCAGCTACTGGATCCCGCGCCATTCCCCGCGCGTCTTCGTCGAGCACGTCGACATGGTCTCCGGGGTCGGGCACGACCGGAACGCCCACGAGATCCGCCGGGTCGTCACCGATCTGGCGGTGCTCGATTTCGCGACCCCGGACCGTTCGATGCGGCTGCGATCGGTTCATCCCGGCGTGACCGTCGACGAGGTCGTGGCCGCCACCGGATTTCCGCTGACCGTTCCGGCGGACGTGCCGTCGACCCGTGAACCGGCCGACGCCGAACGGAAACTGATCCGGGAGCATCTCGACCCGGCCGGGCAACGGGAACGGGAGATCGGATGAGAACGGCGCTCACCGCGATGCTCGGCTGCCGGCACCCGATCGTGCAGACCGGAATGGGTTACGTCGCCGGCGCGCGGCTCGTCACCGCCGTCACCGAGGCCGGCGGATTCGGCATCGTCGCCGCCGCCACCATGTCCCTCGACCGGTTGCGCGACACCATTCGGGAGATAAGGACGAGAACCGATGGACCGTTCGGGGTGAACGTACGGGCGGACGCCCCCGACGCGGGCGAACGCATCGACCTGCTGATCCGGGAACAGGTCCGGCTCGCCTCGTTCGCCCTCGCCCCGAACCGCGACCTGATCCGCCGCTGCGCCGACGGCGGGCTGCTGACCATGCCGTCGGTGGGCGCCCGCCGGCACGCCGAGAAGGTCGCCGCCTGGGGCGTGGACGCGGTGCTCGTGCAGGGCGGCGAGGGCGGCGGGCACACCGGGCCGGTCCCGACGTCGCTGCTGGTCCCGCAGGTGGTGGACGCGGTCGGGATCCCGGTGGTGGCGGCCGGCGGCTACTTCGACGGGCGCGGGCTCCTGGCGGCGCTGGCGTACGGGGCGGCCGGGATCGCGATGGGCACCCGGTTCCTGCTGACCTCCGACAGCCCGGTCGGTGAGCGGGTGAAACGGCTCTACCTCGACGCGCCCGTCACCGGGACGGTGGTGACCACCCGGGTGGACGGTGTGCCGCACCGGGTGCTGCGTACCCCGTACATCGCGGGGTTGGAGAAATCGGGAAGCGTGCGCGCGCTGATCGGAGCAGCCCGGCACGCCGTCGCGTTCCGGCGTCTCGCCGGCCTCTCCTGGCCGCAGCTCGTGCGGGCCGGACGCGCGGCGCGGCACGGGCGGGAGCTGAGCTGGGCGCAGACGCTGATGGCCGCCGGCACGCCGGTGCTGCTGCGCACGGCGATGGTGGAGGGGCGGCCGGAGTACGGGGTGATGTCGGCCGGGCAGGTCGCCGGGCTGATCGACGACCTGCCGTCCTGCGCCGAGCTGATCGACCGGATCATGAAGGAGGCCTCGGACGGGCTGGATCGGCTCACAGCCGTTCGATGATCGTGACGTTGGCCTGGCCGCCGCCCTCGCACATGGTCTGCAGGCCGTACCGTCCGCCGGATCGCTCCAGCTCGTGCAGCAACGACACCATCAGGCGGGCGCCGGTCGCGCCGAGCGGGTGGCCGAGGGCGATCGCGCCGCCGTTGACGTTGACCCGGGCGGGATCGGCGCCGGTCTCCCGCAGCCAGGCCAGGACGACGCTGGCGAAGGCCTCGTTGACCTCGAAACGGTCGATGTCGCCGACGGTCAGGCCGGTACGGCGGAGGGCGTGGGCGGTGGCGGGGATCGGGGCGGTGAGCATGAGGATCGGATCGTCGCCGCGGGCGGAGAGGTGATGGATCCTCGCGCGGGGCCGGAGGCCGTGGTCGCGGACGGCCTGTTCCCCGGCGATCAGCAGGGCGGCGGCTCCGTCGGCGATCTGGCTGGCCATGGCGGCCGTGGTTCTCCCACCGTCGCGCAGCGTGCGCAGTTGGGACATTTTCCCGGCGCTCGTGTCACGCCTAGGGCACTCGTCGTCCCCGCCATCACAGATCTCAAGCCCAAATGCTCGATTCATCACGGCTTTCAAGGCTTTTTCGTGACTTGAGAGAGCGAAAATCTCCATCTCCTCACGCGACAACGCCCACCTGACCGCAATCTCGTCCGCACTGGCAAACTGACTGACTTCCGCTGATCTATACCGACTCATCCATCCTTGGGAGCCCCGGTACGGGCCGGCCGGCGCCATCGCGCTACTGATCGGAACCTGGCTCATACTCTGCACTCCCCCGGCCACGACCAGATCAGCGGTCCCACTCATCACCGCCTGCGCCGCGAAGTGCACCGCCTGCTGCGACGACCCACACTGCCGGTCCACCGTCACGCCGGGAACATGTTCCGGCAGACCGGCCGCCAGCCAGGCCGTCCGCGCGATGTCCCCCGACTGCGGCCCGACCGTGTCGACACACCCGAGGATCACATCGTCGACCGCGGCCGGATCCACCCCCGTGCGTTCGATCAGGGCGTTCAGCACCCCACCGGCCAGATCCGCCGGATGGGTCGCCGCGTGCATCCCGTCCCGGCGGCCCACAGCGGTACGCACCGCGCCCACCAGATAAGCCTCCACCGTTGACGCCTCCCCGCCCCATCGTGATAGAACGTGTTCTAACTTACCGGGATCGAGGTGCGCTGTGCACGTCGGATACTCACCCGAGCAGGAGAAGCTCCGCGCCTCGCTGCGGGACTACTTCGCCACCCTGATGACGCCCGCCCTGCGCGCCGGCATCGAGGACGGCGCCGGCGAGTACGGCGACGGCGCCGCCTACAAGCAGGTGGTCCGGCAGCTCGGGCGGGACGGCTGGCTGGCCCTCGACGGCAGGTCCCGGCTCGACCAGCTGATCTTCGCCGACGAGGCGGCCCTGGCCGGGGTGCCGGTGCCGTTCCTGACCCTCTACACGGTCGGCCCGACCATCGCCCGGCACGGCTCCGAGGAGATGAAGGCCGCCCTGTTGCCGAGGATCGAGGCGGGCGAGGCGCACTTCGCGATCGGTTACTCGGAACCGTCCGCCGGCACCGACCTGGCCGCGCTGCGGACCCGGGCGGTCCGCGACGGCGACGAGTACGTGATCAACGGCCAGAAGATGTGGACCAGCCTGATCCAGTACGCCGACTACGTGTGGCTGGCCTGCCGCACCGATCCGGACGCGCCCCGCCACCACGGCCTGTCGATCCTGATCGTGCCGACCGACGCGCCCGGCTTCTCCTGGACCCCGGTCCGCACCGTGGCCGGCCCGTCCACCAGCGCCACCTACTACGACGACGTCCGGGTCCCGGCGTCCGCCCTGGTCGGTGCGGAGAACCAGGGCTGGCGGCTGATCACCGACCAGCTCAACCACGAGCGGGTCGCGCTCACCTCGGCCGCGCCGCTGCAACGCGCGCTGCGGGAGGTCCGGGCCTGGGCCGCCGCCAGCGGCCGGATCGAACACGAGTGGGTGCGCCTGCACCTGGCCCGGGTGCACGCGAAGACCGAGGCGCTGAAGCTGTTCAACTGGCGGGCCTGCGTCGCCGACGACTCCCCGGTGGCGCCGCGGGCGTCGGCCGGGAAGGTGTACGGCACGGAGCTGGCGATCGAGGCGTACCGGCTGCTCATGGAGATCATCGGCCCGGCCGCCACGATCCGGGCCGGCTCGCCGGGCGCGGTCCTCGCCGGCCGGATCGAGCGGATGTACCGGTCGTCGCTGATCCTCACCTTCGGCGGCGGGACCAACGAGGTGCAGCGCGACATCATCGCGGCCGGGGCGCTCGGCCTGCCGGTCAAGCGTTAGGGGCGGACAGTGGATTTCACGCTCAGTGGTGAGGCACGGGAGCTGGCCCGCCTGACCCGGGATCTCGCCGCGTCCGGCCGCCCGCTGTGGCCGGCGCTGGCCGAGGCCGGGGTCCTCGCCGCGGCCCTGCCGAAACGCGCCGGCGGGGAGGGCTACGGCCTGCCGGAGCAGTGCGCGGTCCTGATCGAGCTGGGCCGGCACGCCGCCACCGTGCCCTACCTGCCGTCGATCGTCGGGGCGGCCTCGGCGATCGCCCGGTTCGGCGCCGACGAGCAGGTCACCGAGTGGGCCGTCCCGGCCGGCCGGGGCGAGCTGACACTGACCGTGGCCGGCGCCGCCTCCACCCCGGCCGCCACCGGGGCGGCGCTGGTCCTGGAGCCGGTGGACGACGAGATCGCCCTGCTCCGGCCGCGGGTGCAGCCGCAGGAGGTGTCCGGCAGCCCCGGCGCCGGGCGGGTGCTGGGGCTGCCCGGCGGGGCGCCGCGGATCCCCGGGGCCGCGTGGCTGCGCGCCCGGATGACCGTCGGCGCCTGCGCCACCCAGCTCGGCATCGTCGAACGGGCGCTGGAGATGACCGCCGCCTACGCCCGGGAGCGGGTCCAGTTCGGCCGCCCGATCGGCTCGTTCCAGGCGGTGTCGCAGCGGCTCGCCGACGCGTGGATCGACGTGGAGGCGTTGCGGCTGGCCCTGTGGCAGGCGGTGTGCACGCCGGAACCGGCGGAGATCGCCACCGCCGGGTTCTGGGCCGCCGAGGCCGGGCACCGGGTCCTGCACGCCGCGGTCCACGTGCACGGCGGCGTCGGGATCGACATGGACCATCCGCTGCACCCCTACGTCCTGGCCGCCGAGTACCACGAGTTCCTGCTCGGCGGCGCCACCACCCAACTGCTCGACCTGGCCGAGGTGTTGTGAGTGAAGTTCACAGTGGGAATCGCGCTGAGCCCGCTCGATCAGCTGACCGAGCTGGCCCGGACCGCTGAGGAGTGCGGGTTCGCGTCGATCGCGCTGCCGGACTCGCTGTTCTATTCCGAGCACGTGTCGGCGGATTACCCGTACACGCCGGACGGCAGCCGTTTCTGGAACGCCGACACGCCCTGGCCGGACCCGATGGTCGCGGCCGGCGCGATGGGCGCGGTCACCTCGCGGATCCGGTTCTACACGCAGGTCCTCAAACTCGATCCGCGGAATCCGCTGCTGCTGGCCCGGCAGGTCGGGTCGGTGGCGGTGCTGACCGGCAACCGGTTCGGTCTCGGGGTCGGGCTCGGCTGGTCGCCGGAGGAGTCGCACTGGTGCGGTGCGCCGTTCCGGGACCGCGGGGCCCGCGCCGACGAGGCGATCGAGGTGCTGCGGCGGGTGCTGGCCGGCGGCATGACCGAGTTCCACGGCAGGCATTTCTCGTTCGAGAAGCTGCAGATGAGCCCGGCCCCGTCCGCGCCGGTGCCGTTCTACGTGGGCGGGCACTCCGAGCCGGCGCTGCGCCGGGCGGCCCGGATCGGTGACGGCTGGTCGTCGGCGATGATGACGCTCGACGAGCTTCGATCGGCGATCGGCAGGCTGGCGGAGCTGCGGGCCTCGTACGGTCGCTCGGACGTGCCGTTCGAGATCCAGGCCGTCTGCATCGATCAGCGGGGCCTCGACGGTTTCCGGCGGCAGGCCGACATCGGTGTCACGGACGCGATCGTCATGCCGTGGCGCGACCCCGGCGCCCCGCTCCAGGAGAAGCGCGACGCCCTGAAACGGTTCGCGGAGAGGTTCATCGTCCCACTGAGCTGACGTTCGCCAGCCGTCGCTCAGGCGGGTTTCCCGCCGCCGAAAACCGGTCCCGGCGACGGCCGGCGATCGGCTACCGTCGGCCGGGTGAGCGGAATCCCCTTCTTCGCCGACGGGCCCGCGCCGGGCGCCGACCTCAGCCTGTTCGGCCGGTTCACCGGTTCCTGGGCGCTCGACTGCACCGAGTACGAGCCGGACGGGAGCACCACGGTCCGGCGCGGCGAGTGGCACTTCGGGTATGCCCTCGGCGGCCACGCCACCACCGACGTCTGGATCCTGCCCGGCGTCGAGCACGGCGTCAGCGTCCGCTTCCCCGACCCGTCCGCCGGGCCCGGCGTGTGGCGCTCCACCTGGGTCGGCCCGGGCCGCCGCCGCGTGCACACGTTCCTGGCCGAACCCACCGCCGACGGCATCGTCCTGGACGGCGGCGACCTCCGCTGGACCTTCTCCGACCTGCGGCCGGACACGTTCCGGTGGCGCAACGAGGCGCGCGTCCCCGACGGATCCTGGCGTCTCCAGCAGGCTTTCACCGTCTGGCGAAACCCCTGATTCGGTACGGTCCACGGCCCCACAACCGCTCCCGGGAGTTCACGGGAGACAACCCGGTCACCGGACGGCAGCGCTCAGGAACCGGTCCGCTGACGTGCGTACCCGCTGCTCGTACCGCGCCGACAGCCACCCGGCGACCGGGAAGAACACCAGCCCGATCCAGGCCCACCACACGAGGGTGACCGCCAGCCAGACCGACAGCACGGTGAACGCCCCGAACAGGATCACATGCGTGACCGTGCCCGCCCGGCGCCGCTGCCACCGCCGGGCCAGGCGGATCGCCGCCTCCCGCAGTCGCGGGTCCTCCGGCGGTTCCGCCCGGGAGACGGCCCGCACCACCGTCTCCTGTTCCGCGTCGGTGAGGTCGCCGAACACGCGCCGCTCCGACGCTCGCATCAGCGGCCACAGCACCAGCCCGATCAGCACGCCGCCGGCCACATGGACGACGGCCTGGGTGACGGTGCGCGGCCCGTCCGCCACGAAGACGTACGAGAACCCGGCCCACATCAGCCCGATGATCAGGCAACGGCTCCACTGTGGCCGGCGTTTCATCCGCGCTCCCCGTCGTTCGTGAAACCCCCGGCTGGTTCTCAGGACTGTCTCGCGCGCCCGGAGACAGCCCTGAGAACCAGCCGGGGGTTTACCCGCGAACCGGGTGCACTCAATCGTTCAGCCGAAGACGACGACGGCGCGGCCGGTGAGGGAGCCGGCAGCGAGTTTCGCGTACGCCTGCTCGATCTCACCGAAGGCGAACTCCTCGACCTGATTGCGGATCAGACCGGCGCGGGCCAGCCCGATCACGTCCTGCGCGTCGGCGATCGACGAGCCCTGGAAGGTGAACACCTCGCCGTCGCGGGGCAGCGCCGAGAACCACGGCCGGGTGAGCCGGCCGCCGGCCGAGCCGATCAGCCCGTACGCGCCGCCGGTGCCGACCGCCGCGATCCCGGCCGCGATCGTCTCGTCGGTTCCGACGAAGTCGAGCACCACGTCCGCCTCGATCGCGTCGGCGGCGGAGGCGGCGACGTGCGCGCCGATCGACTGTGCGTAGTCACGGCGGGCCGGTGACGGGTCGATCGCGACGACGGTGGCGGCGGTGAGGATCCGCAGGAACTGGACGGCGAACGCGCCGAGCCCGCCCGCGCCGATCACCGCCGCGGTGCCGCCGGGACCGATCCGGGGCAGGGCCCGCCGGACCGCGTGGTAGGCGGTCGCGCCCGCGTCGGTGAGCGGCCCGGCGTGCCGTGGGTCCAGGTCGCCGAGGGGCAGCAGGGCCCGTGGATCGTCGACCAGCACGTAGGGCGCCAGGCCGCCGTCGCGTCCGTACCCCCGCCCGGCGAGCCCGGCGGGGCATCCGCTGTCCCGGCCGCGTACGCAGTACCGGCACGTCCCGCAGGAGGCCGGGGAGACCAGCGCGACGGGTTCGCCGGTGTCCACCCGCCAGCCCGCCGTCTCGTGACCGAGCGTGAACGGCATCCGCCAGCCGAGCGCCTCGCCGGCGGCGGCCGGGATGTGCGGCATGGTCAGGTCGGACCGGCACAGCCCGCACCCGGCGACCCGCACCAGCACCTGGCCGGGTCCCGGCGACGGCTGTTCCACGTCGACAGTGCGCGGCGGTGTCGCCCAGTCCGTCATCCGATATGCCAGCACGCTCCCCAGAGTGGAACTTGTTATCACGGCTCGTCAAGGCGACATTGACCCGAAACTAGAACGAGTTCTATCGTCGAGGGGTGCTGACGAAGCCGTTCGCGGACGCGATCCAAGAGGCCGAGAAGATCATCACCACGGCCCCGCACGTGCGGGACGACCAGGACCTCGCCGAGGGCTACGACTACCTGGCCGGCAGCATCCGCGCGTCGGTGCAGATGGCGTGGGCGTACCAGAAGGAATTCCCCTATTTCGTACGCTCCACCGGCCCCTACACCAAGATGGGCCTGGACAACCCGGACACCCTGTACTTCCACGCGTGGCTGCGCGACGACGCCGAGTACCTGGTCACCGGCGTGCGTGGCAGCACCGTGGACCTGAGCTTCCAGATCCTCGACGGCGACTACTCGCCGATCGCGGTGCCGGGCAGCCTGGCCGCCTTCGACGACCGGGAGATCGTGCCCGAGCCCGACGGGTCGTTCCGGATCTGGTTCGGGCCGGGCCTCAAGGGCGCCGGGATGCTGGTGGTCCGCGAGGTCTTCAGCGACTGGGCGAACGAGCGGCCCGGGATGCTGCGCATCCAGCGTGCGGACCGGATCGGTGCGGCCCCACCGCCGCCCACGCTGGATGCGCTGACCAGGCGGTACGGGGTCGCCGGCAAGATCCTGATCAGCCGGCTGCGGACGTTCCTCGCCTTCGCCGAGCGGTTCTACCTGCACCTGCCGGTCAACACGCTGACCCCGCCACGGTCCACCCCGGGCGGGCTGACCACCCAGTTCTCCTCGGTGGGCCACTACGACCTGGACGACGACCAGGCCATGATCGTCACCGTCCCGGCCAGTGACGCGCCGTACCAGGGAATCCAGCTGGGCAGCATGTGGTACGTGTCGCTGGACTACGTCAACCACCAGACCAGCCTCACCCGTGATCAGGCGAAAATCGACCCCGACGGCATGATCCGGTACGTGATCAGCGAACGGAACCCGGGCGCCGCGAACTGGCTGGAACGCACCGGCCACCGCCGGGGTTACGTGCAGTTGCGCTGGCAGCGGCTGTCCCGGGAGCTGACCGAGGCGGACGGGCCGGCGGTCGACATCGTGGCCGTCGGCGACCTGCCGAAACACCTGCCGTTCCACACCCCGGTCGGCCCGGCCGCGTGGCGGGAACGGATCGCCGCCCGGCAGGCCGCCTGCGCGGCCCGGATGCTGGGCTGAGCCGGTGCTTCTCGACGGCGACGTGGTGCTGGTGGCGGGGGTCGGGCCGGGGCTCGGCGCGGCGGTCGCGCAGCGGGCCGCCGGTCAGGGCGCGTCACTGGTGCTGGCCGCCCGCACCGCGGCCACGCTGGACGAGGTGGTGAAGTCGGTCGAGGGCCGGGCCATCGCCGTGCCCACCGACCTGAGCGACGACGGCGCGCTGCGCCGGCTGATCGACGTGGCGCTCGCCGAGTTCGGGCGGATCGACGTGCTGGTGCACAACGCGTTCACGATGCCGCCGATGCGCAGTCTCGGCCGGGTCGACCTGGACGAGCTCCGGACCGGGCTGGACGACAACGTCGTCACGGCGCTGCGGGTGGTCCGGGCGGCCACCCCGGCGCTGATCGAGTCGCGGGGCGCGATCGTGATGGTCAACTCGGCGGTGCTGCGGCACTCGCGGCGGCCGTTCGGGCCGTACCGGCTGGCGAAGGCGGCCCTGCTCGCCGCCGCCCAGAACCTCGCGAGCGAACTCGGCCCGCAAGGGGTCCGGGTCAACTCGGTGGCGCCCGGCTGGATCTGGGCGGATCAGTTGCGGGGCTGGTTCGAGTTCCAGGCGGCGCGGCGGGGCGTGCCGGCCCGGCAGATCTACGACGAGGTGGCGGCGACCATCGACCTGCGGCGGCTGCCGGAGCCGGACGAGGTGGCCGACGCGATCGTGTTCCTGGCCTCGGACCTGGCGCGCGGCATCACCGGGGCGTGCCTGGACGTGAACTGCGGGGAGTTCCACCATTGACGACCAGTGCGCGCACCGATGTCGGGACCGTGGACGACCTGCACGCGTCGGCGAGCAGGCTGACCGGGCTGGACGACTTCGGGGGCGGTGACGATCACGCCGAAGGGCTGCGGGTGCTGCTCCGGGCGTACGCCGAAGAAGCGGCCCTGACCCCCGCCGGCAGCAAGCAGACCCGCGGCCTGTTGCGCGGCGCCCTGGTCTCGCGCCTGCTCGCGGAGGCGGCGTGGCGGCAGTACCCGGAGCATGCCCGCGTCACGATCGAACGGCCGGTGTTCGTCACCGGCCTGCCGCGCACCGGCACCACCGCCCTGCACCGGCTGCTCACCGCCGACCCGGCGCATCAGGGGCCGGAGCTGTGGCTCACCGAGGTGCCGCAGCCACGGCCGCCGCGCGCGGAGTGGGAGAGCCATCCGGTGTTCGTGGCGCTGCGGGAGGCGTACCGCGCGGCCGGGCTGGACGGGGTGCACCCCATGCGGCCGGACCGGGTCGAGGAGTGCTGGCGGCTGCTGTGCCAGTCGATGACGTCGGTGTCGTTCGAGTGCACGGCGTACATTCCGGGCTATTCGGCGTGGCTGGACGCGCGGGACTGGACGCCCGCGTACGCCCGGCACCGCCGCAACCTGCGCCTGATCGGCCTGCACGACCAGGGCCGCCGCTGGGTTCTGAAGAACCCGAGCCACCTGTTCGCCCTGGACGCGCTGTTCGCGACGTACCCGGACGCGACCGTGATCCAGACGCACCGGGACCCGCGGACCGTGATCGCCTCGGTGTGCAGCCTGAACGAGCGCGCGTCGGCCGGCTGGTCCACGGTGTTCACCGGGCCGACACTGGGCCGGGCGCAGCTGTCGCTGTGGTCGCGGGGGCTGCGCCGCTTCCGAGCCGCGCGGGCCCGGCACGATCCGGACCGGTTCATCGACGTGCGGCACGCGGACCTCGTCGCGGATCCGCTGGGCACGATCGAGATGATCTACGACCGGCTGGGCGCGCGGTGGTCCCCCGGCGCACGGTCCGCTGTCGCCGAGGCGATCCTGCGGGGTACGCCCACGCCCGGCCACACCTACGACCCGGCGGCGTACGGCCTGACGCCCGCCCTGGTGAGCGACGCCTTCGGCGAGTGACAACCGTGGCTACGGTGGGTCCCATGTGGATCAGATCAATCGCTGCCCGGCCGGCCGCCTCGGCCGGCCTCGCGGTGGCCCTTGCCGCCGCCTTCGTGCTCGCACCGGCCCCGATCGCCGGCGCCCGGCCGCAGGGCGGGTTCGCCGGCGAGGCCGGCATCGCCGCGGCGCTGCGGACCGCGTTCGGCGAGTACTGGCGCTCCGGCTCGTCCCCGCGGATGCAGAGCCTTGTCGACTACTGGCTGCGGTACCACCTGGTCAAGGCGGTGACGGCCGCGCTGCTGCTGGTCGTGCTCGTCCCGCTCACCGTCCGGTTGTGGACGGCGTTCGCGCGCGGCCGGGTCTCGCCCGGCCGTGCCGCCGGTTACGCGGCCGGCGGTGTCGTGGCGACGTTGCTGGCCGTGTTCTCCCTGGCCCTGGTGATGGCGAACGTGCAGGGCGCGGTGACACCGTTCTCCTCGCTGCTGCCCTTCCTGATGGGCGGGCCGGACAGCGCGGTGATGGAACAGGTCCGGCAAGGGCTGGCGAGCGGCTCGTCCTCGCCGGTGCTGGCCGGCATGGTCGGCGACTTCGCGCGTTACCACCTGGCGCTGGCAGTGCTGGCCGGTCTCGCGGCCCTCGGGCTCGCCGCGGTGAGCATGACGCTGTGGCGCCGGTTCGCCGGGACCGCGCCGGCGGACCGGCGGGTCCGGCGGGTGCTGGCATCGGCCGGGGTCTTCACCGTGTCGCTGACGGTGTTCGTGGCCGTGATCGCGGCGGCGAACACGACGACCGCGATGAACCCGGAGCCCGCTCTGCTGGCCTTCTTCCAGGGTGGTTGGTAGCTCTCGTAAGTTTCGGAAGCAACCCCCGTAAACTCTCGGGCTATTCCTTGGCGATTCCCCCTTGACCTGCGGCAGTCGTAGGTTTCAATTCCGGAATGTTTCCGGAAGTTGTTGACACTGAGGCGTGGCGCATCCAATACTCGCTGGCAGCAAGGATCGCTCCCCATCGATCCCAAGCCCGGATTCCCCGCCGGGCTCCCCCAGGAGGTCGCAGCGCCATGCCACAGCACCCCACCCGCATCGGATCCGTCGTTCTCACCGCCGCCACCCTGGTCACCGCCGGCCTGGCCGCCGTCGCGGTCGGCAGCGCACCCGCGCAAGCCGCCGTCTGCAACGGCTACGTCGGGCTCACCTTCGACGACGGCCCGCAAGCCGGCAGCACGCCGAACCTGCTGGCCGCCCTGCGCAACAACGGGCTGCGGGCCACCATGTTCAACCAGGGGCAGTACGCCGCCGCCAACCCCGCCCTGGTCCGCGCCCAGGTCGACGCCGGGATGTGGGTGGCCAACCACAGCTACACCCACCCGCACCTGACCCAGCTCAGCCAGAGCGCCATGGACTCCGAGGTCGCCCGGACCCAGACCGCCATCGCGAACGCCGGCGGCGGCACCCCGAAACTGTTCCGCCCGCCGTACGGGGAGACCAACGCGACACTGCGCGCGGTCGAGCAGAAGTACGGCCTGACCGAGATCCTCTGGGACGTCGACAGCCAGGACTGGAACAACGCCTCCACCGACGCCATCGTGGCCGCCGCCGGCCGGCTCACCAACGGCCAGGTCATCCTGATGCACGACTGGCCGGCCAACACGATCGCCGCGATCCCGCGGATCGCCCAGGGCCTCGCCGCCCGCGGCCTGTGCTCCGGCATGATCTCGCCGTCCACCGGCCGGGCCGTGGCGCCCGGCGGCGGCACCACCACCCCGCCGCCCACCGGGACCTGCACGGCGACCCTGTCCGCCGGGCAGTCGTGGGGCGACCGCTACAACCTCAACGTCGCCGTCACCGGCTCGAACAACTGGACCGTGACGCTGAACCTGCCGTCCCCCGCACGGGTCATCAACACCTGGAACACCACGGCGTCCTGGCCGAGCGCCCAGCAGATGGTCGCCAGGCCCAACGGCAGCGGCAACACGTTCGGCCTGACCGTCCAGGCCAACGGCAACTGGAACTGGCCCTCGGCCTCCTGCGCCGCAGCCTGACGCCGCCATCCGACCCTGAACCCCGTTCCCCACCAGGCGCGGCGGCCGTCCCCACGGCCGCCGCGCCGCCTCGCGCGGGCCCCGGCGACGTGCGCAGACATGGCAAGCTCATCGATATGACACCCGATCAGCACCAGGTCCGCGCCCAGGAGCTCACCGCCGAGGCCGAGCAGGCCTACGCCGACATCCGCCTGCAGGTGGAGGCCGGCGACGAGATCGACGAGCCGGTGTGGCGCTACCTCGACACCACGATCCAGCTCGGCCAGCTGCACGCCACGCTGGCGCTGCGCCCCACCGCGGCCGGGTACGGCGACAGCACGGCCGCCGTCGACTACGGCGACGGGGACCCCACCTTCGACCGCCGCTGACAGCCGCCCGGCCGGGGCGTGCCATGGTGATCACCATGACGCCTGACGAACACGCGGACCGTGCCGCTGAACTGGTCGCCGAAGCCGAACGGCTCTACCAGATCTGCCTCGTCGACTATCAGACGAACATCAACGAGGACGATCATTCGGAGGAGCCGTACGTGCCCGGCGCCGACCTGGCGATGCTCACCGCCACCACCCAGCTCGCCCAGGTCCACGCCACCCTGGCCCTGCGCGAGGCCCCGGCCGAGGCGTAGATCCGACCGTGTCATCGGCTTGACCTGCACCCGGCTTCAAGTGGTGAGGTCGGGACATGAGCATGGAATACGCCGCATGGAACTCGATGCACCACATCGTCAACCAGCAGCAGGACCGACGGCCGTTCTCGAAGGCGACGCTGCGGCGAATACTCGCGCTGGCCCGGCCACACCGGCGGCTGCTCGCCGGGTTCCTGGTGCTCAGCGTGGTGACGGCGGTCCTCGCGGTGGCCACGCCGGTGATCGCCGGGCTGGTCGTCGACGCCATCGTGGAGGGCCGCGAGGAACGGCTCGTGATCATGCTGGCGGTGGGGATCGCGGTGATCTCGCTGACCGAGGCCGGCCTGGGGCTGGTGCAGCGGTCGCTGTCCGCCCGGATCGGTGAGGGACTGATCCTCGACCTGCGGACCCGGGTGTTCGACCACGTGCAGCGGATGCCCGTCGCGTTCTTCACCCGGACCCGGACCGGCGCCCTGGTCAGCCGGCTCAACAACGACGTGATCGGGGCGCAGCGGGCGTTCAGCGACACCCTGTCCGGGGTGGTCGGCAACCTGGTCGGGCTGGCGCTGACGCTGGTCGTGATGATCGGGATCTCCTGGCAGATCACCGTTCTCGCGTTGCTGCTGCTGCCGGTGTTCGTGCTGCCGGCGCGGCGGATGGGCGGCCGGCTGGCCGGGATGGAACGGGAGGCGGCCGAGCACAACGCGGCGATGAACACGCAGATGACCGAGCGGTTCTCGGCGCCCGGCGCGACGCTGGTCAAGCTGTACGGCGATCCGGCGTCCGAGTCGGCCGAGTTCGCGGCACGGGCCCGGCGGGTACGCGACATCGGGGTCCGTACGGCGATGGCCCAGTGGACCTTCCTGACCGCGCTGACCTCGGTGTCGGCGGTCGCGATCGCGCTGGTGTACGGGCTGGGCGGCTTCTACGCGCTGCGCGGGCAGCTCGAGCCGGGCGCGGTGGTGGCCCTGGCGATCCTGCTGACCCGGCTGTACGCGCCGCTCACCAGCCTGGCCAGCGCCCGGGTCGAGGTGATGACCGCGCTGGTCAGCTTCGAGCGGGTGTTCGAGGTCCTCGACCTGAAACCGCTGATCGAGGAGAAGCCGGAGGCCGCGCCGGTGCCGGACGGGCCGGTGTCGGTGGAGTTCCGGGACGTCCGCTTCGCGTACCCGTCGGCCGACAAGGTGTCCCTCGCCTCCCTGGAGGAGGTGGCCACCCTGGACACCCGTGGCGGCGAGGAGGTGCTGCACGGCATCTCGTTCCGGGCCGAGCCGGGCGAGATGGTCGCGCTGGTCGGCTCGTCCGGCGCCGGCAAGTCCACGATGGCGAGTCTGCTGCCCCGGCTCTACGACACCGGATCGGGATCGGTACGCCTGGCCGGGGTGGACGTCCGGGACCTGAGCGCCGCCTCGCTGCGGCAGTCGCTCGGCATGGTCACCCAGGACGGGCACCTCTTCCACGACACGGTCCGGGCCAACCTGCTGCTGGCCCGCCCGGACGCCACCGAGGCCGAACTGTGGGACGTGCTGCGCCGGGCCCACGTCGCCGACCTGATCCGGTCACTGCCGGACAGGCTGGACACGGTGGTCGGGGAACGCGGGTACCGGCTCTCCGGCGGGGAACGGCAGCGGCTCACCATCGCCCGGCTGCTGCTGGCCCGGCCACGGGTGGTCGTGCTGGACGAGGCGACCGCGCACCTGGACTCCACCTCCGAGCAGGCGGTGCAGGCCGCGCTCGGCGAGGCGCTGAACGGCAGGACCGCGGTGGTGATCGCACACCGGCTGTCCACGGTCCGGGCCGCCGACCAGATCCTGGTGATCGAGGACGGCCGGGTGGCCGAGCGGGGCACCCACACCGAGCTGCTGGCAGCCGGCGGGCGTTACGAGGAGCTGTACCGGACGCAGTTCAACGAAGGACGGCCGCCCGCGGTAGCGCTCGGCTGAGCACCGTCTCGGCGCGGCCCCGGTCGCCGCCGCCGGTCTCCCAGCCGGCGTCGGCGACCAGCACGATCGCCGGGCCGGTCCGGGCGACGGCCACGAACGTGTGGTGGACGATCTGCTCGCCGACGTGCTCCCACGTCCGGGTCCAGCGCAGCACGATCCGGTCGGGACCGGCGGCCAGCAGACGCCACGTGCCGTCGTCGCAGGCCCGCAGCGCCCGGCGCAGCCCGCGCAGGTAGTCGCGGGCGCCGCCGGGGCGGTGCAGCGCGACGTACTCCAGAACCACCTCGGGGCCCTGGTCGACGTCGATCACCGCGGACACGGCCCGGTCGGCGACCGGCGCCGGGACGGTGAGGCCGCACGGCCGGGGCGGCCGCAGCGCGGGGAAGCTCTCGGCGTCGGCCGGGAAGGGCTGCGCCCCGCCCAGGTCGTCCGGCTGGATCATCGCCGCGTCCGGGATCCCGGCGGCGGCCGGCCCGGCGGCGGCGTAGGCGGCCGTCACCCCGGTGAACAGTGCCAGCACAGCGGCCAGGAACACGCGGAAGACGAGCATGTCACCTCCAACGACCGAGCCTCTGATTTCGACCCTACGCCCGGGTACGCCGGTTTCGGCGCACACTTCGCCGAATCGTGTGTTACGTTGGGCGCGTTGCAGTTTTGATTTCCAGAAAACTCAGAATTCACCGACGCGACGCCTGATGGGCATCCGAGCCCTCGGGCGTTTTTCGTCGGTTCCCGTTCTCGAGGGTGATCAACGCGGCAACGCGGAGTTCCGCGCGGTGCGGCGCTCCACAGCTGTCAAGGAGAAAATCATGGCCACCGGTACCGTGAAGTGGTTCAACAGCGACAAGGGCTTCGGCTTCATCACCCAGGACAGCGGCGGCCCCGACGTGTTCGCGCACTTCTCGGCCATCGCGACGTCCGGTTTCCGCACCCTCGAGGAGAACCAGCGCGTGGAGTTCGAGGTCTCCCAGGGCCAGAAGGGCCCGCAGGCGGAGAACATCCGCACGATCTGACGCCCTCCCCGGGCCTGCGGTAAAACGGAAAGTGTGTGCGATTCATGAATCGCGCACACTTTTTCTTTTCCCGGCGCGGCCATATAGTTTAAACTTCCGGGTTGAAACTGGTCCGATACCGGAAAGGATGCCATCGATGCCGCTGGTCGACCTGCCTCCCGCGCAGCGCCACCATCAGATCGCCGCCGACTTCACCGCCCGTGTGGAGGGCGCGAAGGACTGGGACGCCCCCTCGCCCGTGCCCGGCTGGACCGCCCGTGACGTGGTGCGGCACCTGGTCGAGTGGCTGCCGGGTTTCCTCTCCGCCGGCGCCGCCGTCACGCTGCCGGCCGGTCCCGGCGCCGGCGCGGATCCCGTCCAGGCCTGGCACGTCCAGCGCGCCGCCGTCCAGGAGCTGCTGGACGACCCGGCGACCGCCGGCCGGACGTTCACCAACCCGCACATCGGCGATCTGCCGCTGGACCAGGCGATCGACCGCTTCTACACCACCGACGTGTTCATGCACACGTGGGACCTGGCCCGCGCCACCGGCCAGGACGCCACCCTCGACGCCGGACTGTGCGCGTCGATCATGGAGGGGATGGCGCCGATGGACGAGATGATGCGCGCCTCCGGGCAGTTCGGCCCGGCCGTCCCGGTGGACGCCGCAGCGGACCCGCAGACCCGGATGATCGGCTTCATCGGCCGCGACCCACACTGGACGCCGCACTGACAACGGCGGCACGGCGGGGGTCATGGGTCCAGCAGTCATCGGCCAGGCGATCGGCCTGTTCGCCGTCACCAACGTCGACGACCTCCTGATCCTCGCGCTGTTCTTCGCCCAGGGCGCCGGCCGGCGGCACACCACCCGCGACATCGCCGCCGGCCAGTACCTCGGCTTCTCCGGCATCCTGGCCGTCGCCGTGGCCGCCGCGTTCGGCGCCACGTTCCTGCCCGCCGCGGTCCTGCCCTGGCTGGGCCTGCTGCCGCTGGCCCTGGGCGTCAAGGCCGGCGTCCGGTCCTGGCGGCGCCGCCACGACGACGATGACGACGACACGCCCACCGGCGGCCCGACGATCCCCGGCGTCGCCGCCGTCACCTTCGCCAACGGCGGCGACAACATCGGCGTCTACGTCCCGGTCTTCGCCACCGCGGGCACCGCCGCCACCCTCACCTACGCCACCGTCTTCCTGCTCCTGGTCGGCGTGTGGGTCGCGGCCGGCCGGTTCCTCGCCACCCGCCCGCTGATCGCCCGGGCGCTGAGCCGCTGGGGCCACATCCTGCTCCCCGCCGTCCTGATCACCCTCGGCCTGCTCATCCTCGCGGAGGGCTTCTGACGGCCGCTTGTTGAGGGGAGCGAGGGCGGATGGACTTCGATATGCTCGCCGGGTTCGGCGAATCGGGGGATTCGAGTGCCTGACGAAGCGGTGCGCGAGAAGCCGGCCGGACGCCGGCGGCGGGGCCTGGCCGGTGGGGTGGCGCTGGCCGCCGCTGCCGTGACCGGGTTCGTCGTGGTGGACGCCGACGATCCGCCGGATGCCCGGGCCGAGGCGTCGCTGGACACCCCGGAGCGGCGGCAGCGGCTGGTCGACGAGCTGCTGGACCGGCGGGCCGCGGCGTTCAGCGCCGGCGACGAGACGGCCTGGCTGGCCGACGTCGACCCGGGGCACCCGGAGATCGTGGCGTACGAGCGGTCCCGCTTCCGCAATCTCCAGGGTCTGCGGCCCGGTTTCTTCCGGCTGTTCCCGGGCGGCGGCTATCTCGGCGACGGCCAGATGGAGCCGGCTCGCGGGCACGTCTACGTGCGGCAGATGATGCGCCTGCCCGGTGACTCCGACGGCGTCGTCAACATCCACACCTGGAGCATCACCTTCCGCGACGGCGAGGTCGTGGTCACCGGCATCCGGGCGTTCCAGCGCCCCTGACGGCGTACCACGAAGGGGTCTGTCACAGCAGCTTGGGCAGCCTGCCGAGAGTCTCGTCGGCTTCGGTGACCAGGGCGGACATCACCTCCGCGACCGGGCGGACCGCGTTCATGCGGCCGACGATCTGACCCACCGGCATCGGTACGACACTCGGGTCCCCGGACGCCATCAGCCGCTCGTGCGCCTCCGCCACCAGCAGGTTCTGCAGTGGCATCGGCAGCGGCCGGGGCGCCTCGTCGTCCGTCCACGCCTCGGTCCAGCGGTTGCGCAGCAGCCGCGCCGGTTTGCCGGAGTAGATGCGGCTGCGGACCGTGTCGCTCGACGACGCCCGCAACAGCGCCTCCCGCAACGCCGGGCCGCTCTGGTACTCGCTGGTGCCGAGCCACACCGAACCCATCCACACGCCACGGGCGCCGAGGGCGAGCGCCGCCGCGATCTGCCGGCCGCTGCCGATGCCGCCGGCTGCCAGAACCGGCACCTCGACCGCGTCGACCACCTCGGGGATCAGCACCATCCCGGCGATCTCCCCGGTGTGCCCGCCCGCCTCGTAGCCCTGCGCGACCACGATGTCGACACCGGCCGCGGCATGGCTGCGGGCGTGGTCGGCCCGTCCGGCCAGCGCCGCTACCAGCAGGTTCCGGTCATGGGCCCGGGCGATCACGTCGGGCGGCGGCGGGCCGAGGGCGTTGGCGATCAACCGGATCGGGTGGTGGAGCGCCACCTCGACGTGGCTGCGGGCGACCGAGTGCAGCCAGCCGAGCACGCCGGGCCGCGGGTCGCCGGACAGCGGCGGCACGCCGAGGCGGAGCAGGGTCCGGTCGACGAACTCGCGGTGGCCGTCCGGGATCAGCTCGCCGAGGTCCGCCGGGACGCCTTCGGCGGGGCGGGTGCTGGGCATGACCACGTCGACGCCGTACGGGCGCCCCCCGGTGGCCTTGTCCAGCCAGGTCAGGACCGCGTCGAGTTCGCCGGCGTCGTTGAACCGCACGCAGCCGAGCACGCCGAGCCCGCCGGCCCGGCTGATCGCGGCGACGACGTGCTCGGACGGGCTGAACCCGACGATCGGCACGTCGATGCCGAGCAGGTCGCAGAGGTCAGTTCGCATCGTGCTCCCTCGTCCACGCGTGGGCCCAGCGGTAGTCGGCCTTGCCGCTGATGGTGCGCTGGATGCTGTCGACCAGCCAGATCGCGCGGGGCGCCTTGTACCCGGCGATCCGCTGCCGGACCAGCGTGTCGAGCCCGTCCAGGTCGGGTTTCGCACCGTCGCGGAGTTGCACGAGCGCGACCACCTTCTGGCCGAGCAGGTCGTCCGGAACGCCGATGACCAGGGCGTCGAACACGTCCGGATGCGACTTGAGCGCGCCTTCGACCTCTTCCGGGAAGACCTTCTCGCCGCCGGTGTTGACGCACGTGTTGCCCCGGCCGAGCAGGGTGATCGTGCCGTCGTCCTCGATCCGGGCCAGATCACCGGGTACGGCGTAGCGGACCCCGTCGACCTCGGTGAGCAGCTGGGCCGTCTTGACCGGATCCTTGTAGTAGCCGAGCGGCACGTGACCGCCCCGGGCCAGCCTGCCGATCACCCCCGGCGGGGCCTTCCTGCCGTACTCGTCGATGACGATGGTGCCCGGGCCTGGCATGACCCGGGGGCCGTCGACGGCGCCGCCCGCCACGTCGGCGACCACGCCGAGGCCGGTGAACCCGGTCTCGGACGCCCCGATGGCGTCGGTGACCATGACGTCCGGGAGTGCCTGCAGGTACTGCCGCTTCACCGACGGGGAGAACAGCGCGGCGCTCGACGAGATCGCGACGAGGGACGATCCGTCGTGGCTGCCGGCCAGGTACGCCTCGATGATCGGCCGGGCCATCGCGTCACCGATCAGCACGATCACGTTGACCTTGCGGCGTTCGACGGTGCGCCACACCTCCTCGGCGTCGAAGTGCGGCAGGAACACCACGGTGTCGCCGGTGAACAGGGCGGCGAGGGCGGCCCACTGCGCGTTGCCGTGGATCAGCGGGGCCAGGCAGAGCCGGGTCATCGGGGGCATCTCGGCGCCGCGCCGGCTCTGCGCCCACTCGTCGTCCAGGGGGATGCCGGTCATGAAGTCGATGCCGCCGCCGAGGACCCGCCAGACGTCCTCGTGCCGCCAGATCACGCCTTTGGGGTAGCCGGTGGTGCCGCCGGTGTAGAGCAGATAGAGGTCTTCCCCCGACCGTTCCCCGAAGTCTCGTTTCTCGTCTCCCGCGGCAAGGGCGTCCGCATAGCTGATGTCTGGTATGGCGGACATATCGCCGTCCGGAAGCGCGATGATCGCTCGCATCTCCTGCGCCACGGCCTTGACGCGCGGGGCGAACCCACGGTCGTGGATCAGCGCCTCCAGGGAGGCGTCCTGGAACAGATACTGCAACTCGTTCTCGACGTATCGATAGTTGACGTTGACGACCACGGCACGGAGCTTGTACACGGCGACCATGGCGACCAGCGCCTCGATCGAATTGCCCGCGTAGAGCCCGACGTGGGCGCCCTTGCCCACTCCTCGACTTCGCAGGAAATGGGCCAAACGGTTGGCGGTCTCCTCCAGCTCGGCGTAGGTGATCTCACGCTCGCCGCAGGCCACCGCGACGCGATCGGAGAAGGCGTCGACCGCGTGCTCGAACAGGTCCGCAATATTGGCCGCCATCAACGCAAAGTAGAACCTGTTATCGTTCCGGCACAAGCCTTGTGCACGGAGAGGGGAAACCGGGTGGACGCTCTCGTCGAGCAGCGCGGACCGATCCTGATCGTCACGATGAACCGGCCGCACGTCCGCAACGCGCTCTCCCCCGAGATGCTCGCGGTGATGCGCGACGCCTGGGACCGGGCCGACACCGACCCCGAGATCCGCGTCGCGATCCTCACCGGCGCGGGCGGCGCGTTCTGCGCCGGCGCCGACCTGCGCGCGATGACCGGCGACCACCCCGGCGACGGCTTCCGCAACGGCGGCGCCGACCTGTCCCGCATCGACGCGCTGCTCAAGGGCCGCCGCCTGACGAAACCGCTGATCGCCGCCGTCGAGGGCCCGGCCGTCGCCGGCGGCACCGAGATCCTGCAGGCCACCGACGTGCGGGTCGCCGGGGAGAGCGCCCGGTTCGGCGTGTCCGAGGCGCGCTGGGGCCTGTTCCCGCTCGGTGGCTCCGCGGTCCGGCTCCCCCGCCAGCTCCCCTACACCGTCGCCGCGGATCTGCTGCTCACCGGCCGGCACCTGACCGCCGGCGAGGCCCGTGACATCGGCCTGATCGGCCACGTCGTCCCGGACGGCCAGGCCCTTCCCCGAGCCCTCGAGATCGCGTCGACGATCGCCGCCAACGGGCCCCTCGCCGTTCAGGCCATCCTGCGTACCATCCGCGAGACCGAGGGCCTCCCCGAGAACGACGCCTTCGCCATCGAGTCCCGCATCGGCATGCGGGTCTTCACGTCCGACGACGCGAAAGAGGGTCCCCGGGCCTTCATCGAAAAGCGGAAACCCGAGTTCAAGGGCATCTGACTTCGGTACGCCGTACGCCGCCCCGCCCGGCGTCCCCCGTCCCTGCTCCCCCGGCGGGAGGTAGCAGCAACACCGGACCGCAGCCCGGCCCCGGGCCGAATGCGACGGTCACCGCTACCCCCACTTTGCCAGCCGTCGCCCACACCGGCCACCCGACCCCCACAACCCGCCTCAGCGACGGCTCGCGCCCTCCCCCACCCGCCAGCCGTCGCCCACACCGGTCACCCGGCACCCGAAAGCCGCCTGAGCGACGGCTCGCGCTCTGTCGGCTTTTCAGATGGCGCGGTCGCGGCCGGACCAGTAAGGGGTGCGGAGGTGGCGTTTGTAGAGCTTGCCGTTCGGGTCGCGGGGCAGTTCGGTGACGTAGTCGACGGTGCGGGGCAGCTTGAACCGGGCGAGCCTGCCGCCCAGGAACGCCAGGAGCTCGGTGGTCAGGGCGGGGCCGGGAGTCACGCCGGGCACGGGCTGGACGACGGCCTTGATCTCCTCGCCCCACTCGTCGTGCGGGATGCCGAAGACGGCAGCGTCCGCGACGGCGGGATGGACGGCGAGCTCGTTCTCGATCTCGGCGGGGTAGACGTTCACGCCACCGGTGATGATCACGTCGCTGGCCCGGTCGCACAGGTAGAGGTACCCGTCGTCGTCGAGGTAGCCGATGTCGCCGACGGTGAACATCCGGTCCCGCCAGGAGGCGCGGGTCTTCTCGGCGTCACCGTGGTACTCGAAGGTGGCCTCGCCCATCTGCAGGTACACCGTTCCGGGCTCGCCGGGCGGACGGTCCTTGCCGTCGTCGTCGAGCACCCGCACCCGCGACCCGGGCCACGCCTTGCCGACGGAGCCGGGGCGGGCCCGCCATTCGGTCGCGGTGATCAGGGTGCCGCCGCCCTCGGAGGCGGCGTAGTACTCGATGACGACCGGCCCGAACCAGTCGAGCATCTTCTGCTTCACCGGCTGCGGGCACGGCGCCGCGCCGTGGATCATCGCGCGCATCGAGGACACGTCGACCTGGGTGCGGAACGACGACGGCAGCGCGAGCAGCCGGCGGAACTGGGTGGGGACCATGTGGCTGTGGGTGACCCGGTGCCGTTCGACCAGGCGCAGGAACTCCTCGGCGTCCCAGTGCTCCATCACCACGACCGGGTGGCCGAACTGGAGCGAGATGACCGCGAAGTTCATCACCGCCGTGTGGTAGAGCGGCGAGCAGCACAGATGCACGTGGTCGTCGAACGGCTGGAGCCCGAACATGCCGAAGAACCAGAGCGAGACGGGCGGCACGTCGTCGGGGTCGAGGCCGAGCAGCGGGCGGCGTACCCCTTTGGGGCGGCCGGAGGTGCCGGACGTGTAGACCATGAGCGCGCCGAGCGTACGCGGGAAGGGTCGTCCTGATCCGGGCAGACCGAGCGCGGCCAGCGACCGGAAGCCGGGGATGTCGCCCGCCGCGTAGCGGCTCTCGGCCGGAAGGCCGGCGTCGTCGGCGGCGGCGCGGGCCGTGTCGCCGAACCGGGCGTGCGCGACGAACGCGCGGGCGCCGCTGTCGCGCAGGATGTAGCCGAGTTCGGCGGCGGTGAGGTGCCAGTTCAGGGGTACGACGTGCAGCCCGATCTGGGCGGCGGCGAAATAGGCGGTGAGGATGTCGGCGCCGTTCGGCAGCAGCAGCGCGATCGTGTCGCCGGCGCTGAGCCCGGCAGCCCGCAGGCCGCGCCCGATCCGGTCGGCCTCGGCGGCCAGGTCGCCGTAGGTGAGGGTGCGGCCGCCGGGCTCGACGACCGCCGTGAGCTGCGGCCGATGTGCCGCGATGCTCCACATCCCGATCCCGGTCATGTCGCGACTCTATAACTCGTTCCATCAATGTAAAAGCCGTCGCTGCCGCGTTCTTGCCCGGCAAAGTTGGAACATGTTTCACTCATCGTCGTGGATACCCTCGCGGCGCCGCTCACCATCGCGTTCGACTACACGCGCTCGCTCGGGCCGGTGCTCGGCCGGTTCATGGCGGGGCTGCGCGACCGCCGGGTGCTGGGCGGGCGGACCTCGGACGGGCGGGTGCACGTGCCGCCGCTGGAGTACGACCCGGTCACCCACGAGCCGGTCACCGACCTGGTCGAGGTCTCCCCCTCCGGAACCGTGATCAGCTGGACCTGGACCGACCGGCCCCTCGAGGGACAGCCGCTGGACCGGCCGTTCGGGTGGGCGCTGATCCGGCTCGACGGGGCGGACACCCCGCTGCTGCACGCGGTGGACGCGGGTTCGCCCGATGAGATGTCGACCGGGATGCGGGTACGGGTCCGGTGGGCCGCCGACCGGACCGGGCACATCCGCGACATCGCGTGCTTCGCGCCCGACCCCGAGCAGCGTGTTGAGTTGGGGCGCGATGGACGGCCGAACTCAACACGCGGGGAGGGTGTGGATTTGGGGCGTCATGGACGGCCGAACTCAACACGCGGGGCGGGCGAGCCGGTGACGGTGATGACGACGCCGATCAGGTTGCACTACCGGCATACGACGTCGGCCGAGGAGGACCGGTACCTGCGGGCGCTCGCCGACGGGCGGATCGTCGGGCAGCGGTGCCCGGCCTGCCGGAAGGTGTACGTGCCGCCGCGCGTCTGCCCCGCCGACGGGGTCGCGCCGGACGAAGTGGTCGAGGTCGCCGATCGGGGGACGGTCACGACGTTCTGCGTGGTCAACGTGCCGTTCGCGGGACAGCGGCTGACCCCGCCGTACGTGGTCGCGCAGGTGCTCCTGGACGGCGCGGACATCCCGGTGCCGCATCTGATCCTCGGGGTTCCGGCGGACGAGGTACGGATGGGCCTGCGGGTCGCGGCCGTGTGGCGGGACCGGGCCGGCTGGGGGACGACACCGGAGAACATCGACCACTTCGAGCCGAGCGGGGAGCCGGACGCCGCCTACGAGATCTTCGCGGAGCACCTGTGAACGGGGACGGGGTCGCGGTCATCGGGTTCGCGCAGGCCGGCGGGGTGGTCACGACCAGCGCGGTGGAGACGTTGGTGCCGGTCTTCGAGGAGGCGCTGGGGCGGGCCGGGCTCGGCCGGCGCGACATCGACTTCTGGTGCTCGGGGTCGTCGGACTATCTGGCCGGGCGGGCGTTCTCGTTCGTCAGCGCGGTGGACGCGATCGGGGCGGTGCCGCCGATCGCCGAGTCGCATGTGGAGATGGACGCGGCGTGGGCGCTGTACGAGGCGTACCTCAAGATCGTTTCGGGAGAGGCGAGGACCGCGCTGGTGTACGGGTTCGGCAAGGGCACCGCCGGCGACCTGAACCGGGTGCTGTCCCTGCAGATGGACCCGTACACGGTCGCGCCGCTGTGGCCGGATGCGATCAGTGTCGCCGCGCTGCAGGCCCGGCTCGGACTGGACGCCGGGCTGTTCACCGAGCCGGAGATGGCGGCGGTGGCGGCGGAGCGGGGCGCGTCGGAGGACCCGTACCTCTCCATGCCCTTGCGCAAGCGGGACGTCGCGCACGTCGCGGACGGGGCCGCGGCAGTCGTCCTCGCCGCGGGTGACCGGATCGCCGGGCGGCGCGCCGCCTTCATCGACCGCATCGACCATCGCGTCGAGGCGCAGGGCTTCGGCGAGCTGCCCGACATGCCGGTCGAGGCGGTGGACGTGGCCGCGCTGCACGCCCCGTTCACCCACCAGGAGCTGCTGTTACGCCGGGCTTTCGGGCTCGGGGACGGGGTCCGGTACGTGCCGTTCACCGAGAACCCGATGTTCGCGGCGGGACTGTCCCGGATCGGCGTCGCGGCGGAAGAGGTGATGGCGGGACGGGCGACGAGGGCGCTCGGGCACGCGACGAGCGGGCCGTTGCTGCAGCAGAACCTGATCTGCGTGCTGGGAGGGGCTCGATGAGACGGGCGGCGGTGCTCGGGACCGGGCAGACGGATCACCGGACGCGGCGTACGGACGTGTCGATGGCCGGGTTGTGCCGGGAGGCGATCGATCGGGCGCTCGCCGACGCGGGCACCGGCTGGGAGCAGATCGACGCGGTGGTGCTCGGGAAGGCGCCGGACCTGTTCGAGGGTGTGATGATGCCGGAGCTGTTCCTGGCACAGTCCCTCGGGGCGGCCGGGAAACCGCTGCTCAGGGTGCACACCGCCGGTTCGGTGGGCGGGGCCACGGCGATCGTGGCGACCAGCCTGATCCGGGCCGGCGTGCATCGGCGGGTGCTCGCGGTGGCGTTCGAGAAGCAGTCGGAGTCGAACGCGATGTGGGCGCTGTCGATCCAGCCACCGTTCAGCGCGCCGATCACGGCGGGGGCGGGCGGGTACTTCGCGCCGCACATCCGGTCGTACATCCGGCGGTCGGGGGCGCCGCCGCACGTCGGGGCGCTGGTGGCCGTCAAGGATCGGCGGAACGGGGCGCTGAATCCGCACGCTCACCTGCGGCAGCCGGACATCACCGTGGAGTCGGTGCAGGCGTCGGCGATGTTGTGGGATCCGATCCGGTACGACGAGACGTGCCCCTCGTCGGACGGGGCCTGTGCCGTGGTGATCGGCGACTCCGACACGGCCGAGTCCGCCTCCCGGGAAGTCGCGTGGATCAAGGCGACGGCGATGCGGACAGAACCAACGTTCTACTCCGGCAAGGATCACGTCAATCCGCGCGCGGGGGCCGCCGCGGCGGCTGCCCTGTGGGATCTGGCCGGCATCAAGAACCCGCTCGACGAGATCGACGTCGCGGAACTCTACGTGCCGTTCTCCTGGTTCGAGCCGATGTGGCTGGAGAACGTCGGATTCGTCGGGCAGGGCCAGGGCTGGAAGCTCGTGGAGGCCGGGGAGACCCGGATCGGCGGGATGCTGCCGGTGAACCCGTCGGGTGGCGTGCTCTGCTCGAACCCGATCGGCGCCTCCGGGCTGCTGCGGTTCGCCGAATCCGCCATGCAGGTCATGGGCCGTGCCGGAGAACACCAGGTGGCGGGCGCTGCCACGGCGCTCGGTCACGCGTACGGGGGCGGATCCCAGTTCTTCTCCATGTGGGTGGTCGGGAGGACCCCGTGAAACGTCGTACCCTGCTGGCTTCAGCTCTTCTTCCGGCGCTGCCTCTGCCACGGTTGCAGGCCCGCTCGGCCATCGTCATCGGCAGTGGGTTCGGTGGGGCCGTCGCGGCCTGCCGCCTCGCCCAGGCCGGGATGTCGGTGACCGTTGTCGAACGCGGTCGCCGCTGGGATCTCGACGGCTCCGGGAACACCTTCTGCACGATCAGCGATCCGGACTGGCGGTGCGCCTGGTTCGCCGATCATCCGCCGCTCGGACTCGACGTCAGCAGGACCATCACCCGGGGCGCGGGCCTGATCCAGAAGCACGCCGGTGACGGCATCCAGGTGATGTGCGGGGCCGGTGTCGGTGGCGGTTCCCTGGTCATCGGCATGTTCATGCCGCAGCCGCGGCGGGCCGACTGGGAGCGGGTCTACCAGCTCCCGTACTCCGATTTCGAGGACGTCTACTGGCCGCGCGCCCGCAAGAATCTGGGCGCCGCGACGATTCCGGCGGACATTCAGAACCACGCGTCGTACGTGGGGGCCCGCGCCTGGCTGGCCTACCTCGCGGAGTTCGGCCGTACGCCCGTACCCGTGGAGTTCGGGGTGGACTGGAACGTCATCCGCGACGAGCTGGCCGGTCGCGCGCCGGCCTGCCACACCATCGGCGAGGGGCCGTTCGGCAGCAACTCCGGCGCGAAGAACAGCGTCGACCGCAACTACCTGAAGTGGGCGCAGTCCGCCGGCGCCCGGGTGCTGCCGCTGCACGAGGTGACCGAACTCCGGGAGGTGTCCGGGTCGTCGACGTTCGAGGTGGCGTGCCGGCAGATCGACGAGCGCGGCGCGGTGCTGTCCACCCCGGTCCTCACCGCCGACTACGTGTTCCTGGCGGCCGGATCGTTGGGCAGCACGTCGCTGCTGCTCACCTCACGCGCCCGGGGCCGGCTGCCCCGGCTGGTCAGCACCGAGGTCGGCAAGGGCTGGGGCAACAACGGGGACTTCCTGATCGCGCGGCTCAACCTGCGCCGGACGGTCGGGCACGCGCAGGGCGGGCCGGGGAACGTGCGGTTCCACGACGACTCGAACCCGTACGCGAAGGCGTCGATGGCGTGGGAGTCCGCGCCGATCCCGTCGTGGCTGCCGCAGTCCAGCGCGCACCTGATCACGAGCCTGGCGCCGGAGCGGGGCGAGATCCGGTACGACGCGGCGACCGGGACCGGAAAGGTTCACTGGCCGTACGCGGAGATGGAGACGTCGTCGGACAAGGCCGGGCGGGACCTGGCGTCGCGGCTGTGGTGGGCGACCGAGGGGTCGAAGGGGTCGCTGCTGACCGGGCTGCCGACGTACGACCGGAACACCGGGATGGGTCTGGGCTCGCGGAACACGTACCACCCGCTCGGGGGTCTGGTGATGGGCCGGGCCACCGACTTCGGCGGGAGGGTCGCGGGGTACGACAACCTGTTCTGTGTGGACGGCGCGCTGCTCCCGGGGTCGGCGGCGCTGGCCAATCCGGCGCTGACGATCACCGCGAACGCCGAGCGCTGCATGGACCTGTTCCTCGCCTCTGCAACAAACCTGCAAATGGATTCCGTTGACTCGAACAGATGAACGGTGGCAGATTCCAAACCGGAATAAGTTCCCCGTGGCAGTCCGCCGGACCATCCCCAACGCTGCATTGCACCGCGTTTCGCAAATGCGAACCGTGGTCGGTGCATCGTGTCCGGCGGATCCATTCCGACAAGGAGTCATCCCCCGATGTCATCCCCCTCCCGTGGCCGCACGCTGCGCCGATCATTCGCCGCCGCCGGCCTCTCCGGCCTGGTGGCGGCCGGTCTCTTCGTCTCGATCGGCACCGCCGAAGCGGCCACCCTGTTCTCGTCCGACTTCGAATCCGGCAGCACCAGCGGGTGGTCGAAATCGGGCGGCACCTGGTCGGTCGTGAGTGACGGCTCGCAGGTTCTGCAGCAGTCCGACAGTTCGAACTCGCGGGCCCGGCAGTTCGCCGGAACGACGTCGTGGACGAACTACTCGGTGCAGGCGAAAGTCAAGGCGACAGCGTTCAGCTCCACCTCCGGCGTGGTGTCGCTGACGGCCCGCGCGGCCGGCGCCACCAAGATGTACCGGCTGTCGCTGACCGGCTCCAACAAGGTTCAGCTGGAGACGATGAACGGCAGCGCCGTCACCGTGCTGGGCAGTCTCAGCCAGGCCATCTCGGCGAGCACGTTCTACACGCTGCGGCTCACCGTCAGCGGGACGACGATCAGCGGCTCGGTCAACGGGACCAGCGTCGGGTCGGCCAGCGACAGCACGATCGCCGCGGGCCGGATCGGGCTGCTCACCGAGTACGCGGCCGGGCGCTTCGACGACATCGTGGTGGACGACGGAGTAACGACACCCCCGAGTAGTTCCTCCCCCACCCCTTCGACGTCGACCAGTGTTCCACCTCCCACCGCGAACGCCCTCTATGTCGCTCCTGGCGGCACCGACAGCGCGGCCGGAACCATCACTGCGCCCACGACGCTGACCTCGGCGATCAGCCGGATCGCGGCAGGCGGGACGATCTACCTGCGCGGCGGCACGTACGCCTACTCCTCCACGGTGACCGTCCCGGCCGGGAACAACGGCGCCTCCGGATCGCTGAAGACCATCTCGGCGTACCCCGGTGAGAAGCCCGTCCTGAACTTCTCGGCGCAGGCCGAGGACCCGGCCGCCCGCGGCCTGGCGGTCAACGGCAACTTCTGGAAGGTGTACGGGATCGTCGTCGAACGGGCCGGCGACAACGGCATCTTCGTCGGCGGCAGCAACAACGTCATCGAACGGACCGTCACCCGGTTCAACCGCGACACCGGCCTGCAGCTGTCCCGGATCCTGTCGACCACCCCGCAGTCGCAGTGGCCGGCCAACAACCTGATCCTCAGCGCCGAATCGCACGACAACGCCGACTCCGACGGTGAGGACGCCGACGGGTTCGCCGCCAAACTGACCGTCGGGGCCGGGAACGTGTTCCGGTACGCGGTGTCGCACCACAACATCGACGACGGCTGGGACCTGTACACCAAGACCGACACCGGCCCGATCGGCGTGGTCACCATCGAGGACTCGCTCGCTTACAACAACGGCACGCTCAGCGACGGCTCGCAGGCCGGCAACGGCGACCGCAACGGCTTCAAGCTGGGCGGCGAGGACATCCCGGTGAACCACATCGTCAAGCGGACGATCGCGTTCCGCAACGGCAAGCACGGGTTCACGTACAACAGCAACCCGGGCAGCCTGACGATCTCCAACAACCTGAGCGTCGACAACGCGGAGCGCAACTACAACTTCGACGCCGGCACCTCGGTGTTCCGCAACAACACCTCCTGCCGTACGTCCAGCGGCACCAACGACCGCATCATCGGCAACTCCGACACCAGCAACCAGTTCTGGTCGGGCACGAACGGCTCCCGCTGCTCGGCCTACACCGGGGCGCTGGCCTGGTCGTACTCCGCCGACGGCCGTCTCGTCACCACCATCGGCGGGGTGACGGTCTCCCTCTGACCGGTTCTGCACAAGCCGCCCGTCTGCCGATCATGGCAGGCGGGCGGCCGCTATCGTCCCGGGAAAGCCGGTCAGGGATAGCCAGTTCGCCGTCAAGGCGAACGTCTGCCACAGACCGTCCGCAAGATTCGTTCCAAACAGGTGTGCTAAACATGTGAGCCGCTTCCGCCCCACTCCGCAGCAGGCCGGCCTGCTGAACCGGACGTTCGGGTGTGTGCGCAAGGTCTACAACCCGGCCCTGGAGGCCCGCACCACCGCCTGGTACCAGCGGCAGCAACGGGTCAACTACAACGCCACCAGCGCCCTGCTGACCGGGTGGAAGAAGTCCGAGGAGCTGGCGTTCCTCAACGAGGTCTCCGCGGTGCCGCTGCAGCAGCGCCGGCGGCATCTGCAGGGCGCGTTCGCGGCGTTCTGGGAGAAGCGGGCCAGGTACCCGCGGTTCAAGTCCAAGCACAAGTCCCGCGCCCAACGCGCGCTGGCCCGCAAGGACAAGGGTTCGGCGAACCGGGCCAAGGCCCGGCTCAAGGTCGCCCGCGTCCACGCCCGGATCACCGACCGCCGCCGGGTCACCTGCACAAGCTGACCACTCGACTCGTTCGTGAGAACCAAACGATCGTGATCGAGGACCTGACCGTGCGCAACATGGTCAAGAACCACACCCTGGCCCGCGCCGTCTCCGACGCGGCCTGGACCACCTTCGCGAGTTCCTGACCTACAAGGCCGGCTGGTACGGCCGGGACCTGATCGTGATCGACCGCTGGTACCCGTCGTCGAAGGTCTGCTCGGCCTGCGGGCACCTCACCGAGAAGATGCCGCTGAACGTCCGCAAGTGGGCCTGCCCCTGCGGGGCTGTCCACGACCGCGACGTCAACGCGGCGCGCAACATCTTGGCCGCCGGGCCGGCGGTTGCTGCCTGTGGAGCCGGTGTCAGACCTCAACGGGGCAATCTCCGTTCGGGGCAGCAGGCTGTGAAGCAGGAAACCCGACGGGCGACCGCCGGAATCCCCGTCCCTTGAGGGCAGGGAGAAGTCAACTGAGCCAGCGCTCGAACTCGTCGTTCTGATGGGGGTCGGCGGCCCCGAGCGCGTAGTTGTGCAGGTGGTGCAGGCTCCGGAAGGTGATCGGATCGTCGATGGCCTCGGGATCGTCCTCGGCCCACGGCTGGACCAGGTCGAAGACGTCGTCGGTGCTGAGCCGGCCGGCGCGCAGGCCACGCCACCACTGCGCCACGTCCGAACGCGACGGCGGTCTCACCGGGATGTACGCCGTGCCGCTCTGGGGGTCCCAGATGGTCAGGCCGTACTCGGCGGCCAGCCCGCGGATCATCTCCAGCGCCGGGTCGCTCCGGGCGCCGAAGGCCAGCAGCATGGACACGTGGTCGATGCCGACGTCCAACGGCGTACTCATCCAGGGGTTGTCGTCGGCGAAGGCCTCCGGGCCGTGATCCGGGAACCGCGCCCGCAACCGCTCGTAGAAGCCGGCGATCCGCGGGTCGATCTCGCCCTCGACATGGTTCGCCGCCTGACAGCGCTCGACCATCGCGGCGGCGTCGCCCTCGGCCGCCAGCACCCACAGCCCGTAACTCACCGGGTGATCCTCCCGTATCCGTTCCCTCGCCCGAGGGAGAACGTTCCCTCCGCGCGGGGAGGTTCGCCGCGCCGCCGCCGGACAGGCTGGTCCTGTCCACGAACGACCATGGAGGAACGGCGATGCGAACAGCGATCATGGCAGTGCTGACGGCCGGCGCGGTGCTGGCGGGAACCGCGGCCCCGGCGAGCGCCGAACAGTCGAAGCCGCGCCCGACGGAGCCGAGTCTGGTCGGTTCGGGCAAGACGTACCGGCCCGAGGGCGACGACGTCCGGTTCACGTTCGACGCGCACGGGCTGGGTCCGGACGCCCGCGGCACGTTCCGGGTCAGCCACTACCTCGGCGCGGAGGGCGGCTGGTTCGCCGGCGACATCGACTGCCTGATCGTCGGCGGCAGGACCGCGGTGGTCACCGGGGTCATCACGGCGAGCAGCTTCCCCGAATTCGTCGGCGTACGCCGTGGCATGACCGTTCTCGACGACGGCCGCAAGGACCGTGTCGGCTACAGCTGGGTTCTTGACCCGGGCAGCACCGAGTCGGTGCCGAAATGCCTGAGCGCCGCCCCCTTCGAGTGGGTCGAGTCCGGCGACTTCAAGGCCGTCGAGTGGCTGCCGATCCCGGGCCCGCGCAAGCGCTGACAGTCAGAACGGGTTCCAGTTCCGGGACCAGCGCCCGTTGTCGTCAAGGGCGTAGTAGGTATCGCCTTCCGCTGGGCCCTCCAACTCGGCCCAGCGGAGGGGCGCCTCAGGGGAGCCGATGCTCAAGACCGTGGTCTCGGCGTTCTGAGCCGTGGTCAGCATCAGGTGGCCGCTGTAGACATGACCGGGCTTCGAGATCGCGGCGAACGTGATGACCGCTTCCTTCCGATCGCCGAGGGAGACGGTGCCCGGCGGCATGGGCCGCTCGTCGGTGAACCCCATCATCTCGTCCACGTCAGAAAGGGTGGCCTTGAGCTTCTGCGTGTCGAGATCGATATGGAAGTTCTGGGTCAGGCCGCCTCCACCCCACTGGCACTTGATCCAGGTGCCCTTGTCAGGGGTGACCGGATCCCTGCCGGTGACGACCGTCGCCGCGCGTCGAAGCGAGACGAGATCGGGGTCGCCGGACGTGAGTACGACTGCTTTGTGGATGTCGGTGAAATAGATCCCGGCGGTGGACCGCAATCCCGGACGAGCAGAAGTGACAGTGCTTATATAAGTGCTGTTACAGTCAGACCGTGACGGACGACTGGCTGGCGGATCCGACTGAGGAGAGTGTGTGGCGGCCCTGGCGGCTGCTGCAGGCGGCGATGGATGCCGAGATCGCGCGGGTGTACGCCGACGCGCGGATCGAAGGGCTCAAGACCAACTGGGTGATGGAGCTGATCCGGCTCGACCGGCGTGGGCCGATGACGATCACCGAGCTGGCCGAGTCGGTGCAGGTGACGCATTCGGCGATGAGTCAGAAGGTGGCGGCGCTGCGGGAGGGCGGCTGGGTGCGTACCGTTGCCGGGCCTGACGCCCGCAGCAAGCGGGTCGAGCTCACCGGCAAGGCGCGGGCCGTGGTGGCACGGCTCGTCGCCGAGTGGCGGGCGACCGAGGCGGCGATCGCCGAGATCGAGGCCGAGATCCCCTATCCGCTGAGCCGGGTCGTCACCGACATCGAGGCGGCGCTGCGGCGCAAGAGCCTGCACGCCCGGATCACCGAGCGTCTCGCCGAGGATCCGGCGTGGCCCTGACCCGGGTGCTGCTCGACGTCACTCCGCTGCGGGAGTCGCCGCAGTTCCGCCGGATCTGGATCGCCGGGCTGTTCTCCGGGCTGGGCAGTCAGATGGCCGTCGTCGCGGTGCTCTACCAGGTGTGGGAGAGCACCGGGAGCCCGGCGTGGACCGGTGCGGCCGGTCTGGCGCAGGCGCTGCCGATCATCGTGTTCGGGCTGTTCGCCGGGTCGCTCGTCGATCGTGGGGATCGCCGCCGGTTCTATCTGGTCACCAAGGTGGGGCAGGCGGTCTGCGCGGCGCTGCTGGCCGTGCAGGCGTTCGCGGGCGGCCCGGCCTGGCTGGTGCTCGTGCTCGTCGCGGCGCAGTCGTGTTTCGTCGCCGGCGGTGGCCCGGCGTCCCAGGCGATCCTGCAGCGCCTGTTGCCGCCGGAACGGCGGGCGGCCGGGCTGGCCCTGAAACGGGTGTCGTTCCAGGCCGCGATGCTGATCGGCCCGGCGATCGGTGGCCTGATCGTCGGCTGGGCGGGCGCCGGCGCCTGTTTCGTCGCCGACGCGGTGAGTTTCCTGATCGCGTTGTGGGCGGCGCTCGGTCTGCCGCCGATGCGCCCGGACGGTGCGCCGTCGCAGCCGGGCCTGCAGGGGGTGGTTGCGGGGGTACGGTTCGTGACCGGTAACCGGGCGGTCCGCGGCGCCCTGCTCACCGACCTCGCCGCGACGGTCCTCGCGATGCCGATCAGCCTGTTCCCGGTGATCAACGCGGAGCGGTTCGGGAACGATCCGCGCATGCTCGGCCTGTTCCTGTCCGCGATCGCGGCCGGCGGGGTGCTCGCGTCGGCGCTGTCCGGCTCGTTCACCCGTACCCGGCCCGGTCCGGTGATGTTCGCCGGCTCGCTGACCTGGGGTGTGTCGCTGGCCCTGTTCGGTCTCGCGCCGGACGTGCGGGTGGGCCTGGCGCTGCTCGCGGTGGCCGGCGCCGCCGACACCGTCGCCGTGGTGTCGCGGGGCACTGTCATCCAGACGCACACGCCGGACGCCCTGATGGGCCGGGCCGCGGCCGCCGAGCAGATCGTCGGCCAGGCCGGCCCGGACTTGGGCAACCTGCGGGGCGGCCTGGTCGCGGCCGGCGCCTCGGCGCCGGTGGCCCTGGTCAGCGGCGGCCTGCTCTGCGTGGCGGCGGTGGCGGTGATCGCGTCACGGACACCGGAGCTGCGCAGGCCGTGAACGAAGATCCGATATCGTCGGCCGGATGCGGATTCCCAGTGATGGCGAGATCAGGGCGTTGCACGAACGGTTCGCGCCGACCGCCGAGGCCTTCGAGTCGGTGTGGACCCATTCACGGATCGTCTGCCGGATCGCCGAGCAGGTCGGCCGTGACGACCTCGACATGGATCTGGTCCGCGCCGGATGCCTGCTGCACGACATCGGCGTCTACCGTCTGAAGCCCGCGGATCCGTACGTCCGGCACGGCCTGCTCGGTTACGAGATGCTGGGCGAGGCGGGTCTGCCGGAGACGCTGCGCCGCTTCTGCGCCCACCACACCGGCGTCGGGATCACCCGCGACGACGTGGTACGGCAGCAGCTGCCTCTCCCGCTCGGCGATTATCTCGCCGAATCCGGCGAGGAGGATCTGGTGATGTACGCGGACAAGTTCCACAGCAAGAGCACTCCGCCCCGCTTCCTGTCCGCACAGACCTTCGCGGTACGGGTGTCCCGCTTCGGCGACGGCAAGGTCGAGCGTTTCCAGTCCCTGGTCGGCCGTTTCGGCGAGCCGGACCTGACGGCTCTCGCCGCCGAGTACGGCCACGCGCTCACCTAGAGGGGGCCTTGAGTTCCGCCGTGCGGGAGGGGTCGGACAGGCCGGCATCACACGCCGCATCCGTCACCCCCATCGATCAAGGTCGACTCTACCCAGCCGGTGGAGGGTGGCCCGTACCCGATCAGTGGTAGTTGACCGGCAGGTGTTTTATGCCGTTGATCCAGCCGGAACGGAGGCGCTGCGCCGGGCCGGCCAGGGTGATGTCCGGCATGTGGTCGGCGATGGCGTTGAAGATCAGGTCGATCTCGAGGCGGGCCAGGTTGGCGCCGAGGCAGAAATGGGCGCCGCTGCCGCCGAAACCGAGGTGCGGGTTGGGGCTGCGGGTGATGTCGAAGGTGTGCGGGTCGGTGAAGACGTCCTCGTCGTAATTGGCGGAGCCGTAGAACATGGCGACCCGCTGCCCTTTGCGGATCGGTACGCCAGAGAGCACCGTGTCGTGCAGGGCGGTGCGCTGGAAGACGTTGATCGGGCTGCCCCAGCGGACGAATTCGTCGACGGCGGTACGCGGCCGGGTGGCTTTGTAGAGTTCCCACTGATCGGGGTTGCCGAGCAGGCCGAGCATGCCGTGCGAGATGGCGTTGCGGGTGGTCTCGTTCCCGGCGACGGCGAGCATCAGCACGAAGAAACCGAATTCGTCGACCGACAGTTGCTCGCCGTCGATCTCGGCTTCGATCAGGGTGGTGACGATGTCGTCGCGGGGGCAGGTCCGGCGTTCGTCGGCCATCTGCATGGCGTACCCGAGCAGTCCCATCGCGGATTCCATCGGGTCGGCGCCGCGGAACTCCGGATCGTCGTACCCGATCATCGAGTTGGACCATTCGAAGACGTTGCGGCGGTCCTCCTGGGGGACGCCGAGAAGTTCGGCGATGGCCTGCAACGGCAGTTCGCAGGCGATGTCGGTGACGAAATCGCCGGATTCCGCGCCTTTCACCGACGAGACGATCTGCGCGGCGCGGGCCTGGAGGGCGGCACGCAGATTGTTGACCGCGCGCGGGGTGAAACCGCGGGATACGATGGCCCGCTGTTTGGTGTGCTGCGGCGGGTCCATGTTGAGCAGAACCGCCTGCTGCATCTCGATCCGGTCGCGGGTCATGTCCGGCTGGAAACGGGCGATCGCCGTGTTCTCCCGGCTGGAGTACGTGTCGCTGTCGCGGGACACCGCCATCACGTCGGCGTGCCGGGTGACCGCCCAGTAGCCCTCGTCGTCGAATCCGGCGCTGCCGCGCGCCTGCGGGATCCAGCGGACCGGCTCGTCGCGGCGCATCTCGGCGAACTCGGCGTGCGGGATGCCGTGCAGGTAGATGTCCGGATCGGTGGGGTCGATGCGGGTGCGCGGCTCGGCCACGGCTCCTCCTACAGCAACAAGTTCTACCGATTCAAACACGGCCCTGGAGAGATTTGGTAGCTTCTATCGAGAACAGGTTCTAGCTGGAGGTCGCGGTGCGCACACCGGTGATCGTCGATGCGGTGCGGACGCCGATCGGCAAGCGCGGCGGGTGGCTGTCGGGGCTGCACGCGGCCGAGTTGCTGGGCGCGGCGCTGCGCGGGCTGGGCGATCCGGTGGAGCTGGCGGAGCAGGCGATCGGCGGCTGCGTCACGCAGGGCGGCGAGCAGTCGAACAACATCACCCGGACGGCGTGGCTGCACGCGGGGCTGCCGCACGGCACCGGCTGCGCGACCGTCGACGCGCAGTGCGGGTCCGCGCAGCAGGCCGCGCACCTGATCGCCGGGCTGATCGCGGCGGACGCCGTCACGGTCGGCGTGGCCTGCGGGGTGGAGTCGATGAGCCGGGTGCCGTTGCGTGCCAACATCGGCGACGCCGGGCGGCCCCGGCCGGACAGCTGGGACATCGACCTGCCGAACCAGTACGTCGCCGCCGAACGGATCGCCGACCGGCGCGGGCTGAGCCGGGCCGACCTGGACCTCTTCGGGGTACGGTCGCAGGCGTTCGCGGCGCGGGCCTGGTCGCAGGGCCGGTTCGCGCGCGAGGTCGTGCCGGTGGCCGGGGTGACCCGGGATCAGGGGCTGCGCGACACCACGGCCGAGGGGCTGGCCGCGCTGAAGCCGGTGCTGCCGGACGGCAGGCACACCGCCGGCACCTCGTCGCAGATCTCCGACGGCGCGGCCGCGCTGCTGCTGATGGACGCGGACCGGGCACGGGAACTGGGCCTGCGGCCGCGGGCCCGGATCGTCGCGCAGTGCCTGGTCGGCGCCGAGCCCTACTACCACCTGGACGGCCCGATCGCGGCCACCGACCGGGTGCTGGCCCGGGCCGGGATGAAGATCGACGACCTGGACCGATGCGAGGTCAACGAGGCGTTCGCGAGCGTGGTGCTGTCCTGGATGGCGGTGCACCGCCCGGACCCGGACCGGGTCAACGTCAACGGGGGCGCGATCGCCCTGGGACATCCGGTGGGCAGCAGCGGAGCGCGCCTGCTCACCACCGCATTGCACGAACTGGAGCGGTCCGACGGCACCACGGCGCTGGTCACCATGTGCGCCGGCGGGGCGATGTCGACCGCGACGATCATCGAGCGGCTATAGGTCATGGAGGTGGAACCGATGGTTCCGTTCAGATTCCTGCTGCTGAGCGCCGTCATCGCGGCGGTACTCGCCGCGATCGGCGTCACCGCGGTGATGGCGGCGCTGAACCCGAGCGCCAGCGAGGTGGCGTCGAACATCGCCGAGAACGACCCCCTGGTGCCGCCGAACTTCTACGGTTCGCGGTAGGACGCAGCCGCCGTTCAGGGCACCGGGGTCGGCTGAGGCCGGGTCGTCTCGGGCGTCCGGTGCCCGCCGCGCGGGCCGGGGACGCCGGACAGCCACACCCCGAGGGCGATCAGGACTCCGCCGAGCACGGCGAGCCCGATCGGCACGTACATGCCGAGCATCCGCAGCTGGTTGCGCCCGCTCGCGGCCTGGTCGCCGACGGCCTCCAGGGTGCGCTGGTCGTACTGAAGGTCGGCGTCGAAGATGACCACCCGCTCGCCGACGACCGGCACCAGCTCCCGGTGCTGCTGCTCGCGGTAGCCGACGATGGCGCCGGTCATCGGCTCGACCCACAGGGTCCGGGTGGCCCGGTACGACACCGAGCCACTGGACGCGCCGGGGGCGAGGAACGCGAGGAGCCCGGCGAGGGCCTGCTCGTCCATCTCGGCCTGCTGTTCGGGGACCTGCTGCTGGAACCGGTACGTGGGCAGGCCGTTGAACTCCTCCTCGCCCTGGTACTGGATCGGCAGCGAGCGGCGCAGCGCGGTGTCCCAGTACTGGTAGGTGCGTTTCTCGGTGCCGAACGGGAAGAGGTAGAGCTGGCCGGAGAAGGCGATGTTGCCGGGGGCGCACGGCTCGGTCGTCTCGGTGTGGCACTGCCCGGCCCACGGGACGGCCTCGCCGCTGACCCGGTCGAGCGCGACCCGGCTCTCCGCACTGTTGATCATTTCGCCGGTGTCGGTCCGGTTGGTCGAGTGGTACACGTTCCAGATCAGGGTGTCGCCGTCGAGTTCGGCGGCGGCGTCGAAGTCAGGCTTGATGCCGGTGGTCGAGCTGATCCCGGCGGTCTCCACGACCGCCTGCGGCGCGCCCTGATCGTTCGTCTGGATCTGCACGAACGAGGCGCCGGCCGCCTCCACCACCACGTCCGGCGGCACCAGGTCGAGCGGCACCTTCCGCTGGGAGGGCACGATGATCCAGGTCAGGGCCATCGCGAAGAGCAGGCAGAGTATGCCGAGACCGAACAGTACCGCGCCGGTGATCCGCCTCATCGCGTCCTCCAGTGGACTAGAACGCGTTTCAATCTACTGCGCCGTAACATCGATGAGAACCCCCTGCGTTCAGGGATGCTGGCTGCTCACCGAGATGACCTCGCCGGTCAGATAGGCGGCGTAGTCGCTGGCGAGGAACGCCACCACGGTCGCCACCTCCCACGGCTGCGCGGCCCGGCCGAACGCCTCCCGCGCGGCGAGCACCTCCAGTTCCGCTGCGCTGATCACCTTGGCCAGGTGCGGGTGGGCGGCCAGGCTGGGCGCGACCGCATTGACCCGGATGCCGTGCGCGGCCACGTCCAGGGCGGTGCACCGGGTGAACGCCATCACCCCGGCCTTCGCCGCCGCGTAGTGCGCCTGCCCGGCCTGGGCCCGCCAGCCGAGCACCGAGGCGTTGTTGACGATCGCCCCGCCGCCGCCCTGCGCGATCATCTGCCGCAGTGCGGCGCGGGTGCACCGGAACGTGCCGGTCAGGGTGACGTCCAGGACCAGGTCCCACTCCTCGTCGGACATCTCGGTGACCGGCCGGTTGCCGCCCAGGCCGGCGTTGTTGACCAGGACGTCGAGACGCCCGTACCGGGAGACCGCCCCGCTGATCAGCCGCTGCACCGCCGTCTCGTCGGTGACGTCGGACGGGATCGCCCAGACCCGTCCGGGATACGCGCCGGAGAGCAGGTCGCGGGTCTCGCCGAGGCGGCGTTCGTGGCTGTCGCCGAGCACCACCCGGGCGCCCTCGTCGAGGCAGCGCCGGGCCACCGCCGAGCCGATCCCGGCGCCCGCGGCGGCCGTCACCACGACGACCTTGCCGGTGAGCAGCCCGCGGCCCGGCGGCCCGGTCATCCGCGGGCCTGCCGGGGCAGCCCGAGGACCCGTTCGGCGATGATGCCGCGCTGGATCTCGTTGGAGCCGCCGTAGATGGTGTCGGCCCGGCTGAACAGGAAGTACCGCTGCCAGCGCTCGGTCGCCTCCGGCCCGGCGTCCCCGGCGGCCAGGACGTCCATGGCGAGTTCGCCGAGGCCCTGCCGCCAGCGGGTCCAGAGCAGCTTGATCACCGAGGCGGACATCGGCGGCGGCGGGTCGGCCCGCAGCACCCGCAGCGTGTGCGCGCGCAGCACGGACAGGTCCACGAACGCGCGGGTCAGCCGGTCACGCAGCGCCGGGTCGGCTCCCGCCCCGGTCCGCCCGGCCACCGCGACCAGGTCGTCCAGGTCGCGCTGGAACCCGATCTGCTGGCCGACGGTGGCGGCGCCCCGCTCGTACGCCAGGGTCGCCATCGCCACCGTCCACCCCTGGCCCGGCTCGCCGACGACCAGGCCGGCCTCGGTGACCGCGTCGTCGAGGAACACCTCGTTGAACTCGCTGTCGCCGGTGAGCTGCCGGATCGGGCGGACCGTGACGCCCGGCTGGCGCATCGGCACGAGCAGGTACGACAGGCCGGCCGCGCGGGGGCCGCCGGGCGGGGCGGGCGCGGTCCGGGCCAGCACGAAACACCAGTCGGCGACGTGCGCGAGGGACGTCCACACCTTCTGCCCGGTGATCACCCAGCGGTCGCCGTCGAGGCGCGCCCGGGTCGTGACGCCGGCCAGGTCGGAGCCGGCGCCGGGCTCGGAGTAGCCCTGGCACCACAGCTCGTCCACGGCGGCGAGGGCGGGCAGGAACCGGCGGCGCTGCTCCGGGCTGCCGTGGTCGATCAGGGTGGGACCGACCATGGTGGTGCCGATGTGGTCGACCCGGCTGGGGGCGCCGGACCGGGCGTACTCCTCATGGAAGATCACCTGCTGCGACAGCGACGCGCCCCGCCCACCGTGCGCCACCGGCCAGGCCAGCGTGGTCCACCCGCCGGCGGCGAGCCGCCGGGCGAAGGCGAGCCGCTGCTCGAAGGCCTCGTTCTCCCGGCCGGGACCACCGGCGCCCCGCACGTCGTCGGTCACATGCCGTTCGAGCCAGTCCCGGATCTCGATGCGAAACGCCTCGTCGGAGTCCACTGGCGCCACCTCCCGGCTCACGCGTACGCTCACCCTACCGACCAAGCACTTGCTTGGTAAGACGCCCGGCTGGTTCTGACCTCGGAGGCCTGGATGGAGACCATCCCGGCGGCGCTGGCGCACGCGGCGCGCGCGTTCGGCACCGAACCCGCGCTCGTCGACCCGGGTGTGCGCCGCTTCGATTTCACCGAGTTGCACGACGAGGCGCGCACGGTCGCGCGGGCGCTGCTCGCCGCGGGCATCGAGCCCGGCGACCGGGTCGCGCTGTGGGCGCCGAACACGGCCCGCTGGGTCCTCGCCGCCCTCGGCGTGTTCTGCGCCGGCGCCACGCTGGTGCCGATCAACATGCGGTTCACCGGCGCGGAGGCGGACGAGATCATCCGGCGCAGCGGCGCGAAGGGCCTGATCGTGACCGGCCCGTTCCTCGGCGCCGACCGGCTGGCCACCCTGCCATCCCGGCCCCCGCTGGTGGTGCCGCTGCCGCACTGGGACGCGTTCCTGGAGCGGGCGCCGACCACACCGACCCTTCCCGAGGTACGGGCGGACGACCTCAGTGACATCCTCTACACCTCCGGCACCACCGGGCGCAGCAAAGGCGTGATGAGCGCCCATCGCCAGTCACTGGGCGTGGCCCGGGCCTGGGCCGAGATCGGCGGCCTGAGCACCCGCGACCGCTATCTCGTGGTCAATCCGTTCTTCCACAGCTTCGGTCTCAAGGCCGGCATCCTGGCGTGCCTGGTCAGCGGGGCGACGATCGTGCCGCAGGCGGTGTTCGACGTGCCGCGGACCCTCGATCTGATCGACCACGAGGCGATCTCCGTGCTGCCCGGCCCGCCGACGCTCTACATCGGCCTGCTGGACCATCCGGGACGCTCCGGGCGGTCGCTGTCGTCGCTGCGACTGGCGGTGACCGGGGCGGCGACGGTGCCGCCGTCGCTGGTCGACCGGATCCGGGAGGAGCTGGGGTTCGCGACGGTGCTGACGGCGTACGGGCTGACCGAGGCCGTGGTCGCGACCATGTGCCGGCCGGGTGACGACACCGCGACGATCGCGCACACCTGCGGGCGGGCGGCTGCCGGGTTCGAGGTGCGGATCAGCGAGAAGGACGGCGAGGTGCTGCTGCGCGGACCGCACGTGATGCTCGGCTACCTCGACGATCCGGCGGCCACGGCCGAGGCGATCGACGCGGACGGGTGGCTGCACACCGGGGACGTCGGCCGGCTCGACGAGACGGGGAACCTGACGATCACCGACCGGCTCAAGGACATGTACATCTGCGGCGGGTTCAACGTCTACCCGGCCGAGGTGGAACGGGTTCTCGCGGGCCTGCCCGGGGTGGCCGAGGTGGCGGTGGTGGGGGTGCCGGACGAGCGGCTCGGCGAGGTCGGCCGGGCGTACGTGGTCCCCCGCCCCGGCGAGACACCGGCCGCCGACGCGGTGATCGCCTGGTGCCGGGAGCGCCTGGCCGGCTACAAGGCGCCGCGTTCGGTGGAGTTCCGGGCCGAACTGCCGCACAACGCGAGCGGCAAGGTCCTCAAACACCTGCTCCGGGAGAACGCATGAACGACGACGTCGTGCTCTACGAACGGCGCGGGCCGGTCGCGCTGGTCACCATGAACCGGCCCCGCTACCGCAACGCGCAGAACTCGGCGATGACGTACGCGCTCGACGACGCGTTCACCCGGGCCGTCGACGATCCGGAGGCCGCGGTGATCGTGCTGGCCGGGGCCGGGGAGCACTTCTCCGCCGGGCACGACATCGGCACTCCCGAACGCGACGCCGACACGTCCTTCCCCCGGCGCGCCGTCACCTGGTGGGACCACACCGGCCGGGACGGCGCGGACCGGCGGATGGCCCGGGAGATCGAGGTCTACCTGGGCATGTGCCGGCGGTGGCGGGAGATCCCGAAACCGGCGATCGCCATGGTGCAGGGCGCGTGCGTGGCGGGCGGGCTGATGCTGGCCTGGGTGTGCGACCTGATCGTGGCGGCCGAGGACGCGTTCTTCGCCGATCCGGTGCTGCGGATGGGCATTCCCGGGGTGGAGTACTTCGCCCACCCGTGGATGCTGGGGCCGCGGTTCGCGCGGGAGGTGCTGTTCACCGGGGACCGGTTCGGCGCGCGGAGGGCGTACGAGATCGGCATGGTCAACCGGGTCGTGCCGCGCGCCGCGCTGGAGACCGAGACCCTCGCCCTGGCCGCGCGGATCGCCGCGATGCCGCCGTTCGGGCTGGCGCTGGCCAAGCGGGCGGTGAACCTGTGCGAGGACCAGATGGGCATGCGCGCCGGCATGGACACGGTGTTCGGGCTGCACCACGTCGCGCATGCGCACAACGCCGAGGTCACCGCCGACCCGCTGGCCGGGCTGGACGCGGCGGCGATGAAGAAGGCCGCCGGGTGAGCCCGTTCCGCGCCGAGGTGCGGGCCTGGCTCACCGCGAACGTGCCGGCCGCTCCCCTGCCCCGGGTCGACACGCCCGAGGGCAGCGCCGCGCACCGATCGTGGGAGCGGCGGCTCGCCGAGGCCGGGCTGGCGGCCGTGTGCTGGCCGGTCGAGTACGGCGGCCGGGCCGCGCCGCCGGTGCACGCGATCGAGTTCGACGAGGAGTACCACGCGGCCGGCGCCCCCGTGCGGATCGGCCAGAACGGGCTGTTCCTGCTGGCCCCGACCCTGCTCACGCACGGCACCCCGGAACAGTGCGCGCGGATCCTGCCGCCGATGGCCCGCGCCGACCAGGTGTGGGCGCAGGCCTGGTCGGAGCCGCAGGCCGGCAGCGACCTCGCCGCGATCCGCTGCCGGGCACGGCGCGCCGACGGCGGATGGCTGCTGTCCGGGCAGAAGACGTGGAGTTCCCGGGCGGTGGTCGCGGACCGGGCGTTCGGGCTGTTCCGCAGCGCCACCGGGGACCGCCCGCACCAGGGGCTCACCTACCTGATGTTCGGCCTGCGGGCGCCCGGCGTGACGGTCCGGCCGATCGAGCAGCTCGACGGGACGTACGGGTTCGCGGAGATCTTCCTGGACGACGTGTTCGTACCGGACGCGGACGTGATCGGCGAGCCCGGCGACGGCTGGCGGATCGCGATGAGCACGGCGGGCCACGAGCGTGGGCTGTCGCTGCGCGGGCCCGGCCGGTTCCTGGCCGCGGCGAACCGGCTGATCCGGCTGTCCGGAGAAGAACACCGCGACCGGGTCGCGGACGCGTGGATCGGGGCGCGGGCCTATCAGGCGCAGGCGTACGCGGCCACGCCCGTCCCGCCCAGCGCGACGAAGCTGTTCTGGTCCGCGCTCGACGTGGCTCTGCACGAGACGGCGCTCGACGTGCTCGGGCCGCTCGCCGAGGTCACCCCGGAGTGGGTCAGCGGGTATCTGTTCGCGCTGGCCGGGCCGATCTACGCGGGCACCGACGAGATCCAGCGGGACATCCTCGCCAAGCGGGTGCTGGGACTGCCCCGGGCGACCGGACAGCCGCCACCGCCGCAGGCCGCGTTCCCGGCGATGCTGCACAAGCTGCTGACGGACCGGGAGGTCACGTGGGCCGAACTGGCCGAGGTCGGCGTCACCGGGCTGATCGAGGCGGGCGCGACACCGGCCGATCTCGTCCTGGCGTTCGAGGAGCTGGGACATCACGCGGTGCCGGGGCCGCTCGCGGAGTCGATCGCCTGCGCGCCGGCGCTGGATCTCCCCGGGGAATGGCTGTCCGAACTGGCGGCGGGGCGGATGGTGGCGACCCTGGCCGCGCCGCCACGGCTGCCGCTGGCCGCGTACGGCGACACGGCCGATCTGGTCCTGCTGGTCACCGGCGACGAGATCCGGGTGGGCCGGGCCGGGGCGGTGCACGAGTCGATGCATCCGGGGCGGCGGCTCGCGGAGGTCGTACCCGGGAAGGTCTTGAGATCCTCTTCGGCTTCGAGGGCTCTCGAGCTGGGGACCCTCGCCTGTGCCGCGCAGCTCCTCGGTGCGGGGCGGGCGATGGTGGAGATGGCGGTCGCGTACGCGCGGGTCCGCACCCAGTTCGGGCAGCCGATCGGATCGTTCCAGGCCGTACAGCACCGGCTCGCGGATGTGGCGGTAGCGCTGTCGTTCGCCGAGCCGCTCCTTCAGGCTGCCGCCTCCGGGATGGACAACTCCGATCTCTCCGCAGCGAAGGTGGCCTGCGGGGAGGCGGCTTCGCGGGCGGCGCGGGCGGCGCTGCAGGTGCACGGGGCGATCGGTTACACCCGCGAGCACGGCCTGGGGCGATGGCTGACTCTGATCACCGTGCTGAACCGGTCCTGGGGCACACCGTCCTGGCATCGGCGACGGATTCTGGAGAGAGCTGATGATCGAGGAACATGACGCGTTGCGGGCGGCGGTTCGTGGCCTGGTCACCGCCCATGCCGGCGACCACGGGCTGTGGGCGCGGCTGTGCAAGGAGATCGGGGTCGCCGGCCTGACCGTCCCCGACCGGTACGGCGGCTCCGGCGCCGGCCTGACCGAGGCGATGATCGTGCTCGAGGAACTGGGCCGGGCCCTGATCGCCGGTCCGATGCTCGGGACCGTCCTGGCCACCGAGGCGCTCCTGCACGCCGGCGACGAGAGCCTGCTGCCCGCCGTCTGCGCCGGGGACCGGATCGTCGCGCTGGCCTGGGACGGCCCCGCGCCCGGCGTCTTCCACGACGTGCTGGACCTGGCCGAGGCGGACACCGTGCTGGCCGTGACCGGCGGGCGCCTGTACGCCGCGACCCCGGCCACGGTCACCCCGCAGCCCACCTTGGACCCGACCCGGCAACCGGCGACCGTGACCCTGGAACTGGGCGATCCGATCGGGCCCGGGATCCCGGTCGAGCGGCTGCGGGACGTGGCGTGCCTCGCGCTCGCGGCCGAGCAGCTGGGCGCCGCCGCACGCGCCCTGGAACTGACCGTCGACCACGTGAAGAACCGGCATCAGTTCGGCCGTCCGATCGGCTCGTTCCAGGTGCTCCAGCACCGGCTCGCCGAACTGTACGTCCGGGTCGAGGCCGCCCGGTCGTCGCTCGCCACGCAGCCCGCTGTCGCCAAGATCACTTGCTCGGAGACGCTGCGGGCGGTAGCCGCCGAAATGGTGCAGATGCACGGCGGCCTGGGCATCACCTGGGAACACGACGCCCACCGCTACCTGCGCCGCGCCTGGGCGTCGTCGGAACTGTACGGTTCGCCGGCACACCACCTCGCCCGGCTCGCGCCGCCCATGGATCGCCGCCAGTAGCATGGCCCGGTGCTTTCACCGGGAGTCGTGCTCAACGGTCGATACCAGCTCACCCAGCGCATCGCCGCGGGCGGCATGGGCGAGGTGTGGCGCGGTGACGACCTGCTGCTGCACCGCGAGATCGCCGTCAAGGTGCTGCTCCCGGCGCTGATGGCCGATTCCGACTTCATCACCCGGTTCCGGTCCGAGGCGCGGATGATGGCGGCGCTGCGGCACCCCGGCGTCGTGCAGGTCTACGACTACGGCGAGAACGCGCAGGTCGGCAACGTCCGCCTGGACTTCATGGTGATGGAGTTCATCGAGGGCACCCCGCTGTCCGCGAAGATCCAGAAGGCCGGGCGGCTGTCCCCCGCCGAGACCATGACCGTCGTCGCCCAGGTCGCCGAGGCGCTGCAGGCCGCCCACGAGGCCGGCATCGTGCACCGCGACGTCAAACCCAGCAACCTTCTGGTACGGGCGGCAGGCGCCATCGTCCTCGTCGACTTCGGGGTCGCCCGCTCCGCCGGGATCACCAGCATGACCGGCACGAACGTGGTCCTCGGCAGCGCCCACTACATGGCCCCGGAGCAGGCCGAGGGTCACCCGGTGACGGCCGCGACCGACATCTACGCGCTCGGGGCGGTCGCGTTCAGCTGCCTCACCGGCCGGCCGCCGTACGTCGGCGACAATCCCCTCGCCGTCCTTGCCCAGCTCGTGCACGGGAAGCCGCCGGTCCTGCCGCCCGATGTGCCGCCGGCGGTGGCGTCGGTGGTGATGCGCGCGCTGGCGCGCGATCCGGGTCAGCGTTTCCCCAGCGCCGCGGCGTTCGCTGCGGCTTCGCGGGAGTCGCTTTCGTACGGGGCGCCGCCGTCCTCTCCGCGCGCGGTTCCCGGCGCCCGCCCGGCCCCGTCCGGTCCCTACGGCGCGGCGCCGTCGGGGTCGGCGCCGTCCGGCGCCTACCGCACGTCGGCCTCCGGGCCGGGCCCTCATGGTGCGGCGCCCGCCGGGCCGGGTCCTCGTGGCGCGGCACCTGGCGGGCCGGGTCCTCGTGGCGCGGCGCCTGGCGGGCCGGGTCCTCGTGGCGCGGCGCCTGGCGGGCCGGGCTCTTCTCCTTCCGGACGGTTCGGGGCGGTGCCGGGCGGCTCGGGGCCGCAGGGCTTCGCGACCGGATCAGCGTCCGCCGGGCCGGGCTCGTTCGGCGCGCCTTCTGCCGGGGCGGCTCCTTTCGGCGCGCCCTCTGCCCGCGCGGCCTCTGCCGGGGCGGCTCCCCTTGGCGCGGCGGGGTCCGTGGCACGACCGGGATCGGGCGGCTTCGCGGCCGGCTCGGCGTCCGTCGGCGCCGCAGCGACCGGTGGTCATACGGCTGACCCGATCAGTGCCTCGTACGGCACCGGCTCCGGCTCGCTGACCGGATCGAACCCGGCCAAACGCCGCAACATGCCGGTAGCTCTGGCCGCTGCCGCTGTCGTGGCCGTCCTGGCGGGCATCGGCATCATCATCGGCAGCGGCTTCGGCGATGACCCGGGCAACGACCAGGGCACCGATGCCGTCGGCAACCCGGGGCCGGGTGTCGACTCGGCCGTCGACCCGGACGCCAAGAAGACCGAACGTTCTGACCAGAAGAAGCCGACGCCCGGCAAGAAGACCACCCGCCCCACCGATCCGGCGGCCGAGGACCCGGACGCCACGAAACCCGCCGCCCCCGCGCCCACCGACACCGGCGAACCCGAGGAAACCGAACCTGCGAAGAACCCCGAGGACCCGGCGGCCCTGTGCGGCTCCGGCTTCACGGTCCTCGAGTCGAAGGATCTGACCACCTCGGCCGGGGTCCAGCGCGGCACGATCTACCTGCTCTACCGTGCCGACGGTGGCATGAACTGCGTCGTCACCCTCAAGGACGGCACCCTCGACAAGAAGACCGCGATGTCCGCGACCCTGGAGGTCAAGGACGACAAGGTCTACACCGACAAGGGGACGTTCACGTCGTACGCCGGCCCGGTCACCGCCGCCGCCCCGTCCACCTGCGTCAAGTGGGGCGGTTCGATCGGCGGCGTGACGTTCACCAGCGACTGGTCCCGCTGCGACTGACCACCGGTCTCAGCGCTCCGCGCCGTGAGGCGTCTCACGAACGGCAACCGGTTGATTCCGGTGAGGTCGATGTCGAATGGCGCCGTCCGCACCAGCCGGTCAGGAAAGGATCCGAACAGGTCGTAGACGGGCCGGAAGATCGGGGACCCGATCCAGATCATCGGCGGTGCATCCCTCCGCCGGCGGACGATGCCTTTCGGGCCCTGAGTCGATGCCCATGGACCGGCCCCCTCTGCGGACGAACTCCCGTTCTCGCAGCTCACTCATGCCGACACCTCCCGCGCCTGGCACTCATGACTATAGTCTCTAGAACAGTAGTCACCAAGTCGGTCGAATGAAGGCCGATCCGGCGGCCTGCCGGTCCGCAGCGAGGCATCACACTCGGCGGCTTACACACGCCGACGCCTTGATCTGCCGATGACTCCGAGTGGACGCGTCGCCGGCCGGGAGTCCCGAGGGCGGTTCTCGCTTCGCCGAAATCGCCGAAAGTGTCCGATCAGCCCTTTTGATCAAGCCGAATGGATTCTCGACCAGGCGATCATGACTGCGGATTCCCCGATCGGTCGGTTTTGTCCGGCAGGTACTGCCGGTTGAGTCGAGGCAGACAGGTTTACCAGACGGCCGATCGTCCGGCCAGAAAAGGAATGGCGCAATGGGCCTTTTCAGCAAGTCCACACCGGCGGCACAGCCGACATCGTCGCGCCCCGATGTGAGCAGAGCTATCAGTGCCGTCCCGCACCGGGAGCTCGAACGATTGTCATGGGCGCAGCCGGAGCTCGATTATTTGAGTCTGTCACTGCCGCAGCAGGAGGAAGTTCTGTCTGTGGCTTCGGTCCAAGGCACGGGAGCAGGTATCGCCTTCGGCGTCATAGCGCTCACCCCGCGGCGGCTGGTCACGGTCGTCGGCCAACGCGACAAGGGCGGCGCTCGCGGACGTCCCGTTGGCGCGCCCGCAGTGACGTCGACGGAGCTGCGACAGGTCCAGCACCTCTCCTACGGCTCGAAGCATGTCAGGGGTGTGCGGGGCTACTTCGCGAGGTTCGTTGTCGACGGTACGGGCGAGTTCGTCATGGACATCGGGCAGGACGACAGTTGGGCGGACGCCTTCCTCAGCCAAGTTCAGCGGCAGCTGTCTCAGGTGAGAATGCAATAGCACTCGACGCGCATTGATGAATTCACCGGTCGCCGCAGCCGACCGGCCCTGCTGGCGCTTGGCCTAATCCCACCAGAGGGTCATGAGCCGTTGTCCTTCCGGCACGGGGATCTCGATGGCCGGCGGCTGGCCCGTCCACCAGTGCGATCCCACTTCCGGCTCCGGCTGGAGCGTGGCGGTGGAGCGCAGCACCTCGGCCACCGAGGCGCTGCCGACGACGTAGACATGATCGCTGAACGGCCATTCGTCGCCGCCCATGACCTCGCTGATGCCCACCACCACATCGCTGACGTCGGGCCGCTCCCGGAGCGCGAGCAGGGTGGCATGAAACTTCTGGATCCCTGGATGGTCGGCCAGGTTGCAGCCGATCGATTCGGGGGCGCTGTTGCCTTCGAAGAACAGCTCCAGACTGACCACCGGCTCCGGCCCCGCACCGGACTCGGAGCCACCTTGCCGTTCGATCTCCGCCAGCAGGTCCACCAGCACGAACAACTCCCCTCCGACGTCTGAGTCGGATGATGTCATCCCCATGACCGGCCGAAGGCCGACATGGAGGAAACGGGCGTACCGTGGCTCGGAGATCACGCCGAACCAGGTCCCGTGTGCTGGAGAGCGGATGCCGGAGCAGATGATCACAATCGCGGTGGCGGGGGCCGGCCTGCGGGGGAACACCTACGCCCGGCCGCTGCCGGATCGTGGCGGTCGCCGAACCTGACCCGGACCGGCTGTCCCGGTTCGCCGAGGAGCACGCGGTGTCACCGGGGCAGCGGTTCGCCGACTGGCGTGAGCTGCTCACCGATCTCCCGGTCGCCGACACGGTGTTCGTCGCCGCCCAGGATCACCCGCACGAGGAGGCGGCGTCCCGCATCGCCGCGGCGGCAGCGGCGAGCGACCGGATCGGAGGCCGGCTCCGGGCCGATGCTGCTGACCAAGTCGTGTCACGGCATCGACTGGGACCTGGAGTTCGCCGGCACCCAGCGCCAGATCCCGAGGCCCCACCGGTGCCGGCACCAGCCTGAGCGCTCGGACCTTCTCAGTCGAGCGCCGCCAGCACTTCCTGGAGGTTGGTCACGGCATCGCGTGGATCGCATGCTTCGATGGCGAGAACCTCCATCGCCTTCCGATAGGAATCGGATCTTCCCTTGTCGTCAAGGAAGATCGCTTCGTCGATATGCTCGAGATATACGACGTCGGTCAGACCGGCGACCGGCAGGCGCAGAATGGAGAAGGAGTTGCCGATACCGACGTATCCCCCCGCGCCGGTGGGGAGGAGCTGAATGGTCACATTCGGTTTCTGAGCCACTTCGATGAGAAAGTGAATCTGTTCGCGCATGGACACGGCGCCGGCGAAGTTCTCGTCCAGAGCAGCCCTGTCGATCAGGGCCCACAGGCGCACTTTGCCCTCGAGAACCGCCTTCTGGCGTCTTACCCTGACCTCGACACGCCGTCGTATCTCCACCTCGTCGGTGAAGCGTCGCCGAATGACGGCCTCGGCATATGCCTGCGTTTGCAGTAGCCCTGGGATGAATCGGACCTCATACGTCCGGATGGATTCCGAGATGGCTTCGAGGCTGAGATAGGAACAGAACCATCCTCCCAGCACCGCTCGGTCGTCATCCCACCACTGCCTGCTGCTGAGCACCCGGGTGAACCGCAGGAGACCCTCCCGCTCCTTCGGGTCGAGAACACCGTAGAGGTTCATGAGTTCATGAAGGTCCTCCTCCTTCAGCTTGACCCGACCCCCCTCGATGCGGCTGATCTTGGATTTGGAACCGCCGATACGCTGCCCCGCCTTCAAGGGGGATATCCGCTTCGCTTCCCGCAACCTCCGCAGCCGGCGCCCCAACATCTCATGCGCTTCGTTCGGCCGGCCCTCCATCTCGGATCCGCGTGCCCCGCTAGCCATCAAGACTCCCGCGGGACGGTGAGCGCGTCACTGAAGGAGCACGGTGCTGAACACGCTGACTGTTACCGGCCCGCCCGGCAGGCGATGTCTGCTGCATCGTCACGTTGGGCAGCGTGCCGGACACGCGATGCAGGCGCAAGAACTATGCACGGTTGCATGCACGTGCATCATCGTGTGCTCTACGGCGGGAACTCCGCCGCAGCGACGCGGCCCACGAACAGGGCCGCCAAGCCAAGATCAGTCAAACGGTGGCCGGTTGGACATGGCGAGGTCGATGTCGATGTGGAAGGGCACTGGGAGGATCAGGCGGTCGCGCAAGACGCCGAGCAGGTCGTAGACGCCGGTGGCGGGATTGAGTTCGCAGGCGCGGACGAGAGGCTTGTCGTTGTAAAGCTCGACCAGCCAGAAATAGCGGATCCCCGCCCGCGCGTACAGCTGTGGTTTTCGCTCGCGGTCGCGGATCTCGGACTCCTCCGAGATCCGCGACCGCCAGGACGACAGCCTCGGCGGGATACCACGTCGCGTCATCGTCGATCTCGGCGTCGGCGTCGGCGTCGGCGTGCACCACGAGCACATCCGGCTCCGGTCGCTGACGACGGCCGAGCACGACGGACATCTGCCGGCGCACCCGGAACGAGTCCCGGGGCGCGAGCCGCCTCAACTCGGAGCCGAGAAAACTCAGCATGGTCGAGCGAAAGGCGGTCTGTGGGCTCGCGACGACGAGGGTCCCGTCGATCAGCTGACTGCGGGATGGGAGATCGGGGATCCGATCGAGATCCTCAGCGGTGCATCCGCCCACCGGCGGACGGAAGCACTCGGGCGCGAGATCCATGCTCAGCCAGCCGATCTCCACCTCGGACGGATCCACTTGTCGCGATTCAGCCACACCCATGACTATAGGCGCTGGAACAGTAGTCGCCAAGCCGGGAACGGGAGTCAGATCCAGTCGGTGTGGCGGGGCCAGGAGAGGAGAGTGTCGACGACCTCGGGGGGTTCGTACGGGGAAGCCGGTGTGATCGTGGTGTAGCGGCTGCGATGGAAGAGCAGCGGCGTGACGTCGCGACAGGGCCCGAGCGTGGTCACCCGGCCGGTGACGATGGCGTGGTCGCCGCCCGGATGGACGTCCTCCAGGCGGCAATCGGCCCAGGTCAGGGCCCCGGCCAGGACGGGGGCGCCGGAGGGGGCCGGGAACCACTCGAGCGCGGCGAAACGGTCGGCGCCGCGGGTGCCGAACAGGCGGGAGACGTCACGCTGGTCGGAGGCGAGGACGTTGACGCAGAAGAAGCCGGCGCGGGCGATGCGGCGCCAGGTGTCCGAGCCGTTCCGCGGGCAGAACAGGACCAGCGGCGGGTCCAGCGACAGCGGCGCGAAGGCCTGGCAGGCGAATCCGGCCGGGCCGTCCGCGCCGGCTGTCGTGATCACCGTGATGCCGGTGGCGAAGTGGCCGAACACGCGCCGGAAGTCCCGGGCCGGGTCGCCCACCAGCGGGGAAGGGCCGGTGCTCAATGGCCGCCGCCGGCGGAGAAGCGGTGGCCCCAGAGGCTGTGCGCGGTGGTGTGACGGGCGACCCACGTGTCGTCGTCGACGGTGCGGCCGCCGTAGCCGTACTCGATGTCGAAGCCGCTGGGTGTCCGTACATAGAAAGAGATCATGTGGTCGTTGGCGTGCCGGCCCAGAGTGGAGATCATCGGGGCCCGGTGGCGGCCGCAGCGGTCGATGGCCCGGCCCACGTCGTCGAGGGTCTCGGTCTCGATCATGAGGTGGATCAGGCCGGACGGGGCGGGCATCGGGGCGAGGGCGACGCTGTGGTGGCGGGGGCCGCAGCCGAGGAACCGCATCCACAGTGGCACGTCGCTCGGCGGCAGGCCGATGTGTTCGGGGACCAGGCGCATCGTGTCGCGCAGGCGGAACCCGAGGACGTCGGTGTAGAAGCGCAGCGACGCGGCGTCGTCGCGGGCGGGCAGCACGGCATGGCCCATGCCCTGGATGCCGGTGACGAAGCGGGTGCCGTACGGGGCCGCGAACGGGCGCGCGTCCAGGTCCGCGCCGCAGAAGAACTCGAGGCGGTTGCCTGCCGGGTCGTCGGCGCTGATCAGGTGGGAGACGCGGCGGTCGGCCAGCTCGTCGGCGCCGGCCGGTTTCACCGCGGTCCCGGACTCCTCCAGCGCCGCGGCGAGCCGGGCCATCGCGGACGGGTCGGCGACCTCCCAGCCGGAGGCGGCCAGCCGGTCCCGCTCCCCCGGGGTCACCACGATACGGGCGGGCAGTTCGTCCATGCGCAGGTAGACGGCTTGCGGGTCGGGTCCGCGGCCTTCGGCCATGCCGAGCACCTTGACGCCGAACTCGCGCCAGGCGGCCGGGTCGGTCGCCTCGACGCGCAGGTAGCCGAGGGATCGGATGAGGCTGCTCACGAGCGGGTCCCCTCTCGCGGAAAGAATCTTGGCACGAACAGAACCGAACAGGTGTGCGAACGCGCTAGGCAAGGTAGGAGCAGTCAGGAGGGCGGGGTGAGGAAGTCGATGGCCAGGCGGTTGAACTCGTCGAACTTCTCCAGGTGGGCCCAGTGGCCACAGCCGCCGAAGACGTGCAGGCGGGCGTTGCGCAGCAGTTTCAGGGCGATCAGGGCGCCGTCGAGCGGGTTGACCCGGTCCTCGCGGCCCCACACGAGGAGGGTCTCGTGGGTGAGGCGGTGCGCTTCGCGCCAGAGCATCCCCTCTTCGTACGTGTCAGGGTTGCTGAAAGAGGCGCCCATCTCGCGCATGGCCCGCATCGCGGCCGGGTCGCGCGCGGCCTCGAGACGTTCCTCGATCAGTTCGTCGGTGATCAGCGACGGGTCGAAGACGAGGGTCTTGAGGAACGCGGCGATCCGTTCCCGGCTGGGGTCCCGGCCGAAGGCGCCGAGCCGTTTGACTCCCTCGGTCGGGTCGGCGGAGAAGACGTTGAGCGACAGGCCGCCGGGTCCCATCAGCAGCAGCCGCCGGGCCCGGGCGGGAAAGAGCAGGGCGAATCGTACGGCGGTGCCGCCGCCCAGGGAGTTCCCGATGAGGTCGGCGCGTTCGATGCCGAGTTTGTCGAGCAGAGCGGCCAGTTCGGTGGCGGCGTGGGTGAAGTATTGCCCGGTGATCGGGTCGCCCAGGCTCCCGCCGTACCCCGGCTGGTCGACCGCGAGGACGTCGAAGTGGGGCGCGAGCGCGGGGATCGTCCGCCCGAAGTTGCTCCTGGCGGACGCGCCCGGTCCCCCACCGTGCAGCAGGACGACCGGCGACCCCGCACCCTCTCGATGGAAGTGCAGCGTCATCTCACACCATCGCGTCGTTGAGCGGCAGGCCGAACTCGCCGCGGCCGAACATGGACAGGGCCCGCTCCGGGTCGTTGATCGCGTGCACCCGGCCGGAGTGGGCGTCGCGCCAGAAACGCTGGATCGGGGTGCCGACGGCGAGGGCACGGCCGCCGGAGTTCTCGAAGAGGCGGTCGACGGCGCGGATGGCGAGTTCGGTCCCGCGGACCTGGTCGCGCCGGATCCGCAGCCGCAACGCCATCGGCAGTTTCGTGCCGGCCGTGGCCAGGTCCATGAGTTCGCGCATGTTCGCCTGCAGGGCGAACCAGGCGGAGTCGATGTCGCCGGCCGCCTCGGCGACCCGCACCTGGGAGTGCGGGTCCTCGGCGGCCTTCACTCCGACGTAGGAGGCACGGACCCGCTCCCGGGTGTATGCGACGTGCGCGCGGTAGGCGCCGGTGGCCATACCGATGATCGGGGTGGTGATCGCATAGGAGAAGATCGACGCGTACGGGATGCGGTAGAGCGCCCCCGGGTTCTGCTCCTGGCCGGGGCAGGCACAGCGCGCGGTGTCGTTGAAGCTGAGCGACCGGTGCGCGGGCACGAACGCGTCGGTGACCACGATGTCGTTGCTGCCGGTGCCGCGCAGGCCGACGGTGTGCCAGACGTCCTCGATCGTGTAATCGGCGGCGGGCAGCAGGAAGGTGCGGAAGTCCGCGGGCGTGCCGTCGTCGCCGGGTGGGACGATGCCGCCGAGCAGCACCCAGGTGGCATGGTCGCAGCCGGAGGAGAAGCTCCAGCGGCCGTTCACCAGATAGCCGCCGTCGACCCTCTCGATCGTGCCGGTGGGGGCGTAGGACGAGGACATCCGGGTGCTCGTGTCGCCGCCCCAGACGTCCTGCTGGGCGCGGTCGGGGAAGAGCGCGAGCTGCCAGTTGTGCACGCCGATGACCGAGGCGACCCAGCCGGTGGACCCGCAGGCGGCGGCGATCTCGCGGACGCCGGTGAGGAAGGCGAGCGGGTGGGCCTCGTGACCGCCGAACCGGGCCGGCTGCAGCAACCGGAAGAAGCCGGTCTCGGCCAGCGCTTTCACGGTCTCCGGGGCCAGCGCGCGGCGGTCCTCGGTCTCCTGTGCGTGCTCCCGCAGAACAGGTAACAGTTCTCGAACTCCGGCGAGGACCGCTTCCATGAGATCCCTCCAGGCTGGTTGGCCGCGTGTCGGGCGACCCCTATACTAGAACACGTTCTACCTAGCGACCAGGGCCAGGAGTGGGACATGAGCATCAGCCAGCAACCGCGCACCATCGACGCCGGCCGGCCGCCGGCCAGGTTCGCCCGGGGGTGGCACTGTCTGGGGCTGGCCGACACGTTCCGCGACGGGCAGCCGCACGCGATCGAGGCGTTCGGGACGAAACTCGTGGTGTTCGCGGACTCCGGCGGGACGATCAGCGTGCTCGACGGTTACTGCCGGCACATGGGCGGCGATCTCACCCAGGGCACGATCAAGGGCGACACCATCGCCTGCCCGTTCCACGACTGGCGGTGGAACGGGGACGGCCGTTGTGTCGAGGTGCCGTACGCGCACCGGATCCCGATGCGCGCCCGGACCCGCTCGTGGATCACCTGCGAGCAGAACCGGCAACTGTTCGTCTGGAACGATCCGCAGGGCAACCCGCCGCCGCCCGAGGTGGCGATCCCCCGGATCGAGGGCGCCTTCTCCGACGAGTGGAGCGACTGGACCTGGGACTCGGTGCGCATCGACGGCGCCAACTGCCGCGAGATCATCGACAACGTCGTGGACATGGCGCACTTCTTCTACATCCACTTCGCCTTCCCGACGTTCTTCAAGAACGTGATGGAGGGGCACGTGGCGGCACAGTTCCTGAACACCCGGCCGCGGCCCGACGTGCCGAGCGCGGCCAGCCAGTCCGGCGAGTCGACGTTGCGGTCGGAGGCGGCCTACTACGGGCCGTCCTACATGATCGACTACCTGCACAACGACTGGAACGGTCTGCGGATCGAGTCGGTGCTGATCAACTGCCACTATCCGGTGTCGCCCGACTCGTTCGTGCTGCAGTGGGGCCTGATCATGAAACGGCTGCCCGGCCTCAGCACCGAGCAGGCGGCCAAGGCGGCGGCCAAGTTCGCCAGAAGCATCGGCGTCGGGTTCCTGCAGGACGTGGAGATCTGGAAGAACAAGACCCGGATCGACAACCCGCTGCTCTGCGCCGAGGACGGGCCGGTCTACCAGCTCCGCCGGTGGTACGAGCAGTTCTACGTCGACGTCGACGACATCACCGACGACATGGTGGCGCGTTACGAGTTCGAGGTCGACACCACCCGGGCGGTCGAGACGTGGGAGGCCGAGGTCGCCGCCAACCAGGCCCGGACCGCGGCCTCATGACCGTGCACGATCTCGCCGAGCTGCAGGAGTACCTCGGGGGCGGCCTCACCGAGGTGGACTGCGGCGGGTGCGGCCGGATCGTGCGGGCCGGCAAGCGCAGCGCGATGCAGACCAGCGTCCAATGGTCCGGGCCGTCCTGCGAGCGGCTCGCCGCAGCCGCCGCCGGCCGCCCGGCCGCGCTCGTCCCGGCCTGCCCCGAGCTGCGGGACAGCATCGACCGGGCGATCCGTGCGGGCCGTCTGGAGGTGCCCTGATGCCGGAGTTCCGGACGGTCCGGATCAGCGAGGTCGTTCCCGAGACCGCCGACGCGATCTCGCTGATCCTCGCGGCCGATCTCGACTATCGGCCCGGGCAGTACCTGACGGTCCGCACCCCGGCCGGGGCCCGCTGCTACTCCCTCGCCAGCGCGCCCGGCGCCGGCGAGCCGCCGAAGATCACCGTCAAGCGGATGGCCGGCGGGCAGGTCTCCAACTGGATCTGCGACCACGTGCGGGCCGGGGCCTCGCTCGACATGGCCGGGCCGGCGGGGACGTTCACGCCCGCGTCACTCGACGACGACCTGCTGCTGCTGGCCGGCGGGTCCGGCATCACCCCGATCATGGGGATCATCAAGGCGGTCCGGGGCGACCGGGCCCTGATCTACGCCAACCGGGACGCCGAGTCGATCATCTTCGCGGACGAGCTGGCGGGACTGCTCCCGGTGACGTACTGGCTGGACAGCGAACGGGGCGTGCCCACGGCCGACGGGCTGCGGGAGCTGCTCCTGCCGTACGCGAACCGGGAAGCCTTCGTCTGCGGGCCGGAAGCGTTCGTCGAGGTCGCCGGGAAGGCGCTGCAACTGGCCGGCGTGCCTGATGCCCGGATCCGGGTGGAACGCTTCGAAATGGAGGTTAGCGGCGGCCGGGACGCCGTCGCCGAGGTCGCGATCGACGGGCAGGCCCACGTGCTGCCGTGGGCGGCGGGCAAACGGCTCCTCGACGTGATCATCGAAGCCGGGCTGAACCCGCCCTACTCGTGCCGGCAGGGGCAGTGCGGAGCGTGTGCGGTGCGACTGGTCAGCGGCGAGGTCACGCTGGTCAACAACGAGATTCTCGAGGAGGAGGACTTCGCGGACGGTTACACCCTGGCCTGCCAGGCGCTTCCGGTGAGCGAGACGGTCTCGGTGACCTACTACTGAGGGCACCGCTACGGTGGGCCTCGTGGAGATCCTGGCGCGTGTCCGATCCGGATCGGTTGTCGAGCGGCTCGCCGGTCATCCGCGGCTGCCACTGATCGCGGGGCGGGAGGCGGGGCGGCCCGCAATCCGGATCTGGGAGCACGGGGACGGGCGGCTGCGGGAGATCGCGGTGCTCGGCGGCGGCGCGGCGCCCTACGGTGATCAGCCGCACCTGGACCGGATGGCACCGGAGGTCGCCTGGCATCCCCACGAGTCGCTGCTCGCGGTGTCGGACGCGGACGGCATCGCCCTCTGGACAGCCGGCGGCACGCAACCGGTCGCGGACATCCCGCAGGATCCGCACGGATGCCGGGCGCTCGCGTTCAGCCCGGACGGCAGGACCCTGTGGGCGGACGGCTGGGAGACCTCGTACGCGCTCGATCTCGCCTCGGGCGCCGTCGCCGCCGCGCCCGGCTGGGACACCGGGGTCACGGCGCATCCCGGTGGCGGGCTGGTGAGCACCCTGGTCAGCGAGCAGGCCGAGACGCTCGTGGTCTTCGCGACCACCGGCACCGGCCGGCCGTCAGTGATGCGGCCCCTGCGCCGGGCGCTGCACCTGGACGTCGACGGCTACCGGCCGCCGGACTTCAGCGCCGACGGCGGGCATTTCGCGATCAGCGGTAACGCGTACGACAACACGCTCGAGGTCTTCGCCTTTCCGTCCCTGCAGCGGATCGCCGCTCTGGCTCTCGGGGAACCGCATCCGGGCGTCCACCACGGCCCGGTCCATCAGGCCTGGGCCGAGCAGATGCGGACGTGGTCGCGCCAGCCCGCCGCGTTCGGTTCCACGCCCGGAGTGCTGTGGATCGGCACGCCCGCCGGCGTCCTGGCCGAGTACCACGTGGACAGCGGCCGTCTGGTCGAGCATCCGATCGCCACGTCGCCGGTGAGCGCTCTGACCGCCACGGCGACCGGTCACCTGGTCGTCGCTTTCGAGAACGGCGACGTTCTGGTGCTGCCGGACCCACCGGCCCTCCCGGCCGGCGCGGGAGCGGCGGCCGAGGCGTTCCTCGGCGCGACCGTGCACGCACCGGACGAGCCCGAGGACGTGGACGACGAGGACGATGACGAGGACGCGTACGGCGGGCGCTTCGACTACGACGAGGACGGCTACGTGCCGTGGGTCCACATCCCCGCGAGCGGGTTCAACGGCGGCTGAGGTCGCGGGCGATGGTGATCAGCTGGTCCTCCTGACCGCCGACGAGACGGCGTTCGCCGGCCCTGACCAGGATCTCCGCGCCGGAGACGCCGTAGCGTTCGGCCAGCGACCAGGCGTGCGTGAGGAAGCTGGAGTAGACGCCGGCGTACCCCATGATCAGGGCCATCCGATCCAGTCTGCACTCGTCCGGCATCACCGGGCGGACCACGTCCTCGGCCGCGTCGACGATCCTGAAGAAGTCGACGCCCGTACGGATGCCGAGCTTGTCGCAGACCCCCACGAACGCCTCGACCGGGGTGTTGCCCGCGCCCGCGCCGAACCGCCGGGTGCTGCCGTCGATCTGCCGCGCGCCGGCCCGATAGGCGAGGACCGAGTTGGCGACGCCGAGACCCAGGTTCTCGTGGCCGTGGAAACCCACCTGCGCGTCGTCGCCCAGCTCGGCGACCAGGGCGGACACCCGGTCGCTGACCTGGTCGAGGACGAGCGCGCCCGCCGAGTCGACGACGTACACGCACTGGCAGCCGGCGTCGGCCATGATCCGGGCCTGCTCCGCCAGCCGGTCCGGCGGGATCGAGTGGGCCATCATCAGGAAGCCGACCGTCTCCAGGCCCAGGTCGCGGGCGATCCCGAAGTGCTGGACGGCGATGTCGGCCTCGGTGCAGTGGGTGGCGATCCGGCAGACCGTGGCGCCGTTGGCGGCGGCCGCCCGGATGTCGTCGAACACGCCGACCCCCGGCAGCATCAGGAAGGCGATCTTCGCGCGGGTGGCGGTACGGACGGCGGCGCTGATCAGATCCTGCTCGGGCGTACGGCTCAGACCGTACGTGAACGACGACCCGCCCAGCCCGTCCCCGTGGGCCACCTCGATGACCGGCACACCCGCGTGGTCGAGCGCCCGCACCACCGCGGTCACCTCGTCGACGGTGAACTGGTGCCGCTTGGCGTGCGACCCGTCCCGCAACGTCGAGTCGGTGATCCGGAGATCAACCCCCGGCTGGTGCTCAAGGCTGTCTCCCGGGCTCCGAGACAGCCCTGAGAGCCAGCCGGATTCAGCGTCCTTGCGCAAGGTACTCACCCACCCTGGTCGCCGCCGCCGTCATGATGTCCAGGTTCCCTGCATATTTCGGCATGTAGTCCCCAGCGCCTTCGATCTCCACGAAGATCCCCACCCGGACCAGGTCGCCCAGCGTGTCGAACTGCGGTTCGTCGAGCAGCCGATACCCCGGCACGTATATCGAGATTTCGGACATGCGGTGGAGGATCGACTTCGTGATCGCGGCCTGGTCCGCCGACGGCGCCACCGCGCAGAAGATCGTGTCCCGCATGATCAGCGGCGGGTCGGCCGGGTTCAGCACGATGATCGCCTTGCCGCGGGCCGCTCCCCCGACGGTCTCCAGCCCGCGGCTCGTCGCCCGGGTGAACTCGTCGATGTTCGCCCTGGTCCCGGGACCCGCCGACACCGATGCCACGGTCGCGACGATCTCCGCGTACCCCACCGGTGTCACCCGCGACACCGCCTGCACCATCGGGATCGTCGCCTGCCCACCGCAGGTGATCAGGTTGAGGTTGGGCGCGTCCCGGTGTTCGGCGAGGTTGACCTCCGGCACCACCGCGGGACCGACCGCCGCCGGAGTCAGGTCGATCGCCCGGATCCCGGCCTCGGCGTAGCGCGGCGCGTTCGCCCGGTGCACCGCCGCCGACGTCGCCTCGAACACGACGTCCGGCAGCGGATCCCGCGCGAGCAGCCAGTCCACCCCGCCGGCCCCGGTCTCCAGGCCCGCCTCCGCCGCCCGCCGCAGCCCCGGGCTCGCCGGGTCGACGCCGGCCATCCACCGTGGCTCGATCACCGGCGAGCGCAGCAGCTTGTACATGAGATCGGTCCCGATGTTCCCCGACCCGACGATCGCCGCCCTCATCGTCCCTCCCCGAACGCCAGCCGCACCTCGCCGAGCCCGTCGAACTCGGCCCGGAACTCGTCACCCGGGCGTACGTCCACCGCCCGCGCACACGCCCCCGGCATGATCAGATGCCCGGCCCGCAGCCGCACCCCGAATCCCGCCACGGTCCGCGCCAGCCACGCCACCGCGGTCACCGGGTTCCCCAGCACGGCATCCGAGCGCCCCGCCGCCACCACATCGTTCCCCCGTCGCAGCACCGCGGCGATGCCGCGAGGATCAACTGCTTGCGGGGGTACGCGGGAAGCACCCACCACGAACCCCGCCGACGACGCGTTGTCGGCGATCGTGTCCGCCAGGCTGATCCTCCAATCCGCGATCCGGCTGTCGATGAGTTCGATCGACGGGGCGAACGCCTCGGTGGCCGCGAGCACGTCGTCCTCGGTGCAGCCCTCCCCCGGCAGGTCGCCGCCGAGCAGGAACGCCACCTCGATCTCCACCCGCGGGAAGCAGTAGCGGGAGTAGTCGGCCGGCTCGTCCTCGGCCAGGCGCATGTCGGCGAGCAGGTGCCCGTAGTCCGGCTCGCCGACACCCATCATCTCCTGCATCGCCTTCGACGACAGGCCGACCTTGTGCCCGACGACCGGCACGCCGCGCCGCCGGATGTTGTGCAGCTGGATCGCGTACGCCTCCGCCGCCCCGAGCCCCGGATGGTCATGCACGAGGGGCGCGATCGGCGCCCGCTCGCGTTCCGCCACCCACAGCCGGTCCGCCAGCTCCCGCAGCTCAGTCTCGGTGATCACGCCCGCTCCCCTGGTCGTCGAGCCCTCCGGGCTGTTGCCCGCCCGCCGCCGGGACGGCGGCGTGTGCGGCGGTCGCATCCCCGACGGCGGCGTGCTGAGCAGCGGCGTGCCGGCCGGCGCGGCGGCCGGAGAAGACGCAGTCGGCGAGGGAGAGGCCGCTGACGTAGGAGCCGGAACAGATTCCGGCTGCGGTGCGGCCCGCGGCGTACAGGCCCGGGATCGTGCTGCCGTCCGGCCGGAGCGCCTCGCCGGTCTCCTCGTCGACGGTGAGCCCGCCGAGTGTCAGCATCGGGGCGGGTAGCGAGCGCAGCGAGACGTCCAGGGCGGAGAACGGGGCGGTGACCAGCGGTCGGGAGAGGGCGGCGGGCTTACCGGCCGGGTCGGAACGCGCCGCGTTGTAGGCGGCGGCCGACGCCTCCAGACCGGCCGGATCCACGCCGGCGCGGCGGGCGAGCCGGGCCAACGTCGGCGCGGTGGTCCGGCGGGCGGTGAACAGCCACCACGTCTGCAGACGCTGGAACCACAGCGCCTGCGAACCGATCTGGCGGCGCGCCTCGGCCAGGATCGCCGCGTCCACGAGCAGCCAGGCCCGGCCGCCGGGGCAGCGGCGGACGGCCTCGCCGATCGCGGCGCCGTAGCGGGACTCGTCGCCTATCCGCCTGCCGTCCCGGTCGACGAGGATGCCACCGAGCAGCGCCGGCGGCGGGGTGAGGAACCGCCAGATGGTGACCCGGTCCAGATGCCGGGTGCCCGCGCCGGCCGCCGTTCCGAGGCGGATCCCGGAACCGTCGTCACCCGGCGTGCCGAGCCGCAGCCCACGGTAGCCGGGCGCGTGCTCGCGCATCATCTCCCGGTTGAACACGAACCCGCCGGCGGCCAGCACGACCGCATCGGCGGCGATGTGCAGCGGGCTGCCGTAGCGGTCCTCGATCCGGGTCACCTGCCGGTGCAGCAGCCGCCCGAATCGGGGCAGGTAGACGCCCGGTTTGACCGACAGGCGGTGCAGCGTCCGGTGTGCGAGGCGCGCCCATCCCGGCGCATCCCGCAGCGTCCGGCAGATGACGCCCGAGATCCGCTGATCCGGAACACCGGCGCCGACGGCAGGGGTAGGCGGAGGGGTGGCAGGCGCGGCTACCGCAGGCGGGGCGGAGGCAGGCGAAGCACCGGCAGCGGGTGTCGGCGGAACGGCGGCGGAAGGAGCGGCGGCGGGCGGGGCAGGGGCAGGACCAACAGCGGCGGCGTCAGCGGCAGGGGCAGGGGCAGGAATGGTTCGGAGGAGGGATTCGGCTCGGGTCTGGGGGAGGAAGCGGACGCCCCGGGAGAGGGCCGCTTCGGCGAGGCGGGCGTGCAGCACGCGGCCCGAGGTGCCGCGGGCGAACGTGCGGTGGCCCCGCGGGGCGGGGTCGGGGTAGGCGTGTTCGCTGCCGGATTGGTACAGGTAGTGGCGGTTGGAGGGGTAGGAGGTCTTGTACGGGCACAGGCTCGCGTCGAACGGGACGCCGTGGCGCTCCAGCCAGGCCGGCATGGCGGCGGACTCGTCGCAGAAGCGCCGCAGGGTGGCGGGCGACACGGCGTCGCGGACTTCGTGGCGCAGGTAGGCGTACATCGCAGCGGGGTCGTCGGTGACGCCCGCATCGCGCTGCTGGCGTGTGCCACCGCCCGCATAGACCACGCCGCCGGATATCGCGGTGGCGCCGCCGCCGTGGAAGCGGTCGATGACCAGCACGTTCGCGCCGGATGCGGCGGCCTCGATGGCGGCGCACGCCCCGGCCGCGCCGAAACCCACCACGACGACGGTGGCCGGATCCCGCATGGGGGCCTCCTGTGCTCGGGGCGATGACGGCTAGGCGCGGAAGCGGAACAACTATAACCTGTTCTAGTGCTGACCGAGGAAGAATACGACGTCGTTGTGGTGGGCAGCGGCGGAGCCGGGATGACCGCCGCGCTCACTGCCGCCCACCATGGGCTCGAGGTTGTGGTCATCGAGGGTACGGCGGCGTACGGGGGATCGACCGCACGCTCCGGCGGAGGACTGTGGCTGCCCGGGCCGGAGGCGTCCACGTATCTGAAACACGTTACAGGCGACGAGGTGCCGGCGAGCCGCCGTGACGCGCTGCTGGAGCACGGGCCCGAGGTGCTGGCGTTCGTCCGGGAGCACACCCCGCTGGAGTTCGCGCGGGTGCCCGGTTACCCCGACTACCACCCGGAGGCGCCGGGCGGGCTCGCCGAGGGCCGGACCGTCGAGCCACGGCCGCTGCCCGCCGGCCGGGTGGGCGCGGATCTGGAGACGCTCGCCGCGCCGTACCGGGCCGCGCCGACCGGGATGGCGGTGACCGCGATCGACTACCGGTGGCTGTCGCTGGGGCTGCGGCATCCCCGGTCGGTGCTGACCGCCGTCAAGCTGGCCGCCGGACGGCTCCGGGGGCGCCGGCTGACCATGGGGCAGGCGCTCGCGGCGGGGCTGCGGGCGGGGCTGCGTGAGGCGGGCGTGCCGGTGCTGCTCAGCACACCGATGAGCAGCCTGATCGTTGATCGGGGCCGGGTCACCGGAGTGGTGGCCGGCACGAGGCGGCTGCGGGCCCGGCGCGGGGTGATTCTGGCCAGTGGCGGGTTCGACCACAACGAGCCGATGCGGCGGCGGCATCAGGGGCTCGGGACGGAGTGGACGGTGGGCGCGGCCGGGAACACCGGCGACGGCATCGAGGCGGGCCGGCGGCTCGGCGCGGCGCTCGACCTGATGGACGAGGCGTGGTGGGGGCCGTCGCTGCCGCTGACCGGCGGGCCGTACTTCTGCCTGGCCGAACGCAACCTCCCGGGCAGCCTGGTGGTCGACGGGTCGGGGCGGCGGTTCGTGAACGAGGCCGCGCCGTACGTGGACTTCGTCCACGTGATGCGGGCCGGGGCGCATCTGCCGGCCTGGCTGGTCACCGACCGCACCTACCGGGACCGGTATCTGTTCGCCGGGCACCCGCCGCGGGCGCCGCTGCCGCGCCGCTGGTTCGACGCGGGTGTCGCCCACCGGGCCGGGACGCTGGACGAACTGGCGCAGCGGACCGGCGTTCCGGCGGGGGCGCTGCGGGAGACGGTGCGGCGGTTCAACGGGTTCGCGGAGAGGGGGCGGGACGACGATTTCGGGAGGGGCGATTCGGCGTACGACAGGTACTACGGCGACCCCCGGCAGCGCCCGAACCCGTGTCTCGGGGCGCTGCGCAAGCCACCGTTCTTCGCGTTCGCCCTGGTGCCGGGCGATCTCGGCACCAAGGGCGGGTTGCGTACCGACGAACGGGCCCGGGTCCTGCAGCCCGACGGGACACCGATCCCGGGCCTGTACGCGGCCGGCAACGCCGCCGCCTCGGTGATGGGCCGTGGCTACGCCGGCGCGGGCGCCACCCTGGGCCCGGCGATGACCTTCGGCTACCTGGCCGCCCTCGACCTGGCCGCCGGTTGACCCCGGGGCGCCAGGGGGTGGACGGGGTTCCCTACCGTGACGGTGTCAATCGTCGATATTCGTCCGGGGGTGTGCGTGCCGACCCAACTCGCGCCTGCCAGTGTCAGACCCGTGGAAGCGGGCCACGCCGGTCTCGCGCCGGCACCGCAGCCCGGTGGCGTGCTCGGGCGGATCTGGGAGCGGACCACCACGCCCCGGCTGTATTGGCTGGTCGCGACCGGTCTGGTGCTGCTCGGGCTGGCCACCGGCTCGGCCGCTGTCGCCGAGGTGCAGAACAGGTCGGCGCTGATCACCGACGTGGCCGAGGTGAGCGGGCCGATCAGTGTGGACGCCCAGACGCTCTACCGGTCGCTGGCCGACGCCGACACCACGGCGGCGACGGCGTTCCTGTCCAGTGGCGGCGAGTCGGCCGGCCTGCGGATGAAGTACCTGAACCACATCGCCCGCGCGACGGCGTCGCTGAGTGTGGCGCTGCGCGACGCCGACGACGAGAACGCGGCCCGGCTGCGGATCGTCGCCGATCAGCTGCCGGTCTACACCGGCCTGGTGGAGACGGCCCGGTCGAATCACCGGCTCGGTGTGCCGCTGGGCGGCGCCTACCTGCGGGAGGCCTCCGAGCTGATGCAGCAGCGGATCCTGCCGGAGGCGGCGGGGGTCTTCAACAGCACGACGAAGCATCTGGTCGCCGAGCAGGTGGAGGCGGCCGGGTTCCCGTGGCTCCTGCTGCTGCTCGTGGTGCTGACGGTGGCGGCGCTGGTGGCCGCGCAGGTGCTGCTGGCCCGCCGCAGCCGGCGGATCTTCAATCTGGGGCTGATCGCGGCGACCTTGGCGGTGGTGCTGGCGATGGGCTGGTCGATGATCGCGCTCGTGTCGTCGGCGAAACGTCTGGAGACCGGCCTGCGGGACGGTTCGGTGCTGGTGGCGCTGGTCGCCGACACCGGGCGGGCGGCGCTGCAGGCCCGGACGAACGAGGCGCTGACCCTGGTGGCCCGGGGTGGCGGCGCCGGGTTCGAGGAGAAGTTCACCGGCTACATGACGGAGCTGGTCGGCGAGGACGGGACCGGCGGCCTGTTCAAGAAGGCGATCGCGCAGGCGCCGGCGGCGGACCGGGCGACCCTGGAGGCGGCGCAGCGGGAGGCCCAGCTGTGGAAGAAGCTGCATCAGGAGATCCGGCAGACCGACGACGGCGGCGACTGGGACGCGGCGGTCGAGATGGCGACGGCCACCGGTGACGACGCGGTCCCTGCCGTGTTCGAGCGGCTGGACGCGGGGCTCAGCAAGGTTCTGGACGCCGGCAACCAGCGGGTGGACGCGCAGGCGGAGCAGGCGGCGAAGTCCCAGCGCGGCCTGACCGCCGGATGGGTGCTGCTCACCGCCGGCCTGGTGGCCGCGGTGGTCCTGGGTTTCCGGCCGCGGATCGGGGAGTACCGATGAGGGATACGACGACGAGGACGACTGCCGTGGTGGCGGGCCTGCTGGCGGTCGCCGTGCTGGCGGCCGGCTGCGGCGGCGCCGGCGAGACGCCCCGCCCGGTGACGGCGGACGCCACCGCGGTGGTGCCCCGGCCGGTGAACGTGCAGGATCCGGCCGAGATCCCGGCGGCCGCGGCCGCGCCGACCTGTGATCCGCGGGCCAGCCTGCGCCCACCGGCGTCGATGCCGCGGCCCGGAGCGATGCCGGCCGGCAGCACGATGGCGAGGATCGCGGCGAACGGCAGGCTGGTCGTCGGGATCGATCAGAACGCGTACCTGTTCGGGTTCCGTGATCCGTCGACCGGTGAGCTGGCCGGGTTCGAGATCGACATGGCGCGGGAGATCGCCCGGGGCCTGTTCGGCGACCCGGACAAGGTGCAGTTCCGGGCGATCACCACCGCCGACCGCATCCCGGTGCTGGAGAACAAGGAGGTCGACCTGGTCATCCGGACCATGTCGATGACCTGCGAGCGGTGGCAGAAGGTGTCGTTCTCCTCGGAGTACATCGCGTCCCGGCAGCGGCTGCTGGTGCGCAAGGCCGACAAGATCAAGGACTACCCCGACCTCCGGGGCAAGAAGGTGTGCGCCACCAAGGGCAGCACCAGCATCGTCACCATCGACCGGCAGCCCACCGACATGATCCCGGTCAGCACCGACAGCACCCTGGACTGCCTCGTCCTGCTGCAACAGCACCAGGTGGACGCGGTGTCGACCATCGACGTGCTGCTCGCCGGGCTGGCCGCACAGGACCCGACGACCGAGGTGGTGGGCTCGGCGATCTCCGACGAGCCGGCCGGCATCGGCATCCCCAAGGAGCACGCCGACATGGTGCGGTTCGTGAACGGGGTCCTGGAGAAGATGCGGACGGACGGCACGTGGACCCGGATCTACAACCGGTGGCTCAAGGAGCGGCTCGGCACGGCGAAGGTGCCACAGGCCGTGTACCGGGATTGACCGGTCAGCCGACAGCGCCGGGCGCCGGTGCTGTCCTAGGGTGCGGTGATTCGAGAAGACGGGGAGGGCGGCGGTGCTGACCGCGACCGTGGTGTTCCTGGTGATCGGTGGCGTGGCCGTGGCGGTCCTGGCGCTGGCGCTGGTCGGTGGTGAGCTGCTGCACTTCGGTCATCCCGACGCGGGCGGGCCGGTGTCGCTCGAGGTGGTGGCCGGTTTCGCCGGCGCGTTCGGGTTCGCCGGAGCGGCCGCGGCGGAGCTGCTCGGCGCCCGTACCCCCGCAATGATCGTCCTGGCCGTCGCCGTGGGCGCGCTGGCCGCCGTGCCCGCCGCCTGGCTCGCGTGGCGCCTGTCCCGCGCGGCACGGAACATGCGCACCGACGCCACCCCGCAGCGGCAGCATCTGATCGGCTCGCTCGGCGTGGTCGTCACGCCGGTGCCGGCCGGAACCGGGTACGGCGAGGTACGCGTCCGGCTCGGTGGCCAGCCGGTGAAGGTGTACGCGCGCGCCGACCGCGCCATCCCCGCGGGCGCCCAGGTCTTCGTGATCGAGGCGCCCAGCGACACCAGCGTCGTAGTGGAAGAAACCCCGTAGAAGAGGGCTCAAAATGAATCCGTTGTTGTACGCGATCGGCGGCGCCGTGCTGCTGGTCGTGCTGCTGGTGATCTTCGTCCTCTCCCGGATCAAGGTGGCCGGGCCGAACGAGGCGTTCATCATCACCGGCCGCAAGGGCAAGGTGACGCAGGGCCTGGACGGCACCAGCAGCACCGACATGTCCGGGCAGAAGGTCGTGATGGGCGCGTCGGTGTTCGTGGTGCCGATCGTGCAGAAGCTGCAGTCACTGGACCTGTCCAGCCGCCGCATCGACGTCAGTATCAAGGGCGCCGTCTCCAAGCAGGGCATCCGCGCCGACCTGCACGGTGTCGCGATCGTCAAGGTCGGCGGCAACGAGGGCGCGATCCGCGCGGCCGCCCAGCGGTTCCTGCACCAGCAGGCCGAGATCGAGGACTTCACCCGGGAGGTGCTCGCGGGCGCGCTGCGGTCGATCGTCGGCCGGCTCACCGTCGAGGAGATCATCCGGGACCGGGCGGCGTTCGCCAGCGCGGTCGCCGAGGAGGCCGAGCACTCGATGACCAACCAGGGTCTGGTGCTCGACACGTTCCAGCTGCAGGACATCCTGGCCGAGGGCTCGTACCTGCAGGATCTCGGCCGTCCGGAGGCGGCCCGGGTGCTCAAGGACGCGGCGATCGCCGAGGCCCGCGCCCGGCAGGCCGCCGAGCAGGAGCGCCTGCTCGCCGAGGAGGCGATCGCCGAGGCGAACCGGAACCTGTCGCTGAAGCAGGCCGCCATCCAGGCCGAGATCGACGCGGCGAAGGCGCAGTCGGCGGCGGCCGGCCCGCTCGCCCAGGCGGAACGCGACCAGAAGATCCTCGCCGAGCAGCAGAAGGTCGCCGAGCAGAACGCCGAGCTCAAGCAGCGTCAGCTGGACACCGAGGTGCGCAAGCCGGCCGACGCCGCCCGCTACCGGGTGGAGCAGGAGGCCGAGGCGAACCGCAGCGCCGCGGTGCTCAACGCCGACGCGCAGCGGCAGGCCACCATCGCGTCCGCGCAGGCGCAGGCCGAGCAGGCCCGCCTGACCGGTGAGGGTGAGCGGGCCCGCCGTGCCGCGCTGGCCGAGGCGCACGCGATCGAGGGCGCCAAGGAGGGTGAGGCGGAGCAGCGGCGGCGTACCGCGATCGCCGAGGCGGTCGAGCGGGAGGGCGCGGCCGAGGCCGCGGCGATCCTCGCCCGCGGTCAGGCCGAGGCGGAGTCGATGGCCCGCAAGGCCGAGGCGTTCGCGGCATACGGCGACGCAGCCGTCCTGGACCTGCTGGTGAAGGTGCTGCCGCAGGTCGTCGAGGCGGCCAGCGCCCCGCTCGGCAACGTCGACAAGCTGACCGTCATCTCCACCGACGGCGCCACGTCGCTGACCAAGTCGGTCGCCGGGAACGTGGCCCAGGGCCTGCAGATCGGCTCGGACCTGACCGGCATCGACCTGACCGGCCTGCTGTCGAAGCTGGGCAGCGCCGCGAAGGCGAACGGCGACCAGCCGTCCGTGGAGTCCCGCGTCCAGGACTGACCGCCCGTCACCGGCCTGCCAGCGTCACCACCAGGTGATGCAGCAGGCCGGTGTCGTAGTCCCGGTCACCGGTCCGCAGGCCGGTGATCTCCCAGTCCAGCAGGTAGGCGACCTCCTCGCCGCCGGCGGTCACCCCGATCGGCAGCAGCTGATATCGCCCGATCGGCAGGAGCTGATCTCGGGTGTCCGAGTACACCGGTTTGCCGAGGGCGTCCGGCTCGTAGAGCGCCACCCGGCCGCCGAGCGGCTCGGTGCCGTAGTTCTCCAGGATCCACCGGTAGTCCTCCGGCATCTCGACACCGGTCCGGTCGGTCACCTCCGCCCAGTCCACGGGGAACGAGCCGAGCGGCGGCCCGGCCAGGTCGGCGAGGCGTACCGGCAGGTCCGCGCCGTAGAAGAAGGACACCTCGACGAACACCGGCAGGTCGTCACCCTCGGCGAGCACCGCGACCACCACCGCCCAGTGCCCGGCCCGCAGCCGCACCCGGATCGGGTGGTACTCGCGTTCGTCCCGGTCGAACGGCCCGGCCGCCGGCAGATCCAGCAGTGCGGCCAGTTCCGTCATGTCCGCCTCGACGGCGTCGAAGTCCGCCTCGCCCGGCAGCCCGTACTGCGGCAGGTCGATGCGGATCCCGTCGTCGTCGGCCCAGGCCGACAGGTCACCGGCGGTGAACCCCTCCCCGGCGGGTGTCCAGCCGGCTTCGGCGAGCACCGCCCGCAGCCCGTCCCAGCCGATCGGGTCGGCCAGCGGGGTGAGACGCCGGGCCAGGTCGGCGACGAGTTCGGCGCGCTGCCTCATGCCTGTCACTCCTGTATCGGTAGGCAGGTGGTGGAGGTGCCGGCGGCCCGGTCGAGCCGCTGGAACGCGGTGCCGTCGAGCTGGTACCGATAGGTGAGCCGCAGCTTGGGGCAGGCGGTCTCGCCACCATGGGCCTCGATCATGATCACCCCGGACTGTACGGACAGCGCGGTCACCCACGGCCGGTCGGGGGCGGCGTCGGTGAGCAGGGCCGTGCCGATCCGCCAGGGCCGCGCCGCCGGGGACCTGCCGTCGAAGACCTCGACCGTCGACGGGACGTACGGGGTGGCGGCGGCGCAGGTGCGGGCGACCACGGCGTCGGCCACGTGGTCACCGGTCACGTCGCCGGTGGCGACCGTCTGGATCACCGGCTCCTGGTCGGCGTCGGCGCAGTCCAGGACGAAGTTGTCCCAGTCGGCCTCGGCGCCGAGCCCGGACAGGGTGCCGCCGGGCTCCTCCACCTCCGGCAGCTCGCTCGCCGGCGCGCTGGGCGGAGGGTTCGGCGCCGGCTCGTCCGCCGTGCACCCGGTGAGCAGCACGAATGCCAGTGTCACCGCCGTGCGCAGGACAGCTTTCTCCGACAACTCGATCGCCCCCAGGTGTGATGTGATCACAAACTAGGGACGCGCACCCGCCGGTTCCAGGATCAGGCCGCTGGTCGGCACCCCGGTTCCGGCGGTCACCAGGACCGGCCCGTCGCCGGGCACCTGGTTGGCGGCGGTGCCGCGGACCTGCCGGACCGCTTCGGCGATGCCGTTCATGCCGTGGATGTACGCCTCCCCCAGCTGCCCGCCGTGCGGGTTCACCGGGAGCCGGCCGCCGAGCTCGATCCCGCCGTCCGCGATCAGGTGCCGGGCCTCTCCCCTGCCGCAGAAACCGAGTTCTTCGAGCTGCAGGAGGACGTACGGGGTGAAATGGTCGTACAGCATCGCGGTCCGCACCTGCTCCGGCCGGTATCCGGACCGCCCCCAGAGCTGCCGCCCGACCACCCCCATCTCCGGCAGCGCCGCCACCGCCGGGCGGTAGTAGCTGGTCATCACGAACTGTCCCGGCCCGCTACCCTGCGCCGCCGCCGCGATCACCGCCGCCGGACGGGCCAGATCCCGCGCCCGGTCCGCCGACGTCACCACCACGGCGACCGCGCCGTCGCTCTCCTGGCAGCAGTCGAGCAGCCGCAGCGGCTCGGCGATCCACCGGGACGCCCGGTGCTCGTCGAGGGTGATCGGCCGGCCGTGGAACCAGGCGTGCGGGTTGGTCGCCGCGTGCCGGCGGGCCGCGACCGAGACCCGGCCGAAGTCGTCGGTGCTCGCCCCGTACTCGTGCAGGTATCGCCGGGCCACCATGGCGACCTGCGCGGCCGGGGTGGCGAGACCCATCGGCACGTGCCAGCCGGCGTCGGCGTCCGGGGACGCGTACGCCTGCCCGAACCGGCGGCCGGACCGCTCGTTGAGCGCCCGGTAGCAGACCACCACCTCGGCGAGCCCAGCCGCGACCGCGAGGACGGCCTGCTGCACGACGGCGCAGGCCGCGCCACCGCCGTACCCGATCCGGCTCAGGAACGTCAGCTCGCCCACGCCGAGCTCCCGGGCGACCGCGATCTCGCTGTTGTTGTCCATCGTGAACGTGACCAGGCCGTCCACGTCGCCGGACCGCAGGCCCGCGTCGTCCAGGGCGGCCCGGATCGCCTCGACGGCCAGCCGCAGCTCGCTGCGCCCGGAGTCCTTGGAGAACTCGGTCGCGCCGATCCCGGCGATCGCCGCGGTCCGGCTGATCACGGCGCCACCCGGACCAGGCCGGTGACGTGCGTGCCGGTGGCGGTCCGGCCCACGACCTCGATGCCGTGCGGCAGGACCTGGCCGGTGAAGGTGAGCGTGTCGTACGCGTGACACGGCGTCCCGAGCCGGACGTCGATCCCGGCGATCCGGGCGCCCGGGCCGAGCGCGTCGGTGACATAGCGCTGCACCAGGCCGGTCGTGCTGAGGATGTTGAGGAAGATGTCCCGGCTGCCGAGGCGGACGGCGGCGTCCCGGTCGTGGTGCACGTTCTGGAAGTCGCGGGTGGCCAGGGCGGTGCTGACGATCAGGGTCGGGGTGACCTCGATCGTCCACGGGTCCAGCACCGGCACGTCGGGACGCCAGACCGGCAGGCCGTCGTCGAAGAACACCCGGACCGGGTCGCCGATCTCCGGGCGGGGGCCGCGGTACTCGCCGACCATCCGCACGCCCTCCGGCAGGTCGACGAGGGCGACGGTGAACGGGGCGCGGCGGCCGGGGACGGGCGGATGGTGATGGACGACGTGACTGTGGATGGCGCCGGCGCCGGTGGCTATGTCGTACCCCTGCTTGAGGGAACCGCAAGCGGGGCAGGCCGGGCCGGGCGGGTGACGCGGGACGCCGCATTCGCCGCAGCGCTGAAAGCGCAGCTCACCGGCGGTGATGCCGGCCCAGAAGAACGCGTTGTCGGGGGTGATCGTGGGCCGCAGCCTGTCGCCGTCCGCGACGCGGCGCTCGGCAGGCTTATACCGCAATATCCGGAATGTCATCTCGGCGACCGGCTCGTCCCCGACCAGCCACGTGCTGACCGTGGTGATGAACCAGCCATCGCCCAGTGAGGTGCGCTTGGGCCCGGCCACCGACTCCAGACGGCTGCGCACCGAGATCTCCTCGCCGACGCGAAGATAGCGGTGGTAGGTCTGCCGCGAATCCGTCGCCACCACCGCCGTGAAGCCCTCCTCCTCCGAGATCTCGGACATGGCCTGGAGGGGATCGGGGGTGGACGGACCGGACAGGCCACGCATCGTCCACACCTGGATCATCGCCGGCGGGGCGAGAAGCTCCTGCTCGTAGACCGGGTTCGCGTCGCCCATCGCCTCCAGCCACGTCCTGATCATCGGCAGGTTGACCGGGTCCCGGCCGCTCCGCGCCGCCGTCTCCCCCGACGAGCGGATCCGCTGTGCCGTCTCCAGGATCATGGCCGTCACCTCGGCACTCTCGGCAGGCCGAGGCCCGCGCTCGCGATGATCTCCCGCTGGATCTCGTTGACCCCGCCGCCGAACGTCAGCACGAGATCGCGCCGCGCGTGCACGTCCAGCCATTCCAGCAGCTCCGCCGTCTCCGGATCACCGGGATCGCCGTGCCGGGCGACCAGTTCCTCCAGCTCCTGCCCGAGACCGAGCAGGCGCTCGGAGGCGAACACCTTGGTCGCGCTGGCGTCCGCCGGTCCGGGCTCGCCTCCGGCGATCTGCCAGTTGAGCAGCTCGTTGACGCGATGTGCGGCGTGGGCCCGGGCCAGCGCGCGGCGGACGTCCGCCTCGCCGAGAAACCCTTGGTGGTACGCCCACGCATGCACCCGGTCATGAAGGGCCCCGATCCGCCCGGCCGGCCCCAGCATGACCCGCTCGTGGTTCAACTGGGTGGTGATCAGCCGCCAGCCGTCCCCTTCGCGGCCGACGCGGCGGTGCGCGGGAACCCGTACCCCGCTCAGATAGACGCTGTTGACGTGATGTGTCCCGTCGCAGGTGATGATCGGGGTCCACGCGTAGCCGGGATCGCCCGTGTCCACGATCAGGATCGACAGGCCACGGTGCCGGGCCGCCGCCGGATCGGTCCGGCACGCCAGCCACAGGAAGTCCGCGTCGTGCGCGCCGGTGGTGAACGTCTTCTGGCCGTCGACCACGTACCCGTCGCCGTCGCGCACCGCCCGGGTCCGCAGCGCCGCCAGGTCGGTCCCGGCGTCCGGCTCGGTGTACCCGATCGCGAAGTGCAGCTTCCCCGCCAGGATCCGCGGCAGGAAGTACCGCCGCTGCTCCTCGGTCCCGTGGGCGAGCAGCGTCGGCGCCACCGTCTGCAACGTCACGGCGGGCAGGGGCACGTCGGCGCGGGCCGTCTCGTTGACGAGGATCTGCTGTTCGGCGGGGCCGAGGCCACGGCCGCCGTACTCGGCCGGGAAGCCCAGCCCCAGCCACCCGTCCCGCCCGAGCGTCGCGACCAGGTCCCGGAACGCCGTCCCGTGCCGTTCCCGCAGCAACACCTTCCGCTGCGCGGGGCTCACGACCGTGCGGAGATACGCCCGGAGCTCGTCCCGCAGCTCCCGCTGGTCCTCACTCGGTGGGATGCGCACAGCGCTCTCCCATCCGGGCCAGCCGGTGCTCGCCGCCGCCGAGGAGGCGGACCATCGCCCGGACGAGCGCGGTGTGCCGGTGCAGCGGGTAGTCGATCGACAGGCCGAGCCCGCCGTGCAGGTGGTGGCAGGTCCGCAGGGCCGGTGGGGCCTCGGTGGCCAGCCACAGCGCCGCCACGTCCAGGTCGTCGTCGGCGGGCTGTCCGGCGCCGAGCCGCCAGGCCGCGGTGAGCGCGGCGAGGTGCAGGGTGCGGGCGGCCACGTACACGTCGGCGATCTGCTGGGCGACCGCCTGGAAGGTGGCGAGGGGCCGGCCGAACTGCTCCCGGGCCCGGACGTGCTCCGCGGTCAGCGCGAGGGCCCCGGCCAGGGCGCCGTCGCCGATCGCGCAGGCGCTCGCGATGACGTTGCGGTGCAGGTCGGCGTGGCAATCGGCGCCACCGAGCCGGTCCGCCCGCGCCCTGTCGAACCGCAGGATCCCGCCGTCGGCGGTGACGCCCGGCGCCCTGGCATCGACGATCACGACGGCCGGGCCGTCGACGGTGACCAGGATCCGGTCCGCCGGTGGGATGCCGGTCTTCACCCCGACGACCGTCCCGTCGGCGGTGAAGGCGGTGCGCGGCGCGTCAGGCAGCGGCTCGCCGGGCTCCGCGATCGCCGCCCCGAGCAGTTCCTCCGACGGTGTCCCCTCGCCCCACCGGGCGACGGTCAGCGCCGCCGCCGTGCGCATCGGCAGTGCGGGGATGTCGACGGCGCGCCGCCCGATCTCGGTGAGGACGAGGGCCGTCTCCAGCACGCCGAGGCCGGCGCCGCCACGGCGTTCCGGAACGGCGAGGTCGAGCAGCCCGGCCTGCTTGAGCGCGGCCCACGCCTTGTCCGGGTCGCCGGCGCCACCGTCGAGCACCTCACCGGCGAGCCGGCTGATCGCCGCCTGGTCCTCGTCCGGGTGAAAGTCCATGACCGTGATTAGAACACGTTTCAGTTTGACGGCACCACCGGTGGGTGACACAACGATGCAACGCGCCGTTGCTAGGCTTGATTCACAGGCGAAAGGGCGACCATGGCGACAGCGAGAACGAGTACCACAAACCGCAGTGCTCTCGCGGGCGGCGAGGCGGAGCAGGGTTCGGCCGCGCAGCGCGACCGGCGGCGGCGCATCCTCGAGGCCACCCTCGCCCTGGCGTCCAAGGGCGGCTATGACGCGGTGCAGATGCGCACGGTCGCGGAGAAGGCCGGCGTCGCCCTGGGCACCCTTTACCGCTACTTCCCGTCGAAGATCCACCTGCTGGTGTCGGCGCTCGCCTCCGAGTTCGAGTCCATCCAGGAGAAACTCGGCCGCAAACCGATCCCGGGCGATACGCCGTACGACCGGATGCTCTACGTCCTGGGCCGGATGACCCGGGCGATGCAGCGGGAGCCGCTGCTCGCCGAGGCCATGACGCGGGCTTTCATGTTCGCCGACCCGTCGGCGTCGGCCGAGGTCAACGCGGTGGCCCGGCTGATGGAGGAGATGTTCACCCGCGCCATGCACGAGGGCGACGGCAGCGAGCCGACCGCCGACGACCGGGCCAAGGCGCGGGTGATCGGGGACGTGTGGCTGTCCAACCTGGTGGCCTGGGTGACCCGCCGCGCCTCGGCGAACGACGTGGTCAACCACCTGGAGCTGGCCACCCGGCTGCTGCTGCACTGATTCCAGCGTGTTGATTTCGGCCGCTATGCGCGCCCGTACTCCACACGCTCTCGGGGTCACGCGACCAGTGACGTCAGCTTCTCCACCGCCTGCCGGGCCGCGGGCCCGGCCTGTTTCTCCAGCATGGCGGCCATCGGCCCGTTGAGCGCCGGCCCGGCGAACTCCATCTCGTAAGTGATCTTCGAGCCGGAGCCCTCCGGTTCGATGAGGAACCGGTTCTTCGCCTTGACGCCCATCGGGCCGTCGCCCGCCATCTCCAGGCGGTTCGGGGCGTCCGCGGCGACGACCTTCCAGGCCATCTCCGCGGGCATGCCCATCAACTTCACCTTCTGCTTGTACGTGGTCCCCTCCGTCACCGTCGCCGGCACGTCACCGGTGAAGCCCTGGTGCATGCTGTTCCACTCGGGGGTCCGGGGCAGATCGGTGACGACCTGCCACACCTTGCCGGGTTCGGCCGTCGCCGTGGCCGTGACGCTCACCTTGGGCATGTCGCTGTCTCCTCTCATCCTGTGGCGGCGATGTCGAGGCCCGCCACGTGACCGAACGTCATTGCTGGTCCGAGGGTTGATCCCGCGCCCGCATAGCTGTGGCCCATCACCGCGGCGCTCGCGTTCCCGGCGGCGTAGAGCCCGGGGATCACCGAGCCGTCCGGGCGCACCACTCGCGCGCGGGCGTCGGTGAGCAGGCCGCCTTTGGTGCCCAGGTCGCCGGGCACGATGGTGAAGGCGTAGTACGGCGGCAGCCAGATCGGCGCCAGGCAGGGACTCGGGGTGTTCGTCGGGTCGGCGAAGTAGGCGTCGTACGCGCTGTCGCCCCGATGGAAGTCCGGATCGCGCCCGGCCCGCGCCTGCGCGTTGAACCGGTCGATCGTGCCGCGCAGCGCCGCCGCCGGCACGCCGATCCTGGCGGCCAGCCCGGCGATCGTCCAGTCCTTGACCAGCGCGCCCGAGGAGTACCAGTCGTCCGGGTAGGGCAGCAGCGGGGCCAGGTCCTTGAACAGGTAGCGGTTGCGGTAGTCCTGGTCGGTGATCATCCAGCAGGGGATGTGCCGTTTCTCGTACATCACGTGCACGACGTCGCTGTACGGCGCGGCCTCGTTGACGAACCGCTTCCCGGCCCGGTTGACGAAGATCGTGCCGGGCAGGGTCCGTTCGGACAGGCAGAACCAGGGCTCGCCGGGCAGCGGGATCATCGGCCCCCACCAGGCGTCGTCCATCAGGGCCAGCGCCGCACCGGCCCGCTCCCCCGCCTCGATGCCGTCGCCGGTGTTGGCGTCGGCGCCGATGGTCCACTCCGTGCCGATCGGCTCGGCCTGGAACTGCTTGCGCATCCGCTCGTTGTGCTCGAATCCGCCGCTGCCGACCACCACCGCCCGCCGGGCCCGGATCAGCGTCTCCGTACCGTCCCGCCGCGCCACCACCCCGGCGACCCGGCCGTTCTCGACGTGCAGGTCGAGCAGCGGGGTGTTCAGCCAGACCGGCACCCCGGCCGCGATCAGCCCGGCCCGTAGGCCGCCGGCGAGGGCCTGGCCCATCGTCACCGGTTTCCGGCCCTTGGCGGCGAGCTGGAGATATCGCCAGACGATCTCGGTGGCGGTGGCGACGCCGCGCGGGTGCCGGGCGACCAGCGACAGCCACTTGTAGTCGACGGTGTAGACGACGGTCCCGGCCGGGCTCGCCTGGTACGGCCCGTTGAGGTGGGCGAGCTCGTCGCCGAGCACGTTGGCGTCGAGCGCCTGCGGCTCGATCGACCTGCCGTTCGGCATCCCGCCGGGCAGCTCCGGATAGTAGTCGGGATAGCCCTGCATCCACGCGAACCGCAGCGGCGTCCACCGTTGCAGGAAGGCGATGGCGCGCGGCCCGTTGGTGAGGAACGCGCGGCGGCGCTCGGCGGGGACCTCGGGCCCGGCCACCGCGGCGAGGTAGGTGTCGGCCTTGTCGAAGCTGTCCGGCACCCCGGCGGCGAGCACCACGTCGTTGTTCGGCACCCAGATGCCCGCACCCGAGCGGGCGGCCGATCCACCGTAGACGGAAGCCTTCTCGATGAGAACCGTGTTCAGTCCGCTGCGCGCCGTCGTCAGCGCCGCTGTCATCCCGGCAGCACCGGCGCCCACCACGACCACGTCGTATTCCACGGTGACCGCCATGGCCTCCCCATCCGCCGGGTCGTTCACGCGTCCGCAATAACTAGAACAGGTTATAGCAGTGTGATGAGATTCACTAGGTGCGATGGCGTGCGGTATAGCAGCCTGATCCTGTGAGCGATGGCGACAACGGGCGGCGGCTGCACGCCGTCGACGACGGGCTGCTGCGGCGGCGCGAGGCGATCGGCGAGCTGGGCGACGCGCTGCGCCTGCTCGTCGAGAACGCGACGGCCACCGAGGCGCCGACCGAGGAGCTGCTGCGGGCCGCCGAGCGGATCCGGCAGGCCGCCGCGCCGCTGGGCGAGCGGGTCCGCGGGCGGTTCGACAGCGCCGCCGCCGACGACCTGGCCGCCGGGGTCCGGCTCTACAACCCGGTCACCGGCCTGGGCAGCGCCTTCGCCCCGCCCGTGGAGATCCACGAGGAGGGCGGCGTCGCGATCGGGTCGTGCACGCTCGGGCTCGCTTTCGAGGGCCCGCCCAGCTATGCGCACGGCGGGGTCAGCGCGATGCTGCTCGACCAGATGCTCGGTTACGCGGTCTCGCACTCCGGCAACCCCGGGATGACGGTACGCCTGGACACCACGTACCGGCGGCCGGTCCCGCTGCACACACCGCTCCGGCTGACCGGCGAGGTGCTCGGGGTGGAGGACCGCCGGGTCACCGCGACCGGCACGATCACCTGCGCCGACGATCCCGGCACGATCCTGGTCGAGGCGACCGGCGTGTTCATCGCGCTCCGCGCCGAGCAGGCGCAGCGCCTGTTCGGGCCGGTCCTCAGCCGCCGTTACCAGGAGCCGCGCGCCGGCTGAGCAGCACCTCGGCCAGCTTGCGGGACCGCAGGAACTCGGTCTTCTCGCCGGGGTCCCCCTCGTCCGGCAGCAGTTCCGCCGCCAGCGGCCAGTCGTCGATCTCGTGCCAGGCCACACCACCGGCCTCCGCCGGGCCGATGGCGAGCCGCCACGCGGCCAGGGCCTCCTCGGGCGAGGCGTAGTAGCCGGTGGCGCCGGGGCCCCACAGGTACCAGCGGACCGGGCCGTCGACCGGGCGGAACGGCGCGACGACCGCGACCCGTGCGCCGGAGCGGTCCCGGGTCCACAGTGCCGGCTCCTCGGCCAGCGGATCCGGCGTCTGCAGGCCGGCCCGTGACCGCAGCCGCGACGGCAGCACGCCGGCGACCACCGCCCGTACCCGCCGGGTGTTCGCGTCGTCCTCGGGCAGCACCCCGGCGGCGTCCGCCAGCGCCTCACCGAGATGTCGCGGCCCCACGTCGTCCGGTGTCTCGGCGAGCCGGGCGCACAGCTCGTCCTCCAGCGCGGCCCCGGTCCGCGGCGACGCCAGCAGGGCCTCGATCACCCGCCACGCGTGCGGGCGGGCCTCCTCGGTCCGCCGGGCGTCGCCCGCGGTCCAGCCGGCGAGCATCGCCCGTACCTCGTTGGCCGCTGTCACTCTCCTGATGTGCTCGCGGCGGCGGTCCGCCTTCACCGCCGCCGCCGACTTCTGGTCCTTCTTCCGCTTCCGTGATACCGGCACGGGCCGAGAATATGCAGCGATCTCGCTCCGGGCCCGCCGCCGTCACCCGCACGAGCGATCAACAGCGGTCGGGTTTCCAGCCGTCGGCGCCGCGCAGGAACGCTCCGATGGTGTACCCGGCGGCCTGCTCGCGGGTCAGCTGCGGGCGGTTCTCCGTGCGGAGCGCGCCGGGGCCGGTGTTGCGGTACTCGAAGAACCGCGCGTCCTCCCACGGCCAGGTGCCGAAGTCGCTCCAGGCCACGTCCGGGATGTGCGCGCCGATCCACGACTCCCGGATGATCGTCTGGCCGATCGCGTTCGGGTCGTTGCTCGGGTGCCACGGACGGCCCAGGAAGACGGTCCCGGCCGGGGCGTCCGAGGTGAACCGGCAGTGCGCGAAGAGCAACCCGTACGGGTTGGTGATGTCGGTGCTCGGAGCGGTGACGTACCCGTTCGGGGTGCTGCCCCGGTTCAGCGAATGGATCCGGCACCTGTCGAACACCGCGGTGGCCCGGCCGAAGATGAAGTCGACGTCGCCTTCCACGTAGCAGTCACGCAGGTAGACGCGGTTGACCACGCCGGCGGCGGTGCTGTTCACGTACAGCGTGTCCTGGTTGCCGAGGAACCGCACCCGGTCGAAGACCAGGCGGTCGGCGCGGGTCAGCACGGCCACCGCCTGCCGGTTGGTGATCTCCGGGTGGGCGGCCTCGTCGAACAGGTTCGCCAGGGTGAGGTTGACGGCCCGGAAGTCGGCGCCGCTCACGGTGACCGAGGCGCTGCCGGAGGTGCCCCACGGCGTGCCGTCCGGCTTGAGGGTGCCGTTGGCCCGGTCGTCGGCGATCACCACCTGGTCCGGCCGGTGGCCGAGCCCGCGCAGCTCCAGGAACGGCTTGGTGGCGGGGACGACGACCTGGCCGGAGTACGTGCCGGGCCTGACCCCGATCACGTACGGGGTGGTGCTCGCGGCCGGCGCGGCGTCGATCGCCGCCTGGATCCCGGTGTGGTCGCCGCTGCCGTCGGCCGCCACGATCAGGTCCGGCTTTCTCGGGCGGGCCGCGGCCGACGCGGGGCCCGGCAGCACACCGGTCGCCACGATCCCGAGTCCGGAGGACATGCCGAGGAAGGTACGCCGACGCATACCACACTCCTTGATAGGGGATTACGCTCGGGGAAAGCGCTTTCCTCGGAACGTTAGGCGTCTCATCGCGTAACGTCAATGCAATCTTCAGCGGCGGTAGAACGGCTCGGTGTTGCCGGTGAACCAGCCGGTGATCGCGTCCCCCTCCTCGAGGAACACGGTGTCCACCGCGATCGGCGGCTGCTTCGTCCGCAGCGCCTCGTCGACCGCCGCCAGCACATCCGCCTGCCAGGTCGCCACGCCCTCGTCCGCGAACACCCCGATCAGCAGCGTCGGCTGCTGCTCACCGACCTGTGCCAGCGCCCGCCGCGCCTCGACCACCGCCGGCACCCCGGCGAAGACCCGGCGCAACTCGTCCAGCAGCTCCACCGGCTCCTCCGCGGGAGTGCCGAGGCGGATGCCGGTGCCCGGGCGCACGATCGTCTTGTTCTCGCGCATCGCCAGCACCCCGGCCGGCAGGATCGGCACCCCGAGGTCACCGCCCGGATTGATGGCGAGCCCGACATGGCCGGGCAGCGCCTCCGCCAGCTGCCGCCCCGAAACCTGCATGTGGGGACGCCCTGCGGCGGACCGCTCGAACTGCTCCGCCGAGGTGTAGGCGGCCACGTACACCTGATCGCCGTCCATCATCACCGGCAACTGGGTCACCGGATCCGCCGCCAGCGGCACCCACAGCGTGCCGTCGGCGAGCGCGTGCAGCAGGTCCGACGGATCCGCCGTCCCCTGTCGCAGCCTGGCCAGCACGATCTCCACATCGTTCACCGTCGTCCTCCCCATCGATCGCCCGGGCACCCTCCACAGTGACTCATGCGGCTACAGTGCGGCGGGAGTGCGCCGGCGAGGGGCGCAGCGAACGACAGGGAGCAAGCGATGCCCGAGCCGATTTCTCGCCGTACGCTTCTGCGCACCGTGGCCGGTGGCGCCGCCGCGGTCGCCACGGGCACGGCCGCCGCGTCCCCCGCTCACGCCGCCGGTTCCCGGGTGCCGGGCGCGGTCCGGGAGCTGGAGGACAAGATCAGGAGCGCGATGGCGGCGTACGGGATTCCCGGCGTCTCCTACGGCCTCCGTTACCAGGGCCGGGAGTACCTCGGCGGGTTCGGCGTCACCGACCTGTCCGCGCCGCAGGCCGTCACCCCGGAGACCGCCTTCAAGATCGCCTCCACCACCAAGACCTTCACCGGTACGGCGATGATGCGCCTGGTCGAGCGCGGCCGGGTCGACCTCGACCACCCGGTGCGCCGCTACCTGCCGGACTTCCGCACCACCGACGAGGCCGCCTCCCGGCGGGTCACCGTGCGGCAGCTGCTCAACCACAGCGCCGGCTGGCTCGGCGACGTCCTCACCGACACCGGCAACGACGACGGCGCGCTCGCTCGTTACGTCTCGGCCCTCGCCACCGTCCCGCAGCTCACCGCCCCCGGCACGACGTTCGCGTACAACAACGCGGCCCTCAGCGTCGCCGGGCGGGTGATCGAGGTCGTCACCGGCCGGACGTACGAGCAGGCGCTCCGCGGCCTGGTGCTCGACCCGCTGCGGCTGCGCCAGACGGCGTTCGCACCGTCCGAACTCTCCGGCGTGCGTATCGCCTCCGGCCACGGCCCGGCCGGCGAGGTCGGCGACGTCCCGGTGCCGCGCAGCTGCAACCCGCTCGGCGGCCTCTACTCGAGCGCCCGCGACCAGCTCCGCTGGGCCCGCTACCACCTCGGCGACGGCGGCCCCCTGCTCACCCGGCGCTCGCTGCGGGCGATGCGCTGGCGGCCCGGCCCCGGCGGCACCCTGTTCGTCGAACTCGACGGCGCCGGCGTCAGCTGGATGCTGCGCCCCACCGCCGAGGGCCCGCGGGTCGTCCAGCACGGCGGCGACTGGCCCGGGCACCACTCCGGCTTCCTGTTCGTACCGGAACGCGACTTCGCACTCACCGTGCTCACCAACTCCGAGAACGGGCCCGCCCTCACCGCCGAACTGTTCTCCGACGACTGGGCCCTGACCCGGTTCGCCGGCCTGCACAACCTGCCGGCCCGCCCGCGGGCACTGTCGCCGGAGCAGCTCGCGCCGTACGAGGGCCGCTACAGCGCCGACGCGATCGGCTTCACCGGCGAACGCGCCACCGAATCGTTCGACGTGGCCGCTTCCGACGGACGCCTGGTGATCCGGTTCGACGGGCAGGACGTGCTGGCGCTGCCGTTCTACCGGAAGGACTATGTGCTGGTCTGGGCGCCGGACGGCACCGACTCGCACAGCCGCGCCAACTTCGTCCGCGCGGCGGACGGCTCGGTCGCGTGGCTCCGTTTCGGTGGACGCCTCTACCGGCGTACTCCCGCGGGCACTGCCTCCCTCCGCACCACCACCCACCGCCCGACCCTCGTCCCGGCAACCCTCCCCCACCCCGCCTTCGCCTGATCCCACCCGCCGCCCCACAGTCCCGCGGCCCCACCGCCGAAACCCCGGCTGGTTCTCATGGCTGTCTCGAGCGCCCGGAGACAGCCATGAGAACCAGCCGGACAAGGTCCAACGGCAACTGGACGGGCCCGGCGAACAGGGCGGGTTCGGGTCAGGAGTCGTGGGGTTCGGGGGCGGGGGGTGGAGTGGTGGGTGGGGCGGAGGGGTAGCGGCGGAGGCGGCGGCGTTCCTCGAGTTGGCGCCAGCGGTTGTAGACCAGGACGGCGGCCTCCACCGGCTCGGGGGCGCGGCCTGCGTGCCATTGGCGGGGGAGGTAGGACTCGGCGCCGAGCCAGAGGAGTTCGCTCATCGGGACGGTGCCGCCGTGCATACGCATCAGTTCCTCGGCGACCTGGACGGCGTGATCACTGCGACGCCACATTTCGAGAGCGGAGCTGCCGTTCAGCAACTCTTCGTGGTCGTCGGGATGCAGTTCCATGTGCGGGCGACCCTTCGCGGTGACGGCATAGCAGCAGGTGAGGACACACTGTCGCGGTTTGCCGGGGAGACTGTCAAGCGTGATCAAACAGCCCTGACAACACGTAGGGTGATGACGACCGTTTCGGCTAGCGTGATCGGACGGTGGGGCGGGACGCGGGGTGACCACCGCATTCGGCCCGGTGGCCGCGGGGATGCCGGGAGTGGGCAGCGTCTCGCGGGCAGCGATGGGGCGGGGGTGTTCCGGCGGGGGCGAGGTGGCCCGTACCCAAATGTTGACAATGATGAATTCCGCGAGGCAGATTGGGAGCGCTCCCACCCCCTCATCCCCAGGAGACCCACAATGACCATCCCCAGAAAACGGCGAACGTGGCTGGCCGGCCTCGTGGCAGCGGTCTGCGCCGGAGTCGCGGCGCTGTTCGTGGCGGGGCCGGCGCAGGCGGCGACCGGGTTCACCGTGTCCGGCACGCAGATCCTCGAGGGCAACGGCTCGCCGTTCGTGATGCGCGGGGTGAATCACGCGCACACCTGGTACGCGAGTCAGCTCGGGTCGCTCGCGCACATCAAGGCGCTCGGCGCGAACACCGTCCGTGTGGTGCTGGCCAGCGGCAACCGGTGGACCAAGAACGACGCGGCGGACGTGGCGAACGTGATCGCGCAGTGCAAGGCGAACCGGCTGATCTGTGTGCTGGAGGTGCACGACACCACGGGGTACGGGGAGGAGGGCGCCGCCGCCACGCTGAGCCAGGCCGTCGACTACTGGATCTCGATCAAGAGCGCGCTGGCCGGCCAGGAGAACTACGTCATCCTGAACATCGGCAACGAGCCGTACGGGAACGCCAACACGTCCGGCTGGGTGACCGACACGAAGAACGCGATCACGCGGCTGCGGGCGGCCGGGTTCGCGCACCAGATCATGGTGGACGCGCCGAACTGGGGCCAGGACTGGTCGTTCACCATGCGGGACAACGCGGCCTCGGTGTTCGCCACCGACCCGAACCGCAACGTCGTCTTCTCGGTGCACATGTACGGGGTGTTCGACACCGCCGCGGAGATCACCGACTACCTGAACCGGTTCCGGACGGCGGGGCTGCCGCTGGTGATCGGCGAGTTCGGGCACAACCACTCCGACGGCAACCCGGACGAGGACACCATCCTGGCGACCGCGCAGCAGCTCGGCGTCGGGTACCTGGGCTGGTCCTGGAGCGGCAACGGCGGTGGCGTCGAGTACCTGGACATGGTCACGGCGTTCGACCCGGCGCAGTTGACCTCCTGGGGTCAGCGGCTGTTCAACGGCGCGAACGGCATCAAGGCGACGGCGAAAGAGGCGACGATCTTCGGGGGTACGCAGCCCTCGTCGCCGACCTCACCGTCGGCCTCCGCTTCGCCGTCCGAGCCCACCGGCGGCGGTTGCACGGCCGCCTACACGGTTTCCCACTCCTGGGGTGGCGGTTTCCAGGGCAATGTCACGGTGAAGGCGGGCAATGCGCCCATCAACGCCTGGACCGTGAGCTGGACCTGGCCGAACGGGCAGCGCTTCACCAACTCCTGGAACGCCATGGTCACCAGCTCCGGGGACGCCGTCACCGCGCGTAACGCCGCCTACAACGGCAAGCTGGCGGCCGGCGCCTCGACCAGCTGGGGCTTCACCGCCTCGTGGACCGGCGCCAACACCGCACCGGCGACGGTGAGCTGCACCGCCTCGTGATGACACGCCGGGCCGCCGGACATCCCTCCGGCGGCCCGGCCGGTTTCCTCAACCAGCGCCGACGGAAGCCGATGAAGTCAGAGTGATCGGGAACGGATCGATACGGCAGGACCCGGTGCTGGCGGTCGCCACGGCGTGGACCCTGCTCGGCACCGTCCTGCTGTTCCTGGTCGATTCGGCGGACGCCAGGGTGAACGTGTTCTGGGCGTTCCAGCCGGCCCTCGACGTCCTGCTCGCCTACTCGGCGTGGCGGGTCTCGCGGGTCGCGACCGGGGCGATCCGCCGGTTCTGGCGGTTCCTGGCCATCGCGGGCAGCCTGTTCACCGTCGGTGACATCGTCCAGACGGTGCTCTCGCTGTGGCAGGGCGATCAGGCGTCGACCGTGGGCGGCACGGTCCAGTCGACGTGCTTCGCGATCGGGCTCGGCCTGATCGTGATCGGCATGCTGATCCATCCGCACTCCGGGCGTTCCCGCCGGGAACGGGTCGCCTTCTGGCTGGACTCGGCGACGGTGCTGGTCGGCGGGGCCGTGGTGGCCTGGTGTTTCGTCATCGACCCGAAGGACAATCCGGCGGGCGCGCTGGCCGGCGCGGCGGTGGTGCTGACCTCGGCGTTCGCGGCGGTCAAGATGATCCTCAGCGGCAACGCGCCGATGCACCGGACGGCAGCCGTCCCGATGATCATGGCGGCGGTGGTCAACGCCATCGGCCTGTTCGCCGCGCCGGGCGACGCTGAAGATCTTCCGGCGTACGTCTACGCGATCCGCCTCGCGCCATCCCTGCTCATCGCCATGGGACCCCGCATCCAGGAGATCATCGCCCGCTTCGACGAGAAGGCCTTCGGGGCGCGGCGGCGAAAACCTTACAGCCTGCTGCCGTACGGGTCGATCGCGCTGGTCTTCTTCACCATGACGTACATACTGCCGAAACACGACGACGCCGGGCGCCTCTGGGGCTCGGTCGGCGGGCTCGGCGTGATCGTCGTGCTCGTGGTGGCCCGGCAGCTGCTCGCCTTCCACGACAACCAGCGGCTCATCGCCCAACTGCGGGAACACGAGGTCCGGCTGCGGCGGCAGGCCCTGTTCGACGACCTGACGGGGCTGGCGAACCGTACCCACTTCCGGGAGGAGCTCGGCACCGCCCTGGACACCGCCCAGCCCGGGACCGTGTCCCTGCTGCTCGTCGACCTCGACGGGTTCAAGGCCGTCAACGACACCCTGGGCCACGCCGCCGGTGACCTGTTGCTCGCCGGGGTGGCGGAGAAACTGCGCACGTCGGTACGCGCCGGGGACATGCCGGCCCGGCTCGGCGGCGACGAGTTCGCGGTGCTGCTGCACGACTGCGACGCCCGGGACGCCGAACGTACCGCGCAGCGGATCCTGCAGTCGATGACCGTACCCATCCTGATCGACGACGCCCCGATCCTCGCGAACGCCAGCATCGGCGTGGCCTGCTCGGAGCCGGGCGACGACATCCGGTCCCTTCTGCACGCTGCGGACACGGCGATGTACGCGGCCAAGCACCGCGGCAAGGGCACGTACATGTGTTACGACCCGACGATGCTCCCCGCCGCCTCCTGACGGAACGTTCGTTCTCCCCGCGACCTACCAACGAACCGCCCGCTCCCCTGCGGCCCCCTGACGGAACGTTCGTTCTCCCGGCGGTCAGAGGCGGCGCAGCACGCAGACGACCTTGCCCAGAATGACCGCGTCGTCGGCGGGGATGGGCTGGTAGGCGGGGTTGCGCGGGATCAGCTCGGCATGACCGTCACGATGCCGGAACACCTTCACGGTGGCCTCGTTGTCGATCATGGCAGCGACGATCTCCCCGTTCTCCGCGACCGGCTGCTGCCGAACCACCACCACGTCGCCGTCACAGATCGCGGCCTCGATCATCGAGTCGCCCTTGACGTTGAGCGCGAACAGCGTGCCCCCGCCGACCATCGCCGCCGACACGCTCACATGGTCTTCGACGTGCTCCTCGGCAAGGATCGGCGCACCCGCCGCGATCGCGCCGAGCAGGGGGACCGTGACGATACGGCCCAGCCCCGGATCGTTCGCCGCCTCGGCTCCGTCCGGGCGTTCGACGGGCGGCTTGCACAGCTCGACCGCCCGCGAGTTGCCCGGCTGGCGGCGGATCAGCCCATGCTTCTCCAGCACGCCGAGCTGATAGGAAACGGACGACGGCGAGACCAGACCGACGGCCGCGCCGATCTCCCGAACCGTCGGCGGGAACCCCCGCTCCCGGACCCACTGCTCGATCACCGCGAGAATGCGCAGTTGACGTGCGGTGAGAGGCGGGCGCGAATCTGCACCGCTGTCGATGCTCATGGCCCGCACCCTACCGCAGAATTAGATCAGATGTACGAATCGTGACCGGAAACAGCACTTTCGGGTGACGCAAGGCCCGGCCCCTCGCCCGATCCCCACCGGGCCACGACTGGCCAGGATCATCCGATGCCGACCATCTGGGAGTACGCGGACCAGGTCGCGGCGGGTGACACCGGCTTCTTGCGGGCCGCCACCCGGCGCGCCGCCGTCCTGCTCGCACCGACCCATCCGGTGATCAGCCTGCCCCGGCGCGTACCCGTCCATCAGGTTCTGGTGCAGACGACCGCCTTGGTGATCTACTGCCGTACCGCGAGCCTGCCGATCCCCGGCCACGTCGTCTCCGGCCCCGAACTCGCCGCCTGGGTCGCCGACCACGCGCTCCCCGGCCCCGGTTCGGCTCCCGGCGACATCGCCGCCGCCGTACGTCATCTTCTCGACAACGTCGCCGGGATGCTCCGCACCGCCGGCCACCAGGTTCCCGAGCCGGGATTACGAGCGCTCGGCCGGCACTCCCTCGACCCGGTGGTCCAGCAGTGGCACGACCTGGCCGACGTCGACGACAGTTTCCCGGGCCCGCTGCTGTGCCTCGGCGTAGCGGCCATGTCCGACACTTTCGGCCCCACCATCATCTGACAGCCACCCCAACCCGTTCCGCCGCCACCCGAGCCCTCCCGCTCCAACCGACCGTGGCACCGCCCGTCCCGCGAGGTCAAACCACGAGCCGTCGCCCAGTCCGCCCTCGATCACCGGATAGCCGGCACCGACGACGGCTGGCGGTCCGCCCGCCCCGCCAGCCGTCGCCCCGGCAGGCCTCGGACACCGGAAAACCGGCGTAGACGACGGCTGGCGTCCGACCGCCCGCCGAGCCGGCGGCCCTGGAACCCGCCTGCCGGCTGACGTCCGTCCGCCCGTCGCGCAGGCGGCCGCCCCGGAACCAGCCGCCGCCCGCGATCTTGTGCGGTGCGCACCGGCGCCCCAGCCCAAGATCGGCAAGGCGGCCACCTGCGCCCGGTCAGCGGCCTCACACCAGAACACCCGGCGACCCCGCCCGGCGCCGACAGTCAACCAGGTCAGCGGCCTCGCCGAGCGCACCGGGCGACCCCGCCCGGCGCGGACAGCCGAGCACCTACGCCCGATCGGCGACCTAACCCCAGCACACGGGGCGACCCGTCCGGTGCGGTCAGCCAACCACCAGCGCCCAGTCAGCGGGCCCGTTCCGCGAACCGCAGGCCCCGAGCAGGCCGGCCCATCGCCTGGGCCAAGGGATGACGGGCCGGCTGCGGATTCGCGGGGGGTTCGGGCGGCTGGAAGGGATCAGCGGAGGAAGAGAAGGAACAGGCCGGCCCACGTACAGCCGATCATGAAGAGGACCAGGGGGAGTTCGTCGGCCAGGACGGCCAGGGGTGGGCGGGCCGGGTCGCGGGACAGGGACGTCGCCAGGGCGTCGTCGTGGGCGACGATCACGCCCACGACGTGGCCGATCAGGATCAGGGCGATCTGGGCGGCGGCGAGGAGCTGCGGGTTCGGGGTGACGGTCCAGAGGTCGGGGGAAGCGCCGACCAGCAGCAGGAGACCGCGGGGCGCTTCGACGATCAGCACGGACAGGTAGTGGGCGAGGGTGTAGCCGGCGGCGATCGGGATCAGCGACATGGTCACGTCGAGGCGGCCGGCGGTCCAGCGGACGGCCAGGAAGACCAGGGTGCAGAGGAGGGCTAGTCCGGCCGTACCCCAGAGGAGGGGTTGACCGGCACGGTCGACGAAGCCGGACGCGCTGTCGAAGACTGTCGAACCCCACCAGACCGCGATGAAACCGGCGAGTCCGGCGGCGGCCATCGGCGGGCGCTCGGGAGCCGGCGGCGAAGAGTGCGGTACGGGGACCAGGACCGGGGCACGGGTGGCGACCAGGCCGGACAGGGGCTGGCGCCAGCGGAGCGGGCTGAGGCGGCCGGCCAGGTCGGAGTAGGCCTCGAAGCAGTCGCCGCGGGAGAACCACTCCTCGCCGCGGAGGGTGGCCAGGGTCAGTTGGGTGACGGCGTACGCGAGAAGGAAGAGGCCGACCGTGACCGGATCGCCGTGGTGCGGGGCCACCAGTTCGAACCAGACGAAGGCGAGCAGGAAGGCGGCTGCGGGCCAGAAGGTACGGGGCCGGCCGGGCGGGAGTGGGCGCAGCCCGTGGCGGGGCAGGCCGAGCACGGTGAAGATCGTGCGCAGCGGGTTGACAGTGCGCCAGACCGGGCCGGCGATGACGCTGACCAGGACCAGGCCGACCCAGAGCCAGACGAACAGGGCGTGCGCGGCGGGGTTCTCGGCGGTGCGCGGGCCGACGATGGCGTAGCCGGTGATGTAGAGGGTGAGCGCCAGCACGGGGTACCGGAACCAGCGCGTGACGCCGAAGGAGCGCGGGGCGGAGGGGGTGAGGCGCGGGGTACGCCACCAGAACGCGGAGATCAGGAACGACAGGACGACGGTGGCGGCGCCGGCCTGGAGCACCAGGTCGAGGGGCAGGGGAAGGTTCTCGGCGCTGCCGACACCATGGGCCAGAGGGGTCACCGGTCCGCCACGGCGGCTTTCTGGGCCAGGTCACGGAGGACGCCGGCGCCGGCGATCGCGACGCCCGCGCCGAGGCCGAGGGCCAGGACGACCAGGACGCGTTCCAGGGTGGCGGGGCCGGCGAACGGCAGGACCGCGCGGTGGAAGGACGTCACGTCGGGCAGGACGAAGACGGCGGTGAGGGCGGCGCCGCCGCAGACCGCGAGCACGCCGGCGGGACGGCCGCGCAGGGTGGTGACGGCGCCGCCGATGAGCAGGGGCCAGGCGAGGAGGTTGATGCCGGCGGCGCTGAGGAAGGTGCCGGCGAGCGGGGCGGACTCGACGGCCAGTGTGGAGCCGGCGACGTGGGTGATCGACGCGGCGGCGGCGAGGACTCCGGCGGCGGTGAGGAGGAGGTCGGCGCGGGGTACCCGGCGGGCCGGCAGAAGGACCGCGGCGAGGAGCAGGGCGGCGGCGATCCACCAGGCGGCGGCGATGGGGCGGGGCTCGCCGGTCAGGACGCCGGTGACGGTGACGGGGGTTCCGGCGGCGTCCAGGGGGACGGTCCAGGGGACGGCCTGGCCGGCGGCGACGGTACGGCCGTCGGGGGTGGCGCGTTCGTCGATCCACGTCAGTTCGGTGCCGGGGGCGACCACGGCGGGAGTGGCCGTACCGCCGCCGGGGTTGATCGTGATCGGGCCGCTCGTGCCGTTGCGGAGCCGCAGGCGGGCGCCGTCCTCGATGGCCTCGACCGTCAGGCCGGGGATCGTGGGGCTGATCGAGACGACCCGGCCGCGGGAGTCGGTGGCGGTGAGGCCGCCGGCGTGGGCGGAGGCCGGGGCGCCCGTCATGGCGAGCACCCCGGCGGCCACCGCCACCACGACGGCGAGGCGGCGGAGGAACGAGGAGGTCACTCGGGCTTGGGGAGGTGCTGGACGCTGCGGGCGACCAGTACGGTGCCCACGCCGGTCAGGGCGGTCAGGGTCAGCAGGCCGGTGACGATGTGGATGTTGAAGCCGGTCGTACCCGTCTGGATCTTGCCGACGAGCAGGACCGCGCCCCATGCCGCGGGCGGGGTGAGCAGGCCGAAGAGGATCCAGCGGGCATTGGCGGAGAGCTTGACGAACGGGATCGCGGCGCGCAGGACGACTTCCAGGGCCACGGCGGTGGCGGCCAGGGTGAGGGCCGGCCACCAGGGCTGCTGCGAGGCGAACATCAGGTGCATGAAGACGGCGATCAGCGCGACCAGGATCGACGGCAGGCCCAGCGGCAGCGGCCAGCGGCGGCCGATGACGAGGAACGGCAGCAGCAGGAGGATGGTGCTGAAGATGTAGCCGTGGATGAGCTGCGAATCGGGTGAGTAGACCGGCATCGGGTCGAGGCCGGCGCCGAGGTGACGGAAGCCGATGGCGGTCGCGTGCAGCGAGTAGATGTGCACCGGCAGCACGGTGAACAGGGTGGAGATGCCGACCAGCAGGGCGCCGCCGGCGCCGAGGGTGCGCTCCGGGCCGGTGGCGAGCATCAGCGCCGGGCCCATCGCGACCAGGACCATGCCGAGGATGATGAACTCGTGGCTGGGGCTGACGAAGATCTCCATGCCCTGCTCGATGCCCCAGATGTTGTGCCAGAGCGTGTCGACACCGCCGCCGATCAGCAGGAACGCCATGCCGGCGAGGGGCAGGCGGAGCGCGTTGGGCAGGGCCAGCACGGACCGGTAGGTGGGGATGCCGGGCAGCCGGGACCGCATGATCCAGAGCAGGGTGAACCCGGACGCGGCGATGCCGGAGTAGAGGACGCCGTGCCACGGGGTCCAGAAGGTCTCCAGCTCGGGTGTGGTGGCGTGCGCGTACGCGTCCAGCTGCAACCCGATGACCAGCCAGGCGCTCGCGATCACCAGCACCCAGCGCTCGCGGGCGCTGAACGATGCCGTGCCGGACCGCGCCGGTTCCGTCTGATTCACCACTGTCGTCACGATTACCGTCCCCCTGATCGGCCGTCTGGCGCAGAGTAACCTACATCGCTTTTGTTACATAGTTCGATACGGCACCAGGAACAGCCCTCCGACCAGCGGGAAAGCGCTTGCCTGCATCGATGGTTCCTGATTGAATCTGTCGGCATGCAGATCAATCGGAGAACGTTGCTCCGCGCCGGCGTCGGCGGAACGATCGCCGGGATCATCCCCACTGCGGCACCCGCCCTCGCCGGTCCCCGCCGGCGCCGGCCCACCGTCTTCGTGGCCGGTGACTCGACAGCCGCCACCTACGCCGTGGCGGACCACCCCCGGGCCGGCTGGGGCCAGGCCCTGCACGTGTTCCTGCGCGACGACGTCCGCGTGGTGAACGAGGCCCTGTCCGGGGCCAGTTCCAAGAGCTTCTACGACCTGGGCCGGCTGGACCGGATCCTCGGCGCGATCAGGCCGGGTGACGTGCTGCTCATCTCGTTCGGGCACAACGACGAGAAGGTCACCGATCCGGCGCGCGGCACCGAGCCGTGGACCACCTTCCCGGACTACCTGCGGCGCTACCTCGCCGGGGCACGGGCGGCCCGGGCCACCCCGATCCTGGTGACGCCGGTCGAGCGGAGGAGATTCAATGCGGACGGTACGCCGTACCTGTCACATGGCGAATATCCGGACGCGATGCGGGCCCTCGCCGCGTCGACGAGAACGCCACTGATCGACCTGACCGCGCTGTCGTTCGACCTGTGGGGCCGCCTGGGCCCGGAGGGCACGAAGGACTACTTCCTGCACCTGGACGCGGGCGAGTCCCCGAACTACCCGGACGGGGTCGTCGACAACACGCACTTCCAGGCGCACGGGGCGATCGAGCTGGCCCGGATCGTGGTGGCGGCCGGGCGGGCGATACCGGGGCGGGACGGGCGTGCTCTCCGGCGTACGTCAATCCCTGATTCCGCCTTGACCTGGCCCGCCACCCGCCCCGCCGAGAGCTGAAGCGGGGTTATGGTCGGACGGTGACTCACACCATCGAGGTTCCCGGCGCCGTCCTCGCCTACGACGTGCGGGATCCGGCGTCCCCGTCCGGCGAGCCCGCGCTGATGCTGGTCGGCTCGCCGATGGACGCGAGCGGGTTCGTCACCCTGGCCGGTCACTTCCCCGACCGGCGGGTGATCACCTACGACCCGCGCGGCACCGGTCGCAGCAAGCGCACCGGCACCGCGCCGGAGACCACGCCAGAGCAGCACGCCGACGACATCCGCCGGGTCGTCGAGGTGGCCGCCGGGGGCCCGGTGGACCTGTTCGGCAGCAGCGGCGGCGCGGTCAACTCCCTGGCGCTGGTGGCGGCTGACCCCGATCTGGTACGGGTCCTGGTCGCCCACGAGCCACCCACGGTCCGCCTGCTGCCCGACCATGCGGACGCGGAGGCCGCCGTCCTCGGGATGCGCGCGCTCTACCAGCGTTCCGGCCTGGGTCCCGCGATGGCCAAGTTCATCCAGATCGTCTCGCTGAAAGGGCCGGTGCCGCCCGGTTTCGCCGAGGGCCCCGGCCCGGACCCGGCCACGTTCGGCCTGCCCGTGGAGGACGACGGCTCGCGTGACGACGTGCTGCTCAGTCAGACGCTGGTGCCCTGCTGCCTCTACCGGCCGGACTTCGCCGCGCTGAAGGCCGCCACCACCCGGATCGTCGTCGGTGTCGGCGTGAAGTCCGAGGACGAGCTGGCGCACCGGGCCGGCCGGGCCGTCGCCGAGCACCTCGGCGTGCCACCGACTGTCTTCCCGGGGGATCACGGCGGGTTCCTGGGCGGCGAGTACGGCCAGCACGGCGACCCGGACGCCTTCGCGGCCACCCTCCGCGAGGTGCTCGCCGCCTGAACCGGCCCGGTCGCCGCCTGACCGGGACCGATCGCCGGCCGTCGCACCGATCGCCGGCCGTCGGCCACGCCGGTTACGGCAAGCCGTTGACCGGCCTGAGCGACGGCCGGCGAACTCGGCCGTCGCTCAGGCCGGCCATCCGGCACCCGAAACCTGCCTCAGCGACGGCTCACCGGCTGGCCGCCGCCGGCTCACGAGCGGCCACCGCCGGCCCACGGGCGGCCACCGCTGGCCCACGGGCGGCCACCGCCCGGCTCACGCGGGCCGTCGCCGGGCCCACGCGGGCCGTCGCCGCGCTCACGGACTGGGGACCGCCGGGCGGCCGCTGTCGTGGGGCGCCGGCTGTTCGGGGTGGCGACCGGCGGACGGTGTCGTGCGGGCGCGTTCGCGGAGCGCGGGGACCAGGCCCTTCGGCAGGTAGAGGACGCAGACGATCAGGACGACGGCGTAGACGGCGTAGGAGAGGACGGCGGGCGCGTAGTCCGGCATCCCCGGCCGGGTGCCGAGCGTGTTCAGCAGCTGGACCAGCACCACGACGACGGCGGCGCCCACGACCGGGCCGGTGATCGTGCCGAGGCCTCCGACCACGGCCATCACGACGAACTCGATGGAGAGCAGCACCGGGAACGAGCCCGGCGACAGATATCCCAGGTAGAACGCGTACACGCCACCGGCCAGCCCGGCCATGGCGGCGGACAGGGCGAAGACGGCGAGCCGGTACCGGCCGATCGGGACACCACTGGCGGCCGCGGCGGTCTCGCTGGTGGCGGCGGCACGCATGCCGCGGCCGGTGCGGGACACGATGACGTTGCGCGCGATCAGCAGGGCGGCGACAAGGACGAGGCTTGCGGCGTACGCGTAACCGATGTCCTCTCTGAACTCGAACCCGAGGACCGTGAGCCGGGGGATGCCCTGCAGGCCGATCGCGCCGCCCGCCCAGTCGGCCTGCGCCAGCAGCGACAGCAGGATCAGCTGCACGGCCAGTGTCGCGAACGCCAGGTGGTGCCCGCGCAACCGGAGCAGCGGGGCGCCGAGCAGCACCGCCGCGACGGCCGCGATCACCGGGGCGAGCAGCAGGCCGAGCAGCGACGGGACGCCGTGCACGGCGAGCAGGCCGGCGGCGTACGCCCCGATCGCGTAGAAGGACGCCTGCCCGAGCGAGACCTGCCCGGCGTACCCCATCAGCAGCGAGACACCCACCGTGACCGTCGCGGTCAGCGCGAACAGCACGTACGTCGCGAGATGCCGTTCCGGCAGGAGCGGCGGCAGCGCCAGGACGACGGCCGCGAACCCGGCGGCCCACCAGCGCGCGGCCGTCATCGGGCCGGCTCCGGGACACCGCCGGTCCGCGCCGCCTGGATGATCATGACGGTGAGCATCAGCACGAGGGCCACCTCCACCTGGTAGGCGCCGCCGCCGTAACCGGCGGCCAGGGTCTGCGCGACACCGAGCAGCAGGCCGCCGGCCAGGGCGACCACCGGGCGGGTCAGGCCGCCCAGCACGGCGGCGGCGAAACCGTTGACGATCAGGATCACGTCGCTGTCGAACGTGACCTGCTGCACCGGGGTCGTCAGCACCCCGGCGAGACCGCCGAGCGCGCCGCCGATCACGAACGCGAGCAGGCCCATCCGGCGTACGTCGATGCCGACGACCCGGGCGGCGTACCGGTTCAACGCGCACGCGGACAGCGCCCGGCCCAGGTCGGTGCGGGTGAAGAACCACGCCAGGACCCCGAACACCGGGGCGGTCACGGCGATGATCAGCAGGTAGTGGGCGGGGATCCGGGCGCCGGCGATCTCGGCGGCCCCGGTCAGGCCCGGGAAGGACCGGGGCTGGTCACCCCAGATCAAGACCTCTACGGCGTACGCGAGGACGCCCAGCCCGAGAGTCACGATGAGCGACGTTCCGGGGGTGGTGCCGGGGCGGCCGATCGCGATCACGCCGACGATCAGCCCGGCGACCGCGCCGAGCGCCACTCCCCCGGCCTCGGCGACCCCGTGCGGCAGTCCCGCCCCGAGCAGCGTCGAGGTGAGCAGCGCCGCGAGGACGGCAAAGGAGCCCTGCGCGAAGTTGACCACCCCCGTCACCCGGTAGATGGCCACCAGCCCACTGCCGACCAGCGCGAACCCGGCCCCGATCCCGATCCCCGTCAACAGGTACCCGACCAGGTCACTCATCGCCGCTCCTCCGGTCCACCCCGGCTGGCCGTGGTGGCTGTCTCGGGTCGCCTGAGACAGCCATGAGAGCCAGCCGGAAGTTGCGGTTCGAACCGGCTGGCTCTGAGGGCTGTCTCGGGGCGTGTGAGACAGCCCTGACGACCAGCCGGGGTCATGAGGGGGCTGCCACGTGGCCGCCCAGGTAGGCGGCGGTGACGCGGGGGTCGCGGGCCAGGGTGGCGGCGGGGCCGTGGAGGGCGATGCGGCCGGCCTCCAGGACGTAGGCGCGGTGGCAGAGATCGAGGGCGAGGCGGGCGTTCTGTTCGATCAGCAGGACGGCCAGGCCCCGGTCGGCGTGCAGGGCGCGGAGGTGCTCGACCAGGGTGGTGACGATCAGTGGGGCGAGGCCGAGGCTGAGTTCGTCGACGACCAGGATGTCGGGGCGGGCCATCAGGGCGCGGCCGATCGCGACCATCTGCTGCTGTCCGCCGGAGAGAGTGCCGGCTCTCCGGGCCCGGATCGGGCCGAGTTCGGGAAGCAGGTCGTAGATGTGGGCGGTCTCGCGGCCCTTGCGGCCGTTGCGCCAGCCGCCGAGTCGCAGGTTGTCGTCGACGGTCAGGTCGCCGAACATCTCCCGGCCCTCCGGGACCTGGGCCAGCCTGCCGTTGACGGTGATCGTGCCGGCGGCCGGGCGGACCAGGCCGGAAAGAGCCTTGACCAGGGTGGACTTTCCGGCCCCGTTGGCGCCGATCAGGGCGACCAGCTCACCGGAGTGGACGGTCAGGTCGACGCCGTCGAGGGCGGTGGCGCCGGAGTACCGGACGGTCAGGTCCCGCACGTCGATGACATCGGTCATGGAACGGCGCCCTTCTCCGGTCGTACCCCTAGATAGGCTTCGATGACCTCGGGGTTCTCGCGGATCTCGGCGGGCGGACCCTCGGCGATCACCCGCCCCAGGTCGAGGACGGTGATCCGGTCGGCGAGGCGCATGACGAACGCGACGTCGTGTTCGACCAGCAGGATCGTCAGCCCTTCGGCGCGCAGCGCGGTGATCAGGCCGGCGAGGTGCTCACGTTCGGCGGCACGCAGGCCGGAGGCGGGCTCGTCGAGCAACAGCAGCCGGGGCCGGCCGCAGAGGGCGCGGGCGAGTTGGAGGGCGCGTTGCTGGCCGAGCGGCAGTTCCTCGGCGGGGCGGTGGGCCCAGGCGGCGAGCCCGGTCCGGTCGAGGCAGGCGAGGGCGCGGTCGTGGATGGCGCGTTCCTCCCGGTGGTGGGCGGGTAGGCGGAGCGCTGCGGACAGGAAGCCGGCGCGGGTGGTGGCGTGCGCGCCGACCATGACGTTCTCGAGGGCGGTCAGGCCGTGGAAGATCCGGGCCGCCTGGAAGACGACGCCGACACCGAGCCGGGCGCGGCGGTGGGCGGGGAGGCGCTCGACGCGGGCGCCGTCGAGCGCCACGCTGCCGGAACCGGTGGCGAGCTGGCCGCCGATCAGGGCGAACAGGGTGGACTTGCCGGCGCCGTTGGGGCCGATGATCGCGCGGAGTTCGCCCGGGGCGACCGTGAGATCGACGTCGCGGACGGCGTAGACGCCGCCGAACGCCCGGGACACCCCGTCGACGGTCAGGTGGACGGTCACGGGAACCGTTCCTTGGAGAAGGCGGTCGGCACGAACTTCCCGCCCTCGATCGTGTTGATCGAGATGAACTCGGTGGTCAGGCCCGCGTGATTCGTGGGCGAGTAGGTGTAGGTGCCGTTCGGGGTGGTGAGCGTGAGCGATTCCAGGGCGTCGCGGACCTTCGTACGGCCGGGGCCGCCGGCCTTCTCGATGGCGGCGGCGAGGAGTTTGACGCCGCTGTAGCCGTCCTGGGCGAACTGCGGTGGCGCGTACCCGTACTTCGCGGTGAACGCGCTGGTCAGCTCATCGACGGCGGTCTTCAGGTCACCGGGTGGCAGGTGTTCGCCGACGACGCCGACGCTGCTCGCGATGGTGGCGCCCTCGGCGGCGGCCCCGGCCGGTTCCAGGAACAGGCGGCTGGCCTGGGCGCCGGTGAGCACCAGCGGGACGGTCAGGCCGGAGGCGGCGTACTGCTTGGTCAGGGCGACGGCGGGGGCGCCGGTGGCCCACACCATCAGCGCCTGGGCGTCGGAGGAGCGGACGTGGGTGAACACGGCGCCGAACTCGGTGGCGCCGGTCTGGAACTCCTCGACGGGGGCGACCGTCACCCCGTACGCCGCAGCTTTGGCCTGCAGGCCCTTCGCACCGGCCACCGCGTAACTGCTCTTGGTGTCGTAGGCGAGGGCGATCCTGGTGAGTTTCGTGCTCTGGAAGTACTGCAGGGCGGCTTCGGCGTAGGTGCCGGAGGTGGCGGGGACGACGAAGACGTACGGGTGGACGGGGTCGGCCTGCTCATCGGCGGGGGTGAGCGAGACGTACGGGATCTCCTCCCGGTCCACGAGCGGGATGGTGGCCAGCGCCGAGTTGCTGAACGGCGACCCGATGATCGCGTCCGAGTCGTCCTTCAGCTCGTTGAAGGCGAGAACGGCCTGGTCGGGCAGGCTCTTGTCGTCGCGGACGGACAGTTCGATCTTCCGGCCGCCGATGCCGCCGGCCGCGTTGATCTTCTCGACGGCGAGCGCGACGGATTTCTGGTTCTCGGTGCCGAGCGGTGAGTAGTTGCCGGTCAGCGACACGATCTGCCCGACCCGGATGACGTCGTCGCCTCCGGACCCGGTGCTGCCGCAAGCGGACATGCCGAGGATGAGGGCCAGCAGGATCGGCCCGGATCTGCGCACGAGTGACCTCCTGTTTCGAGGTACCGAAGTTAGGCGCTGCTATCCACGGCGGTCAATAAATTGCCTAACATCTAGCGCATGCCGTCGAATCCACAGACGTTGCTGCTGATGTTGCTCGGCGACTTCGTGCTGGACCGGGACGTGTGCGTCAACTCCCGCAGCGCGATCGACGCCCTCGGCCGGGTCGGCGTCTCGGAACACGCCACCCGCTCCACCCTGTCCCGGATGGTCAACCGCGGCCTGCTGCGCCGGCAGCGCGACGGCCGCCGGATGTACTTCGGGCTCACCGCCCGGGCCGCCGAGATCCTGCACGACGGCCGGTCCCGGATCTGGGAGACCGGCGCGGTCAACGCCAGTTGGGACGGCACGTGGACGCTGCTCAGCTTCTCCCTGCCGGAATCGTGGCAGCGGCAACGCCACGACCTGCGGTCCCAGCTGGCGTGGGCCGGCTTCGGGCCGTTGCAGGGCGGGCTGTGGATCGCGCCCGGCCGGGTCGCGGCCCAGGACATCGTCACCGGGCTCGGCCTGTCCGCGCACGCCCGGGTCTTCCACGCCCGAGCCGCCGACCTCACCGACATCGCCGGGATGGTCGGCGACGCGTACGACCTGGCCGGGCTGGCCGCCCGCTACCAGGAGTTCCTGGACCGATGGGAAGGCGCTCCCCCGTTCACCGACCCGCTGGCGGCCCGGCTCAGCCTGATCGCGGAATGGCTCGGCGCGATCCGCCGCGACCCCCGGCTGCCGGTCGAGCACCTGCCGCCGGACTGGCCGGCGGTCCGCGCCCAGAAACTCTTCCGCGACCTGGAGGCGTCCTACCTGGAACCGGCGCGCGCCATCGCCGCTACCCTGCTGGATCTGCGCCCGTCAACTCCTGGTCGATGAGGAACCGATACCAGTCCGCCTCGGCCCAGCCGATCTCGGCGTAGCCGGCGCCGAAGACGTAGTAGGCGACGAACTCGTCAAAGTCGAGGGCGATCTCGTGGAACCGGTCGTTCATGTACCAGACCACCCCATCGTCGGGGATGTACCAGACCGCGCCGGTGTCACGGCGCATCAGCAGCGGCTCGTCGTTCACGGTGCCGAACACGAACCAGGCGCCCGGGTCGTCGCGGACACCGGTGAACTCCGGCATGTGCTCCAGGAAGTACTGGATTTCGGGCAGGTCGCCGACACCGCGCAGGCCGATGCTGACACCGGCCCAGATGCCGTCCGCCACCTCCAGCAGCTCCCGGATCGGCTGCGGCACATCGGCGGGAATCGTGGCCGGCGCCGCCCCGTCCCGGATGGCCCCGATCACGGGCCCGTCCGCACGGTCCCGCAGATCGGCGCGCAGCTCCTCGATGAGGTCCTGGAGATCGTCGTTCACCCGACCATCATCCACAGTGATGGTCGCGGCGCCTCCGTGTGCCGGAGGCCGGCGGCCGACCAGGCGCAGGCGGCCGCCTGCCCGATCTCGGGGATTCGGCGCCGGATCGAGGCGCACAAGATCGATACCGTGCCCGGACTTGTGCGCCTCGATCCGGAAAGCCGGTGCTCCGAATCCAAGATCGCCGGCCTTGCCGATCTTGGGCCGGGGACGCCGGTGCGCACCGCACAAGATCGCGGGCGGCGACCCGTTCCGGTGCCCTGCTGCACAGGATCGCGGGTGGCGGTGGGGTCCAGGACGCAGTCGGTGGCAGAGGTTCAGACGCCGAGAAGGGACGCGGCGGCGGTGAGATCGGGGACGCACGCGGTCGGGGCGGGGTCGTTCGGGGCGTCGCCGTACTCGCCGGTGCGGACGCGGATCGAGCGGGCGCCCAGGGCCGCCGCGACCGCCATGTCCTTGCCGGGGCGGTCGCCGATCATGACCAGGTCCTTCGGGGGCACGCCGAGCGTCTCCGCGGCCTGGCGCAGGCCCTCGGGGTGGGGTTTGCGCAGGGTACGGCCACCCAGCTCGTCGGTGATGACGATCGTGGTGAACGAGTCGGCCAGACCGGTGGCGGCGAGTTTGGCGCGCTGGATCGCCGGGTTGCCGTCGGTCAGGCAGGCCACCGGGTAGCGGGCGCTGATCGCGGTGAGGGCCCGCAGCGCGCCGGGATAGCGGGGCAGCCGGCGCGGGCGGTACGTGGTGAACGCCGTGACCAGCGTGGGGATCAGCTCGGCGGCCAGGTCGGGGCCTATCCCGTAGGCGGCCAGCGCCCGGTCGATGGTGCCGCCCTTGTCGGATCCGGCGAGGAGCTGGCGGCGTACGGCACGGCTGAGCCGGATCGGGTCGAGCCCGGCGGCGGCACCGGCGCGGCCGACGGCGCGGGCGGCGCCGTACAGGTAGCTGCACTGCGGGAACAGGGTGTCATCGAGGTCGATGACGACGGCGAGCGGTGGTTTCATGCGGATCACGTTTCTCGAGGCTCAACCAGTGTGTGAAGTTTGGGCGCGAATAACGGCCGAACTCCACACGCTGAGCGGGAGGCACTGCAGCGTGGGGAGTTGAGGCGCGGATAACGGCCGAACTCCACACGCTGAGCGGGAGGCACTGCAGCGTGGGGAGTTGGGGTTGGGATAGCGGCCTAAATACACACGCTGAAGGGCAACGTTCCGTCGGTGTGGTCGGGTTCGTCCAGTGCCAGCAGGCGTTCCAGGGCCGGGTCGGCGAGAACAGCGGCGACCCGGCGGCCGGTGTGGCCGTCGCCGTACGGGCAGGGCAGCGCCGCGATCCGGGCCAGCTCGCCCGGGCCGCTCAGCCGGTGCGCGGCGGCGACCGCCCGGTCCGCCTCGTCGTCGCTGGTGATGCCGGTGAGGACGGTCGCGCCGGTCTCGACCCCTTCCCAGCGCGGGGTCGAACGGCGCAGCACCACGACCGGGACGCCCAGGTAGGCCGCCTCCTCCTGCAGCCCGCCGGAGTCGGTGACCACCACCCGGGCGTGCGCGAGGGCGGTGAGCAGGTCGTCGTAGGGCAACGGGTCCTCGCAGGTCACTCCGGGCAGTCCGGCGAGCCTGTCGTACAGGCCGTGTTCGTGCAGGCGGGCGCGGGTGCGCGGGTGCACCGGGAACCGGACCGGCCCGATCGCGGCGAGCCGGCCGACCACGCCGACGAGACGGGCCAGGCGGTCCGGGTCGTCGACGTTGGAGGCGCGGTGCGCGGTGACCAGGACGCCGGCGCGGTCCGCGGGCGGCACCGGGGTGACGTCCTTGTCCCGCAGCGTGTCGATGACCGGGTTGCCGACCACGAAGATCCGTTCGGCGGGCACGCCCTCGGACTGCAGGAACCCGGCGGACCGGGCGGTCGGTGCGAAGTGGAGCTGGGCGGTGGCGGCGGCGACCCGGCGGTTGACCTCTTCCGCGCTGCGCGCGTTGAAACTGCGCAGGCCGGCTTCCAGGTGCGCGAACGGGATTCCGGCGTTGCGGGCGGCGAGAGCATAGGCGGGTACGGTGTGCGTGTCCCCGAGGGCCATCACCAGGTCGGCGGGCGTTGCGGCGAGGACGCCGAGGGCGGCGGTGACCAGCCCGCCGAGCCCGTTCGGTTTCGGCAGGCGCAGGTCCGGCACGAGTCCGAGGGTCCGCTGGACGTCACCGCTCATCGCGGCGTCCTGGTGCTGGCCGGTGTCGACGGCGGTGACCCGGTGCCCGGCGGCGCACAGAGCGTGCACGACGGGGGCGAGTTTGATGACCTCCGGCCGGGTGCCGAACGGGACGAGTACGTGCCGCCGCGTCATCGGGCCACCCCCACAAAACCGGCGGCGGCCTCTGTGTGTCCGAAATGTCCCGCAGGCGAGGAGGGCGTGGACGGCGAGGTGCGCGAAGTGGGCGAGGAGACCGACGGGAAGTTCGGGACCGAGGAGGAGACGGGGTCGAGCGGGTCCGGGATCGGCGTTCCGTCGGCGGCGTAGTACACCTCGGAGAAGTGCCGCGCCATCCGCACGCCCGGCTGGAAACCGAGCGACGGCAGCGCCGCCCCCGGCTCCAGGATCCCGGCCAGGTAGGTTCCGACCACGTCGGCGCCCGCCGCCAGGGTCAGCGGCAGCCCACCGGAGAACCGCGGGTTGACCTCGACCACCGTCACCTCGCCGGTGTCGGTGACGAAACCTTGGACGTTGGCGGGGCCGGTGTGGCGTACCGCCCGCAGGGTCGCCGCCACCACCTCGGTGACCGCGACGGACTCGAAGGTGGTGCCGCGGGTGGAGATGCCGCCGCGGGTCTCGTCGCGCCAGCGTGGCACGCAGGCCAGCAGCGTGCCGTCCCGGCCGATCAGGGCGTCGGCGGTGAACTCGCGGCCGGGCAGCCGGGTCTGCACGATCGCGCCGGGCACCGCGGCGAACGCGTGGGCCAGGTCGGCCGGGTCGTCCACCATGATCACGTCGCGGCTGCCGCGGCCACGGGCGGGCTTGACCACCCACGGGCCGGGGACCTGGCCGGCGGTGGCGGCGGTCCAGGCGGTGGCCGGGTGCGGCACGCCGGCGGCGTGCATGGTGGTGGCGAAGGCGACCTTGTCGAGGCAGATCTCGGCGGCGGCCGGGTCGGGCAGCCAGGTGCGCACGCCCATGTGGTCGAGGACCGGCACGAGCGGGGCGATCGCGGCGTACTCCTCGGCGACGGTGCAGATCAGCGCGGCCGGCTGGTGCTCGTCGAAGGCGGCGAGCAGCGCGGCGGCGTACCCCTCGTGGTCTGCCCGGGGAAGGACCGCGGAGCGGCCCGCAAGCCGCAGGCCGACCGCGTCCGGGTTGGCGTCGAGCGCGAGCACGTGATCGCCGGCGGCCTGCAGGGCGCGGATCACCGCGACCCCGGCGGGACCTCCGGCGCCGGTGACGGCGATGAGGCGGCCGGTCTCGGCGACGGTACGCTCCCGCGGCGCCCGCATCAGCCAGGCGCGGGCCCACAGCCGCAGCGCGATCACGTCGCCCCCGGCCACCGGCTCCCACTGGCGTTCCGCGACCGCGCCGGCGAGCGCGTCCAGCACCAGCGGGTCGGTCTCGTAGGAGGCGACCGCGAGCAGCGTGGCGGTGTGCACGCCGAGGCCCTTGGCGGCGAGCTCCCGGACGATCGCGGCGCGCCGGGCCGGGGTCTCGTGGCCCACCCGGTAGTCGATGCGGCGCTGCTCACGGCGCTTGGCGAGCCGGCGGGAGATCGCCTTCGGCAGGATCCGCCGGTGTACGACGGCGGCGATCTGCAGACCCTCCTCGCGGGGCTCGCCGTCGACGGGGACCCGGTGGCCGAGGCCGGGACGCGCCCAGGCGGCGGGGCGGTCGGCGGTGTGGCGGCCGGCACGGTCCTGCTCGGCGCGCTGCGCGTCGTACATCGTCAGTCCGATCATGATGAGGAGTCCGATGAGGGTGTAGGCGAAGTTCAGGACCGCGCCGATCCAGTCGTGGAAGAAGACCAGCGCGTCGACGGCGAAGTAGCGGCCGGCCAGCAGGGAGCCGAGCAGCCGGATCTGGTTGGCGACCAGGACGAAACCGGCGGCGGCGAGGAACCCGGTGAGCGCCTGCGGCCGCTGCCGGAGCGCGACGACGGCGAGCGCGGCCAGGGCCAGCACACTGCTCCACACCGAGCAGGAGCCGGTCATCTCGGCGACGACGGGTTCCAGGCCGGGGCCGAACACGACGAACGAGTCGCCGAGGGCGCCGGAGATCCGGTCGATCCCCATCGACTCGATGATCCGCGAGGTCAGGTCGACCTCGAAACGGCGTACCGGGTCGATGAACAGGACGTAACCGCCGACACAAGCGATCACGGCGCCGATCATCTCGGCCAGGACGAGCTGCCTGCGGCGTACCGTCGCAGGGGTCTTCCGTTTCTGGTGAAGCTTTTCCAGGCGGCGATCGAAAGCGGTCATGCGGCCGTCTCCAACTGCGGGACCGGCGTCGAGGTGGCGCCGGAACGAGCCGTCTTCGACCAGGTGTAGCTGGTGCCCCACATGCCGTCGAAGTAGGCCTTGGTCGCCGTCAGGATCGACATGCCGAACGCCGGGATGAACCCGATCAGCATCCAGACCGCGCGGCGTTCCACCCGGCCCAGGACGAGGCCGACGGCGAGTTCGGTGAACGGGCCGGCGAACAGCAACGCCGACAGCGCCACCATCGAGATCGCCGACTGGTCACCGATCCCGCACGCCCGCAGGAAGATCAGAATCAGACCTAAACCGCAGAGTACGGGTACGTGGTACACCCAGAGGAAGAGCATCGTCTCGAGCTTCTCCATCACCGACAGGTGCGGGGTACGCAGAATCGGCCGCCAGTAGTCGCGCAGGCACTTCTGATGCCCCCGCGCCCACCGGTACCGCTGCTTCCAGAAGCGCTGCGACGACAGCACCGCCTCCTCGAAGTCGACGGCGGACGGGTCGTAGCGCACCCGCCACCCGTCGAGCAGCAGCCGCAGCGTGAGGTCGGTGTCCTCGGTGACGGTGTGCGCGTTCCAGCCACCCAGGGACCGGATCAGGTCGGTACGGACGGCACAGTTCGCTCCCCCGTACGCCGGAAGCTCGAAAAGCGCCTGCCGCCCGTACTCGTTGACCAGATAGCCGGACAGGTAGTCGATGAAGATCGTCGAGGCGAGCCCCGACTCGACGCCGTTCCGGACCACGCAGCGGCCCATCACGGCGCCGACCCTGGGGTCGCGGAAGTGGCGCACCAGCCGCCGCAGCACGTCCGGCTCCGGCTGGTGGTCGGCGTCGAAGATCACCGCGATCTGGGCGTCGACCAGCGCGAGCGCGTCGTTGAGCGCCCCCGACTTGCCGCCGCCCGCGCCCGGCTGCCGGTGCAGCACCCGCAGCCGCGGGTCGGCCGCCGCCCACGCGTCCAGCCGGTCCCCGGTGCCGTCGGTGGAGGCGTCGTTCACGACCACCACGGTCAGCGCCGCGTGCGGGTAGTCGAGGGACAGCAGCGCCGCCACCATCCCGTCGACCACCAGTTCCTCGTCCTTGCAGGCGACCAGCACGGCCACCGGCGGGGTGAAGTTCTCCGCGCCGACCAGCGGGGCGTCCAGGTCCCGTTCGGCCCAGCGGGCCGCCGACACCGCGAACCCGAGGTGCCGGAAGAAGAACAGCAGGAACACCACGTTGAGTACGGTCGCGATCCCGCCGAGGGTGGCGTCCAGCCCGAACGCCGCCGCCGTGATCCCGAAGACGACCAGATGCATGAGAAGGCCGCGGCGGTGGTGCGGGGACACCGCCCGGCGGCGCCCCCGCCGGGTCACGCCGCCGCTCTTATCTTCATCGCGGAGAAATCGGGCATATCGGCTAGCGCAAGGGGGGCGGCCAGATCCCACACGAACCGGCCCGGGACGAACGCCTCCGCGTACCGCACCCGCGCCTGCGCCCCGAAGTGCCGGGCGCTCGCCGCCACCACCTCCGGGTCGACCATCGCCGAGTTCTCCACCTGGCTGCTGTGACACGACAGCGCCGCGATCTTGCGGTCCAGGTGGGCGGAGATGTCGACGAACACCGTCGGCTCGAACCGGGTGGTGGACGGGCTGCGGTAGTGCAGGACGCGCCGGGAGTGCCGGGCCGCGGAGATGGTCGCCGCGGCCACGGCCCGGTGGTCCTGGTGCGAGTCGTCGGGGGCGTGGACGTACACGACGTCGGCCTCCGACTCGGCGATCGCCCGTTCGATCAGGGCGATCGTGGCGGCGTCGGCGGTCACCGCGCAGTCCTGGAGGCTGCCCCAGAGCAGCAGGCAGTCCAGGCTGCGGGCGGCCGCCTCGGCCTCGCGGCGGCGGCCGGCGATGGCGCCCGGTCCGTTCTGGCCACCGGTGACCACCAGCATGGTCACCGCGTCCCCGGCGGCCCGGTGGGCGGCGAGCGCGCCGCCGCAACCGAGCTCGATGTCGTCGGGGTGCGCCCCGACCGCCAGCACGCTGCGCATCATGACAGGCGGGCCGCCCGGCGCTTGCGGACCACCGTGGCGAGCGCGAAGACCAGACCGGCCGCGAACAGCGCGATGATCGGGCCGAAGCCGTTGCCGCCGGCCGGCAGCGCGACGTCGTTGCCGCAGGTGGGGCGGTTCCAGTGGGCGGCCACGGTCTTGCCGCCGACCTTCCAGGTGACCTGGGTGTTCTTGCTGACCCAGCCGGTCGCGAAGCTGGCCTTGTGGGTGCCCGGCGCGAAGGTGGTGGTCACCTTGCCGTCGGTGGAGGTCGACCCGCCGGTCAGTTCGAGCTTGTTGTTGTCGCCGGCCGCGATCTTGCCGGTGGTGCCGGTGTTGTTGACGTACCCGAAGACCGCCCGGTACTTGCCGGTGCTGCTGTCCTTGACCACGCAGTCACAGGTCGGGGCGCCGTTCAGGCTGGTCAGAGTGGCCGCGGCGGGGCCGGTGTTGAGGAACAGCGCCGCTGTGACAGCGGCGACCAGGGCGACAGCGCCGGCCGCGAAGGCGGTACGGCGCCGGCGCAGCAGCGGGACGAGACGCATGAAATGAGACCTCCGCAGTCCGGACATGAGTGATGGCGCGACCTGACAGATCGGTCGCGCCATCGCCGGGTTGAGGTCTTGTCCGGGCCGTCAGTCGGCGACGTGCTTGTCGAAGCCGATGTACAGCCGGGCCGACGCGTTGGCGCCGAGCGCGCCCAGGGTCTCCAGCTCGCGCAGTCGCAGCAGGGCCGGGTGCGCGGCGTACGCCTCGGCGGCCTCGGCCAGCCGGCGGAGCGCGTCCACCTCGGCGTCCGCCCGGATCCGCTTCGCCGCGGCGTCCGCCTCGGCCGCCAGCCGGGCCGCGTCCGCGCGGGACGCCGCCTCCAGGCTCTCCCGGTCGGCCTTGGTCCGTGCCTCGACCATCTGCGCCTCCGCCAACCGCTGGGCGGTCAGCACCCGGTTCATCACGTCCTGCAGGTTGCCCGGGAACACCAGGTCCTTCACGTCCGCCCGGATGATCTCCACGCCGTACCCCGCGGAAACGCCCTCGACGTCGCGCAGGATGTCCTCGGAGAGCTGGTTGCGGTTGGTGAGGATGGCCTCCAGGGTCATCGAGGCGAGCGACCGGCGGGCCGCGAGCTGCACGTCGCTGTAGACCCGGTCGGCGTAGTCGGCGACCCGCTCCACCGCGGCGACCGGGTCGGTCACCCGGAAATGCGTGATGATGTTGACCCGTACCGCGACCTTGTCGGCCGTCAGGATCTCCTGGCCCTTGATGTTCAGCTCACGCTCGCGCAGATCGACCTGCACGATCTCGACCGTGGCCACCCGCTGCCACGGGAGCCGGCGGCGCGGGATCGTATACCGGCCGGGCTCCAGGACCTGGTCGTACCGGCCGTCGACGTATCGCAGGCCACGGAATCCGCTGCGAATGATCACCTCGTTGGACATGCCACACCTCTGTTGCGAGAAAAGAAAGGGTGGCCCCGTAGCGGTTCCGATGTGAAGGATCGGTCGCGGATGATGGCAGCGAACCAGCTCGGTTTGATCGCCAGTGCGCCCGCTGCGTAAACGCCTGCTTCTGAAGCCGCCGGGGCCGGACCGAGCATGGCAAACGGCCCGGCCCGGCCACAACGCAATATCTAGCGCAGCTTCGACCCGTACACGTGCGTGACCTTCAGCTTCAGCAGCACCCGCCGGTCGGCGACCATCACCTGCCGGTACTCCTGCCAGTCCGGGTGCTCGCCGGCCGCCCGCCGGTAGTAGTCGACGAGCGCCTCCACCTCCGGCCCGTCCGGGTCGGCGCCCGGCCCGATCAGCGTCACATCGCCCTCGGCGGTCGCCCAGGCCCACCCGTCGGCGCTGGTCACCTCGAGCGCGGCGCGCGGATCCCGGCGCAGGTTGGCGGTCTTGGCCCGGCCCTCCGTCACGGACACCAGGATCTCTTCGGCGTCGCGGTCGTAATAGGGCGTCACCGGCGACAACTGCGGCAGCCCGTTGGCCTTGATGGTGGCGAGAACCCCGATGCGGCTCGCGGCCAGCAATTCACGAGGATCGAACTCAGCGTCGGTCATAACCCTGCCAATCCCCTCCCCCACGACCCTATTCCCTCACCACTCCTCGTCCGCCGCGATGCGGCCGGCGAGGCCGGCGATCTCCTCGTCGTACGGCCACCGCTCCGCAAGCGCACGGACCGCCGCTCTCCAGCGCTCCGGATCGGTCTCCTCCCCCTGCGCCACGAACCCCTGCAGCAGCTCCCGGGTCGCCGGGTCGCCCCGCCAGCCACCGGCCAGCGCCTGCACCGCCGCTGCCCGGTCGTCGCCGGTCTCGCCGTGCACCGCCTGCCGTCGTACCAGCGCAAGCGTCGCCGGGTCGTCGTGCCAGCCGAGGGTCAGGTGTTCGAGAGCGAACCGCCGCATCCGCGGATCGATGTCGGCGGCCGCCATCCGGTGCAGCAACTCCAGCGTCGCCCGGTCCGGGCGGCGGGCGAGCAACAGGGTTCGAAGTGCGGCGTAGCGGACGACGTCGTCGCCGTCGGTCTCCGCGAAGGAGCGGACCAGCGCGACGATCTCCGGGTCGCGGGGCCATCCGGTCCCCAGCAGTTCGACGGCCCGGGACCGCACGTGGCCGTCCTCGGCTCCGGTGAGCTTCCGCAGCAGCTCGGGGACGGCCGGATCATCGCGGCCACCGGCGGCGAGCAGCATCATCGCGGTGTCCCGGACCTCGGCGGGGAAGTCGCCGGCCAGCACATCGCGCATCAGCTCCGCCTGCTCCGGCCGGCCCGGCCAGGTCGTCGCGACGGTCCAGAGGATCGTCGCGGTGAGCCGATCGTCGGTGGTCGTCCGGGCAAGGTCGCAGAGCCACGGCAGCAGGGCCGGGTCGCCGGCCCAGCCGACGGCCAGCGCACGGACGATCGCGATCCGGTCCTCCGGCGTCGCGGTCACGGCGCGCTCCCGCGACAGGTCCGCTCCCGCGGCGGCCCCGACGACCGCGTCCAGCCTGATCCGCCGGGGATCGGCGGGACGTTCCGGGAGCTCGCGGGCCACCGGAGCGGCGGTCGTCACACCGGCGAGCTCCTGCCTCAGTCTGCTCCGGAAACCGCGCGGCAACGCTCGATCCTTCACCACCTGACGCAACACGGACACCGTCTCCGGTTCGGCGGACCAGGGGCCGATCAGCCGGTCCGCGGCGTCGATGCGCACACTCGGCTCGGGGTCGGACCGGGCGATCTCACGAAGTGCCGTCCCGGCCCGCGGATCGCCCGGCCAGCTGTGCGACAGGACGCGGATCGCCGCTGATCTGACCGACGAGTCCCGGTCGGTGGCCGCCACCCGGCACACGATCGGCAGCGCATCCGGATGGGCCCGCCATCGGTACCCGAACGCGGCCACGGCGCCGCCGCGGAGAAAGGGGTCGTCGTCGGCAAGGCGCGCTTGCACCCAGTCCCAGGCGGCGCCCGCCGGCCTCGCCGCCGTCGCGACGCCCTGCACCATGCCGCGGCGGGCAGGCCCGAGCGGATCATGCTCGGCGATGTCACAGAACGATGCGAGGACCGCCGGGTCGCCCGGACGTCCCCGCGCGAGCGCCTCCAGCACGTCGTCACGGAGCGCCGGCAGATCGCCGAACCGGACGAGCCCGTCCAGAACGGCGGTGAACTCCTCGTCGTGGCGCAGCAGCTCGGCGCCGGTCTGCGCGGCCGGCGGCACGTCGACGTCGATGAAGTCCTCACCCTGCAGGGGTATCCGCAGGAACCGGCCGCGCATCAGGTACCAGTCGCGGTAGCGCGAGCGGATCTGTGGATGGTGGCTTCCGATCCGGGCCAGGATCGGCGCGGCGGTCTCCGCCAGCCGTCGCGGAAACGGCGCGCCGGCAAGCACCCGCTGTTCCGCGATGTGCTCCAGCATGTTGATCACCACGTTCACCGCTGCCGAGCACTGCTGCGGAAGCGCCGCCAGGTCACGGACCTCGTTGAGGCTGCGGAGCGCGGTCAGGATGTTCCGGGCATCGGAGGCGCCGAACAGGTCGGTCCCGGGCCGGCGCGGGCCCAGGAACCAGAGGGGATCCGCCGTCAGCAGGTGGTCGACGATCCGGCCGGACCGGGCGGTATCAACCATCCCGGCGAGCAGGACGAGGGTCTCTTCCCAGGCGGGATCGGGCCAGCGCCGGGCGTACACCTGGAGAAGATCGTCGGCGCCGGCCGCGACGCGGTCCACGATGGCGGCCGCGGTCAGGTATTCGAGGAACGCCCGGTGGACGAAGCCGTGTACGCCGGCGCCGTAGTGGCTGAGGATGAAATTGCGGGTGCGGAACTCGTCGGTGATCGCCCTGGCCACCGCCTTGGCCCGGCCCGGCGGCAGGCCGTGCTCGCTGCGCAGGAAACCGGCCACCTCATCGATCAGGTCGTGATCCAGCAGGTGGTTGCCGGCCAGACCGGCCGGCGCCTCCTGCATTCGCCAGGCGATCCGGCGCAGCAGCGCGAGGCGGTCGTGCACGTCCAGGTCGGCGTGTTCCCGGGTGTGCCGTTCGTCGCGGAGGTGGCGGCTGGGGTCCCACTGGGCGGCCAGCACCCCGACCGCGTGCTCGTAGACGTCACGCCGGTCACGCGGCAGGTCCCGCTTGCGCCCGAGCAGCGCCATGATCGTCAGCAGCAGCGGGTTGCCGGCGAGTTCCCGGACGGCTGCCACCCCGTCCATCGCCACCAGCAGCCGATCCCGCAGACGGTCCGCCTCACCCGGACGGTCCCCGGCGGCCAGACGGTACCAGCCGGTGAGGAACCGCTCGATACGCGGACGGTCCAGATCCTGGAGAAGATAGGTGCGGAACCCCTCGCGGTCGAAGACGGAGCGCTGGTAGCCGATCACCCGCGAGGTGACGACGACGCGGGCGCTGGGAAAGCGTGCCGCGAGGCCGGCGATCTCGTCGGCGACCTCCTCGCGCAGCCGGGGATCGAAGATCTCGTCCAGACCGTCGAAGATCACGACGGCCCGGCCGCCGGCTCGGAGATAGCCTTCCAGGACGGTCCGGGGCAGGCCGTGACCGCCCGCCTCGCCGAGCCGCTCGATCAGGTCGAGCAGGGTGCCGGTCCGCCAGTGGGCATCGGTGTAGGCGCGCAGCTCCACGAGAACCGGGAGCTCGCCCTCGTCACCCGTCTCCGCGAGGGTGAGAGTCAGATAGCGCGCGACGGTGGACTTGCCGGCGCCGGGGTCGCCCAGCAGCACCAGGCCGTGCCGGGTGTCGTCGGCGATCACGTCGAGGACGGGACGGGCCGGTTTCCCGTGATGGGACCGGCGGATGTGGTCGAGGGTCTCGGCGTCGATACCGGGTGGCAGGTCTCCATGGCGGATCTCGCCCCGGTCGACGAGACGTCTGACGAGCTCCCGCGGAAGCTCGACCGGTGGCGGGTCGGCGCGGACCTCCGGGGGCACGAAGATCTCCCGCAGCGGAATCAGACCGGGCCTGGCCGGATCGCCACCGGGTGTGAGCGCGCCCAGCTCGGCGTAACCGTACCGGCGCCGGATCCGCTCCAGGTAGGCCTCCCGCACCCGCGGGAAATCCCGGTCCGGCGCCGCCGCCGCGATGCCCTTGGCCTGGCGCAGAGCCTCGCGCCACCGGGTGAGGTGGAGACTCTCCTCGGTGCTGCCCGCCGTGTGGCCGCAGGCCCTGACGAACGCCTCGACGAACTCCCACGAGGGTAGCGACCTGCCGCTCAGGTTGTCGCTGATGGTCGACCGGGCGAATGGCATGTGGCGTTCCAGCTCACGCACCGACGGGTTGCCCGAACGCGCCCGGAGTTCGGTCAGCTTCGCGGCGAACCGGTGCGCGGCTGTCACGTTCATCCATGAATGCTAAGGAAAGATCGGGACCGGGACTGTCCGGATCTTGTCCGGAGTGCGTCCGGGGCCGTCGCCGGACACCCGGGCGGGACCGGATCGTGGTCGTCATGACGATGCTTCAGCTGCTTCCCGAACCCTTGATCCTGTTCGCCGCCGTGCTGACCGCTCTTCTGTTCGGAGGGGTGGTGCTGCCGGCCGTCTGGTCCCGCCGGTCGTCCCGGCGGGCCGCGGCGCTGGCCGTCCTGAGAGCGCTGTTCCGGAGGCGGATTCCTTAAGGGAGGCTTAAGTCTGGGCCCGCGGGGCAACCGCCGGCTTCCAAGATCCGTGCCTAGGGAAGAAATCGCTCTCGCACTCACCAGGCGCGTGACCGATCCTCAGCTCCCGCCGGGGCGGCCGGCCCCCCAGTCGCTTCCCGGCCGCCCCGGCGGGCTCGTCCCATCACCTGATCACCTAGTTGACAGATAGGATTTGAGGAATAACGCTCGGGTCATTCCTCCTGCATCTGCAGGATCGTGAAGGAGCCAGCATGTCGTCATCCACTCTCGATCTCACCGCGGACGTCGTCGTCGCCGGTGGCGGGCCGGCCGGCACCTGGGCCGCGCTGACCGCCGCCGAAGCCGGCGCCGACGTGATCCTGCTGGACAAGGGGTACTGCGGCACCAGCGGGCCGACCGCCTCCGGCGGCACCGGCGTCTGGTACACCCAGCCCGATCCGGCCGAACGCGAGAAGGCCATGGCCAGCCGCGAGGCCCTCGGCGGGTTCCTGCAGGACCGGCGCTGGATGGCCCGGGTGCTGGACCAGACGTACCAGAACATGAACCGCCTCGGAACCGAGGCCCGGTACCCGTTCCCGATCGTCGACGGCGTCCCCTACCAGCGGGGCGTCCAAGGCCCGGAGTACATGCGCCGGATGCGCTCGTGGATCAAGCGCAAGGGGGTCCGGATCCTCGACCACAGCCCGGTCACCGAACTCCTGGTCGACGGCGTCGGCGCGGTCGCCGGCGTGCGCGGGCACCGGCGGCAGCACGACAGCGACTACCGGGTCCGGGCCGGCGCCGTGATCCTGGCGACCGGCGGCTGCGCGTTCCTCAGCAAGGCGCTCGGCTGCGACGTCGCCACCGGGGACGGGGCGCTGTTCGCGGCGGAGGCCGGGGCGGAGATGTCCGGGATGGAGTTCTCCAACGCGTACGGGATCGCGCCCGCCTTCACCTCGGTCACCAAGACGGCGTACTACAGCTTCGCCACGTTCTTCCGCGCCGACGGCAGCCCGCTCGAAGGCGCCGGCAGCCAGGGTGGACGGTCGGTGATCGCCGCCGAGCTGCTGCGGTCCGGGACCGTGCTGTGCCGCCTCGACCAGGCCGACGCGGACCAGCAGCGGCAGATGCGGCTCGGGCAGCCGAACTTCTTCCTGCCGTTCGACCGGCTCGGCATCGACCCGTTCACCGACCGGTTCCCGGTGACGCTGCTGCTGGAGGGCACGGTCCGCGGCACCGGCGGCATCCGGATCGTCGCCGACGACTGCGCCACCACGGTCCCCGGCCTGTACGCCGCCGGCGACGCCGCCACCCGTGAGCTGGTGTGCGGCGCCTTCACCGGCGGCGGCAGCCACAACTCGGCGTGGGCGATGTCCTCCGGCACGTTCGCCGGCCGGGGCGCCGCCGCGTTCGCCGCCGGTCTCGGGACCGCCGCCTCTCGCCGCCGTCTCACCTCCGCTTCCGTTTCCGCTGATGCGCGGCCGGGCATCGGCCGTGCGGAAGCCCTCGAAGTGATCAAGCGGGAGGTGCATCCGTACGACAAGAACTATCTGCGGAACGGCTCCCGGCTCCGGCCCGCGCTGGCCGAACTCGACACCGTCTGGGACGCGCTGCGCGGCGGGGCCCGGGCGACCGGCGGTGACCTGCCCGGTCTGCGGCAGGCCGCGGCGATGGTGGCGCATGCCCGGTGGATGTACACGAGCGCGCTGGCCCGTACCGAAAGCCGTGGCATGGCCCGTCGCGAGGAGTTCCCGGACCTCGACCCGAACCAGTACCACCGCCTCACCGTCGGCGGACTCGACACCCTGTGGACCCGCCCCGAGGCGGTCACCGGCCGTGACCTGGCGGTGGCCTGATGATCGAACTGGTCTCCGCGTCCCGCTGTGTGAGCTGCGACGTCTGCATCGCGGTATGCCCGACGAACGTCTTCGACGCCGGCCCCGGCGGCATCCCGGTGATCGCCCGTCAGACCGACTGCCAGACGTGCTTCATGTGCGAGGCGCACTGCCCCGCCGACGCCCTGTTCGTGGCCCCGCAGACCCATCCGGTCCCCGACGGCTCACCCCTGCGCGACGAGTCCCACCTGGCCGCTTCCGGACTGCTGGGCAGCTACCGCCGGGAGATCGGCTGGGGCCACGGCCGCAAACCCGGCGCCCGCCTCGCGGTCGGGCCGGAACTCGGACGGGCCCGCATCACCCCCGCCGCCCTTTCCTGACCCCTTCTCCGGTACGGGCCACCGAAGATCCCGTGACTCGCGGCGTCCCCTCCGGACCGTCCCGCGGGCGCGGCTCATGCATGCCCGTCCCGGTCACCCCCGGCTGGTTGTCATGGCTGTCTCGCCCGCCCGGAGACAGCCATGACAACCAGCCGGACAAACCGCCAGCCGTACACCAGCCCGCCCACCCGCAACCGGTAACCGGCCTGAGCGGCGGCCGACAACCCGCCCCGACCGCAACCCGGGCGCCAGCCGTACGCCAGACACCCCAACCACCCGCCATAGCCGGCCTGAGCGACGGCCCACGACCCGCCCCGACCGCAAACCGGACACCAGCCGTACGCCAGACATCCGATCCGCCTGCTGTAACCGGTGTGGGCGACGGCTGGGGGTCAGAGGGTGGGGAGGACGACGTCGACGCGGTCGGCGGAGGGGCCGGGGTCGGTGGCGGTGACGTGCAGGCGGACCGGGAGGTCGCCGGGTGGGACGGCGATCCACAGGGCGGAGTCGTCGAGGACGCCGCCGACGCGGAGCAGGCCGCTGGTGACGTGGATCGTGCCGTCGAAGACGGCGGGGCCGGCGGGATCGTCGATGTCGGTGGCGGCGACCCGGATGACGGTGGGGTTCCGGGTCTTGAGGATGATCAGGGCGGGGCCGGGGTCCAGCCGGTCTCCCGATTCGTCGATCGCCTCGTCGTCGCCGACGCACAGCACGCCGATCCGGAACCTCGTCTCGAGCTGTCCGAGAACGGTCATCGGGGTCGGTTCCAGCGCAGCGGCCCCGGCCGTACGTTCCACCAGATCCGCCGCCACCAGGACCGCCGGGCCCGTACCGCGGTCGCGTAAGCCACCACCTGCTCCCCCGCCCGGTCCGCCTGTCCCGCGTCGGCGGCCTCCGGAGCGAACCCAACCGTGTTGACCGCGTCCACCAGCGCATTCAGCGGCGGGAGCGGTTCACCGCCCGTTTCGGCTACCCCCGAGCCGGCCTCGGTGCCGGTAGCACCACCCCCCGAGCCACTACCAGCAGCGTCGCTCCCGGCACCGGGAAACCGGTCGGCGGCGGCGTTGTTCGGGGAGGTGGCGGGTGAGGGGACGGCTCGGCGGAGGAGAACGGTCCGTCTCGGGGGTGGCGGGAGGACGGCGGCGTGGCCGGCCGCCTCGGTCGCCGACAGGTGAGGCGGGACCGGGCGGCCGGCCAGGCGCATCGTGTCGGTGAACTCCAGCCACGCGCCGGTGATCCGCTGGGCCGGATCGCCGGTGGTGAGGCGGCGCCGCCGCTGGGCGCCGCGCAGCCCGGCGACGCCGGCGGCCGCGGCTGCCAGGAGCAGCAGGACGGTTCCCGACGTTCCGGAGGCGATCAGGACGGTGGACGGGCCCGCGGCGGCGGAAGGGGCGGCGACGTCCGCGGGCGGCGCGGACGATCCGGCCGGCGCGGCGGCCGGCGGGTTCGACGGGGAGGGGGTAGGCGTCGGTGGCGGAGGGGTGAAGTCCTGCTCGACCGGCCGTACCTGATCGCTCTTGGGCAGTGGGTTGAACGCGACCCAGCCCAGATCGTTGAAGTAGACCTCGGGCCAGGCGAGGGCGTCCCCGGCGGTGACCGCGCCACCGGCGGCCGGGGCGACGAACCCGACGACGACCCGGCTGGGCAGGCTGTTGAGCCGGGCGAGCACCGCGAACGCCGCCGCGAACTGTTCCGACGTGCCCTTCTGCCCGCCCAGGTCGCGGCGGCCGAACAGGAAGTGGCCGAGGTTCGGGTAGGCGTGGCCGCTGGGCGCGTCGGCGACCTGCCGGTAGTGCTCGGCGAGGAAGTCCTGGATCGCGACGGCCCGGTCGTACGGCGCCCCGGTGTCCTCGGCGAGATGGTCGGCGAGCTTCTTGATCTGTTCGGGCGGGTCGGCGCCGGGGCTCAGATAGCGGGCGACCAGATCACCGGAGGGGACGTCGGCGACCGGCAGCAGGTTCAGGTCAGGTGCCTGGACCTGGGAGATCGCGGTGTAGCGCAGCCCGTTCTGGAGGCTTTCCGGGCGGATCAGGGTGCCGGAGACGGCGTCGTAGGCGACGCGCACGCCGGTGATCCGGGTCGGTGTGGGTACGGCGGGAAGCAGCCGCCCGGTCAGCCCGGTGATGGTGATCCGGTGCTCGGTCTCGGAGACGGTGGCCCCGGACGGCACGTCGGCGGGCGGCAGCACCCGGCCGGCGTTGCGGTAGGTCCCGCCGACCCGCCAGGTGACCCCGTCGTAGTCGGAGAGGACGGCGAGGCGCAGCCGTACGGTACGGGAACCCGATTTCGGCGAAGGGGCAGCGCCGGGGCGGTACTCGAGGAGCCGTTCCTTCGGGTCGAGGGCCCATCCGGAGATCCGGTTCAGGGGACTCTCGTCGAGGCTGTCCACGCGCGGTGGTTGCACGTACCGCCGGGGGTCGACCGGGGTGACCGTGACGTGACCGCCCACCCAGGGCCCGGCCGCCGCGATCAGCCCGAGCAGCACCACCAGGCTCGCCGCCGCGCCGCCGAGCGCCCGCACCCGCACCGCCGCGTGGGTGCTGACGGCGGTTCCGGACGACACGGTGAGCGCGGCCACGGCCAGGCCCGCGAAGGCGAGGGTGTACCCGGCGGCGGCCGAGGCGTTCGGCCCGACCACGTACAGCGCGCCCCCGTAGACCAGCACCGGCGGCAGGAACCCGAACAGCACCCGCCCGCCGCGCACCGCGATCTCGGTCGCGGCGAGCCCGGCGACCCAGGTGGCGGCGACGGCGATCACGATGGTGTCCGGCGTCGCCTCGACCGGGATCATGGCGGTGAGCAGGCGTGGGATGCCGTTGGCGAGGGCGTCCCGGGCGACGTCCGCGGTGAGCCCGGCGTCACCGGCGGCGAGGTGCAGGGCCAGTGCGGTGTATCCGCCGAGCAGCACGGTGGAGATCGGCGCGACCGCCCACGACGGCAGCCGCCGGGCCGCCACGCCGACGCCGACCGAGCCGATCGCCGCGCCCGCGACCAGCCGGAACAGCAGATCGTCGGCGAAGATCCGGCCGAGCACGGCGCCGGCCAGCAGCAGCATCCCGGTCAGCGCCACGGGCACCACCGCACCGCGCAGCACCCGCGTCACCATCCGCGGACCCCGTCCCAGGCGGCGGCGAACTCGGCGCCGTCGGCGGCCTCGATGACCAGCAGGCGGTCGGTGGGTGCGGCGGGCGACGAGTCGCGGTCGCCGAGGATGCCGGCGAGAGCTACGGGGTACGCCGTACGCAGCCCCGTGACGGCCCCGAGGTCGGCCCGTCCGCCCGGCCCGGTCAGGAAGATCAGCGTGTCCCCCAGCTTCTGCGCCCGCAACCGCCGCAACGTCGCCGCCAGATCCCCCTCGCCGAGCACCGCCTCGGTGAGCACGTCCAGATGCGGCCCGCCGATGGTCGCGCCGACCAGGTGCAGGCTGACCGGCAGGTCCTCGCGGACGGCGGCGACCACGATGGACGCCGCCGCCTCGCACGCGTCCTCGAAACTGTCCCCGTGGTGGGCGGACCTCCGGTCGTCGAGGAGCACCACGATCGTCGGTTCGGCGGTGTCGAGCTGTTCGCGGACCATCAGCTCGCCGACCTTCGCGCTGCTGCGCCAGTGCACCCGCCGCAGCTCGTCGCCGGGAACGTACTCGCGCAGCGTGTCGAAGGTGATGCTGCCCTGCGGGACCTTGTCGGCATGGCCGTCGAGACTGCGGGTGAGCCCGGCCGGAACCGCCCGCAGCGGGTGGATCTTCGGGTGGACGCGGACCACCGTCGTTCCGCCGTACCCCCGGGCGAGGGTGATCAGCCCGAGCGGGTCACGGCGGGTGACGTGCAGTGGGCCGATCGGCACGAGCCCGCGCCGGTGGGTCGGCACCGGGTAGGTCGTGACCGTGTCCGTACCCGGGCGCAGCCGCAGCAACGGCACCTCGACGGAGGTGGCGCCGCACCGGTCGGTGGCGATCAGGGTGGCCGCCCGCACCCGGCTGGTGTTGCTGACGGTGAGGGTGACGTTGGCGGGCTCGCCACGGGCGACCCGGTCGGGGTCGGCGACCCGGGTCACGCCGAGACGCGGGCGCCAGAACGCGAACCCGACGGCGGCCAGCAGCGCCAGGCCGGCGGCGGCGCCGAGCAGGGCCAGGTCGGGGTAGCCGTACCGGAAACCGAGGGTGAGCAGGACCACGGCGGCGGCGAGCAGTCCGATGCCGCGTGCGGTGACGCGGGAGGTGCCGGGCAACGGATCAGGCCGGGACGTGCTGGTCGGGCAGCGGCACCGGGATGGCACGCAGGGCGTCGGCCAGCACGTCGGCCGGGGTGACCCCGCGCAGCTGGGCGTCGGCGGACAGCAGGACGCGGTGCGCGAAGACCGGTTCAATCAGGTCCTTGAAGTCCTCCGGGAGCACGTAGCCACGGCCGTTGATCAGCGCGTACGCCGACGCGGCGCGGGTCAGGGCGATCACGCCGCGGGGGCTGACGCCGACCCGGACCTGCGGGTGGTTGCGGGTGGCGGCGGCCAGGCGTACGGCGTACGCGTAAAGGGGGTCCGCGATGTGCACCGCCGCGACCATCCGCGTCATCTCGCCGATCATGTTCGTGTCGGTGACCGGGTCGAGGGTGTCCGGTGACCGGACCGCCGCGCCGCGCAGCACCTCGATCTCGACGTCCTCGGACGGGTAGCCGACGGACAGTTTGACCAGGAACCGGTCGAGCTGCGCCTCGGGCAGCCGGTAGGTGCCGTCCATCTCGACCGGGTTCTGGGTGGCGACCACCAAAAACGGCTGCGGCACCGGATGCGGCACACCGTCCACGGTGACCCGCCGCTCCTCCATCACCTCGAGCAGCGCCGACTGGGTCTTCGGCGACGCCCGGTTGATCTCGTCGGCGATCACCAGGTTCGCGAAGACCGGCCCGGGGTGGAACTCGAATCCACGGGTGCCCTGGTTGAACACGGTCACGCCGGACACGTCGGAGGGCAGCAGGTCGGGCGTGAACTGGATGCGCCGCCACTGCCCGTGGATCGACGCGGCGAGCGCCCGGGCCAGGGTGGTCTTGCCGACGCCGGGCACGTCCTCCAGGAGCACGTGCCCCTGCGCGAACATCGCCGTCAGGGTGAGCCGGACCACCTCGGGCTTGCCGAGCACGACCGTCCCGATCCGTGCCGCGAGCTGCGCGGCGACGTCGGCGAACCCCTGGACGTGGGCCGGGGTCAGCACTTCGGCAGATCCGCGAGGTCGTCCCCACCGTCGAGGTTCAGCCACGCCCACGGGATGTAGGTCTTGCCCTTGTAGTCCACCTGGATCCACCACGTGCTTCTCTTGTTCTTGTTGTAGACGAAGGCGAACACCTCTTCGCCCGACTTCTTGCAGTACGTCTTGAGCCGCGTGCCGTTCGCCACCCAGCCGGCCTGGTTGTCGTCGTCCTGCTTGACGCCCTTGAAGATCTCGTTGCCGTTACGCCCGTCGACGTCCTTGTCGCAGTACGTCCTCTGGTCCCCCGTGTCACCGTTGATGCAGGTGGCGGTGCCGTACAGGGCCTCGGTCGTCTTGTTCGCCGCCTTCTCGCCGCTGCCCGCCGCGTTCTTGGCCGTGACCGTGAACGTGTACGCCGTGCTCGGGCTCAGCCCGCTCGCGCTCAGCGACGTGCAGTCGCCACTGGAGCCCTTGCCGCCGTCCGACACGGTCAGCGTGCAGGTCGCGGCGCCGCCGCCGTCGTTGACGGTGAAGTTCACCTTGGCCGAGTTGAACGTCGGGTCCACGCCGGTCACGGTGACCGTCGGCGCCGCCACGGTCCGGGCCGAGGCGGTCGCGGGAGCGCCGGGGCCGGCCTCGTTCACCGCCGTCACCTCGACCTGCACCGTCGCGCCGGCGCCGAACCCGGTCAGCGTCACCCCGGTCTCGGTGACCTCGGTCTCCTTGCCGTCGGCCTTCACCACGTACTTCGTGATGGCCCGCCCGTTGTCGACCGGCGCAGTCCAGGTCACCTTCACCGCGCCGGCCTGGTCACCGACGGTGGCGGCCTCCAGGTTCTCCGGCTTGGCGGGCGGGCTGAACGGCACCACGGTGTTGCTGACCGCCGACGCCTTCGAGCCGGCGCCCCGGTCGTTGACCGCGACGACGGTGAACGCGTACTGCTTGCCGAGTTCGAGCTGCCCCGCCGGGACGGTCAGCGTCGGGGTGGCGGCCTCACCGACCGGCGCGGTGCCACCCTCGGTGACCGCTGTCACGGCGTACCGCGTGATCGTCCGCCCTTGGCCGTTCGCGGCCGGCCAGGTGACAGTGACCGTGCCGTCGTTCTTCGCCTCGGCCACCGGCGTGCCCGGCGGATCCGGCACCTCGGCGGTCGGGACCACCGCGTTGCTCATCCGGCCCGGGCCGTCGCCCTTCCGGTTCACCGCGTGCACCTGGAAGCTGTACGACTGCCCGTTGACCAAGCCCGTCACCAGCAGCGACCGCTGGTCCGCGCCGACCTGGAAGATCTTGCCCGCGCCGGCGACCACGTACCGGGTGATGTCGGCGCCGTTCGCCGCGGCGGCCTGCCAGCTGACCCGCACCTCGGCGTTGCCCGCGGCGGCCCGCACGTTCCGGGGCGCGCCCGGTTTGCCGGCCACCGGCTTCTTCGGCTTCTCCTCCTGCTTCGGCTGGTCCTGCTGCGGCTTCACCGGCGGCGGGTCGCCACCGAGGACGTCGTTGTCGTACTTGTCGACCACCCGGACGGTGTGCTTGTCGTCGACCACGCGGGCCGTCGAGGTGCCGGGCGCGTTGATGAACAGGTGGTTCTCCCGGACGTCCAGCTCCAGGTCGCCGCCCGGGCGCGGGATGTCGATCGGCTTCTTCCGCTGCCCGTTCTGGTCGAAGACGTGCACCGTGCCGTCGTTCTCCGGCACGTAGACGTACCCCTGATAGGCCACCGCGGGCCGCAGGTCACCGCCGGCCGGGACGGTCACGTCCCGCACCCCGGCCGCGTTGATCGTGAACACCTTCCGGTCGGCGGGCACCGTGACGACGATCGTCTCCCCGTCGGTGCGCGGCGGCAGCTCGCCCAGCCCCTCCAGCGGCAGCGTCGTCGGCTGGCCGGCGCCCTTCTCGTCGACCTTGACCAGCGCGTTCGTCGTCCGGTCGAGGACCGCGACACCCTTGTCCATCGCGCTGACCGCCAGGTCGTGGCTCGGCCCCGCGACCGCGTCGCTGCGCACCACCACCGGCCCCGCGGAATCCTCGCTCGGCCGGATCGCGGTGACCGTGCCCTCCGACGGCGCGGCGATCCACAGCAGGCCGGACCCGTCGAACAGGCCGCCGCTGATCCCCGGCGGGAACTGCAGCGCCTCCCCCACCGGCTGCAGACCGGCCGGCTCCACCTGCTGCACCTTGCCCTGCACCGCGTCCACCACGAAGGCGACGTCCTCGTGCAGGGCCACACTCACCCCGCGCCCGGCCTGCGACGTCCCGTTCCAGAACGCCTGCAGGTCGGTGAGGTCCATCGAGCCGATCGCACCGGTGTTGACGTCACGCAGCAGCACGTAACGGTCGCTCTGGATGACCTGCAGCGAATGACCGCGCAACGCCTGGCCGATGTTGACCCGGGTGTCGACCTTCGCGTTCGGCCCGTTGATCCGGGCGATCTCCGCCTTGCCCCGGCTCCACACCCACGACGAGGCATCGAAGCTGGCCAGCGCCTCGTCGGCGGCCCCCAGGCCACGGACGGTGAGCCCCAAACCGGCCACCAGGACGAGGACCGTCGCCATCGTGACCAGTTGCCCACGGCTGGGCACCCGTCGCCCACGGCCCGCCACCTTGGTGGCATCTGCGCTGGTCACAGTGGTCGTCCTCCTTGCGGCTCGCCTGGCGGGACGCAGGCCATCATAGGGAACCCGCGTCGATCGCGCGTACCCGCTCCGCACCGCTGTGGATAAGTTATTTACGCTCCGTACACACCTGTGTCGAAGTGCCGAAATCGTCCGTCGAGTAGACGGCCACCACCACGAAGCAGTACTGCAACGACGGCTGCAGGCCGATCACGTCCGTCTGGGTCTTCCCCGGCCCGACCTGCGCCACCGGTTTCAGCTGCTGGCCGGCGCGCCCCATCGACACCATGAACCCGTACTTGCCGCCGGTCGGGTCCTTCCAGCCGATCCGCACCGACGTCCCCCGGTCCACGATCGTCACCCCGGTCGGCGCGGCGCCGGAGTTCTGCGGCCCGGTCGCCTCGGTCGTCGTCGGCGCCGCTTCCGGCTCACTCTTCTGCGAACGGTCGGCGAGCACGACGACGAGCGCGCCGACGGCGAGCGCGGAAACCAGGGTGGCGACGGCGGTCAGGGTGATCGCGACGGCGCGGCTTCCCTTGCTCCCGGTCCTTTCCTGGGGGTACGGGACAACCGAATGCGGCTGTGGCGCCCACGGCTGTGGTTGCGGCTGAGGGGTCGCGTAGTAGGGGTTCGGGGCGGGGTACGGCTGCGGTCCCGGGTTCGGCTGCGGTCCCGGTTGCGGGCCGGGGTAGGGCGCGGGTCCCGGACGCGGCGGAACGGGAACCGGTGTGGGGGCCGGATACGACGGGAGCGGGGCCGGGCCGGGTGCGGGCCGTGGCGGGTATGGACCCGGCACGGGGCCGGGCGCGGGCCGAGGCGGGTAGGGCCCGGGGACCGGGTCGGGTTCAGGCTGAGGCGGATGCGGCCCGGGCACCGGCGCCGGGTCGGGTGCGGGCCTGGGGGCGGGCGCAGGCGCAGGGCTCGGTGCGGGCGACGGTGCCGGGCTTGGGGCGGGCGCGGGCGCCGGGCTTGGAGCAGGCGCAGGTGTCGGGCTTGGGGCGGGCGCAGGTGTCGGGCTCGGGGCAGGCGCAGGTGTCGGGCTCGGGGCAGGCGCAGGTGTCGGGCTCGGGGCAGGCGTCGGGCTCGGGGCGGGCGCAGGTGTCGGGCTCGGCGCGGGGACCGGCCCCGGCGCAGGGGTCGGCTCAGGTGCTGGTGTCGGTGCCGGTGCTGGGCCAGGCGGAGGGGCCGGGCTGGGACCGGGGCCAGGCGTGGGCGCTGGAGCCGGAGCAGGCGCAGGGCTCGGCGCCGGCGCAGGCCCCGGGGCGGGAGCGGGTTCAGGGCCCGGTTCTGGGGCCGGACCCGGCTCGGGGCTGGGTGCGGGGGCCGGAGTGGGCACGATTTGCAGTAGCGCCGTCGCCCCCGAAGGATCCTCACCGAGATAGGTCCGCGCCCGCGCGATGAACGCGTGCCCATCCCCGAGAACCGCGGGCCCATGCGCCAGAACCCTGCCGAACGACTTCCGCGCCTCATGCTTGTTGCCGAGTTCCTCCGCAACGACCCCCAGGTCGTGCGAAATGTGCAGCATGAGCGGATCACTGTCGCCGAGTTTCCAGATCCCCGCCGCGTACGCGTCCTCCAATTCCCGCCGCGCCGCCATCGGATCATCGAGACGCAGATAGACGCCCGCCAGCTCCCGCTGCGCGGTCAGCACATCCGGATCGTCCTCCCCGAGCTTGTCCCGCCCGATCTCCACCGCCCGCTTGAGCAGCACTTCCGCTGCATCAAGAGAGCCGGCCGCGATCAGGCCACGCGCACGGTCAAGGACTGGAACGAGAGGGGACGGCTGCGACACGTCCGCCATGCTCCCCCGTTCGCCCGCCCAACGCCACACTCGATCTCCGTGAGCACGGCCTCCCACCCCCGCTGAGACCCCACCCGGCGGCCGTATATAGTTCTGTCCGTGCGGCCGACCGGGCAGCCGAAACCCAGGTGAAAGCCTGGCAGACGCTCCCGCTAAGCTGTACGAGCAAACACCGGTCCGGGTGGCGGAATGGCAGACGCGCTAGCTTGAGGTGCTAGTGTCCTTTATCGGACGTGGGGGTTCAAGTCCCCCCTCGGACACCAATCAAAGACACGAGAACTCGCCGGGGTGGAAACCTCGGCGATCAGTGTTTCCGGGCCTGGTTGGTAGGTCATCCGTAGGCCGATCCGGCTGTACAGCTCGGCCTTGTCGCGCGGGTCCGCGCCGCGGAGCAGCCGGAGCAGGTCGTTGAAGGCGCCGGCGATGGCGTCGAGTTGGTCGCTGGTCATTCGCTGCGGCGGCGCTTCGGTGAGCCCGAGTTTCGCCTGGGCGGCCTTCTTGATCATGGTGGTCTCGCTGATCCATCCGGCGATGAGAGCCGGGTCACCACCGGCGTCGAGCGTCGCCCGGTAGCGGTCAATCTTGGCGTCCGCGTCGGCGATCGTCTGCCGGAGCTTGTCGATCTCGCCGGCCGAGTCGTGGGCGGCGAGCGCGGCGCGGTACTGCGCGTCGGCCACACGCTGGATGTTGTCGGCCAGTCGTGGTCCGGTGAGTTCCTCGCGGAGGAACGTTTCGATCGGGCGGATGATCGCGTCCTCGCGCAAGTACAGCGCGGGCGGGTGGCTGATCTCCCGTTGGCGCACGAAGTCGCGGCTCGCCGTGCAGCGGTAGTAGAGGCGGCCGTGATTCGGGTTGCCCACCATTCTGCGGTCGCAGATGCCGCAGGTGATCAGTCCCTGGAACAGGTAGGGATGCCCGGTGTGGCGCGGAGCCTTGCCGGTGTCGCTGCGGGTGCCGCGCTTCTTGATCGTTTGTTGGGCGCGTTCGTAGAGGTCGGTGCTGACAAGCGGCGTGTGTGACTCGGTGCGGGACCAGACCCACTGGCTGGGGTCGTTCCAGCGGTGCCGGTTCTCGTGGCCGAGCGCGACGTCGTCGACATCGAGCAGGACTTCATCGGTGCGTGCCCGGTTCCAGACCTGGCGGCCGGTGTAGCGCGGGTTCTGCAGGATCGCGCGGACGGCGGTGGTCTCCCACACCTGCGTCGTGCGGTGCGGGTTGCGGGCGCGGTCATAGGCGGACGGGCAGGCGATGCCGTCCTGAGTGAGGCCACGCGCGATGGAGGTCATGCCGCGCCCGGCGGTGTACTCGGTGAAGATCCGCTCCACTACCGGCGCGGTGACCGGATCGGGGTCGAGTCGGCGCAGCCGCTTGCCCTCGGCGGCCTTGCCGGGGTTCGGGTGCGGGCCGGCGTCGGCGAGGCGATAGCCGTAGGGCGGACGTCCGCCCAGGTAGCGGCCTTCCAGTTCAGTCTGTGCCTTCATCGCCGAGCGGACGCGGATCTTGATGCGGTTGCGTTCGCCTTTGCTCATGCCGCCGTATAGCGCCATGACGAGATCGTGGGCGTCGGAGCCGGGATCGATGGCGCCACCGACTTCGGGCACCCACAGGCCGACGCCGTAGTGCACGAAGACAGGGAAGGTCATGCCGAACTGACTGCCGTAGAACGCGCGCTGCGGTTCGCCGATGACCACGGCCTCGAAGTTACGGCCTGCGCTCTTGATCGCGTCGAGCAGTCGGGTCGCTTCCGGCCGGCGTTTCCACGGCAAGGAGCGTGAGAGCCCGATGTCGAAGAACTCGGCGACGACCTCGCCGCCGGCCGGTTCGATCAGGCTGCGGGCGCGGGAAAGCTGCCACGCTTTGGATGCCTGCGGGTCCTGCTGGTCCTCGGTCGACACTCGTCCGTAGAAGGCGAACCTCATGACTGGTGAGTCTTGCGGGCGCGGTCGATGATGCGCCACAGCACATCGGCGGCGGCTTCAGACAGTGGGACGTCTAGGGACGTCTTGAGCTGCGCGTTCGTGATTTTCAGTGTCTTGCACGTTCGTATGCTGCGATTTCTCCCCTCTGTGGTCTGGTCGTTCGTGGTGATCGTGGGCCTCCTTTCTGGTCGACGGTGGGGTGTCCGCGCGGTCGTCCGTCCGTTGTCCGTCCGCGCGCTGATCTGCGCAGACGCGCGCGAGCGGACGGACGTCCGCGCGGACGATCGGGTCAGGCTCGCCAGCGCCCGCGGGCGACTTGCCGGGCACGCCCGGCAGCGGCGTGGGCTTGGAGCCGGTCGTAGACCCAGGTGCGGCTCATGCCGGTGATGGTGATGAGTTCGCGCACGGTCAGCCCGCTTTCAGGCGTTTGATCAAGTGCCATGAGGAGGGACTGTTCGGGGTCGCCGGTCGAGGGACGCGGCGGCTCGATGGACTTCGGTTGGTGGTCGATGGCCGCGCGGGACAGCGGGTCGAGGTCCGGTCGCTGGTCGGCGTATCGGGCCGCGGTCTGTCGTACGAGATCATCGGTGACCAGGTAGGCGCGGGCGCGGCGCGGCTGGTCGTGGCCGTCGGCGAGGACGTAGAACTTGCCGGGGGCGTCGAGGGTGTGGGCGTGCCAGCCAGCAGCGAGCATGCCCTTGTCGAGGATGAGGTCGACATCGCGGCGTTCCCGGACACGTAGGCAGACGCGGACGCTCATCTGCGAGCGCAGCGCTCCCCCGCCCATGGCTTTCTGTGTGGGGCGTTGGGTCGCGGCGAGCAGGTCGACGGCGAGGGCGCGCCCGCGCCGGGCGATCGATTCGGCGTGCCCGATGGCGTCGGGTGCGGTGTCGGCGAGTTCGGCGTACTCGTCGATGACGATGACCAGGGCCGGTGCGGTCGGTGTGGGTTTCCAGACGCGGGTGTTGTCGCGGCCAGCGGCGTCTGCGCGGGCGTCGAGCACGGCGACCGCGTCGGCGAGCAGGTCGGTGGCCTCCTCCGGGGTGGTGGCGAGCCTGGCCAGGCACGGTGCCCAGGGCCGGAGTTCCATGCCGCCTTTGAGGTCGATGCCCCAGAGGACGACGTCGGTGCAGGCGGCGAGGTTGCCGAGGACCACGTTCAGAACGCCGCTCTTACCCGAATCCGTCGTGCCGCCGATGAGTGCGTGCCGGCGGAGCAGCGCGACGCGTACAGGTGCCGCGTCCTCGAAGACACCCAGCTCGATCGGGTCCGCCAGGGTGCGGGCCGTGGGGCCGGGCCACGGGATGGCGCCAGCGTGCGGGTCTACGGCGAGGACGCGCATGGTGCAGCGGCCGGCGTGCGCCGGGTCCTGCTCGACGCGTACCGCGCCGGGTCGGGTGCCGAGGGCCGATTCGATGGCCGGAACCTGGGCGATGACATCGGCAACGCTCTGCCCTGGTCGCAGTTTGAGCCTGGCGCGCCATCCCCAGGTGTCCACGACCGCCGACATGATCCGTGATCCGGCCAGGCCGATCATTTCGGCGAGGTTCGGCCACGCGTTGATGACGCGGTCCACGCGTACTCGGGCTCGGCGTCGCCGGTGTCCCCACCACGGGATGCCGAGCGCGATCACGGCCACGACCAGGACTGTCAGCAACGGCGACCGCCCCGGTCCCAGAGCTGTTGCGGCGCTGAGCCAACCTCCTGCAACCGCGGTCGTTGTCGCGGCGTAGGCGCGTTCGGCGGTGCGGGTGAGTCCCCAGGGCAGCCCCTGTAGTGCGGCGGCGAGTACCGCGACGACAGTGACCGCCACGATCACCGGCCATGCCCCAGGGTGGGTGTGGTGCAGCACCAGCCCGGCGAGCGTGAAGGTCATCCCGGCGGTGATCGGGGCGAGTTCGGAGCGGTAGCGGAACAGTGCACGGCCGAGGGCGGCCAGGGCCGCGAGGGTCAACGGCTCATCGGGTACGAACAGCAGGGGTTGTGGATTGCGGCGGTTCCAGCGGCGGTGCCGGCGTCCGTAGGCCCTCATTCGGCGAGTTCGCCGTCGTCAGGCGGTTCCCAGGCCTGGTACTCGGCGACCGCGTCGCGCAGGTAGCTCAGCGGGTCGGCCTCGCCGTCGTGGTGGGCTGCGAGGGTGGCGCGGGCGGCGGCGAGCAGGTCGGCGAAGTCCCAGCGGGTGCGGGTGAGCAGTCGGGCGAGACGGTCGATCTCGGCGAGCATGACGGGGATGTCGCCGACGGCGGTCCAGATGGTGGTGGGGATGTCGCCGACGGCGGTCCAGATGGTGGTGGGGGTGGCCCGGAGGCGGGCGGCGTGCAGATGGGCGCGGATGGCCTCCTGGTCGAGGGTGGGGCGCGGGATGTTCGGGTCGTGAGTCATGTGCGGGTTCGGGTCTCCTTCCGGTGGGTGTGGGCTCATGTCAGAGGGTGAGTCCGGCGACGAAGCGGGCCAGGGCGCGCAGCCCGTTGCCGATCTCGGGGCCGACCGATGACGAGGCGAGGAAGTAGCCGAAGGCCGCGCAGACGGCGGCCTGCCAGAGCGGCAGCCGGGCGTATCGCCAGAGCAGGTAGACGAAGACGCCGAGCAGGATGACGGCGGAGACGACGATCGTCATGCGTCACCACCACGGCGGTAGCGGCGGGTACGGCGGGTGCGGATGCCTCGGTCGGTACCGCTGTGGCTACCGCGCGGCTGGTGCCGGCGGGTCCAGCGGCTGCGGGCCACGCACTTGCGGCACAGGGCCGGATGTCCGGCGCCGAGCTGTGCGCCGCACGGGCAGGCCGGGGCCTCGGGGGTGAAGCGGTGGGTGTCCATTGCTGATCTCCTCTCGGTGTGGCGATGCGTGGTTCGCATCGACGCCATTGAGAGTGCGATCAGGCGACGGGACGTGATCAGGTCGTGGCTGGACGTGTCCGAGACGTCTGGTTAGGGTGGTCAGGCTGCCGGGACGTCCTGACGGGAAGACGATGCCGAACGAGCGACTACGTACCGCGATGTTGGAACGCGGTCTCACTCCGGCCACGCTGGCGGAAGTGCTGAACGTCGATCCGAAGAGCGTGGAACGGTGGATCACCGGGCGTACGCCGTATCGGCGTCATCGGTATGCGGTGGCCGCGCAGCTCGGCGTCGACGAGGTGTACCTGTGGCCGGACGCGCTCAGTTCCGACCAGGTCGCCAGCGCCAGCGAGAGCGAGATCGTCAACATCTACCCGCACCGGTGGACCGTCCCGTCGGAACTGTGGCGGCACCTGTTCGACAGCGCCGAGCACGAGATCGGGGTCCTGGTCTACAGCGGCCTGTTCGTCTCCGAGGACGCCGGCATACAGCGCATCTTCCGGCAAAAGGCAGATGCGGGCGTACGCGTACGCATCCTGCTCGGTGACCCGGACAGTGAGGCTGTCGCCCAGCGCGGCGCGGATGAGGGCGTGGACGAGGTCCAGGCCGCGAAGATCAAGAACGCGCTCGTGATGTACCGGCCGTTGCTCGACATCGACGGCATCGAGTTCCGGCTGCACCGCACGGTGCTCTACAACTCGATCTACCGCGCCGACGATCAACTCCTGGTCAACACCCACATCTACAGCTTCACCGCAGCTCAAGCGCCGGTGCTGCACCTACGGCGGGTCGCCGGCGGTGGCATGGTGACCACGTACCTGGACAGCTTCGAGCGCGTCTGGGCCGACGCGACACCGGTGGAGTGAGACGAATCGTGGGACGACGCATCGACTACTACGACGATCCTGAAGCACCGGCGGCGAACAATGTCGTGCCCGCGGCGAACGTCGTCGTGGTCAACGAGGTCGGCGAGATCCTGATGATCCGCCGCTCGGACAACGACAACTGGGCTCTCCCCGGCGGCGGCATGGACCTGGGCGAGTCGCTACCGCAGACCGCGATTCGGGAGACCGCCGAAGAGACCGGGATCGACGTCGAGATCACCGGCCTCGTGGGCATCTACACCGACCCGCGCCACATCATCCTGTACACCAGCAATAACGAGGCCAGACAGGAGTTCTCGATCGTCTTCACCGCCCGCCCGATCGGCGGCACACCGACGCCGAGCGCGGAATCGACCGAGGTCCGCTGGGTGCCCCCGGCAGAAGTCGCCGCACTGCCGATGGACCGATCGATGCGGATGCGGATCGAGCAGTACCTCACCGCGCCCGACAGCGTTCACCTTGGATAGCGACTGGGTCGGCGCCGGCGCCGACAGCTTCGCGGCGATCGGCACGGTAGGCGCGTTCATCGTCGGGTTCACGTTGCTGCGCCGCGAGCACCGGCGCGAGGCCGACCGTGCCGAGGACGACCGCCGTGCCCAGGCCGAACGCATCAGTGCGTGGGTCGAACTCACCCGCAAGACCGATGGCGGCCGGGAACTGGCCTTCCACATCCACAACGCCAGTGACATGCCGATCTACGAGGTGGAACTCCCGCTGCCCGCCCGTGGCGACGAAGAGTCCCACTCCGAGTTCGTCGGCCTCGTCCCACCCGGCCGAACCATTCAACGCCCCGCCCCGGCGGAGTGGCTACGCACGTACGTCGAGCCCGAACCCGTACAGATCGAGTTTCTCGACAGCGCCGGCCGCCGCTGGAGCCGCGACGAACAGGGCTCACTCACTCGTGCCGACGCGCCCTAACCTGCCGCCAACAACGCGGACACCCTCCGAACCGACCCGATGATCAGAGGACTCGCCTCTCGGATGGACTCGGCGACCAGGTCGCCGTCACCGTAGCGGGACAGAATCTCGGCAAGGCGTTGCTCGACCTCGACAGGCTCGCCGTCCGGGGTAGTCGTCATGTCCGCATAGGTGATCGCATCCGACAGCAGCTTCCCCACCGGCGGAAACTCGCTCGCAAGCTGCTCGGCCAATCCGCGGTTCCGGGCCTCGATGTGCGCACACGAGTGATGCGCGACCAACCGGCAGACCAGGTTGTCCGCCTTGGCGACGTCTCGTAAGTAGCGGGCGCCGTCGAGCTGATGCATGCCGGTAACGACGAGGTCGGGTGCGTAGCCGACATCGTGGAGCCAGGCCGACGCCACCAACGCCGACGCCTGAGCGCCGACCAGGTGAGCGACCGATTCGGCCTTACGCCCCACACCCTGACTATGTGCCCACCGGCGCGGGATCGACTCCGCCAGCAACCGATGCGCAAGGTTACGGGCACGCTCCACCTGATCCACATAGGCAGACTATGCGACCGCCCTCGTAGCAACCGCAGGTCATGTACCGAGGTCGCCGGACTCCCTCGTTGGAGCCGATCCGGCGAGCACCTCAGCAAGCCGGTCCGCGACTGACGGCGAGATATCGCCGACCCGCACCACCGCTGTTCCTCGTCGGCCCACGGCGTGATGAAGTGCGGGAAACTCTTGGCCGACGTCGAAGCCAGCCTCTTCAAGTGCCAGCGCCAAGCGGTCAGCCGACGTCTGCGCGGCCTCATCACCTGGTTGATCGCTCATCGATACCGCCGTCCGCCATCCGTCCCGACTCTCGCCGCTGGAGCCGATTCTTCGCGGTCGGTGACGGAAGGTGAACCGCAGCGCTAGGACGTCTAGGGACTTCTTGGCTACGATGACGCTCTCGCCAGCGATGGGAGTCGTTGCGTGAACCACCCACTCGCCCGAGCGCTCCACAGCGCCGGGCTCACCGTCATCGACGTCGCAGCACGCCTCAACGTCGACCCGAAAACCGTCCAACGGTGGACCAGCGGCCGCATGCCCTACCCCCGCCACCGCGACGCCCTGGTGCAACTCACCGGGTGGACGGCCTACGACCTGTGGCCCAACCTGCCCCGTCCCCAGACAGCCGCTCCAATGGCTGTCGAGGTGCGCATCGTCTATCCGCACCGTTCCTCCGTGCCTTCGGACGCCTGGGCTCGCCTTCTCAGCCGCGCCGAGCGCGAGATCGACATCCTCGCGTACAGCGCGCTATTCCTCGCCGAGGACGCCTCGGTGCCCTCCCTGCTGCACGAGAAGGCACGGAACGGCGTCCGCGTACGCATCGCCCTCGGCGCGCCGGACGGCCGACACATCGCCAACCGCGGAACCGAGGAACGAATCGGAGCCGGCATGAGCGCTCGCATCCGCACCGCCCTCGTCAACCTCCAACCGTTCACGGGCGTTCCCGGCATCGCCCTACGCCTGCACGACACGGTGCTCTACAACTCCCTCTGCCGCGCCGACGACGAAATGCTCGTCAACCCCCACGTTTACGGCAGCCCCGCCGCACACGCACCAGTTCTCCACCTGGCCGGCAGTACAAGCGACGGCATGGCATCGACTCACATCGCAGCCTTCGAGCGAGTCTGGGACGCAGCAAAGCCGTTGAAAGTCTGAGCGGCGGACGCGGTGACGCCAGCCGCACCGGGCCGCCGCCTCGGTAGAACGCCGTACCGATTGAGAAACCGAAAGGCGTCGTACCGGGCTCGGCACGGCTCCGGCTCCCTGCACGCGGCGCATAGGCCATCGGCGGTGACCGATAGATGTTCATAGAGGTCCCGCTCGGCCTGCCCGATTCTCTCAAGCACCACACGACCGAGGTAGACACCCTCGCTCCGAACTCCGGGGTCCATCACAACCCCTCGGCCTGGCGCTGCGTGATCCGCGCGTAGGCCTCCGGACGATGCAACCTCATCCAGGCGACGACATCATCCCTAAGCCAGATCCTGCCCGATGCAAGCTCTGCGACGGGCTTAGGAAACCCGTCCCGGCAGGAAACCATGAACGCACGCTGACGGCTGACACCAAGCAGATGCCTGATTTCGTAAGTTCCGACAAGATCCGGCATCGGATCCGACACGGGGGTTGCGTCGCCGCCGGCGAAGATTCGGAGGACAGCCTCAGGAACGCTTCCTTCCAAGACAACCACTCCGATCTACGGACACGGCACGCTCCGCCATCCGTGACATCCAGCAAGGGTCGGCCGAGGCACCACCGTCGTAGGACAGCCCGACCGCCCGGAACCTGCACACGGACGGCCGGGGTCCTCAGCCACCGGTGTCCCAATTCATCCCTCAACCTGAATACCGGCTGGTCCTAACAATGCACTCTGAAGCAAGGCAGGACGACCGGTTCCACCAGGACGTCCTGCCGCATCTTCGCGTCCTCGGACGTCGCAGGAACCACCCAAAGGCGATTCGCCGGACGTCCGGTACTAAGTGAGTGTTTGAAAGGGCGGTTAGCCGGGCGTAGTGAACGCCCGGCGGGTGGCGGGTCGGCCGCTACCAACCTTTCGCCGAAATACCCTCTGCAGAATACAACGGAATCTCTTCGAAGTCTGCATAGATGCCCGCATGCAGATTAGCCAATGAACCAATGTTTAAATGCTTTGCCAACCCAGGAATTATGAGCTGACGCAATCCAGGGATTTTATGCACAAAAGATAGGTCCGTAATCTGTGGCAAATCCCAGAGCAACAACTGTTGCAGGTTCTGTAGCCGCGCAACGAATGAGAGATCGTCGATATTAGCGTTACTGAGCGTTAGCGAGGAGAGGTTCTGCAACTGCGCAACCGCCTGTATTCCGTTTTCAACCAGCATCCCCGCAACTGCCAAAGCCGTAACGGAACCGCATGCCATAACCAGTGCCTCAAAGCCGCCGGTTAGCTGCTTAACCCTAATACTAAGGTAGATGACCGGCGTCGAGGCAATGACACTCGGATCGAACCTATTGCAATCATAAATACTTAGGTATTTTAGTTTCTTCAAGCCGGAGATAGCGTTTCGCGCGGCGATATTTTCAACATTTCGCAACGTCAATTGTTCGAGATCAGGCCAGACCTCGATGAATCCAAGGTCTTTGAGAAGCTTTCTTTGGTCCAACCGCAGGATCCTCAGTTTTTCGAGCTTGGACAGAGGGTTAAGGTTATGAAGCTTCGCATCGGTATACAACTCCGCGCTAGTTAGATCCGTATGCTCCATCAAGGCTTGCAAATTAGAGAAGGATCCCTCCGCCTTCAAGGAATGCAAGTGCGGAAGTCCGCGAAGAGCGTCTAGCGTGCGACAGTGCTTCAGCTCAACTCGCAGAGATTGCAAGCGAGCCAGATTTGCAACATATGGCAACAATTTCTCGTCCGTTACGAGAAGGGTTCCATCTTGTAGAGGTGCATTGCCGAGGACCTCTAACGAATATCGATTTGGGTCGAAGTAACGCCACGCAGAAACAATCTCCCTCTGCACACGGCGGCGTGTGTCTTGGGCATGTCTAGCTAAGGCGGCTAGCGCTTCAGGCCCGTTGATCAGTGCAATCGTTCGAATGGTGGCTGCGGCTTGAGACTCGGACAGGGAAGTCAGCTCACCCGGCAATCGCTGAATCAGGGGAGTGCCGATGGTTGCGAGGGTACGAGCTTCAATAAGACTCTTCGGTGGGACTAGATCGCCTAAGGCTCGATCGCGTATATTTAGCAAATTTTGTTCCGGCACAAATAGATTTTCGAAGCACGATGCAAGGACGAGTTTCAGTGTCCGTGCGTGACGGCTTTCATCAGCAGCCCGTCGCTCAATGATCGCCAATAGCGCAGATCGAAACGGGCTATTTCCTAGCGCAACGGCCATTACTATGATGTCGCGCCATTGATCAAGATGGGCGCGCTCAGCCAAGAATTCGACGTCGCCTTGGTCCGCGCATTCCACCGCAGCTAGGTACTCTTGGAAGGTGCGGTGGATAAAATCGATCTTACCTTCCGCTGGAGTCCTGACTATTCCGCTACGCTGGACTAACTGATCGAGAATGCTCGGCGCTTCTTCCGCGCGAGACGATAAAGTTCCGAGCTTCTCGGCGATTAGTTTCTCTGCGCGATCTTTGGATTCCTCCGCGCGTCCATTTATCGACATCCGCCATGCGATGTGACGAAGAAGATATAGCTTTTCGGCTGTTTCCAGGCGGAGTTCTTCATAACTTGGAATCTCGCGCATCGTCTCTCGTCGCTCAAGGAGCAGGTCCATGGCAGCACGGTAAACCCCGATGCGGTCTTTAGGCAGCTGTGCGGCCCTGTCCAAATTGAGCGCGCAGAGCATTGCACATAATAGCGGGTTAGCCGCCAGCGCGGCCAAGTGCGGATTAGCGTCGAGTCGGCCGATAAGGGATCGTTCAAGAAGAGGGAGCTGTCGCTCGTCGCAAGGGTAGCCACCTGCGTGCCGAACCGCATCATGCCAATGAGCAACGAATCGTCGTACATCTGGTGCTGTCATTTTATTGAGCGTTGCGGGCCGAAATCCTTCATCGTTGAGCCAATCACTTGAAGCCGCAGCCGGCCGCGTTGTAACAACGATACGAAGCTGAGGGTAAGTATTCACGATCTGCCTCAACCAATTTCTCACCTTCGGGCGGTCTTTCGCGACTAACTCGTCAACGCCATCAAGAAGCAACAGTCCATTTGGGCTGCTAAGTTGTCTGTGCACCCACCCATCTGGCATTATGTCGGTGAGCACGTCGGCGACATCGGTAAGAAATTGACTAGGTTTTGGAAGCGCCGCCCCCGCGTAGCTACGAAGCTTAATCAAGAACGGAACAGTAGAACGCCATTTCTCCATTGCCGTCGGCCATGAATCTCTAGCCGCATTTACAGCGAGCCAGCGCAGAAGCGTGGTCTTGCCGCAACCAGCCTCGCCCCTGATCATGATTCGCCTATTCCGCGCTAAAACGGCCTCAACGCTATTCTGGGGACGCTCCGTAGACTCTCCCAAATCACGACTGAATGCACCCGGTGCGAAATTTGCTGCACTGCTTGCATCGCGCCGCAGGCCGGGAGGACTAGGCAAAGACTTGGTTGAAACCGACAGGCTGACATATGCGATGCTGACCGATGTCCGCGCCTTGAAATTAGGAGTATCGATCCCGAATAGCTCGATCGACTCCAACGACTCCTGTACCAGCGCAAGGTACCGGCCCTTAAAGTCGTCATCGAAGTCGGATCCAAATTGGGAATCTAGCGACCGAACTGGCACACGGACAAGTACTTCGTTTAACCGGGCGGCCATTCCGGATACTCGGGATAACAACTCGCTGATAGCTCGTGGCTGAAAAGGCGCCAACTGCTGCACAAAGCGCACATAGCAGGTGCAACACTCTGATAGCATCACTTCATATAGACGTGTTCCAGACTCGCTGAGTGACTCTTTACGAGCCGAGGAAGAAATGCTTTCCGCCAGTTGTCGACTAAGCACTTCAGGCTTCATGTCGACAAGGAATAGCGCCTCATCATTCAAGTTCGCCTTTGCGAAGGTGTCGGCAACTGCCATGATGGCCGCACGTTGCTCATTCCTCGGAAGGTCACTAAATTCGTTGCGCAGTAGCGGCGCCAAGCGCTCCTCGACAACATCGGCCAGAGCGTCAATTTCTCGTCGAATCTCACGACGGCGATAATTGTCAGTTATCTTAATATCGATCAGGTTTGACAGTTGCATCGACCTTTCGGCTGCCTTCTTGCGATCGGATAGCCACCATCGGACCGCAGGCGCTACAACGCTTCCAGCGAGCTTAGCGAGAGGCTCCATGCATCGATATGGTACGGGACGTGAGAGCCGAAGTCAGGAGGAAGAACGATGGATCTTGGAGTCGCCATACGGCACCCCTCGGCCTGCCCGAGGTCCGAGAACGCCGGGCAAAACACCGTGATATATGGAGATAAAATAATTTACCATAGTGTATTGAATTTATCGTGATTAGCGGATCCGGGGTCATGACCTGTCTCGTTCGTCCGGCGTGGGCAAGACATGGAAGGTCGATGATGCCTTGTGAGGGCTAAGCTAACCAGTTCCACCCTGACTAGACCGAATCGGCTTGAGAAGAGCGCTCCTGGGGTACGTCTCTGCAGCTTAGGGCCGCCCTGGGTACGCAGTCGGGCGGATGATTCGATCGCCTTCAGGTCGGGACGGAATTGCTGCTTGTTAATTCAACGTCAGTTTCCTTACGGCGACCGCCGTGTGCGCGTCACGAGTGTTGGGCCTCGGACACGTTAAACCCCATATCGATCTTCGCGCTCGTCGCAAGATCGGATGGGGTTTTGTGCTACCTGGGCTTTCTCGAACTCCAGGCCATTCCGCAATGGCGATCGTCTGCTGGCCCGTCCTCGGCTGACACCGTCGGCGCGGTGCCGGATGTGTTCACCCACCGGTGACTCGGTTGGCACCGCATTCTCGGCCGGGAAGCCGTCCACCTGCACCGCATCGACAGTGGAAGGATTCGGCGGATCACCGGCGGCATCCCCGATCACCACAGTGCCGTGGCCGCGGACGACCACCATGTCCCGCGCGTTCATACACGCCGCGACATCGCCAGCATTCGCCGAACCGGCCAGCTCCGGATTCTTCGCGATCAACTCCTCCACGAGCCGGGTCTCCGATCGGTACACCCAACGCGGCGCGTCCGCGGAGGCCGGCCGGAATGCGCGGTAAAGAGGTTTGCCTCCTCCACGAACACGTTGAAGGCGCCCGGGTGAAGCCGGTTGGAGGGCGCGGGCGGACGCCGGCGTGCTGGGGTTTTCGCCGAATTGCCAGGTCTGGTCGGCGAAGCGGTTCGAGTGGCATGGCGCGCCGACCGGCTGCGCACGCGGCGGCGACACCGAACGAGACAGCCCGGATCGGTGCGTTGCCGAGCAGGCGCCTGAGGCCGAGCACGACCGCGCACAGCAGGCGGTGCTGGCCGCGAGCATGTTGATCGGGGACAAGGCCACCCTCAGTAGCGTGCGCTGGTCGTGCCGGTCGTCAGGGGTTTTCGGACATGTGGTGGTGGCCGGGCGTCCCTCGACAGCCTTGGGATGCCCGACCGGGCAATCGGTCCGGGATGGACGGGACCGAAGGCGTGCCGTTTCTCAGGTGGTGCGGCCCAGCCGGGCCGGGGTTCGCAGGGCCGTCGCGGCGGCCACCGTGAACAGGACGACAGCGCCGAGCAGTCCGGCCCGATGGCCGGTGCCGTCGCCGGCGGGCCAGCTCGCGACGACGCCGAGGACGGCGATCCCGAGGGCGGCGCCGGCCTCCTGGGATGTGTTGATCAGCCCGGAAGCGGCGCCGTGTTCCTCGGCGGCCACTCCGCTGGAAGCGGCGATGAACGTGGGGGCGTAGGCGAGGCTGCTGCCGAGCGCGAGCAGCAGCATGCCCGGCAGGACATCGATCAGGTACGTGCCGTCGGCCGGCATCTGGGCCAGCAGTGCGGCTCCGGCGGCGAGCAGGACGAGCCCGGCGGTGAGCAGGGTGCGCACACCGGCTCGCGGGACGAGGGCCGCCACCCGCGGTGACAGCAGCAGGATGAGCAGGGTGATCGGGGCGAACGCGATGCCGACGGCCAGCGGTGACCAGCCGAGGCCCTGCTGCAGGTAGAGCGTCACGAACAGCATGGTGGCGCCGAGCGCTCCGGCGTTGAGCAGCAGTGTGGCGTTGGCGATTCGCACACCGGGTTTGCGGAGCAGGTCGAGTCGCAGCAGCGGCGCCGGGTGCCGCCGGTCGATCGTGACGAAGGTGATGAGCAGGACCGCGGCCAGGAGCCCGGCGGTGATGGCGGCGGTGCGCATGCCGGGTTCGGCGAGCCAGGTCAGTGCCAGAATGCCGCTGACCAGGCCGCCGACGAGCAGGGCGGACGGTGTGGCGGCGAGCCGGGTGGCACCGCTGCGGTGGCCGGCGGGCAGCAGCAGCGCGAGGGCGATGACGACGACCACCCCGACGGGCACGTTGATCAGGAAGATCCATCGCCAGCCGAGCAGGTGGGTGACGGTGCCGCCGATGAGTTGCCCGGCGATCGCGCCGGCTGATCCGACGCCGGCCCAGAGGCCGAGGGCCCGGTTGCGGAGCGGGCCCTCGGGCAGGCCGGCGGTGATCGCGGCGAGGGCGTTCGCCGACACCATGGCGGCGCCGACGCCTTGCAGGCCGCGGGCGGCGAACAGGTGCCAGTCGGCTTGGGCGAGGCCGGCCGCCAGGGAGGCGGCGACGAAGACCCCGAAGCCGCCGAGCAGGACGGCGCGTTGTCCGAATCGGTCGCCGGCGCGGCCGCTGACGATCAGCAGTCCGCCGAAGGTGACCGTGTAGGCGGTGGCGGCCAGGGTGATCCGGCTGTCGGGCAGGCCGAGGTCGTCGCGGATCGACGGGATCGCCACGTTGATGATGACCACGTCCAGGATCAGCATGAACTGGGCCGCGCACAGGGCGATCACCGACCACCAGGCCGTCCGGGAGGCCGTTGTCGTACTCAAAGCATGCTCCTTAATTCTACGGCGTAGGTTTTTAACCCTACGGCGTAGGATGACGCGGTGGCAAACGAGAATCCACCGGCCCGCCGACCCGGGCGGCCACGCTCCGAACGACCGGTCCTGACCCGGCCGGCGATCCTCGAGGCCGCTCTCGCGCTGGTCGACGAGGACGGCATCGAAGCGCTGAGCATGCGGCGGCTGGCCGCCCGGCTCCGGGTCGACGCCATGTCGATCTACCACCACCTGCCGAACAAGGCGGCGATCGTGGCCGGGCTGGTCGAAACCGTTTTCGCCACCATGCCGCCCACCCCCGCCGACGGGCCGTGGGCGGACCGAGTTCGCGTCTGGGCCCGCGACTACCGCGACCTGGCGCTGGCCCATCCCCATCTGGTGCTGCAGATCGTCACCGACAGCGCCGCGGCCTCGGACGCCACGATTCTGATCAGCGAGCCGCTGTACGCCGCCTTCGAGTCCGCCGGCCTGAGCTCGGCACAGATCGTGGTGGCCGCTGGGACCCTGGTCGACTTCGTCAACGGGTACGCGCTGGCACTGTCCCCGAGCAGCGCGGATCCGGCCGCCGGCACCGTGCCGGCCGACACCGATCCGATGGGCCGGCGGCTGGCCGCCCTCGGCCCGGACCAGGTGCCGACCATTCGCCGCGTGCTCACCGACCTGCACGGACGGCAGCCGTCCGGCGCGGACTATTTCGACGCCTGCCTCGACATCATCCTTCGCGGCGTCGCCGCACCCACGCGGTGACGGCCGCGCGCCACAGACCCGCGAGCAAGTGGCGCAGTGCGAAGAACCCACCGAGGGCGAGGTGACCGCGGCGACGGAGCACCGCCACGATGAAGTCGGACGGGGAGCAGGTGGAGTTCGCTCGCGCCGCCGGGACCAGGCTTACAGAAAATGATCCTCACGCTACCCTCTGCAGTAGAACGTAGATCATCGATGCATGGGGAGGGTCGACGCTGACACACGAGACCGCACAGCCCCGCAGGTGCGACGCCGTCGCTTGTTGATACGGAGGAAGCATGTCCGAATCCGCAGACTCGACCTGGCCACCGGCCGGCAACTCGCGATCCACCGACCACGCCGGCGCAGCGACCAGCAGGCCGCTCTCGCCGTGGACGACCGGCCCCTCACCATCGACCGCCGAGCGGGTACCGCCGGTCCCCCCGTCGGCGCCGGCCCGCCCGCACGACGCCGCGCCGCTGCCCACGCTCGACGACCTGATGGCCGACCGGCCGGCGCCACCGACCGGACCGGCCAAGACCGGATGGCGGGCGGCGGTCGGACGCGTCACCGGCGGCCTCGTCGCCCCCGGCCCCGGCCCGGCGGAACTGAGCCACCGTCTTGCCGTCCAGTCCGTACAGCGCAGCCTGCGCGGCCCCAAGACGGTGGTCGTCGTCAACCCCAAGGGCGGCGCCCACAAGACGACCGCCACCCTGCTGCTGTCCGCCACGTTCGGCGTGCACCGTGGCGGGTACGTCCTCGCCTGGGACAACAACGAGACCAGAGGCACCCTCGGCTGGCGCGCCACCCCGGCACGGCACACCAACACCGCCGTCGACCTGCTCCGCGACCTGCACCGATTCGATGAGATCCGCAGCGCCCGGGTCGGGGACCTCGACAACTATGTGCGCAGCCAGGGAGACGCGCAGTTCGATGTGCTGGCCTCCGACGAGGACGCCGCCGGCGCGGCCAGCATCGACGCCGACGCCTTCAACCGCATGCACCACACCCTCAGCCGGTTCTATCGCATCCTGTGCATCGACACCGGCAACAACATGCGCGCCTCCAACTGGCGCGCGGCCGTCGACGCCGCCGACCAGCTCGTCATCGTCTCCACCATCCGTGAGGACACCTCGCAGAGCGCGGCATGGCTGGCCGACGCCCTGCGCGCCACCGGCCACGAGGCTCTGGTCGAGAACGCCGTCACCGTCCTGGCCGCCCCGGCCCGCACCCCCGACACGGCGCTGCGGGACCGGCTCCGCCGGCACTTCGGCAAGCTGACCCGGGCCGTGCTCGAAGTGCCCCACGATCCCGTACTCGTCGCCGGCGGACCGATCGCCTACGACGCCCTCACCCCCGCCAGCCGCACCGCCTGGCTCCAGGTGACCGCCGCCGTCGCCGACGGACTCTGACCCCGGAAAGGCGGCACGGGCGGGACAGCATGGACATCGGCGGCCGGACGTGATCGGCTTGGCGTCGTGCCTCACATCCCGCTGCCGCCGCTCCCCGGGATCGCCGGACTGCTCGCCGCCCATCCGGACACCGCCGGCGCCCTCGGCTCGCTCGCCGAGGCGCTGCTGCGCGGGCCGTCCCCGCTCACGCCCGCCGAACGCGAGACGATCGCGGCGTGGGTGTCGCGCCGCAACGACTGCGTCTATTGCGCCCAGGCCCACGGCGCGGTGGCGCGCCGGCTCAGCGGCGACTTCGACGAGGTGCTGGCCGGCGACCCGGAAGCGGCCGGGCCGAAGATGCGGGCGCTGCTCGCCATCGCCGACCGGGTGCGGATCGACGGTCACGCGGTCACCCCGCACGACATCGCCGAGGCTCGGGCGGCCGGTGCGGACGACCGGACCATCCACGACACGGTTCTGATCGCGGCCGCGTTCTGCATGTTCAACCGCTACGTCGACGGGCTGGCCACGGTCTCTCCGGAAGACCCTGCGGCGTACGAGGAACGGGCCCGTCACCTGGCGGAACACGGCTATCTAGGGCGGTGACGACCGTACGGTTCGAGGCGGACGAGCGGCTGGCGCGCCGCCTGGTCGACAGCCAGTTCCCGCAGTGGGCCGGCCTGGACCTGCGCCGGGTCACGCCGGGCGGGTCCGACCATGTCATCTACCGGCTCGGGCCCGGCCTGTCGGTGCGCCTGCCCCGCCACAAGGGCGCCGTCCATCAGGCCGCCAAGGAGCTGCGCCTGCTCCCCCGGCTGGCGCCACAACTGCCGCTGGCCATCCCGGAGCCGGTCGCCGTCGGAGCGCCGGACCTCGGCTTTCCGTGGCCCTGGGGCGTCTCCCGGTGGCTCGGCGGTGCGACGGCCCGCTTCGAGGAGCTGGGCGACTCCGTCGAGACGGCGCTGCGGCTCGCCGGCTTCCTGACGGCGCTGTGGGCCGCTGACCTGGACGACCCGGGCGCCGTCGAGCCCGACGAGCCGCTCGCCGACCGGGACGCCGAGGTGCGCGCCGCGATCGCCGGCCTGGCCGGCGAGTTCGATGTGGGCGCTCTGCTCGCGGCGTGGCACGAGGCGGTCACCGCGCCGGCCTGGGACCGGCCGGCGTGCTGGTACCACGGCGACTTCCACACCGGGAACCTGCTCACCACCGGCGGCCGGGTCGGCGCCGTGATCGATTTCGGCGGCCTGGGCCGCGGCGACCCGGCCCGCGACCTGATGATGGCGTTCACCCTCCTCGAGGGCGAGGCCCGCGACGCTTTCCGGGAGGCGCTGGACATCGACGACGCCACCTGGGCCCGCGGGCGGGGGCGGTCGCTGATCGGCGGGGTGTTCGCGCACCGGGCCTACGCCGCCACCAACCCGTGGGTGCGGGCCCAGACCACCCGCCAGCTCACCGCGGTCCTGACCGCATGACCCCACCTCGTCGACTTAATGGAAACTTAAGAAGACGCTGGGGAAAAACTGTTATCGAAAGGCCGAATCGCGGCCACCAGCAACGCCCTGAGCTGGGCTTATGAATTCTTCCTTGGCACATTGAAACGCCGTCGGGGCGTCTGCATAATTCGTGCCGAACCCTTTCCCCGCCATTTTGTTGAGGATCGATATGGGTATGGAATCCCGGCATGTCGCCCCGGCGGATCCGCGTCGGCGCCGCCGCACCACACGGGTCGTCCTCGGCGCCGCGGTCGTCGCGGCGCTCGGGGTGAGCGGCGTCTACGTCGCCACCGCCGGCGCCGACGAGGTCGCGGCCCCGGGCACCATCCAGGCCGAGGCCTACGCGGCGCAGTCCGGCGCCCGGACGGAGAGCACCCCGGACACCGGCGGCGGCGAGAACGTCGGCTGGCTAACCGACGGGGACTGGCTCGAGTACCGCGGCGTCACGATCGCGAGCGGCACGCTGACCGCCCGGATCGCCGGGCAGAACTCCGCCGGCGGCTCGATCGAGGCGCGCCTGGGCAGCCGGACCGGCACGCTGCTGGCCACCTTCCCGGTGGCGTCGACCGGCGGCTGGCAGAAGTGGCAGACCGTCAGCGCGAAGGCCGCGACGGCGCCGGCCGGGCCGCAGACGCTGGTCCTGGTCATGAAGAGCACGTCCCGCTCCGACTTCGTCAACCTCAACTGGCTCAACGTCGGTGCCGCCGCGACGGCGCCGGCCGCCACGCCGTCGAACCCGCCGGCGTCGCCGGGCGGCTGGGTGCCGGTCGACCAGGAGGCCTGGAACGAGACGCTCGCCGTGCACAGGGCGGCGCAGCCCAAGGCGGTGCCGGCCGGGATCGTACGAGTGCCGGAGTTCCACACCAACTGCACCGTCGCCAACGAGGCCACCGACGACCCGATCGTCCTGCCGAGGCTGCCCGGCGCGTCGCACCTGCACACCTTCTTCGGCCCGAAGGTGGACGCGAACACCACGACGGAGCAGCTGCGCACCCGGCCGACCACGTGCGACGCCGCCGGTGACAACAGTGCCTACTGGGCGCCGACGCTGCTGCTGAACGGCAAGCCGGTGAAGATGAAGAACTTCCGGGCCTACTACGGCGCGAAGATCAAGGACCCGGCCACGGTCAAGCCGTTCCCGCCCGGCCTGGTGATGGTGCAGGGGGACGCCAAGAGGCAGGTGGCCACGCCGAAGGGCGCCAGCGGGCAGTTCTGGTGCGCGGGCAGCGCCGAGATCGGGCGTAGCGCGGACGGCAACTGGCCGAGATGCGCGGCCGGCGGCAACCTGATCTACCAGCTGACCTATCAGGACTGCTGGGACGGCAAGCACATCGACTCGCCGGACCACAAGTCGCACATGGGCCCGGCGGTCGACGGGGTGTGCACCGGCAAGTACCCGGTCGCGATCCCGAACATCTCGATGATGCTCGGCTACGACTCGCTCGGCGGGGACGGTCTGACGCTGTCGTCCGGCATGGCGTCGTCGATCCACGGCGACTTCATGAACGCCTGGGACCCGGCCAGGCTCGCCGCGCTCGTCAAGGTCTGCATCAACGCCAACGCCAAGTGCGGCACCACGCCGTCCTTCGGCTGACCCGCGTCCCCCGCGGCAAGGTGAAGGAGGGACCACCGTGCGACTGGTAGCCGTTCTCACCACGATGCTCCTGCTCACCGGCTGCGGCGGCCCGGCGGCATTCCCGGCCAGGTCGGTGCCGGCGACGACGTTCGGCGGCACCGACCTGGCCTGGATCGAGGTCACCCTGGCCATGAACGAGCAGGTCCTTCCGCTGCTCGACGCGGTTCCGGAGCGCGCGGACGGCACGGCGGCACGGGACCTCGCCGCGCGCGTCCGCGTCTGGACCGAGGCCGAACTGCCGGAGCTGCGGGCCCTGCACGCCCTGGCCGGGCTGCCCGCGGAGAACCCGCACGTGGGCATGCCGATGCCGGGCATGGTGACGGCGGCCGACCTGGAGACCCTGACGAAGCTCTCCGGTCCGGCCTTCGACGCCGCCGCCACCGGTCACCTCGACGAGGTGATCGCACAGTCGATCGCCCTGGCCCGCAGTGAGCAGGAGAACGGCACCGACCCGCGGGCCCGTGCCCTGGCCGCGGAGATCCTCGCCGCACGCTCCGCCTGAATCCCGGCCGGCCCTCACCGTCGCTGCGAAGGCGGAGGGGGCCGGCCGGCCGCGGTGCGGACGAACCCGAAGGTGAGCGAGCGTCACCGGCCGGTCTCGACGTCGCCGCCGATCTGGTCGATCTGCCGGACCGGCCCCGCCACCCGTGACTCGCTCACCGACTGCGCTCCGCCGGCCTCGCCGCGCGGCGAGGCCGGTGAGGGCCGGTCCTCCGGCGGCGGTGGGACCTGATCGGGCGCGAGGCAGTTGCCGCGGCCAGCCGCCGATAGATCGTCACGGCCTCCTCGGCCGGTCCGGGAGCCTGGGTACGCAGCCCGGCCTCCCACATCTGGAGGCCGAGCCGGTCCAGCGAGCGGGCGAGGCCGTTGCGGTAGAGGTCAGCTCCGGCAGGCAGGTTTCCGGGGCGTCCTCCGCCAGTCGCCCCCGGATGGCGACGGCCTCCTCGACCAGGGGTACGGCCTGCCGGCGGCGGCCGAGACCGGACAGGATCACGCTGGGATCGGTCAGGACCGCGGCGAGGGCGGGCAGGTGGGCGCCCGCGCCGCGGTCACCGGCACCGGGGTGTGCTCGGCCGGCACGACCCGGTACGGCGGCCGGTCCCGGCTGACCGTCACCGGCCCGTCCACCCCGCTGATCATGACGACGTCGCCGAACACGACGCTGCCCGTCACCGATTGCGGTTCCATCCCACCATGATGGACCGCCGCGGCCACGAGTTCGACGCCGCGATCCGGCTGATGGGGCCGGGGCTCATCCGGAACGGATGGTCAGCAGGCCAGGTCCCGCAGAGCCTCGGCGCGGTCGGTGCGCTCCCACGTGAGGTCCGGGAGTTCCCGGCCGAAGTGGCCGTACGCCGCGGTCTGCTGGTAGATCGGGCGCAGCAGGTCCAGGTCCCGGATGATCGCGGCCGGGCGCAGGTCGAACACCTCGTTGATGGCCTTCTCGATCCGCTCGACCGGCACGTTCTCGGTGCCGAACGTCTCCACGAACAGGCTCACCGGGTGCGCCTTGCCGATCGCATAGGCCACCTGGATCTCACACCGCTCGGCCAGACCGGCGGCGACCACGTTCTTGGCGACCCACCGCGTGGCGTACGCCGCGGAGCGGTCCACCTTCGACGGGTCCTTGCCGGAGAACGCCCCGCCACCGTGCCGGGCGTAACCGCCGTACGTGTCGACGATGATCTTGCGGCCGGTCAGGCCGGCGTCACCCATCGGGCCGCCGATCTCGAACCGGCCCGTCGGGTTCACCAGCAGCCGGTAACCCCCGGTGTCGATGTCGAGGCGTTCCAGCTCGGGCGCGATGACATGGTCCCGGATGTCCGGCGTGAGCAGCGACTCCAGCGAGATGCCACTCGCGTGCTGGGAGGAGACCACGATCGTGTCCAGCCGGGCGGGACGCAGGCCGTCGTACTCGATGGTGACCTGGGTCTTGCCGTCCGGGCGCAGATACGGAACCGTGCAGTCCTTGCGCGCGGTCGACAGCCGCCGGGCCAGCCGGTGCGCGAGCGCGATCGGCAGCGGCATCAGCTCCGGCGTCTCCGAGCAGGCGAAACCGAACATCATGCCCTGGTCGCCGGCGCCCTGGCTGTCCAGCTTGTCGCCGGCCTCCCCCTCGCGCTCCTCGATGGCGGTGTCGACACCCTGCGCGATGTCGGGCGACTGCGAGCCGATGGACACGCTCACGCCGCAGGACGCGCCGTCGAAACCCTTCTTCGACGAGTCGTAGCCGATGCGCAGGATGGTGTCGCGGACGATGCTGGGGATGTCGGCGTACGCCTGCGTGGTGACCTCGCCGGCGACGTGCACCTGTCCGGTGGTGATCAGGGTCTCCACCGCGACGCGGCTGCTCGGGTCCTGTGCGAGCAGGGCGTCGAGGATCCCGTCGCTGATCTGGTCAGCGATCTTGTCCGGGTGGCCTTCCGTGACCGACTCGGAGGTGAACAGGCGGCGTGCCATGACATGTCCTTTCGACAGGGGTACGGAGGAGACAGAGGTACCGGGAAGGTGGGCATCGGCCATCTCTCAAGCCCAACTCAACGGCGCCGGGACCGGGGCTCCGGCCCGGTTACCGTGTGGACACCGACAACCGGGAGGTTGAGATGGACCACGGGATGCGGCTGGCCGAACGCCGGGAGCTCGTCACGGTGGGCCGGCCCGGACTGCGCGTCCTGCCGGCATACCCCGACGAGGACCGCGCGGCGGATCCGGACCTGCTGCGGGTGCTGGTCGCCGGATCCGCGCCGCTGATCCGGGGTGGTCTGCGGGCGGCCCTCGAGCCGTACGAGGACCTGCTGATCGCCGGGGAATGCGCCACCGCCGAGGTCGGGACCGCGGTCGCCGGCCGCTGCCCCGACGTACTGCTGCTGAACCTCGGCGGGGAGGACGCGACGGCCTGCGCCGAGGCGATCCGGGCGGCGCACGCCGCCTGGGCCGGGGTCCGGGTGGTGGCGCTCGGGGCGGCCGGGACGGCGGCGCCCGCCGGCGCGGACTGCACCCTCCCGCCGTCGGTCACGCCGTCGCAGCTGGCGTCGGCGGTCCGGATGGTGTCCGCCGGGTACCGGGTGCTCGGCCCGGGCTGCGCGGAGCCGGCCGCGACGGCGCCGGCCCCGGAGCTGGACGGGCTGAGCCGCCGTGAGCGCGACGTCCTGACGCTGATCGCCCGGGGCCTGTCCAACGCGGAGATCGCACGGAAGCTGACGCTCTCCGAGCACACGGTCAAGTCGCATGTGCAGAACCTCCTCGGGAAGCTGGACGTGCCGAACCGTCTGCACGCGGTCATCTACGCGTACGAGTCGGGACTGTGCGGGCGGAGCGGCGGAACGGCGGACGGCCGCCCCGCCCGCGAGGTCACCGGGTCCGCTCACGGATGAGCGCGGCCAGCCGGTCCAGGCCGGTGTCGATCTGCGCCGGGGTCACCGCGCTGCAGGACAGCCGCAGCTGGTTCTCCCCACCGGCGCCGGCGTAGAAGTGGGTCATCGGGGTGAACAGCACCCCGTGGCGCTGCGCGGCGTGCTCCAGCAGGCCGTCGTCCACCGGGAAGCCCACCGTCACCACGGTGAAGAACCCGCCGGACGGGCTGTTCCACCGCACCCCGGGCACCCCGGTCAGGCGAGCCGCCAGCCCCTCCCTGAGCCGCCGCATCCCGGTCCGGTAGCGCTCGGTCACCCGCCGGGTCGCCGCGACGAGGCTGCATCCGTTCTCCAGCAGCTTCCCGCCGACCACCGCCTGCGCGATCGGCGACGTGTTGACCGTCAGCATGCTCTTGAGCTTGGCCAGCTCGTCGGCGAGGATTCCGCCGCCGAGCACCGGCTGGTCGGCGACCGCGTACCCGATGCGGGCGCCGGGCATCACCGTCTTGGCGAACGAACCGATGTGCACCACGACGCCGTGCCGGTCCAGGCTCTTCAGCGTCGCCGGCCGGTCCACCGCCGGTTGCAGGATCCCGTACGGGTTGTCCTCGATCAGCAGCAGGTCGTGCTCGGCGGCGATGTCCAGCAGCCGGCGCCGTACCGCCACGCCGAGAGTGGCGCCGGTCGGATTGGCGAAGTCCGGAACCAGGTAGAGCGCCCGCGGACGGCGGCCGGCCCGGCGGGCCTCGATCAGTGTCCGGACCAGGTCGTCCGGGTCGATCCCGTCGCCGCCGTCGGGCACACCGAGCACCGGCACGCCCAGCAACCGTGCGGCGCCGGTGAACCCGACATAGGTCGGGTCCGCGGCGAGCACCACGTCGTGCTCGCCGCCGGTCAGCGCCCGCAGGATCAGCACCATCGCCTCCTGCGCCCCCGCGGTGATCACGATCGACTCGGGGTCGACCGTGACGTCCTCGTCCCGGGCCAGGTAGCGGGCCACCAGCTCGTGGATGATGCCCTTGGTGCGCCCGTACTGCAGCAGCTCGGTGGCCACCCGGTCCGGCGCCCAGCCGCGGTCACGCTCGAGGTGGGCGCAGTAGACGTCGATGAGACGGTGCACGTCGGCGACCCCGGCGCCGTCGTCGGCGGGCCGGCCGGCGGCCAGCGAGATCGCACCCGGATACCGGGCGGCCACCTCGTTGAGCAGGTTCATCGACGTCATGGCCGGGTCGGCGAGGCTGGGGTGCAGGTCGCCGGCGCCGACCCGCACCCCGCTCAGCAGCTGGACGGTCATGCTTCGCTGAGGGCGGCGTTGCGTTCGAGCTCCACCGCCTCGTACAACGCACGGACATTGCCGCTGCCGAACGTCTGCGCCCGCAGCCGCTCGATGACCTCGAAGAACAGGGTGCGGCGGGGATGGGTGGACGCGGTGAAGATCTGGTACAGCTGCCCGTCGTGGTCCTCGTCCGCCAGGATGCCGAGTTCCCGCAGCTCCGGGACGCTGTGCGCGATCGGCTCCAGGCGGGAGGTGAGCAGCTGGTAGTAGGCGGCGGGCGGGTCCAGGAAGGTCACGCCCCGGCTGGTCAGCGCGCCGACCGCCGCGACGATGTCGCGGGCGGCGAACGCGACGTGCTGGACGCCCGGGCCGCCGTGGTTGCGCAGGAACTCGTCGATCTGACCCGGCTCGACGGTCACGTCCGGCTCGATCAGGGTGAACGTGACCCCGCCGGAGGTGCTCTGCACCGCTGTCGAGTTCATCGCCTGGGCGCCGACCGCGATCCGCTCCTCGAAGATCGCCGCGAAGCCCAGGGACTCGTACAGCCGGACCGTGTCACCCAGCGTGCCGGGCTCCAGGCAGACGGCGAAGTGGTCGATGGTGGTCAGCAGCTCGGCGGAGTCGCCCGGCTCGCGCAGCGGCCCGAAGCCCGGCAGCAACCGGCCGCCGGGCCGGGCGGGCGGCTGCACGTAGGTGTGCACGACGTCGCCGAACGCGCCGACCCGCGCCGTCACCCATCCGTCACGGACGGCAGGCGGCGTGATCGGCCTGGCCCCGGCGGCGACCGCCTGGTCGTACGCGGTCACGGCGTCGCCGGTGCGCAGCGCGATGTCGGCGACCCCGGCGCCGTGCCGTTCGACGAACCCGGCGGCCGGGTGCCGCCGGTCGCGGGCCTCGGTGACGACCACGAGGATGTCGCCCTGCCGCAGCGCGATCGAGCGGTGCCCGGGCTCCTCACGAACACCCACGAAGGCGAAGCCGTACGTGCTGGTCAGTTCGGACGCCTGCGCCGTCGCGTCCGGCGCGTAGATCTCGATGTGGTTCACGCTGAGTTGGCTCATGGCTGTCTCTCCTGTTCAGCGGGCGGTGATGACACTGAAGTGGGATTCGGGAAGAGGCCGGACCGACTCGAGGGTCCAGCCGGCGCCGGTGAGCAACCGCTCGAACTCGGCCCGGGTGCGCTCCCGCCCGCCGGTGAGCACCATCATGCCGAGATCGCTCCACTTGCTCGGGTGCCAGTCGTTGCCCGGCGGGATCACCATCTCGACGATGTGCAGGCGGCCACCGGCGGTGAGCGCGGCCCGGCTGTTGCGCAGGATGGTGTGCGACTGCTCGTCGGTCCAGTCGTGCAGCACGCTGCACAGCAGGTGGGTGTCGGCGCCGGCCGGCAGCTCCCGGAAGAAGTCGCCGGCGGCCAGGCGCATCCGCTCGGGCGGGCGTACCTCGCCGATCACCGCGGCCCGGTCGAACAGCACCCCCTCGAGGTGCGGCGCGGTCTCCAGGACGGTGCCGAGCACGTACCCGTCGCCTCCGCCGATGTCCATGACCACCCGGCTGTCGCGCCAGTTGACCGTGGCCGCGAAGCGGGAGTAGGTGCGGCGCACCCGCTCCCGCATGCGGCGCAGGAAGAGCCGGTTGGCCTGGGGGTCCTGGTCCTTGTGAGCGAAGAACTCGCCGCCGTGGTCCTCGTCGAAGACCGACCGGTTGTCGCGGACCGTGTCGCCGGCCCGCAGCCACGCGCGTTGCGAATCGGCGTTGACCACGCAGGCCCAGGCACTGGCCGGGTGGTCCGAGCGCAGGCGCTGGCCGGTGGCGGTGAGGTGAAAGGTGCCGTCGGTGCTCTCCCACACCAGCCGCACGCTGGCCAGCGCCCGCATCAGCCGGTACAGCGCGTCCGGGTTCGCGTTGACGCGCCGGGCCAGTTCCTCGTTGCCGAGCGGGCCTTCGGCCAGGGCGTCACCGATGCCGAACTCGGCGGCCAGCCGCATCGCGTGCGGCAGCACCGCGACACAGCTGTCGTCGACGAGCGTCAGATAGTCGGTGAGGACCGCGGCGGGGATGTCAGTCACGGCCGTCACCGTGACCGCTCATCGCCGCGACCAGACTGCGCGGGCGCAGGTCGGTCCAGGTGGCGTCGATGTGGTCGAGGCAGGACTGTCGCGCGTCGGGGCCGAAGCTCACCGACCAGCCGGCGGGCACGTCGGCGAAGACCGGCCACAGCGAGTGCTGGCCCTCGTCGTTGACGAGCACGTAGAACTCGGCCTCGTCGTCGTCGAACGGGTTGGTCATGACAGGTTCCTTTCGTGCGAGGGCCCGGCCGGTCGGTCAGGCCTGCGGGTCGGTGTTCAGGACGCGGGCCACCTCGGTCAGCGCCTCGGTCCGCGTCATGCCGCCGTGGTCGGTGTCCACGGCGTGGTCGGTGATGGTCCCGGTGATGAAGGGGCGCCACGCCCCGGCGTCCGGCGCGTCCGGGCGGCGGCCCCGGGCGGCGGTGAAGAACGTGAGGTCGCCGTCGTACCGGGCGATGCGGTGGTCGCGCATCAGGCGGCTGTTGTTGCGGAAGACGGCCAGCATGGCGTCGATGTCGGCGCCGGACAGGTGGGACAGGGCGCTGCCCTCGGCGCGCAGCACCTCGCGAACCGTCTCGCGGGTCAGCGGACGGTCGCCGAGCGTCTCCGGCGACTGGCCGACCGCGTTGAGCAGCAGGTGCAGGATCTGCGTCTCGGTGAGTTCGACACCCTCCTCCCAGGTGTCCGGGAACGCGTCGAGCACGGTGAGACGCTCGACCCGGGCGCCGCCGGCGCGCAGCCGGACCGCCACCGCCTGCGCCACCAGGCCGCCGAACGACCAGCCGAGCAGGTGGTACGGACCGTCCGGGTGGACCCGCCGGATCTGCTCGGCGTAGTCCGCCGCCATCTCGTCGATCGACGCCGGCAGCGTGCCGTGGCCGTTCAGGCCGCGCGCCTGCAGGGCCACCACCGGCTGATCCGTCAGATGCTGCAGCAGCCCGGAGTAGACCCAGCCGATCCCGCCGGCCGGGTGCACGCAGAACAGCGGCGGGCGGCTGCCTGCCGTGCGCAACGGCAGGACCACGTCGAGGGGATCGGTGGTCACGCCGGCCGCCAGCCGCTCGGCGAGCGCGGCGACCGTCGGCGCCTCGAACAGGTCCCGGATGCCGACCTTGACGCCCAGCTCGGCGGTGATCCGCCCGGCCAGCCGGGCCATCAGCAGGGAGTGCCCACCGAGGTCGAAGAAGTCGTCGGTGCGGCCCACCCGCTCCACGCCGAGCGTCCGGGCGAAGAGCCGGCACAGCAGCTCCTCGCGCGGGTCGGCCGGCGCGTCCGAAGTGGCGGACGTCCGGCTCTGCGGCGCGGGCAGCGCGGCCCGGTCCAGCTTGCCGTTGCCGGTCAGCGGGAGGCGGTCCAGGCTGACGAACGCCGACGGGATCAGGAACTCGGGAAGCGACGCCGCCAGGTGGGCACGCAGCCCGGCCGGGTCCGGGGCGGTGGCCGCCGGGACGATGTACGCCACCAGCCGCGGATCGGTGACCCGGTCACGACGGACCACCACGGCGGCCCGGGTCACGTCCGGGTGGCCGGCCAGCGCGGCCTCCACCTCGCCCGGCTCCACCCGGAACCCGCGCAGTTTCACCTGGTCGTCGGCGCGGCCGGCGAAGTGCAGCACCCCGGCGGTGTCCCGGCGCACCAGGTCGCCGGTGCGGTACATGCGCTCGCCGGGCGCGCCGAACGGGTCGGCGGTGAACCGTTCGGCGGTGAACGCCGCCCGGCCCAGGTAGCCCCGGGCCAGACCGGTTCCGGCCAGGTAGAGCTCACCGATCACACCGGCGGGCACCGGCTGCAGGCGCCGGTCGAGCACGTAGGCCCGGACCCCGGCCAGCGGACGGCCGATCGGCAGGGTGGCGGGGACCCCGGCGGCGTCGCGGAACGTCGCCGCGGTGACGCCGAGGGTGGTCTCGGTGGGTCCGTAGAGGTGCTGGACGACGGTGTCCGGGCAGTGTTCGAGGACCCGGCGCACCGCGCTGGCGGACACCACGTCACCGCCGGTCCACACCTCGCGCACGCCGGCGAAGCAGTCCGGGTACTCGTCGGCGAGCAGGCCGAACAGCCCGGCGGTGAGCATCACGCAGGTCACCCCGCCGTCCCGGATCGCCGCGCCGAGGTCGGCGCCGTCCAGGTCGCCGGCCGGCGCCACCACGATCTCCGCGCCGGTCAGCAGCGGCACCCACAGCTCGTAGGTGGAGATGTCGAAGGCGTGCGGGGAGTGCAGCAGGACCCGCTCCCCCGGGCCGGAACGCCAGCACGGGTCGGCGGCCAGCGCGAGCACGTCGGCCTGCGTCACCCCGATCCCCTTGGGAACGCCGGTGGACCCGGACGTGTACATCACGTAGGCGAGGGCGTCCGGATGCTGCGGCGGCGGCAGGGGCGCCGTCGCCTCCGGGCCGCCGGCCGGGGCGACCCGCACGCAGGACTCCGCTCCGGGCACCGGCTCGTCCGCGACGAGGACGCGGGCGCCGGTCTCGCCGATCACGGTACGGACCCGCTCGGCCGGGAACCCGGAGTGCAGCGGGACGTAGGCCGCGCCGGCCCGCACGATCGCCAGGGTGGCGACGACCAGGTCGGGCGACCGGCGGACCCGTACGGCCACCCGGTCGCCGGGGCGGACCCCGTGCCCGGCCAGGTCGCCGGCCAGCCGATCGGCCCGCTCCCGGAGTTCGCGGAAGGTCAGCGTGGCGTCGTCGCCGCGCACCGCGATCGCGTCCGGGGTGCGGTCCACCTGGGCGGCGAACGCCTCGATCAGGCTCGACGCGGTCCGCGGGGCGGGGGACGCGACGGTGACCGCGGCGCGCTCCTCGGCGGTGCGCACGTCGATGTCGCCGATCCGGGTGCCGGGTGCGGCCACCACGGTGGTGAGCACCCGCCGGAAACGGTCGGCGAGAGCCTGTGCGGTCGGCGCCTCGAAGAGGTCGGTCCGGTACTCGATGACGCCGTCGATGCCCTGCGCGGCGCCGTCGTCGCGGCGCTCGGTGAGATTCCAGGTGAGGTCGAACTTGGCGACGTCCAGGTCGACCGGCTGCACACCGGTCTCCAGGCCGGGCAGAGCCGGGTTCTGCCCGGGCGTGTTCTGCAGAGCCAGCATCACCTGGAACAGCGGGTTGCGTGACAGCGAACGCTCCGGCGCCAGCCGCTCCACCAACCGCTCGAACGGCAGATCCTGGTTCGCGTACGCCGCCAGATCCGTCTCCCGCACCCGCCG